>JACRMM010000021.1 GCA_016214985.1 Deltaproteobacteria bacterium | reverse complement strand
GGCGAAGCTCCCGAATCGCCACTGGTTGGCGGCCAACATGATGGGCGAGGCGTTCCTGGGGTTCCACGCCTTCTCGACGAAGAAACTCACAGGGGCCGACACGATCGACTTCCTGAAGTATCGTCAGCTCACGGCCGAGGGGGCGCTCATGGACGACGCGGCGTTCGAGCAGGTGCTAGGGAAGCCCAAGGGCTGAACGGACATCCGGCGTTTCCCACGCCCAACATCGGAGAGACGAGAGCGCCCCCACCCTGGGGGCTCTCCTGTCGGGGACGCGTGCCTCGCCCACGCCCGCACTCCCGCGGTCGTCACGCCGGCTTGGCCCGAAGATAGGGATCGGGCCACAAGATCTCGACGCCCAGTTCCCGAGCCGCGGTCAGGGGCCAGTAGGGGCATCGGAGAAGCTCGCGGCCCAGGGACACCGCGTCCGCGTTGCCGGCGGTGACGATCGCCTCGGCCTGCCTCGGTTCCGTGATCCGGCCCACGGCCGCGGTGGGGATCCCGGCGTCGGCGCGAACTGCGTCGGCGAAGGGGACCTGGTACCCCGGCGCTTCCGGAACCGTTGCATCGTGGGCGAGGCCGGCGCTGGAGCAGTCCACCAAGTCCACGCCGAGCTCCCGGAGCCGTCTCGCCAGACGGACCGACTGGTCCAGGTCCCAGCCTCCCTCGACCCAGTCCGTGGCCGAAAGGCGGACGAACACCGGGCGGTCTTCCGGCCAGTGCTTCCGCACGGTCTCGGCGACAGCCAGGGGGAACCGCACCCGGTTCTCCCAGCTGCCCCCGCAGTCGTCCTCGCGTCGGTTCGAGAGCGGGGACAGGAACTCGTGGAGGAGGTACCCGTGGGCCATGTGGACCTCCACGACCTGGAAACCGGCGGCCCGGGCGCGCGCCGTCGCGGCTTCGTACGCGGAAAGGAGCGCTCCCAGCTCACCCGCGGTGAGCTCGCGCGGCGGCCGGTCGCCGGGCCGGAAGGCGAGGGGGCTGGGCGCCACCGTCTCCCAACCGCCCTGCGAAAGGGCGAGCTGACTGCCCCCGTGCCACGGAGCCCTGCAGGACCCCTTGCGCCCCGAGTGGGCAAGCTGGACGCCAGCCACGGCCCCCTGGGAGGCCGTGAAGCGGGCGATCGGCTCCAGCGCCGCCGCGTGGGCGTCCGACCACAGGCCCAGGTCGAAGGGGGTGATCCGGCCTTCCGGCACCACCGCGGTCGCCTCGACCATCACGAGCCCCACTCCGCCGACCGCTCGCGTCCCGTAGTGGACCGTGTGCCAGGGGCCGGCGAGCCCGTCTCGGGCGGAGTACTGGCACATGGGCGAGAGGAAGATCCGGTTGCGCAGCTGGACGCCGCGAAGGTGCAGGGAGTCAAACAGTGTTGCCATGGAGGCCTCGCTGGGTCGAGGGGGCGCGTCGCCAACCGAACGGGCGAGGGGCCGAACCCCGCAGGCTCGACCCCTTGCTGGAAGACCTGGAGTTGCCCGTCAGCCCGCCTTCAACTTCGAGGCGATCTGCGCCACGTGGCGTCCCTGGTAGCGGGCGATGGCGAGCTCGTTCTCCGAGGGCTGGCGCGACCCGTCTGCCGCCGCGAGCGTCGTGGCGCCGTACGGGCCGCCGCCTGTGATCTCGGTCATGTTCATGAGGCGCGCTTCGGTGTAAGGGACGCCCACGATCACCATGCCGTGGTGGAGAAGCGTGCTGTGGAAGCTCGTGATC
The DNA here is from genome assembly GCA_016214985.1 of Deltaproteobacteria bacterium. Classification (GTDB taxonomy): domain Bacteria; phylum Desulfobacterota; class Deferrisomatia; order Deferrisomatales; family JACRMM01; genus JACRMM01. Next base: position 50,790 of record JACRMM010000021.1, on the reverse strand, counting down.
GTGGTTTCCTGGCCTCCGTGTTGCGTACCTGTGGAGGCGAAGACGCTCCCCACCTTGCCCACCAGGCCTCCTTTCATCCAGAGACCTCCGGTCTGATCGAGAAAATTCCGCATCTGGGCGCACATGTTTCCGAACCGCGTCGGTGTGCCGAAGAGGACCGCATCGGCCTCGGCGAGTCGCTCGACCGTGGCCACGGGCACGTGCGCAAAGGCCGCTCGAGCGGCCTTTGCGCCGTACTGTTCCAAAATGGCGTCCGGCATGAGCTCGGGCACCTGGTACAGGCTGACCTCTGCGTCCGGGACCTCGCGGGCGCCGGCTGCCACCGCCTCGGCCATGCGGTAGATGTGGCCGTACATGCTGTAGAACACTACCTGGATCTTCGTCGTCATGGTCTGTCTCCCCGAGGGTCGTGGGCCCGCGAGCCGGGCACAGGAGTTCGCTACGGTGGAGCAGTCTAGAGGAGGATGGGTCCGTGTAAAGCGGGAGCGCTCTGCGGGAAAGTGGGCCGGGGAGAGGCGGTCAGCCGAGGCCCAGCAGCACGGCCGCGATCGCGTAGAACACGGCCGGCAGGAGGTTCCCCGTGCGCAGACGGCGCAACTCCAGGAGGTTGATCCCGATGGCGGCGATGAGCATCCCGCCCGTGGCCGTGACGGCTGCCAGCACGTCGGGGCGCTGGAGGAACAGCAGCCGCGAGGCGAGCAGCGTGATGCCCCCCTGCACGGTCAACACCGACAGCGCCGAAAACGCCACGCCGGAGCCCAGTGACGACGCCAGGGCGACGGAGGCCACGCCGTCGAGCAGGGCTTTCACATAGAGGGTTGTGGGGTCCCCCAGTGTGCCGTCGCGGATCGAGCCCACGATCATCATCGCCCCGGTAAGGTACAGGAGGCTCGCGGACGCGAACCCCTCGGCAAACGTCTCCGAGCCGAAGCGCAGGCGATCCCGGAGCCACTCGCCGAGCCCCTCGAGGCGCCGTTCGATGTCGAGGAGCTCGCCGGTCACACCCCCGAGGAGCAGGCACCCGATCGGCAGCAGGACGTCTCCGCCCGAGAGCGCCATGCGAAGCCCCAGCACGAGCACGGACAGCCCGAGCGCCTGCATCAGGGTGCCCTTCAGCGCGTCGGGCAGCCGCGGCCCGATCCGAAGGCCCAGGAGGCTTCCGCCCAGGACCGCGCCCGCGTTGACGAGGGTGCCCCTCATCCGCCGACCCGGGGGTTCACGGTGCGGGGGCTCGCCGACGGCTGAGAAACTCGGTCAGTTGCTCCAACTCCGTGTCGAGCAGCCTTAGGGTTTCCTCAGCTCGTTGGAGCCGGCCGTCGCGCGCGAGCACCTCGAGCTCCGAAACGAGTCGGGCCGCCGGCTCGGCGCCGAACAGCAGGAGGCTTCCGCGAAGGCCGTGGGCCTCGCGGTCCACGCCCTCCCTATCCCCTGCGACGACGGCGCGGTGGAGCGCCGAGCGCCGGGCGGGACAATCGTCGAGGAAGTTCCCGATCAGCCGGCCCAGGAGAACCTCATCGCCGCGGATGCCTTTGAGCACCTTGGACAGGTCCGCGAGCTTCGACTCGGTGGACGGGGTCTCCTCCTCCTCGCGCTCGGAACCCATGGTTCTCCTCGGCGTTTCGTCCAGGGGTGGTTGAGTCGGTGCCTCGCCCTTTTTCCCACCAACGCCGCCTGGGGTCAAGCCGTCCGCTGCGATCTGGGGCTTTTGGCTCCGAGTGCCGCGGGATTTCGCGCACTTGGGGGCGCTTCTTTGGAGATCCAACCATCGGCGCTCTTCGAAGACTCGCTTCGCCGTAAGCATACCGAACCGTTCGGCGCCGTGGCACCGTACTTGCAAAAACTCGATCCCGTAATCCCCAGAGGATCTTTGTTCCTTTGGCCGGCCAGGGGCGCCCCACCCCGAAACCGGACACGTGGCAGGTCGCCCCAACCTGCCACTTTCTTTTTGCCCGCCGTCCGTCCTCTCCCACGCTTCCGTGTTGCGCCGACTGCCCTCGTGTGATACCAGGGAAGGCTTCCTTGCCGTCCCTGCCACCCCCGTGAAGGAGCTGAATCCTCCATGGCCGACGTTCAACCGTTTCGTGGACTCCGGTACGACCCCGAGAAGGTCGGTGACCTCGACCTCGTGGTGAGCCCTCCCTACGACGTCATCGACAGGGCGCTGCAGGACGAGCTCTACCGCCGCAGCCCCTACAACCTGGTCCGGGTCGACTTCGGCAAAGGGTTTCGGGGCGACGGGGAGACCGAGAACCGCTACACGCGCGCCGCGAGCACCTTTCGGGCCTGGCTGGCCGGCGGGATCCTGGTTCGGGACGACGCCCCGTCTCTCTACTACCTCGAAGAAGACTACCGCGACGATCTCGGCGGCCCGCGGACGCGAAAGGGGTTCGTGGCGGCGGTGAAGCTGGAGGACCCGGACTCCGGGCTGTACCGGCCCCACGAGAAGACGCTGGCCGGCCCCAAGGCCGATCGCCTGGAGCTCATGTGCGCCTGCGAGGCCAATCTGAGCCCGATCTTCGCGCTCTACGACGACCCTGCCCACGCCGTGCTGCGGGGTCTCGAAGCCGCGGCGTCCCAGGGCCCGCCTCTTTCGGCCGTCACCGCCGCGGACGCGACCGTCACACGCCTGTGGCGGGTGACCGACGTGGCCCTCTTGGAGGCGGTCTCCGGGGCCATGCGGGGAAAGAGTTTCTTCATCGCCGACGGTCACCACCGCTACGAAACCGCCTTGAGCTACCGCGATCTCCGGAGGCGGGCGGCGTCCCGGCTCACCGGCGCCGAGCCCTGGAACGCGGTGATGATGTACCTTACGAACCTTTGGGCACCCGGCCTGACCGTCTTTCCGACGCACCGGGTCGTCCACGGGCTCGAGGGCTTCCGTGCCCCGGAGTTCCTGGTGCGGCTGGCCGAGCACTTCGAAGTGACCGAGGTAGGAGGCTCGGAGGCGCTCCTCGAAGCGATGCGAAAGAGCCGCCGCGAGGGCCACGCCCTGGGACTCGCGGCGCACGGCGACGACCGGCTCTGGGTGCTGCGCCTGCGCGACCTCGGGGTCATGGACCGGCTGCTGGAGGGGCGCGCGCCGGCCGTGCTGCGCACCCTCGACGTCACGGTCCTCCACTCCCTCATCCTCGAACGGCTCCTGGGGATCGACGAGAAGGCGCAGGAGGAGCAGACGCACCTACGCTACGTCAAGGGCAGCGGGGAGCTTCTGCGCGTGGTGCGCGAGGAGGACGTCCAGGTCGGCTTCCTCCTCAATCCCACGAGGATCGAGGAGGTGAAGGCCGTGGCGGAGCAGGGCGAGCGGATGCCCCAGAAGAGCACCTTCTTCTACCCCAAGCTCGCAACCGGGCTCCTCCTCAATCCCTTGTGGTGAGGGGTAAGGAAGGGAGTGGGCGGGGGCTGCCCGCAGTGCGCGACAACGCCTCGCCCCTGACGCCCCACGCGGTACCGATCCACGGCCCCGACGAGACCGCCGACGCCGCCCTCGGCGGCGCGGTGCGCGTGATCCAGCCTCGAATGGGCTACCGGTTCTCCCTGGATTCGATCCTCCTCGCGCGGTTTGCCTCCGAACGCCCGGTAGACGCTGCCGTGGACCTCGGGTGCGGCTGCGGGGTCGTGGCCCTGTGCCTGCTCGCGCTGGGGGGCGCCCGGAGGGTCGTGGGGGTGGACGTGCAGGCCGAGATGGTGGAGCGGGCGCGCCGCTCCGCGGAAGCGAACGGCTGGGAGGAGCGCTGCTGCCGCTTCCTGGCGTCGGACGTGGGTGCCGTGCGACAGCACCTGGAGCCCCAGAGCGTGGCGCTGGTCGTGGCGAATCCGCCGTACCGGAGGGCCGACCAGGGGCGGCACAGCCCCGATGCGCCGACCGCCGCGGCCCGCCACGAGGTGGCGGGCACGCTGGGGGACTTCGTCTCCGCGGCCGCCTTTCTCCTCCGCGAACGAGGCGCCCTGTGCCTCGTGTACCCGGCGCCGCGCCTGACGGCGCTCCTGTCCGCCTGCCGAGGGGCCCGCCTCGAGCCCAAGGTGCTGTGGCTGACTCAGCCCCGGGACGGGCGGCCGGCGAGCCTCGCGCTGCTCCGGTGCGTGAAGGGGGCGGGGGAGGGGCTGGAGGTGCGCGCCCCCCTCAGGCTCCACGGCGGGAGCGGCCGGTACTCGGAGGAGGCTCAGCGGCTTCTCGGCGCTGCCGGTACCGACGCGCCTGCTCCGCCCTCACCCTGACCTGCCGAAGCGAGGCCCGAAGCGCCGGGTCGCCGATGGGGGCGAGCTCTGCGTCGATCTCCGCGTGCACCTCAGGGTCCAGGGGCTCCCCCAGCCACGCCGGAGGCGTTGCGGCCGAGCGGGGCGGCGGGGGCGGCTCGGGGGGGCACAACCGGAACCGCACGTCCCGAACGAGCTCGGTGCCCAGGGCCCGGTTGACCGCCTCTCGAAGCTGCTCCCGCAAGAGCGAGAGCTGCTGCATCCACGGCGCCGTGGCCACGGCCAGCGTGAGCCGTCCCCGTCGGAGCTCGAGGGGGTAGGCGCGCTGGGCGACGTCTGCGCCGACGGCCTCCTCCCACACCTCCCACAGCCGGTGGGACCGGTCGGGGTACGAGGCCTCGGCGCGGCGGAGGAGCTCCCGCAGCAGGGCCGGAAGGTCGCGGGCCGGTACGGTCACGATGGTTCCCTCTCCCGAAGGGTCGGAGTCGACATGGAGCGCGACGGCGTCTTCCTCTTCCACAGCGTTCACCGGGTGATGAAGGCCGAGAAGGCCTTGAAGGCCGCGGGGCTGGACGTGCGGCTCATGCCCGTGCCGCGCCAGCTGTCGTCGGATTGCGGGCTCTCCCTCGCGTTCTTCCTGCGGGACCGGGAGACGGCCCAGGTGGCCCTGGAGGCGGCGGGCTGCCCGGCCGAAGAGACCCACGCCCTGGTGGCCGGGGCCTACCGCCGCCTGCCCTGACCCTTCCCCTCAGCGGCGGGAGGCCTCCTCCCGCGCCCGGGAGAGGTACCCGGCGAACCACTTGGGGTCCACGAACTCCGCGAAACACATCCGGCCCCCTCCCGCGTCCTTGAGCACGTTCCCCTCCGGATCCAGGAAGAGCAGCAGGCAGTCGAAGTTGAAGTCGTAGCGTCGCCCGAGCTCCTTCTCGTCGTCGGTCATCGGGCGCGTGAGGTCCACCCGCGCGGCGGCGAAGTGCTCGTTGATCTCCCGCGCGATCTCCGGGTCGCCGTACACCTTCCGCTCCATCAGCTCGCAGCGGTTGCACCCCTGGGGCACGTAGTAGTCGACGAGGAGCGGCTTCTTCTCCGCGGCAGCGATCCCCTTGGCTTCGGCCAGGGTGTGCCACCGCACGAGGGTCTGACGGCCAGCGGCTGCGGGCTCGGTCGCCGCCGGCGGCGACCCGCCGGCGCAGCTCGAGAGGAGGAGGGCGGTGCACAGGACCAGGGCCGTTCGCATGGGGCATCTCCACAGGAGGCAGTCGGCGCAGCATACCTCGACAGCCTAGCCGAACTGGCCCGAGAAAAGAAGAACCCCGGAGGCTTGGCCTCCGGGGTTCAGGTCTTGCTCAGTGCTCGGGACGATCAGTAGGGCACGTTCACCATCACGGCGAGCTTGTAGAGGTTGTCCGGGTCGCTCCCGCCGGCCGCGAGGCCGTCGTACGCCTTGCCCAGCCAGGCATAGCCGCCGCGCAACTGCACGTCGGCCTTGTCTGCGACCTTGTAGCCCACCGCCGCAGACACCTCGGTGCCGAGGCTCTTGCCCTGTCTCTCCGCGAAGTCGCCGGGCTTGTCGTCCACGAGGGTGAAGTAGCCGGCGCCGCCCTTGACGTAGAGCTGCTTCAGGGCCGGGGGCGTGAACGAGCCGCTCAGGACCGCGCCCATCATACCGTAGGGGGTGTAGGCGCCGTCGGTCATGGCGAGGCGGCCGCCGCTCGTGTTCATATAATTGATGTCTGCGAGGAAGATGGTCAGGTTGTCGTCGTAGAACTCGAAGGCGCCGTTGCTGCTATTCGGGGGAGTGAAGTATTTCTGCTTGTCGGCGTCGGTGCTCTTCGGGAAGTACATGCCACGCAGGGCGAGCTTCGCGCCGGCCACGTCCATTCCTGCCTTGGCGCTGGCGGCCCAGGAGGTGATCTTCACGTCCGTGCCCTTGTTCTTGCCCCACTCGTACACGAACCACGCGCTCAGGTCCACGGGGGCCAGCTTGAACGCGGCGCCCATGCCCGCGTAGTACTGCTTGAAGTTGTCGGCAGGGCTCGACGTCTGTTGGTTGTTGGCGAACCAGAACTCGGGCATGAGCTTCAGCCCGGGCACCGGCATGAGGCCGGCCTGCGCGACGTAGAGGTCGGAGTCGTCTTCGCTCCGACGCAGGGAGTGAGCTTTCGCAGGTGTCCCCTCAGCCAGGTTCCCCTCGGAGAGCTTGAACCAACCCACCGTGGCCGTAACCATGTCGGTCTTGACGTCGAACTTCACGCCCGCCAGGTCGTCGTTCATCACGACGCTGTTGAACGTGGTGTCGCCGAAGCCCTGGAGGCCAAGCGTGGCCGACACCGGGGTGTTCGGGATCTTGACGGCCAGGAAGGCGTTCTTGGTCTCGACGTTGACCCCGTCCCCGCCTTGGCGGCCGCCGCCGCCGAGCTGCGTGTCGCCGGTGACCACCGGGGGCTTGCCGGTTGCAGGATCGTTCAAAGTAGTCTGATTGTTCTTGGCGCCCCCCTTGGTGACGCCCTCTCCGTAGATGACGTCCACCTCGCCGAACCACACCACGGTCACGTATTCGTTGATGTTGTTCTGCCACCGGGCGCGCAGGCGCTGGTCGACGTAGTTGTCGGCGGTCTGGCCGTCGGCTTGGCCAACGGCCGTCATCAGCTCGGACACGCCATTGAAGCGGTAGTACCCGCCGATCTGATGATCGGCGAAAGCCGGCAGCGCGATGGCCGCAAGCGCGGCGGTGCAGAGTGCCGTGAGCAGTGTCTTCTTCATCCCATTCCTCCTGTGAGTGTTGACCCAACGATTGTCGGTCGCTCGTCTCACCAGCTGCCCTCCCTCGGTCGCCACCTCCTTTTGGTTTCGGGTGGAAGTCGATCCCCCTGGTGCCGTATGGCTTCGAAGCTCCGAATCCACGCGAATGGCGCGTTTCCGGGTCCTCGCGCGCGGATCATAACAGCGGTCTGAAAACGCTGTCAACCCGTTGGTGGGTAGCCAACCCTGGCCCGCGGGTGCCCGCCGCTCCCCGAGCGGCGACGATCGCCCAATTTGGGCGCGAAGTATAGTCAGAGCGCGCCTCGGTCTGCAAGGATTGAATCAAAGAAACGGGGTACGAGATCGTGAAATCTTTGGATGTCAGTGGGAGGGCATTGGGTTGGGCCCAAAAAGCGAAGCAAGGAGCTCGGCTGGTTTGCGGAGGAGATCAGTAAGATGAGGGGGGGCCTGAGGACAATCAGCATCCGCTCGCGACTCTGATGCCACCGTCCTGGAACAAGGAGCGGACCGATTAGGGACGTCCTGCCGGGGCATCGGTCGGCCGTTAGCGTCGGCCGCGGAAGGGGGGGCTGCTGCTTGAGCCCGGAGAGGCCGAAGTGCTAGAGTGCCGCGCAGAGGAGTGATCATGGCTGAACGTCGAGTGCGGGTGCTCCCGGATGAGGTGGCGAACCAGATCGCGGCCGGTGAGGTCGTCGAGCGGCCTGCCAGCGTGGTCAAGGAGCTCGTGGAGAACGCGGTGGACGCCGGGGCGTCGCGGGTCCGGGTGCGCGTCGAGGGGGCCGGCCGGGAGGCGCTCGTCGTGGAGGACGACGGCAGCGGCATGGGGCGCGACGACGCGCTGCTCGCCTTCGAGCGGCACGCCACGAGCAAGATTGCGAGTGCGGACGATCTGGAGCGCATCGCGACCCTTGGTTTTCGGGGAGAGGCGCTGCCGAGCATCGCGTCGGTGAGCCGGTTCACCCTTACGACCCGCGCCGGCCGCGACACGGAGGGGACGCGGGTGAGGATCGAGGGAGGGCGCCTCGTCTCCGTGGACGTGGCGGGTGCCCCCCGGGGCACCACCGCGGAGGTGCGCGATCTCTTCTTCAATGTGCCCGCCCGGCGGAAGTTCCTGAAGACCGACGCCACCGAGCTTCGAAACGTGGTGGAAACCCTGGCCGGTCTGGCGCTGGTGCACGATGGCGTAGGGTTCGAGCTGCGCAGCTCCGGCCGGCTCCTGCTCGCCGTAGCGCCGGCCCTCGGCCTCGAGGAGCGGGTGGGCGAGCTACTGGGACCCGAGGCGCCGGGCGGGTTCTCCTGGTTTCGAACCGAGGCGGACGGGAGGCGGCTCGCGCTCGCCCTCGCCGCGCCCCACGAGGGCCGCAGTCACGCTCGGGGCGTGCGGCTCTTCGTCAACGGCCGCCCGGTGCAGGATCGGCTGCTCTTCCGGGCGCTCGTCGAAGGCTACCGGGGGCTGCTCGGCAGCCGTCGCTACCCCCTGGCTCTGCTCTGGCTGGAGTTGCCGGCCGACCAGGTCGATGTCAACGTGCACCCGGCCAAGCGGGAGGTCCGCCTCCGGGACGAGGGGCGGACCTTCCGCTGGGTGGCGGGCTCGGTCGCCGAGGCGCTGGCGCGCGGTCCCGGTCCGAAGCCCGGGGAGGTGCATCCCTCGGAGGTTCCGGGCCCCGGTACCGACGACGTCTCGGCCCTGTCCGGCCCGGCTGTGGACGCCACGCGGCGGGTGGCGGAGGCCCTGGAAGTCTACGCCTCCCGCGCCGATCCCACGGCCGAGGCCCTCGCGCGGGCCCGCGGGTTCGCGCCTCGGCCGGCCGTGCTGCCGCTGGGGCCGGCCCGGACGGAGAGGGGTGAGGTCCCCGGGTCGGCCGGCTCGGGACCCGCCGTCGGAGGCGTCTTCGCAGGGCTTCGCTACCTGGGGGCCTTCGACGCCACGTATCTCCTGTTCGAGGATCCGGACGGCCCGGAGCTCGTGCTCGTCGACCAGCACGCCGCTCACGAGCGGATCCTGTACGAGGCGCTCCTGGGCGAAGACTCCGCGGGAGCGCCCCGGTGGCAGCCGCTGCTCTTTCCGGTTACCCTCGAGTGCACGGCCGGGGAGCTGGCGGCCCTCGAGGAGCGCCGGGCTCCGCTCGAGTCGCTGGGGTTCCGGGTGGAGCACTTCGGAGGCCGATCGGTGGCCGTGACCGAAGCTCCCGCGGGTCTGCCACCCGCTGCGGTAGAGGCCGTGGTCCGAGACCTTCTCGGCGCCGAGGACCTCGTCGGCGCCGGCGCCGGGCCGGCGGACCGCCGGCACGCGGCGGCGGCTCGGGCCGCCTGCTCGGGTGCGGTCAAGGCCCGCTCGGCGCTCCTGGCCAGCGAAGCCTCGGAGCTTCTGGCGCGGCTGGGGCGCCTTCGCCACCCCACGCACTGCCCCCACGGCCGCCCGTTGTTCGTGCGCATGACGCGCGAGGAGCTGGAACGGATGTTCCACCGAACGTAGCGGTCTGACGACCGCGGAGAGCCTCTTCATGCGCCGTCCTCGCCTCGTCGTCGTCACCGGCCCCACCGCGTCGGGCAAGACCGCGTGCGGCATCGCGCTGGCCCAGGCGCTGGGAGGGGAGATCGTCTCGGCGGACTCGATGCAGGTGTACCGGCACCTCGACATCGGCACAGCCAAACCGTCGCTCGAAGAGCGAGGCCTCGTCCCGCATCACCTCATCGATGTGGCCGATCCCGACGAGACCTACCACGTGGGCCGCTACCGAGACGAGGCGGCCACGGCCATCGCGGGCATCCTCGGGCGGGGTCGGGTGCCGATCGTGGTGGGTGGAACGGCGCTCTATCTGAAGGCGCTCCTTAGAGGTCTCGCCGAGGCGCCGGGCCGGGACGAGACGACCCGACGCGAGTTGGAGGCGCGGTGGGGGGCCGGCGAAGCGGCCTCCCTGTTCGAGGAGCTCCGCCGCGTGGACCCGACGCTCGCGGCCCGGCTCCACCCCAACGACCGCGTGCGCATCGTCCGGGGGCTCGAGGTGTGGCGGGCCGTCGGCCGGCCCCTCTCGGTGCTCCACGCCGAGCACCGATTCGAGGAGCGGCCCTACGACGCGCTGCACCTGGGCATGGAGCTCGACCGGGCCGACCTCTACCGCCGGATCGACGCGCGCGTGGCGGCCATGGTCTCGGCCGGCTGGGTCGACGAGGTCCGCCGGGTGCTCGCGCTCGGTTACGCCCCCGGGCTTGCCCCCCTGCAGGCGCTCGGGTACCGGCAGCTCTGCGCATACGCGCTGAGAGGGGGAGACCTGAAGGCGCTGATTGTGACCATTCAACAGGAGACGAGGCGGTTCGCGAAGCGGCAGATGACGTGGTTCCGGCGCATGGATCTCGCGTGGACGGACCCGCGCGCGCCCCAGGACGCCGTGGAACGGGCGAAAAACTTCTTGCAACGTGGTTTCGCGACGATATGATGGGCGCTCGGCCGCATCTTGTGATGTCATTCGATTCATTTTGCGGGAGGGAGCCACATGGCCAAGGCCAAGATCAACATCCAGGACCAGTTCCTCAACAATGTCCGCAGGGAGAAGGTAGAGGTCACGGTGCGCATGCTCTCGGGCGAGGAGATCGACGGCACGCTCAAGGCCTTCGACAACTTCTGCGTCGTGCTGCGCAGCGGCGGCAACTATCACCTGCTGTACAAACACGCCATCGCCCTCATCCGCCCCTTCGAGGCCTTGAAGAAGTTCGAGGCCATCTACGAGAACTTCTGATCCCCGGGTGCCCGGCGGCCCGCTTCTCCCCGCGCTGCTCCTGAGGGGGCTTCGGGTCGAGCCCCCGGTCCTGCTGGCCCCCATGGCGGGGCTCACCCATACCGCCTTTCGGCGGCTCGTCCGGGAGCTGGGCGCCGGGGGCCTCCTCACGACCGAGATGCTCTCGGCTCGATCCCTTCCCCGCGAAGATCGTGCTCACTCTCCGTACCTGCGCCGGACGCCGTCCGAGCGCCCCCTCTCCTACCAACTCCTCGTCGCCGACCCGGCGGAAGTAGCGCCCGCCCTGGACGTGCTGCACGCCGAGGGGGCTGACGCCTGCGATCTGAACATGGGATGCCCCGCGCCCCAGGCTCGCCGCCGAGGGGGAGGCAGCCGTCTCATGGAGCGCCCCGACGTGGCCCGGGCGATCGTGGCCGAGGCCAGGCGCCGGACCGGTCTGCCCCTGACGGCGAAGATCCGTCTGGGTGAGCGGCTGGAGGAGGCCCCCCTGCGCGAGTTCTGCTGCATGCTCGAGGCCGAGGGGATCGACCTCGTCACGGTGCACGCCCGGCTGCGGGGGGAACCCTACGGTCGGAGGCCCCGGTGGGATTGGGCGGGGAAGGTGAAGCAGTGGCTGCGGGTGCCGGTCGTGGCCAACGGCGGGGTGTTCGATGAGACGGACGCCCAGCGGTGTCTCGCGGCGTCATCCTGCGACGGGATCATGGTAGGTCGAGGGGCTGCGGTGCGCCCCTGGTTTCTGGCCGACGTGGCGGCGGCCCTGCGCGGGGAGACGCCGGCCGCGCCCCCGGCGCTGCCCGCCGTGTACCAGCGGTTTGCGGTTCTGCTCGGCGAGAGCTTCGCGCCCGAGCGGCGCCTGGGACGGCTCAAGGAGTTCACGCGCTACTTCGCCCAGAGCTATGCCTTCGGCCACACGCTGACGTCGGCCATACAGGCGAGCCGTTCTCTGGGAGAGGCTCTTGACCGGGCCCAGGCGTTCTTCGCCGCCGAGGAGGGATCCGGTGCGCCGTGGATTGCCGGAGACCGAGCCGTTGCGGCGGCTTCACCGGGGAGCCCGGATCCGTGAAGGCCGCGGACCTCTCTTCTCCCGTGATCCTCGCGTCGACCAGCCCCTTCCGCCGGGAGCTCCTCGGGCGGCTCGGTCTCCCCTTCGAGGCCGTGGCACCGGACTATGTCGAGGGCGAGGTTGCCGGCCTTGCACCCCGCGACCTCGCGGCCCGCCACGCCGCGGGCAAGGCGCGCAGCGTGGCGCGGCTCTTCCCGGGGCGGGTCGTGATCGGCTCGGACCAGGTGGCGGAGCTCGACGGCAGGGCGCTCGGCAAGCCGGAGGATGCCGCGGCGGCCGTGGCGCAGTTGACCGCCATGGCCGGGCGGCGGGTGCTCTTCCACACGGGGCTCGCGCTGGTGCGCGATGCCCGGGAGGAGCTCACAGTCGAGACCTTCGCGGTCGTCCTGCGCCGGCTCCCCCTCCGCGCGCTGCGGAGCTACGTGGAACGGGAGCAACCCCTCGGCTGCGCCGGGTCCTTTCGGATCGAGGGGCTGGGCATCGCGCTGATGGAGGCCCTGGAGGGGCGAGACTACACCGCTCTGATCGGGCTCCCCCTCATCGCCCTGACCTCGCTTCTGGCGCGCTTCGGGGTCGACGTGCTCCCCGGGCTGCCCCGCGCTCAGGAGAGGCGGTAGGTCTTCCGGAGGTGCTGGAACGTCGCGTCCACCACATCGCGCACTGCGTGGCAGAGGGCGGGATCCACCCAGGAGAAGGCTCCGAGCAGGGCCTCTTTGATGTCCATCTCGAAGTGGTCCCAGTAGGCGTCGCTCTGGAGCACCTGCGCGGTCTCCGGATCCCGGGCGTTGCCCTCCACGGTCGCGGCGAGGGCGTTGACGATCCCCAGCAGAAGCTGACGGACCACCTCGGACCGGCCGAGGAGCCCCTGGGCCTGGGCGGCGTGGAGAGACGCCGCGAGCCGTTGCACGTTGGTGTTCTGACGGTCGGACGCCGCGAGCTCAGTGTGCATCCCCTCCTCCCCTCTCTGCCCCGCCCCCCACGGGCCGAGGCCGGCCCAGACGGTCGAGGGCTGCCTTTGCCTCCGGCGCCCAGGAGGCGCCACTCGCCGCCCCCAGAGCCTGCTCCAGAACGTCGCGAGCCTCGCTCGGTCGGCTGAGCTTCTCGTAGGTCAACCCTAGGTGAAAGGCGATCTCGGCGTGGGAGGGCTGCAGACGGTGCGCCGCCTCCAGGCTTTCCAGGGCTGCCGCGTAGTCCTGGGAGCGGTACCGAACCCACCCGAGGGTGTCCAGGGTGAAGGGATTTCGGGGCGCCTTCTCCACGGCCAGGAGGGCGAGCCGAAGCGCGTCCGGCCGTTTCGCGTCGTCGGAGAGGTAGAGGAACGCCAGATTGTTGGCGGCCACAGCGTTTTCGGGGCTTGCGCGAAGCACGTGCTCGTAGGTCTGCGCGGCCTCGTCGGTCCGACCCAGACCTTCGAGCAGGGTGGCCAGGAGAAGGAGCGCGGAGACCCGGTCGGGCTCTGCCGCGAGCACCGACCGAAGGGCGGCCTCGGCCCGGGTGCGGTCGCCGTCGTCGAGCAGCAGGCGGGCCTCGAGCTCCCGGGCGCCCACGGCGCCGGGGTCGGCGGCGACCGCCCTGGCCACGAGGGCGCGGGCCAGATCGCGGTCACGGCGCTCCAGCGCGCGGCCCGCCAGGGTCGTGAGGGCCTGCAGCGAGTCGCCTCCGGCGTCCAGGTAGCCGCGGCTCACCCGATCGGCCTCCTCCCTCTTCCCCAGCCGGTCCAGGAGGCCCACGTGGCGCAGCGCTTCCTCTGCCGACGCGGGCACGAGGCGGCGCGCCTGGCTGTACTGCTCCAACGCCTCGGGGAGGTGCCCCTGGGCTTCGAGGCTCGCCGCCAGGCGGGTGCGAAGCCCGCCTTCGTCTTCCAAAGGCTTGACGCCGAGCAGGGCCCGGTAGGCGGCCTCCGCTTCCGCCGGCCGGCCCGCGGCGAGCCAGGCGTCGGCTTGTAGTCGGCGGCCCGGGGCGTAATCGGGCTGCACGGCGAGCACGCGGGAGATCGGCTCGAGGGCCTCCGCTCCCCGCCCGGTGGCCAGATACACCTTGGCGAGGTCGAGATTGGCGAAGAAGTGGCCGGGAACCTCCTCGAGGACCCTCCGGTAGGCCTGCTCGGCCTTGTCCCAGCGCCGCCCGACCGCGTACGCCTTGCCCAGGAACAGTTGCACCGTCGCCGAGTCGGGCGCGCCTTCGGCCATGGGCTCCAGCGTCTGAAGGGCCTGCTCGACGCGTCCTTGCGCGAGGTCGACGCGCGATTGGAGCAGGCGGACGTTCGGGTCGTCCGCGTCCCGGGCGCGAAGCCGATCGATCCAGGGCTGCGCGTCTCCCGGCCGGTCGGTCAACAGAAAGAAGTTGGCCAGCCGCAGCTGTGCCTGCGGGTCGTCGGGCGCAAGGCGCTGCACCTCTTCGAGTGCTTCGCGGGCCTCGGGGAGCCGGCCGGTGACCGCGTAGAGCTCGGCGAGCTCCGCCAGGGCCGGCGCCCGCTCCGCGGGCCGTTGCCCGGCGAGGTCGAGCGCCCGGTGCAGGAGGGCCTCGGCTCCAGCGGCGTCCGCGCGCCGCAGCCGGTAGCGGCTTGCGCTGCGCAGGGTGATGGGGTCGTCGGGGGCGAGCCTCACGACCTCGTCGACCAGAAGGTCGGCCTCGGGGAACCGCCGTTGGGCGGCGAGCAGGTTGGCCAGGGCCGCCCGTAGCGCCTGGGACGACGGTGAGGCCTCGAGGCCCGCCCGCAGGTCGCGCTCCGCCGAGGCCGGGTCGTTCCGCGTCACGTGGAGCCTGGCCAGCTCCACCCGCAAGGCTTCGTCGCCGGGCGCCCGCTCGATGGCCCGGTTCAGGGCGGCGAGCGCCGCATCCGTGCGGCCGAGGGCGGCCTCGGCCCGGGCGAGGACGGCCAGCGGCTCGGCGCGCCCCGGGGCGAGGCCGGCCGCGCGCTCGGCCTCGGCGGCCGCCTCGGCAAAACGGCGGTCGAGAAGGTAGAGGCCTGCCGTCCGGGTGCGGGCTTCGGCGTCCGAGGGATCCAGTCTCAGGGCCTCCCCGTACTCGGCGAGCGCGGCCTTCGGGTCGTTGGTGCGCAGGAGCACGTCCGCCCACGCCCGGTGCGCGTCGGCGCTCCCCGGGCGTGCCTGGACCGCCGCCTGCGCCGCTCGGGCAGCGTCGGCCAGGTCTCCCCGCGCCGCGCTCTCGTGCGTGCGGCGCAGCAGCTCGGTCAGGGTCGGGTCATCCGCCGCGCCGGCCCACGTTCCGGCCAGGAGCGCCCAGAGCAGTGACACGACGACGCATCGAAGCATGAACACCTCCGTCGCTCGGGAGGAGCAACCACTATGCCATGGGACGCGAATCTGCCAACCCGCGTCAAGGGACGATTCTGAGCATTTGTCGCACATACGGTGGGAAATCTCTTGCCCAAAGAGGGCACCGCTGTTCCCGGCGTCGGCGCGCTGCTCTTCCGGGCCGAGGCAGGGAAACCGGGTCCGACGGACCGTTCCTCCGGCTTGACGGCGTTCGCCGGGTTTGCCTACTCTCGCACCCTCGACCCCAAAATACCGCGGGAGGCCCTCTGACACCGATCGCCGTCCTTCGGGAAACGCGCCTCAACCGGTACACCCTGAACACGCTGACGGCGATCCTGGAAGCCTGCGGCGTGCCCTGGGAGACCGCCGACTCGGCGGACGCCATGGTGTCCCGGCTCCGGTCCGCGGCCGGCCGGGGACGGGCGCTCGCCCTGTACTCGTTTATGACGCCCCACCTCGCCGCGGTCCGGCGGGAGGTGCGGGCCGTGCGGCGCGCCGCACCCGGCGCCCGGTTTCTGGCTGGCGGCGCCCACCCGTCGGCCGACTCGGAGGGCACCCTGGCCCTGGGCTTCGACCACGTGTTCACCGGGGAGGCGGAGCGGACCCTGCCGGCGTTCCTCGCGGCCGGCGCCGGCGGTGAGCCGGTGCTTCGCGACCCCTGCGGGGGCCCGGGCGACCTGGAGGGGTTCCCGCCCTTCGCCGCGGGCCGCCACGGGCCGGTGGAGCTCACCCGGGGTTGCCGGTACCGGTGTGCCTTTTGCGCGGTTCGGGGGGGCACCGTGCGGCACCGGTCGCGAGCCTCGGTGCTCGCCGCGGCCGAGTCGCTGCTGGCCCGGGGGCGGCCTCGGGTCTCCTTCATCACGCCCGACGCGCTCTCCTACGGGGACGACCTCGCGGAGCTCGAGGGCCTCCTCGGCGAGCTGACGCGGCTGGGGGTGCGCCCGATTCTCGGAACCTTCCCCTCCGAAGTGCGCCCGGACCGCGTGACGCCTGAGGCGGTCGGCGTGCTGGGGCGCCACTGCGGCAATCGCACGCTCGTCATGGGGGCCCAGTCCGGCAGCGATGCGGTGCTGCGGCGCCTCGGCCGGGGGCACACCGTGGAGGACGTGGAGCGGGCCGCAAGGACGGCCCGCCGGGGCGGTTTCACGCCTCACGTGGACGTGATCTTCGGCCTGCCCGGCGAGACGGCGCCCGAACAGCGGGCCACGGCCGACCTGGTCGGGCGGCTGCGCCGGGAGTCAGGGGCCCGGATCCACGCCCACCACTTTTACCCGCTGCCGGGTACGGCGTTGTGGGGGCTGGAGCCGGCTCCACTCTCCGATGAGGCGCGCTCACTCCTGCTCGCTCTGCGGGGGGTTGGGGCGGAGGATGGGTGCTGGCAGGCGCAGGAGCGCTGGGCCTGGCGGATCGTCGCCTGGGCGGGAGCCGGGTGGATTCGGACGCCACCCTGCGCCCGCTCAACGTCCCCCGCGCTCTCCCGGTAGGCGGGCCGTCAGGAGGCGTGGTCGAGGGACTCGCGCACCGCGCTCAAGAGGTCAGCGGCTCGATAGGGTTTTCGCAGGAGGGGGCCGGCGCCCAGGAGCGCGAGGTCGGCCCGGAGCGGGCCGGCCGGGTAGCCGCTGGCCACGAGCACGCGCAGGTCGGGGGTGATCTCCCGGAGCTGGCGAAGACACTCGAGGCCCCCCATCCCCGGCATGTTGAGGTCGAGGAGCACGAGGTCGACCCCTGCGCCGGAACGCAGGAGCGAGAGGGCGGCTTCCCCCGATTCCGCCCGGAGCGTCTCGTACCCGGCCTCGCCCAGGATCTCCTCGGCCAGCTCCAAGAGCGGCTCTTCGTCGTCGACCACGAGCAGCGTTTCCCCTCCGCCCTCGGCCGGGGCGGCGGGGGCGGGCCGCGTGTCCATGGCCGGCCGCTCCTCGGCCTGGAGGGCGGGCAGGTAGACATGGAAGGTCGTGCCCCGCCTCGGCGCGCTCTGGCAGAGGATCCTTCCCTGATGGCTCTGCACGATCCCATAGACCATGGCGAGGCCGAGGCCCGTGCCCTTCCCCACGTCCTTGGTCGTGAAGAAGGGCTCGAAGGCGTGCTCGAGAGTATCGGCGTCCATCCCGTGCCCGGTGTCGGTGACGGTCAGACACACGTAACGGCCGGGGGGGAGATCCGGCGGGCCGCCATGGGTCCCGGCTTCGGCCCACAGGTTCTCGGTGGCGAACTCCAGGACCCCGCCTTCGGGCATGGCGTCCTTGGCGTTTACTGCAAGGTTCACCAGCACCTGCTCGATCTGGGTGGGGTCGGCCGAGACCTTCCAGAGACCCGGTGCGAGGCGGGTGCGGATTTCCACCATCTTCGGGATCGTCCGGCCGAGCAGGTCCCGTACCTGCGTGACCTCGTCGTTGAGGTTCAGAACGCCGGCCTGGGTCTCGACCTTGCGCCCGAAGACGAGCAGCTGACGCGTCAGGTCGGCGGCCCGGCGCGTCGCCTTCTCGATGGTCTGAAGCTTGGAGCGATCCGGGTCGTCCTCGGCCTTGCGGCGAAGAAGCATCTCCGTGTACCCGCCGATGGACTGGAGCAGGTTGTTGAAGTCGTGTGCGATGCCGCCGGTGAGGGTTCCGATCGCTTCCATCTTCTGTGCCTGCAGGAGCTGGGAGCGCAGCCTGGCCTGCTCCTCTTCCGCGCGCTTTCGCTCGGTCACGTCGCGACTGATGCCCCGAAGTCCCTGGAGTCGGCCCTGGTCGTCCTCGACCGGTTGCCAGCTCGACTCGAGCACCGCGCGGGAGCCGTCGGGCCTCACGACCGATGCCTCCACGGACCGCGCCGGCCGTTTCTCAGCAAGGGACTGCGCGAGGAGTCCCGCGACGCGGTCCGCGTCGTCACCGGAGAGCAGGGCGTCGAGGGTCTCGCCCAGCACGGCGGCGGGGTCGACGCCGAGAAGGTGCCCGACGACGGGGCTCGCGTAGACGAGCCGGCCCGAGCCATCCGTCTCCCACACCCAGTCGGAGACGTCCTCGACCAGGGACCGGAACTTCTCTTCCGACTCCCGGGCCCGCCGCAGGCTCTGCTCGAGGCTGCCCGCGAGCTCCCGGAGGAAGAGGGTGAGGTCGCCCACCTCGTCGTCGGGAACCGCCGGCACCGGGTAGTCATACACGCCGGACCGGATCGACTGGATCGACCCATGGATCTGGGCGAGCGCGCGGCGGATGTAGCGTCGCGCCGCTGCCCAGAAGAGGAGCGTCAGGAGCGCCGAGGACGCCACCGCGATGGCGACGGCGAGGGTGAGCTGCCGCTGCCGGTGCTCGCTCGCGCGGGAGATCGCCTCGATGGCCTGGGTCGCGATCTCGGAGAAGCGGTCCGCGGCGTCGGCGAGAAATCGCTCTTTGTCCACAATGGCGAGGTGGTTGAGGAAGGCCTCCTCGGCGTTGAGGATGAGCCGGTCTGCGTGTCGGGTCAGCTCCCGATCGGGCGAGAGCCGTCGGATCTCGGCGGCCGCCGCGCGGATGCGCGGGAGCAACGCCGGGTCGTAGTCCGCGAGGCACTGCTCGGTGAGATTCTCCAGGAGCTGGACGGGCGGGTAGACGCGGAGCTGTGCCTGGGGGGGGAGGTTTGCGAGCCTCGTCCTCAGTGCCTCCTCCCGGTTGCGCTGCGCCTGACCCGCCCGTCGATCGGCGGCGTAGTGGGCGAAGAGCTCCCGGAAGGCCGTATGGACGTACCCGAGGTGTTCGTCCAGGGAGGTGACCCGGGGCCGAAGGCGACCGGGCAGCTCGGGCGCGAGGCGCGCGATCGACGCGGCGAGGGTCCGGACGGCGTCGAACTCTCCCCCGAAGGCCTCCGGGTCGGAGGCCCGGAGCTTTCGGGCACGGGTGAACAGCTCCAGCTTCTCGACGCGGACCTGGAACTCTTTGGTGGTCTGGAGCTCGGCGCTCGCTTGGCGCAGGTCCCGGGCTCCGAAGAAGACCACGACCCCGAGCCCCGTGGTCGTAGCAGCCAGCGCGCAGAAGACGGCGAACACTTTGAGTGAGACGGGAACGCGCACGAGTCAGCGCCGCTGTCTGCCGTGCCGGAGGACGGTCGGGTCGTAGATCGCCTCGGACAGCCGGTTCTGCTTCAGAGCGGTCGCCACCGCCCCGGTGAGCCCGCCGCTGCGCACCATCGTCTCGGCCCACCCTCGGGCTCCCCGGTTCCAGCTGCTGTCGAGCTCGGTCACGAAGCGGATGGTGGGAATCGAGCGCTGCTCCACTTCGGGCGAGGTGCCGAGCCATCGGGCGACCAGAGCTGCGGCCTGCTGGGGGTGGTCGGTGAGGTAACGGCTCGCCCCGCGCGCCATGTCCACGACGGCTTCGACGACTTCCGGGTGGGCAGCGCCGAAGTCGGTCCGCAGGGCCAGGGCGCAGCAGGGAACTGCGCACGCACCGCCTCCGCTGCAGGGAGCCTCACGGAGGTCCGTGACGACGCGGCCCACCCCCTGCTCCTCGGCCAGGGCCAGGTAGGGCTGGACGCCCACGAAGCCGTCGACGACGCCGTTTCGGAGCGCGGGGAGGAGGTTCTCCGCGCCGTAGAGGTTGACGAGGGCCACCTGGCTTCCGGCATCGTCGATCCGCGCCCCGACGGAGAGGTCCTCGCCCGCCAGCGCCTGCTCCAAGAGGAGGCGCTGCACCGCGCCGTCCGCACGGTACCCGATGCGCAGCGGTCGGCGGTCCTTCCGGACCCGGGCGACGAACTCTTTCCAGTCGTGCACCCCGAGGGACGAGCCGACCACCAGCCCAGCGCCGCCGGTCATGGTCGGCGCCACGATGCGCAGCGGTGCGCCGCGGTCGATCTGCTGGACGAAGGCCGGAAACCCGCCGAACGCCATGTCGAGCAGGTCCTCCGCGAGCCGGCGTGGCAGCTCCCGGCCGCCGGCGCAGGGAACGAGCTGCACGGTCGCCACGACGCGGTCGCCGCGGCGCAGCGCGTACTCGCTCCGCGAGGAGCCGGGTACGAGGTAGGGGCTCCCCATCGCGCGGAGCGTGGCCGCGCCGAGCGCTGCCACGAAGAGCGGGGCGTGGTGATCGTGAGGAGCGTAGCCGAGCCGAAGCACCGGAGGAGGCGCGGGTGCCCGGTGGCACGAGAGCGCCAGGAGCGACAGGAGCGCCGGAATGAGCA
Organism: Deltaproteobacteria bacterium; assembly: GCA_016214985.1. Taxonomy (GTDB): domain Bacteria; phylum Desulfobacterota; class Deferrisomatia; order Deferrisomatales; family JACRMM01; genus JACRMM01. The sequence goes on along the minus strand of JACRMM010000021.1, from coordinate 30,619 downwards.
GAGGTGCGGCCGGGCGTCGTCTTCGTGGCATGGTCGAGCTCGACTCGAGGAAACGAAGGGACAAACAACGTTTCGGCTTCCCAGGCGTGAAAGGTGAGCGCGTCTCTCCCGCGGCCTCGCTCGGGGTCAGCCCGAGTCGCCCCGTGCTTCTGACGCGCGGACGTTCTCGAGTAGGGGAGCGTGAAGAGGACCGTTGCTGGCCACCACGTCGGAGTCTCGAAGCGTAAAGGGGTCTCCTGCGTAGCCGGTGACCCGTCCGCCCGCTTCGACGACCAGCAGGATGCCCGCCGCCAGGTCCCAGGGCTTGAGCCCCGGCTCCCAGAACCCGTCGAGCCGCCCGGCGGCCACGTAGGCGAGGTCGAGCGCCGCGGCGCCCCCACGGCGCACACCCTGGGTCGCCAGGGTGAGCCGGGCGAAGGCGTCGAGGTTGTTTCGCGGATTGGTCCGCCGGTCGTAGGGGAACCCGGTGGCGAGGAGGGCGTCCTCCAGGGTTCCAGTCCGGGTGACCCGAATCGGCGCGCCGTTGAGGAGGCTGCCGCGGCCCTCTTCGGCTCCGAAGAGCTCGTCGCGCAACGGGTCGTAGACCACCCCGGCGCGCACCCGTCCGCCCGCTTCCCAGGCGATCGAGACGCAGAACACCGGGAAGCCGTGGGCGTAGTTGGTGGTTCCGTCCAGCGGGTCCACGACCCACCGATCGGCTCCGTCGCCCTCGAGCCCACCTTCCTCGCCGAGCACAGCGGTCCCCGGAGCGCGCCGCCGCAGGACTTCCCGGATCGCCTCCTCGCAGGCCACGTCCACGTCGGTGACCAGATCCAGCGCGCCCTTTTGGCGGACCGTGAGGCCGGTCCGGTACCGCTCCCTCTGAATCGCGCCGGCCCGCCGCGCCGCCGCCTCTGCGATGACGAGCACGCTACCCCCTGCGGCGCGCGAGCTTGCGGAAGAGCTCGGAGACGACCAGGGGGATGACCCGGTGCAGGTTCACTTTGAGCAGGCCCGTGGGCCAGTCGAGCTCGGACTTGTCGCAGACGGTGGAGGTGTCGAGGTCCCGGATCTCGTCCCGGAGCCGCGCCAGCGCGCGCTCCCGTCCGGCCGGGTCGGTGAGGTCCATCGCGGCGTCGACCCTGCGCATCATGGCCACGGCTGCCCGGTTCTTCTCTCGGACCCGGCCGGCCTCCTCGCCGGAGATGAGCCCGTGGCGCTCCTTGACGTCGTTGAGCCGGGCACCCGCCTCGTAGGTCGTGTACACGATCTCGTCCCGGGACATCCACTCGGTCTCGTAGTTGAGGAAGTACTTCCAGCTGGGGCTCTCCAGGGCCCGGCGGAGCTCCTCCAGACGGGTGAAGAGCAGACGGTAGCCGTACTTCTCGGGGTGCTCCCAGACGGCGCTGCCCGGGTCGACGAAGGGCGCCAGGGGGCTGATGAAGGGAAACAGCCGCCGGCTCTGCCCGAAGCGTCCGAGGAGCCGATCGCAGTAGTCGACCGTATCGAGCACGCTCTGGGGCGTCTGTTGGGGAAGGCCGGTCATGAAGAAGAGGTCGAAGCGGCGGCAGCCGAGCTCCAGCGCGTCGCCGATGAACCGCTCCAGGGCCTCGTTGCCGAAGGGCCGGCCGAAGGCGTAGCGCACCTGTTCGTCGTGGCTCTCCGGGCTGATCTCGAGGTTGAACCGGGGAATCGCGTCCGCCACGGCCTCGAGGACCGACCGGCTCGGCGGGTCGAAGAACTCGATGACCACCTCGTTTCGGATTCCGAGGCGCTTGACCTCAGCGAGCAGCCGGCGCGCATACTCCTCGCCGTGCTGGAGGATGTCGCCGATGATGAAGATGGGCGCGTTCAGGAACGTCTCGGCCGTCTTCATGTCCCGGGCCACCAGCTCCGGGGCCTTGAAGGTGGGGCGGCCGCGCTCCATGGTCTGATGGAAGAAGTGCGCTCCGCCCCCGCAGGTGCGGCAGTTGTGGACGCAGCCCCGGCACGTGAAGACCGCGGTGATGGGGTACCGGTCCCAGGTCTCGAACGGTTGGTACCCGGTGAAGTCCAGGTGGCGCACGGTCTGCCGGATCGCGTGCTCGTAGTTCGTGAACACGTGGTCGAGGTCGGCGGGTTTGTAGCCCAGAGGGTTGGCGACCACGGCTCCCGCGGCGTTGCGCCAGCTGAGGTTGGGGACCTCGGAGAAGTCGGTCGTTCCTCCGACCACGGCCCGGACGAGATCCACCATGGGCCCCTCGGTGGAGTCGCCGCGCATCGCGAAGTCCACGAACGGGTACGTCGAGAGAAGCTCCTCGTGGAAGAAGCTCGTGGAGAACCCGCCGAACACGATGGGGGTCCGGGGGTGCAGCCGTTTGGCGATCTCGGCGACGGCGAGCGCGCCGTTGACGTGGGGCAGCCAGTGCAGGTCGATGCCGAAGAGCCGGGCATCGAGGCTTCCGAGAAAGCGTTCGACGTCGAAGCGCGGGTCCTCCAGCATCTTCATGGCCAGGTTGACGATGCGCACCTCGAAGCCGGCGCGCACGAGGTGCTCCGAGATGGAGATCATCCCGATCGGGTACATCTCGAAGTTCGGCCCGGGAGGGATCACGTCGGAGATCGGGCCGTAGATCGCAGGCTTCTTGCGGAAGTCGTAGACGCTGGGCGCGTGGAGCAGGACGAGGTCGTAGCGCGGCATGGGGAGGAGGCCTCACCGAGAGCGGGAAAGGAGGTCGTTTGTAACAGAATCCCTTGTCGACGTAAAGCGATCGCCCCCGAGCCCTTTCCCCCTTTAGGCGCGCGCAGCGAAGCTGGTAGAATCGCCCGGCCGGTCGGCGGTTGTAACCGGAGCGCTCGCGGCCGGTACGAGGGTCGCTGGGGAGAGGTCTCGGACGAAGGGAAGATGGCGCGGTCGCTGCCGCACAGACATGAGGAAGGACACGATGAGGAAAACGTTGGCGGTCGCTCTGTTCGTTGCCCTGCTCTCGGTGCCCTTTGCGGCGGGAGCGGAGGTCAATCCCGCCGACTACAAGGAGGTGAGCCAGGGGGAGCTGGTGGGGAAGCGGGATGTATTCGCAGGGAAGAAGGTTCAGGTCTCCGGCGTTTTCCAATTTGCTGGGAGCGACTTCTGCTACCAGATTCGAAAAACAAAGATCAATACGAAGGACTATTTCTGCTTTGCCCTTGGTGCACCGAGCCTGGTGCGGCTGTACTTGAAGAAGAGCCATGCTCAGGCGGATCAGTTGTTGAACTTAAAAAGGGGTGACAAGGTGACGGCGTTCGGTACCTTCGATTACATGGGCGCCGACTACAATTACACGGTGGTCGATCAGATCGTGGTGGAAAAGGCAGGGAAATGAAAGAAGGCGGGCTCAGCCACTTCGACGAGGCGGGCTCGGCCCGCATGGTCGATGTATCGCACAAGGCGGCAACGGTTCGGAGGGCCGTGGCCGCGGGGAGCGTTTGGGTGGCCCCCGAAACCTTCCGCCGCATCTCGGATCGGTCCCTGGAGAAGGGGGATGTGCTGCAGGTGGCGCGTCTCGCCGGGATCATGGCCGCGAAGCGGACCTCAGAGCTCATCCCCCTGTGCCATCCCCTGCCCATCTCCTCGGTCCGCGTCGACTTTGTCCTCGATCCCGGCGCGAGCCGCGTCGATGTGGAGGCCGAGGTCCGGGTCACGGGGCTCACCGGTGTCGAGATGGAGGCGCTGACCGCGGTCAGCGTGGCCGCGCTCACGGTCTACGACATGTGCAAGGCGGTGGACAAGGGGATCGTGATCGGGGACGTGCGACTGCTCCGCAAGGAGGGGGGGAAGAGCGGTCTCTACGTGCGCGACCGCTAGAAGCTGCCCTCGACCGAGACGACAACGAGGTGCCCGTCGGCGCCCTGCCGGGCCTGCTGAAGGGCGCCCGCCAACTGGAGGACGTCCGTCAGCCGCCACCCGACTCCCAGCGACCCGTAGTCCTTCCCCGTGTCCCCGCGCCACTGGTAGCCGGCCCGAAACGCCCAGGGAGATCCCGGCCGGGCGTACTCTCCGCCCACGTGGAGGTCGACGCCGCTCGACACGTCCCGGTCCAGGTTCCGTACGACGTCCCCGGCCACCACCCAGCCCTCCGGCGAGCTCCGGGAGACGCCCAGCGCGATGCGCCGGTTGAGGAACGTGGACGAGGTGTCGAAGATGTCGTAGCCCACGGCCGCGATCCGGATGCCGCCCGGGCGTTCGAAGAGGAACCCGACGTCTCCAGTGAGGAGGTCGTCCCACTCCGCGGCGCTCCGACCGCGCGCCTGGACGTATCGTCCCGTGAACCCCCACCACAACCCCGAGAACTGCTTGGTGTCTCCGGCCGATAGGCTCAGGGAGATCTCCTCACGCTCCTCCTTGCCCTGAAAATGGCTGTACTGGAGGGCGCCTCCCATGGGGGAGGTGATGTTGTCCACGAGCGTGATGTGAACGGCGTCCAGGGCGCTGGTGGGGCTGGTGGCGTAGGAGGCTCCGGCAAAGAACCCCCGGTGGGGGCTGAGCCCCGCCGGGTTGAAGCGTGCGGCCGCGGTTGTCTCCGCGAGGGACCGGTAGGCCCCGCCCATCCCCAAGGCGCGCGCGTCTGTGGCCTCGAGCCCCGGGGGCGCGGCCCGGCACGTGGCAGCGGCGATCACGAGGCCGAAGGTGACGAGCCGTTTCATGGCATCCGAGAAAAGGGTTTCCTGAGGGGGAACGAGTTTTGCTATAATCCCGCCTTCTTTGGTCCGTGACTATAACATAGGCACCGGGTAGAGCCCAAGGGTTTCACCCGGGTCCTGCCTGATCTGCGGTGAGGTGACCCATGGAGCCTGAGCGCCTCGAGTACTTCAAGACCCTGCTGCAGGAGCGCCTCAGTGTCCTCCTCACCGAGGCGCGCGCCACGGTGACCGACCTGGCCGAGGGCGACGAGAACTACGCCGATCCCACGGATCGGGCCGCCGCTGAGTCGGACCGCAACTTCCTTCTGCGCATCCGGGACCGGGAGCGAAAGCTCATCGTCAAGATCCAGGAGGCGCTCCAGCGCGTGGAGGAGGGCACCTTCGGCGTCTGTGAGACGTGTGGCGACGAGATCGGGGAGAAGCGCCTTGAGGCTCGCCCGGTCACGACCCAGTGTATCGACTGCAAGACGGAGGCGGAGAAGAAGGAGCGGACCGGCTCCTGACCTCCTCCCCTCTGTCGATGGGCTCCTTCGCTCGCGTCGCCGTCTGTCTTCCCCTCCCCCGCACGCTCCACTACGGCATCCCCGACCACCTGGTGCCCTGCGCTCGGCCCGGTGCCCGGTGCGTCGTGCCCCTCGGGAACGCGCGGGCCACGGGGTTCATCGTGGACCTGGACCTGGTAGCCGAGGTGCCCAAGGTCCGCGATCTGCTCGAGGTGCTGGACCGGGACCCCGCGCTGCCCGAGGACCTGGTGCGCCTCGGCCTGTGGCTCTCTCGCTACTACCACGGCCCGCCGGGGGAGACCCTGGCGAGCCTCCTGCCCCCCGGTTTCCGAGCCCGAGCCCGCCCCGTTTATCGCCCGGTCGCCGGAAGCGCTGTGTCTGCCGACGAGGGCCTCGGGACCCGCGCGGCAGCCCTCTGGGAGGCGCTGTGCCGCAAGGGCCAGCTGGCCGCCTCCGCCCTGCGGGTTTCGGACGGGAAGATCCTCGCCGCGCTCGTCGCGCGCGGGGTCGCGGTGCGCGAGTGGGCGGTCGAGACCCGCGCCGCACCGGTGGGGACCTCGCGCTACGCTCGGGCGCTCCAGGCCCCTTCGCCGGACAGCCTTCCGGCGCGATGCCGAGGCCAGGTCGAGGTGCTGCGACTCCTGTCCGACCGGTCGTTGACGCGCGGGGAGCTCCTGGCCGCCGGCGCGTCGGCCGAGGCGCTGCGGCGCCTGGTCGCCAAGGGGTGGGTGGAGAGGCGCGTCGAAGCGGCGTGTGCGGTGATCCCGGACGGCGGCGCCTTTCGGGCCGGGGACGCCGACCTGGTGCTGAGCCCGGAGCAGGCACAGGCCTTGGAGGCGATCCGCGCGGGCCTGGCGGGAGGCCCCGACCGCACCTTCCTCCTGCATGGCGTTACCGGCAGCGGAAAGACCGAAGTGTATCTGCGGGCCGTCGAGGAGGTCCACCGGCGGGGGCAGGGGGCCATCGTCCTGGTCCCGGAGATCGGCCTGACGCCCCAGCTCCTGGGACGGTTTGCGGCGCGCTTCGGCGGTGCGTTGGCCGTGCTCCACAGTGGCCTGGGCGAGCGCGAGAGACGGCTCCAGTGGGAACGGGTGCGCCGGGGCGAAGCCTCGATCGCCGTGGGGGCCCGCTCCGCGGTGTTCGCGCCCGTGGCCCGCCTCGGGCTGGTCGTGGTCGACGAGGAGCACGAGGCCTCCTACAAGCAAGAAGAGGGACTTCGCTACCACGCCAAGCACGCGGCTCTCATGCGCGCCCAATTTTCGGAGGCGGTGGTGGTGCTCGGTTCGGCCACCCCGGACCTCGAGACCTACTGGAGGGCCCGCGCAGGCGCCGTCCGGGGGCTGTCCCTGCCTCGCCGCGTCCGAGCCGCCCGGCCGCCGGAGGTCCGACTGGTGGACCTGAGGCAAGAGGAGAGCCGGCGGCGGTCGCGCGTGCTCCTGTCAGAGCCGCTGCGCCGGGGCGTCGAGGAGGCGCTCGGCCGGGGGGAGCAAGGGCTGATCTTCCTCAACCGGCGAGGGTTCAGCCCCGCTCTCCTGTGTCCGGACTGCGGGGAGGCGCTGCGGTGTCCGCGGTGCGCGGTTGCCCTGACGCTGCACCGCCGGCCCCAGATCCCCGAGGGGCTCCTGCTCTGCCACCACTGCGGGGGGGAGCGCCGTCCCCCCTCGACGTGCGCGTCGTGCGGCTCCGCGGGGCTCACGCCGATCGGCTTCGGCACCCAGCGGCTCGTGGAGGCGGCGGAGCGCGCGTGGCCCGGCGCCCGCGTGTCCCGGCTGGACCGCGACACCGCGCGCGGTTCCGGCGGGGCCCAGGTGCTCGGGGCGTTTCACAAGGGAGAGGCCGACATTCTGGTCGGCACGCAGATGGTCGCCAAGGGGCACCACTTTCCGCGGCTGACGGTGGTGGGGATCGCTGACGCGGATCAGAGCCTGCACTTGCCCGACTTTCGGGCGGCGGAGCGAACGTTCCAGGTGCTCACCCAGGTCGCGGGCCGCGCCGGGCGCGAGGAGCAGGAAGGGGTGGTCTTCCTTCAGACGCGCTTGCCCCACCACCCCGTGTTCCAGGCCGTGGCAACGGGCGACTTCGAAGGGTTCGCCGCGGGGGAGCTCGAAGCCCGCCGAGAGGCGGGCTTCCCACCGTTCCGGCGGCTCGCCCTCCTGCGGGTCTCGTCGCCGGACCGCACCGAGGGAGAGACGGCGGCCCGGGACCTGGCCCGCCGGGCCGTTGCCTGCGGAGCCCCCTACGGCGTGGAGGTGCTGGGCCCGGCCCCTGCCCCCCTGGAGCGGCTCCGCGGCCGCTACCGCTTCCAAGTCCTCCTGCGGGCCCCGGCCTGGGAGCCGGGCCCGATGCAGCGAGTGCTCCGGCGCCTCCTAGCGGAGCCGGTCCCGCGGGGTTCCGGAGATCTGTGGATCCAGCCCGACGTCGACCCGGTGTCGCTGCTGTAGTCCTTTTCGGACGCCAGGGCACCGAACACACGAGATCCGCAGATTACGCAGATTGCGCAGATACCGACGGGCAAGGCGAAGACCGTTTCCGTTGCCTTCGTTCCCCTGGAGTCGAGGAAAGAATGCGCCTGCGTTTGGGATCGGCGTGACCAGGATCGGTGAAATCTGTGGAATCTGCGGACGCGTCGTTCTCAGAACAGGCCGCCCACGGCTCCACCGTAGCCGGTGAGCTCGACGTACCCTTCGCAGGTTGCCGGCCGGCCCCCCGACACACCCCGCCCGCTTGCGGCTCCCTCCCAGTACACGACTCCGGTCGATGCCGTTGTGACGAGCTCCTGGTCGGCGAGCCACGGCGTGAGCTCCAGATCGATGCCGGCCGAGGCGACGCGCACCCTCCACCGGCTCGGGTACCGGGCCCCGGTGCGCGGGCTCGTCCAGTGGGCCACCGCCGCGAGCGAGAGGTCGGAGAGGGGTAGGTGCCGGGCCGAGCCGTCGGCCTCCACCAGCGTGCCCGAGGAGGAGGGCTCGACCGTGCCGTCGGCCCGGCGGAGGAGGTAGAGCATGAGGTCGCGCCTGTCCGAGAGGTGGAGGCTCACCCAGTCCCAGCCCACCTGACCGGCCGAGAGCTGGTTCGAGCCGAACTCCTGGTCGAACCAGCTCGTGCCGGTCACCGGAACCCAGGATCCGCCGGCCCCGACGCGCACCCGGCCCCGGGTCGAGAGGTCGGTGAGGGAAGCATAGTAGGACGCCTGTCCCGCGGCGGCCCCCTTGCGGCTCAGGCCCCCCTGTCCATGGAGCACCACGGGTTTTCGGGCCTCGAGCTCGAGTTCCAGCGCGAGTTCGCCGGTTGTCGCCTTCAGTTGAATCCGCCCTCCTTCCTGTCGCGCCGACCACCCAAGGAGCCACACGTCGAGGCCGGCACTGCTCGCGCCCGCCAGGCCGGGCCCGGTGCGGCTCGTGCGCTCCGCGTAGCGGAAGCGGTCACCCGAGGGGTCGGTGAGGGCGACGTGGGCGAGGTAGAGGTCGCGCACCGACCAGGCGTTGCGGGGCTCCAGGGGCTTTGGCCGGATTCCCTGGCGGAAGAAGGTGAGCTGGTAGCCGTACCGGCGGCCCGACGGGCCGGCGAGGTTGCCCGTGAAGTACCACCACTCAGTGCGGAAGTCCGGGTGCGCGCCGTGGTCCCGGGGAAAGGACCAGTGCCTTGGTGCAGCCGCTGGAGCCCAGACGTTCGCGGGGACTGGCGCGGCTCGTACCGCTCCGCTGAGGAGGAGCGCCAGAGCCGCCCCGATCGTCAACGGCCCCCAAGCCTTCCAGCCTCCTAGCATCCCAGCTTCCCGGCTGTTCTCACTCGTCCAGCCTCGCCACGTAAGGTTTCAGGTCGAGGATCGGCGTGCCGTCCAGGGCGTCGAGGCCAGAGACCCGCAGCACCGTGCCCCGAACCTCGAGCAGCCGGGCGACGTACGCGGCGATGGGGTTCGGCCGCCGGGGCGAACGGGTCGCGAAGACGCCGGTCAGCGGGGCCGTCGGGTCCCCCCGGGGACGCACCTGCAACACGTCGCGCGGTGCGCGGTCGAGCCAGCAGAGGACCAGCAGTCGCTCCCGGGAAGCGATCCCCTCCAGGGCCGCCCGGTAGGGCTCCAGGATCTCGAGCCGGCACTCGGCGGGTGCTTCGCGGCCCTGGTGGGGGGCGTCCTCGGGCCTGCGGTAGGGGGAGCGTACGAATCCGATGGGAACCAGCCGAAACTCTTCCACGAATCGCTCCTCGCGCAGGCGGTTGCCCGGCGCCGCGGTTTCCTGTATCAACGCGCCATGCTCCGACGCTCTCTCGGCCTCGCCTTCCTCGCGGTCTGGATCGCCGCAGCCTGCCACGGCGCCGAACCCGGCCCCGTGGTGTTCGGCCGCGCCGAGATCACGGTCGAAGGCCACGGTCGGGCCCATCGGTTCTCCGTCGAGGTGGCGACCACCCCGGAGCAGCGCGCGCGCGGCCTCATGGAGCGAGAGGTTCTGCCGGCCGACCGGGGAATGCTCTTCGTCTTCCCGGAGAAGCGGGTGGTCTCGATGTGGATGAAGGATACCCTCATCCCCCTCGACATGCTCTTCCTGGGCCCTGGAGGGCAAGTCCTGAAGATCGCCGGCATGACCGAGCCCAACTCTACCGCGATCATCTCCTCGGGTGTCCCGGTTCACGGCGTCCTGGAACTCGCCGGCGGCGCCGTCGCCCGGCTGGGGATCCGGGACGGCGACCGGGTCGTGCACCCCGCCTTCGCACCCTGACACGGATACGTTGCGGGCGAGCCGGCGCTTATACGCCCATGTCGATCAGCGGTCGGACCCCGGTGATCCGGAAGGAAACCGCGGCCTTCGTCATCTGCGCAGCCTGATCGCCCGCTGCCTGACGCACGAGGGCGACCAGGTTGTCGAACAACGGTCCGCTCGCCTCGATCGCCTTGGCCTCCAGGTAAATCCGTGCGCCCTTCCAGTCATAGGGTGAGGCCGCCGTCTCGAAGACGCAGAGCGCCGCCTTCGGGTTCTTGCCCAGATTGTCGAGGGTGCGGTTCTGGCCGAGGGCCACGACCACAGAGTCCTCGTCGGGCATGTGCGCCGATGAGAACACCCCGGCATTGACATTGCCCTGCAGATCGGCCGTGCTCAGGGTTCCGAGCCAGCCCGGCTTGTTGACGAGCGCCATCACTTCTTTTCGGTCCACGGTTCACTCCTCTCTCTTCTCGTTTGGAAGGGCAGATTGCCTGCGCGGTGCACAGGGCGTGCACCGGTCTTCTCCGCGGCCGGCGACTGTCAATCTGCGACCCCTCCGCGGAAGATCGGCCGCTGCCCCCCTGCGACAGGCCGGCAGGCTTTCGTGCGTGCTGCGGTGTTGGACGAGAAGTTCGTGCGCAGGGCGCGCGCGGTGCGCCGCCCACCGAAGCGCGCCCTCTCTCGGGTGCCTGCCCCAATCTCCCCATCTCCCTCCTCGGGCCTGATTGACCGGATGATGCGGTTCGAGGATGACCTGGGAGACCGGGAGGTGGCCGGGTTTCGCACCGACTTCCTCCAGGACAAGGGGAGCTGACGGGACCGGGCGCATTCCGAGTGATGGCGTCGCTCTGGAGAAGGCCGAGATCATAATGGGAGTTGGAGCGGGTTCACGCGGCGGAATCGCTGGACCCCTTGCGCCGGGGCAGCGGTGGAGTGGGGTATGTGCCAGAATTCCCTTCGCCCGGTTGGAGCGTCCGGCTCCTGTCACTTTCCCTCCTGCTTCGGCTTCCACTCCCGCGCCAACTCCTGCGCCTCGGCGATCTGCTCGCGGGTCATCTTGGAAGCGACAACGTCCCGATTCTTCACCGCACTGACGTCGCCGCCGATGGCAGCCAGGCTGGCCCACTTGTGAGCCTGGACATAGTCCTGCGGCATTCCTCGGCCACTCTCGTACGCACGGCCAAGCGTGGTCTGTGCTTGGGGGTTTCCTTGCTCCGCAGCCCTCCGGTACCACTTGGCCGCTTCGGCGTTGTCCTGAGGCACTCCTTGGCCATAGTCGAACATGCGCCCAAGGCTGAATTGGGCCTCGGGGTTCCCCTGCTCTGCTGCCCTTCGATACCACTTGGCCGCTTCGACAGAGTCCTGAGGCACTCCTTGGCCATAATCGTACATGTACCCAAGGCTGAACTGGGCCTCGGTGTTCCCCTGACCTGCCGCTCTCCGAAACCACTTCGCCCCCTCGGAAAGATCCTGGGAGACGCCCTGGCCGATGTAGTACATGGCCCCCAGCGTCAGTTGCGCGTCGACATCTCCCTGCTCGGCGTTCTTCTTCAACTCCTCCAAACTCTCCGCCCGAGCGGCGCCGATCCCCGCGAGGCCGAGGAGGATTGCCAGGACCACAGGCCAGAGCCCCTTGGCAGTCTTCATTCCCCCGCCTCCTCATTCCTTCGCCACGCGCCGCGGCTGTATGAAAGCTGGGAAAAGCCGATCTGGAGCGGTTTGAGTTCCTGATCTGACGTGGGCTGAGCGAGTGCTCAAGGCTCCACTTCGAGCGCATCGGCGGCCGGCGCGTGTTCCTCGGCGGGGTTCGAGCCAGGGCTCTCCCTGGTCGTCTTTGCCCCCTGCCTAATCCCTGTCACGGTCTTCTCTGCTTCGGCTTTCTCCCCTGTCGCGCCCACCACCCTGCCCACGGCTCCTGAACCTCACTTCTTTGGGATAGCGGTCCCGCGGCAATTCATACCAGGGGCCGTTTCGGGAGCGCCCGTAGCTCCACCGATTGTCCTGGTAGTAGTACCAATAGCCGCTATAGGCGTAGTACGGAGCATTCAACAGTTCAACGATCTGTGGAAGGGGAGGCACCGCAACGAGTTCCGGACCTCGGCGGCCCGGCACCACGATGCACGCGGACAGCAACAAGGACCCCAGGGCGGCAAGGGCGACTCTTCTCCTGTTCGTCCTCCCTTCTCCGCGTCTTGGCTTCGGCTGGCGCTCGCCCAGGGTTCAGCTCCCTCCCGCGAGTCGGTCCGGTGACCCTGCTAGGTGCTGCCCTGGGACCATATTCCACCCTGCCGCTGCGTCAACCCGGGATCCGACCCTTTCGGCGCGAGTGCTCAGGGTGCCGGGACGGCCCACAGTGTGCGGTCTCGACCGCCTGGCCCATAGACCGAACTCGCCAATCTGGCCACCTCGCGCGCGTACGACGCGCGGTACGAGGAGCGGTTGGATGAAGATGTCGATATGGTCGCCTTGTGCCTGGCCAATGTGGGCGCCGGGCTATCCGGGGCGTTTGTGGTCAACGGAAGCCCGACCAAGACCCAGATGGTTGAGAGCGCGGGAGGCCGCAGCCAGCTCGCCCACCTCACCACGGGTTTCCTCGTCCAAGAGGTGCTCCTCTTCCTCACTGGCCCCCTCGCCTTCCTGCCGGGGCCGGCCCTTTCGGCTGTGGTCTTCCTGATCGGCGCGGATTTGATCGACGTCCTGGGTATGAAGAAGATCTGGCTGGAGCGGCCGTTGGAGTTTTGGGTGGCACTGACCACGGCTGCCGTCGTCGTTTTCGTGGGGGTCGAGCAGAGCATCCTGCTCACCATAATCCTTTCCCTCGTCGTCCACACCCGTCAACACCCCGGAAGGCGAGCCTTCCGCCCGCCACTGTCCTGATCCGCCTCCTCATCTGCTGGTCGTTGAAGTGCACGCGGCACGTCGCCCTCAGCACGGACCGCACCGTCCTCCGCCTTCCGGGACTTCATCCTCCCAGCGTCTGTGCCCCCCGACGCGCCTGAGACGCCCTTGAAAATTTAGCGGCGAAAGCTCTCGGCGACGAGGCGCAAGCGGAGGGGTGAGTCGAGCCGATCCGGTGGGGCGAGGTGTTTCAAGAAGGGTGGGACGACTCTTCGCGACGTTTCTCCACCCCTCGTTCCGGAACTCGTCGAAGGATCGCTTAGCCGGTTGGCCTGATCTGAGTGGTGGCGTCGTCGCCCACGACCGTATCCCACCGGCGTATGCTCCAATGTACGACGGGTCCGTTCTTTGTGTTCACCCCTTCGCTGTCCGCTCGCCCCAGGGGCAACACCAGGGAGAGAGCTTCATCGACAGGGTCCTTCTGCACGCTCTATCTGTTCTTGCTGTAGTGGGCTCGCACGCGCCACAGGAAGTCAAGAGCCGGATCGGCCTCCTCGGGCGGCAGGTCGCTCCAGCATTTCCGCCAGACCGCCGTGTCCTCGATGCACTTCTGGGCCCTTGAGGTTTGGATCGACTCATATGCCCACTGGATCTCCTTGAACTTCTCGGCGGCGTGAGGATCACGGGGGTTTCTGTCCGGATGAAACTTCTTCGCGAGACGCCTGTGGGCGGCCTTGAGGTCCTTGTCGGTCGCATCTTGAGGCATGCCCAGAACCGCGTAGGGGTCTTGCGCCAGAAAGACCATCCTTTCCCTCATCGCGGAAGGAGGTTTCTAACACGCTCCGGTGGTCGTTCGCATCTTTCGTTCCCGAAGCCATTCGGCGACAAGTCCTGCGGCGCATCCGACGCCGGCCTCGACGCGGATGGCTCCGGCTGGACAGTTCGTCGCGCACGCCCCGCACTCCATGCACGCATCCGGGTCTTCGGCCGGGGCCTGCGCTCGCCCATCGCGACAACTCGATGGGGGCAGACCTCCAAACACCGGCCGCAACTGAAGGGCGTGCACCCGGTGAAGTTGAGAGCGTAGTAGGCGCGGGCCGTACTTCTTCCGGACCCACCTCCAGGACCCGCGGTTCGTCGCGTGGCGAGAAGGGACCTCTTCGCAGGGTGTCCATTCACGGGTCGAGAATCTACCCGGGCCCGCTGGGCGGGAACCTATGCCGAGGAAGCTCCAGTCTTCTCCACCTTCGCCAGGAACGCCACCAGTGCACGGTTGAAGGCCTCGGGCTGCTCCACGTTGGAGAGGTGGGCCGCTCTCGGGAGTGTGATGAGCGTGGAGCCGTCGATCCTTTCGTGGATGGCTTGGGAGGCCGCGACGGGAGTGCTCAGATCCTCATCGCCCACGAGGACGAGGGTGGGCACTGCGATGCCCGCCAGTCGGTCGGTGAGGTCCACCTCGCGGATTGCGTGGCAGCAGCCAATGTAGCCGTCGGGATTCGTCGCCCGGATCACCCCTCGAACCCTCTCCACGACGTCGGGGTAACGCTCCCGAAAGTCTGCGGTCAGCCACCGCCCGACCGTGGCTTCTACCTGCGCCTCCAGCCCTCTTTCCCTCACTTCCGCGATCCGCTCGTCCCAGAGCGCCCTCGCCTCCGGTGGAACGCGGCTCGTCGTGTCGCAGAGGACGAGCCCCGCGAGGACCTCGGGGTGCTCCAGGGCCAGGAGCTGCCCGATCATCCCACCCAGGGACACGCCGACGAAGCAGGCCCGCCGGATCCCCAGGGCACCCAGCAGGGCGTGCGCGTCCGAGGCCAGTTGGGCCAGAGGGTAGGCACCCTCTGGGGCATCACTCCCGCCGTGACCGCGGATGTCGTACCGGAGAACCCGGTACCGGTGCGCCAGCGCCGAAACCTGGGCGTCCCACAGGGAGAGGTTCGCTGCGAGCGAGTGGCTGAGCGCCACCGCAGGGGCCGAGGCTGGCCCGTCCAGGGTGTAGTTCATGGAGATACCGTTGACCGTGACCTTCATCGGGTCCTCCCTTCCCCCTCTTTCGAATGCCCGGTGCCGCGCCGGCCGCAATAGGGTTGTCAAGATCGGGGGGAAAATCAAGGAGCGGTTCGACGAGGCCGCTCGCGGGCCTCGCCGAGGTGACCTGTGACGCTCGACGCGTGCTCCAGGTTCTGGCGACCCGCCTTTGGATCGGTGAGCGATCGCTGCGACGTCGGCTTCCTCACGGATTCGCGCCGCGGCCGGTGTGGTTTGCGAAACGGGACCCGCTCGATCGGTCGCCCGAGGCGGCCGCGTCTGGCAAGCCATGGCCGACCGAGCGCGGGGGCAGGGCGATTTCGAAGCTTCGCGCCTGCGGCGCGAAGCGCTGCAGGCGGGACCGTGCGCAGTGTGGCGTGGGAGCCCGGAGGGGGGAATCCCCGCTGGCCACCCGACGCCGTGGACCAGCAGGCGCGTCTCTCCGGGCACCGGGCCGCCGACCGTCTTGACCGGCACGGACGACGTCTATAGAGTCCGAGCCCTGCCTGGATCCCCTCACCCAAGGGAGCACCTCCTGGCCACGGTCCCTGGGATTCGCGTCCGTCCCCTCAACGATGCCCCGGTCCGGGCGAACGGCGGGTTCGTCCTCTACTGGATGACGGCCTTTCGGCGGACGTCCTGGAACCTTGCGCTCCAGCGGGCGGTCGAGTGGTCACGGGAGGTGGACCGCCCCCTGCTGATCTTTGAGGCTCTTCGGTGCGACTACCCCTGGGCGAGCGACCGGCTCCACCGGTTCGTGCTCGAGGGCATGGCCGACAACCGCCGGCGCTGCGAGGAGGCCGGGGTCGCGTACTACCCGTACGTGGAGCCGGCCGTGGGCCGCGGCGGCGGTCTTCTGGTGGCGCTCGCGGGGCACTCCTGCGCCGTGGTGGCCGACGACTTCCCGGCCTTCTTCCTCCCGCGAATGCTGCGAGCCGCCGTGCGCCGCCTGCCGGTGCGGCTCGAGGCGGTCGATGCCAACGGGCTACTGCCCCTTCGGGCTGCCGGCCGCGCGTTTCCGACGGCGTACGCGTTCCGGCGGTTTCTCCAGAAAGCGCTTCCGGAACACCTGGCCATGTTCCCGGAGCCCGAACCGCTGGAGGACGCCGGGGGAACGCTGGCCGTGGTCCCGGATGCGGTGCTCGACCGTTGGCCCCCGGCGAGCCCGGAGCTCCTGGCTGGCGACGCGGCGGCGCTCGGCCGGCTGCCGGTGGACCACGGGGTGCTCCCTGCGCCGGTGAGGGGAGGGGAAGCGGCGGCGCGCGAGCGCCTGCGGGAGTTCGTGGACCGGGGACTCGCGCGCTACGCGGAGGACCGAAACCACCCGGACCGGGACGCAACGAGCGGGTTGTCGCCGTACCTCCACTTCGGCCACCTCTCGGTGCACGAGGTGTTCGCCGCCGTGATGAGCGCCGAAGGGTGGTCGGAGGACCTGCTCTCGCGCCGCGCCGACGGGCGGCGCAGCGGCTGGTGGAGGGCGAGCGCCTCGGCCGAGGCGTTGCTCGACCAGTTGATCACCTGGCGGGAGCTCGGGTTCGCGGGGTGCGCCTACGGCGAGGCGTGGGACCGCTACGAGAGCCTGCCCGCGTGGGCCCGCGCGACCCTCGAGCGCCACGCCGGGGACCCCCGCCCGTACGTCTACCGGCTGTCGGAGTTCGAGGCCGCGGCCACCCACGATCCGCTCTGGAACGCGGCCCAGCGACAGCTCCTGCGGGAGGGTCGCCTCCACAACTACCTGCGGATGTTGTGGGGCAAGAAGATCCTGGAGTGGTCTCCGAGCCCTCGGAAGGCCCTCGAGGTAATGCTCACGCTCAACGACCGCTACGCCTTGGACGGCCGAGACCCGAACTCGGTCACGGGGATCTTGTGGTGCCTGGGTCGGCACGACCGTGCCTGGGGGCCCGAGCGGCCGGTCTTCGGCACGGTGCGGTTCATGAGCTCGGAGAATACCCGGAGGAAGGTCGAGGTGAGGCGCTACCTGGAGGTCTACGGGGCTGGGCTCCGAGGGCACTGACGGAGTACCAACGCGATACATCCACAGATTTCGCAGATTCGAAGGATCTTGGTCGGAAGGGGTCCACGCTGTTCTATTCGGTTGTGAGGGTTCACGGACAACTCGAGTGACCGGTTCCGACAGGTGAACATCCGGTTCCGCGTACTCTGCGCAATCGGTGGATCGATCATACCAGCGCCCGGCGACGGCCGGGAACGATCGGAGGAACGCGGATGAAGGTGTGTGTGGTCGGTGCAGGGGCCATTGGGGGATTCATCGGCGCGCGGCTCGCCTCGGCCGGGCACGAGGTGTCGCTCGTGGCCCGGGGGGCTCACGTCGAGGCGCTCCGCGCCCGCGGGGTCACGCTCGTCTCCGGCGGGCGCCGCGACACGTTTCCGGTAGCGGCCACGGATCGACCGGAGGATCTCGGACGCCAGGACGTCGTCTTCGTGGGCCTCAAGGCCTATTCGATCCCCGCGATGCTGCCGAGGATGGCACCGCTCGTCGGGCCCGAGACGACCGTGGTGCCGGCCATCAACGGCCTGCCCTGGTGGTACTTCTACCGCGAGGGCGGCCCCTTCGACGGCAGCCCGATCACGTGCCTCGATCCGGACGGCTCCCTCTTCCAGGCGCTCGACCCGCGTCACATCATCGGCTGCGTGGTGCACGCCTCGGCCGAGGTGACCGAGCCCGGCGTGATCACGCAGGCAGGGAAGACCTTGATCGTAGGCGAGCCTGACGGCTCGTCGAGCGAGCGCCTCGGCCGGCTGGCGACCGCGCTCTCGGGCGCCGGTTTCGACGTCACGGTCTCGCCCCGCATCCGCGGGGACGTCTGGGCGAAGCTGATCGGCAATCTGTCCTACAACCCGGTCGCCGCGCTCACGCTGGCTCGCATGGGCGAGATCCACGCGAACCCTCGCCTCCTGGAGTTGATCCGAGCCTTGATGACCGAGGCCAAGGCGGTGTCGGCCGCCTACGGTGTGGAGATCGCCCTGAGCCCGGACGAGCGGATCGACGTCGCGAGGAAGCTCGGAAACGTCAAGATCTCGATGCACCAGGACGTGGAGAGGGGCCGTCCCCTGGAGGTCGACGCCATCGTGGGGGCCGTGACAGAGTTGGCACGTCGGACGGGCGTGCCAACTCCGATGATCGATGCAGTCCACGCTCTCGTCGGCGAGCGGGCCCGGCACCTCGGGGACACCTCGGCCTAGGGGGGCGCACGAGGCTTCAACTCGGGCGGCGCGTCCGCCAATCTATACCACGTGTCCGGCTTCACCCGACGCATCTTGTCACCCTCGCTGGCTCGAGGGTTTTCGGAGTCCGCCATGGATGATGTGACACGGGGCGGGGGAATGCCTCCCCCGCCGATCGACCGGGATCACCGGGAGCCCGCCGGCCCGGCGGTGGACACAGCGCGCCTCGTCCGCTCTCTGGACGGACGGGAGGGGCTCGCGAAGACGATCGCGTCCTCCTTCGTGCGCGACACCGAGGCCCAGGTGGCGCTCCTCCTCGAGGCCCTCGGCGCTGGCGACCGGGTGCAGCTGACGCTGCTCGCGCACCGCTTCAAGGGCAACCTCGCCATCCTTCGCGCCGAGCGGGCCCGGGCGGTCGCCGAGGATCTGGAAGAGACGAGCCAGGAGGACGGCAACGTCGCCGGTCTCGGGGGGAAGGTGGAAAACCTGGTGGCCGAGCTCCGGGCCGTCGCGGTGGCTCTGTCCGCCTGGACCGCTGCGGGGTAATCCTCGCGGTCAGTAAGGAACATGGGCTTTCCGAGCAGGTGGGCGACCTTGGGCCGGTACTGGCCGACGTCGCAGAGCTCGTCTACGTCGACGCGCTTCTTCCCCTCTGCGATGGCGTTCGCGGACACGGTCGTGTACTTGCCGTCCCGGAGGGCGACCATCCGCCCGGAGCGCCGCTGCACCATGAGGTTGGTGGCGAGGTACCCGTAACTCGTGGACACCGTCCGGTCCAGCGCGTCGGGGGCGCTGCTGCGCATCAGGTAGGCGAGCTGCTGGAACACCGTGCCCACGCCGCTGAGACGCTCGATCTCCCGGCTCACGAACAGCCCGACTCCGCCGAGCTTCTTGTGTCCGTAGGCGTCGGCTTCGCCGGAGAGGCTCATCTCCCCGCTTATCGGCTTGGCTCCTTCCGAGATCGTCATCACGGCGTAGTGGCTCGGGTTGCCCTGGCGGTGTTCCACGAGCATCCGCACGAGCCTCTCGACGTCGAAGCCCACCTCGGAGATGACAGCCCGGTCCACCCCGGCCAGGTACGCGGCGATGAGCGATGTTTCCCCGGAGTACCTCCCGAAGAGCTCGACCACGGCGATCGGCTCGTGGGACCCGGTGGGCGTCCGGAGCGAGTGGATGAAGTCCACGCTCCGGGTCACGGCCGTGGAGAAGCCGATGCAGTAGTCCGTGCCGTGGACGTCGTTGTCCATAGTCTAGGGGATGCAGACGATAGGCACGCCTTCGCGATCAAGGCGCACCGCGTAGCTCAGGGTGTCGTCGCCCCCGATCGCGAGCACGCCGTCGAGCTTCAGGTGCTCGATCACGCGAAGCACGTGCGCGGTGCAGTCCACGGGCTCTGGTCCGCCCGCCGCCGCGGGCGCCAGGAACTCCGGGACGTCCTGGGCCTTGACCCGGGCCGGGTTGGTCCGAGAGGTGTGGAGGTACGTTCCCCCGGTTCGGTCGATCGTGCGGGTGTTCGCCTTGGTCAGCGGCACCGTGTGCCGTTCGGCCGAGAGCGGGTTGTCCGGGTTCAGGTGGAGCAGGCCCGCCCAGCCCCTGCGGATGCCGACCATCTGGTGGCCCTCGTCGTCGGCCCGGTACACCGCGGCCTTGATGCAAGAGTTCAGGCCGGGCACATCGCCCCCGCCGGTCAGGATCCCCAGGCGGATCGTGTGTTCCTTTCCTCATTCGTTCCGCCGGGTCTCGGTCGCGCGGCGGATGTGAACAGTGTGCCTCCGCCACCGCGGATGACAACCGCGGGCCACGCCAGCGCCTTCGGGCCTTGGCGTTCGCGGGTTCGCGTGGAGGGCTTCGAGGGAGGCGGACGTCCGGGGTGCGCCGCCCGAGGCGTGACGTTCCTTCGGTCAGGCCGCGGAGACCTGTCCCTCGAGCGTCTCTCCTTCCAGGTCCCGCATCACCGCGGTCTCGTCGCACTCCGGGAACTTGGCGCAGTGGACGCAGTCCTGCCACACCTTGTGGGGCAGCTCCGACTTGTCGACCTGCTGGAAGCCCAGGGAGCCGAAGAACTCCGGCCGATAGGTGAGGGCGAAGACGCGCCGCAGGCCCAGCCGGCGGGCGTCGTCCAGGCACCGCTCCACGAGGACGCGGCCGTACCCCTTGCCCTGGCGGTCGCGGCGGACGGCGAGCGACCGGACCTCCGCGAGGTCGATCCAGCAGATGTGCAGCGCCGAGAGGCCCACGAGCTCGTCGCCCTCCTTGAGGACGAAGAAGTCGCGGATCGTCTCGTAGAGGGATAGGCGCGACCGGGCCAGCAGGTCGCCGGACCGCGCAAAGTCGTCCAGCAGGGCCTTCATGCCCTCCACGTCCTCGAGGCGGGCGCGGACGATGGCGGGGCGGCGCGACGTCGTCACGGCGCAAACCTCTCTGCGAGCTCTCTCGCGTGCTCCAGGGTCTTCCCGGTGACGTGGCGGCCGCCGAGCATGCGCGCGAGCTCGTCCACGCGGTCCTCGGGTCCGAGGGCGCGCACCCGCGTCACGGTGCGGCCGCCGGCCTCCTGCTTCTCGACGCTCCAGTGGTGCGTCGCCCGGCAGGCGATCTGGGGCAGGTGGGTGATGCAGACCACCTGACAGGCTCCGGCGAGGGCGGCCAGGCGGTCGCCCACTGCGTCGGCCACCGTTCCGCCGATGCCGGCGTCGACCTCGTCGAACACGAGCGTCTCCACCGAGGCGTCGCGAAGCGCGTTCTTGAGGGCCAGCAGGATTCGCGAGAGCTCTCCGCCCGAGGCGATGCGGGCCAGGGGGCGCGGCGCCTCGCCCGGGTTCGGGGCCAGGAGGAACCGGGCCGCGTCGGTGCCCCGGGGGCCCGGTTCCCCGGAGGTGAGCTCGACTCGAAAGGACGAGCGCCCCAGGGCCAGCGCCTCGAGCTCGACGCCGATGCGGGACTCCAACTCCCGCCCGGCCTGCCGTCGCGCCGCTCCGAGCCTCTCGGCCGCGGCGTCGAGTTCGAGGCGCCCGGCGTCGCGCCGCTTGCGGGCGGCCTCGAGGGCGAGCTCGCGGTGATCGAGCTCGCCGAGCTCCGCCTCGATCGCGCTCAGACGCTGCAGGATCGCCGCCGTGCTCGTGCCGTGCTTGCGCTCGAGCCGCCGGACCGTCTCGAGCCGCTCCTCCACGGCTTCCAGGCGGCGGGGATCGGCCTCGAGGCCCTGTTGGCGGTCCCGGAGCCGCAGCGCGGCCTCGTCCAGGGACGCCCGGGCCTCGGCCAGAAGCTCCAGGATGCCCGCGGCCTCCGGATCCTTGCGGCTCGCGGCTTCGACGGCCTTGGCGGCCCGGCCCAGCCGATCCAGGGCCGCGTCGCCGCCGGAGTAGACCTCGGCCTCCGCCGCCGCGTAGGCCTCCAAGAGCTTCCCGGCGTGCAGGAGCACCTCTCGTTCGACGGCGAGCCGCTCCTCTTCCCCCGGCTCGAGCCTTGCCTGGCGGATCTCCTCGGCCTGGAAGCGGAGGAACTCCTGGCGTTCCCGGGCCGTGGCCTCCAGTCCCTCGACCCGCCGGGCCTCGGCTTCGGCCCGCTCCCACGCCTCGTACGTCGTGCGATAGGCCTCGAGCACGCTTCGGCCCTCGGGCCCCAGGGCCGCGTCGAGGAGGCTCAGGTGCGTCTCCTCCCGCATGAGCCCCTGGTGCTGGTGCTGGCTCGATACCTCCACCAGGCGCGCGCCGACCCGCTCCAGCACGGCCAGCGGGACCAGGGCGCCGTTCACCTGAGCCCGGCTTCGGCCGTCCGCTCCGACGGTGCGGCTCACGAGCAGGGGCTCCCCCTCGGGCCAGGGAACGCCCGCCTCGTCCAGGGCCGCCGCCAACGCCCCGTGCACCGCACCGGAGGGGGCGAACACCCCCTCGACCCGAGCCTGGTCGGCGCCGGCGCGCACGGCCTCTCGGCTCGCGCGCTCGCCGAGCAGCAGGCCCAGCGCCTGGAGCAGGATCGACTTCCCCGCGCCGGTCTCACCCGTGAGCACCGTAAACCCGGGCGAGAAGTCGAGGCAGAGCTCGTCGACCAGGGCGAAGTCGCGCACGCGCAGGGTCTCGATCACCGGCCGTTCTCCGCGCCGTAGCGGCCACCCCACATCAGCTTGTTCCGCAGGACCTGGAAGTAGTCCCGGTGGGGCGACTGAACGAGGATCACGGGCCGGCCGCCCCGAGCCACGTGGAGGACGTCCCCCTCCTGGAGCTCGAACCCTTCCTGGCCGTCGAGGGTCAGAAACACCTCCCCGTTCTTGGAGACGAGCCGAACCTCGATCCGGGCCGCGTCGTCCAAGAGGATGGGGCGGTGGGTCAGGGTGTGGGGGCAGATCGGAGTAAGGACGATCGACGGCAGGTTGGGGCTCACGATCGGCCCGCCCGCCGACAGGTTGTAGGCCGTGGAGCCCGTGGGCGTCGACGCGATGAGCCCGTCGGCCTTGTAGTTGGTGAGGTAGCGGCCGTCGACCCGGACCTCAAGCTCCGAGATCCGCGCCAGCGTGCCCTTGTTGATGACGACGTCGTTGAGAACCTGGTAGCGGCACACCACGGTGCCCCCACGCTCCACGGTTCCTCCTAGGGTCATTCGGGGATCCAGGGTCGTCTGCCCGTCCAGGATGTGCTCGAGAGTGGGGTGGAGCTCGTCGAGGCTGATCTCGGTGAGAAAGCCGAGGAACCCGAGGTTCACCCCGAGCACCGGGACCTCGCAGCCCTCCAGAGCGCGAACTGCGGAGAGGAGGGTGCCGTCCCCCCCCAGGACGACCAGGAGGTCGACGCCGGCCGCGCCGTCGCCGGCCACGCGCTCCCGCAGCGCGCCCTCGGAGAGGACCTCGATGCCGCGGTCTTCGGCCCACGCCGCGAGCCCCCGACTCGCCTCCTCGGCGCGCGGGGTCGTCTTCTTGCGAAACACCGCGATGGTTCGAAGTTGCACCGGCCCTCCTGCGTCGGCGGCGAGAGGTGTGTTATCGTAGCGGCCCGCTCTCGACCCCGGGCGCGCGTCCAGGCCCCTCCAGCCGAGACCGGAGGGCGGAGGGGCGGAAGCCGGCGGCAGTGTAGCAGATCGTTCTTCATCGCGCAGCGACCTGTTGGCACGTCGCTGGGGGTGACCGGCCACGGCGCGCGCGCTGCCATGGTCGGCTGACGGAGCCGCAGCCGGCCGGACCCCGCGCGGGAGCGGCCCGGCCTCGCTCGGGTGAGCCGGGAGAAAGGGGAGCAGTGGCCCCGCCTACCTTTTCGGTCGTCGTGCCGAGCTACAACCGCCCGCTCGCGCTCCCGGAGTGCCTCAGAGCGTTGGCAGGGCTGGACCTCCCTCGGGGAGCGTGACGACCTGTTGATTCGCGCCCGATGACACCGGTCCCCCAGGCCGGGCGCCGGCGCAGGCGTCCCGGGTCGGTGGCGCTGGTGGGGCCTGAGTCCGTGACCCTGAAAAGGAGCTCCGAGCACCCGATGCCTCTGCCGAAAGAAGCCCGGGGCGCAAGCCCCCACTTCGATGCGCCCCTTGCCGACCGGATGCGCCCCCGCACCCTGGACGAGGTGGTCGGCCAGGACGGGATCGTCGGGCCGGGCAAACCCCTGCGCCGGGCGATCGAGGCGGGGGAGGTCCCCTCTCTCCTGCTCTGGGGCCCCCCGGGGAGCGGCAAGACCACGCTCGCCCGCCTCCTGGCGCAGCTCTCCGGGTACCGCTTCGTGGGGCTGTCGGCGGTGCTCGTGGGCGTCAAGGAGGTGAGGGAGGTCGTGGAGGAGGCGCGGGTGCGCCGGGCCGAGGGGGGGCGGACGCTCCTCTTCCTAGACGAGATCCACCGCTTCAACAAGGCCCAGCAGGATGCGCTCCTGCCCCACGTGGAGGACGGCACCCTGACCCTCGTGGGTGCCACCACCGAGAACCCCTCCTTCCAGGTGAACTCGGCGCTGTTGTCGCGCCTTCTGGTCCAGCGGCTCGAGCCGCTGGGCGAGGGGGAGTTGCGGGCGCTCGTCCGGCGCGCGCTCGAGGACGGCGTGCGCGGGCTCGGGGCGCGCGCCGTGACGCTCGATCGCGGCGCCGAGGAACTCCTCGTTCGCACGGCCCAGGGCGACGCGCGGCGGGCCCTGAACCTGCTGGAGGCGTCGGCCTGGGTGGCGCCCACGGGTTCCGACGCGGGCCGGACGATTGACCTTGCCACTCTGTCCCAGACCCTCCAGAGCCCCACGCTCTACCACGACGCGACCGGCGACTGGCACTACGACGTGGTGAGTGCGTTGATCAAGAGTCTGCGCGGGTCCGATCCGGACGCCGCCCTCTACTGGCTCGCGCGGATGGTGGAGGCCGGCGAGGACCCCCTCTTCATCGCCCGGCGGCTCGTGATCTTCGCCTCGGAGGACGTGGGCAACGCCGATCCGGAGGCGCTTCGCCTGGCCCTGGCGGTCAGGGACTCGGTCCACTTCGTGGGCATGCCCGAGGGCTGGATCCCCCTGGCCCAGGGCGTCGTCTACCTGGCCACGGCGCCCAAGTCCAACGCCTCCTACGCCGCCTACCAGCGGGCTCGCCGGGACGTGGCGCGGCTCGGCAATCTCCCCGTGCCCCTGCACCTGAGAAATGCGCCCACGCGCCTGGCCCGAGAGATGGGGCACGGCGAGGGCTACCTCTACCCTCACGACAACGCCGACGCGGTGGTGGCGCAGAGCTACCTGCCCGAGGCGCTGGCCGGGACGCAGTACTTTCACCCCGGGCGCTTCGGGTTCGAGAAGGTGATCGCGGAGCGCCTGGCCTGGTGGAAGCGGCGGCGCGAGGAGCGGAAGGGCGGGACTCCGGGCTGAGCGGCGTGCTCAACCGGCGAGAAACGCCTGGCGCAGCGCCAGGGCGCCGAAGAGGAGAAACACGGCACCGGCTCCCTTGTGCACGGTCGAAAGAGGCACGAGCCGCGTGAGCTGCCGGCCCAGCAGGATCCCCAGGAGGGACACCGTCCAGAGTGCGAGCGTCGACCCGGCGAAGACCGCCGCCGCGTCCGGCGACTGAGCGGCGAGACCCGCCGTGGCGAGCTGCGTCTTGTCCCCGAGCTCGGCGAGCAGGATCAGGAGGAACGGCGCCAGGATGGGGCCGCCCACCGCGACGCGCCCCTCTTCCTCCCCGCCGTTCTTCCGGGCCCACAGCGTCAGGATCCCGAAGAAGAGGAACAGCAGCCCGGAGGCGCCGTAGACCCAGCGGGCCGGCATCACGAGGAAGAGTACCTTTCCGGCGGACACCGCCGCCAGGTTCAGTACCGTGAAGGCTGCCGCGATCCCGAGAAAGACCTTCTTCCAAGGATACCTGGCGGCCAGCGCCATGGCGGTAAGCTGCGTCTTGTCGCCCAGTTCCGCGAGGAAGATCAGGCCGAAGGCACTGGCGAAGGTCGAAAGGTCCACGGGAGCTCCGGTGCGCACTCGAGAGGCGCGGATTCTAGAGGGCGGGAGGGGTGGGGGTCAAGCGAGGGGAAGAAGGCGGAGGCCGGCGGCCTAAAAAGAAACTCCCGTCCTGTCAGAGCGGTCGGATGCCCCGCCGCTCCACGGGACGATCCTTGGGCATCTGAGACGTCTTGCGGCTGCACGAAGCGGCCGACGCCGACGCGCCGTCTCAGGCATCGTGCCGAAACTGCGTCCCGCTCCGCTCTGGGGCATCCGACCACTCCCGTTGCATCCTTCGGGGTGACCGAAGGTCATGGGCAACTCAGTGCCGTTGGACAGGGGCCGAACCTGGGGGTACATAGGGTTGCGGTCCCCAGAGCGTTCCCACTGGAGGTGGAGCCGTGAAGATCTCCCACCAAGTCCACGCCCACGGGCTCGCGGTCTCTCGGATCCTTCCGAGTCGTTCCTCGCAGCGTTTCCGCGCCAACGCGGCGGATCGCTGGGTCGCGCGGGAGATTCTCCGCGCCGTCGGCGACCCGCCGCTCGGGCTCACGCTCTGGAGCGGTGAGGAGATCACGGCGACGCAGGGGCCCACGGTCGCTCGGCTGATGTTTCGAGACCGCGGTGCGCTCTGGGCCGTGGCGCTGGATCCTCAGACACAGTTCGGCGACGCATACGCCGAGGGGCGGATCGAGGTGAGCGGTAACCTGGTGGCCCTGGTCGAGGCCGTGTTCCGCGCCTGCGACCCCGAGCGGCGGAGCCGGCCCCGGCGGGAACGAGTCCTGCAACAGTTCCGCCGACCGGCGGCCAACACGTTGGCAGGCTCGCGACGCAACATCCACCACCACTACGATCTCGGCAATGACTTCTACAGACTGTGGCTCGACGACGAGATGGTCTACACCTGTGCGTACTTCGCAGATGCCGAGACGTCCCTCGAGGAGGCGCAGCGCGCGAAGATGGACCACGTGTGCCGCAAGCTTCGCCTCGGGCCGGGGGAGCGGGTCGTGGAGGCCGGTTGCGGCTGGGGGTCCCTGGCGCTGTTCATGGCTCGCCGTTTCGGCGTTACGGTGCGAGCGTTCAATATCTCCGGAGAGCAGATTGCCTTTGCACGGGAGCGGGCGCGGGCCGAAGGGCTCTCGGCCGCGGTGGAGTTCGTGGAGGACGATTACCGAAACGTTGCCGGCCGGTGCGACGCCTTCGTGTCCGTCGGAATGCTCGAACACGTGGGCCGCGAGCACTACCGCGACCTGGGGGAGGTCATTCATCGAACCCTCGCGCCCACGGGGCGCGGGCTCCTCCACTCCATCGGTCGGAATCGGCCGTGCCCCCTGGACGGATGGACCGAGAAGCGAATCTTTCCCGGCGCCTACCCCCCGACCCTGCGCGAGATGCTGGAGGTGCTCGAGCCTCGCGGGTTCTCGGTATTGGACGTGGAGAACCTCCGCCTCCACTATGCG
Source organism: Deltaproteobacteria bacterium (assembly GCA_016214985.1). Classification (GTDB taxonomy): domain Bacteria; phylum Desulfobacterota; class Deferrisomatia; order Deferrisomatales; family JACRMM01; genus JACRMM01. Next base: position 3,908 of record JACRMM010000021.1, on the reverse strand, counting down.
AAGACGCTGGAGCACTGGCTCGCGCGCTACGAGGCGAACATGGCCGCGGTGGAGGAGCGCTTCGACGCCGCCTTTGTCCGTGCCTGGCGCCTGTACCTCGCCGGGTCCATGGCGAGCTTTACCACGGGGTGGCTCCAGTTGTTCCAGGTGCTCTTCGCCCGCCCCGAGGACAACCGGGTTCCCTGGACCCGGGCCTATCTCTACGAAACGTGACGTCCATGGACCGGTGCGACGCGCTGATCGTGGGCGGGGGACCCGCGGGGTCGACGTGCGCCCGCGCCCTGTCGTCGGCCGGCCTGGACGTGATCGTGGTGGATCGACGGACCTTTCCCCGCCCGAAGGTCTGCGCCGGCTGGGTGACGCCCCCGGTGTTCCGGGACCTGGGCGTGACTCCCCAGGAGTATGGCGCGGGCCGAGTGTGCCAGGCCATCCGCGGATTCCGCCTGGGCCTGCTCGGCCGGCCTCCGGTCGAGGTGGACTACGGGCGAGCCGTGAGCCACGGTGTGCTCCGGTCCGAGTTCGATCACTACCTGCTCGAACGCTCCGGCGCCCGGTTGGTCCTCGGCGAACCGGTCGGCGGGGTCGAGCGCGCGGCAGGGGGGTGGATCATCAACGCCCGTTTCCGGGCCCCGGTGGTCGTCGGGGCCGGAGGGCCTCGGTGCCCGGTCGCCCGCGCGCTGGGGCTCGGGGGGCGGGGACCCCTGGTCGCGGCACTGGAGGCCGAGTTCCGGTTGGGGCCGGAGGGGCGGGCCCTCTGCCGCGTCGACCCCGAGCGGCCGGAGCTCTACTTCCTGCCGAACCTCGAGGGGTACGGGTGGTGCTTCCGCAAGGGGGACACCCTGAACGTGGGCCTCGGGCGAGAGGATGCCCGGGGCGCGGCCGCCGCGTTCGCCGCGTTCGTCGACCGGCTGAGGGCCGCCGGTCGGATTCCGGCGGTGCCGCGTGAACGAGTTCGAGGCCACGCGTACCGGTTGTGGGAGGGCGCCGCGCGGACACTGGTCTCGGACGGTGCCCTCGTGGTTGGAGACGCTGCGGGGTTGGCCCACCCGAAGAGTGGCGAAGGGATCCGGCCTGCGGTCGAGTCGGGACTTCTGGCTGCGCGGACCATCCTCGTTGCCCGAGGGGACTACCGCCGGAGCAACCTGGAACCCTTCTGCGCGTATCTTGCACAACAGCTCGGGCCGGGGGCGCCTCAGAGATCAGCCTTTGCGGCGCCGGTGATTCGCGTTGCGGCTCGCGTCCTTCTGGGCGTGCCGGCGCTGGCGCGCTCGGTCGTGTTGGACCGGTGGTTTCTGCGGAGAGGCGAAGCGCCGCTTTCGCATGCTGCGCCGGGCTGAGACCGGAGGGACCACTCTGCGGTCGCTCTCTGCGCCGCGGTCCCCGAGAGGAGGAATCGATGAGACGAGCGGACAGGGGGTCTTGTCGGGGTCGAGCCCCGGCCGGTGGCAGCGCCCTGCTGGTGTTGGCGTTCCTGGTCTGTGTGCCGCCCCCGGGCAGCGCCGCCCTGTCGGATCGATCGGGGCGGGGGGTCTCCCAGACCACCCTCGAGGGGTTGAGGAGCGACAAGCGAGACGAGCGCGAGCAGGCGGTGCGGGCGCTGCGGGGCACGAAGGACTCGATGGCCATTCAAGCGCTCGTGGTCGCACTCGGCGACCGGGATTCCGGCGTGCAACGAGCGGCCGCTTCCACTCTGGATGATGTATTGCGATCCCTCTCGGGCGACCTGGGGAGCTTCAACTCCGACACCCGGGGTCAGGCGACCCAAACCCTGCGCGCCGCGGTGCGTGCACTGGCCGACGTGCTTCAGCACGGCGATTCGAGTGCCCAGGGGTTGGCCGAGAAGCTGCTGCGCACCGAAGTGCGTGCCGCGGAAGATCCCCTGCGCGACCTCAACGGTGATGTCCGACGGGCAGGAACCGACGTCCTGATCGAGATTGCCCGATCTCTGGCAGGAGTCGTGCAGTTCGGCGACTTTCGAGTCCAGGGGTCCGCGGCCGACGTCCTCGAGGATCTTGTGAGGGAGCTCAGGGGCTCGATCTCCGACGGGAACCCTGGCGTGAGGGCAGCAGCCGCAGACGTGTTCCGGGCCCTCGCCGACGGGGCTCGGCTGGCCCTGACCGGGGGCGACTTCCGTGGCCAGCGCTCCGCCCGCGCCCTCCTCGGTCGGATGGTTGACGCGGTGGTGGGGAACCTCCGAGACCGCGACCCGGCGACGCGTATCGGCGGTGCGAACACCCTGGGCGAGATCGGGGACGGGCGCGCCGTGGATGCTCTGGTGGACGTGTTGGCGGACGACGACCCGTCCGTACGTGCCGCGGCGGAAGAAGCGCTGAGCCGGATTACGGGCGAGAAGCTGGGCCCGGATCCCGCGGCGTGGCGGGCCTGGTGGGAGGAGCATCGGACCACCTTCCCCGGGATGCGCTGACGTCCGGTGATGGCGCTGTCCTGGGGGGGCGAGAGGAGAAACGAGCGGGTGCGTCGCGAACGGCCCCCCGGTCCTCCGATCCAGGTGCGGTGCTCGGCAACCGTGGGGCCGGGTGCCGCCGGGCTTGCGAGCAGTGTGGAGGAACGGTGAGCGAAGAACGCGCCATCTACCTGGCGGAGAAGTTCTTGCGGGAGTATCGGAACGCCCGGGTGGAGAAGCGCCTGGCCTTCGACGCCTGGGCCGACCGGTACGGGTTCGACGCGGACGCCAAGCGTCGGCTGTGGCGCGAAGTAAAACACCGGACAAGGAGCCCCGCGGCGTGAGTCACTGGCTGGCAATGCCTGGGGTGGCGGGAGCCGGTTGCTGGACACCTGCGGCGCCCCCGGGGGGCCTCTCACGCCGGGGAAGGTGAGACGAGGGAGCCGTGAAGACGTGGATGGTGTTTGCAGTGGGGCTTCTGGTGGCCTCCACTGGCGACGCGTGGACGGCGCGGGCCGACGACGGGCGCGCGGAGGCGTCGGGCCGCGGGGCTCGAGCGTTCCAGGCGTTGTGCACGCACTGCCATCCGGGGGCCAAGGCCTTCCGGGCGGCCAAGGGCCGAGAGGGATGGCGACGCACCGTGTTGCGCATGGCGGAACGGTATCGGCGAGTCTTCGACGAAGAGGTTCTCCCCGGTGATCAGACGGCTATCCGCGACTACCTCGTGGCTGCGGGGGGGCCGACCCAGGAGTGGTAGGAGAGCGGCGACCCGAGCGAGCCCAAGCCCCGAAACCAGATGGTTTTCGCCTTGACACCTTCCTCTCCCCTGCGCTAGCATCCCGGTTTCCTTCCTTCCGGGAAGGCGGCACTGGCGTGCCATCCGGGCGGGACTCGGGCTGGCGTAGCTCAATTGGCAGAGCAGCTGATTTGTAATCAGCAGGTTGCGGGTTCGAGTCCCATCGCCAGCTCCAAACGTTGAGAAAGAGCGGAAGTCACAGCTGTGGTGGGGTTCCCGAGTGGCCAAAGGGAGCAGACTGTAAATCTGCCGGCGCAGCCTTCGGAGGTTCGAATCCTCCCCCCACCACCAAAACTCCTCTGGCGGGAGTAGCTCAGTCGGCTAGAGCGTCAGCCTTCCAAGCTGAGGGTCGCGGGTTCGAACCCCGTCTCCCGCTCCATTTGCACTACCCCCCATGGGTTAGGGGAACGAGCCCACGTAGCTCAGTCGGCAGAGCACTTCCTTGGTAAGGAAGAGGTCACCGGTTCAATTCCGGTCGTGGGCTCCATCTTCGTCGTTTCGTCGTTTCCCGGTCCCGCAGACCGGGGTCCTTTCCACCTTGAGCGAGCAGACAAAGGAGAGGAACAGATGGCCAAGGAAAAATTCTCACGGACAAAGCCCCACGTCAATATCGGCACCATTGGCCACGTGGACCATGGGAAGACGACGCTGACGGCGGCGATCACGAAGGTGCTCGCGAACAAGGGGTTTGCGGAGTACATCGCGTTC
>JACRMM010000002.1 GCA_016214985.1 Deltaproteobacteria bacterium | reverse complement strand
GACCTGCGGGTTCTCCCGGGACGACGCCGGCACGTTCCTGCCGACCTACGTGGCCATGGGCATCTTCGCGAAGGACCCGTTCGAGTCGATCGACCGGGGGGGGGTGGGCCAGCTCGTGGCGATGGGGGTGGAGAAGGGGCGCGCGGCGCGGCCGGGGCTGAAGGTGGGGGTGTGCGGGGAGCACGGGGGCGACCCGGACTCGATCCACTTCTTCCACGCTGCGGGGCTCGACTACGTCTCCTGCAGTCCCTTCCGCGTGCCCATCGCGCGCCTCGCCGCGGCCCAGGCCGCCGTGGCGGCGAGGTAGCAGGACGGAGCGTCCGCCGTCGGTCCCCGGGGTCGCGCTGCTCGACACCCGGGGGCCGACGCCGGTTCCGTCTACAGGCGCTCGGCGACGGCGTGCTCGACGATGCCGCGAGCGATGTGCTGCATGACGCGCTCGGGCAGGAAGGGGAAGCGAGCCTTCGCGATCCAGTCCTCCGAGACGCGAAGGGCCGCCGCTTCGGCGTCACCCTCGTCGGCGAGGGTCTGCAGGACCTGCGCGTGGTAGTCGCGCGTGAACTGCATACCCGCTCGCACGACGTCGTTCGCGTCCTCGCCGACCTTGAGGCCGTGGTGCTCCCAGGCGCACAGGTTGACGTCGAGGTTCTGGAGCTTTCGTAGGCTGTCTTGGTAGACGGTGAAACTTTCGCTCGCGGTAAAGAGCAGGTGCTGGCCGTCGTCGCTCGGGGGATGGAGTGAGTCCCCGGGGAACAGCCACCCCAGCGTCGGTTCGTAGGTGGTAAGGGAACAACGGCTGTGCCCTGGTGTCTCGAAGGTGCAGACGCGAACTCCGTCGCCCAACTCGAGCGTGTCGCCGTCGCGCATCGTGCGCTCCAGTTGGATTCTCTCAAACTCGAGCGAGACGCCCCCGAACTCCATGGGAACGCCGGCCTGCTCGCAGGCTTCCCTGGAGAAGACCTGCATGTTCCGAACGGCCTTCTCCAGATCAAACATCTTCCGGGCCGCGTCGGAGGCCACGACGCGGACGTTCGGAAGCCGCTTCGTCAGGTAGGGAACCGCTCCGCAGTGGTCGTAGTGGCTGTGGCTGATGAGAAGGAACTCGATTCGATCCAGATCAAGCTGAAGCTTGTCAAACTGTGACTCGAGCTCGGGAACGACCCATTGGCCCGCGCCTCCCAGCAAGGCATACCGATCGCCTTTCAGAAGGTACGAGCAGCTCTTCCGCGTGCCTAACAAGACGAGCCGCTCGTCTACGGGGCCCCATTCCTGTATCCACATCGCAGCCTCGGTCGGTTGTGCCCCTCCGGCGGAGGGGCGTCAAGTCATTGGGGGACGATTCGTTCGACCCGCACCTGGAAGCGCACTTTACCCAGCCCTCCCGCTTCCAGCCCCGGGTCCAGACACTCGGCTCCGCGAAAGACCCGATCGTCGGGATCGACTCCGGCGACAATCTGCTCCAGGATCGTGTTCACGAAGCCGGTGAGCGGGCCCAAGGCTCTCATGCAGAGCGGCGCCGTAGACTTCTCGGGGACCAGGGCACCGCCCTCGATGACGATCTTCTGGCCCTTCTTGAGCCCGGCGGCACAGTAGCGGGAGTCGATCACCTCGGCAACAATCCGGTGGCCGGCGACCTCCTCGATGCGTTCGAAGAATCGGTAGACACCCGGGCTGCCGTGCTTGAAGACGTCCCAATCGGCGTCCGTGATCTTGACGATCTGCTGGACCAGGGTCTTGATCTTGTCTTGCTCCATGGTTGTTTCCCTCTCGTCAGAAGGGGGAGCGGGCGGCCGCAGGGTTGGTGCACGGAATGCGCGGCACGGCGGGCAACGCCGTCTTCGTGCACTCGGGTCGGCGTCCTCGGACCGGGCACCCCGATCCGCCTCGAGACGACAAGGGGACCGAGTTCCACGAGACGGGTCAGGCAGCGGCGACCACCATGGCCATCCCCATGCCGCCGCCGATGCACAGGCCCGCGAGACCGAGCTCTCCACCGCGGCGCCGGAGCTCGTGGATCAAGGTCACGAGGATGCGCGCGCCCGTGCACCCGATGGGATGACCGATCGAGATTCCGCTGCCGAGCACGTTCGTCTTTTCCGGGTCGAGTCCGAGCTCTCGAGTACACCCGATGGCCTGAACCGCGAAGACTTCGTTCAGTTCCACGAGGTCCAGATCACCCACCGTGAGCCCCGCCCGCGAAAGGGCGCTGCGGACCGCGGGTACGGCTCCGAGACCCATGTAGGCCGGATCGACGCCGCCCGACGCGTAGGAAACCACGCGGGCCAAGGGGCGGAGTCCCAACTCCTTCGCCTTCTTCTCCGACATGAGCAGCAACGCGGCCGCAGCGTCGTTGACCCCGGACGCGTTGCCAGCGGTTACGGTCCCATCCTCGCGGAAGGCAGGGGGGAGCTGGGCCAGCTTTTCCACGGTCGTGTCTACCGGCCGCTCGTCGGTGTCGAAGAAGAACGGCGCCCCCTTCTTCGGGACGATCCGGACCGGGACGATCTCGTCCGCAAACAGACCGTCGGCGATGGCCCGCCGAGCCCTTCGGTGGCTCTGGGCCGCCAACTCGTCCTGCTCTCTTCGGGAGATGCCATACAGAGCCTGGAGGTTCTCGGCGGTGATACCGATGTGGTAGCCGTAGAAACCCTCCCAGAGACCATCGTGGATGAGGAGGTCCACCATGGTCGCGTCGTGCATGCGCGCCCCCCAGCGGGCTGCGGGGAGGGCGTAAGGGATCCGGCTCATGTTCTCCACACCGCCCGCCACGATCACGTCTGCCTCTCCGGAAGCGATCGCCTGCGCGGCGAGCGTGACCGCCTTGAGCCCCGAGCCGCAGACCTTGTTGACCGTGTAGGCGGGAGCCTCCTTCGGAATCCCCGACCTGAGGGACGCCTGACGGGCGAGGTTCTGGCCCTGTCCGGCCCCCACGGCGTTGCCCATGATGACCTCATCGACGGGCACGGGGCAGAGCGAGCCCGGGTAATCGTACCCGGCCTTTTCGAGTTCGATCCTTCCCTCCTCGATCAGCGTGCTTTGACCGAAACGCTGCGCCGTCGGGTTCGCCACGGGCCGGGCCGAGACTTTCTTGAATGCCCCCTTGATGGCGAGGGCCCCAAGCTCGGCGCACGGAATGTCCTTGAGGGTTCCGCCAAACCTACCGACGGGCGTGCGGGCACCCGAAACGATCACGACTCTGCGCATCTCACTCCGACCTCCAGCGCTGGTGCTTCGGACTGGCTCTCTCAGCGTGCTCTTTCACGGACCTGCGGTGCCGTGCGCCGCTGCGATCCGGGATCCTCCGCTTGTCAGGCCTATCAGACGGAGCGCGGAATGGAGAAGAGTACCTCGTTCAACGTGCCGTCTTCCCGGAGCAACACCGGGACGCTCTTCTTGCCCGGTGGAAGGACCTCGACGAACTCCACTTGGTGGCGATGGCCATGATGGTTGACCGCGTAGATCGGAGGGGCGTCGGGGGAAGGGAAGGTCACGTCCACCTTCTCCGTCTGGCCACCGATCTTCAGGAACAAGCTCCGCCTCCCCGACTCTTCGGGGCCCAGGCCCTCCAGCGTCACGTCGAACACCTCTCCCTGGCGGCGGATCTGAAGCGCCCTGGGCACCATGGGCGGGGCCGGTTCCAGGCCGTCGTGCGCGCCCAGCGGGTACATCTCGAGAAGGCCACCCTGGGCGAATCCGGAGGCTCGGACGTCGAAGAAGTCAGCGGCGATCGTCGGAAACAGGGCCCGGGTGAGCCGGTCGTCCTCGGACGGAAAGCTCTCCGGTAGGAGGTCGTCGACGTCGAGCAGGTGCGTCGGGCCCGAAGGGGTCTCGGCCCGAGCCCGCTCGATCAGCTCCGGCCGAGCGCCGGGGCGCGGTGGCCCGAAGTCTCCCCTCAGGTAGGCGGCTACCCGTTCATCGAGGTGCGCAAACGAGTTGCCATCCAAGACGTTTTCGATCGCCTGACTACAGAGGGCCCGCACCAGGGGAATCAGCGTCGGTGGCCGGCCCAGGGCCTCCCAGACTCGGGTCACCTCGTCCCAGGCGGTCCCCGAGAGATCGGCTCTCCCGCGCTCCCTCAGCTCGTCGTCCAGGGCCCGACGGATCGCAAGCGGCATGCGCCCTTGCAGGGAACTGTGGTCTACGGCGTGGACCCCCTTGTAGTGGAAGCCCTTTCGCGTCTTGAGTTGCTCGAACCAGGCGGACACTTCCTCCAAGAGAGGAAGTTCGAGGCCCGGCGCGCCGGGCATGCCCTTCACGGCGGAGAGCACGGATTCAGCCTGGGGCGGACTGTATCCCCACGAGAGAGCCGAGACGATGGTGTCGACGGCCTGGACTCCTGCTTGGAGACCCGCTTGCAGGCTGGCCAGCCCGACGAGGTTCACGTCGTGCAGGTGCAGCCGCAGGGGGAGGGCGCAGTGGCGCGCGTAGCAGTGGACCAGTTCCGAGACCCGCGTCGGGCCCAGCAGGCCGAAGGGATCCTGGATCACGATGCCGTCCGCACCGGCCGAGGCATACCCGGCCGAGGCCACGGGAAGGATCTGCTCGCCCTCTTCGATCGCCCCGTAACAGAGGACAATCGACGCGATCGTGTAGAAGCCCAAGTCCTTCGCCATGGCCACGACGTCTCGAGCGCCCTGAAGATCGAGGCCCAGGTCCACCACTTTGATCCGGTCCACGCCCAAGCCTCGGAGGTGCCTCAAGACGGCGCGGATGGTGGTCGTCGGCGCCGGCTTCGAGCCGAACACCAGCCGTCCCCGGAGGGCCGCCTGGATGGGGGTGCGCGTGATCGCCCGACGGACGGTGCGAAGCCTCTCCCAGGGATCCTCGCCGAGAACCTTCATCGTGGGCAGAAACGTGGTTCCGCCGAACACGTCGATGCTCGTGTAGCCTACTTGGTCCAAGAGGCGCAGCCCCTCGGTCAGTTCCTCGGCGCGGACGTTGAAGGTCACGAAATCGCCGATGGACTCCCTCAGGCTGATATCGTGGATCTCGATGGGCGCGGTCACTCGTCTCCTCCAGGGTTCGTGGGGCTGGCCGGGAGGCCTCCCGCGAGATAGTGTGCGAAGAGGGCACCCGCGGTGACGAAGAAGGGATCAGCGGGCTCGACGGGATCGGGATATTGGAAGGAGTCGATCTTCTCCTCCATGAAGTACGTAGTAAACCGCCCCGTGCGGAAATCGGGGTCGCGGATGAGCTTCTGATAGAACGGAACGGTGGTCTGGATCCCTCGGATCACATACTCCTCCAACGCACGGGACAGTCGTCGAAGCGCTTCGTCCCAATTTCGACCCCACACGCATAGTTTCGAGATGAGGGGGTCGAAGTAGGGGAGCACCTCGTAGCCGGCGTAGATGCAAGAGTCGAGGCGCACTCCGAACCCACCGGGCGAGAGGTACCGAGTGATCCGGCCCGGGGAGGGTGCGAAGTTTCGCCTCGGGTCTTCCGCGTTGATCCGGCACTCGATTGCGTAACCCCTCAGGGACACGTCACTCTGATCGAAGGAGAGGGGGTCACCCGCGGCGATTCGGATCATCTCCTGAATCAGATCGAAGCCGGTGACGAGCTCCGTGACGGTGTGCTCGACCTGAATTCGCGTGTTCATCTCGAGGAAGTAGTACCGCCCGTCCTTGTCCATCAGGAACTCAATGGTGCCCACCGAATCGTACCCCACCGCTTTGCACAGGCGCAGCGCGACGGCGCCCATCTCCGCGCGCCTCGAGGCGTCGAGGACGAGCGACGGCGCGATTTCGATCAGCTTCTGGTGCCGGCGCTGAATCGAGCAGTCTCGCTCGCCGAGGTGGACCTGGTTTCCGTGCTTGTCGCAGATCACCTGGATCTCGATGTGCTTGGGCTCCTCGATGAACTTCTCGACGTAGACGCGGCCGTCACCGAAGAACTTCTGTGCCTCCGAGCTCGCGAGCGCGAAGGCAGGACGCAGTTCCGCGGCAGAACGCAGGACCCGCATCCCCTTGCCGCCTCCGCCGGCGGCGGCCTTGAGCATGATCGGATATCCAATCGTTTCGGCCCAGTCCAGTGCCTCCTCGGGGCTTTCGAGGATCGGGGACGCCGGTACGGTCGGAACGCCGGCCTCCTCCGCGATCTTGCGAGCCTCGACCTTGTCGCCCATCGCCTCGATGGCGCGAATGTTGGGTCCGATGAAGGCCAAGCCCCGGCTGCGGAGGGCGCGCGAGAGCGCGGACTTCTCCGACAGGAACCCATATCCGGGGTGGACGGCGTCGGCGCCCACCTTGTGAGCTGCTTCGGCGATCTGGTCGGCGTCCAGGTAACCGGCCCGGGGACCGGGTGACACGAGAACTGCCTCGTCCGCTTTGGATACGTGGACCCCTTCTGAGTCCTGCTCGGTGTAAATGGCGACCGTGGCGAGGCCGAGCTCGCGGCAGGCCCGAAGGATGCGAACGGCGATCTCGCCGCGGTTGGCAATGAGGACTTTGCGAAAGATCACGGCGTCGTCTCCGAAGCGCAATCAGGGTTGTGAATTCCTGCTCGTCCATGGAGGCCGCCGGCCCCCTCCGGTCTCCAGGCTGCGAAGCACTTTCAAGCGGCGTGCCGACCGCGCGGGGAGTCGTGGGGTCGACGCACTGGAGGATGCACGTTCCAACAGAACGACACCCCTCGATCCGATTCAAGGCAAGGCTGTGAGGCAGATCAGCGCGGGGGAGCCCGGTGCTCCTGGAGCGGGTCGCCTTTCGACGCTCGGGAGGAAGGCCCTCCCAGTTCTCTGCGTCAGGGAACGACGATTCGGCTCGGTTGTGGTTTCGGCTCCGAGCGACTCCTTTGTATCTGTGCCTCCTTAGCCTTCGTCACCAAATCGTCCAACGCCTTCTTTGCAGCCTCCGGGAACTCAAGGATCGCTTCGTCCAACGTCTTCGCCTCGAGGGCTGCTTGGACGGGTACGGGGCCGGCTTCCGTGACGACGTGGGTCATCCCCATGAAGATCGGTTTCCGAGCCGGGTCCTGAGAACCGTCGGGACGGATGGGGATCAGCTGGCGAAAGTAGCACACCTCAGTGTCCGTGTAGGTCTCTTCGCGATACAGCTTCTCTGCGTTGACCTTGATGGCGGCGTTGGTCTTCGAGTCCGTTTCGGACATGGTCCATCCTTTCTCCGCGGCGATGAGCCGATGTGTTTCCGAGAGGGGCGGTTTCGGTGTGCCGTGGGAAGGAGCCCGATGGCTTCGACCCGAGCGGGCGAGGTAGGGTGCTGCACCCAAGGAGCTTCCCGCGCTGCCATCGCGTTCGGAGCGCCCATCCGGGGGCCGCCTCCGCCCCGGATGTGGAGAAGGTCCGGGGCGCCCCGCCCGACTCAGGGAATCGGAGGGGCGCCCCGAAGTTGCGGCGTCAGTCCCGCGCGATGCACATGGCGATGCCCATTCCACCGCCGATACACGCTGTGGCCAGGCCCTTCTTCGCGCCCCGTTTCCCCATCTCGTAAAGGAGGGTCGTGAGGATGCGCGCGCCCGACGCGCCGATCGGGTGACCAAGGGCGATCGCCCCGCCATTCACGTTCACCTTGGAGGTGTCCCAGCCGAGGTCTTTGTTCACGCAAAGCGCCTGGGCGGCAAACGCCTCATTGGCTTCGATGAGGTCCAGCTGATCGACGGTCCAGCCAGCCTTCTGGAGGGCGCGCCGGCTGGATGGAATCGGCCCGGTGCCCATGATCTTGGGGTCCACGCCTTCGGTTGCCCAGGCGGCGATCCGCCCGAGAGGAGTGAGACCTCGCTTGGCGGCCTCGGCAGCGGTCATGAGCACGAGCGCTGCCGCACCGTCGTTGATGCCGGACGCGTTGCCTGCGGTCACGGTACCGGCCTTGTCAAAGGCTGCGCGAAGCTTGGACAGGCCTTCCATCGTGCTGCCGTGCTTGGGGAACTCGTCCGTGTCGACGACGACGTCACCCTTCTTGCCCTTGATCGTGACCGGCACGATCTCGTCCTTGAAACGGCCGCTCTTCTGCGCGGCCTCGGCCTTCTGTTGGGAGCCCAGCGCGAACGCGTCCTGGTCTTCGCGGGAGAGGCTGAACTCGCGCGCCACGTTCTCGGCGGTAATCCCCATGTGGTAGTTGTTGAAGGCCTCCCACAGGCCATCCTTGATCATCGTGTCCGTAAGTTCGAGGCCGCCCATCTTGGTTCCGTCGCGCAGGTGGGCGCAGTGGGGCGCCCGGCTCATGCTCTCCTGGCCGCCCGCGACGACGATCTGACTGTCGCCGACCAGGATCGCCTGTTGGGCGAGCGCCACGGCCCGGAGTCCGGAGCCGCAGACCTGGTTGATGGTGTACGCGGTCCTCTCCACGGGGATGCCGGCGCCGACCGAGGCTTGCCGCGCAGGATTCTGACCCACGCCGGCGGTCAGGACCTGGCCGAGAATAATCTCCGACACGTCGCTGGGTGCAACCCTCGCTCGGTTCAATGCTTCGATGATGACGATTTGCCCCAACTGGCTGGCGGGAACGCTGCTGAGGGCACCGTTGAAGGCTCCCACGGCCGTGCGCGCAGCTCCTACGATGACGATCTGGTCCATCAGTCTTCTCCTTCTGCTCGTGGTTGGTGAGGACAGGACACGGAACTCTCCGCCGAAATGCGCAGCGAGCGGTTCCCTTTGACGCGTTTAACCAGGGATGACTTCCTTGCCGCGAGACGTGTCGAGCACGCCTCCGCCCAATCGAAAAGGTATTGCCGAGATGCGGCGCCCAACCTGCACGGGCCCCGCACGCGTGCGTCCTAGCAAGCTTCATACCATTGCGAGCCAAACTGCGTCGCCGCCGATCCGTGCCACCCGCGGCGGCTCTCGCGTGGTTGGATCGCAGATGGCGAGCCCTTGGCCCAGCACAAACACTGTTTGTTCATAACCGGGACGCCGCGGCGACGTCGTGTCACGTTGCAACACCTTTGTGCAATGCAAGACGAGCGCCTCGCGTGGCCAGCGAAGCACGGGAACCTGGGGAAACGGCCTCGCCCCCTCAACGGGACAGCCCGGAGACTCGGCCGGTCAGGAAAGCGTTGGTTCCCGCCTGCATCTCCGTTGTCCCGATGGACTCGATCATCGGCGACCCCGGGTCAAGCACATGCTCAAGATACGGATCCCGGCAACAATCCCCGAGGACTGCCTTCGAGCGCTTCATGGGTCCTGGGGCGTGCTTGGAGATCGTGCTCGCCAGGGACGACGTTCGCTCGTCGAACTGAGAGGCCGCAAACACGCGCTCGACGAGACCCAGTTCGCGCGCTTCCGTCGCAGCGAGTTTCTCGCCTCCGAAGACGAGAAGCGACGCCCGCGACTTCCCGAGGCAGCGCACGAGGCGGGCCATGTAGAGATAGCTCTCGACGATCCCGAGTCGCGACGAGGGAATCCCAAGGAAGGCGTCTTCCGAGGCAACCCGGAGATCGGTGCTTAGGGCGAGCTCCAGACCAGTTCCCAGTGCAAAGCCCTCAATTGCCGCGATGGTCGGGCAAGGAAAGCCCTCCAGTCGCGCAAACACGGCCTCCCGGAGATCATGGTAGCGGCGCATGGCGGCGGCGTCGAACCCGCTGAGATCCTGAATATCTGCACCGGAGCAGAAGCACCTCCCTTCGCCCCTCACGACGACCACATGGGTCGCCAGGTCATGCTCGAAGTGCTTCAGGACCGCGTCAAAATCAGTGAGGAGTTCGGCCGTAACCGCGTTCTTCTTTGCCGGCCGGTTCAGCCAGATCGTTACGACCCCTTCTTCCTGCCTATATCGGATCAGGTCCATCGGACGGTGTCCTCGTCTGGAGGTGAACTCGTCGCACCGGCAGTGACGCTCTCCGCCCCCCGTCGGGTGGCCCAGGGCAGTCGGACGGCTCCGGAAGCGATCAATACTTCTGTTCCAAGAGACCCGTCCTTCTCGGTCCGCGTCGTTCGGAACGCCCTGCATACGGCGGAAGCGTGAGGCGACGTCTCGTGGGCTGCGCGGTGCTCGCGCCCCCCTCAAGGCGCTGACGTGCGCCCCAAAGGGCGAAGGGCAGCGAAGCGAGGCGCGCCATCAGTCAGCTGGTTCTGGGCGCCAATGCTCCAGACCCAAGAAGAACGTCCCTTGGTGGTGCCGACCGGGCCAACCCTTCCGCAGCCGCCTTCTGTCGATCCCCCGCCGCGGGGCCCTGTGAAAGTGGCGCGAGCGTTGGCTAGACCCAACGATCCCCCCGCAAACTTCGGTTGAGTTCGAACCGCTCCGCCCGTTGCTGGCATGCAAGGGCAGGACCAAGAGTCAGTGTCCAGCGGCGCCCAGCGGCAAATCCTGTTTGAGACGGCGCAGACACCAGACCTGGAGTGGCACGCAATCTGCTTGACACTGTAGAGGCTTGGGCGACCTGCGTGGAGGTGACCGGTGTGGACGAGGGGCAAGAACGTTCTCGTGGGGTTCCTGCTCCGGCGCTTTCGTGATTGGCAGCGACAGGGCGATGCGTCTGTGAACCAATGGGTCGCACGACGAGGTGACCACCACCGACGGGCGCAGTCCACCGGAAGTTTTGGGTTCGGAAGTGTGGTGGGTGGACTGCCGCCGGCACCGCCTCGGTTCCCACAGCCACCAGGCCATCGCTGCGCGCTCCCTGAGGTCGAGTCCGTCCAGTGCCTCGAGGAGTCGAGGATGCCAACTCCTCGCCCCGAGCCCCCGGCGGTGCCGAGAGGCCGAGCCACCGCGAAAGTTCCAAACGTAACAAACCTGTCTCTCCCTGCAACGGTACAGGCCCGATGTCCCACATCGACACAAACAGAGTTTGGCGTCGATTCGAGAGGCAGCCGCAACCATGAGCATGTCAGACAAGAGCCGCGAGCAGTGGACGAGAGGCCTACTGCATAGGCACGGGGGCTCGAGGCCCGTGAATACTGGCACGAGGTTTGCTTTCTCTGCTGGTGCAGGGGCAAACTCCGTTTCCAGGAGCCTTCTTGAAGACGCGGCGTCTGAGGAGTCTCGGCCGGACGCCGGGCGTCGACGAAGAGGGCAGAAAGGATGTCGCAAGACAGGGGTGGAGGGCGCGGCCGGGGGGAGAGGTTCGTGGAAACGGATGCTGGAGGAAAGTGCGACCGGTTTAGATGACTAGCGAGATGGCGCTGGTGCCCGGCGCAGCCAGTCGAGGGTAATCAGGGAGTTGGATCCAGAATGGTTGGAACAAGAGATAGTGTCTTCATTGTGCGGCCGAGCCGCAGCGAGGAGAAGTCATGACAAGAGAGCATCTTACTGCCGCGTTGCCCGAGAAGGTCGTCGCTCTGGAACTCCTCCTGCGGGACGGCCTCCAGCATAGCCACAAGGTGATCCCGACCGACACAAAGGTCTGGTTCGGTGATCAGTTGGTCAAAGCAGGATACAATTATCTTGAAGTTACAAATTTCGCTCATCCGAAGGCGCTCCCACAGTGTTTGGATGCCGAAGAGAGCCTGAAGAAGGTCAGCGAACTGGAGTCTGTCAGAAAGAACAAAGTACACCTGAAGTGCTACGGCATGACCAGGAAGGCCTTTGAGAGAGCGGCGGAGTGCGCCCAAAAAGGCTACGGTCCGAACAGTGTAGCGTTCACGATTTCCACCGAGGACCTGCACTGCCGGAGAAATGCAGGAAGAACTCGCGCCGAATACTTCAAGGACATTCCGGACTTCGTCCGAATCGGGAAGGAGCATGGGTTCGCCGTCGACATGGCGATTGCCTGTGTGTATGGTTCTCCCTGTGCGGGACCGGTCCCAATCGAGAACACGTATGAGCTGATTGATAGAGGACTTGACCTTGGCATTCGGTATTTTACGCCGTGCGATACAACCGGGGAGTCAAACCCTCGTAGAAGTTACGAATACATGGCCTCTCTTGTAGATCGTTATGGCAAGCACGACCATGAGATGAAGTACAAGATTGCGCATTTTCACGAGTCAAGGGGGCTCTCTCTTGCAAACACGATTGCGGCGATTCAAGGGGGTGCGAGGGTGGTCGAGTCGTCGCTTGGGTCTGGGGGTGGCCAGCCGGCCTTCATTGTGAACAGTGTCGCAGGAATTGGGACCGGCCCCCTCTACACGAACTCGTTCGAGGTGGGAAACTGCTCCTCGGAAGATATCCTCGTGGCGCTCGAAGAAATGGGGATCGCCACCGGGATCGACGTGGACAGGCTCCTCCAGTTGGGTAGAGTATTCGAGTGGATCATGGAGAAGAGCCTGCCCGTGTGGACGACCAAGTCGGGACGGCCGATCAAGTATCCCGTGGAATGGAACGTTTCGGCGGATGATCTCTCCTATGTTCCTCCGTTCGGGCCGCCGCAGATGTATTGGGCCGACCCCGGCAAGTATAAGCCCGCGACTCTGAGCCAGATTCAGCAGGTATTCGAGGGAAGGGAAGCGAACATCGATTTTCTGAAGGAGGGGTTGGCGAAGGCAGAGGCGAATTGGCCGACCGCACTTCTCGGCGCCAAGGGCTCATCGAACGGTACTGGAAAAGCGGGCGACACGTCGTCGGACCGGGGCCAACGTGGCGCGGCCGCGCCAGGGAAGGCGACCAAGGAAGCGTCTGCGAGTCCTTCCCGGAGCGCTGGGATCTCCGGGCGCAAGGGGGCTGCGACCCAGGCCAAGGCCAAGGCGAGAGACCGATAACTCCGGCGCGCGCGACGCCCTGTGGGGCGTCACGAGCCCGCGAGGATGGCAGCGCGTGACTCTGCGCCCGAAGAACCCGTATCTCGACTTCGCGAAAGATCGAGCGAGGGCGGCACGACTCTGGGAGAGGTTCCAGGCGGGACGCGGAGGCGAGGAGGGCAACGGCGGGGACACCTACGCCGACTTGCTGTTTGAGGAGTGGCAGCGCTGCCGGGACCTTGGGGTGGATCCGAGGAAGCGGGAGGGGGTGCTGCTGCCCCCCGAGGAGTATGCGCGGGTTGCTTCGGAGCGGGGGTTCCTGCTGGAGAAGGGTCGACAGGCGCTGGATAGAGTGGGAGACTTGGGCGTCCCAGGCATCTTGATCCTCGCCGACGAAGAAGGGACCATTCTGCATATCGCCGGGGATCCATCGGTTCGACTCAGGGCGGCGGGCCTGTCGAACCTAACGGAGGGGGCCAACTGGAAGGAATCCCACGCAGGAACGAACGGGATCGGGACTGCCCTCGCAAGGAAGGCGCCGGTTCACGTGTATTCGTCGGAGCACTTCTGTGACGGGTGGCACATGTGGACCTGTGCCGGAGCGCCGATCTTTGATCCGACGTCCCGGGATGTCTTGGGCGTTGTCGATTTTACGACCTATGACAAGGAATACCGCGCCGAGTCGGTCGCTCTATCCTACTCCCTGGCGAGAAACATTACGGCGGAACTCGGAATGCAATTCGAATTGGAGCGGATTCAGTTGCTTCACCGCTACAAGACGTATGCCGAGCAGTTTCCTTCTGATTGTGTTGCCGTATTTGACCGAATGGGGCGCGTCGTAAAGATAAGTAACATTATGGATCCCAGTGATCATTGGCTTCATTCTCTTGTGGGCGTCAAACAGAATGACTCCACAAGGGAAGTTGTTGATATATGTGTCAGTGGCGAAGCACATCCGATCGGAGCGCTTGCCGTGGTTCGACGGGCACCGCCTACGCGCCTCTATGGTGTATTGGATTCCGCGCATGATGAGAAGACCGCCAATTTTGGCGGCTTCGTTACACGGCATGACGCCTTGAAGCGAGTAATGGAGAGGATCGGGAAGGTCGCCGCTACAGACTTGAGTGTTCTCTTGATTGGTGAGACAGGAACGGGGAAGGAACTGATCGCCCGCTACATCCATAACGAGAGCAAACGTCGGGACGGCCCTTACGTGGCGGTGAACTGCGGAGCCACGAGCAAGGAGCTCTTTGAGAGCACCTTTTTTGGATATGAGCGGGGAGCCTTCACGGGCGCAGACTCCAGGGGGAGGAAGGGGCTCTTTGAATCAGCCAACGGGGGGACTCTGTTTCTGGATGAGATTGGGGAGATGCCACTGGCCATGCAGGCTGGCTTACTGCGGGTTTTGGAAGTCGGGACGTTTCGTAGAATTGGATCAGATCGGGAATTCTCAACGAATTGCAGGATTGTTGCTGCAACGAACAAGTCTTTATTGGAAGCTGTGGCGAGGGGAACATTTCGGTCTGACTTGTACTACCGGCTCAGTGTCGCAAAAGCGGAAATATTGCCGCTCAGAGACCGACCGGAAGATATAGAACTGCTTATCGAGCACCTAAAAAAGGGATTTTGTCAGAAACAGAATATCGCGCTCAAACGATTTACTCCAGACGCCATGAGAATCCTCCTCGAGTATGGATGGCCTGGAAATGCACGGGAGGTACGAAATGTGGTTGAATCGTCCGTGATCTGCTCGGACGATCCCATCACATTGGACGACATCCCCTGGGAGATCCGGAGTGCCGTGGAGGTTCAGCGAGGAGCGGTCGTCGGGGGAGACTCCCGCCTCTTGGCGGAGGGACCGAGGCCTGACTATGGCGGGAGTGTCCGCGAACACGAGAAGTGGTTGATTCTCTCGGCCTTGAAGAAGTATAGGAAGATCAGTCTGGTGGCGGACGCCTTGGGAATATCGCGATCGACCCTTTACCGAAGGCTGGCGACGCTCGGTGTCGACGTCAAGTCGGTACTCTCCGATTCCGATCACGACGAGTCGCACTGAATCGACAAGCGCGCGGGGCCGGGGTCCGGGGAATGTGGACCGCTCGTCGCCCACTCGCTGTTTTGGGACGGCAGCGGCCAGGTTGGGCGACGAAAACGCTCTTCTCGAGCACGAACCCTTAGACCTGATCCGGAGCGAGCCGGCGCGGGGATCATCGGTGAGAGGATGGAGAGCCCCGCGGAAACTTCGCCCCCGTCGGTTCACGTGCATGCGGCCCGACTGACGTATGGTGGGCGCGCACTGTTCGACGAGCTCGATTTCACCCTTCAAAGCGGCATTTGGACGTGCCTGTTGGGGCCGAGCGGAGTTGGAAAGTCGACTCTGCTTCGCCTGATCGCGGGGTTGGTGCCGGCGTCCGTGGAAGGCACGGTGTCTTGTGACGACGGCCTTCCTGTAGCAGACCGGGCCGCGTACATGGCGCAGCAAGACCTCTTGCTCCCGTGGCTCAGTGTCAGAGAGAACGTCGCTCTTGGGGACCGCCTTCGAGGCGGGAAGCGGCGGGACCTGGCGGGGGGGCCCGCCGCTGCATTGCTCGAAGCAGTGGGGCTCGCGAGCCAGGCGGACGATCTGCCTTCGACGCTCTCCGGCGGGATGCGGCAGCGGGCTGCGCTCGCTCGAACGTTGGCGGAGGACCGTCCTCTGGTGCTCATGGATGAGCCGTTCTCTGCTCTGGACGTCATTACGAGGGTACGACTCCAGGCACTCTTCGCGGAACTCCTACGTCATCGGACAGTGTTGCTGGTCACGCACGACCCGCTCGAGGCCCTGAGGCTCGGGCACCGCGTGTACGTGATGGCGGGGCGCCCGGCCCGCCTGAGCGAGCCGCTCGAGCCTTCCGGCTCTCCTCCCAGAAACCTGCACGATCCCAAGTTGCTGGCTCTTCAGGCCGACTTGCTGGATTTGCTTTCGGCGGCGGCCGACTCTGAGCTCGCGCCTTGAAGCTCCTCCGTGTGCTGGTCATCGTCTGCGGGCTCTTGGCCCTTTGGCGAGGTCTCGTCTGGGTAACCGGGGTGCCGCCCTACATCTTTCCTCCTCCGGAGGCCGTCGCAGCGTCCTGGGCCCGTCACTGGGGTCTGCTCCTCGAGAACGCAGCCCAGACTGCCGGGGAGATCCTGTTGGGGCTGGCTTTGGGGGCAGGACTTGGTACCGGCAGCGCTCTCATCCTCTCGCTCTTCGGTTCCGCACGGAGGTGGCTGATGCCGGTTCTCGTCATCAGCCAGGCGATACCCGTATTCGCCTTGGCGCCGCTCCTGGTTCTCTGGTTCGGCTACGGCACGGCCTCCAAAGTTGCGATGGCAACGCTCATCATCTACTTTCCCGTCACCTCGTCCTTCTTCGACGGGCTGAGGAGCACGGAACCTGGCTGGATCGATCTGGCTCGGACGATGAATGCCTCGGGGTGGTCGATGCTGCGCCACATCCGGATTCCGGCAGCGCTTCCTTCCCTATCTTCCGGACTTCGCATTGCGGCAGCCGTGGCACCGATCGGAGCGGTCGTAGGGGAGTGGGTGGGCTCGAGCTCTGGGCTCGGGTACGTGATGCTCCAAGCCAACGCGCGGATGCAGGTCGACCTCGTCTTTTCCGCTCTCGCAACGTTGGCTGCCTTGGCGGTGGGACTCTATTTTGCGATGGATTGGCTCTTAAGACGTATGCTCCCCTGGGTACCAGACACGAAACCTGCTGATGAATGAGGATCCGATGAACGTCCGTTCTTGGGTGGTGCGAGGCTTGACCCGCGCTGTGAGTGGCGCGCTCCTTCTCGCGGCATTGGGCAGCGGGCCGGCTAACGCCGCGCAGAAGCTCACGGTCATGCTGGATTGGTTCGTAAACCCAGACCACGCGCCGCTCATCGTGGCGCTCGAAAAGGGGTATTTCACCGATGCCGGTCTCGACGTCCGGTTCGTGGCCCCTGCCGACCCGAACGATCCGCCAAAACTTGTGGCCGCGGGAAAAGCAGATCTCGCTGTGTCCTACCAGCCCCAGCTCCACGTCCATGTGGCGCAGGGGCTTCCCCTGGTCCGCGTCGCGACACTCGTGGCGACACCCCTCAACTCCGTTGTTGTGCTCGCCTCGGGCCCCGTTCGGTCCATCGCCGATTTGCGCGGCCGAAAGGTCGGCTTCTCGGTTGGTGGCTTCGAAGATGCCATCTTGGGGGGGATGCTCCATCGTCATGGCCTGAAACTGCAGGACGTGAAACTCGTGAACGTCAACTTCTCCCTGTCGCCCTCCCTGATTTCGGGGCAGGTCGATGCCGTCATCGGCGCCTTTCGAAACTTCGAGCTGAATCAGATGGCGCTTGCTGGGCACCCGGGGCGCGCCTTCTACCCGGAGGAAAACGGCGTGCCACCCTACGACGAGTTGATTCTGGTGGCCAACCGCCGAAACGTTCGAGATCCGCGACTCAGGCGCTTCGTCGACGCTGCCGAGCGTGGAACCCTCTATCTCCAGAACCATCCGAGCGAAAGTTGGGCGCTCTTCATCCGAAATCACAAGGACCTCGATGACGAACTGAACCGGCGCGCCTGGCAAGACACGATTCGGCGGTTCGCGTTGAGTCCGGCGGCACTCGATTCGGCTCGATACACTCGCTTCGCTCGGTTCTTGAAGGAACGGGGACTGCTCAAGGAAGTTCCTCCCCTCAGTACTTATGCCGTGGAACTGCAGCCGTAGGGGAACGAGAAGAGAACAGCCTGGCTATGGCGAGGCGTGAAGAGGTTGATGGCTCGCGAAAAACAACGCCAGCGGGGCCGCGCGCTGGGACCCCCAGGTTCGGTGATCCGAGCGCTGGCTCCACGACATGGGGCCGCACGTATCTATTCCGAATGATCGAGGGACTGGCCACAAGGGGGGGTGAGGTGCTAGACTCCGCAAGCGATACGTCGGCCGGAGCGTTCGGGCATACTCGAAGGCAATCGGGAGTAGACCTCAGCAAGGGGGTTCGGCGACAAAATCCGGCGGCTCGTGATTCCGTCGAGCAGCGCCATCTCAGCAGGAAGTGCGTGGGCAACATTCCAGGGGGGAACGCGGTAACGGTGTGCCTCACTCGTGGAAAGAAAGAAACCGTTGGCTGGCCTCTTGGGGTGGCCGCACAACAAATTGCCGAAGAGGAAACTGCGCATGGGTACTTACAAGTTCATTGAAATTGTAGGGACGAGCAGCAAGTCTTGGGAGGACGCCGCATCCGTAGCTGTGGAGGATGCCTGCAAAGAATTGGGAGAAGTGCGCGTCGCCGAGGTGAAGCAGATGGATCTCAAGGTTGTTGGTGACGTAATTTTTTATCGAATTCGTTTAAGTGTTTCCTTCAAGATCCAATCGATGGCGAAGTTGGCCGAAGTCCTCGGTACAGAGGTCTCCGAAGACTAGCTGGTGCCAAGCGTGTTCGGCACTTCATATCTGTGATCTGACGGAAGAGGGCCATCCCTCCACCCCAAGAGGCATCCTCCCAATCTACTGAAGAGGGGAGTTGATCGGGGTCATTGTTGTACCGGGGGGTGCCCCCCCAAGCCCGGCGCGGACCATCGACTCCCGGGGCGGCCACCACGTGGCCGTCCATGCTGCGACCCCGCAGGCGGGCGTCGCACCGATGGCTTCGATGGTGTCGCTTGACCTGCGCTCTAGCCGCTGGGTACTGCTGAATCCAGGTCTCGTCTCATTGCTCCTCTCACCGGTCGAATGAAGCCAGCAGGGGGGAACTATGCTCCGGCGCGTTGAAAGGGACGTGCGTGACGGTCGTTGATCCCAGAGATGCGGCTACACTGATGTTGCTCCGGAACACGTCGTCGGACGGCGGCGGAATCGAAGTTCTGATGGTGCGGCGCACCGGGACCGCCCGGTTTGCTCCTGGCGCCTACGTGTTTCCCGGCGGCCGTGTCGAGGGTGTGGATTGTTCTCCGACGATGGAGCTGCGGTGCTCCGGTCTCGACCGGAGGGGTGCCTTCGGGCGGATGCCGGATGCCGATTCCAGCGAGGGGGCCCTCGGAGCTTGGGTCGCCGCCCTCCGGGAGACGTTTGAGGAGGTCGGCATTCTCCTCGCCTGTGACGCCGATGGGACCCTTCTGGGCACAGACACGCCGGAGGATGCGCGCTTCGCGGTCTACCGCCGCCAGTTGCACGCAGGGCAGGTTTCTCTGGACCAGCTCCTGGACAAGGAGCAGCTCCGGCTCGCATTGGACAGAGTCCTCTATTTCGGTCACTGGATCACGCCGGAAGCCGCTGCGATTCGATACGACGTCCGGTTCTTCGTCGCAGCCGCTCCTCTAGGGCAGGCGGCAACCCACGACGGCATCGAACTCACCGGCCACCGGTGGGTTCAGCCCCGGAAGGCGCTATCGGAGTCTGATGCCGGCGACTTCCCCATGGTCCTCCCGACGCGCATGATGCTCAGGGAACTGGCTGGATTCCAGACTGTCGAGGATGCGCTCCGTTCCGCGGCCTCCAAGACCATTCCTTCCATCCTGTCGACGATCGTTCTGCGAAGCGGTGAGCGAATCGAGGTCATGCCGGACGAGGTGGGACCGGGGGACCGACCGTTGCGCGGGTGTGACGACACATGACTCCGTTGGCGCGCGGGCGGAAGCTCCGGCCAAGTCACGAGTCCCCTTGCCCTCAAAGCGCGCGCTTCCCGAGCCGCTCAGGACAAAGCGCCCGCGTTCTTTCCGTCGTGGGCCCCCTCCAATCGAACCCAGCACACCCGTAGCCGAGGCGCGCGAAAGCTCCGCCCCTTCCCTCCGCGCTGCTGGCCATCCTATCACTTGCGCGGGTTGATTTTGCTCCGGGGCCGACCCACTTCCGGCCAGGACGGTCGCGCTCTTCCGCCGTCGTGCCGGCTAGTGGCCGCTCCCCAACACCGGCCCCTTCGCTCGTTTCGGCGGGCGCCTGCCGGCGGGGCGCCGCGACCCTCGCCGACTTGTGCTACAACACACGAGGTTGTCGCATTGTGCATCGATTCCCTCTTGTCTGTCCCACATCCGGACAAACGAGGTTTGATCCGGTTCTTGCTGTGGCAGGGAACGGCCTCGCAGGGGCGAAGGGTGGCGTGGCAGGGTCGGATCCACGAAGGACCTGTCCTTTTTCGATTGACGCTCCGGCGGCACAAAGCTTGCTAAAACGTGGTGTGAAACCAAGTGTTCTTCCAGACATCTCGCCGAAGGAACTGATCGCAGGGAGCGGGGCACGTGGTCGTGGCCCTCAAGGGTATGGACGGACGGGGGTTCTACTGAAGGTTATTTGACGAATCTCAACGGACTTCCTCAAGGAGAGTGACATGAACCTGGGTGACGGCCTTAGAATCAACTCGTGGCTTTATCCGAACAAGACTGCGGTCGTTTTCGAGGACAAACGTTTAACGTATGCAGAGCTCAACAGGCGAGCCAACCAACTTGCGCATGCGATGATCCGTAAAGGATTTGAGAGGCAAGATAAGGTTGCCTTGTTGATGCACAATAATCTGGAATTCATTGAAATGTACAACGGATTGGCCCGGATAGGTGTTATATCCGTGCCGGTGAACTTCCGCCTCGTTGAAAAAGAAATAGCTTATATAATAGACAATTCCGATTCGACCGGCTTGATTGTTGGAGAAGATCTTGTTGGATCCGTAGACTTCAAGAGTCTTCCTAATCTTAAGAAGGAGAACGTGTTTGTCGTCGGAAGTCAAGTCCCGGCAGGCCTGACCTCTTATGCTGACCTTCTCGCCGGAATGCCCGATACGGAGCCGGCTGTAGAACTGAGTGAAGCAGATATCTTCTATTTCGGCTACACGTCCGGAACGACGGGGTTCCCTAAAGGAGCCCTCATCAAGACGCGAAACACTCTTGAGGTCGTTCGAAATGCAATCCAGCGGAATGCAGGTCGCAAGAGTGTCGACATGACGCAAAGGGTTTTTCTTGCAATTATGCCGCTCTGCCATTCCAATAGCATATGGGCCACACTGATAACTCTCTGGATGGGCGGCACGAATGTTGTGTTTCCGTCTGGAAAGTTCGATCCTGAAAAAGTACTGGCAACGATCGCAAGAGAGAAAGTCACAACCTCGTCGATGGTCCCAACGATGCTTGTGAGGATTCTAGAGCTACCTGATGAGGTCCGGGGAAACTACGATATGAGCTCGCTGTCCTCTTTGGGGAGCTCGTCTGCGCCCCTGCATACCAAGACGAAAGAGGCCGCGCTGGAGTTCTTCAGGAACGCGTCTTTCAGCGAGGGATACGGTTCCACTGAAACGGGAGCGGTTTCCACGCTGAGGCACAAGGATCAGAAGCGAAAGGTGCGATCGATTGGTCAGCCGAATCCGGGACTCGAGGTGAAGCTCATCGACGAGGAAGGGAACCTTGTTACGGAACCCGGTAAGGTCGGAATACTCTGGGTGCGGACTCCGGCCGCTTTCGCCGGATACTACAAAGACCCTCAAAAGACACAAGAAGCGATCAACGGAGAGTGGGTCACGGCTGGAGACATGGCGTTTCGAGACGAAGAGGGATTCCTCTTTTTAGCCGATCGCAAGAGCGACATGATCATAAGTGGTGGAGAGAATATCTATCCGCGCGAAATAGAGGAAGTTGTTGCTCTGCATCCTGCGGTAAGTGAAGTGGCCGTTATCGGAATTCCACATGAAAGGTGGGGTGAAGAGGTCAAGGCGATCGTTTCCCTGAAGGAGGGAGCTACTGCCACACAGGATGAGATTCTAGATTTCTGTAAGGAACACCTCGCCGGGTATAAGCGGCCTCGCACTGTGGACTTCGTGGATGAATTTCCAAAGACAGCAACAGGGAAGATCCTCAAGAGAATCGTTAAGCAGAAGTACTGGGAGGGCCAGGAGCGGATGATTTAGGAGGAGGCCCGATGCCCTGGAAGGAATATTTCGAAAGGTTTCTGCAGAAGGACAGATTGGCGACGGGACGACTCATCAACATCTTGGAGAGTGACGAGGACCGTGGGCTGAAGAGGGAGTTGATGAAGGCGTGCGCTGCGCAGAAGCGAGACGCCTACGTCGTTGGCATCACGGGCGTTCCGGGTGCCGGTAAGAGCACGCTGATCGACGGGTTGGGCTGCTGGTTGCTGGACCAAGGGTACACTCTTGGCGTGATCTGCGTCGACCCCTCGAGCCCTTTCCGCGGGGGCGCAATCCTCGGCGACAGGGTCCGGTTTCGGAATCTCAACCGACGACCGGGTGCGTTCATTCGGAGCATGGCCACCCGAGGCCATCTGGGAGGACTCGGGACGGCGACGCGGGACGTGATTCAACTGCTGGAGGCAGGTGGGTTCGATGTGATCATCGTGGAGACTGTGGGAACCGGACAGACGGAAGTGGAGATTGTCAGCGCCGCAGACACGGTCATCCTGGTCACCGTTCCTGGGCTTGGGGATCAGATGCAGGTCGTCAAGGCGGGCATCATGGAGATCGGCGACATCTTCGTTGTGAATCAGAGCGATCGCCCTGGGGCGGAAGAAACAGCGAGCCGATTGAAAAACGAATTGGTGATGTTTGGAGATCGCGACGGCTGGACCCCCGTGGTGATTCCAACGGTTGCCACCAAGGGAGAAGGAATACCGTTCTTGGGGGAGGCAGTCATACGAAGGAAGGAATTTTTGGTTCAGAGAGGGCAAAAGCAGGAACTGCATAAACGGAGGAAGATTGAATCCTGGAGCCGCTTGTTGGAAGAGCGGTTTGCGGAATCCCTTGGAAAGTTTCTGCAGACAAATGCAGTAGGGAAGGAGGTCAGACGAAAGGTAGAATCTGGGGAAATCGACATTTATGAAGCGAGCGAGAGGGTGTGGGAGGACGTACTGAGAGATTGCTGCAACCAATAGGTTGGGCGCCGTTCGACATCAGAAGAGGAGAACTAACATGTCGCTATTTGACAAGAAGAGTTTGGAGCATCTCGAAAAGGGATACGAAGACTGGAAGAACGAGAGGGCCAAAGGGGTCTCCGAAGCCGATGGGTACACTACGGATTCCGGGATACCTGTAAAACTTCTGTATACGCCTTTGGATATCAAGGACATTGACTACGACAGTCAACTAGGGTTCTCGGGCGCGCCCCCATTCGTTCGGGGAATCTACCCGAACATGTACCGGGGCCGGATGTTTACGCAACGACAGCTCGCTGGCTTCGGCTCCCCTTCGGATCTGAACAAACGCTTTAAGTTCCTTCTGGCCAACGGCGCCACCGGCGTCAACACGCTCTTCGACCTTCCGACGATTCGAGGCTACGACTCGGACAGCCCGCAGGCAGCGGGCAACGTCGGCCACTGTGGGTGTTCCCTCGATTCGGTGATCGACATGGAGGAACTCTACGACGGCATTCCGATCGACGAGGTGTCCGTGTCGGTGGTCACTCACCTTCCGAGCACGACCGTTGCGCTTCTGGCCATGTACGTGGTGATGGCGGAAAAGCGCGGAATTCCGCTGGAAAAACTGTCAGGGACCAACCAGAACGACTTCATCATGGAGACATGCGTTGGCAGTGCGCCTGAGATTCTTCCTCCGCGCCATTCGTTCCGACTCCAGTGCGATGCCGTTGAATATTCGGCGAAGAACCTGCAGCGGTGGAACCCCATCAGCTACAACGGATACAACCTTAGGGAAGCCGGAACAGATGCCATCACCGAAGTTGGCGTGGCGCTTTCGAACGCAATCGCCACATCGAACGAATTGATCCGAAGGGGAATGAAAGTCGACCAATTTGCCAGGCGCCTGTCGTTCTTCTGGGATCTCTTCAATGACTTCTTCGAGGAGATTGCCAAGTGCCGCGCGTCCCGAAAAGTCTATCATGACGTCATGAAGGAGCGTTTTGGGGCTCAAAACGAGCGATCGCTGTTGATGAGGTATCACGTACAGACGGCGGGAATCACGCTGACGGCGAAAGAACCGCTGAACAACGTGGCGCGCTCGGCGATCCAGGGGTTGGCGGCGATCCTGGGCGGGGCCCAATCTCTCCACATCGACTCGTACGACGAGGCGTACTCGGCTCCGACCGAGGAGGCTTCGCTGGTCTCCCTGAGGACCCAGCAGATCATCGGGGTCGAGACGAACGTCACGTCCACCGTCGATCCGCTGGCGGGGTCGTTCTTTGTCGAGTACCTGACCAACCAGGTGGCAGAGAAGATCAAGGCGTACATCGCGAAGGTCGACGAGATGGGAGGTCTCGTTGCCGCGGTCGAGTCGGGCTGGCTGCACAACCAGATCGCGGACTTCGCGTACAAGGCGCAGCGGGAGATCGAGAGCGGCGAGCGCAAGATCGCTGGGGTGAACTACTTCCCACAGGAAGGAAGAGAGGCGGAGAAGATCGAGGTGTTCCGCTATCCCGAGGAGACCGAGGCGAGGCAGAAGGAGAAGCTTCGAACGCTCCGGGAGACTCGCAACAACGAGCATCTCAAAAAATGTTTCGCCGAACTGCGAGCTGCCTGTCACGAGGACAAGAACGTCATGCCGTTTGTCATCGAGGCGGTCCGGTCCTACGCGACCCTTGGAGAGATCGAGCAGATCTTCCGAGACGAGTTCGGGCTGTGGCAGTTCCCGCTGGTGTGATGGGAACCGTATCGATCTGATGGAAACCTGATGCAGAAGACAAGGAGAGTGTAGCCATGGCCGCCAAGAAGAAGATTCTTGTCGCGAAACTGGGATTGGATATTCATTGGCGCGGCGCCGTCATGGTGTCGCGGTTCCTCAGAGACGCTGGCATGGAGGTCGTGTACCTGGGGAACAGCTTTCCGGAGGAAATCGTGGACGCCGCCTTGCAGGAAGGGGCGGCAGTCATCGGGTTGAGCACGCTGTGCGGAAACCATCTGACTCTGGGCCCAAAAGTGGTCCAGTTGCTCAAGGAGAAGGGGGCCAGCGACGTGGCCGTCTTCATCGGGGGGACGATCCCGCCGGAAGATATCCCGCGCCTCAAGGCGGCCGGCTTGACAGAGGTGTTCCCACCGGAGAGCCCGCTGGACCAGATCCTTGCTTGCGTGAACGGTATTTGCGGAGGCTGAAGTAGGAGACGCCGCCCCCGGAGCTCTGGCGACGGGGGCGGCAATGCCCTCACCACTGAACGAGGAGTCACGATGAGACTGAAGGACAAGGTTGCGGTGATCACGGGCGGGGCGAGAGGGATCGGGAAGGCCACCGCGGAGCTCTTTGGCAAGGAGGGGGCGAAGCTAATATTGGCGGATTTCGATCAGGAGACGGGAGAGACGACGGTGGGGGAGCTGAAGGCGCGCGGCATCCCGTGCGTGTTCGTCCGGACGAACGTCGTCGACGCGGCGTCCGTTGCGGCCCTTTTCGCGCGAACCGTTGAGGAGTTTGGGAGGGTCGACGTCCTCGTGAACAACGCCGGGATTACGGCCGATGGGTGGTTGGCCAAGATGTCGGAAGACCAATGGGACCGGGTCATCGGGGTCAACCTGAAAGGCGTCTTCCTGTGCTCTCAGGCGGCGGTGAAGATCATGCTGGAGCAGGGTTCGGGGTGCATCCTGAACGCGGCGTCGGTGGTCGGCATCTACGGCAATCAGGGGCAGACGAATTACGTCGCGACCAAGGCGGGTGTCATCGGCATGACGAAGGGGTGGGCGAAGGAGCTCGGGCCCAAGGGCATTAGGGTCAACGCCGTGGCGCCCGGGTTCATCATGACGGATATGATGGCGTCGGTGCCCGAGAAGGTGCTCAAGATGATGGAAGAGAAGACCCCGCTTCGGCGGCTCGGGCAGGCGGCCGACATAGCCGAGGCGTACCTGTTCCTGGCGGCAGACAGCGGCAGCTACGTTACGGGTGCCGTGCTGAGCGTCGATGGCGGACTGGTCACCTAGGACAGCTCCCTGCCAAAAGGGAGGGAGGGCGGCGAGTGAAGAGGGGTGCTTGGTCGGCCGAGGACGTATTCGTCGGTGTCGACAGTGGCTCTGAGTACGCCAAGGCGGTGGCGCTTTCGACAAGCGGCGAGGTGCTCGCCGCCGTTGCCGACGTTGGCGGTGCGAGTTGCCAGGGATTGGTGGCGGCTCTCGAGTCGAAGCTGAAGCGATCCGTCCAGGGGGGGCGTGTTCGGCACACGATTGCAACGGGGCGAGGTAGCTCCCGGGTATCGGGTGTCTCCAGGACGGTCAGTGAGGTTATTTGCCACGGAAGGGGAGTGAGATACTTACTCCCCTCGGCCCGCATGGTGCTCGATCTCGGCGCGCGAGACATTAGGCTCATCCTGCTGGACACGGCAGGCGTGCTGGAAGATTTCCGAATCAGCGATAAAGCAACGGAAGGCATGCGAAAACTGCTTGCGCTCGTCGACTGCGCTGCGCGCGCACCGAGGAGCTCGTGTGAAGCCACCGCCGGCGAGCTCGAAACGAGACTCGAACTCGCGTCCGGTTCTTTGGAAGAGGCGGAGTTCCAGGTGGTTTCGTGGCTCGCGACGGGAAGACGGCACGAGGATATTGTCACCAGTATCTGCCGGGCGATTGCGGAGGGGATCCGCCCGCTGCTCGAGATACGACCCGCTCAGGACCAGGACACGACGCTGGTCTTGACGGGAGGATTCGCAGAGAACGTCGGAGTGCGCGAAGCCATCAAGGAGATTTCCATCCGCAGGACGGCCGTGGCTCCGAGGGCCCAGTTCACGGGAGCTGTGGGCGCCGCGGTGATCGCAAGAGAATGGGGCAGCAACCGAGCCGGTAAAGGGCGGGGTGTCCGTCCGGTGTCAGAGACGACCTCTGAAGCCGCCTTCGGCGGTGGGGAGGAGTTGCCTAGTCCGGTCTTGCGTGAAGTACAGTCGGACGATGGTGGGAAGAGCGAGAACGTTGCGCTACGCCGTGGCGCCAACGTGCCGGAATCGGAAGGCCCCGCGGCATAGCACCGGGGCGAGGACGAACGCAGGAGGCGTAGATGCCCGTGGAGCGCACGCAGGAAGAGGTCCTGTTTCTCGGTATCGACATCGGCTCGACCTACGGAAAGGCCGTCGCAATGTCGGACCGCGGTGCCATTGTCGCGAAGGCGATCCGGCCGACTGGATTGGGGGGGGAGCGGTTGGCCTGGGCTCTGAGAGACGACGTCGTCGATCAGTTGGGCGGCGATCCGTCGTTCGCGTACACGGTCGCGACCGGGTACGGTCGCGTCAACGTCGGATTCGCGGACAAGGTGCTGACCGAGATCAGTTGCCACGCGAGGGGCGTCCACCAAGTAGTTCCAGAAGCGCGAGTCCTGGTTGACATCGGCGGGCAGGACAGTAAGGTCATCGTCCTCGGCCCCAGGGGGGATCTCGAAGAATTTGTCATGAATGACAAGTGCGCTGCAGGTACGGGGCGGTTTCTGGAGGTAATGGCCAAGGCCCTCGAGGTGGAAGTGTCAGGCTTGGGGGCCCTCTCTCTGCTGTCGGAGACACACGTCGAGATCAGCAGCACCTGCACGGTCTTCGCCGAGAGTGAGATCATTTCCCTGCTCGCGAAGGGAATCCGGCGAGAGGACATCATTGCGGGGTTGCACCGGGCAATCGCCAACCGTGTCTTCGGTTTGCTCAAGGGACGTATGTTGAAGATCGGATCGGGGGCGCTCGTGGTTACCGGGGGCGTGGCGCAGAACGAGGGCATCCTGCGGGCCCTCGAAGAGAAGGTCGGCAGGAAGATCGTGTTGCCGGGGGATCCCCAGTTTACGGGTGCGATTGGATCGGCTGTGATCGCGCGCGACGAGAAGAACCGGGCTCGCGCGGTGGCCTAGAGCAGCGCCGCGAACCGAGCCACGGGGTGCCCCGACGGGGGCTGCCTGCGGCGGCGTCACCGGCGGGCCAAATCTGGGGGGCTTCCTCGTCTCGAATCCTCTCTTGAGCGGTTCCCCATGGCGCTGGTTAGCTCCCCTCGGGAAACGGGGCCACCATCTCGCCGACGCTTTCGACGGGTGATCGTTGGGGCCCTGGCGTCCCCGGCTGGACTCGACCCAGACACCGTACCCCGCCTCCCGTGCCGGCAATCGCGGGCTGACCTCGTGAACTTTTGTGCCTCTGGGAGCGCGGGCCGCGCCCACCGCAAGTGGGCTGCGGCACAAGGATGTCGCAAACTGGGATGCTCAGGTTTCAATGATGTCGCATATCGCGACAAACACAGTTTTGGAACAGACGAATCGGCAGGGGCCGCTGCTGGTGGCAAGAAACGCCCCCCGGCGAGGCCTTTCTCTGACTGCTGCGTCCGGATCCTTCGGATGAGCCCAACTGGTATGGCGTTTGCAAAACCACGTCTCGCTTGGGCGCCGTGGGCGCGCGTTCGGATTTGCGTCGCGTCCCTTAGGCGGCGAAGCCGATGTGGTTTCACAACAGATGAACTGAGGATTGTGATGTTTGATGACGTAATGGACCGTCTGCGCTCCAGCTACACTCGGTCCGTCGAAACCAACCCTGCGGTCGCGCGTTCGAAGAACCAGGGAAAGCCTGTGGTCGGCGTCTTCGGCTACATGACACCGCTCGAGATCATTGAGGCCGCAGGCGTATTCCCCGTGAGACTGCTCGGCGCTCCCATCGATATCTCGGACGCGAACCAGTTCCAGACAAATTTCATGTGTCACTTCGGGCGAAGCGTGCTCGAGTTGGGTCTCCGGGGCAACTACGCTGCGCTCGACGGTCTGGTGGGCGAGTACGCGTGCGAGGGTGGTGGAAACCTTGCCCAAACCCTCCTGGAGGTGACCCGGCCGAGGTACGAGTTCTTCCTCAGCCTCCCCCACAACGCGGGAGAGAGCGCCCTGGAGTTCTATGTGGCGGAGCTCGAGGCCTTTCGGAAGTCTTTGGGTGCCTCCTTCGGAGGTGCGGTCGATGACGCGAGCCTGCGGGGAGCCGTCCGGGTGGCGAATGAGCAGCGGGGCCTCCTGCGGGAACTCTACGACCTGAGGGGATTGGGTGAAGGAGTGGCCATTACCGGCGCGGAGATGGCAAACGTCATCGAGTACACGCAGTCCGTTCCGAAAGTGGAAGCCAACGCCCTACTCCGTGAGCTGATTTCCGGGGCCCGTGGCCGCCCAACGAAGCCGTTCTCCGGGCCGAGGCTCCTCTTGCTGGGGACCCGGCTCCACGACAGTGATCTCTACGAGGCGATCGAGGAGTTTGGCGGCATGGTGGTTGGAGACGGACTCCAGACGGCGAGCCAGGCCTTTTGGCACGACGTCGACGAGTCGCTGCCGCCTCTGGAGGCGCTGGCGCGCCACACCCTGTTTGGTGTCCCATGCTCCTTCATGTGCTCAGAGCGGGTTGCGGAGAGAAGACTCGACCATCTCCTGATGTTGCACAAGCGCTACCACGCCGGAGGGGTTGTGGTAGTGGTGGAGAAGTGGTGCGACTCGATGCAAATGGATCGACCTTTTATGATTGATCGACTCCGGACGCTCGGCATTCCTGTACTTTCTATTGAGGTAGAACGATCCTCTGGGGCATCTCAGATACGCAACAGGCTTGAGGCGTTGACAGAGATGATGCAGCAAGCCTGACAACGATAACGGCGAAAGGCAAATAAAAGCCATGAGCGTTCCAGAATATTATGTCAAGACGGATAAGTCTATCAAGTATTTAGCGGCGACGAAGAAGGTCTATCCGCTCGTCACTGCGTATTATGAGGAAGCGGCAAGAGTCAAGGCGGACCATTCCAAGAAGATCGGTTACACGACGGGTGCCGGCATCGTCGACCTCCTGAATGTCTTTTATGACAGTGTGCTCCCGGTTCTGCCCGAAAACTTCAACGCCGGGTGCGCTGCCAAACAGATCACGCCTCCACTCCTGGAGATTGCGGAGAGCGAAGGTGGGTACTCGAAGGAACTCTGTGGTTACTTTCGCAACGCGACCGGGTATCTGCTCGGGGGGAAGAACCTCGATCTGGAATTTCCGGGAGGCGGGATGCCTCCGGAGCCTGATTTCATGATTGGCGACAGCGGCGCCTGTACCTTTCACCTGAAGTGGTGGCGCGACTGGGAACGGTTCTTCGGCTATCGGGTACCCAACTTCATCTTCGACCTCCCGTACATCCCCCCGCGCATGAGCATGGATCAGATTGACGCCTCCTACCTCCAGTACACGGTTCAACAGATCAAAGAGGCTCTTCATTTCTTGGAGAAGGTGTCAGGGCAGCCATTTGAAGAAGAAAAGCTGATGGAGGTGGTGCGTTACTCCTCGGAGGCGGGCGACCTCTTCAACGAGGTTCAGGAGATGCGGCGAAATCGGCCGTGCCCGGCCGGCGCCGAGGACATCCTGTCCTGCATCATGCCGCTGGTTCAGTGGTCTGGACGCAAGGAAGCGACCGACTTCTACCGAGAGCTTCGGGACGAAGTGAAAGGACTCGTCGAGCAGAAGAAGGGACCGGTGGAGAAGGAAGAATTCCGGCTGCTGTTCGACAATATTCCCCCTTGGTTCACGCTCGGCATCTTCAACTACGTGCACCGTTTCAACGCTGTTGTAGCAATGGAAACATATTCTCGCTATTTCAACCTTGCGCGCGGAAGAATGGATCCAGACAAGCCGTACGAAAGTCTCGCAAGAAAATTTTTGTATGGCTGTGTATTCAAGACCTCGGTTCGAGAGACGATTCACGACTCCGTCGCAGCACTCTGCAAGGACTTCAGTATTGATGGGATCATTAGTTTTGTCCTCTATGGTTGCAAGATATCGTCCGGCTTCCTGCCGCTCCAGAAGCACGTATTGGAAAATGAATACGGAATTCCCACCCTTGTATTGGAAGGAGACATGGTCGATCCAAGGGACTACGCAGATTCTCAGGTGAAGAACAGAATCGAAGCGTTTATGGAACTGCTTGCGTCGAAAAAAGCCGCTTCTCGCGAGGTCTGACGACGGCACGGACGCCGACTCTGTATAGCAGTGCTGATTGGGTTTCATTCGGTGCCACAGTCTGAACACAAGGAAAGGAGGAAGGTGACAACAATAGGAACTAGTTTTTCGAAAGCGAAAATCTCTCTCGTCAACCCCAGCGCCTAGGAGAAAAAGACATGTCGAAGATTGGTATTGAGTTCGATGAGGAAGCCCAGAAGCAATTGACGGTTCCGCTGGGCCAGCGCGAGCTTTACCCGACGGTGGGGAAGTACGTTGCGGAGGTGTTGAAGGAACAGGGGATAACGTTTGCCTTCGGTGTTCCGGGTGGCCACATCTGGCACTTCATCGACGCGATCTCCCGCATCGGGATCAAGACCGTGACCTTCTGCCACGAGCAGAACGGCGTGTACGCGGCCGAGGGGTACTCCCAGGTGAGCCGGAAGACGTCGATCGCGTACGGAACGGTCGGTCCCGGCACGGGCAACGCCTTCTCGGCCATGCAGCAGGCGGGGCTCTCGAACAGCCCGATCATCTTCCTCGCCGGCGGCCACGAAGTCGAGCACGACGGGCTCTACAACACGATCCAGGAGAGCTACTCGTACCGGTTCTTCGAGCACGTGTGCAAGTGGTCTACGCGCGTCTTCTACCCCTGGCAGGTAAAGCAGTTCATCACCCGCGGCTTCAAGATCGCGAGCTCTGCGCCCAAGGGGCCGGTCTCCTTCGATCTGGGCTGCGACCTGCTGTTCTCCAAAGACAACGAGATGCGGACCAACTACTGGGGCGGGTTCTTCCCCCAGAACATGGACTACAAGCCCGAGTGGCGCTTCGAGGATACGGCCGCGCCGCTCCGAAGCCAGGCGGATCCCCACGAGGTGGCCAAGGCCGCGAAGGCCATCATGAGCGCCAAGAAGCCCTTCTCGCTCATCGGCGACATGGCGCACTGGGACGACGCCGGCGCGGAGCTCGAGGAGCTCTACACTCTCGCCAAGATTCCCTTCACGACCCGCCGCCTCGGCCGCGCCACGGTGACCGAGAAGCACCCCAACTTCCACCGGGGCTTCCCGCGCTTCCGGCAGGAGATCGACCTCATCATCAGCGCCGGCGTGAAGGTCGGCTTCTTCGACGGCTTCGGCGGCACCTGGCCCGACACCGTCCAGCTCACGAACTCCCAGGACCAGGTCTGGACGTATCTGAAGTCCCCCGCGGTCTTGGTCGGCGACGTGAAGCTTTCGGTGCGCCAGATCATCGACTACATCAAGGCCAACAACATGCAGGTCGGGCCTGAGCGGGCGGAGTGGTTGGCGCGGCTTCAGAAGAGCCACGGCGAGGCGACCACGTCCCGCAAGGACAAGGCCTACAAGTACGGCCCCGACCACCCGCGGTACAAGAGCAACAAGTTCCTGCACTACGGCTATATGTCGCAGATCATCCGCGAGGTGAACGAGGAGCTCTACGGCAGCGCGCCCCGGGTGATGATCGACGGGTACACGATGTCCGACTTCGTCATGCCCTACCTGCAGTTCACGCGCTCCGGGTCCTGCCTCACGGCCAACGACCAGGCGGGCGTGGGCCACGGCACGGCGCAGGCCATCGGCGCCGCCATCGCCGACATGGAGAACGGCAGCCGGATCCCGAACCTCGCCCTCATGGGCGATTCCGGGTTTATGAACAGCGGGTTGGACGCCTCGGTCGCCGGCCAGTACAAGCTGCCGATCGTCTACCTGGTGACGAACAACGGCGGTTGGATGCCGGGCATGAAGTACGTCTGGTACGGGCCGAACTGGGACGTCCTCGGGCCCCAGGACCAGTACGGCGCCACGTTCCACGGTGCGAAGATGGAAGGCCAGGAGCGGGCCCGTGAGGGCACCAACTTCGTCAAGATGGCCGAGGCGATCGGCCTGCAGGGCATGCTGTGCAACAGCACCGCCAGCTTCCGCGAGGATCTCAAGCGGGCGTACGCCATGGCCGAGAAGGGCGGGGCGGTGGTGATGGACTGCATCATGGACCAGCACCTGTGCAACAGCGCTATCATGAGCCCGGCCTACGCGCTCATGTACTGCCACATTCCTTACGCCGAGCTGCCGGCCCGCGGCAAGGCGACCCGGAAGGGGTGTCTCACGCAGTGGTTCAAGGGCTTGGCGGACGAGCCCGCCATGCCGAGAGCGGATGCCTGGGAACCCCTGACCGACGCGGAGTTTGGCTACGCGCCGAAGGAGGACCTCTTCAAGTAGTCTCTGGGCGGATCCCGGCGCCCTCCGCGGGCGCCGGGGTTTTTTTTGAGGAGTTCATCCAAAGGCTAGGCCAAAAATTCACCCGGAACGGTTCACCGGAAAATTGGGAGGAGAGATGAAGAGAAAGGCTTTGATGGGTGCGATCGCGGCTGCGGGGCTTCTCGCCTCCGTCGGCGGCGCCTGGGCCTCTCCGGGGCTTATGGAGCTGGCGGTGCGATCGGGCTTTTGGTCGAACCAGTTCCCCGATACGACAATCATGCTCCAGCACCTCTATTACAATCAGTACGATAAGGCCTGGGACGATGGCGGTGACAAGCAAGACACTGGCATTGGCAAGGTAAAGGTCACGGCTAACTTCACCCGCCTCATCCGCCCGTGGCACTTCGGCGATCAGAAGCAGTACCAGTTTATATTGGAGGCAATTCTTCCTTTTGCCAATGCCTCATGGGATGGCGATACCGGCGTCGATGCAGGATTCCAATCG
The DNA here is from genome assembly GCA_016214985.1 of Deltaproteobacteria bacterium. Taxonomy (GTDB): domain Bacteria; phylum Desulfobacterota; class Deferrisomatia; order Deferrisomatales; family JACRMM01; genus JACRMM01. The sequence goes on along the minus strand of JACRMM010000002.1, from coordinate 75,387 downwards.
GGCATGATGGATCCGATGTTGTATCTCGCGCAGGGCTGGAATAATGCCGACAAGACGACCCACGTGCAGGCCGCGCTGGTCGTTCGCTTCCCCTTCGGGAACGATACCGATCGCGGATTGGGTGTCCCGCTGCTCGCGACGGACGCCTACGCGTTCCAGCCTATCCTCGCGATCCAGCAGCACTTTGGCAGTATGTTCTCGGTCGACGGAAGCCTCTCCTACCAGATCGAGACGAAGCAGCTCAATGGCTCTGAGAACAAGGGCAAGAACTACTTCGAGCTGAACCTGATCCCTTCCGTGAATCTCGGCAGCGGTTGGGACGTCTTCGTGCAGTATGACTACGTCAACTACCAGAAGAGCCAGACTGGTGGCGAAGACAATGACGACGCCGGCTACAACCATTGCGTGGCCCTGGGCGTCGACAACTGGTTCCGCCCCAACATGCAACTCGGTCTCAAGTTCGAGCAGGACGTCAAGGGCAAGAACACCGCCAAGAGCCAAGGCTTTAATCTCAGGTATCTCTGGATCTTCTAGGGGTATACTGCAAACAACGTAGTTAGAAAATGTTGCCCGGAGTTCCCTCTCTACAACATGGGAGGGAGCTCTTTCTTTCTCGGTAGGAGACGTGCACGCGCCGATAAGAAGCCCGGTTGGTCCCCAATGAAGCTTTCCCTCCGCTGACTGGTGGAATCATGCGCCACGACTTCACGGCACTCGCCTCCGATAGTCTGCTCTTGATCGTCGACGTACAACAGGCGATGCTAAAGGTGATCCGGGACTCGGAGGCTGTTGTCAGCAGGGTCGCGCAGTTGGCTCGTGCGGCGGCCGTCGTGAATGTGCCCGTGGCCGTGACGGAGCACTACAAGAAGGGCTTGGGGCCGACGATCCCCGAGGTGCTCGGTGAAGTGCCCGGGGCCACGGTGCTGCAGAAGGAACATTTCAGCGCCTGTCTCGAGCCGGATTTCCTGACCACGATCGGGTCCTTCGGCCGGAGCAGGATCATCCTTGTCGGCATGGAGGCCCATGTCTGTGTCCTCCAGACCGGGCTCGATCTCCTTAAGGCGGGTTTTCAGGTCCACCTGGTCGAGGACGCGGTGTCCTCGCGCCGGCCGCAGGATCGCGCGACGGCGATCAACCTTTTCCGGCAGGCGGGTGCCATCATCACGTGCACGGAAATCGTGATCTTTCAGTGGGCGTGCCGTTCCAACACGGAGCCCTTCCGTAGGATTCTGCCCATCGTCAAGTAGGATTCTCGTCCGGGTCAGCGTAGCATCTCGAGAAATGGAGCTCCCATGGAAACCGTGCAGTTGAACAAAGTAACGATTGTCAGCGTGGTGGCGCAGTACTGGGCGTCCCTGGAGTTCCCGAGAGAGATTTACATCTCTCTGGAGGACTGCGTCGGCGTTCCCGAAGGCTCGGGGGGCGTGGGGTGCGGGGACGTGGTCAATACGCTGCACGATATGGAGGAGGGCCTCTTCTACAGGATGGCCAGGATCGATGAGTTGCTCCTCAACATCCCCTCGAAAGCGGAGGCGGCGGAGGCCCTGGAGAAGCTGCGGGCATCTCGGGGGAGCCCCGAGAACCCTTGGGAGGTCGACCATGCATACTGGAGTGGGCATCCGTGGAAGTTCGCGACTGAAGTGAACGGCACGGCGATCGACTGGAAGTGAGGCCGCAAATGGCCTGGAAGGCGATTCGCTCCAAGGGGTGCATCGACTGCGGCTTCTGCAGCTATCTCGTGGACTGTCCCGGCCGCGACGAGCAGTGCTTTGGGTGTGGGAACTGCGTCAGGGGCTGCCCCACGGACGCTAGGCAGTTGATCTCGAGGGAAACAGCGAAGGCCGATGTGACCCTGAGGGTCGACGGTCGCACGTATACGGTTCCGGCCCAGGCCAGTGTCGCCGAGGTCCTGCGCCTGACGGGGAAGAGCCGCGACGTTGCCTTCGAGTGCAGCACGGGTGGATGTTGGGCCTGCGGGATCCTCGCCGACGGGAAATTGCTGAGGGGGTGCTGCACCGAGGCCACCGAGGGGCTTGAGGTGGTGACCGAAGGGGAGGCACTGGCGAAGCAGGAGCCCCGGCGCGTGCTGTCGTTCTTCCCGGGACACTTTCACGCCGACATGTCCGTCTTCACCCACGGGTGCAACTACGGGTGCGACTTCTGCCACAACTGGAACCTGACGTTCTCCTCGGCAGAGAGATCCCTGACGCCGGCGGAAGCGGCCGCAACCACGGCGCGCTTGACCGAGCGCGCCGGCAACCGCCGCACCGGCATCTCAGGGGGCGAGCCCACGCTGAACCGGCGATGGCTTGTCGAGTACATCGGGAACCTGAGGGCGGCGTCTCCGCAGGTCCAGATCCAGTTGGACACCAACGGCTCGGTGCTCACGCCCGACTATCTCGACGAGCTCTGCGAGGCGGGCATCGGGGACCTTTCCGTGGACCTGAAGGGGCTCGACCTCGGAACGTTTCAACGGATCACGGGCGTTGGCGATCCCTTGTTGGCGGGGCGTTTCCTGGAGACGTCGTGGCGAGCCGTCGAGTACGCGGTGGGTCGATACAGTGGCAAGCTGAACGTCGCGGCGGCGATCCCCTATCATCCCCTCCTCATCGAAAAGGACGAGGTACGGCGAATGGGGATCCGATTGGCGGCCCTGGGCCCGAACCTGGACGTGAACCTCATGGTCTACCAGCCTGCGTTCAGGAGACGCTTCGTGGAGCCCGTGGCAGAGGAAGACATCGCCGAGGCATTCGAGGCCCTCGAGAGCACCGGTGTCCGGGCGTGGTGCCAGGAGGGGGACGACATCCCCCCGCCGGTGCCTCCGGAGGAGTGCGCGCCGCTGTCAGACGAGCTGTTCTAAACGGGTAGGATTGTGCCGTGCGGTCGGCCCGGCGCGACCACGGCCCCGACGCAACGTGGGCTAGGTGAGCGGCCCCCGGTCAAGGGAGAGACAGGTGCTGAAGGAAGGGTGTGCATCCTTGAATCGATTCTGGCATGCGAGGGTCATCGAGACCTCCAAGCGGGAGCTGGAGTCCGTGGCTCATTACCTGGACCCGTGGTACGAGATCGAGACGAAACTCGTCGCTCGACCGACCGACTACACGGTGCTAAAGGCCGTGGCGACGGTGGTCCGGGCTCCCGGAGGGCGTGAAGCAGCGTTTACGCGCGAGCTGAAGGGGTTGGCAGGGGCCGTCCCCTATGCAGGGATCGGCAAGAGGATCCGGGCGGCGACCGAGGGAGACGCGACGGGGCTGCTCGAAGGGCTCCTTCTTGAGAACACGAAGGCGCTCCGTCAGGCGAGGGTGTTCGTCTGGGAGCGAGTGGGGATGAATCCGCTGGACTACCTCCCGCTCATCGAGGCGCTCCTGAAAGACTCCTGCATCAACTTCGCGCGGCCGAATTCAGTCCTTGAAAGTGTGCTCCGGCCCAAGCAACTGGACGAGATGGTGCGCTGGGACTGCCTCTTCACCCGGCAGCGGTACTGCCATATGCAGTGGGATGGGGAGGCGGAACGGATTACGGCGGGCCTCTCCGACTCCTACCACGAGATGCGGATCGAGGCCTTGATCCACGGGGACCAGGTCACGGAAGTGGAGGGACGGATCCTCCGGGCCCCCCACAAGCCCTGCTTCGATGCCGAGCCTACCCACGAGCAGCTCTTGGGTGCGAGGGTGAGCGAGGGTCCGCGGAATTGGGAGAAGAGGGTCCAAGGGCCCCGTGGATGCACGCATCTGGCCGACGTGGCGAGGGAGGTGTGCAACTCCCTCGAGTACTGGCGGGCGACGCGATCCGACGGTGAGCGGGCGAGAGCGATTGCCGGGGGCTGACGAAGCCAAGAACCCAGGGGGCCGTAAGGCTTCAAGAGGCCGCGCGAGGGCACCTGCCGCTGCGCACCACGGGCGGTGTGACGGGGCGCGTCACATCTCGAACCCCGCTGTCGAACCCGGGCGGCCGAGCAGTGTCTGGCGGGAGTTCCGGACGACGGCGCGTGGATCGATGCCGAAGGCCTCGAACTTCCGATACAGGGTCGATCGTGACAGGCCGAGGACCTCGGCCACGAGGCTGACCTTCTTGTACTTCTTGAGGGCGCCCAGGATCAGTCGGGCTTCCTGTTCTCGCAGGCTGAAATCCTCTCGGCTCGCCTGCCCGAGTTCCCTCGGCACCACCACCTCCCGGCCCGCCGCCGCGTCGAGGGGGACCTGACAACCGATGATGTCCGCCGGCAGGTCCTCGACGTCGATGAAGCCGTCAGCGGAGACACAGGCCGCCTCCACCGTGTTTCGGACCTCCCTGCCGTTGCCGGGCCAGGAATGTGCGGTTAGCACTCTCGTTGCGTCCGGAGTGATGCCTTTGATGGGCAGGTCGTGTTTCGCGCAGAAGGCTTTCAACATGCTGTCGATGAGGATCGGGACGTCCTGGGGACGCTCCCTCAGGGGAGGGATATCGAACTTCACGACGCTCAATCGGTAGTAAAGGTCTGATCGAAAAGAACCATTGGCAACCAGTTCAGACAAGGGCTGATTCGTTGCGGCGACGATTCGGCAGTCTGTTGACTGTTCTCGGTCGGAGCCAACGGGCCTGAAGTTGTGAGTCTCCAAGACTCTAAGAAGTCCAGCCTGGATGTCAAGAGGTAGTTCCCCTACTTCATCCAAGAACAACGTGCCTCCGTTCGCGCACTCAAAAAGACCTTTGCGTCCTCGTGAATCAGCCCCAGTAAAAGCGCCTCTTGAGTAGCCGAAAAGAGTTGACTGGAAGAGCTCCTTGCTGATGGCTCCGCAGTTGACTGCTACGTAACTTCCAGACTTTCTCTTGCTTTCATTGTGTATGTGTCTCGCAACAAGCTCCTTGCCCGTTCCTGTCTCCCCAATGAGCAATACATTGAGGTCCGACCGGGCGACCTTGGCGATCCTTTCCATGACCTGTTTGGTGTTTGCGTCAGCCGTCAGGAACGCCCCATAGGCCGCAATCTCGGGGCTGGAGGCTGTTGTGGCCACGAAGGCGCGCGCCCTGGATTCGCGACGCCGGACTACGATCTGTCCGATCGTGTCCTCGGTCCCCGGGAGGCAGATGTCGTGAATCTCCTCCGTGTGGGAGCGTTCCTCGCCGGGAGGCGGCGAACCACAGGAGGAGATTCGGTCCTCGGCTCTCACGCTGGTGGCGACGAGCCGTCCCATACGGTTGTAAACGATAACGTCGTCAGAGGGAAAGCGAGACGAATAGAGGGAGTGCTGGTGGGCGAGTTGAATCTGCTCCAATCTCATCTGGAGCCGCAGTTCCGTCGTGATGTTGGTGGCGATGGAGTAGGATAAGGCGATGGCGTTCTCGCTGTAGTCCTGGTGGCGCGTCGTGAAGTCGATGACACCGGCAATGTCGCCGGAGTAGGGGTCGAGGATCGGCGCGCCGGCGCATGTCCACGTGTGCCATCCCTCGCAGAAGTGCTCCGCTGAGAAGACGTGGACAGGCTTCTTCTTGCTAATTGCCGTTCCGATCCCGTTCGTCCCCGCAGCCGACTCGTTCCAGTCGGCCCCTTCTGTCAAGTTGGAGATGTCAGCGGCTTTGAGTCTGACCTGAGGATCTCCAATAATATGCAGGAGAGTCCCCTTGGCGTCAGCCAGAATCAATATTCCAGGAACTCCAACGAACAACTCCTGTACTCTAGTCAGAACAGGAATCGCCTTTTCCATGAGGAATCGTCTGGATGCCAAAACTTGGCTAAATTCCTCTGTTCCCAATACCGGTGCATATTGCATCATCGTGTTGATGCCGAGTTTCTTGCACCGCCTCCATTCTTCCAAGAGCATTCGATCGTACGGGTCGTATGCCTCCGGCTCATTGAGATCTGTGATGCCGGCGTTGAATTCCTCCCACAGTTTGTGGAGGTTCGCCTCGCTTCTCGTGTGAGTCAGATATGGCTGTTCGCTGCTGGAAGCCGACATGTCGTGATCCTCTCGCTGGTCTCTCTGCCGACTGCGCACACCGAAACGGCAGCGCTCTTGGGGATCAGTCCCCACCCCAACCCACCGCTCCGACGCGGGAAGAGGGGCACGCCACAGCGCCCTCCCCGCCTACACACTACCTCCTCACCGCGACAACGCCACCGATTTCTGGATTGAATCTTTTCTGCGTCGTCGAAGCCCCCGGGGTTTGGACCCCCCTTCATCCTCCCCGATACCCGAGCAGCGCGCGAGCCCAATGTCCACTGCCAGAATAGCGTTTGAAATTTAAGAAGTCCAGATATGTTCGAAGTGAACCCGTCAGAGGAGCCTGAGTAACGCGGGAAGCCCGCCTTCTGTAAACAACGTTTCTTCCGGGGGTACAGCGCGGGGCCGACTCGGAACCGCGCCACGGATCGAGGAGTCGGGGATTCACCGGTCAGGGCCCGGGTGGTCGACCGTCGGCAGGGGTGGCGGAGAGGTGGAGTGGAACCGTTGCTGACCCGTTGGCGGGTGCGGAATGCGGCGCCCTCCGTGGAGGCGAGGACCTTCGAAGGGCGCAGACGCGCGTTCCCGCGCGGGGAGGGGTGGTGCGAACGTGAGCCGATGGGTGCGCATAGTCCCCGAAAGCGCGTTTACCGGCGGGGGGGCCAGGGTGCTTCTCCCCGGCGGCCGGGGGCGAAGGCGCGCTCACACGTACGGCAGTCGCCGAAGGTTCTCTCCTCGCTCTCGAGCACCGGAGCAGGACCGAAAGACGTTGCCCCCTCTGCGCGAGAATCGGTGAATCGAGAGGGGGCGCGGGAAGACGCCGGGACGGGCGACTGCCGGAGCGCAAGGTCGAACGGCCGAGCGCGAGCGGAGAACCGCTAGTCTTCCAGTATGTCTGGGCCCAAGGCCTGCGCCAGTTTGCTTGTGGATTGCACCTTGAAGGAGACGCTGAGCCGTACCCGGTAGAAGATGACGTCGCCAACGACCTTGAGATCCATGCGCCGGACCTCGGCCACCCGCACCTCACCCAGATGCTTACAGGCATCCTCCACAGCGACTGAGGCGGCGTCTGCCCACGACTGCTTGCTCGTCCCAACAATTTCGATGAACTTGTACGTGGCCATGATGTGATTCCTTTGTTGTGGGTCCGTCTGAAGTCCGGAGGCAATGGCAGTGTCTCCGCGCGGGTCGTGCCGGTGTTCCGTGAAGAGAACGGCGGATTGTACCTCCCTCTCGGCGCGCCCAGGACGTTGCAAGGAGCGCGCCAGATCCTCGTCTCGGAGGTGCGCGCCGGATCGATCGGACCGCGGCGGCGGCAACGAGCCTCAGCGGAGTATGAATCTTCGGTCGTAGGGTATCGGAGTCGGGCACGTTTCGGCCGACCGCTCCGGGGCGAGCGCCCGGTCACGGCAAGTGCAAGCGAGAACAATGGTGTCGCAGGCTGGAATCGCGGGCCCGGGCTTGTCTCACATTAGGACAAACATGGTTTGTTTCGACTCGCAGGATCCCGCGGCAGACGACGCAGAGGAAGGGGTCGGGCTGCGGAAGCCTGTTGGAGGGCCTGGGACCACGCGAGAGCGCGGTCGTGGTACGGCCTTTGCTACCTTCGGGAGAGGTTGAGCCGTAAACTACGTTTGATGTAGCAAGGCAAGGAGGAGGCGTCGCATGTCGAGGCTGCAGGAGAAGTTTGAGATCCTTGCGAAGAGGAACCAGGAGGCGGAGGCGGGTGGTGGAGAGGCCCGCGTCGAGAAGCACCGGGCCCAGGGCAAGCTCACGGCCCGGGAGCGGCTCCAGCGCTTCTTTGATCCCGGCACGTTCATCGAGGTGGACAAGTTCGTCACGCATCAGTGCACCGACTTCGGGATGGATGAGACAAAGTTCTTGGGAGATGGGGTCATCACCGGATACGGGGAGGTCGACGGACGGACCGTGTGCGCCTTCGCACAGGACTTCACGGTCTTCGGCGGGAGCCTGTCTCTCACGATGTCCAACAAGATCTGCAAGATCATGGACATGGCCCAGAAGAGCGGCGCGCCCGTGGTAGGGATGAACGACTCCGGGGGGGCGCGAATTCAGGAGGGCGTGCAGAGTCTCGCGGGCTACGGGAACATCTTCCACCGCAATGTCATGAACTCCGGCGTGATCCCTCAGATCTCCGTCATCATGGGCACCTGTGCCGGAGGGGCGGTCTACAGCCCGGCCCTGACCGACTTCACCTTCATGGTGGACGGGACGAGCCACATGTTCATCACGGGGCCTCGGGTGATCAAGTCGGTCACGAACGAGGACGTGAGCACCGACGCCCTGGGGGGCGCCCTCACCCACAACAAGACGTCGGGCGTCGCCCAGTTCATGGCGGAAAACGACGACGCCTGCCTCGCCCAGGTTCGACGGCTGCTGTCGTATCTGCCGTCGAACAACTATGAGGATCCGCCGGTCGCGCCCTGCAGCGACCCGGTGGATCGGAAGCTGTTCGAGATCAACGAGACGGTGCCCGAGAACCCGAACAAGGGGTACGACATCAAGGACATCGTACGCGCCATGGTCGACGACGGGGAGTTTCTGGAGGTCCACGAGCGCTACGCCCTGAACATCGTGGTGGGCTACGCGCGCATGGGCGGCACGACCGTGGGTATCGTGGCGAATCAGCCGAACGTGTTGGCCGGGTGCTTGGACTGCGACGCCTCGATGAAGGGGGCGCGGTTCGTCCGGTGCTGCGACGCCTTCAACATCCCGGTCGTCACCCTCGTGGACGTTCCCGGCTATCTGCCCGGCACCGACCAGGAATATCGGGGCATCATCAAGCACGGCGCGAAGCTCATCTACGCGTACTCGGAGTGCACGGTGCCGAAGATCACCGTGATCACGCGAAAGGCCTACGGGGGCGCGTACATCGTGATGAGCTCCCGACACCTCCGAGGGGACGTCAATCTCTCCTACCCGACGGCCGAGATCGCGGTCATGGGACCCCAGGGAGCCGTGGACATCGTGTTCCGGCGGGAGATTGACCAGGCCGAGAACCCTCAGACGGCCCGCCAGGCGAAGATCGACGAGTACACCGAGAAGTTTGCGAGCCCCTACCAGGCGGCCCAGTTGGGGTACATCGACGAGGTCATCCTTCCCGAGGACACGCGAATCCGCGTGATCCAGGCCCTGAGGGCCTTGAGGGCGAAGAGGGACACCAACCCGCCCCGCAAACACGGGAACATCCCGCTGTAGAGGAGGGACCGCCGTGCTTCGTTTCTTTCGAGTTCCGAAACCTCCGGTTGAGCCCTCCGGGCCGGCAACCAAACTGGCAGCCGCTATCGCCATAGCCCTTGATCTCCATGGGCGCGGAGCCGGTCCGGGCGGCAAGATTGCCGCGGCCATCGCCATCGCCTTGCGACTGCACCATGCCCGCCAGCGGCCCCTGCCCGCTCAGCCCTCCGCGTGGTCGCTGTCGGGGCGGATCCAGCACATGAGCGGCCGTGTCGGACTTCAGGCAATGCCGAAGGGGTCGAGGGGCTGACCGGCCCGGGGTGAACGACGGACGTGCGGCGAGGATCGTCGCCATTAATGTTGGACCGAGCCGGTGCCTGCGCGCCGGATGACATGCTCCCATCGCATCGATAAGGAGAACCCATGAGCAGTTATGACATCGTGATCGACGGGACAACCTTCGTTGTGGAGATCGTTTCGGAGTCCGAGGGGAGGGCAACGGTGAGGGTCAACGGCGTGACGCATCAGGTGCAGACTCCCGTCGGGGCCCCGGCGCCCGTTGCGGCGGTCCGGTCGGCCCCTGCATCGGACGTCGTTCGTCCCGCCGCTCCGGCCCCCGCCGCTCCGGCACCTGCCCCGGCGCCCGCCCCGGCCCCGTCGGCCGCGTCCTGCGCTTCCGTTGACGGCGAGGCGATCCTCGCGCCCATGCCCGGCCACATCCTCGAGGTCATGGTCAAGGAGGGCGATGCCGTCGTCCCTGGGACCACGGTCGTCCTGATGGAGGCCATGAAGATGGAGAACGAGATCAAGTCCCACGTGACGGGCACGGTGTGCGCCGTCAAGGTGGGGAAGGGCCAGACGGTCGGCGTCAACGACGTCCTGGTCCTGATCGCAGCCTGATCCGGCCGCGGGCCGAAACCCGCACCTTCCTCTCTCCGCGAGTCCCAGGAGGTTCATGATGTCCCAGCGTCGCAAGATCACCGTCGACGGCAACGAGGCCGCCGCCTCGGTGGCCCACCGCCTGAGCGAGGTGATCGCCATCTATCCCATCACCCCCTCTTCCCCCATGGGCGAGTTCGCCGACGAGTGGTCCGCGCAAGGGAAACCCAACGTCTGGGGAAGCGTGCCCCAGGTGACGGAGATGCAGTCCGAGGGCGGCGCGGCCGGCGCGGTGCACGGCGCCCTGCAGGCCGGAGCCTTGACGACGACCTTCACCGCGTCCCAGGGCCTGCTCCTCATGATTCCCAACATGTACAAGATCGCGGGAGAGTTGACCCCGTTCGCCATGCACGTGACCGCGCGCACGCTCGCGACCCACGCGCTCTCCATCTTCGGGGACCACTCCGATGTCATGGCCTGCCGCCAGACCGGGTTTGCCCTCCTTTGCTCCAACTCGGTCCAGGAGGCCCACGACCTCGCCCTCGTGGCTCACGCTGCCACCCTCAGGGCTCGGATCCCGTTCCTCCACTTCTTCGACGGCTTCCGTACCTCCCACGAGGTGGCGAAGATCGAAGAGTTGAGCAACGACGACCTGCTTGCCATGGTGGACGAAGACCTCGTCCGGGACCATCGCCTGCGCGCTTTGACCCCGGACCGTCCTGCCATTCGAGGAACGGCCCAGAATCCGGACGTCTTCTTCCAGGCTCGCGAGGCGTGCAACCCATACTACGACGCCTGCGCCGCGGCGGTTCAAGATGCCATGGATCGGTTCGCGGGCCTGACCGGCCGACCGTACCGGCTGTTCGACTACGTGGGGCACCCGGAGGCCGAGCGGGTCGTGGTCGCCATGGGCTCCGGGGCCGAAGCCATCCACGAAACGGTCGACTGGCTCACCGCCCGGGGCGAAAAGGTCGGCCTTCTGAAGGTGCGGCTGTTTCGGCCGTTTTCCATCTCCCATTTCGTCGCTGCTCTGCCGTCCTCGGTCCGGGCCCTCGCGGTCCTCGACCGCACCAAGGAGCCGGGCGCGATCGGTGAGCCCCTGTACATGGACGTCGTCACGGCCCTCCAAGAGGCCAGGCGGGGTGGCCTCGCCGTGCCGAAGGCCGACATCGAGGTCCTTGGCGGCCGATACGGACTGTCCTCCAAGGAGTTCAACCCCTCGATGGTGAAGGCGGTCTTCGACGAGCTCTCCAAGGCGGCACCCAAGCGCCACTTCACCGTGGGCATCGTCGACGACGTGACCCACTTGTCCCTCCCCACGGACGCGGCTTTCGACATCGAGCCCGCGGAAGTCGTTCGGGCGGTCTTCTTCGGCTTGGGCGCCGACGGCACGGTGGGTGCCAACAAGAACAGCATCAAGATCATCGGTGAAGAGACGGACAACTACGCCCAGGGCTACTTCGTGTACGACTCGAAGAAGTCCGGAGGTATCACGATCTCCCATCTGCGGTTCGGGCCGAAGCCCATCCAGTCGACGTACTGCATCAACAAGGCGGGCTTCCTCGCTTGCCATCAGTTCGAATTCCTCGATAAGTACGACATCTTGGAGTATGCCCGGACCGGAGCGACCTTCCTCTTGAACTCGCCCTACGGGCCGAGCGAGGTCTGGGATCACTTGAACTGCGAAGTGCAGACGGAACTGATCGAGAAGAAGATCAAGCTCTACGTCATCGATGCCTTCGAAGTAGCAAAGAATACTGGGATGGGGGGACGGATCAACACGATCATGCAGACGTGTTTCTTCGCGATCTCTGGAGTGCTCCCGCGAGAGGAGGCAATCGCCAAGATCAAGTACTCCATCGAGAAGACCTACGGGAAGAAGGGGGAGGAGCTGGTCCAGAAGAACTTCCAGGCCGTCGACGAGACGTTGGCGAACCTGTACGAGGTGAAGGTCCCCGCCCTGCCGACCTCCGCCTGTCGGCGTCCGTTCATCGTCTCCGACCGTGCCCCCGACTTCGTCAAACGGGTCGAGGCCGCGATGATGGCCGGCCGGGGCGACCTCTTGCCGGTGAGCGCCCTGCCCGTGGACGGCACGTGGCCGCTCGGAACGACGAAGTGGGAGAAGCGGAACATCGGGCTTGAGATCCCGGTCTGGGATCCGGATGTTTGCATCCAGTGCGCCAAGTGCTCGTTTACTTGCCCCCATGCGGCGATCCGTGTGAAGGTCACTGCTCCGGAGCTCCTGGGCGAGGCGCCGGCCACCTTCAAGTCCGCCCCGGCCCGAGGAGAGTTCAAGGGCCAGCGGTTCACCGTGCAGGTCGCGCCCGAGGACTGCACGGGCTGCAAGCTCTGCGTGATGACGTGCCCGGCCAAGGCCAAGGCGGATCCGAGCCACAAGGCCATCAACATGGCGCCCCAGCTGCCGCTGCGGGACTCGGAGCGGGAGAACTTTGCGTTCTTCCTCGGCCTGCCGGAGTACGACCGCGAGCAGCTTAAGGTCGACGTCAAAGGCTCCCAGCTGCGAGAGCCCCTTTTCGAGTTCTCCGGGTGCTGCGCCGGGTGCGGCGAAACCCCCTACATCAAGCTGATGACGCAGCTCTTCGGAGACCGCCTGCTCATCGGCAACGCCACGGGGTGCTCCTCCATCTACGGCGGAAACCTCCCCACCACTCCGTACACCACGAACGCCGCCGGCCGAGGCCCGGCGTGGGCCAACTCGCTCTTCGAGGACAATGCGGAGTTCGGGCTCGGCATGCGGCTGGCGATCGACAAGCACAAGGAGCAGGCCGTGGAGCTCCTGCAGGGGCTCGCCTCGGTGGTCGGCGACGTCCTCGTCTCGGAGCTCCTCACGGCCGACCAGTACACCGAGGCCGGCCTCTCGGCCCAGCGACGGCGGGTCGGGGCACTCAAGGAGAAGCTCTCCGGCGTGGGGACCCCGCAGGCCCGTCGGCTCGAGCTTCTCGCTGACTATCTGGTCCGCAAGAGCGTCTGGATCCTGGGCGGAGACGGGTGGGGGTACGACATCGGGTACGGCGGGCTCGACCACGTGCTGTCGCTCGGGCGCGACGTGAACATCCTGGTCATGGACACGGAGGTCTATTCCAATACCGGCGGGCAGCAGTCCAAGGCCACCCCGCTCGGCGCGTCGGCCAAGTTTGCGTCCGCCGGAAAGGCGACGCCGAAGAAGGATCTGGGTCTCATCGCCATGACCTACGGCGCTCCCTACGTGGCGCGAGTGGCCTTCGGCGCCAAGGATGTGCAGACCGTCAAGGCCTTCGCCGAGGCCGACTCGTACCCTGGTACTTCCCTCATCGTCGCCTACTCGCACTGCATCGCCCACGGGTACGACCTCTCGCTGGGCAACGAGCAGCAGAAACTGGCCGTGGCGTCCGGTCATTGGCCGCTCTACCGCTTCGACCCGCGCAGGATGACGGCGGGGGAGAACCCGCTTCAACTGGACTCCGGGGCGCCCGAGGTCCCGCTGGAGGATTACATCTATAACGAGACGCGCTTCACCATGCTGCAGCGCATGGACCAAGAGCGGGCCGCCGAGCTCCTGGTGGCGGCCCAGGCGGTCGTCAGGCGGCGCGCTTCCCTCTACGAGCAGCTCAGCCGACTCAAGGTGGGTCGGCCGGCCGGCGGAGCGCCGTACGGGGAAGAGCAGTCCTGACGACAAGGTCCCGTCTCAGGGTGCCGCCACGCTTCGTGGCCGCGGGAGCCGTTCCACCGGCCGCCATGCCCCGGGCCGGCTCCCGCGGCCACCTTCTTGGCTCGGCGCACGACCCGGGCGGACGGCACGATCACGGTCCGTGTCGAGACAAGCCACCGACGAACCGAAAGGAGCTGCCATGCGCATTGTGCTGTTCGGTCAAGCGGCGTTCGGTGCCAAGAGCCTCGAGGCGCTCGCGGCCAAGGGAGAGGAGGTCGTGGCGGCGTACGTGCCCCCCGACGGCCCCGCGGGGGCCGTTGATCCGCTGAAGGAAGCGGCGATCGCGCGGGGCGTGCCGGTCTTTCAACCCCCCTCCTATCGGGACGCCGCCGTGCTCGCCCAGTACCGCGCCCTGGCGCCCGACCTCGCGGTCCTCGCGTTCGTCACCGACATCATTCCCAAGGCGTTCTTCGAGGCGCCTCGCCACGGGGCGATCTGCTACCATCCGTCCCTCCTGCCGCGACACCGGGGAGCGAGCGCCATCAACTGGGCCGTGATCATGGGTGACAGAACTACGGGGCTTTCGATCTTCTGGCCCGACGACGGCATCGACACGGGCCCTCTCCTCCTCCAGAAGACGATCGAGATCGGACCGGACGACACAACGGGGTCGCTGTACTTCAACCGGCTCTTCCCCATGGGAGTCGATGCCCTGGTCGAGGCGGTTGCCCTCATCCGGGAGGGGAAGGCGCCAAGGACTCCCCAGGCGGCGGAGGGGGCAACCTACGAGCCCCCCTGCGACGACAGCGTCGCCGCGGTGAAGTGGGACCGTCCGGCGGCCGACGTGTACGACCTGGTCCGCGGCTGCGACCCGCAGCCCGGGGCTTTCGGGATCTGGAAGGGGGAGCGGGTCCGGTTCTACGGAGCCCGTCTCGGGGACGGCGGCGGCGGGCCTCCGGGAGCGGTGGCCGGAGTCGACGCCAAGGGGCTTCGGATCTGCTTGCAGGGCGCGACCCTGGTCGTTCCGAAGCTTCGGGGTGCCTCCGGAGGGAAGATGGACGCCGTGGCGTTCGCCGAGGCGCGGGGGCTGAAGAGCGGAGACGCCTTCGAACCGGCGAGCCGCTAGCGGCGGAACGGGCGGAGGTCTCCCCCTGACGAAAGGAGAGAGAGCATGAAGCTGGACGTGCACCACATCGGCGTGGTCGTCGACGACATCGACAAGGGCAAGGCCGTCTACGAGACGGTGTTCGGCATGAAAGAGGTCGCCCGGTTCACGGTCGATGCCTTCAAGGCCGAGGTCTGTTTCATCCCGGCCAACAACACGTACATCGAGCTCGTGCAGCCCCTGTCGGACGATGGCCTGGGGCACTTTCTCAAGAAGCACGGGTCGGGCACGCTTCACCACATCGGGTACCTCGTTGAGGACATCGACGAGGCCTGCCGCCACTTCATCGAGGAGAAGGGGCTCCGCAGCGTGACCGGCGGTCCTCAGAGGGTCCCGTGCTTCGAGAACGCTCTCTTCTTTCACCCCAAGGACACCGGAAACGTCCTGATCGAGCTCGTGAGCGGGGCGACGTGTCCGCTTCCCGGCGGCGGCCGGACGGCGGCCGGTTAGGTTGGCGCGGTACGATCGGCCGAGGGCCGGAAGGAGGATCCCATGACCGTGACCGAGCTGCGATCCGTCTGTGAGGCGTCGATCGCCCAGGGCGTCACTGCTGTGCCCGAGGACCTCTCCAAGCAAATCGTCGCCTCCTACGGGGTCCGTGTCCCCGAGGGAGCGGTGGTCGGCTCGGCGCAGGAGGCGGTGGCGTTCGCCAGACGGACCGGGTACCCGGTCGCGCTGAAGGCGGTCTCACCGGAGATCCTGCACAAGACCGAGCTGGGCGCCGTCGCCCTGGGGCTTCGCACGGATGGGGAGCTCGAAGAGGCCTTCGGGCGGATGGAGAAGGCGCTCTCGGCCAAGGGGGCAGCCGCGAAGGGGTACCTGGTCGAGACGATGGTCTCCGGAGGTGTGGAGTTCATCGTGGGCCTCCAGAACGACCCGCAGTTCGGGCCGGTCCTCATGCTCGGGACGGGCGGCACCTTGATTCACCTCGTGGACGACGTGGCGTTTCGCGTCCTCCCGATCGGTCTCTCCGAGGCACGCGACCTGATCGGGGAGATCCGAGGCAAGGCGCTCCTTCGAGGGTTCCGGGGGCGTCCCCCTCTCGACGAAGAGGGACTGGCCCAGGCGATCGTCCGTATCGGCCAGTTGGGAATGGACGCCGCGGGCCTGTACGACTCGATGGATTTCAATCCCCTGATCGTCACCGAGCAGGCCACGACCGCCGTGGACGCCAAGATCGTGCTCGCCCGGCAGCCGTCGGAGACCCCGATCAGCCAGGCCGAGCCGAACACTGCCCATTTGGAGCATTTCTTCTCGCCCCGCAGCGTGGCCCTGCTCGGGGCGTCGACGACCCCCGGCCGGATCGGCAACGCGGTCGCCGACAGCCTGATGAACCACGACTTCGACGGTAAGGTCTTCCCGGTCACCCGCGGGGGCAAAGAGGTCTTCGGCCGGGCGAGCTTCGAGGATCTCACGGACGTTCCGGAAAAGGTCGACCTCGCGGTGGTCGTCGTCGGGCTGGCGCTCGTGCCCGAGGTGCTCGACAAGTGCCGCGACCTGGGCATCCGGGCGGTTTTGATCGTCTCCGGTGGAGGGAAAGAGCTGGGCGGCGACCAGGTCGGCCTCGAGCAGGAGATCCAGCGACGGGCGCGGGAGTACGGCATCCGCGTCATCGGCCCCAACTGCATCGGCTGCTACAACGCGGTGAACCGTTTCGACGCGTTCTTCCAGGTGCACGAGCGGATGCTGCGGCCCAAGCCCGGCGGTATCTCCTTCATGACGCAGAGCGGCACGTACGGGGCGAGCTTTCTCGAGGAGTGCGAGCACTCCGGCGCGAGCAAGATGATCTCCTACGGCAACCGCGTGGACGTGGACGAGGCGGACATGATCGCCTACCTCGCCCGGGACCCGGACACCAAGGTGGTCGGCTCCTACATCGAGGGGCTCGGCGACGGGCGCAAGTTCCTGAGGGCTGCGGCCGAGGCCATCCGAACCTACAAGAAGCCCATCGTCTGCTACAAGTCCGGCCGGACCGCGCGCTCCGCGGCGGCCGCCCAGTCCCACACCGGGGCCTACGCCGGCTCGTACGCGGTCACCCGCGGCGCGCTTCGGCAGACGGGGATCATCGACGTCGACTCCTACGAAGAGCTCGGCGCGGTGACCCGGGCTCTGGGGATGCAGCCGCCGGCCGCGGGGCCTCGGGTGGCGATGATCAGCAACGGGGCGGGGCCCATGGTGAACGCGATCGACCTCTTCGACGGCCTGGGGCTCGAGATCGCCGAGCTCTCGCCCGAGTCGCTCGCGGCCATGAAGGAACACTACCCGGCCTTCTACATCTCCAAGAACCCCATCGATGTCACCGGCTCGGCCACCTCCGACGACTATCTCTTCGCCATGGAGTGCCTGGCCAAGGACCCGAACGTGCACGTGATCATGAACTGGTTCGTGTTCCAGGACACGCCCCTGGACGAGGCGATCGTCTCGGCGCTGGAGAAGATGAACCGTACTGCCGGAAAACCGATCCTGTGCGGTGCGGCCGGGGGCCCCTACACCCAGCGGATGTCAGCGGCCATCGAGGAGGTCGGCGTTCCCATGTTCCCCTCCGCACACCTCTGGGCCGCCGCGGCCCACGGCCTCGTGCGGTGGGGTCGGGTCCTGGCGAAGGGGTAGGCGGAGTGCGAATCGACGAGCCCGGCTTCGTCACCGAGCGAATCCTTCTCCTGGGCGGCCGCCAGGTCACATCGTACCTGGTGATGGGAGACACCTACGCCTGGATCGGGGGCGGAACGGCCTGGGGTGTGGCGCGCCTGGAGGAGCAGCTCGACCGCTTCAATGTCGACCGGAGCCGCGTGCGCTACCTCGTCATCTCCCACGCCCACCACGACCACTGCGGCGCCGTCCCCTACCTCCTGCGCCGGTATCCGCACCTCGAGGTCGTGAGCTCGCCCTACGGTGCCGAGATCCTGGGCAAGGAGAAGCCGGTCCGCCTCATGGAGGACATCAACCGCCGCACCAGCGAACGGCTGGGCCGGCCCTACAGCCACGACGGGGTCCCGCTGGACTTCGAAGCGGTCCCGGTCGCGCACCGGGTGGGAGACGGCGACTCGCTGGAGCTGGGAGGCGGCCTCACGCTGCGGTTCTTCCTCACGCCGGGCCACTCCCGCTGCTCGCTGACCGCCTACGTGCCGGAGCTCGAGGCGCTCTTCCCCGGCGACTCGATCCCCTACCCCGAGGCAGGGCGCGAGGACCTGACCGTCACCGCGAACCACGACTACGAGGACTACCTTGCGAGCCTACGAACGCTCGAGCCGCTCCCGATCCAGCTGGTCGGCTTGGAGCACGGCGGAGCGCTCACGGGTCTGGAGGCCGAGGGGATCATCCGCCGGGGGCTCGACGCGGCGGAGAGACAGCGGGAGCGCATCCGGGAACGCTACCGCGAGCTGGGCGACGTCGACCGGCTGGTGGACGAGATCGCCTCGAAGTACCACGCCCTCGAGCTCTTCCAGCTCACTCCCGGCGACGTGATGCGGGCCATCATCCAGCGCATGGTCAAGAGCGCGCTGGGAGTCATCTGACCGAAGACCCTTCTTCCCGGCCCCTTGGCCTGCACCCGTAGGCGAGGGGGCGCGGACCCGCGAGCGAGGAGGCGCGGATCATCCAACCTTTGTCGCCGAACGTTCGGGGGGATATTTCCCTCTGGTGGGCGACCGCGAGCGCCAACCGTCTGAGACGCCACGACGCCGTTCACTTTGAAGGAGAAGGAGGTCTTGCATGTCGTTCGCAGAGATCATGGATCTTTTGTACGGGACCTTGGAGACGACGGGGATCTACAACTTCGATTACCGATTTCTGGTCATGTGGGCGATCGCTCTCTTCTTCCTCTATCTGGCGATCGTCAAGGACTTTGAGCCGCTGCTGCTGCTGCCGATCGGCTTCGGGATCTTCATCGTGAACTTCCCCCTGGTTCCCCTGATGGGCTACACCGCCGAGGGTCAGCGGGAGCTGCTCAATATCTTCTACCACTACGGGCTCGAGTGGGAGGTGATCCCCTGCGTGATCTTCCTCGGCCTGGGAGCCATGACGGACTTCGGGCCGCTGATCGCGAGCCCGAAGACCCTGCTCGTGGGCGCCGGGGCGCAGTTGGGGGTCTTCGTGACCTTCACCGGGTGCATCCTCGCCGGCTTCACGCTCAAGGAGGCCGCCTCCGTCTCGATCATCGGCGGCGCGGACGGGCCCACGACGATCTATCTGACCACGAAGCTCGCGCCCCAGCTCCTTGGCGCGAACGCGTTGGCCGCCTACTCCTACATGGCCATGGTGCCGCTCATCCAGCCGGTCTTCATGCGCTGGTTTACCACGAAGGAGGAGCGGCTGATCCGGATGCGCCAGCTGCGCCCGGTGTCTCGGACCGAAAAGATCATCTTTCCTCTGATCGGCGCGGCGATCATCGCACTGCTGGTGCCGGCAGTCATGCCCCTAATGGGCCTCTTCATGTTCGGCAACATCATGCGGGAGAGCGGGGTGGTGAAGCGCCTGAGCGACACGGCCGAGAATGCCCTGATGAACATCGTGACCATCTTCCTGGGGGTCACGGTGGGCGCCACGATGCACGCCGACAAGTTCCTGAGCTGGAAGCCGCTCTTCATCTTTGGCCTGGGCCTGATCGACTTCGCAGTGTGCACCATCGGCGGCATCCTGACGGTCA
Organism: Deltaproteobacteria bacterium; assembly: GCA_016214985.1. Classification (GTDB taxonomy): domain Bacteria; phylum Desulfobacterota; class Deferrisomatia; order Deferrisomatales; family JACRMM01; genus JACRMM01. The sequence goes on along the minus strand of JACRMM010000002.1, from coordinate 55,930 downwards.
AGGTCATGAACCTCTTCCTCAAGGACAAGATCAACCCGCTGATCGGGTCCGCCGGCGTCTCGGCCGTGCCCATGTCGGCCCGGGTCTCGCAGGTCATGGGGCTCAAGGAGGACCCGCACAACCACCTGCTGATGCACGCCATGGGGCCGAACCTGGCCGGGGTCATCGGCACGGCCGCGGCCGCGGGCATGTTCATCGCGATGTTCAGCAAGTAGCATCCAGGCGTTGCGCTGAGATCTCCACGAGCCCACCCTGCAGAAGAGGATCGCGAGATGAATAAGAAGATGTTTCTGATCGCTGGTTTGCTGTCGTTGTTTCCCGTCTTCTGTCACGCCGATGATTTCCTCGGCGCCCCGCTCGTTCCGGAGGCGCAGGTCACGAGCAAGACGGACCGGCAGATCGTGCTAAAGACCAACCTGTCCCACGATCAGGTCGTGGCGTTCTACAAAGACGCACTGAAAGCGGCCGACAAGGACACGAAGTACCGCGAATGGAAAGAGGTCACCTACATCGAGGACGACGGCAGCCTAGCTTGGCACTCCATCACGGTCTCCAAGGAACAGCAAGCGGGAACGCCAATCACGGTGACGATCACAAAAGACAACTGGACGTGGATCGTCGGCACCTTGACCCTCCGGTTCGTCGGAGTCTTCGTTGTGCTCGCCCTCCTGTGGCTCGGCATGTCCATCTCGGGGGCCATCATGGGCCGGCTCCTGTCCAAATCCGAAGCGAAGGGTGCCGCCCGCTGAGGCGAGAACGGATCGTTTGGGGACGCCGAGTCGGAGGAAGAGCCCAACCCCTGCCGGGTATCCCGGAAGCTCGCGCTGCGGTTCATAAGGGTCAACCTGAGGAAGGAGAGATGCGATGAAGATGTCGGAGTGTGTAGCGATCGTGACCGGCGGGGCGTCGGGGCTCGGCGAGGCGGTGGTTCGAAACTTCGTGGCCAAGGGCGGGAAGGCCGCGATCCTCGACGTGCAGGAGGAACGGGGCAACCGCCTGGCGGCGGAGCTCGGCTCGTCGGCCGTCTTCGCGCGAACGGACGTGACGTCGGAAGAGAGCGTGGCCGCGGCCATCGAGAAGACGATCGGCGCTTTCGGGCGCCTCAACGTGGTCGTCAACTGCGCAGGCATCGTGACGCCCGGCAAGGTGATCGGGAGAAACGGCCCCATGCCGCTCGCGGCCTACGAGGGGGTGATCCGCGTCAACCTTGTCGGCTCCTTCAACGTGATCCGCCTCGCCGCGGAGAAGATGGCGGGCAACGAGCCGAACGAGGAAGGAGAGCGCGGGGTCGTCGTCAGCACGGCGTCGGTCGCCGCCTACGAGGGGCAGATCGGGCAGGCGGCCTACAGCTCCTCCAAGGCCGGACTCGTGGGGCTCACGCTTCCCGTGGCGCGCGAACTGGCCGACCTGGGGATCCGGGTCATGGCGATTGCGCCGGGCCTGTTTGAGACCCCGATGTTCGACGCGCTGCCCGAAAAGGCGAGGGAAGCCCTCGCGCAGATGACGCCGTTCCCCAGGCGGCTGGGACGCCCGGCAGAGTTCGCGAAGCTTGTGGAAGCCATCGTCGAGATCCCGATGCTCAACGGTAGCACGATCCGACTGGACGGCGCGATCCGCATGCGGGAGAAGTAACGGAGCGCGCCTTGGCTCCCTGCCCCCGAGACCGCTTGGATTCCCTCCCGGGTCTGCCCCGGGAGGGAACCGCCCGCCGTTGACCCAGGGGAAGGAGGCGGCTGTGGCCCCTCAGAGCGCGGGCCGGCGCGTCGTGATCGCGGCCCAGAGCAACGACCACTCGGCGCGCCTGGCCGGGGTGCCGACCGAGCGCTTCTTCACCGACGCCGCCACCTTTGCCCGAACCCAGCTCCTGGTATCCGCCTACTACGGGTTCGACGCGCCGGTTGACATCTGGGACGCGTACAACATCGAAGCCGAGGCGTTGGGGCAACGGATCGTCTACCCTGCCGACGGGATTCCCGACGCCGATCGAACCCAGCCGTTGATCCGAACTCCTGCGGATCTGGACCGCGTAGCTCCCCCGGACCCGTACCGGTCGGGACGGATGCCCTGGGTGCACGAGGTCAACAAGTTCTACCTGAGGATGACGGGCCGGCCGGCCCACGCCTATTTCTGTGCGCCGTTCAGTCTGGCGGTCAACATCAGGGGCTACGAGAACCTGATCTCCGACCTCTACGAGAGACCGGCCTTCGCGCATCGGCTCTTTTCGTTTCTGTGCGACGACGTGATCGGCCCCTTCATCGAAGCGATGCGCGCCGAGGTGGGCAACCCGAACTTTCTCGCCGACGGGAACGACGCCTGGGCGTCGCCTCCCCTGATCACCCTGGACCTGATGGATGAGTTCGTCGTCGCCTACACGAACCGCCTCCGCGAAAGGCTGGGTCCGAAGGTGGTGACAAGGGGCAACTGGGGGGAGGGGCGGTCGGGTGACCCGGAGCGCTTCATGGCCCAGAAGCTCCGATGCAGCCCGGGTTTCCTGAGCGTGCTCGACCCGGACCTTCACGAGATCGGTCCTCGGCGCGTGCGAGAGTTCGCTCGCTCGCAGAACGCCTTCGTGACCGCCGGTGTCGATGCCCGTCTGCTCCGGGACGGCCCGGTCGAGGCGATCGTGGAGCGGATCCGGTGCTACCTCGACGTGCTGGCTCGCGACGGGAAGTGTGCCATCTTCCTGAACCAGATTGCGGCGGAGACGCCCCCGGAGCACGTCCACGCGGCGGTCGCCGCGTGCCGTGCGTACGGGCAACTCCCCCTGCCGGACGACCTGGACGAGGTCCCCTTCACCGTGCCTCGCCGGGAGAGCTTCTCCGCCTTCCTGCGCGAGAGGGGGGAGTCGATCGACTGAGCCGTTCCGGCCAGAAGAGCGCCGGAAGGTGGCCCCATTGGCGGGCGGCCGACCGGAGCGGCTGCAGGGTACAAGGGACGAGGGAGGCGCCACTCGGTGGCCGAGCGCATCGATGTCTACGAAGTGGGGCCCCGCGACGGCCTGCAGAACGAGACCGCGGTTCTCGCGACGGACCAGAAGCTCGCGCTGATCGCTCGGCTCGTGGGGGCCGGCCTGCGGCGCATGGAGGCCACGAGCTTCGTCAGCCCCAAGGCCATGCCCCAGATGGCCGACGCCGCCGAGGTGACGCGGGGAGCTGCGCTCGCCTGGCCCGACGGGCGCTTCTCTGCCCTGGTCCTCTCGGAGCTGGGCTACGATCGCGCGATCGCCGCGGGGTGCCGCTCGGTCGCCGTGGTGGTGATCGCCAGCGAATCCTTGAGCCGGCGCAACAGCCGGATCGGCGTCGAGGGGGGGCTGGGCGTGGGTCGGCGGCTGCTCGAGCGGGCGCGTCGCGACGGCGTTCGGACCCGAGCGTACCTCTCGGCCGCCTGGGCGTGCCCCTACGAGGGGCCGGTCCCGGCGGGGAGGGCGACGGCCCTGGCGGAGCGGATCTGGGAGGCGGGGCCGGACGAGCTCGCGATCGCCGACTCGGTCGGGCACGCCGAGCCGCTCGAGGTCGGCCGCCTGCTCGAGGACCTGGGGCGCAGGCTGGGAATGGACCGGCTCGCCGTGCACCTCCACGACACCCAGGCGCTCGGCCTGGCCAACGCGGCGGCCGCCATCGCGGCGGGTGTCCGCACCGTGGACGCCAGCATCGGGGGCCTGGGCGGCTGCCCCTTCGCGGCTGGCGCAGCCGGCAATCTGGCCACCGAAGACTTGGTCTTCCTGGCCCACAAGATGGGGTTCGAGACCGGTGTCGACCTGGGGCGCCTGTGGGAAGCGGTGGCCTGGCTCGACGACGTTGTCGGCCGGCGCGTCGGGGGCCGGACCCGGGTATGGTGGGAGAACCGCGGGCGGTTCGGAGAGCCATGCGGCGCTCGATGCCGTTGACGCACGCAACAGACGCGTCGGCGGCCGAGACCGACTCCGCGCGGCGCGATGCGAGATTCGAGGCTTGGTCGATGCCGCGCCGCGCTCCGCTGCTCTCGCCCACCAACGCGACGCCCCGTGCCGGGCTCGAGTCAGGGCGCGACCTCGTCGGCTCTCACGGTGGGCAGCGCGACAAGCGCGCCGGTGACGGAGATCAGCGCGGCCGCCGCGATGGGAACCGTCCAGCTGCCGGTGCTGGAGAGGAGGAAGCCGGTCACCGCTGGGGCGACCACCCCGGCGAGGTTGCCCGAGGTGTTCATGATCGACGAGAGGATGCCGGCGTGCCGAGGGGCCATGTCCATGGACAGGGTCCAGTAGGCGGGGGTCGCGAGGGAACGACTCGCCCCCGAGAGGACGATCGCAACCACCGCAGCGTACGGGTTGGATAGCCAGAGGAGGGTCAGCAGAAAGAGCCCAGAACCGGCCATTCCGCCGCAAAGGAGGAGCTTGCGGGCAAACTGCCGCGACGCACCGCTCTGCACGAGGTGATCGGAGACCCAGCCAGAGGCGTTCATGGAGACGAGAGAGGCGAGCGCCGGCAGGGCAGCCGCGAATCCCATGGCGGAGACGGAGAAGCCCCGGGCCTGGATCAGGTAGGTGGGAAGCCACGACAAGAGGAAGTAGCTCGCGTAGTTGTGGGAGAAGTAGGAGAGGGTGAGGCCGAGGGTGGACCGGTGGGTGAAGAAGACCCTCCAGGGGATCGGCGGCTTCGCAGGGCGCAGGGCGGGGTGGGAGACGGAATCGCCGGGGGGGGCGCGGCGGAGCCACGCCCACAGCCAGGGCGCACCGGCACCCCCGAAGGCGAGGAAGATGGCAGGCCAGCCCCAGGCCTTGACGATCCACGAGCCGGTCGGAAGCCCGATGACGGAGCTGAGCATCATGCCGGAGAGCACGAAGCCCTGCACCTTGGCCCGATCCTCGAGCGGAACCTGGGTCGCGATGAGGTTGTTCATGCACGGGAAGTTCACGGCCTGGCACGCACCGGTGAGGAACCGGAGGACGAGCAGGGGCCCGATGGTGCTGCAGCCCGCCGTGACCATGGAGAAGGCGGACCACAGACCCACCCCCCAGGCGAGAACTCGGCGGGCACCGAAGCGGTCGGCCAGGACCCCACCCGGGATCATGAAGAGGACGTAACCGAGGAAGAAGGAGGAGAACACGACCCCCATCTGCGCGTCGTCCCAGCCGAAGCTGCGGATCATCAAAGGGGCGGCGATCGAGATGTTGATGCGAACGAGGGCCGCGAGGACGTTCGCCCAGAAGCACAGGATCACCGTCGCCCTCAGGCCCTCCTTCCACCGGCTCACGGGAGGCCGCCCGGTGTGCGGCCGGCCCTGGGGGCCGTCCGGTGCCGCGGGGGTGGAGGGAGGTTTCGATCGTCCTGCCGGTGGCCGGGCGAGGAGCGTCGGGTCACGAAGTGTCCTCGGGCGCGCGGGTGAGGTGGAGTGCCGTTCAAAGGGATCCCCCATCAGCCCGACGTAGCAAACGCCATGCCAGTTGGGAAGGGCGACGGAGCGCGCTCCGGTTGGCGGAGGTGCCGACGGAGCGGACAAGTGTACTGGAGGCGGACCAGGGCCGGGTTTCGGAACGACGCAGTCTTTGGATCGAGGAGGGAGCGCGGAAGATGGTCAAGGTGGAGACGATGGATTCCCGGGTGGTCCGGATCCTCCTCGAGGATGTCCGCGCCTGCTATCTCGTTCGCGGTGAGCGCACGGTGCTGATCGACAGCGGCCTCCCGGCGGATGCCCCGGACCTGCGCCAGGGACTGGGGCGCCTCGGCCTGAACGCGTCCGACCTCGACGCCGTGGTCCTCACGCACGTGCACGCGGACCACGCCGGCGGGGCCGGCTACCTCGTGGAGGACAACCCTGAACTGAAGATCTACGTGCACGAGAAGGGGGCGGCGCACCTGCACGCGCCGGAGCGGTTGAACGAGGGCGTGCGGAAGGCCTATGGCTCGCGCTTCGACCGGGTTGGATTTCTCCACGCTGTGAGCCCGGAGAGCCTGATCCAGCCCCTGAGAGGAGCCGACACCATCGACCTCGGCTCCGTGGTGCTCCGGGTGCTCGACGCACCGGGTCACGCGAAGCACCACGTGGTCCTCCACGACGAGGCCTCCGGTGCGTTGTTCTCGGGCGATGCGCTTGGGAGCCGATACGAGGGGCTCCCGAACCTGGTGCTCTCCCCCCCGTCCGACTACGACCCGGAGCAGGCCAAGCGCACGATCGACGAGATCCGGGCGCTGCACCCGAAGACGATCTACTTCGCCCACAACGGTCCCTACCGGCTGGAGGGCGAGAGCTTCTTCGATGAGCTCAAGGCCAAGCACGACCTGTGGGTGCGGACCGTCGAGGGGATCCGGAGCGCCCACCGACAGGCCAGCGTCGAGGAGGTGATCGAACTCTTCCTCACCGCCCTTCCCGAGCTGAGGCACTATCCGTCGCAGTTCTTCTCGTTCGGCCTGAGCGTGGCCGGCATCCTGAACTACCTGGAACGAAAGGAACGCAACCATGTTCTTCCGGCAGCTTGAGGTCGGTGATCACGCCGTCATGGCGTATCTCATCGGAGACCCTGCGTCTGGGGAGGCCCTGGTGGTCGATCCGGCCGACGACGTCGACTTCTTGATTCGCGTGGCCGCGGACAACGGGATGACGATCCGGACGATCGTCAACACGCACGGGCACGTGGACCATGTGATGGGCAACGCAGAGATGAAGGAGAAGACGGGAGCGTCGATCGTCATCCACGAAGAAGAGGCCTCCTACCTGAGCAAGATTGGGGAGGTATGGCTTCGGATGTTTGGTGCCCGGAAGTCCCCGCCGGCCGACCGCACGGTGCGCGACGGTGACGTGCTGCGGGTCGGACCCCATGAGTGGCGCGTGATCCACACGCCCGGGCACACCCCGGGAGGGATCTGCCTGTATCACGAGCCGCTCGGGCTGTGCGTGACCGGAGACACGCTCTTCGTGGGCTCTGTGGGGCGCACCGACGGTCCCCGGGCGTCCGCCTCCGAGTTGGTGGCCTCGATCACGGACCGGCTCCTGTGCCTGCCGGACGAGACGACCGTCTACCCGGGCCACAACTACGGCGACACGCCGACGTCCACCATCGGCCGCGAGCGCGTGGAGAACCCGTTTCTCGACGGCTCGTTCGCCTGGGATGACGTGTAGCCTCGCGAGCGGAGCACGGTGCAGGACGGCCGGGCTTCCAGGGAAAGGAGAAGTGAAATGACCGATCAGACACCGGAAGGGCGCACGGTAGCTCACTCCCTCGTCACCATGTCCCAGGTGGTCTTGCCGACCCAAACCGGGCCGGCCGGGGTCTGGGCCCACGGAGGCGAGATCATCAAGCTCATGGACACCGCGGCGGGCCTCGCCGCGCTTCGTCACGCCCACTCCCCGGTCGTGACGCTGCGGATCGAGGGCCTCGACTTCCTCCGGCCGATCCGCGTGGGGAACTTCGTGACCGCGCAGGCCCGGCTCACGTACGTCAGTCGGTCCACGATGGAGGTCCAGGTGAAGGTCATGGCCGAGGACGTGCTGCACGAGAAGGAGTTCGAAGCGCTCTCGTCGTACTTCCTCTTCGTGGCGATCGATGACGAGGGCACGACCAAGACCGTCCCACCGCTGATCCTGGAGACGGAGGAGGAGAAGAAGCTCTTCGAGCAAGGCCGGCTCCGCCACGACACGTGCCGGATGGACGAGCACTCCAGGGCGATCTGTGCCATGGACTGATCGCTGCGCCTCGGCGATTCGAGCCGGGCGCGGCGCCCTCGGGCGAGGCCGGAGGTCTCCGGTGTCCCTTCAACCGCGGCGACGGGAGGACGGAAGATGATCCAGGTGGCGGCTCCAGAACAGTGCTCCGGGTGTCGGTTGTGCGCTCTCGCCTGCTCGTTCTACAACACGGGGGAGCGGGAGTTCAGCCTGGCGGCGGCGAGCATCCGGATCGACCGCGTCCGGGGCGAGAACTCGTTTTCCCCGCAGGTGCTGGAGGACTGCACCGGATGCGGCACCTGTGTCCCATACTGCGAGTATGGCGTTCTCGCGGAAGCGTGAGGAGACGAGTCATGGCCAAGAGCGGCGGATACACTGGGCAGATCCTTCACGTCGACCTGAGCGCCGGAGCATCGAGGAGCGAGCCGTTGGCGCCCCATCTCCGCCAGGAGTTTCTCGGGGGCGGGTGCATCAATGCTCGGCTCGCCGGCGACCTGATCCCGCCGGGCGCGGCGGCGCTGTCGCCGGACAACGCGCTCCTCTTCGGGAGCGGACCGTTCGTCGGGACCCTGATTCCCGGCTCCGGGAAGTCCAACGTCACCTATCGCTCGCCCCTGACCGGATGGCTGGGCTCGAGCGGCGGCGGGCACCTCGGGATGCTGAAGTTCGCGGGCTACGACCACCTCGTCGTCAAGGGCCGGGCCGAGCGCCCGTCGGTGCTGCTCATCCGTGACGACCGGGTCGAGCTTCGCGATGCGACGCACCTGTGGGGGAAGGACACCTTCGAGACTGCGGAGGCCCTCTGGGACGAAGAGGGCGGAGATCTCATGGTCATGGCCATCGGCCCGGCGGGGGAAAACCTCCTCGCCAATGCGGGCATTGTCGTGGACCAGTGCACGGCGTATGCGCGCGGCGGCTCGGGCGCGGTCATGGGGTCGAAGAACTTGAAGGCCATCGCGGTTCGCGGGACGAAGGGCATCGCGGTCTCCGACCCGGCGCGGTTCGCGAGCCTCGTCGACGAAGCCTTCGGCCAGTTTCGGGCCCAGCCGGCCCTGGACGAGTGGCGCCGGGCCGGGACCCTGATCAGCCTCGACGTCATGACCAAGCTGGGTGTCATCCCGGCGCGAAACTTCCGGGAGACCGCGTCCGCGGAGGCGAAGGACGACTTCTCCCTCGACGCGTTCCTCCGTGACTTCAAGCAGGGCGATGTGGCCTGCATGGGGTGTCCCGTCGGCTGCAAGCACTACATTCGTCCGAAGACGGGGGCGCACGCCGGGGAAGGGGTGACGGTCGGGTGCATGAACTCCGTGGTGCAGAGCCTCGGCAACTACTGCGGCATCCGCAACTGGGACGATGTCGTGTCCCTGGCCCGCACCTGCAACCGGATGGGGATCGACTGGTACGACTTCGCGGACATGTACGCCTTCGTCGCCGAGCTCCAGGAAAAGGGGCTCGTGGGGGTCGACCGGACGGACGGACTCGACTTCCGGACCGGGTCCGGGGACACGGCCGCGCGGATGCTGGAGAAGATGATCCGAAGGGAGGGGCTCGGCGAGGCCTTCGCCCAGGGTCTCCGGGGCGTGGTCGGCCGCCTCGGATTCGCGTCGTCGGCCGTCGAGGTGAAGGGCATGGGGGTCATGCTGGATCCGCGCGCGGTGCTCTCCTGCGACGCCTTCAGTCAGATCGTCAACCCCCGGGGCGGGCACGGGAGCATGGTCAGCTTCACGATGCTCGGCGGCGACCCGGAGAAGATGCGGGCGCGCACGCGCAAGTTCGCCGAAAAGAACGGGTTCCCGCCGGATGCGACCGAGCGGGTGACCCAGGGCCCCATCGGCTACAACGTGGCTCGCCTGACCAAATGGGTCGAGGACTTCAGCTACGCCATGGACGGCCTGGGCGTGTGCACGTTTGCCATGTACCAGCGCATCGACACGCGTGTGTGGGTGGACCTCTACCGCGCGCTGACCGGGCTCGAGCTGACCGCCGCCGACCTGCTCCGGGCCGGCGAGCGGGGGCTCAACGCCAAGAGAGCCTTCAACCTCCGGGAAGGCGCCACCCGCGCCGACGACCGCGCGCCGCCGAAGTTCGTGGACGAGGCGCTCGCGGTCGCGGGCGGGGTCCGGCCGCCGCTCGGCAAGGAAGCGGCCGAGTTCCTCGTCGACGAGTACTACGACGAGCGGGGCTGGTCGCCCGAGGGTCCGATCCGGAGCGAGAAGCGGGCGGAGCTGGCTGTCACGTTCTAGACGTCGCGGCAACCGCCATGGCGGGGTCGCCTGAACGGGAGGTGCACGGTGTCAGAGAACCCCAAGGTCTACCATCTTCTTCCGCACTCGAAGACCTTCTCCTACGGCTCCGGGCTCATGGGGAAGTTCGAGAGCTTCCTCAAGGACTTCGACCTCGCCGCCTACGTTCCGCGAGACTCGGTGGTTCCCGTCAAGATGCACCTCGGCAACCGGGGTGCGTTCCGCACCATCCGCCCAGCCTTCGTCCGGGCCGCCGTCGACGCGGTCAAACGCGTCCCCGCGGTCCCCTTCGTGACCGACTCCGCGCGGATCCCCGCCTGCGAGTATCTGAACGTGGCGATGGAGGCCGGCTACACGCACCTCACTCTGGGTGCCCCGGTCGTCATCGCCGACGGCATGTTCGGCAACGACTCGATCAAGGTCCACGCGGGAGAGACGCTCGGCGAGATGGCCATCGCGTCGGCCATCCACGACGCCACGGCGATGGTCGTGCTCACCCACGTCAAGGGCCACATCCAGGCGGTCCTCGGCGGGGCGCTCAAGAACGTGTCCATGGGCGGCATCTCCAACCATCCCCGCGGCGGCGACTGGCACCAGGGGCGGGGCAAGATGCACTTTCTCATGGGTGACCTGATGGAGTGGGACGCCGAGAAGTGCATCCTGTGCCAGGACTGCATGAACGTCTGCCCGGCGGAGTGCATCACCTTCCCCGACGACGTGTACACCGTGGACAAGAAGAAGTGCTGGCGGTGCGGCAGGTGCGCGCGCATCTGCCCGGTGGAGGCGATCTCGGTGCCCACCACCCATGAGCAGTTCATGCGCGCGGTGGCCGAGGGCGCGCGGGCGGTGTTGTCCACCTTCGAGCCGAAGCGCGTCGTGTACGTGAGCTTCCTCCTGGAGATGCAGCCGGAGTGCGACTGCATGCCCCTGGCCGACCCCCCGATCGCCCAGGACCAGGGGATCCTGATCTCGGACGACCCCGTCGCCATCGACACGGCGACGCTCGACCTCCTCTCCCGGACCGTGCCCCTCCCCGAATCGAGGGCCGCGTCCGTGACGCCCAAGGAGGGGTGGGACCTCTTCAGCCTGCTCCACCGCAAGGACGGGCGTCTGCTGCTGCGGGAAGCGGAGAAGTTGGGGCTGGGCCGCTGTGCGTACGACCTGGAGGTCGTCGGGTAGGAAGAGAGCACCGGCGGGATTGACGCCGGCGAAGAGGTCGATTCAGGAATCGTCGGCGTGGGCCAAGGTTATCCGTGGCCGAAGGTCACGGCGGCTTTCTTGCCGAAGTTCGGGTCCTGTCTTCTGCTTTGGCCTATCAAATTCCGAGAGCAACGGTGGTCGCGGCGTCGAGGTTCCCGGTCAGCTTCAGCCGTCGGTCCTTCTGATACTTCTTCAGTGCGGCTTTCATCTTCTGCCCGTTCACCCCGTCGATCGGGCCCGGATCGTAGCCGCTGGCCTTGAGCCGCTCCTGGGCCCGGCGCGTCTGCTCCTTGCCGGACTTCGCCTTCCTGGCGGCGAGGGGTGTGTTCTTGTCAGTCTTGGCGGCGAGTCGCCCTGACACCTCAGGCTGCGCCTTGGTTGTGGCGTCCGAAGATGGGGAAGGGACGGTGGAAGCAGCTGGGGATGAGGGCTTCTCCTCCTCCTCCTCCTCCTCCTCCTCCCGCGCTTGGGCCGCGCCATCGTCGCTCGTTCCCCCCGCGACCGCACTCGGGGCGACGGGGCGACTCGCCTGACGGTCCTCACTCGTCTTCGAAGTCCGCGCCTCGTCCTCTTTCTTGCCGCCGCCGGCCATGCCCTCGACCGTGGAACCGATCGAGGTGTTGACTCTGCCACCGAACCCGAGCAGCTTCCCGAAAATCGAATCCTCTCGACCCTCGCTCATGCCTGTCATTGCCTCCCCGGTCTTGCGGGTCATCGTTCCGCTGAATCGGACGAGGGAGCAACTGTTCAGGAGGGTGAGAGACACGAGAGTTGCTGTAACGATCGGCCAGAAAGAACGGTGGCGCATAGCTTTCCTCCACGATAGACGGACCATCGAACTGCACTCTCCGAACCCCGCTGCCCTCATCGAATCGGAGAGAGCAGGAATGCCCGCCGTTGGCCGTTCAGTAGTCCCTGGCCGACAATCTGCCCTCGGCTGTTGATGTCGCTCGCCGCAACGAGCACCCACCCGCTGTCAATGGCAACCAAGCTGTTCAGATCAACGGGTTCGCCTTCTCCCCAGAGAAAGGCGTGCGTCGTTCCGTCGCCGAAAGACACAGTGCCGACGATGTTGCCGCTGCTATTGACAGCCCTGGCGCTGCTCGACACCCCGCCCCCCAGGGGCAGCAATTCGGAGGTCCCCTCGTGCCAGCGAAATGCTCGGCGCAGCCGCCAGCCATCTGAACTTGGCTGATCCCCGCAGATGAATGATTGGTAGAGCCCCCAATTCTTCGCTTCGCCTTCAGGAAGATCGCTATCTACGGCGTCACCCACAACCATCTCGTCCGAATTGACATCCCACGCCATGGCTGCATCCAGGCCGAACGTCCCGAGATCCAGTACGTTCGGGTACTTCCAGAGGACCGCGTGCATCCAGCCTGAAGCGTCGTCAGAGCTCCCAGCGACTGCGCCGGCGCCCGTGACAGCTGCAGCCCAATTCTCGTCACCACCCGCGAGCCCAGGGAGAGAGGCGGTCGTGCCTCGAGGGAGGTTCCAAAAGACTGCCCGGTCACGGCCTGTTGATGAGAGAGAACGGCCGACTGCGTAGCCGGTGTCGCCGATGCCGATCGCAGTGCTCGTCGTGTCTCCCGCGAGGGTCCCGAGATCGCGGATGCCCGTGTCCGGTGTCCAGACGAACGCACGGGGCAGCCCCCAACGATTGTCCGCCTGACCGACGACGACGTCCCGGGCACCAATGGCCGCCGCGTAACTGGTTACGCCTCCAAGGGTTCCGAGGTCGATCAGGCCGTTCCGGGGTGTCCAAATCCAAGCCCGTGCCTGCCCCAGCGAGTTGCATGCCGTCCCCGCCACAGAGCCGGCTTCGTTGATGCCGTTGGCGGTGGTTTCTCCCACCCACCAGGGACTCAGAACCTGAACGATCGCGTCACCGGAGGAGGCGGCCCCCCATTCGCTGCAATCGTCGTCCACCCCGTTCCAGAACACTTCCTGCGAGGCAGGATTCACGGTCGCGGTGGCGTCGTCGCAGTCCACGTCAGTGCTTCGCAATTCTTCCAATGCGGCGTAACCGACGGGCCGTTCCACGCTTTGAACAGAGGACCCATCCGGGTAGCCATCGCCGTCGCTGTCCCGGAACCAGACTCTGCTCACGGTCCCTCCTTGAGTGACCGTGTAGCTCACGCTCTCGGATTGAGCCCCGGTCACCCCGTCCACTCCCCACCACGTGTACGTTCCGAGGGGCCGATCAGCGGGGATCAGATACGGAATCGAGAAGGTCCCTTGGGCGCCGATGGGCTGGACCTGGGGGGCAAATTCGCTGCCGTCGGGCCTTTGGAAGTGAAGTTCCGCCCTGCTGTTCGGCGTGAAGCCACTGCCCGATTGCGTCACCATGGCTCCCTGGGGGGCGGCCGTGGGCGCTTGCTGAACCGCAGGGTATGAACCGGGCGCCGCTTCGAGCAGGTCACACTTCACCCGCTCGAACAGGGGCCAGGAGGCCGGACCTTTGTCGGCCTTCATCTGGCTGTGGTCGAAGTCGTCGTACCATCGCGTTGCCCCGGTTGCCAGCACGTCCTGAGCCCGCCCGCTGACGGTGGGCACGGCGCCGTCGCTCTCGTAACCGCTCGCCGACATGAGGTTTCCAGTCAGGCGATAGGACGGGTGGCTGCCCTCGGTGAACCATCCGAAGTAGGCTCGAATCCTGTCGTTGTGGTCCGGGTGTTCGTTCAGTCGATGGGTGAAACGGGATTCGACGGGTACTTCAAGAGCAGTCAGCCCCGCCGTGAATCTCCCGTCGAAGCCGTCCCAGTTGAGATCCCTCGCCCCCCGTGTCGCCGTGGCGAGAAACGCCACCTCGCTGCCCAGGCGCCCCCAGAATGGGAGAGCCACCACCGCGCCCGCCATCGGCACACGCTGCCACTCCCGGTTTCCGAGTACGCTGCCGTGGTGCGGCGTGGCCAGCGTCACCACCCGCTTCACCTTGTCCTTAACCGCCGGATTGACAAACTGCGACGCGTCGGTCAGTTCCAACGCTGATCGGGTCACGAGCCCCCCCATGGAGTGCGCGAGTACCACCACCTGATCGTACCGCGCCAGGGGCGCTCCACTGTCGAGCATCTTCAGCAGTCGCTCGCCGTTCGCCTCGATGGAGTCGGCGCTGAAGTAGGTGAACCCGTATAGGTCGAACGTCTCGGCAAGGTCGGTGGATGTGGAGAAGAAGGAGAGAAACTCTCTCCAATACTCGCGCACGTCGTCCTCGTTGCTGTACCAGTCGTCCAGGGTGTCCTTGTTCCATCCGTGCACGAGCACCAGTGCCGCCTTGCCAGTCCTGCTGGGTGCGGCCTCGGACGTAACGTGCAGTAGCGTCGGGGACGAACCACCCTGGCTGTCGAATGTGACGCGATACAAACTGCCGTCGCCCCGGCGCGCTGCCTGGGCGGTCAGTCGATCCGTCAGGTCGACGTAGGCCGACTCAATGCGGGTAGCACAGTTCGAGGCCGCTTCCAACGTCTGCGAAGGCAGGAACAGCCCCAGTCCCGGCACCGTGGCCACGACCGCGTCTGTTAGAAACGAGGCGGTGAGCGTCGCGCCGCAGTACACCGAGGTCTGGACCACCGGAGCGACCGTGCGCCAGTAGGAATCGCCCACCAGCGCCGCCGCCCGCCGTGCCTTCTTTGCGGCCTCAGACGGAGGCGGAGGCACGCGAATAATGAGACCCCGATCGGTGAGGGGCTCGTCGGGTGTCCCTGGACTCAGTGCGCCTGCCGGGACGTCTACGGTCACGACTTCCGAAACGGTCGTCACACCCGAGGGCAGCGGCGCCGTGAACGCCGGGGCCACCCCGATGACCACAGGCGTTTCAACGACTACGGCTCCGGCGCAGAACTCCACCGATGCCCGCCCCACATTGATCGTTTGGCCAGCCGGCGCCACGGAGACAGGGCAGCCGTCATCTACGAAACCGTTGCAGTCCTGGTCCGTTCTGTCGCCGCACACTTCGGCCGCGCCGGGGTGTACAGCGGGATCCGCGTCGTTGCAGTCTCCGGAGACCGCCGCGAGCTCGGAGGAGAGGAAATAGCCGCCGGGGCGGTCTTCTTGGGTCAACGTGGCGCCGTCTGAGTACCCATCACCGTCGGAGTCTCGATACCAGGTTGATCCACAGGGTTCGTCCAATCCGGAGCAGTCGTTGTCGATCCCGTCGCCGCAGACCTCCAGGGCGTCCGGGTACACCGTCGGGTCTGCGTCGTTGCAATCGCCAGTGGTGGAGGTGAGCTCAGACGGCAGGAAGTACCCGGCCGGCCGGGTATCGTCGGTGACGGCCACGCCACTCCCGTAACCGTCGCCATCTGGATCGGCGTACCAGGAGACTCCGCCGTCGTAGTAGGGGGAGGTGGGCGCAACGTCGCCGAGGTTCGACGGGGTCCCAGCGAGGGCGACGAAGTGCTGCCGGCAAAAGGCGTGGCCGGACTTCTCAGCCGTGAGCTCGTGCTCCCCGACCACGATGTCGGCGACGAAGGAACCGTCGCTTCCGGTCTGAGCGGTGACGGGGTCGCCCGAGACGGTGATCGTCGCTCCTGGCACGGGGTGGCCGTTGGAGTCCAAGGACCGGCCGGTCACTGTGGTCTTCTGGGGCGCCTCCTGGTTCCCGCCGCCGCCCCCGCCGCCCCCGCAGCCAGCCAGGGCCAACGCGCAGATGATGCCTATTGCAAACGTCCTGGCTTTCATCGCCCCACCTCCGTGTTCGCGCCGCGGGAATCCTCCTGCGGGCCGGGACCCAAAACGCCAAACGGCCGACGAATCGCTCTCGGGCGGCTACGTCGGCCGTTTTCTTTGTCCGGGGTTCAATATCTGGGTCGCGCGTATCGGCATTCTTCCCCCCCCGGGGCCGCGTGGCGTTCTGTGCCGTGGTCCGGCGCCGCTTCTGTCGGTGTCTTGGCCGGCGTCCCCTCATCCATCGTGCAGGCCGTGGCCCCTGCGATCGTCATCCCTTGGCGGCGAGGAGAGATATCGACCGGGAGTGGCGGCCACTTGAGTTGTTTCCGAAGATCGCTCGACCCGCCGCCGACCATTTCCGCAGTGTTCGAGGGAGAAGACGGAACGACCGATCGAAAGCCGATCGGCGCGTCAAGCGTGGAGAGGGTCGCGGTTCCCGGCTGCGGCCCCGAAACCGCCGGAGGGGGTGTGCGCCCCCTCCGGCGGGCCGCCCGCCCCACGGGCGGCTCAGGCGTCGCTTCAGCCCTTGTGGCAGTCGTTGCACTTCAGCTTGTGCTTGGCGTCCTCCGCCCTGTGGCAGGAGAAACAGACGCCCACGTCCTTGTTGTGGGCCGCGGACTCGAGCTTCGGGGCCTTCGTCTTGGCGTCGTCGTCCTTGCGGTGGCACTCGCCGCACGTGAACTTCCCGTCCTTGGCGTTGTGGTGGCACTGCTCGCACTTCACGTCCTTGTGCTTGCCGTGGTCAAAGGTCACCGCCGCCTTCTTGCCGAAGTTCGTGACCTTGACCGGACCCTTGGGCGCATCGGCCGCCAGGGCGGCGCCGAGGCTGAGTCCGAGGGTGAGGGCGGTGCAGAGGGCGGTGCGGACGATCGTGTTCATGGTCTTCTCCCTTCGCGAGGGCCCCGGTGCGGGGCGTGGTAGAGCAAGCGCTCGGGCGCGGCGTCACGCCCTCTGCTCTCTCTCATACGGCTCCCCACGCTGTTTCGCTATCGACATCGGGCCGCAACCGGGGCGACATCGGGCCGTGTCGGCCCGGCATCGGGGGGGCGACGCGCGTCGGGTTCTCGCGTCACCACACAAGAAAGGGGCCGCGCGGTAGTCCGCGCGGCCCCGGGTCCTGCGCCGGCGCAGGGGCGACGGCGCCTACTTCTTCAGGATCGCAAGGGCCTTCTCGTTCAAGGACTCCGTCAGGTACGGAATGCCGGTGACGGCCTCGGTCTCCCGGTTGGCGCTCATGAGGTCGCTTCGGGAGAGCGTTGCGAGGCTGAACTTTCGGGCGCCGGCCATGAACTGCTGGAGCCCGCAGGCGAGCTTGTCCGCGTACCCGTACATGGCCACGGCGCCGAAGGGGATCTTCTCCATCTCCTGCTCACCGACCTTGTTCTTGACGGCCTCCCAGCCCGAGAAGATCTCCTCGGGGTACTTGCCCTGGGCGGTCACCGAGGGGGGCAGGGCGTCCCAGTTGCCGTGGAGCTCGGCGCGCTGCTCGGGCTTGAACACGCCCTCGATGTTGCTGCCGAGGTAGCCCGGGATCATGGGAGCGCGGCCCATGCAGACGAGCTTTGTGTAGGGCGCGCACAGCGCGAGGGCCTTGAAGATATGGTCTTCCCGCGCGAATCCGCCGGCGAGCGCGAGGTCGGGAACCGTGGCGCCACGACCTTCCAGCACCTTGCAGTACTCGTAGGTCTTGGCGTGGAGCTCGAGGGACGGGACGCCCCAGTGCTGCATCATGTTCCAGGGGCTCATGCCGGTGCCGCCGCCCGCGCCGTCGATCGTGAGGAGATCGAGCTTGCAGTCGGACGCGTAACGGATCGACATCGCCAGGGCCTCCATGCCGTAGGCGCCGGTCTTGAGCGAAATGCGCTTGTAGCCGAGCTTGCGCAGCGCTTCGACGTGCGCCTTGAAGGCGGCCTCGACGCCGTCGGTGGAGTCGATGTCGGTGCCGCCCAGGCGGCTGTGGCGCGCAAACGAAGTGATGGCGCGGGCCTTGAAGGCGGCCTGCACGATCGGGTCGTAGGGGTCGGGATCGACGACGTACCCGCGGTCCTTGAGGAACTTCGCGTACTCGAGGTCGGTGACCTGGATCTCGCCGCCGATGTCCTTGGCGCCCTGCCCCCACTTGAGCTCGATGACGACCTTGTCTCCGTACTTCTCGGCGATGTACTCGGCGACGCCGTTTCGGGTGTCCTCGACGTTCATCTGCACGATGATGGCCCCGTGGCCGTCGAAGTAGCGCAGGTAGGTGTCGACCCGTCGGTCGAGCTCGGGAGAGGAGAGGATGCGGCCTTTCTCGATCGTCGACTGTTTGTCCACGCCCACGACGTTTTCGCCGATGACGATGGGAAAGCCGCACAGGGCGGCGCCCACCGAGAAGCTGTTCCAATACTTGGCGGCGATGAACGTCGAGCCCAGCGCGCCGGTCATCATGGGCACGCGGCACTTGGTCGTGATCTCGTTGCCGAAGGACGTGGAGATGTCGACATTCGGGAACACACAGTCGTCGGGGTCCCGGGAAAGGCCCGGCGCGAGCCCCTGGGCCCCGTAGGCGTAGCCCTGGATCCGCAGCGCATGGTAGCCTACCCCCACGGCAAAGTTGTGGCTGGCCCCGCTCGTGATGCTGCCGAAGTGGCGCGGGTAGAGGAGCTTTCGGCCCACGAGGGACGAGAGCCACGTCTCGCACTTCCCCTTGCAGTCGCTCATGCACAGGGTGCAGAGGCCCGACTCGCAGGGGTTGCCGCGGTTGACCGTGCCGAGCGCATCATTCGCTTTGGGCCACTCGAACATGAGATCCTCCTTTTCTGTTGGTATGTGCCGAGACAACGGCATAGGTTTGCCGAAAGTGGCGGCACTGTGGAGAGCAGCTTGAAGAGAGTCAAGCGGGATTTCCTGTTCGGCAAAGGAGACAAGATGGAGCGGCAGAAGTGCCGACAAGCCAGGGGACGGCAGCGGTGTTCCCGGCAGAATTGCCCGTGGCAGGCGCCGATCGGCAGCGGGCTTCCAGGGGGTGCCCGTTGAGTTCCAAGCGCGACCGAAAGCGACAGGCGATCTTGGAGCTCCTCCGGGGCGCGAGCGCTCCGGTGTCGAGCGGGCACCTGAGCGACCAGTTGACGGGCCGCGGCTTCGACGTGAGCGAGCGCACGGTCCGCCTCTACCTGGCGGAGCTCAGTGCCGAGGGATTGACCGAGCCCCTGGGTCGCCGGGGCCACCGGCTCACCGAGGCGGGCCGCTGCGAGCTGAAGGCCGCGACCGTGTTCGATCGGGTAGGGCTGCTGTCGGCCAAGATCGACGAGATGACGTACCGGATGGACTTCGATCTGGCGACGCGGCGGGGCAGGGTGGTGGTGAACACCAGCATCGCGCCGGTCGACGCACTCCTGGCCGGTGCCGAGAGCATCGGCGAAGTCTTCGCCCGGGGGTATGCGATGGGGGAGCTGATGGCCCTTCTCGCCCCGGGCGAGCGCGTCGGCGAGGTCGTCGTGCCGGAGGGCCGGGTAGGGTTCTGCACGGTGTGCTCGATCACGATCAACGGGGTGCTCCTGAAGAGCGGCATCCCGACCCGCTCGCGCTTCGGCGGTCTGCTCGAGTTGGTCGGCGGCCGGGCGACGCGGTTCGTGGAGCTCATCACCTACGAAGGGACGACCATCGACCCCCTGGAGGTGTTCATCCGGAGCGGAATGACCGACTACCTGGGAGCGATCTCCACGGGAAACGGCCGCGTGGGCGCGGGCTTTCGCGAGATCCCCGCCGAGAGCCGCGATACCGTGGTCCTGCTGGCCGAGCGGCTCCGGCGCGTGGGACTGGGGGCGGTGCTCGAGGTCGGCTGGTCCGGCCATCCTCTCTTCGGAATCCCCGTCGGCCAGGGGCACGCGGGGCTCGTCGTGGTCGGCGGCCTGAACCCGGTGTCGATCCTCGAGGAGATGGGGCACCGGGTGGAGTCTCGGGCACTCTCGGGGCTGCTGGACTTCCATCGGCTTTTCCACTACTCCGAGCTGGCCGACCGATTGGCGGAGATGGCCCCGGCAGGAGCAGCGCAGGCGGCGGCTCTCCCGAGGCTGCCGGTCGCGGAGACGCTCGGGACCAGGAGGCGGCATCCATGAAGGAGGAGATCGTTCGATACCTTCGCGACCAGGGCGCCGACCTGGTCGGGGTGGCCCCGGTGGAGGCGTGGGCGGAAAAGGGTCGCGTGCCCGAGGCGTACCGGCCCGGATCGCTCTGGGCGCCGGCCCGGTCGGTGATCGTGATCGGACTCCAGATGCCGTTGCCCCTGGTTGAGACGACCCCCTCGGTGCAGCACATGGAGCTCTACCGCACGTGTAACCGCCGGCTCGACGACCTGGCGTTCGACCTCACGCGGTGGCTCAATCGGCGGAACGCCGCGGCGTTCTTCCTCAGCCGGGACGGGTACGCGAGCCTCGACATCCTGCTCGAGAGACCCGCGGCCGCGTTTGCGCACAACTTCGCGGCCGAGTATGCCGGGCTCGGCACGGTCGGGGTGAACCACGCGATCCTCACCCCGGAGTTCGGGCCTCGGGTCCGATTCGTCTCGGTCTTCACCGAGGTGCCGCTGCCGCCGGACCCGCCCCTGCCCGAGAACCTGTGCATCCGCTGCGGGGCCTGCGCGACCTGTTGCCCGGTGGCCGCGCTTACGATCCCCAAGGAGCGCCTGCGCTCGGAGGAGCCGGTCGTCGTGGCCGACTACGACAAGCGGCTCTGCACCGAGCGGCACAAGCTCTTGGTGAAGAAGCGCTGCTACCCGTGCGGCATCTGCGTCAAGGTGTGCCCGGTGGGAGACGATCGACGGCTCTACGGCAGGGAGAACGTGCTGCCGCACTACCTCCGGGAGGCCGACGCGCTGGCTCGGGACCCCGACGACCCCTCCTATCGGGCCTGGACCCACGTCCGCCGCCACGGAAGCTGGCCGCTCGACGACGAGCCCCCCCAGCCCACGGCTGGGGGCGAGCGACGAAGGGAGGAGAAGCCATGACCACGCCGGGGCCGATCCCCGACGGCATCGCGCCGTTCTGCGACGCGTGCGCCGAGGGGCTTTCGGGCGTCGCGGACGACCGGGCGCGGATCGAGCGGGTTCGCGACGACTTCTGCCGCCTCCTGGGGGAAACGGAGCTCTTCGCTCGCCTGCTCGCGGAGATCGCCGAGGGGACCGGGCCGGTCGACCTCCGGCGCCCCACGGCCTTCGACAACGAGCTCCTGCTCTACGCCCATCCCCGCCGGCTCTTCTCCCTGCGGCTCTACCTCTACGAACCGGCCCGCTTCACACCGGTCCACGACCACAACTCCTGGGGCCTTCTCGGGCCGGTCGGCGGGGTGCTCGAGGTCGTCGGTTACCGACGAGAGGACGACGGCTCGCGGCCGGAGCTTGCCCGCGTGGCGCCGGCGGGCCGGCGGACGCTCCGCCCGGCCGAGACCGCGTCCACGCTCCCCCTGGACGAAGGGATCCACCGCGTCGGGAACCCCACGGACCGGACCGTGGCGTCCCTGAGCCTCTATGGGCAGTCGCTCGCGAGAGGGTACATCCAGGAGTTCGATCCGGAGACGGGCCGCGTGTACCGGATCTTGAGGCCGCACGAGAAGAAGAGGATGCTCGCCGCCCAGGCCCTGGCGGCGCTTGGAGCCGGTGGGGCTCCGGGGACCGGAGGCACGCGCCCGTGACCGGGCGGCGGTGCGGGGTCGCCGTCGGCCTCGCCGTGGTCCTGTGGTTCGCCGGCTCGGGGCGCGCCGCGGGCGCCGCCGGTTCCTCCCGCTCCCCCGCTTCCGAGCCGGTGGCGCTGAGCCGCGTCGCCGGCCCGGAGGGGTGGCCGGACCTGACGGAGGCCTTCGAAGGCCGCGACGGCGGGCTCCAGGAGGCGCTGGAGCGCAGCCTCGCGTGGTTCGACGACCCGAGATCCGGCGCGGCGTACCCGTTTCCGTCTCCTACCGTAACGCACGAGCAGGCCCGCGCGGGAGTGGCGGCGTTCCGGGAGCTCCTCCGGTCGAGCGGCAGCGCAGGGGAGTTTCGCGCGCGAGTGGGGCGGGAGTTCGATCTGTACGCGAGCGTGGGCTCCGACGGCCGCGGGACGGTGCTCTTCACGGGGTACTACGCACCCATCTTCCGGGCGTCGAAGACCCCCACGACCGCGTTCCGCTATCCCCTCTATGGGAGGCCGCCGGATCTCGTTTCCGATGAGGGGAAGGAGGAAGGGCTCGGCCGAAGGGTCGGCGGGGCGATCGTGCCCTATCCTGCCCGGGCCGAGATCGAGCGGGACCCGGCGGCCCTGGGCCTCACCGGCCGGGAGATCGCGTGGCTGGACAGCCGTCTCGACGCCTTCCTCGTGGAGGTGCAGGGGTCGGCGCGCCTCGAGATGACCGACGGCGGCCCGCCGGTGCACGTCGGCTACGCGGGCTCCAACGGCCGGCCGTACACGAGCATCGGCCGGCTCCTGGTCGCCGACGGCAAGATCGAGAAGGAACGCCTCACCCTCCCGGCGATCCGAGCGTACTTCCAGGACCACCCGGAGGACCTCGACGGCTACGTGCGGCGAAACGACCGGTACATCTTCTTTCGGACCCAGGTGCCGGGCGACTGGCCGGTGGGCTCGCTGGGCGTGGCCGTCACGCCGATGCGCACCCTGGCCACGGACAAGTCGATCTTCCCCCTGGGCGGTGTCGTGCTCGTGCAGACGTCTCTGGCCACGGCCGAAGGGGGATCGAGGCCCTTCGCGCAGTTCCTCCTGGATCAGGATACGGGCGGCGCGATCCGGGCCCCGGGCCGCGCCGACCTATACCTCGGCATCGGCGAGCCGGCGGGCGAGGTGGCGGGGCGCCAGGCGCACCGGGGGCGGCTGTTCTACTTCATCCTGAAGCCCGAGCGCGTGGCGGACTGGATTGGGCGCTCGGAGGCGTCGGGCGGCGGAGGCTGAGGGTCAGCCGGCTTCCTCAGCGTCGGGCCGGATCCAGCGGGGGTTGGCGAGGAGCAGCACCAGGGCGGGCGCGCCGGCGAGGGTGCTCAGCAGGAAGTACATCTGCCACCCCACCGCCTCGACGAGGAACCCGGTCGGGGCGCCGACCACCACGCGGGTGAGCGCCATCAGGCTCGTCAGGAGCGCATACTGGGTGGCCGAGAAGCGTTTGTCGCACAGGCTCATGAGAAACGCCGCGTAGGCGGCCGTGCCCATGCCGCTGCACAGGTTCTCGACACCGATGGCGACGACCATCATGGGATAGTGGTGTCCCAGGTGGGCGAGCAGCGTGAACGAAAGCCCCGAGACGGCCTGCAGCACGCCGAAGACCCAGAGCGACCGCTTCATCCCCCATTTCGCCACAAACCCGCCCCCGATGAACGCCCCCACGATCGTGGCGATCATTCCGGCCCCCTTGGTCACGGCGCCGATGTCGGTCTTCGTGAACCCGAGCTCCAGCAGGAACGGGGTCGTCAGCGCATTGGCGAGGACCACGTCGAGCTTGTAGAGGATCAGGAATGCGAGCAGGCCCATCGCTCCGGGGCGGCGGAAGAACTCCACGAAGGGGTCGACCACCGCCTCGCGCAGGTCGGCCGGCGGTGTGGCCTTGTCGGCCGGCTCTGGGGCGAAGAGGCTCGCGACCACCCCGACCGAGAGGCTCGCGGCCATGAGCAGGTAGACGACCCGCCACGACAGGTGGTCGGCGAGGATGAGCGCCACGGCGCCCGAGGTGAGCATGGCCACGCGGTAGCCCAGGATGTAGGCGCTCGCGCCGGGGCCCAGCTCGGCCGGCTCGAGGACGTCGGTACGGTAGGCGTCGACCACGATGTCCTGGCTCGCGCTGCAGAAGGCGACCGCCAGCGCGAGCCACGCCACGGCCGTGGTGGCCTCCTTTGGGTCGGAGAAGCCCAGTGCCGAGACCGCGAGGGCGAGCCCGACCTGCGATACGAGCATCCACCCGCGCCGCCGGCCGAGGAAGGGGGGGACGAACCGGTCCATGAGCGGCGCCCACAGGTACTTGACGGTGTAGGGCAGGCCCACGAGCGAGAAGGCGCCGATCATCCGAAGGTCCACGCCCTCGGACTGCATCCACGCCTGCAGGGTCGTGCCTGTCAGGGCTAGGGGGATCCCCGACGAGAACCCAAGCAGCAGGACCCAGGCGATGCGGGGGCTGGTGAACGCGGCGAGAGTCTTCATCTTCATGGGGTCGGGAGGATAGCACGAAGGGGCCGCGCACTCACCGGGTTCGTTGCGACTCGTCAGTGGGTCCCCCCGGCGTTGCCTTGCTTGATCGGGCGGGCCGGGTTGGACTATAAGGCGGGGAAGCCGGAGATGAGCCGTGGGGGATGCCCGAGGGAGCGCGACGCGCGAGGTCGTCCGGCTGGAGGAGATCCGACCGGTCGGCCTTGCGGCGCCTTCGGGCCAAGAGATCGTGGGAGTTTTCAAGCCGGAAGGGCCAGATCGGGAGGTAGCCGGCTGTGCTGGGCTTGGTGGCGAATCCGCCCGTCAATCAATCAACTGCGCTCAGCTGAACTGCGTAGCGGATTTGGCCGACGTCGGGGATAATCGTTTAGGCAGAGGGCTGGCCTAGTTGGCTTATGAATAGGGCTGCCCAAATCCCCTTGGTTCAATTTAGTTGGACTGCTGTCTAAGATCGTTGCGTGCGAGAGGGAACAACATGAAGGCGACGCTGCAGCCTGGCATTGAACACAGCTTTACGTTAAGCATAAGTGAATCAAAGTCAGTTCCGGCTCTGTACCCAGAATCAGTTGAATTTCAAGCAATGCCAAACGTCTTCGCCACTGGATACATGGTAGGCTTCATCGAATGGACATGCATCCAGGCACTGAATCCCCACCTTGACTGGCCAGAAGAGCAGACCGTGGGCACTCATATCGACGTAAGCCATCTTGCAGCAACGCCACTAGGGCTAGAAGTTACTGCAAAGGTCAAGCTTGTGGAGGTCGATGGCCGACGTTTGGTGTTTGATGTGGAGGCCCACGATGGCACCGACCTCATTACGAAAGGTAAGCACGAACGATTCGTGATCAATAAAGACAAGTTTGACCGTAAGATGAAAGAGAAGGCCAAGGCTAAGATCACATAACAAACCCCTCTCTTTAGGCGAAGAGTCAAGAGGGGATCTGAGTAACGGGTCGAGCGTCCAGCAGACTGGAGATAGACAGTGATGGCGCGCTTCGCGCCATCAACTTCATTTGCGCCGGCTGCTGAGGCGTCCCGTTGAAGCTGTGGCAAGAGCTTGGGCAGTTCCATGCGCCCTGCTTTGACCCCGAGGCGAAGGCGAGAAGGCGCGCGGAGGTTTTTCCGGCCGATTGCCGGGGCGCCTTCGAGATGGGAGCCCGGTTGGCGCGGGAACTCCCGTAGGCCGAAGCCTCGCAGGAAGAGGCGCGCCCCATGCCGAGGCGCGGTACCGCAAGGGACTCCAATCCTCCCACCGACGCGTTGCCGCGAGGGCGTGCGCACCCGCTGACCTCTGCAGCAGGCTGTGGTAGAGTCCGCGGGGCCCGGGCCGGGCGGGCCGAGGAGCGGCGGGCGGAGGTCCTGCGATGGAGTTCAAGTACGGTGTGGACGATTGGCCTCCGCCAGGGGAGACGCTTCTGTTCGCCGCCCAGTGGCTGGCCCTCTCGGTGCCCACCATCGTCATCATTGGCAAGGTCCTCGCAGTGCTGCACTTCACCGAGCCTGCGGACCAGGTCGTGTACCTGCAGAAGTTGTTCTTCGTCGCGGCCGTTGCGCTGCTCGTCCAGGTCCTGTGGGGCCACCGCCTGCCCTTGCTCCTGGGGCCCGCGACCGTCCTCCTGATCGGCGTCACCGCGAGCCAGGGGTTTGCCCTGGACACGGTCTACGCCTCCGTGTTCTGGGGAGGCGCGGTACTCACCCTCCTGAGCCTGACCGGCCTCTTCGGCCACGTGCAGCGGTTGTTCACCCCCCGGATCGTGGCTGTTGTGCTCCTCCTGATCGCCTTCACGCTCGCCCCCACGATCGTCCGTCTGGTCGCT
Source organism: Deltaproteobacteria bacterium (assembly GCA_016214985.1). GTDB lineage: Bacteria > Desulfobacterota > Deferrisomatia > Deferrisomatales > JACRMM01 > JACRMM01. The sequence continues at coordinate 30,208 of JACRMM010000002.1, read as the reverse complement.
GCCGGTCCGGCGCCCTCGCCCGTGTCGCGCCTGTACTTCACCCTCGGGTTGGTGGCGGCGACCTTTACGGCCCACAGGGTCTTGGCCGGCGTGTGGCGCTCGACCCTGATCGTCTGGTCGACGGCCGTCGGAAGCGTGGCCTACGCCCTCCTATTTCCTGGTCTGGAGGCCGGGGGCGCGTCGACCCGAGAGCCCCTGGTCGCCGGCTTCCTCCACCACCTCACGGGGACCCTCGAACCCCACCCGGCGGTGCTCTTCTCCTTCCTGGTCTGCTTCCTGGCCCTGGCCGTCAACGACTTCGGGTCGATCCAGTCCGTGACCGCGCTGCTCCGGCTCCCCGATCCTGCCCGGCGAATCTCCCGGGGGATCGCCGTGACCGGCCTGGCCAACGCGCTCTCGGGGCTGCTCGGCGTGGTCGGGCCCGTGGACTACTCCCTGAGCCCCGGCGTCCTGGCGTCGACCCGCTGCGCGTCGCGGTTCACCTTACTCCCGACCGCGCTCGCCTTGTTTGTTCTCTCCGTCTCACCGGCGGCCATCGGCTGGGTCGGGGCCGTGCCCCCCGTCGTGGTCGGCGGCGTGCTCCTCTACATCCTGGGCGCCCAGATCGCGACCGGCCTGCTCGTCGCCTTCGCGACCGAGGCTCCGTTCTCGTTCGACGGCGGGCTGGTGATCGGGTTTTCGGTCCTCCTGGGTTCGGTCTTCTCCCTTCTCCCTCCGGCGACACTCGACGCGATGCCTGTGCTGCTCCGGCCGCTGCTGGGCAACGGTTTCGTAGTCGGGGTGTTGGCGGCGCTGGCGCTCGAGCACGGGATCTTCCGGCGATGACGGGTTCTCCGAAGCTCCCGGGGGCAGCGCGACCTGCCGGTCGGGACCTCGGGCGCTGGGCCGCCCGTGCCTTCGTCGTCGTTTCCGTCGTCGCGGCCTTCGCGCCGATGCGCCGGTACGCGTCTCGGCTGGACCGCGACAGTTGGGTCCTCTGGGCCGCAGCCGTCGTGTGGACGCTGAGCCTTCCGGCGGTCTTCGTGCTCACGCTGTGGTTCGCCGCCCGGTGGTTGGACCGCGGCAGGCGCGGCAAGGGGTCAGGGTGAGCGGCCACACCGTGTTCCTCTTCACCGATGACGACGCACGGTACCGGGCGCTGTTGGCCGACGCCGAACTTCCGGGGCTCACGGTGGCCGCCGCGGACTCGCTGACACAGGCGCTCCAGCTGGCCGCCGGAGCGGATCTCTGGCTGGCGGAGCCGAGCCGGGCCGCCGCGCTCCTGCCCCGCGCTCGACGCCTCGCGTGGCTCCAAGCGACCTACGCCGGCGTGGAGCCGCTCGTGGCCGCCGGCGCGCGGCGCGATTACTGCCTCACGAACGTGCGGGGCCCCTTCGGTCCACTCGCCAGCGAGTACGTCTTCGCGCACCTGTTGAGCCTCACGCGTCACCTCCCGCTCTACCGAGAACAACAGCGCCGGCGCGTCTGGAACCACGTCCCCTACCGCGGGCTCGGTGGCCGGACCCTCCTCGTCGTGGGCACGGGATCGATCGGCTGCCACGTGGCCGCCACGGGCGGCCACTTCGGCATGCGCGTGTGGGGCGTCAGCCGCAGTGGTCGGTCCGTCGCCGGGTTCGACCGGGTCGAGCCGGTCCAGGCTCTCGCCGCAATGCTCCCTGAGGCCGACGTCATCGTCAGCGCGCTGCCGTCGACGCCTGAGACGCGACACCTGTTCGACGAAGTGACCCTCGGCCGCTGTCACCCCGGCGCCCTCTTTTTCAACGTCGGCCGCGGGACCGCGGTCGATGAGCGCGCGCTGGCCGAAGCGCTCCGCCAGGGTCGCCTCGGGGCCGCGGTGCTGGACGTGTTCGCCGAGGAGCCGCTGTCCGAGGCTTCGCCTCTCTGGGACGTGCCCAACCTCGTCGTGACCCCCCACGACGCCGCCCGAAGCTTTCCAGAGGACGTGGTCGAGGTCTTCGTGAGAAACTACCGGCACTTTGTCAGCGGCGAGCCACTCGAGGGTCGGATCGACTTCGAGCGCGGCTACTGAGTGCCCATGACCTTCGGTCACCCCGCAGGATGAAACGGGAGTGGTCGGATGCCCCAGAGCGGAGCGGGATGCAGTTTTTGCACGTGGCCTGAGACGGCGCGTCGGCGTCGGCCCATTCGTGCAGTCGCAAGACGCCTCAGATGCCGAAGGATCGTCCCGTGGAGTGGCGGGGCATCCGACCGCTCTGACAGGACGGGAGTTTCTTCATAGGCGCCGGGGCGGCGGCCGCCCCGCGTGACGGTACGCCGCGGTGCCCCGGGGGAGAGGACGACACGCGGTGCTGACCTTTGATCCCCTGGCCTGGTTTGCCCACCTCGTCCCTGAGCGATGGCTGCATCGCCTCATCCGCTTCGGTGGGGCGGGGCTGTTCGCCGCCTTTGCGGTCGTGCGCGTGCGCCAGTACCGAGAGTTTTCCCTCAAGCCGTTGTGGGGGGTGGAGACGCTGGTCTACGTCGTTCTGGCCGGAGCGTACCTCGCGCGGCTCGAGCCGGTCGAGCGCTCGCGCGGGTGGCGCGAGGTCGCGCTACCCGTGGTCGGAGCGCTGATCCCCTTCGCTCTGCTCGCCACCCCGCCTCACCCCTTTGCCGCGGCGAACCCCCAACGCCTCCTGGCCGTGTTCTGGTGGTTGACAGCGGCCACGTCGCTCACGGTCTGGGGCGTGTGGACCCTGCGTCGGGCGTTCAGCATCACGGCGGAGGCGCGCACCATGGTCACGGGCGGGCCGTATCGGTGGGTGCGCCACCCCGTCTACCTGGGTGAGCTCCTGGCCGCCGCCGGCGTCTGCGCGTGGCGCTTCTCCGTGGTCAACGTCGCGCTGCTCACCGCGTTCGTCCTCGCCCAATGTTGGCGCAGCCGAGTCGAAGAGACGAAGCTGGCGCGCAGCTTCCCAGAGTATGCGGCGTGGGCCCGCGGCCGCTGGTGGTTTTGCTGATTGCGTCGTCCTCGGACCTCCCCGCCCGGTCTGTGACGAATGAATCCCCCAACGCGCCCCCACGACCGGCCGCTGACGGCACGCGGTCGCGTCGGGGCCCAGGAAGCGAGGCACGGTGCTCGTGACGCGCAGACCGTTGTCCCGAATGCTCGGCCTCCTGCTGGCCGGCTTCTACGTCGCGGCCTCGGCCGCCTCCGGGGGGCCGGGCGGCTTCATCGTGGCCTCGATCCTCGCGGTCGGCCCGCTCATCTTCATCTGGTGGGGCGCGGAGGTGGGCCAGGCCCTGGGCTGGGAGGGCGGACCCAAGGGATTTCGCTCGGGCCGGGTTGCCGGCGTCGTGATCCAGGCCGGCGGCTGGCTGCTGCTGGCGGTTGAGGTGGTGGGCCTGGTCGTGAACCGGCCCTGAGGTGCATCTTCCCAGGGGGCGGCCGATGCGAGGAAAGGAGCCCGGATGTACCTGACGAGCGTGACCCAGCGCGATCGGCTCTTCCAGTTGGTCATGCGCTGGCTCGCCGGTCGGTTGGAATCGGGCGACGGCCGGTTCGTGACGCAGGTGTTTGTCTACGAGAGCGTCATCTGGGCACCGACCATCCGGCGGTTCGTCTACGACATCTTGGCGTGCACGTACCCGGGGCCGCTTCGGCTGCGGCGCCTGCGGTCGAAGGACGATCTTCGGGCCGCGCTCGCTGCAGCCTACGGAGACCTCAACGACCGGGCGAGGGACCTGCTCGGCCAGTTCCGGCGACACCCCGAGGAGTTCTTTCCCGGCACGCCCGCGGATCTGGTCATTGCGGCCTGTGAGGAAGGACCGCCGCGGGCGATGGTACGGGTCAAGCGCGAGCGCCGCATCGCGGAGAAGGCCTCGCGCCGCATTGCGGACGGCCTGGCGGACCGGATCCAAGCCGAGGCCCGGGCATTGGCGGCGGGACGCGCGGCCGAGGCCGGAGTGCCGCTCGAGTATCTGGTGTCTTCTCCCGACGCCATGCTCGACGACTTCGCGAGAGCCGAGCAGGTGGTCTCGAGGGCGTTTCGGGACGAGGCGCCGACGTTCGAGCCCAGAGATCTGCGCGTCGACGATGTGATCGGGGCGAAGTTCGTGGGCAGCCGGCCCGAGTTGGAGCGGATCGAGCGGGCCATCTCCGATCACCCCCTCGCGGCAGGCGTGGAGCGAGAGGAGCACCGCGGCCGGTACAACGACGTCAACCTCCTGGTCGACCTGGTGCTGCCGTCCGCGGGGGAGATCATCGATGCTGCCCGGAGTCACGAGTGGGGGCACGCTTCCCGGCGGGGGCTCGCCGCCGAGGAGTTGCGCCGGGAGTTCCCCGGCTACGTGGAGAGCGGTGCCCGGACGGTTCGGGCCGAGGTGATCCTGACGACCGGCGGAGAGCTGATCGAGTCCGAGTTCGGGCGCTCGATCCACGAGCAGCGCATCCTCGAACAGCGGGCCTCGGTCCCCTACTCGGGGCGAATCGCGAGCAACGCCTCGTTTCTGATCGAGTACCTGCTCATGCTCGCCATCTCCCCGACGGTGGAGGTGGACCGGCTCCCGGTGAAGATGTGGGGGAGATACCTCCCCGACATCTTCGCTCTCGCGGTCTGGGACCTCTTCGGCATTCGGCCCGGGCTCGAGCTGGTGCACGCGTTCGCCGACGCAGCGGAGGCACTGCTCGATCCCGGCCGCTCGACGCCATGACCGGCCAGGGGGAGGGTCGGGACGCGGCCGCCGAGGAGGGTCCCGGGCAGAACCGCGTGGGAAGGGTCCCCCGGTTCCGGTGCGGGTATCGGGTCTACGGAAGGGCGCGTTCGTCACCGCGCTCGAGATGGGGTCCCAATCCTGCCGGTGTCGATCGGCGGCACGAGGGAGATCCTCCCGAGCGACACGTTGGCACTCGCGCCGGGCCGAGCGCGGCTCGTGCTCCACGGCCCGATCGAGACCTGGTCGGGTGCGGCCCAGGGAGCCTTGAGCCGCTCATCGAGCGGGTTCGCCGCGAGATCGAGGCGGGGCGAGGCGCGCCGGTCGCGGACGGGGGAGCGCCCGCCGGCCCGGTCGGATACACGCCCCGACGATGCGGAGAAGAGGTGCGGAGAAGAGGTAGCCCCCGGGGGCCAATCTGTGCTACCTACGCCGCATGCGACGACACGACGCCTACCCCAGGGGGGGCCCGACCCTGAGACAACGGCTTGCGCGCCCGCTTCGCGGCGCCCTGTCCCTGTGCGTCGTTGCCGGCAACACGGTCGTCTGGTGCATTCCCCTGTACGTGGCGATCCTCGCCAAGCTCGTCCTTCCTTCCCGTGCCCGGCCCGCCGTCTCCCGGCTCCTCGTCTGGCTGGCAGAGGGGTGGATCGGCGGAAACAACCTGGCTCTGCGGCTGATCCATCGGATCCGGTGGGACGTGAAGGGTCTGGCCGGGCTCGATCCCGGGGCCTCGTATCTCGTCCTGTGCAACCACCGCTCCTGGGTGGACATCACCGTGCTCCAGCGTGTGTTCAACCGCCGGATCCCGTTCCTGAGGTTCTTCATTAAGCAGGAGCTTCTCTGGGTCCCCTTGCTCGGGGGGGCGTGGTGGGCTCTCGACTACCCCTTCATGAAGCGCCACCCGCAGGCGCGGAGGCAGCAGCGCCCCGAGCTCGCCAACGAGGACCTGGAGCGCACCCGCCGGGCCTGTGAGCGCTTTCGCCGCGTTCCGGTGGCGTTGCTCAACTTCCTGGAGGGGACTCGGTTCACCCCGGAGAAGCGGATGCGCCAGGGGAGCCCCTACCGACACCTGCTCAACGCCAAGTCGGGGGGAATGGCGCTGACGCTGGCTGCCCTGGGGCGTCAGCTGTCGTCGATCCTGGACGTTACGATCGCTTACCCCGACGGCCGGTGCGGCTTCTGGGACCTCTTGACGGGCCGGATCACCCGGGTGTCCGTCTGGGTGAGGAAGCTCCCCATCCCCCCGGAGTTTCTTTCCGGTGACTACCGCCAGGACGCTGACTTCCGGGACCGGGTCCAGGCCTGGGTGCGGGCGGTCTGGCAGGAGAAGGACGTCCTGTTGGCGCGGTGCCTCGAAGGACCGCCGCCCGTGTCCGAGGCGCCCGGGTCCGGGTAGAGGCCGCTCCGTTCTCAATTCCATTCCTTCCGCCGAGGAGATCGACCATGAGTGACCGTCGCCTGACGCCGTCCGTTGACCATCGGCTCACCGCCGCGCTGGAGATGCGTCGCCGCCGGCAGGAGCGCGGCGACCCCTTCCGCGTCGTCCCCCCGGTCGTGACCCTCTCCCGGGAGTACGGGTGTGAGGCGTTCGCCGTGGCCGAGAGGCTCCAGGCGAGGCTCGAGGAGAAGACGCGGTCTCCGTGGCTCCTGATGGAGAAGGCGCTGCTCGAACAGCTGGCGAAGGAGTATGGGCTGGAGGCGGAGGGGTTTGACCGGATCGGGGAGCGCAACTCCTTCTTCGACGACCTGGTCTCCGTGCTCTCGCCCAAGTGGAAGACGGACAAGGACCACTACCGGGTCCTCGCCTGGCAGATCACCGACCTCGCCCAGGACGGTAACATCATCTTCATCGGGCGAGGGGCTTCGGTGCTCCTGCGCGAGCGGAAGAACACCTTCCACTTCCGGATGGTGGCGCCGCTGGAATTCCGGGTCGAGTCGATCGGCCGCCGCCTCGGCCTGGGAGAGGCGGACGCGCGCAAGCTCGTCACCACGAAGCAGGAGCAGAGGGCCGCGTTCCTGCGCGAGTTCCTGAACATCGACGGGAGCGACCCGTGCCTCTACCACCTGGTCTTCAACAACGCCAGGAACCCGGTGGAGCGGATGGCCTCGATCATGGACGGTCTTGTTCCCCCGGCCGAAGGCTGAGCGTCCCCTTTCGAGCAACGGTCGGACGGCGTCCTCGGGGGGCTTCGGGCGGGGCTGGGGGGTGCCGTCACCCGTTCAGGTTGTCGATGCGCGCGATCTGCTCGCGCAGGTCGAGCACCTCGCGCTGCCAGTACTGGACGGTGCCGAAGTGGGGAAAGGTGCGCTGGAACACCGCGTCGCCGAAGCGCCGGGCAATCCAGCAGGAGTAGTGCACGAACCGAAGCGCCCGCAGGGGCTCCACCAGCCGCAGCCACGCGGGGTCGAAGGGACGGAACTCCTCGTAGGCCTCGAGGAGCACCTTCCGCTGGCGGTGCCCCTCGTCGTCGAAGCTCGGGAGGAGCATCCAGACGTCCTGGACGGCCGGGCCCACCAGGGTGTCGTCGAAGTCGAGGAAGGTCGGGCCCTCGTCGGTCCAGATGAGGTTGCCCAGGTGGCAGTCACCGTGGATGCGGTGCACCGGCACGTCGCGGAAGTACGGTTCGATCCTCTCCACCAGGGCCCGCACCGTAAAGGCGTAGCCGTCCTTCACCTCGGGCGGCAGATGATCGTGGTCGAGCAGGGCCTCGAGGTTGTCGAGACCGTAGGTCCGGGGCGTGAGGCGAAGGCGGTGGGGTGCGTCGCGGCTGGCACCCACGTTGTGCAGGCGCGCCAGGAGACGGCCCACCATGCGCACCTCCGCGTCGGAGAGCTCCTGCGGCACCCGGCCTCGCACTCGGGGAAAAAGGGCGTAGAGGATCCCGTCCACCTCAGCCAGGGTGTCGCCCGGGGCCAACGCGATCGGCACGGCCACGGGGATCTCCTCCTCGGCCAGGTCCTTCAGGAAGGTGTGTTCCTCGAGGATGGTGTCTCGCGACCACCGGCCCGGGCGGTAGAACTTGCCCACCACCGACGACCCATCCTCGAGCTCGAACTGGTAGACCCGGTTCTCGTAGGAGTTGAGCGCGAACACGCGGCCGGTGCAGCGGCGGCCGCCTACTTCCACGGCGTCGAGGCAGTGCTCCGGCGTAAGCCTCCGGAACACCTCGGAAGGCGAGGCGTCGTCGATGCGGGCATCCATGGGTGCTCCCTCCTGCGCAAGCGCAGTCTCTCAGCGTCGCCGGCAAGGATGCGCCCCCGGGGCCGCGGAGGCAACGCGGCGGGAGAGTCCGGCGGGACCCTCGCCCTATTCCTCCGTCCAGACGGCCAGCACCTCTCCCAGGAAGACCCGGTGGTAGTCCTTGGCCGCGTAAAGCTTCTCGATCGACGGGTCGAGGAACCGGGACGGGTCCACGTCCAGGGTGGCGAGCGCCCGGCACTCGAAGGCGAGCCGCGCCCCGGCGACGCGGGGTACGGCGACGACCTCGGACGGCTGGGCGGTGAGACCCGCGGCCACCCACTTGTCCAGATCGCGGCCGGAGCGCGAGCCGCAGAGCTCCAGGGCCGGCCGGCTCGCCGCGGGAAGCACGTTGAGGGTGAACTCCGGGTGGGCGTTGAGGAGGCCCCACGTGTGGCGGGTCGGCCGCACGTACACGGTCACCACGGGCCGGTTCCAGAGCGTTCCCAGGCCGCCCCAGGACACCGTCATCGGGTTCGGCCGGTTGTGTCCGGCCACCAGCAGCGCCCACTCCTTGTCCAAGAGCTGAAACGGTCGTACGGCCAGTTCAGCCGGGTCGATCTTTCGCACGCAAACCTCCTCAGGTGTCTGGGGTCTCAGGACAAGCAAAGCCGTGCGTCGGCGCCACCCGCTACCGAGGGGGCTCGTCGCCGCAGGTCCAAGCGACGACCCCATCCACGGCCGCGTGGGTCGCCGGCTCCACACACGATGGATTGGTCTTCAGGGCGCCCCATAAACCGTGAACCATGGTGGCCGTGGTCTCGTCCCCGGCGGCGAACAAGGTCGCGTTCGCCCGGCCCGCACAGGGTCCGGGGAACTTCTGGACCAGGCTCACGACCTTCACCCCCCTGTCGGAGAGCAGCCCCGCGAGCCGCTTCCTCGGGTCGGTCGCTCCGGTCGCCGCCGGAACCTCCTTGAGGGCGTGGAAATTGCCGACCAGGGCGACGACGCGATCGCATGAGCCGCTCCGTAGGGCAGCACCGACGGTCGCCGCCATCTCCTCGTCCCGGTCAGACGAAGAGCCCACGGGGGCGTCGATGGCTCGGACCGTCACCCGAGAGTCCGGCGCCCGGGCGAGCCCGCCCAGGGCGTGGACCAATTCGCGGTACGAGGGACTGTCGATCGGGGGTCTGGCGACAGCGTCGGGCGAGCCCGTCCCCCGGATCGCCGCATCCAGATACGGCTGCCGGTCCGAGCCGATCTCCAGGCCCACGAGCACCCGTTCCCCTCGGGCGACAAAGGCGTTGACCACCTCCAGGAACAGGGCGTGGCTGCTCGCCTCTCGGTGCCGCTCTCCCAGGATGAAGACCGGCGCGCTGGAGCACGCGGACACGATCTCGCCGCACACCCCGTCTCGACCGCGCTCCTCCGCGTCGTCGCCCGCGGGAGACGGACGGACGGCGCAGAGAAGGATGAGAACGGCGAGCGACCAGCGAGCGGCTCGGCGCATGGCGAAACCTTCTTGGGGTTCGAGCGGGCCCTCACGCCGCGTCATGGCGCTCAGTTCCGCTCACGTTGTCCAGTACGATAGCACAGGCCGCTCTTACCTCGAAACGTTCCAAGCTCCCTCGTCCGCCCGCCCCGCGCCCACCGTGGCTCCATGAGGCCAGCCCTCCGGTTTCAACCCGAAGGGCTGGCTCTTGTCCGGGCAGGAACGCGGTCCCTGCTTCGTTACGGTCACCTGGTTCCGGATGGCGCCCAACTCGTGCTGTCCGATCCCCGGAACCCGGAGGAGCTCGTTCACGGACACGAACTGGCCGTTCTGGTCGCGGTAGTCCTGGATGGCCAGGGCGCGGTCCCACCCGATCCCCGGGATACTCGAGAGTTCCTCCACTCCCCCCTGAGTCTGCGGGAAACCTGGCCATCGCGCTGCGCCGAGGGTACCGATGATGGCTCCTTTCTTGCGGCCAATGGCTCAAGAACTTTTCTCGCGCCGGGTCCGCACGGGGTTCCGGGTGAGGCGGCGAAAGCGGTGACGGTATGCCGGCCCTTGACGGTGGTGCGTCCGGTTTGGCATGGTGCGGTCGACAGATCGCCGGTCGACGCCGCGGCGCTCAGCTCGAGCCGGCGATCTCCTCCCTTGCCCGGAGAAGAGGTGCGCGGATGGAACGAAGGTTGGACAGGATCACGGTCGACAGGGGCGCGGACAGGCTCGAGCAGGACCTGGAGAGCTACCGGGAGCTGGCCCTCGAGCTCGGGGCGAGCCAGGCGAAGGTCATCGGCGTCCAGGACATCGTCGTGGACGACCGGGTGTCGCTGAAGTGCCAGATTCCGCGGTGCTTCGGTTACGGGGCATGCGCGCACTGTCCCCCCCACGCCATGAAGCCCTCCGAGCTGCGCTCTCATCTGACGCAGTACCGGCGGGCCGTCTTCTTCATCAAGGACGTCGCGCCGGCGGTGATCGTCCGGGACCGCTCCACGATCAAGGAGAGGATCGAGGTCTACCAGGACCTCTTCAAGATCGTCACGGAGGTCGAATCCCGGGCGTTCTACGACGGTCACTACCTCGCCTTCGGGTTCGGCGCCGGCTCGTGCCGGCACACCTACTGCTCGCAGCACGAGGGCTGCCAGGCGCTGGAGGGGAAGAAGTGCCGCTTCTCCCTGCTCGCGCGGCCTTCGATGGAGGCCGTGGGCATCGACGTCTACCAGATGGTCGCGCGGGCGGGATGGGAGATGTACCCCATCGGGAGCAACGCAAAGGCGGACGAGGTGCCCAAGGGAACCCTGGCCGGGATCGTCATCGTCCAGTGACGGCCGGTCGCCGGCAGAGAGGTTCGACATGGCCGACGAGAGACGGGTTCGAGAGCTCCAGCGGCGCATGAAGGGGCAGGGCCTGGACGCGGCCGTGCTGCTTCAGCCTCGCGATCTCTTCTACTACAGCGGCACCTCGCAACCGTGCAACCTGCTGGTTCCGGCCGAGGGGGAGCCGGTGCTGTTCGTGCGCCGCGCAGAGGGGTTCGTGCGCGACGAGACCTGGATCGGCGCCCGCGACAGGGGCGGGAGCCCGCGTCAGCTCCGCGAAGCCCTCCAACAGCTCGGCCTTCACGGGGGAACCCTGGGGCTCGAGCTCGACGTGGTCCCCTACGCCCTGGTCAGCAAGATGGCGTCGGTGCTCGACTCCTTCACCTTCGTCGACGTCTCGCCCCTGGTGCTGGAGCAGCGGATGGTGAAGGACCCGGAGGAGATCGAGTGGGTCCGGGGGGCGACCGAGCGGTTCGACCTCGCCCACCGGACGCTGCTCGAGAGTATCCGCCCCGGCGTCACGGAGGTCGAGCTGGGGAGCCGCATCGCCAAGGCCCTGATCCGCGACGAGACGGAGCAGGTCGTGTTCATCCGCCGGTGGGACGACTGGCTCCAACCCATGGGGACCGTGGCGAGCGGAGGCAACCTCGTACGGATCTCTGGACACGCTCACACCGTGACCGGCGTGGGCCTCGGGCCGGCGCTGCCCTGGGGCCCCTCGGGGCGCGCCCTCGAGCCGGGCGACCTCGTCGTGGTGGACAACCCCCTCAACTACCGCGGGTACCACTCGGACAACACCCGTACCTACGTCGTGGGGGAGGCGAGCGCCCGGCAACGGGAGGTCTATCGGGATCTGCGCCACGTCCAGGACGAGGCGCTTCGGCGCGTGCGCCCCGGCGTGCCGGTCAACGAGCTGTTCCTGTCGGCGGTGGACCTCGTGGGACAGCTCGGCTACGCCGAAGCCTTCCAGGGGTTTGGCGACTCCCAGGGCCGCTACCTGGGGCACGGCGTGGGTCTGGAGCTGGACGAGATCCCGGTGCTCGACAGCCAGACCGACCTCCCTCTCCAAGTGAACATGGTGCTCGCGGTCGAGTGCAAGTTCATCCTCCCCGGGTTCGGGGCGGTCTTCCTGGAGGACACGGTGGTCGTCCGGGACGAGGGTGCGGAGATCCTCAGCCGCTCCGACCGAGGCCTGGCCGAGGTGCGGTGACGGGCCGCGGCCCGGCGCGAGCGCCGCGCTCCAGGGAGGCCCCGCGGCCCTGTTTCTTGTCGTCGACGCTCGGATTCCCATGACAACGCGACCGGTGAGCAGGCTTCGCGTCACCATCGGCAACCGCCTGGAGCGCCTGCTCGATGCCCTCGCAGGGATCGTGGCCGAGCCCCTCGCCTCGCCGCTCACGCCCGAGGTGATCGTCGTCCCGAGCCAGGGAATGGGCCGGTGGGTCTCCCAGGAGCTTGCCCGGCGCCTGGGCGCCTGGATGAACGGGCGCCTCGTGCTGCCCAACGCCTATCTCGATGAGCTCTTCCGTGCCCTGCCGGGGGGGGCGGCGCGCGGTGCCTGGGATCCGGCGGCGCTCCGCTGGCGGGTGATGGGGCTTCTGCCGCCGTGTCTGGCCCGGGAGGGGTTCGAGGCGCCTCGGCGGTACCTGGCCGGCGAGGCGCGCCAGCTCAAGCTCTACCAGCTCGCGGGGAAGATCGCCGAGGTCTTCGACGGGTATGCGCTCTTCCGGCCGGAGATGGCCCTGGCCTGGGAGCGGGGCCAGGGGGGCGATGCTGCGGATGCCGCCGGCTGGCAGGTAGAGCTCTGGCGGCTCCTGGCGGCCGTTGACCCCCATCACCGGGCGGCGCTCCGCCGGGCTTTCCTGGAGCGGATCCGGGACCCGGGGTTCGCGCTCCCGCCCGGGGCGCTGCCCGAGCGCGTGTCGGTCTTCGGAGTCTCGGCCCTGCCGCCCTTTCACCTGGAGGCGCTCGCGGCCCTGGGGGAGCGAACCGAGGTGCATCTCTTTCTGGCGAGCCCCTGCCGGGAGTACTGGGCCGACATCGTTCCGGGCCGAGTGGTGTCCCGGCGAGATCGGGAGGCGGGCCGAGGGGCGCACCACTGGGAGGAGGGCAACCGCCTCCTGGCTTCCCTCGGCAAGGCGGGCCGCGACTTCTTCGGCTTCGTCCAAGAGCTCCCCGCCCAACCTCGGGAGGACTGGGTCGAGCCGGGGGAGGACACCCTGCTCCAGTGCCTCCAGTCCGACATCCTCCACCTCCGGGACCGCCGAGGCGCTGGCCGAAGGCGCCTCGGCTCGAATGACGACTCGCTTCGTCTGCACGCTTGCCACGGCGCCCTGCGCGAGGTGGAGGTCCTGCGCGACCGCCTGCTCGACCTCTTCGACCGCGACGCCCGGCTGGAGCCGCGGCACGTGGTCGTCATGACCCCGGACCTCGAGGCGTACGCCCCGTTCGTGGAGGCGGTCTTCGACGGCCCGGGCTCGCCCCGCATCCCCTTTGCCCTGGCCGATCGGACCGCGAGAGGGGGGAGCCCGTTGGCCGACGCCTTCCTTCGGGTGCTGGCGCTTGTGGGCGGGCGCTTCGGCGCGGCCCGGGTGCTGGACCTCCTGGAGGCGCCCTCGGTGCGCCGGCGCTTCGGGTTCTCGACGGCGGACGTGGAGCGCGCCCATGCCTGGGTGCAGGAGACCCGGGTGCGCTGGGGCGCGGACGGGGAGAACCGCCGGGCCCTGGGCCTGCCCGCCTTCGAGGAGAACACGTGGAGGGCCGGCCTCGACCGGCTGCTCCTCGGCTACGCCTTTCCCGGAGGAGGGGCGCGGTTCTTCGAGGGCGTGCTCCCCTATGACGACCTGGAGGGGGGTGACGACGCGCAGGCTCTGGGGCGCCTGGCCGAGTTCACCGAGCGGCTCTTTATCGGGGTTCGCTCCCTGGAGGCTCCCCGCGACCTCGGCTCCTGGGCCGAGGACCTCGGGGCGCTCTTCGACGCCCTCTTCGAGGCAGCCGACGGGGAGGAGCGCGAGGAGCGTCTCGTGCGCCGGGCCTTCGAGGGGCTCGCCGAAGCCGGCGCGCTCTCGGGCTACGGCGAGCCGGTGGACCTGGAGGTCGTGGCCGCGAGCCTCGGCGCCTCTCTCGAGGCCGAGCCCTTCGGCGGCGGGTTCCTCTCGGGAGGGGTCACCTTCTGCGCCCTGCGCCCGCTGCGGAGCATCCCCTTCCCGGTCGTGTGCCTCCTGGGGATGAACGACGGTGCCTTCCCCCGGGCCACCCGTCCCCTGGGCTTCGACCTTACGGCCGCGGAGCCCCGGCCCGGGGACCGCTCGCCCCGCCACGAGGACCGCTACGCCTTTCTGGAGGCGCTGCTGGCCGCGCGCCGCCACCTGCACGTGAGCTACGTGGGGCAGAGCGTGCGCGACGGGAGCGACGTCCCGCCGTCGGTCGTCGTGAGCGAGCTCCTGGACGCGATCGACGAGGGCTTCGCGCCGGCCGGCGGAGGGCCGCCCGCACCGGGCTGGGCTCGCGAGCACCTCGTCGTCCGCCACCGGCTCCAGGCCTTCAGCCCGGCCTACTTCCAGCCTCCATCTCAGGGGAGCCCCCTCGCCCCCTGCCCCCTGTTCTCCTACTCCTCCGAGAACGCGCGGGCGAGCCGACACTTGGCGCCCGGCGCGCCACGCCGGACCCAGGGGCTCTTCCTCACGTGCCTGCCCGAGCCGCCGGAGGAGCTTCGCCGGGTGGACCTGGGCGACCTCGTCCGCTTCTTCTCGAACCCCGCCCGCTACCTCTTCGCCGTACGCCTCGGCCTCCGTCTGGAGGGCGACGACGCGGTCGTCGAGGAGCGGGAGCCCTTTGACGTGGCGGGGCTCGAGCGCTACGACCTGGAGCAGCGCCTCCTGGCTGCGGCGCTCGCGGGCAGCGACCTGGACCAGGCGCTCCCTGCTGCGCGTGCCCGAGGCGTCCTGCCCCACGGCCGGGTGGGAGAGGGCGCCTTCGGCGACCTACGGGCCGAGGTGGAGGCGTTCGGCGACGAGATTCGGCCCTGCCTGGAAGGGCGACCCCTGGAGCCCGTGACGTTCGAACGCGAGGTGTCAGGTTTCACTCTTTCCGGCCGGCTGGAGGGCCTCCGGTGTGACCGACTCGTGCAGTTTCGGCCCGCCACCGTGAAAGCGAGGGACCGGCTGCGGCTCTGGGTCCACCACCTGGCCCTGAACCTCGTGGCGGAGGAAGGCCTGCCCCGGTCCAGCCTCCTCGTCGGCAAGGGCGAGGTCGTGGGCCTGCCCCCCCTGGAAGCAGCCGCGGAGCGACTCAGGGATCTACTGGATCTCTACTGGGAGGGCCTCGGCCGCCTTCTGCCCTTCTTTCCGCGGGCCTCCTGGGCCTACGCGCAGCGCCTCGGCAAGGACGGGGACCGGTGGGCTGCTCGGAAGGCCGCCCGCTCGGAGTGGGAGGGAGACTTCCGGAAGGATCCGGAGGCCGGCGATCCCCACTTCGCTCGCGCGTTCGGCCGCGAAGACCCGCTCGGCGCGGAGTTCGAGGCGCTTGCCGGCCGGGTCTTCGGGCCGCTCCTCGAGGCCGTCGAGCTCGCCGAGGCGGGGGAGCCGGAGGGCGGGCCGTGACGCCGCCGACCTTCAATCTCCTCGAGAGCCCGCTCACCGGAACGAACCTCATCGAGGCGAGCGCGGGCACGGGCAAGACCTACACGATCGCAGGGCTGGTCCTTCGCCTGATCCTGGAGAAGGACCTCCCGGTCGAGCGCATCCTCGTGGTCACCTTCACCGTGGCCGCGACGGAGGAGCTCCGCGACCGGGTGCGCCGCCGGCTTCGGGAGGCACTTCTCGCGTTCGAGGCGGGCGAGAGCGGCGACGATCTCCTCCGGGAGCTCGTGGCCCGCCACGAGGCGGGACCAGCGGCCGCGGCGCTGGAGGCGGCGCTGCGAGGGTTCGACGAGGCGCCCCTCTTCACCATCCACGGCTTCTGCCAGCGGGTGCTGGCCGAGCACGCCTTCGAGGGGGGGCTCCTCTTCGAGGCCGAGCTCATCGCCGACCAGGAGGCCCTCCACGAGGAGGTCGTGGACGACTGGTGGCGCCGGGAGATCGCGGCCGGACCGGCGCTCCTGGCGACCTTCGCCCTGAAGCGCGGCTTCGGGTCGGAGCGGCTCCGGGAGCTCCTTCGAAGCGTTACCCGCCACCCCTTCTTGGAGGTCCTGCCCGAGATCGCACCCGGCGACGTGGAGGAGAAGCAAGCGGTCTTCAACGCAGCCTTCGAGCGGGTGTGCGCTGCGTGGCCCGACGCCCGCGCCGACGTGTCCCGGCTCCTCTCCGAGTATAAGGGCCTCTCGCGCAGCCGGGACAACTTCGGGCGCGAGCCCCTGGCGGCGTGCCTGGGGGAGCTCGGGCAGTGCCTCGCCGGCGACGCGCCCCCGGCGTGCTTCGCGGCGCTGCGAAAGGTGGCGCGGGAGAGCTTCCGGAGGAAGGGCGTGCTCGTCCGGGGCGCGTCCGCGCCCGAGCATCCCTTCTTCGACCTCTGCCAGGAGCTCGCCCTGGCCGAGGATGCCCTCTTCCTGACGCTCGAGGCGGCCTTCCTCGCGCGGGTCCGCCTGGACCTGGCTGGTAAGAAGAGGGCCCACAGCGTGCAGGGCTTCGACGATCTCCTCGTGAACCTCCGCGCCGCGGTCGTCGGCGAGGGCGGGCCGGCGCTGGCCCGGGCCCTGCGGGTGAAGTACGGCGCGGCGCTGATCGACGAGTTCCAGGACACCGATCCGGTCCAGTACGAGATCTTCGACCGGGTGTTCGGTGTCCGGGCCGAGGAGCCCTCGCTCCTGTTTCTCATCGGCGACCCCAAGCAGGCGATCTACGGCTTCCGCGGCGCTGACGTCTTCGCCTACCTGGAGGCTTCGGAGTCCGCGGCCCGGAAGTACACCCTCGGCGAGAACTGGCGCTCCGAGCCCCGGCTGCTCGATGGGGTCGGTGCCCTGTTCTCCGCGGTCGAGAGGCCCTTCGTGTTCCCCCGCATCGGGTTCCCGACGGTCGAGGCGGCGGTGAGGGCGCGCCCGCGCCTGACGATCGAGGGCGAGCCCGAAGGCGCGGGGCACGCGCCGCTTCGGGTGTGGCTCGTGCGCCGCACCGAGGAGAACGTCGACAAGCGCACCCAGAGGATTACCAAGGGCTGGGCCGAGAGGGCGCTTCCGCGGGCCGTGGCGGCCGAGGTGAGCCGGCTCCTGGACCTGGGCCTCCGGGGCCGGGCGCGCCTCGGCGACCGGCCCCTGGAGCCGGGGGACGTCGCGGTCCTGGTGCGCAAGAACCGCGAGGTGGAGCTCGTCCAAGAGGCCCTTCGGGCCCTGGCGGTGCCGAGCGTCGTCTACTCGACCGCGAGCCCCTTTGCCTCGCCCGAGGCCGTCGAGGTGGAGCGGGTGCTCCTGGCCCTGGCCGAGCCGGGCAACGAGGCGCTGCTGCGGGCGGCGCTGGCGACCGACCTTCTCGGCGTGGACGGTGAGGCGCTGCACGCCCTGGCCGGAGACGAGTCGGGCTGGGAGATCTGGCTCTCCCTCTTCCGCGTGCATCACGAGCTGTGGGCCCGCCGGGGCTTCCTGCCGGCGTTTCGCCACCTGCTCGCCGAGGCCGAGGTGCGCGAGCGCCTTCTCTCCTTCGCCGACGGGGAGCGCCGGCTCACGAACGTGCTGCACCTCTCCGAGGTGCTCCATGGCGCCGCGGCTGAAGAGAAGCTCGGGATGGCCGGCCTCGCCCGGTGGCTCTCCCGGCGGCGTGCGGACCGGGACGCGGGCGAGGAGTACCAGCTGCGGCTCGAGAGCGACGAGCGGGCCGTGAAGCTCGTCACGGTCCACCGAAGCAAGGGGCTCGAGTACCCCGTGACCCTCTGCCCCTTCTCCTGGGAGGGCTCGGGGCTGCGGCCGGACGAGCCGGGGGTGAAGGTCCACCTGTTCCAGGGGGTCGAAACGGGCGGCCGCTTCGTCTTCGACCTGGGTTCGCCCCGCTTCGAGGAGCACCGGCGTCGCGCCGAGGTGGAGAGCCTGGCCGAGAACGTGCGGCTCCTCTACGTGGCGCTCACGCGCGCCAAGAACCGCTGCGTGCTCGTCTGGGGTGCCTTCAATGGGTCGGAGACGTCCGCGCCCGCCTACCTGCTTCACTACCGGGGCGAGGCGCTGGGCGCCGCGGGTCTTTCGCCCCTGGCCGAGGCGGCGAAGAAGCTCACCGACGACGACCTGCGCGAAGGGCTCCGGCCCTTGGAGGGGACCGGAGCCGTCTCGGTCGATCCGCTGCCCGAGGCAGTCGGCGTCGTCTATCGTCCGCCGCGGCTCGAGGGCGGCGAGCCGGCGGCGAGGGTCTTTCGAGGCCGCCTGGCGGAAGAGTGGCGCACCACGAGCTTCACCGCGCTGGTCTCGGGCGCGCCGGCGGACGAAGAGCTGCCGGATCGCGACGCCGTGGCCGCAGCCCCGGGGGGCCTGGGAGGCACGGACGCCCCGGCGGCGGAGGCGGACGAGGTTTTTGCCTTTCCGGCGGGGGCCCGGGCCGGGACGTGTCTGCACGAGATCCTGGAGCATGTGGACTTCTCGGGCGCCGGATCCCCGCTCCGTGCCGAGCTTGTGGCCGCGCGCCTGGCGGCCCACGGCCTTGGCCCCGAGTGGCGAGGCGTCGCGGAGCGGATGGTGGCGAACGCGCTGACCGCGCCCCTGGACCCCGAGCGGCCGGAGCTCACCCTCTCGCGGATCCCCCGTTCCGAGCGCCTGCACGAGGTCGAGTTCACCCTGCCCCTTCGCCAGGAGGGGAAGCCGCTGACGCCGCACGCGCTCTCGCGCGCCTTCGGCGAGGCGGGAGGGGACCCGGCGGCCCTGTTCGGCACCGGCGTAACCCAGCGGCTGGGGCGCCTGGAGTTCTCGCCGGTGCGGGGCTACCTGCGGGGCTTCCTCGACCTCGTGTTCCGATTCGAGGGCCGCTACTACCTCGCGGACTGGAAGTCGAATCGGCTCGGAGACCGGGTCGAGGACTATGGGCCCGAGGCCCTGGCGGCCGCTATGACACGCGACCACTACGTGCTCCAGTATCACCTCTACGCCGCTGCGCTGCACCTCCACCTCCGGGCGCGCCTGGCCGACTACGACTGCGGCCGGCACTTCGGGGGTGTGTACTATCTCTTCCTCCGGGGCATCGACCCCGCTCGCCCCGGCTTTGGCGTCTTCTTCGACCGCCCGGCGCCGGAGAGGATCGAGGGATTGGCTCGGTTCCTGGTAGGGGTCGAGGGGAGGGAGCGATCGTGATGGACGCGGCCGAAAGCCTGCGGGCACTTCGCTCCCGGGGCCTCCTCACGGATCTGGACGTCCACTTCGCCGGGCTCCTGCGGCGCCTCGGGGAGGACACACCGGAGGTGCTCCTGGCTGCCGCGCTCGCGAGCCGAGCCACCGGGGAGGGCCACGTGTGCGTCTCGCTCGCCGACGCGGCCGAGGACCTCGCAGAGGTGGGCGCTGCACCCCCGGCGCCCGACGCCTGGGGCGAGGTTCTGCGGGCGAGCCGCGCCGTCGGAGCCCCGGGAGAGTTTCGGCCACTCGTGCTCGACGGGGCCGGGCGGCTCTATCTCTATCGTTACTTTGCCTACGAACGGGACCTGGCGGAGGACCTCGCCGCCCGTGCGGCGCGGGAGCCGGGAGCACCCGATCTCGGCTGGGCGAAGGAGGCCCTGGGCCGGTTCTTCCCGCGGCCGCCGTCGCTGCCCCCAGAGGAGCCGGACGCCCAGAAGCTGGCGGCCGCCGTGACTCTCATGAAGAGCCTGTGCGTCCTCTCCGGCGGGCCGGGCACGGGGAAGACCACGACGGTCGTTCGGATCCTCGCGCTCCTCCAAGAGCAGGCCGGGGACCGGCCGCTCCGGGTCGCCCTCGCTGCGCCCACGGGCAAAGCCGCCGCCCGCCTGCAGGAGGCGGTCAGGGGCGCCAGGGCCGGCTTACCCTGCGCCGAGGCGGTGCGCCGGGCCATCCCCGAAGAGGCCTCGACGCTCCACCGGCTCCTGGGGAGCCGCCCGGGCTCCCCGGAGTTCCGGCACGGCCGCGAAAACCCCCTTCCCCACGACGTGGTGGTCGTCGACGAGGTGTCCATGGTGGACCTCGCGCTCATGGCCAAGCTCACCCGGGCCCTTCGACCCGAGGCGCGCCTGATCCTCCTCGGCGACCGGGACCAGCTCGCCTCGGTGGAGGCCGGCGCGGTCCTGGGCGACCTGTGCGACACGGGGCGAGACCACGGGTACTCGGAGGGGTTCGCGCGGACGTTGGAGGAGCTGACGGGGAAAGCGGTCGGGGGCACGGGCACTGGGAACCGGGAACGGGGAACGGGGAACGCGCGCCTGCGCGACTGCCTGGCGCTCCTTCGCTGGAGCTACCGCTTCGGCGGAAGCGGGGGGATCGGCGCGGCCAGCCGGGCGGTGAACGAGGGCCGGAGCGACGATGCGCTGTCGGCTCTGTCGGTCGGAGGCCAGGTCGGCCAAGTGGGATGGAGGCCCGCGCCGACTCCCGCGGGGCTGGCGGCCGCCCTGGAGGAGCGCGTCACCGAGGCCTTCGGGCCCGGCCTGCGGGCCGCCGACCCAAGCGAGGCCTTCCGGTCTTTCGCCCGATTCCGGATCCTCTGCGGCCGTCGGGAGGGACCCTACGGCGTTGCGGCGGTGAATCGGGCGGTGGAGAACGGGCTGTCTCGCCGGGGTCTCTTGGAGCCGGGCCGCGAGTGGTACGCCGGGCGGCCGGTGCTCGTCACCCGAAACGACTACGGTCTTCGCCTGTACAACGGCGACGTGGGGCTCGCTCTCCCGGACGCCGGCGCCGGCGGGGCGCTTCGGGTCTTCTTCGTCGCCGCCGACGGTGGGGTGCGCCGCCTGGCGCCCCTTCGCCTCCCGGCGTGCGAGACCGCGTATGCCATGACGGTCCACCGCAGCCAGGGCTCCGAGTTCGAGGAGGTGCTCCTGCTGCTCGGGGCGCACCCGAGCCGGGTACTCACCCGGGAGCTCGTCTACACAGGCCTCACGCGAGCCCGCAGCCGGGTTGAGGTGTGGGGGACCGAGGAGGTGCTCCGCGCCGCGGTGCGGGCGCGCACCCGGCGCGCCTCCGGCTTGCGCGACGCTTTGTGGGGGCCGGATGGGGCAGGGGAGGCCGGTCTGTGATGGCGGGCTCCGCGCGGCCGCCCCGCCTCACCCCGGAGCTCCTGGCGGCCGCCTACTGCCGGGGTTTGTTCCCCATGGCCGACGACTGGGGGAACATCCGCTGGTTCGACCCCGACCCCCGGGGCATCCTGCCGCTCGACGCCTTCCACGTCCCCCGGCGCCTCGCCAAGACGATCCGCGGCGGCCGCTTCGACGTGCGGTTCGATCGCTCCTTCCGGGCCGTCATGGAGGCCTGCGCCGCGCCGGTGGCGGGCCGCGGGGAGACCTGGATCTCGGCCGAGCTCGTGGACGCCTACGAGGCCCTGCACTGCCTCGGCCTCGCCCACAGCGTCGAGACCTGGCAGGAGGGCGAGCTCGTGGGCGGCCTCTACGGCGTGGCGATCCGCGGCCTCTTCGCGGGCGAGAGCATGTTCAGCCGGGTCAGGGACGCGAGCAAGGTGGCCCTGGTGCACTTGGTGGACCGGCTGCGCGACGCCGGTTTCGTCCTCCTCGACACCCAGTTCCTCACCTCCCACCTCGCCCGGTTCGGCTGCGTCGAGATCCCCCGGACCCGGTACCGGCAGCTCCTGGCCCGTGCGCTCGCGGCCGACGCCCGGTTCTGACTCGCCCCGTGGTCCGGGGCCGTTTCTTCGCCGCCTTCGGTTCCTCTGTCTTGGCCGCTGGTTCCCACCCGACGACCCTCAAGTGCCCGGTGATCTCCTCCCGGTCGTGGTAGAGCTGCTTGAACCGAAGCGCGTACCGGGCGCCGACCCGGTCGAGCTCGCGGCGCACGGTCTGCGCGGCTCGGCGAACGGCGGCCAGGCGGTCGCCCGAGGGGAGCTTGAGGTTGAAGAGGCTCTCCTTGCAGAGCTTCTTGGCCGCCCAGAGCCCCACGAGCCGAGCCACCCGGGCCGGCGCTGCCACCATGTCGCAGACGAGCCAGTCGACGGGCTGTTCCGGCCGCCACGTGTACCCGTCCGCACGGATGTGGGTCACGAGCCGCGAGGCCAGGAGGGCCGGGTCCAGTGGACCGTTGTCCACGGCCGCAACCCGAAGTCCGCGGCGGGTCAGCTGCCAGGTCCAGCCGCCGGGTGCCGCGCCCAGGTCCACGGCGGTCATTCCGGGCTTGAGGCGCCGGACCCTCTCCTCCTCGGAGAGGAAGAGGAGGAGCGCCTCCTCGAGCTTCTGGGCGGAGCGGCTCGGCGCCGCCGCCGGCACCCGGAGCCGGGGGATGCCCAGGGGCCAGGGGGAGGAGCGGGCCGGGTCGGAGAGCCCCAAGACGAGCTCTCCTGGCCTTGGCAGGAAGGCGTGGAGGCGCGCCGCGCTCACCGACGTGGGCGACAGGATCTTGCGCGCCGTCAGGGCCTCCTCGAGCGCGGCGGAGAGGCGCCGGCACTCCGGCCAGAGGCGCTTGCCCGCCTCCGTGTCCGGGGCCTCGGCGAAGACCGCGGAAAACTTCCGGGCCGGGGCGCCGGCCAGCGCCGACCGCAGTGTGGCCGGCAGGTCGGCGGCCGCAGGTGCCGGGCCGCGCCAGAACCAGCCGATCACCTGGCGGCCGAAGACGAAGTCCCAGAGCGAGCAGGCGCGCCAGAGCGCGAGCGCGCCCTCGCCGTCGGAGGCCTCGAAGGCCGCGTATCCCGCGCCCGGCCCGCCGGTCACGGTCCCAGCGCCCCCGTGCTCCTTTGCCCGGGCGGCCAGTTCGGCACCGCACTCGGCCTCAAAGCCGGCTCGGCAGTAGACGATCAACCCCTTCACGCGCGCACCTCTCTCTAATCTGACAGCCTTGGGGAGGCCGAGGCCAGCGAGCATCATAGCCCTTCTGCAGGTCTTGGCGGTACGTCCGCGCGCCGTCTCGGCCGCCCAGAGGATATCCTTGACCCCATCTCTGTCGAGTGTCTCCTCCAACGAGCCCGGGAGTGTGGATTTCGGTGCGCACGCGCCCCGGCTCTGCACCACATCTCGGAACAGGCCGCGCTTCGGTGTTGCGATCCATGGGGGTGGTGGAGCCGCTGCGTTGTCCCGGAAATGGGACGCGAGAGAAAAGGCACGCACGATGAGACGAGGGTGACCTGCTCGTCGCGTTGTCAGCGCGGTCTTCGAGAGGATGTTCGTCCGGTGGATACCCACGGTTTCCTGACCCCTCCTTGGACACGTTCTAGGGGCCGGGGTAAAGTGGCACACTCGCTGTGCACCCCCGACCCGAGGAGACTCTCCATGCAAGAACGCACCGGACTCGTGACCCTCATGGGCAATCCCGTTACTCTGCTCGGCCCGGCCCTCTCGATCGGCCAACGTGCCCCGGCGTTCACCGTTCGCGACGGTTCGCTCAAGCCCGTGAACCTCGGCGACTTCGCCGGAAAGGTGAAGCTCGTCAGCGTCGTGCCGAGCCTCGACACGCCCGTCTGCGAACTTCAAACTAAGCGCTTCCACGCCGAGGCCGCGAAGCTTCCGGCCAACGTCGAGATCCTCACCATCTCCATGGACCTCCCCTTCGCCCAGAGCCGCTTCTGCACGACCCACGGCATCGAGAAGATCCGGGTCCTCTCGGACTTTCAGGACGCCTCCTTCGGGCTCGCCTACGGTCTGCTGATCAAAGAGGTGCGCCTCCTGGCCCGCGCGATCCTGGTCCTGGGAGCGGACGACGTGATTCGCTACCAGGAGATCGTGCCCGAGGTCTCCACTCACCCGGACTACGACGCCGCGCTCGCCGCGGTTCGCTGAGGGTCCTGCCTGCCATGGGAGTCGATGGCGGCAAGATAGTGGTTCTCGACGGCCACACGCTCAACCCTGGCGACCTGAGATGGGCGGAACTGGAAGCCCTGGGCCCACTCACGGTGTACGACCGCACGCCGCCGGACGAGGTGCTCCCGCGGGCCGCCGGCGCGCGGGCAGTGCTCACGAACAAGACCGTGCTCGGCCGCGCGGAGATCGAGGGCCTGCCGGAGCTTCGATACATCGGGGTGCTCGCGACCGGGTTCGACGTCGTGAACCTCGACGCGGCGCGGCGCGGGCGCATCACGGTCACCAACGTGCCGGCCTACGCCACGATGTCGGTCGCCCAGATGACGATGGCGCTCCTGCTCGAGTTCACCCACCGCCTGGGAGAGCACTCGCGCGCCGTCCGCGAGGGGCGCTGGACCGCGAGCCCGGACTTCTGCTTCTGGGACTACCCGCTCGTCGAGCTCGCGGGGCTGAGCCTCGGGGTCGTGGGCTTCGGCAACATCGGCCGGGCCGTGGCCAGCGCGGCGCAGTGTCTGGGAATGCACGTGCGCGCCGCGCGGCGGGGCGCGCCCGACCCGGCCAGCTGGCCGGTTTCGTTCGTCGACCTCGAGACGCTCTTTCGGCAAAGCGACGTGGTGAGCCTTCACTGCCCCCTTACCCCCGAGACCGAAGGACTCGTCAACGCCGAGCGGCTGTCGTGGATGAAGCCTACCGCGTACCTCATCAATACTGCGCGTGGGCGTCTGGTGGACGAGCAGGCCCTGGCCGACGCCCTCAACGGGGGGCACCTGGCCGGGGCGGGGCTGGATGTGCTCTCCCGCGAACCGCCCTCTCCCGACAACCCCCTGCTGACCGCCCGCAACTGCCTCGTCACCCCCCACATCGCGTGGGCCACCAAGGCGTCCCGCGAGCGGCTGCTCACCACGGCAGTCGAGAACCTCCGGGCCTTCCTCGAGCGCCGGCCAAAGAACGTCGTGGTTTCGCGCTGAGCAGACCCTCGGGTCGCTCCGGCGAATGCTTCCGGCGGCGGGAGCCTTTCTGATACCCTCGAGGCCCATGGCGCGAGGGAAGAGAGCCGAGGCTGAGAGGTTGCAGCAGATCCTGGACCTCCTGAAGGCCGGGCAGCCGCCCGTGGTGCCGGGGCTGCGGCACGGCGACCCCTGGCAGTTGGTGGTCGCTACGGTGCTCTCGGCCCAGTGCACCGACGCTCGGGTGAACCTCGTGACGCCGGGGCTCTTCGACCGCTACCCGACCCCGGCCGACCTGGCTCGGGCGCCGGTGCCGGAGGTGGAGGAGGAGATCCGCTCGATCGGCCTCTTCCGAGCCAAGGCGAAGAACCTGGTCGCGCTGGCGAAGAGGGTGGTCGAGGACCACGGCGGCCGGGTACCCGGCCGCCGGGAGGCGCTGGAGGCGCTGCCCGGCGTGGGCCGCAAGACCGCGTCGGTAGTGCTCGCGCAGGGGTTCGCGGCGCCGGCCTTCGCCGTGGACACCCACGTGGGTCGGGTGGGCTGGCGCCTGGGCTTCGCGCCCACGCGGGAGCCCCGCGCGGTGGAGCGCGGAATCACGGACCTCCTCGATCCGAGCCGCTGGGCCGAGGCGCACCTGTTGCTCATTCGCCATGGCCGCCAGATCTGCCGGGCCCGGAGGCCCCGTTGCCCCGACTGCCCGGTCCGGGGCCTCTGCCCCTGGCCCGACAAGACGGTGCCGACGCCGGAGCCCCGCGGTTCACGCCGACGCCGCGCCGACGGGGGACGACCCCCGTGAGATCTCTCCTCACCGAGGCCCTGCTCTTGCGCTCGACCCCCTACCGGGACGCGGATGCGGTGGTGCAGCTCCTGACGCCGGGCCACGGGGTGGTGTCGCTGCTGGCGAGGGGCGCGCGCAGCTCCCGGCGCCGGTTCGGCGGGGTGCTTGACTACTTCTGCCGAATGCAGGCCGAGCTCCGGCCGGCGCGCCAGGGGCTCGGCACGCTCCTCGGCGTGGAGCTCCTGGGGGCGTTCGAGGGCGTGCGGGGCGACGTGGACCGGTACTGGGTCGGGTGCCACTTCCTGGAGATCGCGCGCGGCGGCGCGAGGGAGGCCGACCCGGCCCCGGAGCTCTATGCGCTCCTCGCCGCGGCGCTCGGGGCCCTGGACCGCGACGCCGACCCGGCGAGCCTGCAGCGCGTGTTCCAGGTGAAGGGGCTCGTCGTCCTGGGCTACGGCCTCCCGTTGGAGAGCTGCCCGGCGTGCGTCGCGGACCTGGCACGGTCCGCAGCCGTGCGCGGGTCCCAGGTGGTCTGCCGCCGGTGCGCCGGCCCGCATGCGCCGGGGTTGTCGGTGGGGGCGCTGGAGACGCTGCGCGCTGCGGCCCGGCTCCCCCTCGACCGGCTCGCGACGCTTCGGGTCACGGCCGCTGCGGAGGCCGAGCTCGGCGGGCTCCTCGACGCTGCCCTGGGGGCCGCCCTGGGCCGCCCGATTCGGCCCGGGCCGGCTCTCGCCCCGGGCATCCGCGATTGACCTGTTTCTTCCTTGTCTGATAACTTGCATCACCCTTTCGGCAAGGTGCCGGCGGGGTGAGATCTCCCGAGGACAGCCTTTGCCCGACCCTCCCGCGGGCCGGGCAAAGGGTGGGCTTGGGGCCATTTGCGAAGGAGTCCACCATGTCGTGCAGCGATCTGAAGGGGAGCTGGGCCCTGATCCTCGGGGCGTCGAGCGGGTTTGGGGCCGCCACGGCCCTGGCCCTCGCCCGGAAGGGCATGAACATCTTCGGGGTCCACCTGGACCGCAAGGGCACCATGCCCGCCGTGAACGAGCTCGTGGCGAAGCTGGAGGCCACGGGCGTCTCGGTCCACTTCTTCAACATGAACGCCGCGGACGAGGGCAACCGCGGCGAGGTCCTGGACAGCATCGGCGAGCTCATGGGCGAGGGAGAGAAGATCCGTGTTCTGCTGCACAGCCTCGCCTTCGGGACGCTTCGCCCTTTCATCGCAGACGCCGGCGAGGGCATCAATCGGCCGCAGATGGAGATGACCCTCGACGCCATGGCCCACACGCTCGTCTACTGGGTGCAGGACGCGGTGCGGCGCGGCTACTTCGCCAAGAACTCGCGCATCTACGCCATGACGAGCTCCGGGAGCAAGCGGGTCTGGAGGACCTACGGCGCGGTGTCGGCCGCCAAAGCGGCCCTGGAGAGCCACATCCGCCAGCTCGCCCTGGAGCTTGCGCCCCTGGGCATCACCGCCAACGCGATCCTCGCCGGCGTCACCGACACGCCGGCTCTGCGCAAGATCCCCGGCAACGAAGAGATGATCCAGATCGCTCTGGCGCGAAACCCCGCCGGCCGGCTCACGCGCCCGGAGGACGTGGCCGAGGCCATCGCCGTCTTTTCGGAGCCGGGCACCTACTGGATGACCGGCAGCATCCTGCGCGTGGACGGTGGCGAGGACATCGCCGGCTGAAGGAGGCGCTCAGCTGTCAGCGGTCAGCTGTCAGCTAAGGCAACGCCGAAAGGCTTCAAGCTGAGTGCTGACCGCTGACCGCTGACCGCGAGGTACCCATGACCTTCCAAGACGTCATCCTGAAGCTGCAGGCCTACTGGGCCGAGCGGGGCTGCCTCATCGCCCAGCCCTGCGACATCGAGGTCGGCGCGGGCACGATGAACCCCCACACCTTCCTGCGGTGCCTGGGCCCGGAGCCCTGGAACGTTGCCTACGTGGAGCCCAGCCGGCGGCCCAAGGACGGCCGGTACGGCGAGAACCCCAACCGCCTGCAGCACTACTACCAGTTCCAGGTCATCCTGAAGCCCTCGCCCCTCGAGGTGCTCGACCTCTACGTCGGCAGCTTGAAGGCGCTCGGGATCGATCCCCTCGACCACGACATCCGCTTCGTGGAGGATGACTGGGAGAGCCCCACCCTCGGCGCCTGGGGCCTCGGGTGGGAGGTGTGGCTCGACGGCATGGAGATCACGCAGTTCACGTACTTCCAGCAGGCGGGAGGCGTCGACTGCCGGCCCGTGTCGGCCGAGATCACCTACGGCATCGAGCGCATCTCCATGTACCTGCAGGGGGTCGACAATGTCTACGACCTCGTCTGGACGGATGGGGTCACGTACGGCGACGTCCACCACCGGGGCGAGGTGGAGGGAAGCGTCTACAACTTCGAGGAGTCGGACCCGGCGATGCTGTTCGACCTCTTCACCAAGTTCGAGGCCGAGAGCCAGCGCCTCGCGGGGAAGGGCCTTGTCCTGCCGGCCTATGACTACACGCTCAAGTGCTCCCACGCCTTCAATCTCCTGGACGCCCGCGGCGTCATCAGCGTGACCGAGCGGGCGCGGTTCATCGGCCGCGTGCGGGATCTTGCCCGAAAGGTGGCCGCTGCCTACGTGGCCCAGCGGGCCGAGATGGGACATCCCCTCCTGAAACGGGTCGTCGGTGCCGCCGAAGGGAGGGCCTGAGATGAGCCAGACGACGGACTTCCTGCTGGAGGTCGGCACCGAGGAGATCCCTGCCGGGTTCCTGTCGCCCGCGCTCGGCGCCCTCGCCTCGCTGGCCCGGGAAGGGCTCGAGGCCAGGCGCCTGGCCTTCGGCGAGGTGGTGACGGCCGGCACGCCGCGCCGGCTGGTGCTCCTGGTGAGGGGGCTTGCGAAGACCCAGCCCGACGCCGTGGAGGAGAAGGTGGGTCCCCCCGCCTCCGCCGCCTTCGACAAGGACGGCAACCCCACCAAGGCGGCCGAGGGCTTCGCGCGCACCAACGGCGTGGCCGTGGCGGATCTGCTCCGGATCGACACCGGCAAGGGCCTGTACCTGGCGGTTCGCAAGGAGGTGCAGGGGCGGCCTGCCGCCGAGGTCCTCTCGGGCCTCCTGCCGGCGTGGCTGGCGAAGGTTCCGTTCCGAAAGTCCATGCGCTGGGGCTCGCTGGACACGGCCTTTGCCCGGCCCGTCCACTGGATCGTCGCTCTCCTGGGCGGCGAGGTGGTGCCCTTCGAGTTCGCGAACATCGCGAGCGGGCGCGCCAGCCGGGGGCACCGGTTCCATGCGCCCGAGCCCTTCGATGTAATGGACGCCGACGACTACCTGCACAAGATCCGGGAGGCCCACGTGGTCGTGGACCCGGCCGAGCGCCGCCGGGCCATCGCCGAGCAGGTGGCGTTTGCCGCCTCGTCGGTGGGAGGCACCGCAATCCCGGACGAGGAGCTCCTCGACACGGTAACCTACCTGGTGGAGGACCCGGTGGCGGTGGTCGGGAGCTTCGAGCCCCGGTACCTGGAACTTCCTCGGGAGCTCCTCATCCTCACCATGAAGACCCATCAGAAGTACTTCGCGGTGGTGAACGCGGCCGGCACGCTCGTCAACCACTTCGTCACGATCTCCAACACGCGGGCCCGGGACCTCGGCGTGGTGGCCAAGGGCAACGAGCGCGTGCTCCGGGCCCGGCTCGCCGACGCCCGGTTCTTCTTCGAGGAGGACCAGAAGAAGAGCCTGGAGGCGCACGCCGAGGGCCTGAAGACGGTGGTCTTCCAGGCGAAGCTCGGCACGAGCCACGAGAAGGTGGAGCGCTTCCGCGCGGTGGCGAAGAGAATCGGCGAGGCGCTCTGCCCGGATCGGCTGGCCTTCGTCGACCGGATCGCCCTCCTGTGCAAGGCCGACCTGGTGTCGCTCATGGTCGGCGAGTTCCCCGAGCTCCAGGGCGTGATCGGCCGGGAGTATGCGTTTCGCGGCGGGGAGGATCCGGCCGTGGCCCGGGGCATCCAGGAGCACTACTGGCCCGTGCAGGCGGGCAGCGCCGTGCCCTCGACGCCCGAGGCGCGGGCGGTGAGCATGGCCGACAAGCTCGACACCCTCTGCGGCTGCTTCGGCGTGGGGCTGATCCCCAGCGGTACCGCTGACCCTTACGCGCTTCGGCGCCAGACCCTGGCGATCCTGCGGATCCTGCTCGAGGGCGGATACCGCCTGCGCCTGGGCTGGCTCGTGGAGGCGGCCCTGGCGGAGCTCGCCGGGAAGCTCACGCGTCCGGCCGACGACGTGAAGGCCGATGTCCTCGCCTTCTTCCGCGGGCGGCTCGAGGGGTTACTCGACCAGGCCGGCCTCTCCGCCGATCTCGTGGCCGCCGTGCTCGACGTGGGCTTCGATGACGTGGTGGACGCGCGCTCGCGCATCCAGGCCCTGGAGGCCGCGCGCCGAGGCGGCGACTTGACCCCGCTGGCCGAGACGTTCAAGCGGGTTGCCAACATCCTCAAGGGACAGGCGACCGGCGCCGTGGCGCCCGAGGTTTTCGCCGACCCGGCGGAAGCGGACCTGTGGCGCGTCTTCGGCGAGGTAAGACGGGCGCTCGACGCCGCGGCGGGCCGGGGCGACTACGCCGCGTTCCTGCGGGAGGCGGCGCGGCTCAAGGGGGCCGTGGACGCGTTCTTCGACGCCGTCCTGGTCATGGCCGAGGATCCGGCCGTGCGGGACAACCGGCTGGCGCTGCTGGGGGCCGTAGCCGACCAGCTGCGGGCGCTGGCCGACTTCGCGAGGATCGCGGCGTAGGGCGGGGCTCGCCCCCGCCGCGCCACCCCGGGGATGAATCGGCGGGGCAAGCCCCGTCCTACTGCTGAACGCTCTCTTTGCAGGAGGTTCTCATGGGCAAGTACGTATACGGGTTTGGCGGGGGCCGGGCGGAGGGCCGGGCGGAGATGAAGGAGCTGCTGGGGGGGAAGGGGGCGAACCTGGCGGAGATGTGCCAGATCGGGATTCCGGTACCGGCGGGGTTCACG
>JACRMM010000001.1 GCA_016214985.1 Deltaproteobacteria bacterium | reverse complement strand
GGCTTTCGTGGTCCTCCATGTGAAACTCCTCTGCTGTGTGGCTTGGGCGGCTCACACTCTGGAGTTCACTGGAGGACTCCCGTAAATGTCAAACTCCGGCGGCCTCCCCGGCAGAGCCGGGGGGTCTCCCGCTTACGCTAGAACTCCGCCTGCACCCCGACGGAGGGAATCAGCGGGAGCTGGTAGACGGGGTCGCGGTCGGTGTAGTCCGCGTTGTAGCGGTAGCCCAGGACGTTCTTGCGGTTGTAAGCGTTGAGGAGTTCTACGTAGAGGCCTAGTTTCCAGGCGTCGAAGGCCCAGGTGCGGTCTGCCCTCAGGTCGAGGCGGTGGTAGGCGGGCAGCCGCTCGGAGTTGAGGTCGCCGTAGCGGGGCCGGATGCGCCCGTCGGTGGACACCACGGTTCCCACGATCGGCGTGAAGGGCGTGCCGCTGTGGTACTGCCAGCGCAGCCCGAACTTCCAGGCCGGCGACAGGCGGTAGGTGGCGACCCAGGTGGCGATCAGGGGCTGGTCGTAGTCGAAGGGGAACGTCTCGCCCGTGGCCTCGCCCTCCCGCACGGACCGCGAGGCCGTCACCGACAACCATCCGGACAGGCGGGCCGTGGGCTCCCGTTTGACCAGGAGCTCGACTCCGTACGCCCTGCCCTCCCCGCCGTTCGTGAAGTTCGTCTCCGGGTCCGACGAGACGAGGTCCCAGAGCCTCTTGTAGTACGCCTGCACGTCGACGAGCCACTCGGCCCCCACCTTCTGCGAGAGCCCCACGGTGGTGTGCTCGGCCCGGAGCCGGCGGAGGTGGGGGTTCCCGAACTCGTCGATCACCTGGTTGCCCCCCGGGAACTGACTGTGGCGCCCCCAGCCGGCGGAGAGGAGGGTCCCCTCGGCTGCTTGCCACTCGAGGCCGAGCCGGGGCTCGAGGTAGGCGCGGTCGAGGTAGTCGTCCGCACTGTAGCGCAGCCCGCCGATGAGCCGGACACCGTCGGCGACCCGCCACCGGTCCTTGGCATAGCCCGCCCACTCGTTCACTCGCAGCCGGTCGTTCAACATCGCCTCGGGCGCGCCCGTCAGATCGCAGTCCGGATCGAACTCGGTGCACGTGACCTTCCGGGCATCGATCGAGAGATTCACGCGGAGGGTCTGGAGCTCGCCTCCCGCCGTCACCTCGTGGTCACCAGCCGCCCAACGGAGCTCCTCCCGACCGAGGAGGGTGTCCACGCCGACCTGAGAGTCGGCCGCGCTCCCGATGCCCGTTCGTTCGGAGAGATGCCGGTGCCCAAGCCCCAGGCGGTTCGTGATCCCCCCGGAGAGCCGGCGGTCCCAGACGAGAGATTGGCTGTGGAAGTCGTCGTCGATCGCACTGTCGCCGGCCAGAACGGGCTGCTGCTGCGCTGTGTCGGAATCCTTGTCGATCTTGAAGCCGATCTTGTCCCCCGCCCCCAGGAGCAGGAGCCGCACGCGCGAGTCCTCGCCCGGGACCCAGACGTACTTGGCCTGGTAATCATAGTACTCGGGCACGCTGACCGTCACGCCCTTCTCCGTCTCCATCCGGCCGAGCACGAGGTCCAGGTAGCTGCGGCGCCCGGCCAGGAAGAAGCTCTGGTTCTTGGACACCGGGCCTTCCACGAGGGCGTCCGCGCCCAGGAGACCCACGCTCACCCGGCCGCCGAGCCGATCCGTCCGAGGATCGCGGAGCCCCACGTCCACCACCCCACCCGTGACGTCGGCGTATTCCGGGCCGAAGGCGGCCGCGTAAAGGTTGAAGTCGTTGACCAGGTCCGCGGGCAGGACGCTCACGGCCCCGCCCACGTGGAAGAGGTACTCCAGGGGCATGAAGTCCGCATAGTACGCGTTGTCCTCCGGTCGGGAGCCCCGGATGGCCGGGGCGCTCACGGCGTCGCTCGGTGCCGCCACGCCGGGCAGTGACTGGAGCACCCGGAGGGGATCTCCGCCGGTCCCCGGTGCTCCGGTCACCTCCTCCCGGGTTACCACCCTCTTGCTCACGCGGTCGGGGCTGCGCTCGGCGCGGACCTCGACTGCGGGCAGGATCAGCTCGGGCTGAAGGTGGAAGGTGACCTGCGCCTCGGGGAGGTTCGTCCCCACGGTGACCTCCGCCGGCGCCGCCTTCGCGTACCCGAGGGCCGCTGCCTCCAGGGTATACGTGCCGGCACGGCCCAGAACCAGGCGGTACGTGCCGTCGAGCTCGGTCGTGGCCGCGAGCTCTTCGTTTCCAGCAACGAGGACATAGGCACCCGAGAGCGGGCGCCGAGAGCCCTTCTCCAGCACCGAACCGGTGACGGCGAAGCCCTCCGGCGGGGGCTCGGAGCGAGCCGGCGCGGTCAGGAGAGAGAGGAAGCCGAGGAGGACGCCCGAGGTCGACCGTCTGATCATGCTCTGCCTTTTCGAAGAGAGTCCCGACCCTCCCTTACTTGAGCCAGAACTGGTAGGGGACCTGGAGGCGAACCGCCACCGGGCGATCGCCCACGTAGCCGGGGTGGAAGCGGCTCGCCGCCAGGGCCTCCCGCACGGCGTCGTCGAACCTCGCGCCTGCGCTTCGCAGGATCCGCACCTCCACCACCGCGCCGGCGGCGTCGATCGTCGCCTCTGCGAGGACGCTGGCTTCCTTCCCGAGCGCCCGTTCGTCCTCGGGATACCCGGGAGTCTTCTTCACGTCGAAGGACGGCATCCGGGTGAGCCGGAACAGAGGCTCGGGCCGAACGCCCGCGGCGCCCCCGGCCCTCGGCGGCCCCGAGGTACCGGCCCCGCCGGCGGGCGGGCCAGTGCCGCCCGGCGCTCCGTTGGAAGGCCCCGACAACGCGACCGGGCCTCCCCTCGAGCCGGGCTGCCCGCCCAGCGGCGCAGGGACGCCCGGGGTCCCGGAGGCTCCCGCTTCGTCCCCGCCCACAGGCCCCGAGTTACGAGCCTCCTCCGAGGGCCCGTTCGAAGAGCCGGCCATCGGGACCGGCCCCGCACCCAAGGGAGCAGCCCGCGGCCTCTCCTCGGGGCGCGGAGGCGCGGCCCTCGGGCCGTTCGGAAGGGTCCGATCTGACTCGGGAATCGGGAACCGGGGCTCCTCCTGGGCCGAATGTGCGGGCTCCGGTGACACGGGCGGCACCACGGGGGCGACTGCGGCAAGCGGCGGCTCCGCCGACTCTTCCGACGAGGGCTGGGGCTGAAGAGACGAAGCGAGACGACGAGGTGGGGGCTCGCGCGGGGTTGTTTCCCGGGGCGGCGCCGGAGCGAGCTCTGCCGGTGCGACGAGCTCGATCGGCACCACCCGAGGGCGGGGCGGGGGCGGCTGCACCGCCAGAAGCCTTCCGAGGTAGAGCAGACCCGCCGCATGGAGGAAGACCGAAACCGCCCCTGAGGTGATCCAGGCGCGGCGCTCTCCCGGACGCCGGCGGGCCGGCGGGCTTGAGCACAGCACCCCTTCCTTGCCTCGTGCTTCCATGGAGTCAGTACCGTTCCCTAGCGCCGGACCGCCAGGAGTTCTCGGTAGGTCATCGCCGGCAGCCTACCAGACAGCCACCGTCCGGTCGCGCAAGAGTTCGAAACACCCCCGGTACGACAAGAATTGAGGCACGCATGCTGCGAGCTACTCGCACGCCCGCAGCGCCCCCACGTCCGGACCCACGATCTTTTCGAGGTTCCGGGCGTGCCCTTTTCGACGGACCCCTCCCACCAGGAGCTCTCGAGGAGCGCCGTGACGGCGTCGGGCGAGGATCGGGTCCGTTCATGGGAACCTCCTGGCTTTGAGTGTCTCGTCACGGAGGTGAACCTTATCACGAAGGGGGTACTTGCAGAGCCGGCTCACCTGTGGCGATATAGGTTCCGTCACACACCACCGACCCACGACCCCGGCGCCCAGAGAGGAACGTCCATGAAAGTCGTCGCGTTCAACGGCAGTCCCAGGAAAGGCGGCAACACCGAGCAGCTTCTCCGCACGGTCTTCGGACCGCTGGAGGCGGCGGGCATCAAGACCGAGTTGATCCAGGTGGGCGGTACGCCGCTGCGCGGCTGCACCGCCTGCATGAAGTGCCGAGAGCGCAAGAACGGCCGCTGCGCCCTCGACGGGGACCTCCTCAACGAGTGCGTCGCCAAGATGACCGAAGCGGACGGCATCCTGCTCGGCTCGCCGACCTACTTCACCGACGTCTCGGCGGAGATGAAGGCACTCATCGACCGGGCGGGATACGTGGCCCTGGCCAACGGCCGCCTGCTGCGGCGCAAGGTGGGCGCGGCGGTGGTGGCCGTGCGGCGGGGCGGCGCCACCCACGCCTTCGATACGATGAATCACCTGTTCCTGATCAACGAGATGGTCATCCCCGGCGCGACCTACTGGAACATGGGCTACGGCCGGGAGAAGGGCGAGGTGGCCTCGGACACCGAGGGCCTCGCCAACATGCGCAGTCTCGGAGAGAACATGGCCTGGCTTCTCCAGGCGCTCCAGGCCGCCGGGCGCAACTGAGCGCCTCGCGAGCCGTCACGGTCTCGGCGGCGCCCCGCTGCCCGACAGCCGGGCGCGGGCCGGCCTCGGCCCGCAACCAAACCCCACCGCGAGAGGAAGAGGTCCCGCATGAAGCTCTTTTCGACGCACCCGTTGGGAGGCCTCGAGCTCCGAAACCGGATGGTGATGTCCCCTATGACCCGCTGCCGTGCCCTCGGGAATCGCGCGAACGCCCTGATGGCCGAGTACTACGGCCAGCGGGCCGGCGCCGGTCTGATCGTCACGGAGGGGACCTCTCCCTCTCCGAATGGCCTCGGCTACGCCCGCATCCCCGGCCTCTTCTCGGCCGACCAGACCGCGTCGTGGCGTCGGGTGACCGAGGCGGTCCACGCCCGGGGCGGGCGGATCTTCGTCCAGCTCATGCACGCGGGGCGCGTGGGACACCCCCTGAACCTCCCCGAGGGCGCCGAGCTCCTGGCCCCGTCGGCCGTGGCCGTGAGCGTCACGATGTGGACCGACTCCCAGGGCGAGCAGCCCTGCGGCGTACCGCGGGAGATGACGCCGGCCGACGTCGAGAAGGCGGTCGAAGAGTACGCCCGGGCCGCCCGAAACGCGCTGGCCGCTGGATTCGACGGCGTGGAGCTCCACGGCGCCAACGGGTACCTGATCGACCAGTTCCTGAACCCTGCCGCGAACCGCCGTACCGACGCCTACGGCGGGGACGGGCCGCGCCGGAACCGCTTCGCCCTGGAGGTCGCCCGGCGCGCCGCGGCGGCGATCGGGCCGGAGCGGGTCGGCATCCGGGTCTCGCCCTACGGGGTCTTCAACGACATGGGCGGGGCCTTCGAGGGGATCGAGGCCCAGTACGGCGAGCTGGCGTCGGCGCTGGGCCGGCTCGGCCTGGCCTACGTCCACCTGGTCGACCACTCCTCCATGGGCGCGCCCAAGCCCGAGGCCTCGACCGTGGGGCTCCTCTCGGCGAACTTTCGCGCGGCCGGCGGGAGAGCGGTGATCCTCTCCGGGGGCTACGAACGGGAGCGCGCCGAGGCAGACCTCGCGAGCGGCGCCGCGGACCTCGTGGCCTTCGGCCGGCCCTTCCTTGCGAACCCCGACCTGGTCGAAAGGCTCCGGGCCGGCGCGACGCTGAACGCCCCCGACCTGGCGACTTTCTACACTCCGGGGCCGGAGGGGTACACGGACTATCCCGCCCTGGGGGGGTGAGAGGCGCCGCCGCGTGCGGCCCCGGAGGGCGTGGCGCCTCGAGGTCGGGAGACGCTGGCTTCCCCCTGGAGCATTTCCCGGACCTTCTCGGCCAGCTGGCGCAGCGTGAACGGCTTCTCCAAGAGCCGAACCCCTTCGTCGAGCACGCCCCGAGGGGCGATGACGTCGGCGGGGTAGCCGGAGAGGAAGAGACACGGGAGTCCCGGCCGGGCGTCCGCCAGTCGCTCGGACAGCGCGTGGCCGTCCATCTCGGGCATGACCACATCCGTGATGAGCAAGTGGATCTCGCCTGCATGCGCTTCGGCAACTCGAAGGGCCTCGCTGGGGCTCCCGGCCGTGAGCACGCGATAGCCCAGCCGCTGCAGCATTTCTCGGCCCAGGGTCAGGATCGCTTCCTCGTCCTCTACCAGGAGCAGCGTCTCGTCTCCCCCTGGAAGAGCACCCTTCACGGCGGACACAGCCTTCTCGGTCCCTTCCTCCACGGCCCGCGGCAGATACACGCGGAAGGTCGAGCCCCGGCCGGGCTGGCCCTGGGCATCGATCAGACCCCCGTTCTGTCGGACGATGCCATACACGGTGGCGAGCCCCAGGCCGGTGCCCTGCCCCGGACCCTTGGTGGTGAAGAAGGGTTCGAAGAGGTGCGCCAGGGTCTCCTCGTCCATCCCGCACCCGTCGTCGCTCACCGTGAGGAGGACATACTCCCCTGAGAGAAGGACCTCACCTCGGGCCGCCACGGCCTCGGTGAGGGTGACGTTTCGGGTCTCGAGGGTGACCCGGCCCGTGCCGGAGATGGCGTCGCGGGCATTGACCACCAGGTTCGCCAGGAGCTGGTCGAGCTGGGAGGGGTCGATCCGCACGCTCCACACCCCGGGCCCCGGCACCCAGGCGAGGTCGACCTCTTCGCCGATCAGGCGCCGCAGCATCTGGAGCATCGCGCCCACGGCCTCGTTCACGTCGAGCACCCGGGGGCTCACCGTCTGCCGCCGGGCGAAGGCCAGCAGCTGGCGCGTAAGTACGGAGGAGCGTTCGGCCGCCTGGAGGATCTCCTCCAGGTCCCTGCACAGCGGATCCTCCGGATCCACCCTCCGAAGCACGAGCTCCGCTCGGCCCAGGATCACGGCGAGCATGTTGTTGAAGTCGTGGGCCACTCCTCCCGCCAGACGCCCCACAGCCTCCATCTTCTGTGCCTGGGCCAGCTGGGCCTGCAGCGCTTCGTGCTCTTTCTCGGCGCGCTTGCGGTCGGTGACGTCGAGCACGATCCCGTGCCACAGGACACTGCCGTCGGGTTCGCGCCGAGGGATCGAGTGGCCTTCGAGCCACAGCTCGCTCCCGGAGGGGCTGTGCACCCGGAACTCGGCCCGCCACGGTCCGAGCGCGCGGGCGGACTCCGCGATGGTGTCCTGCACGCGGCGGACGTCGTCCCGGTGGACTCTGCGGAAGATGATCGAGGCGTCCTGCGCGAGTTGCTCGGGCGACACGCCGTAGAACGTCTCGATCCCCTGACCCGCGAAGGGCATCGTGACCGAGCCGTCCGCCCCCAGGCGGAAGGAGCACACGACTCCCGGCGAGGTCGCCACGATCTTCTCGAGCTGTTCCTGGCGCTGGCGCAGAGCCTCTTCGGCCTGCTTGCGCTCGGTGATGTCGGCGATGATGCCGACCAGGGCGCGCAGGGTGCCATCCTCGTTCTCCAGGCGCCGGCCGGACAGGTAGCCCCAGAAGTCGCTCCCATCCGCCCGGACGTAATGGCGCTCGGTCGACACCGACCCGATCTCGCCCCGGATGAGCTGCCGCATCCGTTCGTCGCCCAGGGCCCTCTCCGACTCGTGGACATGCGCCGTATAGGGCGTACCGATGACATCCGCGAGGTCCAGGCCGAGCATCTCGGCCATCCGCTGGTTCGCAAAGACAATGGTGCCCTGGGAGTCCACGCGGATGATCCCCGCCTGGGACGCATCGAAGATGACGCGGAGCTGCTGCTCCCTGGCCCGGAGCTCCTCCTCCACGTGCCGGCGCTCGGTAACGTCCGTGTGGGTGCCCACCAGCCGCAGCGCCCGGCCCGACGCGTCGCGGGCGACGCTCTTTCCCCGACCCAGGATCCAGCGCCACGAGCCGTTCTTGTGGCGCATCCGGAACTCCACTTCGAAGGACTCGACGGCGCCTTCAACGCAGGCGCGGTTCGCCTCCCAGGCCCGGTCCCTGTCGTCCGGGTGGATCCGGTCGAGCCAGGTGTTGACCCGAGAGGGGAGCTCGCCGGGGTCCAGGCCCAGCATGTGAAAGTAGGAGGGGCTGTAGTACGTGTAGCCGCTGGCCACGTTCCAGTCCCACAACCCGTCCCGCGTGACCTCCATGGCCAGGCGAAACCGCTCCTCGCTCCGGCGCAGCGCCTCCTCGGCCCGCACGCGGTCGGTGACGTCGTGGGCGAGCACGAGCTCCGCCCGGCAGCCCTCCCACGAGAGGGTGTGGGAGACGATCTCGACGCCGAGGACGGTTCCGTCCTTCTTTACGTGGCGCCAGACACCGGCCTCGTCGAGTCCTTCGGATACCCGGGCGACGTTTCTCCTCAGGGCCGGCACGTCCTCGGGCGGGCGGATGTCGGCGATGGTCATCCCCAGGAACTCGTCCCGGGAGTACCCATACTTACGGACCGCAGCGTCGTTGACGGCCAGGAAGGCGAGCGTCTCGAGGTCGTAGACCCACATGGGGTGGGGGTTCGCCTCGAAGAGCTGTCGGTATCGCGCCTCCCCGGCGCGCAGCCCCTGCTCTGTGCACCGCCGCTCGGTGAGATCCCGCACCACGACCAGCGCGCAGGGAAGCCCCTGGACTTCGACGCGGCTCAGAAAGCACTCGGCGGGGAACTCGCTCCCATCGGCTCTACGTCCTGCAATCTCGCGGCCGGCGGCCATGGCACGGGAGCCCGGGCGGGAGAAGAACTCGCCGAGCGACCGCCGGTGCTCGAGCCTGCTGGCCGCCGGCACGAGGAGGTCGTGGGACCGGCGCGCGAAACTCCCGGCAGGGTAGCCGAAGAGGGCCTCGGCCCGAGAGTTCGCGTGGGCAATGCGGCCGTCGGGCGCCACCGCCAGGGCGGCGTCGGGGATGGCCTCCAGAAACCGCTCGAAGATCTCGTCGGGGAGCGTCATGGCATCTGCTCCGTTCCATCCCGCCCGTCGTGCTCTGGGACGGAGGCCATGGGGAGAGGAAGAACCGTGGACCGGCAGGGCCGGCGTGAATCTTACCGAGTTTTCGTCCCCGGACAAAGCGGCTTGGGCGCGCGGAAGGGGATTCGGGGCGCGCCCCGCGCGATCGTCAGGACCCCGCCGGCTCCCCCATTCGCCGGTTCAACCGAGGAACCCCTCTCGGCGAACTGATCGACCGGCCGAGGTCGGGCACACCCAGAGTGATCCGGCGGATCCCCGGCCAAGACAGTGCATTCATCGCCCCTCCCTCCGGTTGCGCGAGGCAGACGATCCTTGCCGGAGCCCATCGTCGGGGTCCATCCTAGGCCGCTCGGGGGAAGGCGCCACTCCCCCCCGGGCGGCGCCCCGGGGTCCAGTGGGACGCCTCGTTGGTCCCCGCCCTCCCACGCTCCTGTTGCGGCCGATCGTCCTGGACCGCTCGTTGGAGTGCGCGTTGGAGTTGACGCGCCTTGCGGTCCCAGGGTAGAGGGAGGGGCCCGTTTCACCCTCTTCATAGGTTTGCGATATGCGACTGTTCGATTTTCTGAAACCGAAGTGGAAGAGCAGAAATCCCGAGGTCCGGCTCGCCGCCGTCGGCGGGATGGGGGCAAAGGAGCTCGGCACACTGAAGGCCGTCGCCGCAGCAGACGGGGATCCCAGGGTGCAACTGGCCGCCGTCGAGCGCATCGGCGATCGGGAGGCCCTGGAGGAACTGATCCGCGGAGTCCTCGAACCGGACGTCTTCCGGGCGGTGCGCGCCAAGATCGACCGTCTCCTCTGCGAAGAGGCCCTCGGCGGCGGCACGCCGGCCGGCCTTGAGGACGCCCTGGGCCGGGTCGAAGACCTCGGACTGGTGGAGCGCCTCGCGGCGCAGGCCGCCACGCCGGCCCTTCGCGTGCGGGCGGTGGAAAGGATCGAAGACCCCGAGGCCCTCTGCCGCATCGTGGAGACGAACTGCGGCAAAGAGCCAGCGCGGGCCGCCCTGGCGAAGATCCAAGAAGAACCCCTGCTCGAGCGCGTCGCCCGGTCGGCCTCGAGCAAGGTCACGCGGCGCCTGGCCGCGGAGAAGCTCGCGGCGCTGGCGTCCGAGCGGGCCGCGCCGGAGGAGACGGTCCCCAGGGATCTCCAACGCGAGGAGCCGGTGGCCGAGGCGGAGCCGGAGACGCTTGCCCCATCCGACGACGGACCGGCCGCCGACCGTCAGGCCGGGCCTCGGCCGGCCGAGACGAGCGAAGCCGCGGCCGCGGCGCTCGCTGCCGTGGAGGCGCTCGAGGGGGAGCAGCGGCGCCTCGGCGAGCTCACCGCGGAGCTGGACCGGCTCGAAGCTCTCCCGCCACAGGAGCTGGACCGTGCGCGCCGGTCGCTGGCGGAGCTCGACCGGAGCGCACGGGCGGAAGGCTTTCGACACCTGGACCCAGCCTCGCTTCTGGCCCGGCTCGACGGCATCCAGCGGGCCTGCGAGGAGCGCGCCGCCGCGCGGGCTGCAGACGAGGTACGGATCCGGCGGGAGACGCTGGAGCGGCGCGCAGAGCTCTGCGCCGAGTTCGAAGGGCTCCTGGAGGCAGGGGACCGCGCCGCCGCCGGGCGACGGGTCAAGGAGCTGCGGAAGGCTTGGAAGAACCTCCCCGCGTCGCCGGAACCGGAGGCCCGTGCCCTGGAAGAGCGGTTCGCCGCGACGGCGGAGCGCTTCTCCGTGCGCCAGGCGGCGTTTCACGAGCAGCAGGACTGGCTGCGGTGGAACAACAGGACCCTGAAGGAAGACCTCTGCGTTGCGGTCGAGGCCCTGGACGCGGAAGAGGACCTCGCGACCCTGGCGGACAAGGTCAAGGAGGCCCAGCGGCGCTGGAAGGAGATCGGTCCCGCGCCCAAAGCCGTGGCCGAGGCCCTGTGGCAGCGCTTCCAGACCGCCTGCGACCGCGGCTTCGAGCGGTGCAAGCCCTACCTCGAGGAGCAGGAGCGCCGAAGCGCCGAGGGAATCGAGCGCCGAGAGGAGCTCTGCCGCGAAGCCGAGGGTCACGTGGAGTCCACTGCGTGGAAGGAGAGTGCCGAGGCTCTCAAACGCCTCCAGGAGCAGTGGAAAGAGGCCGGGCCGGTCCCCCGGGGGCAGGACCGCGCGCTCTACGCCCGCTTCCGGCAGGCGT
This sequence comes from Deltaproteobacteria bacterium, assembly GCA_016214985.1. Classification (GTDB taxonomy): domain Bacteria; phylum Desulfobacterota; class Deferrisomatia; order Deferrisomatales; family JACRMM01; genus JACRMM01. Next base: position 49,206 of record JACRMM010000001.1, on the reverse strand, counting down.
GCGACCGCTTCTTCGCGCGGCGCGAGACCTACCTGGTGGAACTCGACGAGAGCCGACGGGGGAACCAGGCCGAGAAGGAGCAGCTCTGCGCGCGGGCCGAGGCCCTGGCCGCCGAGCCGGAGCGGGGCCACGCGAGGGAGTTCCGCGAGCTCCAGGCCGCCTGGAAGCAAGCCGGCCCGGCTCCCCGCGACGCGGAGCGACAGCTCTGGGAGCGCTTTCGCGCCAGCTGCGACCGTTTCTTCGCCTGGCTCGACGTCGGCCGCCAGGAGAACCTCCGGAAGAAGGAGGCTCTGTGCGAAGAGGTCGAGGCGGTGATGTCCGGCTTCGGGACCGACGCCGACCCCCAGGACGTCACTGCGAAGGTCACCGAGCTCCAGAAGCGCTGGAACGAGATTGGCCCCGTACCGAAGGACGAGGACGAAGCGATCTGCGAGCGCTTTCACCGGCCCGTGGACGCGTTCTTCGAGGCCCGACGGCAACGGGGTGTGAGCGGGGCCGGCGCGGCGACGGGGCCGACCGCTTGACGAGGCTCCGGCAGGGGCCCGGATCAAGCGCCGGCCGAGATCACCAGCTGTACCGCAGCGCCAGGTGGACCCTTCGGGCCGCGTGGAGTGCCCCCAGGGGGCCCCGCTCCGAGCCGTAGGGAAGCTCTCCGCCCAGGGTGAGCTTCCAGGCGTCGGCGAGGTCGTAGCCGGCCTCGGCCTTGACGAGGCCATCCCTGTGCGCGAGCGCCGCGGTCCAGACCACCTTCCAGCTCCCCCACGCCTCGGCGCGGTTCCAGGCGGCGATAAGGGCCGGCAGCAGGGCCCGGTCGAAGAGGAGGGCGGCGTCCCCGGGCGGGTCCACGACGTTGCCGGCGAGGGTGACGAGAAGGGTCCCGTCCCCGAAGCCTCGTTCCGCGCCCAGGGTACCGATCAGGGCGTTCCCCAGGTCCGGATCTCGGGAGAAGAGCCCGGCCGCCTCGGCCCTCACTACCCAGGGACCAACCACCCGGGAGAGCTCGAGGCCGACTCCCTCCTCCCGAGCGTACCTGCGCTCCACCGGGACGGTCACCCCCGAGGACCCCGGTTGCGAGAGGTCCGCGCGAAACGTCAGGAGGGGCGCCGGGCGCACGCCGAAGCGCCCCCAGGCTCCCAGGTCCCAGTCGCCGACGACGGCCAGCAGCCGAAGCGCCCCAAAGCCGGGCACCGGCGGCGCGTCCTCCTGGTCCTCGTACTCGATCCGCCCGGCGGCCGAGCTCACCGGCACCGGCGCGTTTCGGCTCCCCAGGTCCGGCAGGCGCCAGGGGGTCGTCACCGGCACGGCCACGGCCTCGAACCGCACCGGGCCCCGCTGGCCGCTCAGGCGGGCCGCCCAGAGCGGGAGCTTCTCGTCGGCGAAGGGGTCGGTGAGGTCCCGTGGCAGGAAGGCGTCGGCCGGGGAGTAGCCGTCGGTCTTGCCCCAGCCGAGCTCGAAGCGACCGAGTTGGAGGTCGAGGGCTTGGGCCAGCGCGAATCGGCCCCACAACTCCCGGACGGAGAGCAGCGAGCGCCGCGGGTCGCGGTCGGCGGGGTCGAAGCGCGCCGCGTCCTCGTCGGACGAGAGTGCCTCGACCCGGAGCGATGCCGCGAGCGAGGCGGGGTCGAGCCGCTGCTCTTCCTTCAAGAGGAGCGTCGCCCAGCCGGCGACCCAGGGGTCGCCCTCGCTCGCGCGCTCGGAGAAGGCAACCCCCTTCGCCTCGGCGTAGCCCGAGAGGCCCTGGGCCAGCGCCGGCGCGCCCCAGAGCAAGAGGGCCAGCGCCGCGGGGAGCCTCAATCGCCGCCTTCGCGAGTGAGGTTCTGGAGGGTGAAACGGTCCGCGGGTTGGGGCCGGTCGAAGGAGATCTCCTTCAGGAGAACCACGGTCGTGCTGCCTTTTCTCACGTCGGTCATCTCGAGCCGCTTCGCGACCCAGTGGCCGTCGACCTCCTCGAGGTCGGAGAGGACGAACCGCTTGCTCGGCTCCTTCTCGCCCTTGCGGTAGAGGTCTTCGCGTACCAGGTAGAGGAGGTCCTTGCGCAGGTACAGGACCTCCTTGTCGTAGAGGGACTTGCCCGCCTTCTCGGCAGGCCGGGCCTCGATGACATAGCAGGGCCGGCCGTCGAGGACCTCGTCGCCCCGGAGCGCGACGTCGTACCTCTCGTGGTCGAACTCCTCCATGTCCTCGTAGTTGAAGTCCGTGCCCACGAAGGAGGCGTCCCGGTCCTGGGAGGCGATGCGGCGCTCTCGCTTCATGGAGGGGAGGTAGAGCCATTGGTCCGGGCTCCGGTTGGGCCGGCCGAGGGAGAGGAAGCCGACCCCCTTCACCTCGGGGGGGTCGGTGAACCGGATCAGGTTCCTGGCGTCCCCGGCGTAGCCCTCCCGGAAGCTCTTCCAGCCCTTCCGGCGGACCTTCCCCTCCTTGCTCGTCACGGTGAGCTCGCCGGCATACTGCTGGGTCCGGGTCCGGTGTCGCGCCTCCGACTCCTTCAGGATCGTGCGCGCGTCCGAAGCCGCCCGGGCCCCACCCGCCGCGAGGAAGACGGCGGCGGCGATCCAAACGACGAAGGCCCCGGCCGCGATGGTCGTCTCTTTCGCTCTTCGTCCTTCCCATCGCTGACCGCTAACTGCTGACCACTGACCGCTGCTTTCTCTATTCATACTCGATCGCCTCCGTGATGCTGAGCCTTCCGGCCTGGCGCGCGGGGATCCACGCGGCGAGCGCCGAGACCAGGGGAAGGCCGACCAGGAGCTCCCCCAGGAGCTCCCAGGGGTAGCGGTGGGGCATGCGCCAGCCGGCGAAGATCTCGGCGACGGTCGTCTCCATGAAGGATGCCAGGAGATCGCCGGCGGGCAGGGCCAGGGCGAGCCCCACGAGGGCGAGGGCGAGCGCCTCGAGCACGATGCTCCGGCCAATCTGGGAGGCCAGGGCCCCGATGGCCTTCAGGATCCCGATCTCCCGGGTGCGCTCCGCCACCGAGATGAGAAGCGAGGTCACGATGCCGAGAAACGCCACGGCCAAGGCGAGGAAGACCGTGATCCTCACCAGGGAGTAAAAGGCGTCGATGGCCTGGCCAATCTCCCCGGCGAACTCCTGGCGGGTGGACACCAGCGCGGGCATCCTTCCGGCGAGCCGCCCCCGGATGGCGTCGCGCACCCCGCCGACGTCGGCGCCCCGGGCCACGCTCACGTCGAAGATGTCCACCCGGTCGTCCTTCCAGAGGCGCAGGAACAGCGAGCGGTCGATGAACACGGTGCCGCGGTCGGACGTAAAGTCGCGCATCACCGACGCGATGGGGATCCGGACGACCCCGGCCGGCGTCGTGAGCTCCACCGCCTGGCCCACTCCCAGCCTGAAGCGCCGGAAGAAGTTGTCGGAGACGGCGCACTGCCCCTCTCGGGTGAGCCCCCGGCGCATCGCCGCTTCGTCCCCCTGGAGGAACTCGTGGCGGGTCCGGTCGAGCATGGGTCCGACCTCGATGGAGGCGACCACGATCGGGTCGCCCCGAAAGACCGGCCGGGCCGCCCGGTAGCTCTCCACGGCACGCACGCCGGGCACGCGAAGGAGCTCCTGGCGCAGGCTCCCGGGAAAGCGGAAGTCCGGGCGGACGAAGTTGGCCGACGCGCGCACGAAGAGGTCGGAGGTGAGCACCTCGTCCATCCAGCGCTCCATGGTCGCCTTGGTGGAGCCCATGTATCCCCCGAGGCCGAGGACGAAGGCCAGCGAAAGGGCCATGGCCATCACCGTGCCCGAGGTGCGGCGGGGGTTGCCGAGCAGGGCGTCCGAGGCGAGGCGGCCGGCCACGGGCGCGACCGCCCCGAGGCGGGGCGCGGACGCCGCCAGGAGGGCGCGGGAGAGGGGCCCCACCAGGAGCACGAGCCCTCCGCCCCCAAGGGCGAGCACCACGAGGGTCAGGGAGTTGCCGCCGAAGGGCGGCCGAAGGGCGAGGAGGACCGCGAGGCCGAAGGCGAGGACCCCGGCCGCGACGCGAAGCCGCAGCCGGCCGGGCAGGCGCGCTTGAAAGACACCCTTGGCGAAGGCCTCGGTCGGCGCGATGCGCGACGCCGCCCGCGCCGGCCCCCAGGCCCCCACCAGGGACGCCAGGGTCCCGAGCCCCACCGACTGGAGCGCGAGTCCGAGCGTGAGGTGGACCTCCCCGGAGCCGGCCACGCCGTAAATGGTCTCGGTGGTTTGCCCCATCATCCGCAGGAAGCCCTGGGAGAGGCCCGCCCCGGCGAGGCAGCCCAGTGCCCCGCCGGCGACGCCCACCGCCACGGCTTCCGCCAGGAAGAGCCCCTGGACCTGCCGGGGCGTCGCGCCCAGGGAGCGGAGGGTCCCGATGTCCCGCCGGCGGCGGTTCACGGCCACGTGAAACGCGTTGAAGATGAGGAAGGTGCCGATGGAGAGGGCGAAGCCGCTCGAGATGTTGAAGCCGGCGATGAAGTTGGAGACGAGCCGCTCCATCTGCTCTCCCCGCCGGTCGGGGGTCTCGACGCGGTACGCCGGGCCCAGGGCGCCTCGGAGCACCGCCGTGCCCTGGGCGAGGCTTGTTCCTTCCTCGAGCCTCACCTCCAGCCGGTCGAACCGGCGGCCACGCCCAAAGAGCTCCTGGGCGGCGTAGACGTCCACGACCACGAGGTTCCCGCCGAAGGCCTCGGCGAAGCCCTTGGGAGTGAGGAGCCCCCTCACGACGACCCGCTTGGGCCCGCGGGGGGCACGAAAGGCGAAGGCGTCGCCGATCGAGAGGCCCGCTCTCTGGGCGAAGGGGCGGGCGAGGGCCACGGAGTCGGGCTGGGCGAGGAAGAGGAGCGGGTCGTCCAGGTCGGCGTCTGCGCCCTCGAAGCCGTAGTCGCGCATCTCCCGATCGCCCAGCAGATCGACGCCGAGAACCAGCAGACTGCCCAACTCGCTCTTCTCGGGAACGACGATCTGCTCGATCACCGGGGCCGTGGCGCGAATGCCGGGGAGGTCGCGGATCTGCTCCTGCACCTCTTCGGGGACTCCTCCCTCCAGGGTGATCTGGAGCTGCGCCTTTCCGGCCATGCGGTCCACGGTGGCGCGGATGCCCTGGACCAGCGTCGACTGGGCGCTTCGAATGGCACTGAAGGTGGCCACGCCCACGACCACTCCCAGGAGGGTCAGGAGGGTCTTTGCCACGTGGCGGCGGGCGTAAGAGAGAGAAAGAGTGCGGAGGAGGAACCTCACGGCCGCGCCCCGGAGACGGCGTGGTCGGCCTCCACCCGGCCGTCGCGGAGCTCGATCCGGCGCTCGCAGACCGAGGCAGCGCGGGGGTCGTGGGTGACCATGACAACGGTGGTCCCGCGCTCCCGATGAATGGAGCGGAGCAGATCCAGGATCTCCTGCCCCCGGGCCGAATCGAGGTTTCCCGTGGGCTCGTCGGCCAGGAGGAGCGGAGCCCCCGTGACGAGCGCCCGGGCGATCGCGACCCGCTGGCGCTCCCCTCCGGAGAGCTCGTCGGGCAGGTGCCCGGCCCTCGCCGCGAGGCCCACCTCGTCGAGTACCTCGGCGGTCTTCGCCTCGACCTCCCGGCGGGGACGGCCCGCCAGGTGCAGCGGCAGGGCCACGTTCTGGCTCGCCGTGAGGGTCGGCATCAGGTGGTAGGCCTGGAAGACATAGGAGACGTGGGAGCGGCGGAAGAGCGAGCGACCCTTCTCGCTCTCCTTCGCGAGGTCTCTGCCCGCCACGGTGATCGAGCCGGAGCTCGGCACGTCGAGCCCTCCCATCAGATTCAGGAGGGTCGACTTCCCGGAACCCGAAGGGCCCATGACGGCCACCATGTCCCCGTCCGGAATGGTCAGAGTGACCCCGGCGACCGCCGTAACCCGTGCCTTTCCGTCGAAGGTCTTCGTCACGTCGCGCAGCTCGATCATGGCTCCAAAGCCTCCGGGGGAAGTTCGCGGTTGTGAAGATCCCGGAAACGGCAGCGCCCCCCGAGCCGGAAGGCCACGGCCCTGCTCCCGTAGATGAAGCGGTGGGTCCAGACGTAGACCGGGGCGCTCCGGGTGTACCTCTTTCGGGCGAGCGCGAGGAGGCTCTCGATTCCGCGGCGGAAGAACGCTTCGTCCCCGAAGTCGAAGGGCCCCTCCGTGAGCCAGGGCTCGACCTGCCAGTAGGCGCTCTGCCGAACCTCGGCCAGCCGCTCGGGCCCCATCTCGGTGGGATCGTCGAAGAGGCAGGCCTCGGCGATGAGCCGGTCGACGCGCGCCTCGTCGCCGGCCGTGGCGGCCTCCTGCAGGGCCCGGTCCCGGCGCCACTCTTCGTCGGTGAGGACCCGCGTGCAGCCGAAGTCCAGAAGCCCCAGTCGCCCGTCGTCGAGGAAGAGGAAGTTCCCCGGGTGGGGATCGGCGAAGAGCCAGTGGGCCCGGTAGTACGGCCGAAGCGTTGCCAGCACCAGGAGGTGGGTGAAACGGTCCCGGTCTTCCTGGCTCGGCGCGGTGTCCAGGTAGGCGGTCAGATGGCGGCCGGCCAGGTATTCGGTCGTGAGGACCCGGCGGGTGGAAAACGCATCGTAGACTCTCGGCACGACGATCTGGTCTTCGGGGTTGAAGAGCGCCCGGGCCTCCCGGCCGAACCGGGCCTCCTGCTCGTAGTCGGTCTCGGCGAGGAGCATCTGCTCGACGTCGGTGAGCTTGTCGAGCGCGCGCTCCCACTCCCCGGTGAGGCGAAGCGGCTGGGACAGGGCTCGAAGGGTCTTCAGGTCGGCTTCGATCGTCCGGGCGATCCCGGGGTATTGGATCTTGACCGCCACCTCCTCGCCGGAGCGCAGCCGGGCCCGGTGCACCTGGCCGAGGGAGGCGGCGGCGAAGGCGTTTCGGTCGAAGGAGGCGAACACCTCTTCGGGCTCTCGGCCCAACTCGTCCAGGAAGACCTCCCGCACGAGGGGGTAGTGCATCGGCGGCGCCTCGAAGTGGAGGGCCGCGAGCACCTCGGCGAACTCCTCCGGCAAGACCCGGGGCAGGTTCGCCAGGAGTTGGCCGACCTTCATCACGGCGCCGCGCAGGTAACCCATGGTGCCGAAGAGTTCGAGCGCCGCGGCCAGGTGAGCCTCGGTCTTGAGCCGGACTCGTTCCTCTGCGCCTCCGAGCTGGCTCCGCACCCAGCAGGCAAGGTAGCCGGCCGTCACCCTCGCCTGGAGAGACCCCAGGGTCCACAGCCGGAGGAAGGAGCTCACCGGGACCCGGCGGCGCGACACCCGCTCGACGAGCTCGGCCAGGCGCTCGCGGTCCGCCGGACTGGCTCCCCTGGGCAGGGCGCGGCGAAGCCGGTCGGCCACCGGATCAGTTCGGGCATCTCTCGCGTCAGCGGCCATCGTCTCCCCCCGGCTCGGCCCCGCAGATCACCTGGGCGAAAAGGCGCAGAGAGTAGTCGATCAGGGCCCGGGTCGCCTCCTGGTTGGGCGAGGGGTCGCTCGTCCAGCAGGCCAGGATCCCGAGGTAGAGCGACCAGTACAGGGCGATGACCACAGGATCCAGCCTCGGAGCGAAGCCGTGTCGGCCCAGGAGGTTGGCCACGGCCGCCAGGTGCGCCTCCCGTGCGGCCTCGCCCTCGGGACACACGGTCTTTCGGGGGAAGGGGGAGAGGGAGCGCTCGAGCACCGGCCCCAGGAAGGGGCGCAGGGGCCGCAGCTGCCGGAGCCCCGAGGCGATGAGGAGGAAGAGGTCCTCCGTGAGGTCCTCGTCCCCGGTGCAGCGCCGCCGGTGGTCGTCGGCCCCCTGGGCGAGGGCCTCGGCCACGAGGGTCATTCCCAGCGTCTCCTTGGTGGGGAAGTAGTTGAACAGCGTGCCGGCGGCAACGCCCGAGGCCACGGCCACATCGCGGGTCGTGGTGGCCTCGAAGCCCCTTTCACAGAAGAGCTCCGCCGCCCGCTCGAGGATGCGGGCCCGGTTGTCCTGTCTGGCCTGCTCGCTGATCCGCACTTCGACCCCTGTGATTAAGTGAGCGTGCTCACTTTATGGAGCTACGTGTTGTCGGTCAACCCAAAAATGAGCGCGCTCACATTGCCAGGGGAACCCGCCCGGGCGAGACGCCGGGCGTCCAGGATCGCCCCCGAATCGCAAAGAACCGTCAAGAAGGCCCCGGTCCAGAGCATCAAACTTTTCCTTTTCGGCCCGAGTCTTAACACGCAGCAAAGGCAAGAAGCCCTATGCTGGCACCTTGGGCACGGTGGGCGCCGTCCTGGGGCGGTCCACCGCAGAGAATCCCAACATCTGGGGACAACGATTGCACCGAGGGAACCCCCCGAACCGGCCAAAGCGGCGAAGAGCCGAGCACGGGTTCCTCCGGTCCACCCCCGCGGCACACGAAGGAGACGACGATGAAACGGATCCTGGCAGTTCTGACGGTCACGGCGCTCCTGGCGTCCGGTTGCTGCCCGTTCTTCCTCCCTCCCCCTCCGGGCTGGGGGCAGGGCCGTGGGAACTACGATGGCGACTACGGAGGCCGCGGGCGAGGTCACCACAGCCGCGGCTACTGATCGGCACCCCCCTGCGCACGGCTCACCCGTGCGCAGGGGGGAGGCCGTCGGCTTTTGGCTGGACGCTGGGCCTGCCCGTACCGTATCGTACCCCTCGACGCGCCCACCCTGACCGCTCTCTCCATGAGACATCGACCCCTTCGACTCCTCACCCTCGTCCTGAGCCTCTGCGTTGCCTTCGCCGGCGGAACGACGGCGCACGCTGCGTGCACCCCGCCGGCATGCGCGTCGGAGTGCTCCGGCGCGGCCTCGAGCCGGCCGGACCTCCTGTGGGACCAGGACACCGCGCCCTGCTCCTGCGAGGACACCCCCAGCCCCCGGTGCGACGTCCAGGGGTGCCGGCGAGCTCCCGAGATTGCGTCTTCCGGCCCGGCGCGACGCCTCGGCGCTCCGCCGAGCCCAGGGCCGCTGTCCCTGGCCGGGGGGGTTGGCGGCAGCAGCTCCGCCCTGGCCCCGAGCCGCTTCCCTGCCTCCGCCTCCCCCGTTCCCCCGATCCACCGCGAGCCCGCCTTCCGCACGCACTGCGCCCTCCTCTGCTGAGCCCCTAGCCGGCGCCTCGGGCCCTGCGCTCGAGGCCGCCGGAGCCGCACCGCTTCGACCTTCACGCTCCGGTTCCAGGCCGTCGACCCGCGGGCGGGTCCCTCGCCGCTCGCCGGCCTCCGGCCCCAGGAGCGCCTCGAATCAGCTTCGACTGCGCGACGCCACAGACGGCGGGTGCAGCGACTTCCTCTGCCCAGGGAGACCCATGACTCTGACCGACATCGCTTTCCTGAACCTCAAGCGACGCAAGGCCAAGGCCGCGTTCGTCCTGGCCGGGCTCACGATCGGCGTGGCCACCGTGGTGGCCCTCGTCACCCTCTTCCAGTCCGTGAGTCACGGCATCCTGCACAAGCTGGAGAAGTACGGCGCCAATCTCCTGGTGGTGCCGAAGACCGAGAGCCTCTCGCTCACCTATGCCGGGCTCGACCTCGGGGGTGTCTCCTTCCGGATGGAGGAGATCCGCGAGGCAGACCTCGCGAAGATCCGCTCGATCCCGGGCGCCAAGAACCTCGCCGCGGTGGGGCCGGTGGTCCTGGGCACGGTCCAGGTCGGCGGGCGGCCGGCGCTCCTGGCCGGTCTGGACCTCGACGCCGCGCGGGTGCTGAAGCCCTGGTGGCGAGTGCGGGGGACGATGCCCGGCGAGGCCGAGGTGCTTCTCGGGTCGAGTGCCAGCCGCGTGCTGGGCGTCGGCGAAGGCGGGCGGCTGCGCGTCGGCGAGGCCACCTACCCCGTGGTCGGGGTGCTGGAGGAGACCGGCTCCCAGGACGACCAGCTCATCGTCGCGCCGGTTCGCACAGCCCAGGCCATCCTCCGGAAGCCCGGCGTGATCTCCATGGTGGAGGTCGCGGCCCACTGCGCCGACTGTCCGGTCGACACCCTCATGGCAGAGATCGCCCAGGTGCTCCCGACGGCCCGCGTTACGGCGATCCGACAGGTCGTGGAGGGGCGGCTCGCCGCCATGGAGCAGTTCGAGCGCTTCCTCTACGGTGTCTCCGGAGTGGTGGTGCTCGTCGGGTGCCTCGTGGTGCTGGTGACCATGATGGGGAGCGTGCGGGAGCGCACGGCCGAGATCGGCGTCTTCCGCGCTATCGGCTTTCGGCGCTCCGCCATCATGAGCGTGGTCCTCGGGGAGGCCACGGTCCTCTCGGCGCTGGCCGGCACCCTCGGCTACGGCCTGGGCGTGGGCGCCACGGCGGTCTTGCTGCCGTTCTTCAGCGAGGCCGGCGGACCCTCCGTCCACCTCGACCCGCTCCTGGCCGCCTCAGCCCTGGGGCTCGCCCTTCTGCTGGGGATTTCCTCCAGCCTCTACCCGGCGGTGCAGGCGGCCCGCCTCGACCCGAACGAAGCCCTGCGGGCCCTTTGAGAAGGAGACCCATGAGCTACCTATTGGCAACGCACCTGTGCAAGCGCTACGGAAGAGGAGAGGCGGCCGTGGAGGCCGTGCGCGATGTGAGCCTCACGGTGGAGCGCGGAGAGTTCCTGGCAGTGATGGGCGAGTCGGGGTCCGGAAAGTCGACCCTCCTCTCCATGCTCGGTGCCCTCAACTCGCCGAGCGGGGGCATTTACACGGTGGGCGGCGCCGACGTGTATGCCCTCGACTCGGAGCGCCGGGCCGACTTTCGGCGGCAGAACCTGGGGTTCGTGTTCCAGAGCTTCCACCTCCTGCCCTACCTCTCGGTCGCGGAGAACGTGATGCTGCCCCTCGCGACCGCGGCGCTGCCCCGCAAGCAGAAGCGGGTCCTGGCCGAGGAGGCCCTGGCCCGGGTGGGGCTCGCGGGCAAGGGGCACCGGCTCCCGACCGAGGTCTCGGGCGGCGAGGCGGAGCGCGCCGCCATCGCCCGGGCCCTCGTGAGCCGGCCACCGCTCGTGCTGGCCGACGAACCGACGGGCAACCTCGACCGCCGCACGGGCCGCGAGGTCATGGCCCTGCTCACGGGCCTCGCCGCCGACGGCGTCACCATCGTGATGGTCACCCACAGCCGGGAGTGCGCCTCCTTCGCGCGCCGGATCGTCCACATGTCGGACGGCCGGATCGCCAACGAGGAGTTCGTGCTCCACGAAGCCGGCGCCCCGGCCGCGTGAGGCCGGCGCCTTGTTACGTCCGGACGCATCCCATCAAACACTGCTCAGAGGAGAACGAAACATGAAGATAAAGACGCTGATCGTCGTGGGAGTCGCCGCCCTGGCCGCTGTCGGCGCCGTCGCCTGGAAGGCGACCTCCGCCCAGGAGGTGGGGGTGTCGAAGGTCTCCGGCAACCCGTCGGCTTACCTCGGCAAGGTAAAGATCGTGGGGAAGACCGGCGGGGTCGACGCGGCCCGCGGGCTCGTGCAGATCGTGGACGACAAGGGCTGCTGCAACCTGGTCCTCGCCGTCCCGCTGACCGCGGAGCAGAAGTCCCAGCTCGGCGCCGACGCCGTCTACGCCGGGTCCTTCCCCCAGCCGGGCCAGGCCATCGAGGCCCACGGCGTGATCCGCCAGGTGGAGGGTGGCTATCGGCTCGACGTCGCCAAGGTCACGAGCAGCGGGAGCGTGCTCGTGCGCAGGATCTGACCCCGCCCCATCGCAACGCCCGCATCGGCGCCCGTGGTCCCGTCGAATCGACCGAGGTCGCGGGCGCCGCCCTTTACGGGCCCAGTCACTCGCCGCCGGGCGAGTGGAGGTGCACCGGTTTCGGGGCCTTCCTCATGCGCAGGTTCAGGAGCTCCACTCCGAAGGAGAAAGCCATGGCGAAGTAGACGTAGCCCTTCTCGATGTGGCGGCCGAGCCCGTCGGCCAGCAGCACCACACCGATCAGGAGCAGGAAGGAGAGCGCGAGCATCTTCGTCGTGGGGTGGCGCTCGATGAAGTCGCCCACGGCGCCCGCGAAGACCATCATGACGCCCACCGCGGCCACGATGGCCGCGATCATCACGACGACGCTTCGCGCCATCCCCACGGCAGTGATCACCGAGTCGAGCGAAAAGATCACATCCATGACCAGTATCTGGAGGATCACCGACCGGAAGGAGGCCGCGCCCCCGGCCGTCGTGAACTCCCCCTCGGGCCCCTCGAGCTTCTCGTGGATCTCGTGGGTGGCCTTAGCGACGAGGAAGAGCCCGCCCAGGATGAGGATGAGGTCCCGGCCCGACACTTCGTGCGAGAATACCGCGAAGAACGGCCGCGTGAGCCCCATGATCCAGCTCAGGACCAGCAGGAGCAGGATCCGCATGCCCATGGCGAGCCCCAGGCCGACCCGCCGCGCGCGGGGCCGGGACGCCTCGGGGAGCCGGCCGGTCAAGATCGACAGGAACACGATGTTGTCGATCCCCAGCACGATCTCCAGGGCCGTCAGGGTGACGAGAGCGATCAGGTTCTCCATCGTGAACAGGTTCTCCACGCCCTTCCTCTCCTCTCGAGTGCAGAGCGGCCCTCGGCGCCACGCGCTGAAGGCCGGAGCCAGCCCCGCCGTTTCGGCCGGCGATTGTACCTGTCTTCGCCCCGCGAGACGACCGTTCCTGTCGGTTCCTCTCGGTGGCTGCACGGCTGCGTCAGAGCGGGTCCACCTGGGGCGTGCCCACCCGCCCGGAGAGCGAGGCCCGAGGAGGAGCCAAGGGATGGGATGGGATGGGGAGTGGTCCGGTCGCACGTCGGTCGCCGGGCGGTGCTCACAGGCCCTTCGCCCAGCCCGCGGGCACGCCCCGGTCGCGAAAGAACCCCTCCAGCTTCTTGTCCTGGTGCAGGATGTGGTCGACGAGCCACGACTTGAGGAACTCCATCACCTCCTCGGTGATCTCCGCGTCACCCCGCTGAGAACGCTCGGCCAGGGCGAAGATCTCGAGGGTGAGCTTCTCGTGCTCGCGGCGTTGGCGGAGGAGCTCCGGGTAGTGCCCGGCCTCCATGAGCGCCTCCTCGTCGCGGAAGTGCTCCTCCACGTAGCGCACCAGCCGATTGAGGACGGGAAACACCTGCTCCCTGGCCTTGCCGGCGCCGAGCGCGGCGTGAAACTCGCTGATCAGCGCCGCGAGCCCGCGATGCTGTTCGTCGATCCGAGACACTCCGATCTCGTACAGGGGGGACCAGGGCACGTAGACTTCGTTCATGGCATCGCCTCCCAACCTCTGTCGCCCGCACGCCGAGGGGCAACGGTGGGCGCAAGGATACCAGCCAGCGCCACGGACCACGGGCGCTGCGGATCGCGCCGACCGGCCGTTCTTCCTCCGAGCAACGGCTGGCCTCCTGATGGGGATTTGTCCCGATCCAAGAGCGTCTTGACCGCCTCTCGGGCCTCGGCTACAGTCCGGCGTCCTTCATGACGCACCGTTCCAGCCCAACTGGAGAGCTTCGAATGAGCACGGATCGACCGGATCAGCCTCCCGCCGTCGACGCCCCTGTTGACGGGAAGCCCAGGACCTGGCCCCTCGAGGACAACCTGTCGACCCTCGGCGCGATGCGCGACACCGCGCGCGACGGAGGCGGACCCAAGCGGATCGCGGACCAGCACGCGAAGGGCAAGCTCACGGCTCGGGAGCGGCTCGAGCTTCTCCTGGACGAGGGGTCGTTCGAGGAGTTCGACATGCTCAAGGCCGGCCGCGGAGGGCACCTGGGCGGCGAGACCGAGCACCTCGGCGACGGCGTGATCACAGGCCACGGAACGATCCAGGGCCGGGAGGTGTTCCTGTTCAGCCAGGACTTCACCGTGGTCGGCGGGTCCCTGGGCGCCGCGCACTCGGAGAAGATCTCGAAGGTGATGGATCACGCCGTGCGCGTCGGCGCGCCGGTGATCGGGCTCAACGACTCGGGCGGGGCGCGCATCCAGGAGGGGGTGGACGCGCTGGCCGCCTATGGCCAGATCTTCAACCGCAACGTCATGGCGAGCGGCGTGATCCCGCAGATCTCGTGCATCATGGGGCCCTGCGCCGGAGGCGCGGTGTACAGCCCCTCGATGACCGACTTCACGTTCATGGTGGAAGACTCCTCCTACATGTTCGTCACCGGCCCGAACGTGGTGAAGACGATCATCCACCAGGACATCAGCTTCGACGACCTGGGGGGCGCAGCGGTCCACGCGGCGAAGAGCGGGGTGGCCCACTTCACGGCGCCCAACGACGTGCTGTGCCTGCGCGATGTGCGCCGCCTGATCAACTACCTGCCGTCCAACAACCAGCAGAAACCGCCGATCCTCGATCTGCGGGACCCACCGGACCGGACGGACCCGGCCCTGGACTACCTGGTGCCGACCAACCCCAACCAGCCCTACGACATGAAGGTGCTGATCCACTCCGTCCTGGACGGCGCCGAGTTCTTCGAGGTCCACGCCCAGTGGGCCCGCAACTTGATCGTGGGCTTCGGGCGCCTGGGCGGAGAGACCATCGGGCTGATCGCGAACCAGCCGGCGGCGCTCGCGGGCGTGCTGGACTCCAACGCGTCGACCAAGGGCGCCCGCTTCGTCCGGTTCTGCGACGCCTTCAACATCCCGCTCGTCTGCCTGGTCGACGTCCCGGGCTTCATGCCCGGACCCGAGCAGGAGCATGGCGGCATCATCCGTCACGGCGCCAAGCTCCTCTATGCCTTTGTCGAGGCGACCGTGCCGAGGATCACCGTGATCGTGCGAAAGGCGTACGGCGGCGCCTACATCGTCATGAACTCCAAGCACATCGGCGCGGACCTGAACTACGCGTGGCCCACCGCCGAGATCGCGGTCATGGGGCCGCGCGGCGCGGCCGAGGTGATCTACCGCCGGGAGATCGAGTCCGCCGCCGACCCCGCCGCGGCCTTGTTGGAGAAGGAGTCGCAGTACCGGAAGACGTTCGCCAACCCCTTCCTGGCGGCGAAGTGCGGGTACATCGACGACGTGATCTTCCCCCGGGATACCCGAGGCCGGCTCATCCGGAGCCTGCAGTTCCTGGAGGGGAAAGAGACCGTGCGGCCGCGACGCAAGCACGGCAACATTCCCCTGTAGCGAGCTTCGGCACCGACACGCCCGCGGAGGAGCCCGGCCGGCGCGAGCGGGCACCCGCTGCCGTCCCCTTTCCGAAGAGGTGCACCCGTGTTCGACAAGATCCTGATCGCCAACCGGGGTGAGATCGCGGTGCGGATCATCCGGACCTGCCAACGGTTGGGGGTGGGCGCCGTGGCGGTGTACTCCGAGGCGGACCACCGGTCTCCCTTCGTCCGGCAGGCCGACGAGGCCGTCTTCATCGGAGGGGCTCGCGCCACGGAGTCCTACCTCGACAAGGCGGCCGTGGTCGAGGCCGCGCTCTCGACCGGCTGCGCTGCGGTTCACCCCGGATACGGCTTCCTCTCGGAGAACGCGGAGTTCGCGCAGCGGGTCCGAGATGCCGGGCTGGTGTTCATCGGGCCCCCGCCGTCCGCGATCGCGACCCTCGGCGACAAGATGGCGTCGAAGGTCGTGGCCATCCGAGCCGGCGTCCCGGTCGTACCGGGCCACCACGAACCCCTGCGCGACGTGGCCGAGGCGCTGGAGGTCGGCGACCGGGTCGGCTACCCGCTCCTGCTCAAGCCCGCGGCCGGGGGCGGGGGCCGAGGCATGCGGATCGTGACGTCGCGCGACGAGCTGCCGGCGGCACTGGCGGCATGCCGGGAGGAGACCCGCAAGGCGTTCGGCGACGAGCGCATCTTCGTGGAGCGCTATGTCACCCGGCCGCGCCACATCGAGATCCAGATCCTCGCCGACCACTTCGGAAACGTCGTGCACCTGGGCGAGCGGGAGTGCTCGATCCAGCGCCGCTACCAGAAAGTGATCGAGGAGACGCCCTCGCCGGCGGTGTCGGAGGAGCTCCGGGCCGAGATGGGCCGGGTCGCCTGCGCCCTGGCGCGCGAGGTGGGGTACACGAACGCCGGAACCGTCGAGTTCATCCTGGAGGGGAACCGCGACTTCTACTTCCTCGAGATGAACACGCGGCTCCAGGTGGAGCACCCGGTCACCGAGCTCGTCACCGGCCTGGATCTCGTGGAGCACCAGCTCCGGATCGCGTCCGGAGAGCCGCTCTCCGTGGGCCCCGGGAACGTGGCGGCCAACGGGTGGGCGATCGAGGCCCGGATCTGCGCCGAGGACCCGGGGCGGGGGTTCCTCCCCACGACCGGCATGGTGACCCGCTACGCCGAGCCCCGGGAGCCGAACGTCCGCGTCGACAGCGGCATCGACACGGGCAGCGTGATCACGATCTTCTACGACTCGCTTCTGGCCAAGGTGGCGGCCTGGGGCGCCACTCGCGACGAGGCCCAGCGCGTGCTCGCCCGGGCCCTGAACGGGTACCACATCGAGGGGCTGGTCACGAACGTGGACTTCGCCAGCGCCATCCTGAACCACCCGGCCTTCCTGCGAGGAGACCTCTCCACGGACTTCATCGAGCAGCACTTCAAAAACGGGGTCCCGGACGAGCCGCCGCCCCCCCAGACCCTCCACTTCATGGTGCTCGCCACCGTGTTGGTGTACTTCAACCGACGGAGCCTGATCCGGGAGTCGCTGCTGCCCATGAGCCCCCATGTGGGCAAGGCGCCCGCGACCCAGACGATCCGCAGCTACGTGGTCCGCGCGGCGGACGACGTCTTCCGCGTCGAGCTCCGGGGCGCCCCGGACGCCCGCCAGTGGTCCATCCGCGTCGACGACGCGACCTACGACGTGGTCGCGCCCGAGTTCGAGTTCTACCGGCGGCGCCTGAACCTCAAGATCGACGGCGCCTCCCACATGTTCCGCCTCCAGTACGAGGGGAGCCACCTGCGGGCGTACTTCGCCGGGATCATCCGGATCTTCGAGATCTACACCCCGCGGGAGTGGGAGCTCACCCAGCACATGCTCCGCGGCACCCGGGTCGTGAAGGAGAACACCTTGAAGTGTCCGATGCCCGGCCTGATCACCGCGATCGTCGTCGAGCCCGGCGCGCAGGTGCAGCGGGGGCAGGAGCTCGTGCGCATGGAGTCGATGAAGATGGAGAGCGGCATCCCCTCCCCCTGCGACGGCCGCGTCGACAAGATCCTCGTGGCGGTCGGGTCGGCCGTGGAGACCGACGAGGTGCTGCTGACGTTCGCGCCCTGAGGGGCGCGGCAGCGCAGGCCCTGAGAGGCCCTCTCAGGGCTCGAGCATGTGGGGATACTCGAACCGCGTGGGAGGGCAGAAGTTCTCCTTGATGGTGCGCTGGGAGACCCACCGCTGGAGATTCAAGAGGCTTCCCGCCTTGTCGTTCGTGCCCGAGGCCCGGGCCCCGCCGAAGGGCTGCTGCCCGACCACCGCGCCCGTGGGTTTGTCGTTGATGTAGAAGTTGCCCGCGGCGTCGCGAAGCCGGCGAGAGAGCCGGGCGATCACCCGGCGGTCGCCGGCGAAGACCGATCCGGTCAGGCCATAGGGGGACGTCGTGTCGCAGAGGTCCACAGCCTCCTCGAGATCAGCATCGGGGTAGACGTAGACCGTCAGCACCGGGCCGAAGATCTCCTCCTCCATCAGGCGGGAGCGGGGCGCGGCGGAGCGGATCACCGTCGGCTCCACGAAGTACCCCTCCCGGTCGTCGCACCCCCCGCCGCAGAGGATCGAAAAACCCTCTGAGCCCTGCGCATACGTCAGGTAGCCCCTCACCTTCTCGAAGGCCTCCCGGTCGATCAGCGCGCCCATGAACATGCTGAAGTCCGTTACGTCCCCGACCTTGATCCGTCCGACCGCCTCCAGGAGCTTCTCCTCCACCTCGGGCCACAGGCTCTCGGGGAGGTACGCCCGGGAAGCGGCCGAGCACTTCTGGCCCTGGTACTCGAAGGCGCCCCGGACGAGCGCCGTCACCACGGTATCCGGGTCGGCCGAGGCGTGGACGAAGACGAAGTCCTTCCCGCCGGTCTCTCCGACCAGCCGTGGGTAGGTGCGGTAGCGGCCGATGTTCTCGCCTACCACCCGCCACATGCCCCGAAAGACCGTCGTGCTCCCGGTGAAGTGTACTCCGGCGAGCTCCGGATGGGTCAGCGCAGCCTCGGCGATCACCGGTGCGGGGCCCGGAACGAGGTTGATGACCCCCGGCGGCAGACCCGCGGCGCGAAGGAGCTCCATGAGGTAGTGAGCGGAGTAGACCGCCTTCGGCGACGGCTTCCAGAGCACCACGTTTCCCAGCAGGGCCGGCGCGGTGGGGAGGTTCCCGGCGATGGACGTGAAGTTGAAGGGGGTCACGGCGAAGACGAAGCCTTCCAGGGCCCGGTGCTCCACCCGGTCCCAGATCCCGGGGGCCGACTGGGGCTGCTGGCCGAAGAGCTGCTGCATGAAGTACGCGTTGAACCGCCAGAAGTCGATCAGCTCACAGGCGGCGTCGACCTCCGCCTGATACGGAGTCTTGCTCTGCCCCAGCATGGTCGCGGCGTTGAGCGTCTGCCTCCACGGCCCGGCCAGGAGGTCCGCGGCCTTGAGGAAGATGGCCGCCCGGTCGTACCAGGCCATCTCCGCCCACTCCCTCCGGGCGGCGAGCCCTGCGTCGATGGCCTGGCGCACCTCCTCGGCCGAACCCTCGTGGAAGCGGCCCAGCCGGTGGGCGTGACGGTGCGGCATGCGGCACTCCCCGAGCCGCCCCGTTCGGAGGTCCTGACCAGCCACCACCAGGGGGATGTCGATCTCCCGTCCGGCGAGCTCGACGAGCTTCGCCTTGAGCTCCGTCCGCTCCGGGGTGCCAGGGGCGTAAGACAGGGCGGGCTCGTTCCGTGGGAGGGGCACGTTTACGATGCTGTTCGCCATGGGGCCTCCTCTTGCGCCGGCGAGCGGGCGCGAAAGACCGCCGGACCCCCGGCGTCGGGTCTTCGGCGAGACGGGGGCCGACGGTCGCTCCTGTCCAGTAGAGCGGCCGATCCGTGCCTCGTCAAGCCGGCCCCGGCCCGTTGTCTCCTACCCTCGACGGCCCACCGTGCGAGACAGGAAGGCTCGAATCGCCGCCGCGCTGTCAGGTGACGCCCAGATCCCGGTGACCTCCTCGCCGAGCTCCGCCTGGAGCCGCTCGGCCCGTTCCAGGGCTGGGGCCACGATTTCGCGTTTGGTGAGCCGGAAAATCGGTCCCGGAATGTCGCCCAGCTGCCTCGCCCGCGCCAGGGCCCTCTCGAGCAGCTCTCCCGGCTCGGTGAGCTCGTGCACCACCCCACGCGCCAGCGCTTCGTCGGCACCCAGGGTCCGGCCCGTGTAGACGAGATCCTGGAGGACCTCCGGAGCGAGCGTGGCGCGCAGGATCTCGAGGGCGAGCGGTGGAAACGGAATCCCCACCAGGAGCTCCGGCACGCCGATCTTTCCTGGTCCGCGGGCCATGAGCCGACGGTCGCAGCAGGCCATCAGGAGGTGACCGCCAGCGAGGGCGTGGCCGTTCACAGCCGCAACGGTCGGCTTGGGGAACGAGAAGAGGCGGCCGAACACCGCGTCGAGGAGCGGCAGGTACTCCCGGACGTGCTCCGGCCCGCCTTCGAGCAAGCGGAAGAGGTCCACTCCGGCCGAGAAGGCGGTGCCCGCACCCGTCACTACGACGGCCGCGGCGTCCGAGCCCTCCACGTCGTCGAGCGCGGCCACGAGCGCCTGCAGGAGCTCCGCGTCCAACGCGTTCACCTTCCCTCGGTTCATCCGTAGGATCGCGATCCCCGACTGGTCTTCCCGTTCCACGATCATCGAAGCTCCTTTGCAGCATCGTCTGTGCACGGTTGCCCGCCCCCCGGCACGAGCCGGGCGTGGATCTCCACGGTCAGCGCCTCGATCCGCTGACTCAGTTGCTGCGTCATCCGAGTCAGCTCGGTGTTCTGCGCCATGAGCGCCATGAGCTGCTCGGTGTTCTGCAGTGCGAGCTTGCCTCTCTTCGCTCGCCCTGGCCAGGGCCTCCCGGTGCTGTGCATCGGCGTCGGAGTGCGCCTTGTCGCGATCCGCCTGTCGGGTCTGCGCGAGGAGAATCAGCGGCGCCGCGTAGGCGGCCTGGAGGCTGAAGGCGAGGTTGAGGAGGATGAACGGGTAGACGTCGAACGTCGTGAACCGCATCACGTTGGCCGCGATCCACAGCCCGACGATTGCCGTCTGGCCGATGATGAACGTCGGCGTCCCGAAGAAGCGGGCAAACCCCTCCGCCTTCAGGCCGAACCAATCCCCGCCGAAGGGCGCCGCGAGGTGTGCGTGTGGGGCGTGAAACCGGAGGTGATGGGCAACCGTGGCCGAATCCGGAGCACTCGACGTCGTCTTCATGTCCATCCTTTTCAGTTGGGGGTGCAGACCTCACCGGAGAGGGCTCAGCCCGTGCGGCGTCAACCCGGAGGGTCTGTGACGCTGCGCCGTGTGCCGAGGAGCCGCCCGATGACCAGGAGCAGCACCACACCGGTCCCGACCGCCACCCAGAGGTTGACGTGCCGCAGGAGCGCACGGGCCCTTTGCACATGCTCGTCCACGTAGTAGGTGCCCAGACCGAACAGGGCCACCCAGAGCCCGGCTCCGACGACGTTGAAGAGCGAGAAGGTTCGCCACGACATCCCGAGAACTCCCGCCGCGAGCCCGTTGAGCTGCTTGAGCCCGTCGAAGAAGCGGGCCGCGACGATCAGCCAGCCGCCGTACGTCGCGAACCCACGTTCGAGCGGCTCGAGGCGCTCGTCCTTCAGTCCCACCCGCCGAAGCAAAGCCCTCCCCCCGAGACGGCCCACGGCATACCCGAGGCTGTTTCCCAGGACCGCCGCGGCGAAAGCACTGGCGAGCAGGACACCGATCGGCGGCCCCCGGCCCGCGGCTGAGAGGAGGGCACCCGCGACGAGCAGCGTGAGGCCCGGGGCCGGAACACCCACGCCCTCGAGGAAGACCGCTCCGAAGACCGCCCCCGCCCCATACCGTTCCAGCCAGGGCTCCACGGCCACGACCTCCCTGCGGAACTTCTCTGCAAGGTGCCCGAAACGTGGTTCAGACAGCGCGGCTGGGGGCATCGGGGAGTCTGCGGCGAAGGCGACCGGCGGGGGCCACGGCGCGCTCGCGAGGACCGCGAGCAGCAGACCAATTCCGCACGAATAGACGGCATCTCTTGCGGTTGACATCGGGGTCACCCAGTTCCTGCGGCGGCAATTTCGTGCGCCTCGGAAAGCAGCGGGGCCACCGGCGCAGGGACTCCCGTTCGCCGAGCGCCCGAGGGACCGGCGGCTCGCGGTCAGCCATCCTACCGACAACCGGTCCCCGCCGCCACCGGCTCTACCCCTGGTTCTACCCCTGGAATCCGGCGCTGGCGGCACGCCTCCGGGCCTGCATCGTGAACAGGGCACGGCCGGCGTCTTGCCGCGTGCCCATGGCTCGGTAGACTCCCTGCGCGGCCTCGATCTGCCCCCAGCGGCGCAGGCTCCGGCCGGAGAGGAAGAACAACGATGACGGACGTAGCGGTGCCGCCTGTATCCGAGCGGATTCGACTCGGCGTCAGCTCCTGCCTGCTCGGCGAGAAGGTCCGCTACGACGGCGGCCACAAGCTCGACCACTTCCTGCGGGACACCCTGGGGCAGTACATGGAGTACGTGCCGGTGTGCCCCGAGGTGGAGTGCGGCCTGCCGGTGCCCCGGGAGGCGATGCGCCTCGTGGGCGACCCCGAGTCGCCGCGCCTCGTCACGTCGCGCTCCGGGGTGGACCTGACCGACCGGATGCTCGACTGGGCGCGGGAGCGCGTCGAGCGGCTGGCGGACGAGGACCTCTGCGGGTTCGTCTTCAAGTCGGGCTCGCCGTCGAGCGGCATGGAGCGGGTCAAGGTGTACTCGCCGGAGGGGATGCCGTCCAAGACCGGCGTGGGGCTCTTCGCCCGGGCCTTTCGGGACCGTTTTCCCCTCCTGCCGGTCGAGGAAGAGGGCCGGCTCAACGACGCGAGACTCCGGGAGAACTTCATCGAGCGGCTCTTCACGCTCAGGCGCTGGCGCGAGATGCTGGCCCGCGGCAAGACCCGGGGCAACCTCGTGGACTTCCACACCCGCGAGAAGCTCCTGTTCCTGTCCCACAGCACCGAGCTCTACCGGGCCCTCGGGCGCTGGGTGGCCCACGCCAAAGAGCACGGGACCGAAGAGCTCTTCGCCGAGTACCAACGCCTTCTCTTGGAGGCCCTGCAGCTCAAGGCGACGCCGAAGAAGAACGCCAACGTGCTCCAGCACTGCCTGGGCTACTTCAAGAACGTCCTGAACCCGGACGAGAAGCAAGAGCTCCTCGAGGTGATCGACCGCTACCGCACCGAGCTCATCCCGCTGATCGTGCCGGTGACGCTCGTGAACCACTACGTGCGCAAGTACGACGAGCCGTACTTGCGGCTTCAGACCTACCTGAACCCCCACCCCGCCGAGCTGCGGCTGCGAAACCACGTGTAGACGGCCGGCCGTCCCGCGGCCCCCCACCGCGAATGCCGCATCGCTTCGCCGCAGGAACGGGATCGTCCACGAAGGATCACAGAACAGGGACACCGGTTCGGCCATGGACCGCCACGCCGACCCCTCCACCGCGCAGGCGCGCGCGCGGGTCGACCGTGAACTGCCCCTCCCCGCCTCAGAAACCCGCACCGAGCGAGAACCCCGGGAGCAGCCGGCGGTTCGCGAACCCGTAGGCGGCGTGCAACTGGAGGACCGGCAGCGCCACCCGCCGCAGGTAGATGGCCACTCCCGCCCCGGCGTCGGCCTGGAGGTCCCGGAGCGCGAAGTCGTGGTGGGGGTCCCTCAGCAGAGCGGCGTCCGCGAACCCGACGACCGACACGGTCGCCTCCGAGAGCTTCGCGATCGGGACGCGGTACTCCAGGGAGCCCCCCAGGAGGCGGTCGGGCCGGAAGCGGCCCGCTTCATAGCCGCGCAGGAAGTCGGTGGAGTCGTTGACGTAGTCGCTGTCGTCGGTGAGCAGGCCCCGGAGGTCGAGGGCCAGCGTGTGCCGGGCCGCCGGGTTCAGCGAGTAGCGCGCCAGTGCGTCGACCGCCCACCGGTCGACCTGGTCGCCCAGGACGCTCACCCCCTGTTCCGCAACGACGCGCAGGGAGGACCCCCTCCGGAGCTCCTCGTCGAAGTCCACGCCGTCGTGCTCGAGTCGCAGCGAGAGGGCCCTCTCGCGGGCGTCGGCCGGGGGCTCGGCGAGCCCCTCGGCACCGCGCGTGCGATAGCTCATGAGCCGCAGCCCCGCGGAGAGGCTCGTGCGGGGGGTCAGCCGGTAGCCCAGCGCGGCCACCCCGCCCGTCTGGCGCAGGCGGTAGGAACCGATCTTCTCGTCCTCGTCCCACACGTCTTCGCGGGTGTCGTCTCGCGTGGCGTACGCGAAGAGCCGGAGCTGCGTGCCGAGGAGGTACGGATCGATATAGATCAGGGAGCCGGCCGGCTCTCCGTCGTGGCTCTTCGCCACCGCGATCAGTTTCTTGCCCCGCCCGAGAACGTTCGACTCGAGGACCGTGAGCCCGTAAACCCTCTCACCGCTGCGGACGAGCACGAGGGGGACGGGGATCAGGGACCACTTGTCCGTGACCCGGATCCGGAGCGCGACGGCGTCGCCCTGCTGCACCGCTTCGACGCTCTCATCGTAGAAGAGGCGGGCGTTTCGGAGGTTCTGGAGGACCTCGGCCTCCTGCCCCTCCCGCCAGGGGTCGCCCTCGCGGATGCGCGCCAGGGTGAGCACCGTGTCCCGCGTGGTCCGCTCGGCGCCGGAGACCTCGATGGACGCGACCCGGCTCGGCGGATCCGCCTGAGCCTTGTGCGGCCCGACGAGAAGGGCCAGCAGGAGGCCGAGAATCGGCCCGGTTAAACCCAGGGTGGCCCGCAAGATCGTGACTGCCATCGAGTCCCCGAGAGTTCGCGCTGCGCAGGCGTGCAAAGGATGAGCGGATGATACGCCGCGAGCGGGCGGGCCCTCACCCGCGGTGGAATGGTCTTTGGTAGTCCGCGCGCTCGGTCGGCGGCGCCAGGTCGACGGCGAAGAAGAGGTAGCTCTGCATGATCGCCTCGTCGAACCGGCCCGTGCTGTCGAACAGGAGAACGCCCTGGCCGCTCGTCGCGGTTTGGACCTCGGCATCGGTGAGTTGGAAGAGGAAGTCCACGGACCGCCAGTCTCCGAGTAGTGCCCTGGTGGCGTCGAAGGGCTTCCCCTGGGCGAAGGCGGCCAGGAACTGGGCCGGCGTGTTTGGCGTGAGGTCGAGGCGCCGCTCGGAGCGATACCCCAAGGCTCCGAAGAGGCTCAAGGCGGCCGCCTCCAGCGGTTCCGAGCCGAAGGCCTTCAGAGCCGCTTCGAGGGCGGCCTTGCGGTCGAAGGCTGTGGTGGGATGCACGTGAGAACCGCCCAGTTCCTAACGGCGGCCGGCCGACCGGCCCCGGGCAGACTTCTTGGCCGCGTGCCGGGCCGAGAGGAGCGTGAGGATGTAAGAGTTGAGTGACACACCGTCCTCAGCGGCGGCCTCGGCGAGCTCGGCGTGCAGGCTCTTGGGCATGCGCAGGCGAAGCTGGCCGCTCGCCGCCGGAAGACAGCGGGGCTCGGGAATCGGATCGCCCCTTTCCCGCATGACGTCCAAGAAGGCCTCCTGCGCAATCTCCAACTCTTTGAGCGCCTCTTCCTCGGTATCGCCGAACGCGCTCAGCCCCGGGAGCTCGGGCACGGTGGCAACGTAGGCTTCGTCCTCGTCGCTCCAGCGAATGGTGACGGAGTAGCGGACAGTCATGGGGTTCCCTCGCCTTCGAGACCGTGGAGGTCCACAAGCTCCAGGAGCTCTCGGACCTGATAGGGCTTGGCTTCGCCGTTCTTCCCCTCCTGGGCCGAGAGGGAGAAGACCGGCGCCGACTCGCGACGGTAGATGCGATGGGAGCCCCGGGACCGCACGCAGGCCATGCCGATGCACTCGCAAAGCCGGCAGAGCTCGGCGAAACGGAGTCCCGACGGGTGCTGGCGGGCCTTGGCGAGAAGCTCACGGCATCGTTTGGTCACGGCGTCCCCCTGTCGGCCTCCGTGGTACCGCCCACGGTACCGAACCGGCCCAGTTTCGTCAATCGGAGCGGTCCCCTTTCACCACCATCCAGGTGACGAGATCGAAATCGTCGCCCCTGGAGTTCGGCGCTTCGGCAGCGGTGAGGCAACAGAGCGCCGCGACCCGAAAGAAGCGAGGCGGCAGCGCGTTCTTGGAAGGTGTGCTCGATGGAGGCGAGCGCCTTGCGCAGCAGGTCGTCGTAGTGGAAGAGGTCCACTCCGTCCTTTGTGCATGGATCGAAGAGGTCGCAGAGTTTCTCGAAGGCGGCCGGTTCGCCGGCAGCGGGATCGCGCAGGAGGAGCATGGATTCCTTGGGCTGGGCGACGCTGAAGCGGACGGTGCCGTCGTCGTGGACGTAGACGCGATGGCAGGGCGCCAAGGGATTTGGCCGCGTGGAGTCTGCTGCCTTGCCTGAGGCGTCGGGTGCCTTACGTGCCGTGCCGCGGTGCCGCAGGCAGAAGAGTGCGCCGGGGCGTGCGACGGGCCGGTCGGGATACCCGGGAGCGCACCGGCCGGAAGCGGCAAGGGGATCAGGGAGTAGCAGCCCGGCAAAGTCTCGGGAATCAGTGGACGGGTTCAAGGCTGACGCGGGGCCAGCGGCCGCCGGCCATCGTGTCCCAGGCTCCGCCGACGGAAAGCGACGCTCCGATCGATCGGGCTCAGGGGCAGCGGTACACCACCGAGTTGATGTTCATCCCAGCGCCCACTGAGGCGAACACGAGGATGTCTCCGCTCCCCAGACGGTGACCGTCCAACTCGCCCCGTCGGATCAGGTCGAGCAGAGTCGGAAGGGTCGCCACGGAGCTGTTGCCCAGCCGGGAAATCGTCATCGGCATGATCTCCGCCGGGATCTCCTGGACGCCGTAGAGCTTGAAGAGGCGCTTGAGGATCGCCTCGTCCATCTTGCCGTTCGCTTGGTGGATCAGCACCTTGCGAACGTCGGCCAGCGTGAGCCCGGCCCGCTCCAGGCTCTGGCGCACGACGCCGGGCACGGTCGTGAGGGCGTATTCGTAGAGCTTGCGGCCCTGCATCTTGAGAAACAGGCGACGGTCTTCGAACTCCGGGTCGTAGGACACGCCCATTTGCAGCAGCCGGGCGTGCTCGAGGGTGTCGGAGCGCGCGGCGTGGGCGAGGATGCCGACGGGTTCACGGTTGCGTTGCGCTTCGATCACAACGGCGCCGGCACCGTCCGAGTAGATCATGCTGTCGCGATCGTGCGGGTCCGACACGCGGGAGAGGGTCTCGGCGCCAACGACCAGGGCCCTCTTCGCGTCGCCGGACCGGAGGAAGTAATCCGCCTGAATCACCGCCTGCAGCCAGCCGGGACACCCAAACGGAAGGTCGTAGGCGACGCACCACGGATTGACGATGCCGAGCCGCTGTTTCACGCGCGCGGCCAGGCTCGGCACGAAATCGGAGCGCCGGTTGTCGGCGCGCACGTCACCGAAGTTGTGGGCGACGACCAGGTAGTCCAAGGACTCGGGATCGACGCCGGCTGACGCCAGCGCCTTCCTCGCCGCCTCCCAGGCGATGTCCGACGTCACCAGCTCGTCCGTCACATAGCGGCGTTCGGCGATCTCCGTGATGTCGCGAAACTTCGAGATGATCGCGGGATTGTCGGCGGGGTCGAGCGGCTGTCCATAGTCCGAGAAGAACCGGTGCCCGAGGAAGTCCTCGTTGGGGACGGTCTTCTCCGGAATACAACTTCCCGTCCCGACGATCACCGAATAGAGCTCACGAGCCATGGCTTCCCCACGGTAGCGAACAGGAGGGGGGAGCGAAAGGCCCAGAAGAAGCGGCCGCGCGCGCCCAACGCGTGCCGTTCCTATAGCATCGAAGCTCCTTCGCCGACAACCACCGTGCGGAACACCCGAGCTCCGCAGACTCCGCTCTCAGGCTCTGCGCGGTCCGAACCGCTCGGCCTGACGTCAGCCGCTTCGGCAGCGAAGAAGGTCCCGTCGCCTGGCCGGCGTCTTCCCGGCGGACCACCGTGCCGGCCAGGGGAAGCCGTCTTACGGCCACTACGGCTCTTCGTTCCCCGGTCCCGCGCCCACGAGCGGAAGATGTTTGCGGACCCGGAACAGGACCAGGAACTGGACCTGCTCTCCGGTGCCCGCGCCCACGACCGCATCCGCCCGGCTCCGGATCTCGTCGAGCACCGGCCCTGCGCCCTCCTCCCCCACCTTCTCCAGATAGATCCTAACCCCCGCGAACCCCCGTTTCATGAACGCGTAGACCGCAAACGGGTTCTCCTGGAGGTTCGCATGGGTTAGGCGGTCGGTCATCCCGAACGCCAGGGTGCCGTCCGGCATCACCCTGGGCCGGGAGTAGACCGACATCGACCTCCCCGGCGCGGTTCGCCGTCGCGAGGAACCCGGTGCCCGTGGCCGCTTCGAAGTACTCGTTCCAGTCCATCCGACTCCTCCCTCCGTTCGAGCCCGACGCGCGGCGCCGGCGCGACAGCAACACTCCGCTCTCTCGTCCCCAATCCCCTCCAGCTCAGGGCGCGTACCCCTTGCCCACGCTCCAGGCCGCAGCCATGTGCTCCCCGAACCTCCAATAGGCCTTGTCCGGGAAGGTGAAGAGGAGTGGCGCGATCTTCTGCCAGTCCGGGGCACCGTCCTTCAAAGACTCCTCGTCCGCGTAGACCCCGACGACCTCGCCGAAGTAGACCGTGTCCACGGCGAACTCGACCGTCTTCACCACCCGGCATTCGGCCGCGAGCCGGCAGGCCTTGACCATGGGTGCGTGGGCGAGCTCTCCGGCGAAGGTCTCGAAGACGCGGCTCTTGTCGGCGCGCTTGCCGGAGTTGAGCCCGCACCAGTCCGTGGCCTCCACGAGCTCGGGCCCGGGCAGGCTCACGCTGAACTCGCCGTGGGCAGCGATGCCCTGGCAGGTGTGGTGCGTGGGGGAGAGGCCGCAGGCCACGATCGTGGGCTTGAAGTTCGCGATGCCGACGAAGGCCGCGGTCATAAAGTTGGGCTTGCCGTCCACAACAGCCCCGATGAGGGCCGTGGGCATGGGCAGGACGAAGGGGCCAGGGTCGAGGCGGGTCTTGGGCATGGCACTCTCCTTGACAAGAGGTCGCTACTCCCCTGCCTCGCGGCAGGTGTGGTCGATGAGGCGCGGTGATAGGCGGTACCCTTCGGCCAGCATGCGGTCGAGCAGCGGACGAACGGAAGGGAGGATCCTCCGGCGCTTCCCTTCGAGGAGGAGCCCCGCCACACCCTTCACACCGACGCCGTAGCCGTCTTCGGCGGCGCGCCGGGCCCGGCGATCGTCCAGAAGCGCCAGGCTCGCCCCGGTTCGCGCAGCGAGGGCGATCGTCTCGGCCTCTCCCGGACCGAGCTCCTCCGAAAGGGGCGGGCCCGGAGACGGCTCCACGTCGACGACCCTCGCCCAGGCTGCCCGCCTGAGCTCGTTGGCTCCCGGCCGCCCGAGCCCCGCCCCGGCCACCTCCCGGAACACGGCAGCGGGGACGAGCACGGACTCGAACAGCGCCGGGAGCAGATCGAGCCGGCCGACCGCGGATAGGGCCACGATCGGCTCGCTGTTCGTAACGACCGAGCCGGCGGGGCACGGCGCAAACTCCTTCGCCGCCTCCTCGTCGTCCCGGTCCGCCACCGGGATGCCCTGACGGCTCACCACGAGAAGGAAATCGACCCGGCCCAGACCGCAGAGCTGGCAGGCGATTCCGGCCGAGAGCCTCCCCTGCTCGAACAGGTGAAACGCGAGGAGGAACTTCGCCTCGCGGACGAACTTCTCAGGAGACTGCCGCGTCGCGAGCAGGACGTGGTCGGGAATCGCAATCGCGACGCGTGACATGACGTCCCCTTCTCCCGCGACCCTCGGGTTCACGGATCTTCCCGCGCCGCTCCGATCAGCCGCCCCACGTCGAAGCCCCGGGTCTGCAGACTCGCCACCAGGGCCCGGTAGCGGTCCGGGTCCATCGCCGGCGTTCGGCACAGGATCCACAGGTACTTGCGGTCGGGTCCGCTGACCACGGCGTACTCGTACTGCTCCCCCAGGTCGATGATCCAGTAATCGCCTGAAAACGGCCAGAAGAAGGTGACCTTGAGCTTGGCGTTCGTCTGCGGATCCACCACCCGCGCCGTGCCCCTGACCGAGGAAAGCGGTCCGTCCGCGCCACCCTTTCGGCACTCGTTAACGACGGTCACCCTTCCGTCCGGCCGCAGCGTGTACGTGGCCGTCGAGCCGAAGCAGTCGCGCTGAAACCGGTTGGGAAACCGGGCAATCTCGTACCAGGTGCCGGCGTAGCGCGCGAGGTCGACGCGGGCCACTGCATCGGGCGAAGGAGGAAGCGAGGCGCAGGCCACGGCTCCGAACAACGGCGCCAGGAAGAGCAGCAATCGGGGGAAGGCGGCCCCCAGGCGGCGAGGAAGTCTCAGGCCGGTACGACGGCTCGGTCGGCTGGACAGAGTTTCTTCTCCGATGCAATCTCTGCAAAGTCTTCCGCAGGGAGAGACAACATACCGAACGGCTCCGGCCGGTCAAGGCGCCGGCGCAGCCGAGAAAGGGCAGTGATTCGATGCCGGGTGAGCGCGATCTCAGAGAATCCATCGGCAGGCTCTTCGCGCGTCAGAGACTCGCAGTGCTCTCGACCCAGGCGACCGGGCAGCCTCACGGGAACCTGGTCGCGTTCGCGTCCACGGACGATCTTGCCCTCCTGCTCTTCGCCACGCGGAGGGACACGGCCAAGTACCGGAGGCTCCGGGCCGAGCCGCGCGCGGCCCTGCTCGTGGACGACCGCTCGAACCGGGAGGCGGACTTCCAAGAGGCCGTCGCCGTGACCGCCCTGGGAACGGCGAGGGACGCCGAGGCGTCGGAGAGGGCGCGCTTCTTGGACCTCTACCTCGCGAGACACCCGAGCCTTTTCGGATTCGCCACGGCGCCCGACTGCGCGCTCTTGTGGGTCGAGGTGGAACGATACCTCGTGAGCGGCTTCCGGGAGGTGGAGGAGCTTCGGCTCCGGTGATCTCGGGGGCGGGCTGCGTATGGGCCGATGCCGAGGCGGTGCGAGGGGTCAGCTGTCTGACGAAGAACCTTCGAGGCCGGCACGGATCTCGCCGGCCAGGAGGGAAAGGGTGCGGGCGTCGGTTTCGAGCTGCCTCACGCCCTCGAGCTGCGCCCTGGCGCGCGTGTCCAGGATGCCCACGTCGCTGCGGAGCCCCGCCAGCAGTTGGTCGACGTTCAGGATGGCGCTGTCGACTTCGTCCGTGGCCCGAGTCGTCGCGGTCAACGTCCGGGTGACGGACTCCAACCCCTGTCTCTGCTCGTTTGCCGCAGAGAGGGTATCGCGCGCCACCTCCTCCGTTTCCGCCAAGGCTTCGCGAATCTCGCTCGTGCGCTGCTGCTGACTGCGCATCGCGTCGACGATCGAGGCGACACTGGCCGTGATTTGGCGGATCTCCTCGGATACCCGTGATGCTTCCGCTGCCTGTGCGTCGGCTGCAGCGTCCACCTCCCGAAGGCGTCCGGCCGCACGCTCGGAGCTCTGGTGGATGGCCTCGAGCACCGCCCCCGTCTTCTCGGCCGCCGCCACTCCCTCCAGCACCCGCTCAACCCCTTGGGTGATGGCGGCCGCGGCTTCCCTGCGGCCGGCGGCCACCCCGTCCACCACGCCCTGGATCTGCCGGGTGCTCGCCGACGTCTTCTCGGCGAGGCTGCGGATCTCGGCGGCCACTACGGCAAAGGCTCTCCCGTGCTCGCCGGCCTGCGCCGCGATGATGGCGGCGTTGAGCGACAGCAGATTGGTCCTTCCGGCGATATCCTGGATCACCTGGGTCACCTGACCCACCCGCTGAAGCTCGGCACCCAGGCGATCGAAACAGTCGACCGCGGTCTGCACGGCCCCCCGGATCCGCTCCATGCCCTGGAGGGCCTCGGCCATGGACTGCCGCCCGACGACCGCCCGCGCGGCCGCGTCTTCGGCCAGTTCACGGCCTTCCCCCACGCCCCCGCGCAGATCGGCAGAGACGCGGTCGATGGCGGCCGCCGAGGCGGCCACCGATCGGGCCGCGGCGCCGGCCTGCTCCATGACCGCCGTCACGTTCGCCGTGGTGTCGTCGAGGTCCCGGACCGAGGCTCCGGCGGTCTCCACCCGCCGGCACAGCACGCCCATGTCGCCGTGGACCTGCTGCGTCATGGCCAGAACCTGCTGGACAGAAGCGGCCGTCTGCTCCGACTCCTCCTTCAAGCCGCCCGCCACCACCGTCAGCGGCTGCAGCACCCGCGCGACGTCCTCGGCTTTCTGCGAACCGGCGAGACAGCGCGAGAGCTGCTCCTCGGCTCCCCGGCGGGTGCTCTCGGCCCGCTCCTCCAGGTCCAGACTCTGGCCCGCGAGGTGGGCGGCGATCGAGGCCAGATGCTGCCTCGAACCCCGCAGTTGCCCGGTCATCTCGTTGAAGGCCTCGGCGAGTTCGCCCATCTCGTCGCGGCGGGCCAGGAGAATGCGGTGTTCGAGGTCCCCGTCGCCGACCCGCGCGGCCCCTTCCCGCAGGGCCTCGAGGGGCTGAAAGATGAGGTTTCGGAGCCGGGGCACGGCGATGGCCGTGGCCACGCAACCGAAGGCCAGGAATCCGCCGCCGAGGAAGAGAAGCGCGGTGCGGCTGGCGGCAGTCGCCTCGGTCAGGGGGAGCTCGGCGAACATCACCCACGAGGTCCCCGGGACGGCCGCGGCCACCCCTTGGACCTTCTTGCCCTGGACGTCGAAATACGTGCCCCGCCACCCCTGTTTCCCGCCGCGCACCGCGGCCTCGAACTCGGGCCGGCCCCGCAGCGTCGTTCCCGCGAGGATCACGGCGCGATCGGGGTGTGCGATCACACGCCCCCCCCGGTCCACCACGTAGGCGACGCCGGTCTTGCCGAAGCCGAGGGCCGCCACCACGTCCCAGAGCACGGTCATCCGCAGCCTCAGACCCATGACCCCTCCGTCGGGGGCGGGCGCGGCCATGACGAGGTAGGGCTCTCGAAAGGAGGACAACTCCACGCTGCCCACGAAGAAGTCGCCCCGCATCGCCGTCTGAAACCACTGAGACTGGGCGATGGTGAAGAGATTCGCCATCACCGGGGAGTCCTGGTTCACCGTGGCCACGATCCCACCTGCCGCGTCGACTCGCACAATCTCTCGGAACGCGGGGTTTCGCTCGACAACGCGCCGGAGCCGTTGGGGATCGGAGGAGAGCTCACGGGCGCCCAACAGGTTGAGCAGGGCCAAGGAGTCCCGGGTGCGCTCGAGGAATCCGGACACGACCTGCGCGGCACGTAGCGCCGACTCCCGCTGGCGGGTCTGCCAGGCGTCCTGCTCCATACGGGAGACGAAGAGGTAGACCCCTGCCCCAGTGGGGAGCAGGATCCCGAACAGGAGGGCGCCCAGGAACAGGAGGAGCCCCCACTTGAGGCTTCGGCGGCGCGCCGATGCGCGTTCGGGTCGATTCCGCGGCCGCGGGTTCATCGGTTTCTTCGTCTTTGCCCCCGTTCACCGACGGGTGGTCTTGAAACGGCTCCAGACGTCGGCGTAGAGCCGCTCGCCCTCCTCGCTCAGGGTCGAGTAGTAGTGGCCCTTGGCCAGCTGCGCGGCCGGGGGGTAGATCACCGGGTCGTTTCGGATCTCCGGCTTCACCAGGGGCAGGGCGGCCTCGTTGGCGTTGGCGTACTTCTTCTCGTTCACCATGAGGGCGCCGACCTCCGGCTCGAGGAGGAAGTCGAGAAAGCGAGCCGCCGCGGACTGGTTTGGGGTTCGCGCGGAAACCACGAAGTGGTCCCCCCACAGCGTGCAGCCCTCCTCGGGGATCACGTAGCGGACTGCCTTGTTCTTCTCGACGGCCATGGCGTAGTCCTCGGCCCATCCCTGGAGGACGGCGACCTCGCCGCCGAGGAGCTTGGGAACCGCCTTGGCGGCCTCGACCTCCACGAAGACGGGCGGTTTCTTGAACTCTCGGAGCCTCTTCAGGGCCGCCTCGAGCTCAGCAGGGTTTTCAGAGTTGAAGGAATAGCCCAGGGAGACGAGCGTGAACCCCAGGACCTCCCGGCGGCTGTCCCGCACCCCGATCCGTCCGGCGAAGCCGGGCTTCCACAGGTCGGCCCAGCGCTTCACCGAGTCCCCGAGCAGGTCGGTGCGGACCAGAAGCCCGGTGGTACCGAAGTGGTACGGGACCGAGTGGCGATTGCCCGGGTCGGCCGCGAGGTCGCGGAAGTTCGGCGATACGTTCTTGAAGTTCGTCAGGCCCTGGGGGTCGATCTCGGCGAGCAGCCTGCCTCGAATCAGGCGCGACAAGTACTCGGTCTCGACGACCGCCACGTCCCAGACCAGCTTCCCGGCCTCGATCGTCTCCACCGCCTCCTCCTGGGAGCCAAACGTCACGTACCGGACCTTGACCCCGTGCTTCGCGGTGAAGGCGTCCAGCACCGACGAGGGCATGTCCCCCTCCCAGTTGTAGAAGACCAGCTCCGAGGCGGGCTGGGAGTCCTGCGCCGGCCTGGACGGTTCCTGGCGGCTGCAGGCGACGGCGAGGCCGATCAAGAACAGGAGCGACAGGTGCGGGCGACGCATGGGGCTCCTCCGGGCGGGGAAAGAGGGAGGTCTGCGAATATGCTTCGGCACCGAGAGGGAATCCCTTGAGCCGGGCCGTCACGCGCCCCCTCTCCCTCAAGGGAATCGCACCAGGGTCCGAAACGTTGGAGGGGTGATTCCTCGAGAGCTCCCCCGCCTTCCGCAGCCTGAGGACACGCAGGATGCGGTCACCCGAAGGGAGGGAACAGGTGAACCCTCGCAGTGCCACACCGGGGCGCATTCTGCCGTTCCGACGGTTCCTCCGGTGCCTCGCCGCGGTCCTCGCCGCGGCGCTGTGTTCCTGTCAGCCTTCGGCGCCGCCCCCCGCGACAGCCCCGCAGCCCCTCGCTCGCGAGCTCGTACTCTACGACTGGGAAGGAGACATCCCTGCGGCGGTCCTGGATCAGTTTCAGAGGGAGTATGGCGTCAAGGTCCGATACGAGGTCTATGAGTCGCAGGAAGACGCCATGGCAAACATCCGGGCCGGCCGCGTGTACGACGTGTTTGTGCTCGAGAGCCGTTTCCTCCCCGAGATGACACGGGACCGCCTCCTGGCGGAGCTCGACTACCGGAACATCCCGAACCACAAGAACCTCGCCCCCAACTTCCGGGACCTCGTCTCCGACCCCGGTAACCGCCACAACGTCCCATTCAACTGGGGGCTCACAGGCCTCGTGGTGCGGACCGACCTGGCACGAAGGCCGGTCACGAGTTGGGCGGACCTCTGGGATCCCCGCTACCGAGGCAAGGTGGGCCTTTGGATGGGAATCCACAGGGATGTCATCGCGCTCACCCTCAAGTCGCTCGGGTTCTCGGCCAACTCGGAGAGCCCGGCCGAGCTCGAGGCCGCACTCGGGCGGCTCTTGGAGCTGAAGCCCCACGCCCTTGCCTTGGAGGACTTCGACCCGGACACCAGCGCACAAGCGCTGGCCGATGGGAAGGTCGCGGTGTCCATGGGGTATGCGAAGGACTACCGCGTCGGTCGCGAGAAGAACAAGGCCGTCGCCTTCGTCGTACCCAAGGAGGGCGCTCTGCTGTGGAACGACAGCCTGGTCATCCCGGCAAGCAGCCCGAATCGACACACGGGGGAGGTCTTCCTGAACTACCTGCTCCGGCCGGATATCTCGGCGAAGATTACGAACGAGAAGGGATACCCCAGTGCCAACGAGGCCGCCGTTCCCTTTGTAGAACCGTCGATTCGGAACGACCCCGTGCTCTACCCGCCCCAGGAGGTGTTGAAGGGTGCCGAAGTCATCCTCCCCTTGCACCCCGAGGGGGTTCGTCGCTACGAGGACCTCTGGCGGCGCTTCGAGGCGCGAGCCAGTCGCTGACGGCAGGAGCCGCCAACCGCTGCCTTCGTAACCCGCGGGCCTCTCCGCGGCCAGACTCGAGACCAGGACAACCAACGTGCGCGAGAAATTTTCCGTCGTCCTCCTGCTCAGCGCGGCCATCCTCGGGGCCTGCAACCGCTCCGAGCCCGTCGCCGCAGTGCAGAAACCCCACCTGACGCCGGAGCTCGTCTTCTACGACTGGGCCGAGGACATGCCGCAGTCGGTGCTCGACGCCTTCACGGCCGAGACTGGCGTCAAGGTGACGTACCTCACCTACGAGTCCATGGAAGAAGCCGTGGAGAAGATCCGCACCGGTCAGGTGGCCCCCGACGTCGCGGTGCTCGACAACGACTTCGTCGCCACCCTGAGAGAGCAGGACCTCCTGGCCGAGATCGACTTCCGCAACGTCTCGAACTTCAAGAACGTCTCGCCGAACTTCCGCGACCTCGCCGTAGACCCCGGGAACCGGCATTCGGTGCCCTACCACTACGGCACCACGGGCCTCCTGGTGCGCACCGACCTGGTGGGAGACACCGTGAAGCGGTGGGCCGACCTGTGGAAGCCGCGGTACGCGGGTAAGGTCGCCCTTCGCGACCAGCCGCGGGAGGTCCTGGCGCTCACCCTCCTCTCCCTCGGCTGCGCACTCAACTCCGAGGATCCGAAGGAGCTGAAGCAGGCCCTCGAGAGGCTCCTGGCCGTAGAGAAGCCCTTCGTCCTCCTCGGCGTCGAGGCGTCGAGCGCCGTGCCCGAGCTCCTAAGCGGCCGTGTCGTGGTCCTGCAGGGCTGGGCCGAGGACTACCGGGTCGCCGCACAGCAGAACAAGGCCGTGCGTTACGTCGTCCCGGAGGACGCCACGACGCTGTGGAGCGACAGCTACACAATTCCCGCCAGGAGCGCCCGAAAGGAGACCGCGGAGGTGTTCCTCAACTACCTCCTGCGGCCCGAGGTGAGCGCGCGGATCGTCAATGAGAAGAAGTATGCGACCGCCAACGACGCGTCCCTGCCGCTCATCGCCCCTGAGCTTCGCAACGACCGGGTCTTGTTCCCACCGATGGAGGTCCTCCGGCGGGCGCACGTCTACACGACATTAAGCGAGAAAGGCGAGAAGCTCTACGACGACGTATGGAAGCGGTTCAAGTCAGCAACCCAGGGTCGGGGCGGCGGTCGGCGAGGCGGCTGAGGTCCCCGAGAGCCGGGCAAGACGCCGACTCCCCGCCGCGTCGACGAGATTGGTTCCTGCAGGAAGAAGTGGACGAGGTGCGCCGTGCGGGCGCGCCGAAGTTGCGACGGGAGGGGAGAAACCGGCCATGTACGTGCGACGGACCCACGCAAGACCTTCGGTCAGAGTGCCGCCCGACCCCCGATGGGGCCCAGTGTTCCTGCTCGCCGCGGCCCTTCTGGCGGCGGTCGCCTGTCAGCGCTCCGCCCCCCCGGCGGCGGCCCCCAAGCCCCCACCCCCGGAGCTCGTCGTTTACGACTGGGCGGAGGGCGGGTTCAAATCCGTCGCCGACGACTTCGCGCGGGAGTATGGGGTGAAACTGCACCACGAGCTCTTCCGGAGCCAGGAGGAGGCGGTCGCAGGCCTGCGGGCCGGAAAGGTCTGCGACGTGGCCATCATCGAGAGCCAGTTCGTTCGCCCCCTGGCCGAGGCCCGGCTCCTGGCCGAGATCGACTACCGTAGCGTCCCGAACTTCAAGAACGTGTTCGCCAACTTCCGGGATCTGTCGGCGGACCCGGGCAACCGGTACTCGGTGCCGTGCAGCTTCGGAACAACCGGGCTCCTTCTGCGAAGGGACCTGGCAAAGCTACCCGTGACACGGTGGGCCGACCTGTGGAGCCCGCGCCTCGCCGGCAAGGTCGCCGTTCGAAGCCAGATGCGTGAACTCATCGGCCTCACTCTTCTGGCCCTCGGGCATTCGCCCAACTCGGAAGACCCCAAACACCTGCAGGCAGTTCTTGGGAAACTTCTGCAACTCAAGAAGACTGCCGTTATCGCGGACGAGGAGCCCGAGAAGGCCGTTCCCCTCATCACCAGCGGAAAGGTTATGGTCATGGAGGGCTTTCCGGAGGACTACCGCCTGGCCAGGCAGGACAGCCATTCCCTGGAGTATGTCTTCCCGGCCGAAGGGGTGCTGCTCTGGAGCGACAACTTCGTGATTCCGGCGGCCGCCAGGAACAGGCCCATGGCAGAGGCATTCATCAACTTCATGCTGCGGCCCGAGATCAGCGCCCGCGATGCCAACGGGGAGAGTTACGCCGTCGCCAACGAAGCGGCCCATCCTCTTCTCAAGCCCGAGATCCGCGACGACCCGTCGAGTTACCCCCCTTCCGACGTGCTGCGCCGCGCTCACTCGTTCATTGCGCTCACCCCGCAAGGGGAGAAGCTGTACCGGGAGGTGTGGAGCCGCTTTCTGGACGAGAGTCGCTGAGGACGGAGGGTGAAACCGAACACGATCAAACCCCGGGCCGGCCCCGGGGAGCGCCAGCCCCTCCGCAGGCTCAGCCTGAGAAGAGACCTCCTGGCGCTCCTTGCCTGGGTCCTCGTGGCCACGTTAGTCGGGATCGGGGCAGGAGTGTACTTCTTTACGAGCCGCAACGAGCGTCAGGCCTGGGAGACCCGCCAGGGGGAAGCCGCGCGCCACGCGGTCGAGACGCTGACCGCTTTCGCCGAGCGGTCGCGGGACGACCTGCTGCTGATCGGGCTGATCTGCGACGAGGTGGCGTCCAAACCAGAGATCTTGCGGCGGTTCCTAGAGAACAACTCGGCCCTGCGCGAGGTCGTGGTGGTCGACCAGAGGGGTGAGGTGCTGGTCAGCGCCCACCAGGACGTCTCCCTCCTCGCCAACCTGTTCACGCTCCGTCAGGCTACCTGGTTCCAGGACGCGATGGCCGGCAGACCCTTCGTGAGCAGCGTCGAGATCTCTTCCTTGAACGAACCGTACCTGGTCCTCGCAATCCCCGCCCCGGGCGGCGGGGTCGTGGCGGCACGGCTGCGGGCGACAGTGCTCTGGGACGTCGTCGCGAGCCTTTGTTTCGGGAGGACGGGTCTCGCTTACGTGA
Organism: Deltaproteobacteria bacterium; assembly: GCA_016214985.1. Taxonomy (GTDB): domain Bacteria; phylum Desulfobacterota; class Deferrisomatia; order Deferrisomatales; family JACRMM01; genus JACRMM01. The sequence continues at coordinate 11,300 of JACRMM010000001.1, read as the reverse complement.
TCAATCGACAAGGCCGCATCATCGCCCACCGCGACTGGCGGATCGTGCTGGCCTGGACGACCCTTCGCGATCGGCCGGTGTTGGATGCGATCGTTCGGGCTCCGTCGCTCGTCTGGACCGGCTCCTACGAGAACTTCTCCGGCGCGCGGGTGCAGGGCGTGACGGCGTCGATCCCAGGAACGGACTGGACGGTCGTCACGGAGCTCTCTCAGGGCGAGGCGACGGAGGCAAGTCGCTCGGCCCTGCTGTTCCTGGACGGGGGGATCCTGCTGTTCGGGGTGTTGGCGATGGGGGGGCTTGCCGGCCGGATGAGGCGGCTCGTCTTCGAACCCTTGGAGCAGCTCAGGGCCGGCGCCGACCGCATCGGGCACGGCGACCTCAGCCACCGCATCCCCTTGGACCGCGCAGACGAGGTGGGACAGGTCGCCCAGGCCTTCAACGACATGGCCGACCGGTTGAGAGAGCGAGAGGAGGAGCTGGAGCGGCAGTCCGCAGCCCTGGGGGTCGAGGTCGCCGAGCGGCGCCGTGCCGAGGAGACGCTCCGGGAGAGCGAGTCTCGGTACCGGGCTATCGTGGAGGACCAGACGGAGCTCATCCGGCGCTGGCTCCCGACCGGCGAGCTCACCTTCGTCAACGAGGCCTACTGTCGCTTCTTCGGACGATCCAAGGAGGACCTCCTCGGACGCGCCTTCGTTCCGCCCATGCCGGCGGAGGATCAGGAGTTCTTGCAGGCTGAAACCGCGCGGCTGGGCCCGGGCAGGCGCCTCGCGACGTACGAGCACCGGATCCTGCGGCCCGACGGCGAGATCCGGTGGCTGCAGTGGACCGACCGGGCCACCTTCGATGCCGAAGGCGGTCCCACCGAGGTCCAGTCCGTGGGCCGCGACGTCACGGACCTCAAGAGGGCCACCGAAGAGCTCCAGGCGGCCAAGACCGCGGCAGAGGCCGGCAGCCGCGCCAAGTCCGAGTTCCTGGCCCGTATGAGCCACGAGATCCGAACGCCGATGAACGGCGTTCTGGGCATGACCGAACTCCTTCTCAGGACCGACCTCGGCGACCGCCAGCGACACTACGCCCAGACCGTCCACGACTCGGGCAGTGCCCTGATGACCGTGCTCAACGACATCCTGGATCTGTCCAAGATCGAGGCTGGCCGGCTGACCCTGCAACGCGTGGACTTCCAGCCCAGCGACGAGACCCGGCGCATCGTGGGTCTCTTCTTGGGAGAAGCGGCGCAAAAGGGTCTCCGGCTCTCCTGCTCCGTGGCTCCGGACGTCCCTGCCCTCGTTCGTGGCGACCCACACCGCTTGAGCCAGGTCCTCGGCAACCTGGTGAGCAACGCCGTCAAGTTCACGGAGCGAGGAGACGTCACCCTGCGCGTGCTCGTCGAGGCCGAGGAAGAGAGGAGGGCGCTCCTGCGGTTCGAGGTGGAGGACAGTGGCCCGGGGATTCCAGCGGACCGGCATCAGTCCATCTTCGAGGACTTCGTGCAGGTGGACGACTTCACCACCCGCACCCACGGAGGAACGGGCCTGGGGCTCGCCATCGCTCGCCGCCTGGCCCGCCTCATGGGGGGAACCATCGGTGTGCGGAGCGAGCCGGGGAAGGGCTCGACCTTCCTGCTCACGCTTCCGCTCGAAAAGGCCGCGCCGTCCACGACCCACTCCGCTGACGAAAGCAGTTCGGTGGCAGTGCCTCCGGCGTTGGATGGGGCTTCCCACGCAGGCGCCGACGTCCCTCGCGACGTTGCCCACATCCTGCTCGCGGAGGACAACGCGGTAAACCGCGAACTCGCGGCAGAGATGCTCCTGATGATCGGCTATCGGGTCGATTTTGCGGCGACCGGCGCGGAGGCCGTTCGCGCGTTCGCGGCCAAGCGCTACGACGCCGTGCTGATGGACTGCCAGATGCCCGAGATGGACGGGTACGAGGCGACACGGCGGATTCGAAACGCCGAACGGGCGACGAGCGGCGAGCGGCGCCGGGTCCCCGTGATCGCCCTGACGGGACATGCCATGGAGGGAGAGCGGGAGAGGTGCCTGGCCGCCGGCATGGACGACTTCCTGACGAAGCCCTTCAAACTCGCCCAGCTGCAGGCCCTGCTCGCGACCTGGATTGCCGGAGTCGAGCCCCCACGCGCCTGAGGGCGTTGAACCCGATTCCCGTCCCGAAGGAGCCCGTTGGGCGACCGTGGCTCACGCTCCCTCGGCCACCCCGCAGGTCACCGTGAAGTGAAACGTGCTCCCCCGGCCGGGCTCGCTCTCGACACCGATCGACCCCCCCATCCGCTCCACCAGGCGGGACGAGATGGCGAGCCCCAGGCCCACGCCGCCGTGCCGACGGGTCGACGACGGGTCGCCCTGGACGAAGGCCTCGAAGATGGAGCGCTGTTGCTCCGGTGGAACCCCCACCCCGGTGTCCCGGACCGAGAAGCGCAACCGCACGCAACCGGGTTCCCGACCCTCTTCCCGGACACCCAGACCCACCTCGCCCTCTTCCGTGAACTTGATCGCGTTCTCCCCCAGGTTCACGAGCACCTGTCTCAGGTGAGGCTCGTCGCCCACCACGAGGTCGGGCACCTCCGGCGACACCGCGAAGGTCAACCGAAGGCCCTTCTGGGCCGCGAGCACGGCGAGGGTGCGGGCCGCCTCGTCGACCAGAGCGCGGACGCTGAAGGCCACGTGCTCGAGCTCGAGGAGGTCGGACTCGATCCGAGACAGATCCAGGAGCTCGTCGATCAGGTGAAGGAGCTGGCGGGCGTTGCGCTCGACCCGATCGAGGCTCTGCCTCGGGCCGGCACCGAGCTCCCCCTCGACCCCGTCGAGGAGGAGCTCGGTGTAGCCCAAGATCGAGTTCATCGGCGTCCTGAGCTCGTGGCTGACGTTGGCGAGGAACGTGCTCTTCATCCGGCTCGCGAGCTCGGCCCGCTCCTTGGCGTCACGAAGCTCGGCCTCGATCCGCTTTCGTTCGATCAGCTCTCCGAGCCTCTGGGCGATCTCGTCCACCAGGTGGACCTCCTCCCGCAGGAACGGCCCCTCGTCCCCGCCGTCGGGAACACCCTCGCCGGCGAACACCTCCACCATCCCCACCGGTTCGCCGTCGACCACGATCGGGCTCGCGAGTCGCGACGGCGTCTCCCGAAACCCCTCGGAACAGAAGACCTCACCCGAAACCGAGACCCGGGCCCACGTGAGACCGGGCTCCTGCCAGCCCGTGGGCATGAGATCCGCCACCTCGGCAAAGATCTCCGCGGTCGATCGATCCCCGCGGCCCAGCACCTTGGAGACGGAGTAGAGGCAGCGAAGCTCCTTCACGCGCTCCGCGAGGTCCTCCGAGCGGCGGCGGAGTTGCTCTTCGGCCGCCCGGCGCGCCGACACGTCCCGCGTCACGCCCAGAAACCCCTCGGGCCGCCCGTCCGCCCCCCGGAGGAGCGAGACCCGGGACTCGACCCAGACGAGAGAGCCGTCCGCGCGGCGCAGGGGGTGCTCCACCGTGATCGGGCCGTCCGCGGGCGCCGCTGGCCCGCTCCCGGCCCAGAGGCTCGCGCTGGCGCGCCGGACCGCCGGCCAGGAGGACGCGGGGAGGAGGTCCCGCGGGCGAAGGTCCATCAGCCGGTCGACCGGGTAGCCGAGGAGTTTCGCCGCCGAGGCGCTCACGTAGGTCCATCGCAGGCGGGGGTCGGAGGTCCACAGGACGTCACTCACGTTCTCGGAGAGCAGGAGGTAGAGGTCTGCGGTGCGACGGCGCTCGGCCAGCATCCGGTTGGCCGACTCCGCCAGACCCCGGAATTCCTCGAAGCGAAGCCGGGCCGGGTCGAGCTCGACGGACTCGGCCGCCGCCCGGCGAAAAAACGTCGTGAAGGTGTCCATCTCCCGTCGGGTCCGAGCCACCACGCGGCCCGAGAGCCACACCGCCCCCAACAGGGTCCCTAGAAGCAGGCCGGCGATCTTGACCACGTGCCACCGCACACGGGTGCGCAATCGGACCCGGGCCTCCTCGAGCTGCCGGTACACGTCGTCGAGGTACACGTCGGCGCCCACGAACCAGCGCCAGTCTTTCACGGACCGGCCGTAGGCGATGTGCGGCCCGGCGACCGCAAACCCGCCCCCGGCCCGGGCGACGTCAATCAGGTCCCGCACGAAGCGGCGGCGTTCCTCTTGGGTGAGGGCCGGGTCGACCAGAGCGCGGCTCGGCGAAGTGAGCCAGGTCCCATCCCAGCGCCCGACGAAGACGCGACCCTCGGGCTCGATCCGGAGCCGCTCGATGCGGTCGATCGCTTCCCCCTGGACCTCCCGGTCCATGTCGTCCACGTACTCTCCGGTCCCCAGGAACCACCCGAAGGGCTCGAAGAGCTTCACGTAGGAGAGCTTGCGGAAGTCCCGGCCCTCCCGCTCCGGGCGGGTCCAGGTGTAAGAGTAGAATCCCTCGCCCCGGTCCCGGACGAGGGCGACCATGTCCCGGATCACGTAGGCACCCCGGGTATCGCGCATGTCGAGGAGGTTCCTCCCCTCCATCTCGGGCCGGTCGGCGAAGAGCTGCTCGATCCCGTCGAGGGAGGTCGCGAAGAAGTAGCCTCGGCCCTTGTTGAACCGCAAGGGCCGCAGGGCCTCCCTCACGAGGGCCCGCAGCTCCGGATCTGAGACTCGGCCCTGGTAGGTGCGGCACAGGTGGGCGGCGACCCCGTGGGCCTCCCGAACGCGGGCCCGGAGTCCGTCCCTCACTCGCTCCTCGGTCTGGGAACGCTTGAAGTCGACGAAGTTGAGGGCCCGCTCGACTTCTCTCACCACCCGGTCCTTGCGCGCCTCCACCGTGTCGGCCCGAAGCCTCGCCTCCTCGTCGTCGAAGCGCCTGTACTCCCCCGAAACCCACAGATAGCCGACGAGCGCGATGGCCGATGCGGCCACGGCCACGATGCTCCAGAAGAGGGTCGTCGAGAGACGCTGTCGTGGGGCCATGCCGACTCCTCTCCGAAGTTCGCTCGGGTCCGCGCCTGGGCAGGCGCCCTTCCCTCAGAGATTCTACTTACCACGCGCACCGCGCAGGGGAAGGACGCGGCGGGGCGTCCGGAGATGATCTCTAGGCCTCGTTCGAGGCCGCCTCGCCCCGCCGGCGAGGGGCCCTTGGCTCTCAGTGTCCGTGCCGGTGGTGAAGATCCGGATAGTGCGGGTGGGAGTGGACGGTGAGCGGATGGTGGTGCGGGTGCGCGTGGTCTTCGCCCCCGTGCCCGTGGCCATGGTGCGGGTCGTGTCGGTGCCAGTGGACGTGGACCGCTTCTGGGTGTTCGTGCTCGTGGCCGTGGTCCTCGGTCAGATGCAGCCAGACCCCGAGCCCCACGAGACATCCCCCGGCCAGGAGCGCCCCGGTCACGGGCTCGCCGAGAACCGAGACGGAGAGGAGCGCGCCCGTGAACGGCGCCACCGAGAAGTACGCTGCGGCGCGCGCGGCCCCCAGATCCCGCAGCGCGCGGACAAACAAGACGAGGCTCAGGCCGTAGCCGAGCACGCCCACCAGCACGGCTGCGGCGACGACGCCGGGGCCCGGAAACGCGGCCCCGGAGGCGAGCCCCAGCCCCAGGGTCACCGAACCGGCGGCCGCACCCTTGACCGCCCCCACCAGCACCGCATCCCCCCCGGAGATCTTTCGCGTCACGTTGTTGTCGATCGCCCAGGCCAGGCACGCCCCCGCGACGGCGAGCGCTCCGATTCCAGCCGCCCCGGCGACCGGCCCCCCTCGCCAGCCCAGCACGACGCACCCGGCCAGGATCGCGGCCATGCCAGCCAGGAGCCGCCGGTCAAGGTGCTCCCCGAACACGAGGCAGGCCAGAAGGGCCGTCAGGACCCCCTCCAGGTTGAGCAGGAGCGAGGAGGTCGAGGCGGGCGTCGCCGCGAGCCCGGAGAAGAGGAGCACCGGTCCGGCCACCCCGCCGCAGAACGCCGCGAGCCCGAGCCACCCGAGGTCGGCGCCCTGGAGCCTCGGCCCTTCGTGCTGCTTGGTCACAACCCGTCGCGCCACGGCCCACAGCGAGAGGACGAACCCGGAGCCGAGATAGAAGAGGCCCGCCAGGACCAGCGGGGAGATGACCCCCAGGAAGGCCTTGGCCGCCGGCGTGGCGGTGCCGAAGAGAACCGCGGAGGCCAGGGCTGAGGCGATGCCGGAGCGCTCTGGCCAGGACGTCATCTTGTGCCTCGCGCGGCGCATGGAACTGACCCTCCTCCCCGCTCTCTCCCCGGAGCACCCGCCGCGGGACTGGGCGGCGGATCCGCATCAGTATGCCAGACTGGGAGACCACGGCCGATCTCCCGGTCCCCGGTCACGGTGACCGGCCTGCGGTCATGGAGCCCGCGGAGACGCACCCTCGGTCGGAGGGTCCGATAGATTCTGGAAAAGGCGGGGGCGCAGGAAACGCCGGATTCCGGGCGCAACGCGGTCCGCCCGCGTGGTGGCCCGCGTCCGCGTTCGACCTTGGAAACCGGGCGCCCCCGTGGTACAGGTGAGCGTGCCACTGAACCCGGAGGGTTGCCTTGGATTTTGACTACAGCGAGCCACTTCGCCGATTTCAGCGCGAGGTCCGGGCGTTCCTCACTGAAAGGGCGGCGCCGGACGTGGACGAGTACGACCGGAAGTCCGTCTTCCCGCGCCACACGTTTCGTGAACTCGGCGAGAAGGGCTTCCTCGGCGTCATCGTTCCCCGCGCCTACGGGGGCGCGGACCTGGGCGCGACGGCCTACTGCCTGCTGAGCGAAGAGCTGGGCCGGCTGAGCGCCGGATACCACCACAACGGCATCTTCCAAGCGCAGCACCTGCTCCTCCGGTGCGGGACCGAACCGCAAAAGGTGAAGTTCCTGCCCGGCCTGGCAAGCGGCGCCCTCCACGCCGCGACCGCCATCTCCGAGCCGGGCATGGGCTCGAGCTTCGCCCGGATTCAGACGTTTGCCCGACGGGGAGACGACGGATACGTCCTCAACGGGATCAAGAGCCACATCAACGACGCGGCGGAAGCCGATGTCATGAGCCTTCTCGCCAAGACGGACCACGGGCTGACGATGTTTCTGCTCGAGAGGGGAGCGCCGGGCTTTCACATCACCCGAAAGCTTGATCCGATCGGCCTTCGAACCTCGCCGATCTATGAGTTCGAACTGCGAGACTGCCCGATCCCCGTCGAGAACCGCTTGGGAGCGGAGGGGCAAGGGCTCGACCTCTTCATCCACACGTTCAACTTCAGCCGCCTGGGCAACGCCAGCGTCTTCCTCGGAATGGCCAAGGCCGCCCTCGAGGCCGCGATTGCCTACGCCTCCGAGCGAGACCTCGGCGAGCGGCGCATCACCGACTACCAGGGGATTCGCTGGATGATCGCCGATCTCCACACGAAGTTGGAGGCGGCGGAGCTGTTGCGAAACAGGGGCGCCGCTGAGGAGGAACGGGGGGGTGACTGCTCCAAGCTCTCGGCCATGGCCAAGCTCTACTGTGGAGACGTCGCCGTCGAGACCATTGCTGCCGCGATGAGGATCACGGGAAGCTACGGCTGCTATCGAGACGCTCCTTTTGAGCGCTGGCTGCGGGACGCGAAGGCCGAGGAGGTCGCCGGCGGCCCTCCGGAGATCATGAAGAACATCATTGCGAGCCAACTTCTCGGGAAGGAAAGGAAACGGTAATGCTCTTGGAAGGGCTTTCCTTCGAAGATTTCTCGCTGGGCCAACCGTTCCAGACGCTCAAGAGGACGATCACGGAAACGGATCTCGTAAACTTCGTCACCCTCTGCGGGTTCTTCGAGCCCCTCTTCCTCGATCGGTCGTATGCCGAGACAGAGACCCTCTTCCAAAAGCCGATTGTCCCCGGAGCGCTGACGCTGGCCTATGCCGAGGGCCTCTCCCTCCTCTCGGGCATCGTCCATCACACGGGCATGGCCTTTCTGGGCTTGGAGATGAAGGTCCTCCACCCGGTCTGCATCGGGGACACGATCGGGGTGGAGATCGAGGTCGTCGAGAAGAGAGAGACCAAGAAGCCGGATCGAGGGATCGTCACCTTCGTGCATCGGGTGATCAATCAAGAGGGGACCACCGTGATGGAGTACCGAATCCAGCGGATGATCCGGCGCAGGGACACGAAGGAAGATCGGCCGGATGGGAGCGTGGGCCACGCCCCGGAGGAGAGCAGCTCGTGACCGAGAGCCACCCCGTCGAAGACCCTGCCCACGTGGAGTCGAAGCCGAAGGGACACCCCGATGAACAGGCCGGGCTGTACCGTCATATCGACCACGTTGCCCTGGCCGTGAAGGACATCCTCCAGGCCTCCGAGCTCTTCCAGAAGGTCTTTCAGCTCGATCTGACCATGCGCCTCTCCTACCCGCCGGACGGCGTGCACACGAACCTCGTCCTGTCGCTCGGCCCTGAGAGCGAACTGGAGCTCATGGGACCGATCGGCGAGCGTGGGTTCTTGTGCGACTTTCTCCGGAAGCAGGGGGAGGGTGTCCACCACCTCGCCCTCGAAGTGACCGATATCGACCGGGCCACTGCCGACCTGGAAAGCAGAGGCGTTCGCGTCTTCGCTCGGACAGCGTTCAAGGGTATGCGCTTCACGATCCTGCACCCGGCTTCGACGCTCTCGGTCGGGATGCAGCTCATGCAGAGGAGCTCGCGCAAGCCCTCCCGCAACCCCCTCGTACAGGGAATCGATCGCGTGGCCGTCCGGGTCTCGGACCCCCCCGCCGGCCGGGACTTCTTCCTGGGACGCCTGAAGGCGCGTGCCGTGGGGGAGGGTAGAGATGAACAACTGCACTGTGCCTGGGAAAGGTTCGTGGTGGGCGCCACGAGATTCGACCTCCTGTACGACTTTTCAGGGCCCTCGCCGAAGGCCGCCTCGGACGGCCTTCACCACGTGGCCCTCCGCGTCGTCGATCTAGAGCAGGCTGTCCGCCACTTTGGAGCCCTGCGGATCGAACCTCTGGCCCCGTGGTCTGGAGAGGAGAGCGTCTTCCTCCCCAGCGATCGGATGTGCGGGTGTCTGTGGCGGATCGTCCAGGGGTGAGGGGGAAGGGGCGCGTAGGAACTGCTACGGCTGCTACCGGCCCAGGAAGGGTCGTCGAACGCTGAGGTTCTTTACGAGCTGGCGAGCCGCGAATCTTCCGGAGATCTTCTCGATCTCCCACCGATAGTCCTCGAAGTGGTTCAGGCGGTTCATGACCATGTCCTGTCGGTTGTGGAGCCCGGGAGTGAGGTAGCCGGCCCGCTCGGGGTCGTCGTCGGCCAAGGGCTCGATCCGGCTCCCGTCGCCCTCGGCTCTCAGCACGTGGACGAGGTCCGGACGGTCGGTCCACAGCCAACCCGACTCCGAGACCTCGTCACCGGGTGTCGTCCAGAGGAACCCCCCCTGCGTCGGGTGCAGAGTGGCTAGGTGCGTTCCCGCGCTCGCGTCCCAGAAGCGGATGGTGCCGTCTTCGCTTCCTGTCGCGATTCTGCCCCCTCCCGAGCAGAAAGCGACGACGTTCACGCGCTGGGCGTGCCCGGCGAACCGCTGCACTCGCGTGCCGGAGCGCAGGTCCCAGAGGTCAGCGACGCAGTCGGTGTGGCCGGTCACGAGGTGAGTGCCGGTCGGGTGGAAGGCCACGGCGAGCACCGAGGCACCGGGCTCGAAGGTGCCGAGCCTCCCTCCGGAGTGGAGGTCCCACAGAACCACCTTTCCGTCCGTGCTCGCGGTGACCAGGCTGCGGCCATCGGGGCTGAACGCGACCGAGGTCACGGGGAAACGATGCCCCCGCAGCGTGAGCACTCTGCGGCCCGATCCCAGGTCCCACACGATCGCTGTCTCATCCGCGCTGCCGGTCAAGGCAAAGCGAACATCCGGTCTGAGCGCAACGGCGCGGATCGTGTACTTGTGACCTTTCAGCCAGTGGAGGGGGCGGGCGGCCGGAACATCCCAGAGGGCCACCGCGCCGTCCAGGCAGCCAATAAGGCACAGTCCCGCCCCCGGACCGAGGGCCACCGCGCACACCGGCGAGGAGTGGCCGTCCAGCGACCGCAAACGGCGGCCAGCCCTCAGATCCCAGACGACCGCCGAGGAGCCGGCGCCGACGGCGAGCCGGTTGTCGTCGTCGGGGCTAAAGGCCAGGCACGTGGCCGTGGGGGGACTCCCCCCGGGCCAGGCGACGGCCCTCCCCGTCTCGGTGTCCCACAGCCCGGCCGAGCCCGCCGAGGTCACGGCGGCAATCGAGGCATCGCCCGGGCTGATCGCGAGGGCCCGCACGGCGAACGCCGAAGCGCAGAATCCCCGTAACTCCGTTCCGGCGGGCACGTCCCACAGGACGACCCTCCCGTCCGTCGCCGCGGTCAGGAGCCGGGTCCCGTCTCGACTGAATCCGGCCGAGTGCAGGTCGCCGGTGAGTCCCTCGAACAGCCGAACGGCGCGACCGGAGTCCACATCCCAGAGGCTCCCCCTGCGGCTGGGACCTCCGGTGAGCAAAAGCGTTCCCCCCGGCGCGAAGGCCAGCGCAGTGACTTGGGACTCCTGGGGAGGACAGGCAGCCACCTGCCGGCCGGTCTCCGCGTCCCACAGCAGAATCTTCCCGTCGGCGTCGCCAGTGGCGGCGCGCCGCCCATCGGGATGGAAGGCTGCGGCCGTAACGGGAGCGGAGTGCCCCTCGAACGATCGGAGGGGGAGACCGGACACGGCGTCCCAAAGGGTCGCGGTCCGGTCCCACCCGCCGGTGAGGACCTGGGTCCCGCAGGGACGGAACGCGATCGAGGTGAGGTAGGAGGTATGGCCCCTCAGGGAATACAGCCGCTGCCCGGTCCCGAGGTCCCAGAGAGCCGCCGTCCGATCGCCGCTGGCGGTCGCCGCGGTCGCCCCGTCCGGGCTGAACGCCACGGCCCGCACCCAGGCCGCATGGCTCGCGAGGGACCGGACCGGGATTCCGGCTGCCGCGTCCCAGAGCACCGTCGTGCCGTCGTAGCTCCCGGTGAGCACGCGGCTTCCGTCCGGGCTAAACGCTACGGCACGAATCTTCTCCGAGTGGCCCGCGAGAGCTCGGATCGGCCGCCCGGTTCCCGCGTCCCACAGGATCGCCGTACCGTCGTCGCTGCCGGTGACGACCCGAGTTCCGTCCGGCCCCAGCGCGGCAGCGCGCACAGGGAGCGTGTGACCGCCCACCCCGTGGTAAACCCTCGCGCTAGGAACCTGTCGGACTTGGAAAAACGGACTCCATAAAATGGAAGCTTTCCACGTGCACAGAACTCGCTCTGTTCAGGAGAACCGCGCCCGCGGCCTGCCGCGGGTCAAGTCCAATACGGGCGGACGCGAACGGCCAT
>JACRMM010000024.1 GCA_016214985.1 Deltaproteobacteria bacterium | reverse complement strand
GGTCAACGCCGCGCTGACCGCGTTCGTATCGTGGCAGAAGAGGCAGCGCATGGTGGGCGACACCTGGGTGATGCCCAGATCGGTCGTCCGCTGGGAGGCCCGGATCAGGTGCGTCCCGGGCACCATCTTCAGCTTGCTGATGGCGTGGCAGTCGTAGCACAGGGAGCCGTCGGGGAAGTGGGTGGCCACCGCAGCCGGAGGCATCGAAGCCAGGCACAGCAGTCCCGCCGCCGCGCCGAAGACGAGGTGCCTCACTCGCATGGATCCTCCTCCCGAACCTTCATGGCTCCCCTCCCTGCGCATCGTGCCGCCGGAGAGGGGTGCCCGCCGCCCCATGTCTGATCTTCCCAATGGGCCAATACCAGGCTGGAGAGAGAATAGATACAATCTAGACCTGTTCTTCACAAAAAAATACCCTGGCCGCGGCAAAGTTGTGTGGCCACACGCCGACCGAGACATACTGTTGGGCACCGGTCCGTTGACGACGCGCACGCGAAATGGGTAGCATCCGCACCAAGCGCCGAGCCTGCGTCGCGCCCTCTCAAGGGACCACGTTCTCACCGATGGGACACAGCGCACTCCCCAGCCTGAGCATCTTCGTCCCCGCATACAACGAAGCGGGGACCATCGCGGCGGTAACCCGGAAATGTCTCGACGCCGCCAAGGCACTGACCGACGACGTCGAGGTCATCATCATCGACGACGCGAGCACCGACGGCAGCGACCGGGAAGCAGACCGCCTCGCCCAGGAGCACAGGGAGGTCCGAGTCGTCCATCACGCCTCCAATCGGGGTCTCGGCGCGTCCATGGCCGCCGGCTTTCGGGCCGCCCGGAAGGAGTGGGTCTTCTACACGGACGGCGACGATCAGTTCGACTTGGGGGAGTTGCCCCTGCTGGTCGAGCACGCCGCGACCCACGACCTCGTCGCCGGGTACCGCCTGCGTCGCGCCGAGGGAGGCGGGCGCGCAGTTCTCAGCCTCTGTTTCCATGGGTTGGCGTTCCTTCTCTTCAGCCTCCAGCAGCGCGACATCGATTGCAGCTTCAAGCTGGTCCGCCGTCGCTTTCTGGAGCGGGTTCCCCTCCTCAGCCGCGGGGGACTGGTGGACCTGGAGCTGTTCTACACCGCGAAGACCCTGCGGATTCCCGTCGCGAGAGTGGGTGTCCACCATTACCCTCGCCGGTCGAGCCGTTCGAAATGCCTGACCCCTTCGTTCGTCGCCTCGATGCTGGTGGACCTCGTGCGGCTCCGGTTCCTCTACGCCCGCCGGGCGCGTCCCGGCGTGCCGGCACCTCCCTGAGATGCCGTCACCGCCGGGCCCCACCACGGAGCGCATCCGATCGTCCCGAGCCGTTTTCGTCGTCCTGGTGGCTTTGGCTCTCCTCGCAGTCGCCGGCCACACCGCCCTGACGTCAACCTCGGCCGCTCTCGAAACGCTGGAGAGGGCAGGGGAGTCCTCCGGGACCGAGGCGGCCCAGCCGTTGCTCAGCCTCAAGGTGGCGCGAGGCGAAGACCTCTTCGGCGACTGGAGCCGCTACCCGCACGACTTCGCCCTGTATGGCCCCCTGACCTACGTGCTCCCGGGCCTCATCGGTCGCGCCATGGGCTGGGACGGCCCGCGAATCTGGCTGGCCGGCCGGTTCCTGTCGCTGCTGGCGGGAGGGCTTGTCCTGTTCCTGGCGGCGGTCGTCGTCCGACGACAGGGCGCGAGGGTTTGGCTCGTCGTCCTGGGCGTGCTGCTTCTCGTGCCGGTGCTTCGAATCTGGAACATCGCCGTCACCTTTCGGCCCGACATGCCGGCCATCGCCTTGAGCCTCCTGGGGCTCGTGCTCGCCCGGGGCGGCTCCCGCACGGCGCTCTGGCGGTCCCTGCCGTTCTTTCTGGCAGCCCTCGCCTTCAAACAGACCGCGCTCGCCGCGCCGACGGCCGTCGGCGCAGCGCTCTACCTGGACGGGCGTCGGCGCGAAGCCCTGCTCTTCTGCGTCGCCGGCGGATTGATGGCGCTTGGAGCCGTGGCGGCACTGGCCGCCGCCACCCACGGGTTTTTCCTCACCCACACCTTCGGGATCCTCGCCGCCTCCCCCTGCTCGTCGGAGTGGATCCTGAACAACTGGCACACGTTCCTCAGGGTCGCCCCGCCCGCGGTGTTGCCGGGGTTCGCCTTCGGAGCGCAGGCTCTCCGGGGGCGGTCGGAGGCGCGGCCCCTGGCGCTGGCCTCAGGGTTCTCGCTCCTGATCGCGACCCTGACCTCCGTCCGAGTGGGGTCGGACGTCAATTACTTCGTCGAGGCGATCGTGTACCTCGTCGTCCTCGCCATCCTGGGCACCGACGACTGGCTCCGGCGTGCGGCCTCCGGTGCACGTCTCGGCCCGCGCCTCATCGCAACGGGGCTGGCGCTGACGGCCTGCCTCATCTCCGCGGACCGAAGCGGTCCAAGCCGTTTTCCAGCCCCGCCCTCTTCTTCCTTCTCCACCGCGGTCCCGTACTTTCGGCAACTGACGGCCGATCTCGGGACCCAGCAGATCTTTCCGGGTGACGTGAGTCTCGCCGTCCTGGCAGATCTCCCCCACCCCTATTCCGACGGGTTCGCGGCCGACTACCTCACGAAGGCCGGACGACTTCGATCAGCCGAGCTCGTCGGCCACGTTCGAGAGGCGAAATACGGGTACGTTCTGCTGCCGGAGATGCCCATCCGCTACCGGGGAATCGCCTTCCTGCCGGATGCGCTGTCTCGAGACCTGCTGCTCCGCTTCGATCTGGATCACGCGGAGGTCCTGGAGCCGCCCGGAGGTCGGGCGAGGTTTCTTCTGCTTCGGCCACGCGGTGGGACTCCACCCGTCCCGATCAGGGCGGACGGCCGTCGCCCTTGACGTTGCGCGCCCGAATCGGGTATCCAGGGACGGCCTGCACCCGGCGGCGGGACTACGGCCGGGGCAGACGCCGTGGTACCGAGGGCCGGCCCGGCCACGGAGGTTCGCCCGCTCATCCCGTAGGCCGGTCGGCCCGAAAGACCTCCTCATGAACGATCGCGCGCAGGGCGCCGCCGGGCCAACCCCCAGCGCGCTTCCCCGCTGGTTTCTCGCCGCGGCGCTGGCCGGCCTGGGCCTCCGGGCCCTCCTGTTCGCGCAGTACCTGCGCTCGCCCTTCCTCGACCACCTCGTCCTGGACGCGCTCTCCTACTGGGACTGGGCCGGGCGAATCGCGGCCGGGCAGTGGGTGCCTCGGGAGGTCTTCGCGCAGGGGCCGCTGTACCCGTACGTTCTGGCCCTGGGGCGCGTGGGGCTGCCCGGGTTCGCCCCGTCCTGGGTCGCGGCCGGACAACTCGTGCTCAACTGGGCGACCAGCCTCCTCTTCTACCCCCTCCTCCGGCAGCGCTGGGAGGAGCGGCCAGCCCTGACCGCTGCCGCGCTCGCCCTCTTCTTCGGCCCCGCGGCCTTCTTCAGCCTCAAGGTTCTCAGCACCACGGTCGGTCTGTTCCTGCTCCTGGGCGGGCTGGTCATGCTCCATCGGGCGGGAGTGCCGCGGCCCGCGGCGGGCGTGGCCGGAGGGTTCCTCACGGGTCTGGCATGCCTTTCGACGCCGCCGCTCGTGCCGGCCGCCCTCGTGGCCGCCCTCGCCGTGCCCTCGGACCGGTCCCTCCGCCTCCGGACCACCCTGCCCGTGCTCGCCGGCCTCATGCTGGCCATCGCACCGGCCACCGTCTCGAACTTCCTCCAGGACGGCGGCTGGGTCCCAATCTCCTCCAACTACGGGATCACCTTCTTCCAGGGGAACAACGAGCGGTCGCTGGGCACCTACACCTGGGTGGAGGGGGTCTCGACCCGGATCGAGCAGCAGGACGCCGACGCCGCCGCGCTGGCCGAGCGAGAGGCCGGGCGCCCCCTGACCCGCGCGGAGGTGGCGAGGCACTTCGTCCGCAAGAGCCTGCGGCTCGCGGCCTCGTACCCGGTCGGGTACCTGACCCTGCTCGGGAAGAAGGCGGTCCTCCTGCTCGGCGGCACGGACATCCCCCTCGAGTACGCCCACGTCCTCGAGCGCCGCGACTCGCTGCCGACCCTGTGGCTCTTCCCCCTGGGAGGCACGCCCCTGCTCGCGCTGGCCGCCCTGGGGCTCGGGCGCGGGCTCCGCGAGCGCGGCCCGCCGGTCCCGTTCCTGCTCCTCCCCGCGGCCCTGGGCCTCCTGTGCCTCGCCTTCTTCGTCGTGAACCGCTACGCATACCCCTTCCAGTTCTTCCTCCTCCCCCTGGTCGCTGCCGCGCTCCTGAACCCGCCGCTCCGGCAGCCGAGGGCGCTCCCGGTGGCTGCCGCGGCCCTCGTGCTTCTGTGCAGCCGAGGATCGCTCGCCATCCTCACGCCGGAGGCCCGCGAGAGCCACTACCAGGCCTGCCTCGGCTCGGCCTACGAGAGGGGGGGTGACTTCGCCTCCGCCGGCCAAGCCTGGGCGCGCGCCCTCGCAGCGATTCCGGACGACGTGGACACCCAGGCCAAGCTTGCGGAGAACGACCTTCGGCAGGGACGCACCGCCGCGGCAGAGCAGGCGCTTCGGCGCCTCCTGAAGACCCGCCCGGACCACGCCGCCTCCCACGCCCTGCTGGCGCTGGCCCTGTCTCGGCAGGACCGACCCGCAGAGGCGCGGGAGCACCTGGAGTGGGCGGTGGCGAGCGACCCCCGGAACCCGGAGACGCGAGGTCAACTGGTGGACTTCCTGCTCGCCTGGGGCGACCAGTCGGGGGCCGAGGCACAAGCCCGCGCGGCAGTCCGAGCCGAGCCCTCCTCGGCCGCGGCCCACTTCGTGCTGAGTCGGGCGCTCCGCGGGGCCGGGCGCGCCTCCGAGGCACGCCAGGAGCTGCAGACAGCGCTCGACCTCGACCCCTCGATGGCCGAGGCGGCCAACGATCTCGCGGTGCTGGAGTTCACCGGGGGAAACGTGCGTCGGGCGCAGCGTCTGGCCGAGCGGGCGGCGGCGCTCGGGTACCCCGTGTCGCCGCGGTTCCGGGAGGACCTGACTCACGCGCTCGCGGCACCGTCCCCGTAATGGCGAGCAGACCGGGCCCTCGACGACGAAGAGTCGGCCACATTTTTGTTCACCGACCGATGGTTCGAGTAGGACCGACGTCAACCATCGGACCGATACCCATTCTCGCCGGGTTCCTCAGTGTGCCTTTCCGGCCCTCCAGGATCCGCCGCCTGATTCTTGGAGAAGAGCGCAGGGCGGCATCGAGTTTCGAAGCATTGCGCTGCCTCGCGCCGGCGCCCAGGTGGTGAATCCCGGCTCGGCTGCCTGATGGCGGTTCTCCTCCCGAGAGGGTATGATCCCCGGCCGTGGGCACGAGCCAGTAGGGAAAGAGCGTCGGGACGCCTCCCACCCATCGACGTCGCCTGTGGATTCCTGGGATCGAGTTCAAGAAGTTCATATACAAACCCTCGACGAGCGACCAAGACTCAACCGCACTGATGCCGCCTCGACGAAACGACCAGTACCTGCGCTGGGAGAGGGCCATCGACCGGTACGCCGGGGCTCCTCTGATTCAAGCGCTCGCCCTCCTGAAACACTCTGATCCACGCAGAGAAGCCATAGAGGCCTCTGAAATTCGCCGTATTTTGGCCATCAAACTCCACGGCATTGGCAACGTGGTCCTCCTCTTGCCGCTGATCCGGCGGCTCAAGAAGCACTTTCAAGGAGCGGAGATCGACTTTTTGACCCTCTGGACCAACAAGGGCCTCTTCGAAGCGGTGGACGAGATCAGAAAAACGCACTATGTCGACGCGAGCGCCGTCCACCATCTGGTGTCTTCCACGGTAAGAGTGCTGCCCTGCTTGAGAAAGAGGTCCTACGATCTCGTCATCGACTTCGAGCAGTTCGCCTATTTCTCCGCGCTGCTTTCCCTGCTTGCCTGCCGCGGCACCCGGGTTGGCTTCCTGAATCCAGCCCATCTTCGGCATCTGGCGTACACGATTCCGGTCACGTACTCGGAAACGGAGCACATGGCGGGTATCTTCGAGCGGTTGGTACGGGCCGTCGGCGCCGAGGGCCCCCAAGGCTCTGGCCGAATCACCCTCCGCCGCTCCCACGAGGACGAGGCTCTGGCGTTCCTCGACGCGTCGGGCATCCGGTCGGGTGACGCAGTGGTAGTGCTCCACCCGGGGTCCAGCCCCAACCTTACCCTCCGACGCTGGCCGCCCGAGCGGTTCGCAAGGCTCGGCGACCGCCTGGCCGAGCAACTCGGGATGAAGATTGTGGTGAGCGGCGGCCGCGAAGAGGAGGAACTGGTTCGCTCCGTCATCGATTACATGACTGCCCCTGCCGTGAACGGCGCAGGTCAGCTCTCGCTGCTCGGCTTTGCGGCCTTATGCGGGCACTGCGAGCTGTTGGTCGGAAACGACACGGGCCCCATCCAGATCGCGACGTCGATGGGCACTCCGGCCGTCGGGCTCTATGGCCCCAACACGCCCTTTCTGTATGGTCCCTTGGGGCCCGACAGCATCAGTGTCTACAACCAAACGACCTGCAGCCCGTGCCTCAGAAACGTCAATCGAAAGATCTCCAGATGCACGCACGCCCGATGTCTCGAAGCCATTGGAGTCGATCAGGTCTTCAGCCAGATAAAGAACAAGTATTTTGACTGGGATGGGGATCTGATCATAAGATTCAAGAAGCAACGAATTTCAGGAACGTACGAAGATGCTCAGAACGACACTAAGATCATGGCGACTGCCTCGCAACCATGACAGCAGCGATTCGCTACGCTCAACTTGTTTGGCAGGTCATCAGGTCCAATTTTCTTAGATTGGGTTTTCCCTACAAACTCACATTCATGATCACAGGCAAATGCAACCACCGCTGCGTCTCATGTCACATCTGGAAGACGCCGCGTACCGATCTTGCTCTCGCCGAGATTCAAGCTTTTCTAGCCAAATCCAACAACTTCTCTTGGATCGATCTGACCGGTGGAGAGATCTTCATGAGACCGGATCTCCCCGATATCTTTGCGGCCGTGATCCGCTATTGTCCGCGTCTCGTACTGCTTCATTTCCCGACCAACGGCTTCCTCGTCGACAACATCATCCGAATCACCCGAGACGTGGCGGCCAGGGGGCGCCCACCGCGACTGGTCGTGACCGTGAGCATCGACGGTCCTCCCGCAGTCCACGACGCATTGCGGGGTGTTGCCGGTGCCTTCGACCGAGCCGTCGAGACGTACGCTCGGCTCCGAGAGATCCGAAACTGCGAGCCTCACGTGGGCATGACGTTGTCCGCCTTCAATGCCGGTTGCTATGCAGATACCCTGTCCTCCCTCTCGTCCCTGCTGCCCGGCTTCGGACCGAGGAACCTCCACGTGAACATCGCCCACCGCTCGCCTCATTACTACCGGAACGATGACGCGCCCCGGCCCGACCTGCTGGCGCTCGCACGGGAAATCGCTGAGGTCCGGCAGGCGCGCCGCCGATCCCTTGCGCCCCTCGACGTCGTGGAGCGCCGCTATCTGTCGCTGGCGAGCCGCTACCTCGAGACCGGTATTTCTCCGCTACCCTGCACCGCGCTCTCTTCGAGCTGCTTCGTGTCCTCGGAGGGGACGGTCTTCCCGTGCATCTCTCACGACGCGCCCTTGGGTTCGCTCCGGGAGGCCCGCTTCAATCTCGCCCGCATCTGGGCGCGGCCCGCAGCTAGAAGACTCAGGGAGGCCATCGCCGCAGGGACGTGCCCGGGGTGCTGGACGCCCTGCGAGGCGATGCCCTCGATGGGGGGGAGTCTGCTGCGCTCCGGCCTGTGGCACACACCGAAAACCCAATCACATCCCCTAGAAACCAAGGGTGGTTCTGCCCCTCGGAACGACGTTCCGGGGCACGAGCCCCCCCGCCGCCGGAGTGGACCGCCATGAGGCACGACCAAGCGGCAGGGACTCGATGGTTGCTGCCCATTTTCGAACGAAGGGTTCACCTCGCCCTGGGTCTCCTGATCGTTACCGCGGCACTCTTCGTCTTCTGGCCCTCCCGAAGATTCGGATTCGTCTACGACGATTTCCGGTACGTTGTCGACAATCCACTGCTCAAACAGGGCCTCTCCTGGCAGGGAATCCGCGGGGCCTTTCGTCTTTCCCAAGAGGAGTTCTGGCTGCCGGCCGTGTGGCTCTCGTACATGGCCGACGTCCAGATCTGCGGTCTTCTGCCCCAGAGCTTCCACCTGACGAACATCCTGCTCCATAGCGCCAACGCGCTTGTTCTCTTCCTGGTCCTCGCGGACGTGACCGGGGCACCGGTCCGGAGCGCATTGGCCACCGCACTCTTCGCCGTCCATCCGCTGCGGGTCGAGTCCGTCGCCTGGATTACGGAGCGGAAGGATGTCCTCTCGACCCTGTTCCTGCTCCTGGCGATCGGGGCTTACGTGAAGTATGCGCGCACGCGGCTCCGACGCTGGTTTGCCGCCGTCGTCGCCCTGTTTGCCGCGGGGCTGATGGCCAAACCAATGCTGGTTTCCCTGCCGCTGCTCCTGCTCGTGCTCGACTACTGGCCCCTCGGCAGGCTGCGCGAGAACACCGCTCAAGGAAGCGCCGGCGGTCGTGAGGAACCCTGGAAGGTGCTGGTCGAGAAGGCGCCGCTCGCGGCACTCTCGGTTCTGGTCTCGCTTCTGACCCTGGCAAAGCAACGGGGCGTCATCCACGTTGAGGACGGCCCCGCCGCGATCCTCGCTCCCCTGGGGCGAGCGGCCACAGCGTACGTTCTCTACCTTTGCGACGCCCTGTGGCCCCACCGTCTGGCTCTCTCCTTCTACGATCGTGCCCAGGCCATCCCGATCTGGGCCGAGATCGCCGCTGCCGCAGCGCTTCTCGGGGCTTGCAGCGCGGTCGTGTCGGTGCGGCGGAGGTTCCCCTACGCGGCCGCCGGGTGGGCTTGGTATGTCGTGTCCCTGCTGCCTGTGAGCGGGATCGTGCCGGTGGGCAGGCACTGGGTCGCGGACCGCTTCACCTATCTGCCCCATATCGGGCTGGCCGTGCTCGTCGTCTGGCTTGGCGCGGACCTCGCCAAGCGCCTGCGACTTGCGAGGTCCCTGGCCGTGGCCGTGGGCGTCGTCGTCGCGGTGGCCCTGGCGCTCCTCAGCGCCGAGCAGCTCAGGTACTGGCGAGACGGCGTGACCCTACTGAGCCGAACGGTCCAACTCTACCCGCGAAGTGCGGAGGCGCGGCTTCTGCTTGCCGACGCCTACCGGCAGCAGGGCGACCGGGAACGGGCCGCAGAACTCTACCGGCAAACCATCGCCCTGGACCCCGGCCTCTGGGAGTCGCACTTCAATCTGGCCTCGATCTTGAAGCGCACGGGGCACCCGCAGGAGGCCGTGGCCCATTTGGAGGAGGCTCTCCGCCTGGACCCGGTGCAGGAGCGGATCCGGTACGCCTTGGCCGACGCTCTTCTGGAGGCGGGCCGGCTCCCGGAGGCTGAGGCGAGGATGCGGGAGTTCCTTCAGGGCCAGCCCGACGCCGACGCACTGCCGAGCGCGTATAACCTGCTGGGGCTCTCCCTTCTCTGGCAGGGAGAGGCGCGGAGCGCGGCCGAGGCCTTCGGCTCTGCCGTCCGCCTCGAACCCCGGAACGGCGAGGCCCGTTACAATCTGGCGGTCGCGCTCGGGAGACTGGGCCGACACGACGAAGCGATTGCCCTGTATCGCGAGGCCGTGGAGCTCGCCCCGAACGACCTCCGGGCCCGACTCAACCTGGCCGAGAACCTCTTCCACCGAAATCGGTTTGTCGAGGCGGAGGCGGAGTTCGGGAGGGCGGCCGGCCTCGCGCCGGGCTCGGCGGAGTCGCATTTTGCCCAGGGCAGGATCCTCGCAGGGCGCGGCGACGCGGCAGCAGCCCGAGAGGCCTACCTCGCCGGGCTTGGCGCACGGGCCGTGTACCCCCAGATCCGGGGCGCGCTGGCGCGCGAAGTGGAAAACTTACCCGCCCAGAACCCACTCTCACCCTAGGATTGCTGGCGACAGGCAAAGAACAAAAGAGCAACCGACGAATGCCCGCAAGCGGAAGAGTCCGGCTTCACGTCCTGGCAGACCGTTGGAAGAGGAGATTCAGTTCGGCTTGGCAGTTGAGGGTACACTCTCGGCAGCCCCTCGTTTGGCGCCGCACCTCCTGGTACGCCTCCGAGTGCCAGAGGTGCCGTAGGCTCGAGCTCCCTACGTTCCCCACGGCAGGCCGATCCCAGTTCACCCAAGGAAGGCACGGATAGACGTTGCCTCGGCAGTCCGCGACGAGGGAATTATAGCCGGCGAAGCACCGTAGCGGCGAGACCCCTCCGGCGAACCAGCCGGACATGAGTCGGAGCATCCGGGGAGAATTCTCGATGCCCACAGGTCCCCCCCGCGCCCGTTCCAGCGCAGCAACGGCACTGGCTCCGATCTCGCTGCCGATCTCGCTCCTCCAAAGCCCGAGGGCCGCCTCACCCGCGCGGAAAGGCTGCCGGGGGATCACTTCCAGGCAGTCCACGCCGAGCTCCTCGGCCAAGCGAAGGAGTTCAGGCACGAGCTCCTCGTTTCGCTCGCTCAGCACGCAGACGGCCTTCAGGCGGGGCCTTCGCGCCCGCCCCTCGCCGCATCGGACGAGGGATCGCAAGGCGCCCACCGCTTTGTCGAAGGCGCCCTCCACTCCCCGAATGTCATCGTGTACCGCGGCGGTCGGGGCGTCCAGAGAGACGTTTACCGAGTCGACGCCGCTCTCGAGGATTCGGTCTGCCACTGTGCCGTCCACGAGGGAGCCGTTGGTATTGAGGTGTGCGATCATCCCGAGACGCTTCGTGTGCCGGATGAGCTCGAAGACATCGTCCCGGAGCAGCGGCTCGCCCCCCGTGAACCCGATACCCAGGGTCCCCAGGGCACCAAACTGGCCAACGAGGTCGAGCATCTCGGCAGTGCCGAGCTCCGCCGCGGCGCGGTTCCTCGACGGCAGGTCGCACATCTCGCAGCGGTAGTTGCAGCGGTAGTTGGTGACGATCGTGCCGAGGATGGGCCCACACAGCGGCCGACCAAGGCGCATCGACAGATGGATCAGCAGGTACCGCGCCGTCGCCCGCGCCACCCACCCCACACGTCCGGCGATGAGCTCTCGTTTCAGAACGTCCCAGTAGATCCTTCGGACCATGGGCGAGTCGAGTCCGTGCTCCGCTACCCCGTCCGCGCAGGCCGCCGCGGACAGCGGGAGAGGCCGGCTCTTCCGGCGACGATCTCGGTCAGCAGGGGTGGACGCTCGACGTCCCGAAGACCTTGGGCTTCACGTACGTCTTCTTCACGGCAGCACCTCACACTGAGGAAAGAAGCTGTCAGCGACCAGCTGCCAGCGGACCGTTCTTGAGATGAAACACTCAGCGCATGTTCATAGGACGGAAGAACCGGCGGAAGATCGGACGTTCTCCTAGAGGGAGTCGATGGAAGACAGGAAGTCGAGACTCTCGAATCGGATCTCTTCACCCGGCCTGTAGCGTTGACCTTCATGTCCGCTATCTTCGTCCCACACGGACCACCGGCGAGGTGGCCGAGGAGCATTGAGGCGAGCTTCAGGGAGAGGGTCACATGGGCGTCCGAAGCCCCGGACATCGCGAAAACCTCTCCTGCCACGTACTCGGGCTTCACGCCATCTTGCTTCTCCCACTCCAGGTACTCTGCCGCCGTCATCGGGGAAACCTGGGTCGGTTGAGGCATCTCTTGTCTCCTGAAAGTCCGGCCACAAGAACGCGACCGAACGCGACATCGAGTTCCGCCACGATAGCCGGTTCCCGCGCGACTTTCCACCCAGAGAGGCGCGCGTCACCACGAAGGGCCGACAAGATCGGCCCTTCGTCACTCCCACGGACGACCTGTGCTCAACAGGGATGAAGGCTCGACGTCCCGACGACCTTGGGCTTCCCATACATGGTCTTCGGAGAGCCCACCTCTTCTTGCCTCGCCCATTGCAGCCGCCGCCACCGTGCGAGCCACCGCGACCGATGACGGGAGCTCCGGAGGAACCCGGAGGCGGCTGAGCAAAGACCGCGGCGGCGGCTCGGCCCGGCTGCTCTGGCAGTGCCGTCAGCAAGGCGGTGCCGAGAGTTCGCGCCCAGGTTCGATGAACCATGACACACTCCTCTCTGAACCACTTCTCGCGACGTCACCAAGACGTAGGGGGGCCGAGGTCTTCGCTGAACGTCCCATCCCGGACGTCTGGCCCCAACCGTGTCCAGGACTGACAGAATCCGTGCCCAATTGCAGGCCTCAAGCCACGCCAACGGGCTCACGCTTTGCCGTTGCCGCCTTCCGTCGTTCCCCCCTAGACTCTCCCAGGCGTCTCCGTCACCCAGAAGGGTCTGGAGCCCATCAACATCCGCGCGTTGGCCGAAGCGAGGCTCTCCGAGGACGCATGCGGACCGTAGCGCTCGACGGCGTAAAAGAAGCGGTGGCCGACCTGTTCGGGCAAGACCCGGACGTGATCGCGGTGTACCTGTTCGGGTCTGCCGCAAGGGGGTCGGCCGGCCCTGGCAGCGACGTCGACCTCGCCTTCCTGATGGGTCGAGGTTTCGACCGCATGGAGCGCTTCGACTTCGTGCTCGACGCCAACGTTCGCCTGGAGGAGGCGCTGGGGATCGCCGTGGACGTGGTTCTCCTCAACGGCGCTGACCCCGTGCTCCAGCAGGAAGTCCGCCGGCTCCACGCGCTCGTCCTGGAGCGCGACCGCTCCGCCCGGCTCGAGTGGGAGGTGTGGTCGAGGAAGCTCTGGTTCGACCGGCAACCGGCCCACCGCCGGTACATGAACGCCCTTTCCGAGCGCTATCAGCGAGAGGATTCCCATGGTCGCTCGCCCCGTGGCGGATAGACTCCTCCTGAAGATGGCGTCGTTTCGAAACCTCTTCGTCCACGCCTACGGAACGATCGACGACGCGCTGGTGCTCGGGGTCGTCCAGCGACGTCTCGGGGACCTCGAGCAGTTCGCCGCAGCGATCCTGCGCTACCTCGACCGCTGAACGTCCGAGCACACGAGGCCCTGACCTCAGGAACCCGCACCCCCCTCAGGCCCCCTCAAGTCCGTTCCAATGGACGAAGACCCGGCCTCGTGGCACTTACTCCCAACAAAGCAGAGGGCCGGCTTGCGCCGGCCCTCTCGGTAGTCGCGGTCGGCCCCCCCTCAGCAGGGGTGGACGCTCGACGTCCCGACGACCTTGGGCTTCACGTACGTGGTCTTCTTCATGGTGTCACCTCCGGGTGGTTGTAAAGGCTGTCAGCGGTCCGCTGTCAGCCGTCAGCCAAAGCACAGACAAGACAACCGACTCCGCCAGTACGGAGCTCACGCCCGCACCTCGATGTATGCCACGGAACTCCTGGGCCTCGGAACTCCATGTCCTTCGTCCTTCAGTCCCTCGAGATGAAAGGCGATAGCGGCGCCCATCTCCTGTTCGACCTCTTCCCTCGTGCGCCCCGTTGCCACGCACCCTTCCAGGTCCGGGCAGTACGCCGAGAAGCCCGTGGCCGTCTCTTCGATCACGATCAGATATCGACTCATCGCTCCAGTCCTGCCTGACGAAGCACGCTTCGGAGAGCTCCCGGTGCCAGATCGTCACCCCCCTTTCCCGCGATCGTCACGACGCCACGCTTGGTCGGGTGCTTGAACTGTCGGTGACTCCCATTCGTTCGCGCCAGCACCCATCCGTCGGCCTCCATCATACGGACGACGTCGCGAACCTTCAACTCCCCCGCTCCACGTCGCCCTACTTCCCGTATTGCGCCTTCCAGACCTCCGGGTCGATCTCCACGTAGCCGATCGTCTCCCCGAGCGCCGCCGGATCGCCCTCGTGCTTGACCTCCCGGACGAACACCCCCTTCGCCGGCGCCGTCACGGTCCACTCGGTTCGCCGCGTGGTCACCACTGCGAGCGTCTGCCCCTTCGTCACCGCCTCCCCCGGCTTCACCAGCCACTCGCTCACCGTCAGCCGGTCGCGCTCCTGGCGCTCGAACCACCGCGGCACGAAGAGCGTCCCGACCACCCGCCGCAGCTCCCCCTC
>JACRMM010000003.1 GCA_016214985.1 Deltaproteobacteria bacterium | reverse complement strand
TCGAGCCGATCCAGATCCCGCACGACGTCTGCCCACTCCAGGTCCTCACCCTTCGCTTCCAGGCGGTCCTGGAGTTCCTTGCGAAGCACCAAGGCCAGGAAGCTCGCGAAGACGTGTCCCCTGATCGTTTCGTCACACTTGGTGGACGACGGGACGCTGGTAGTTTCGTAGTTTCCGGTCTGCCCCACACTTCCGAGGGTGGACGACGGGACGCTGGTAGTTTCGTAGTTTCCGGTCTGCCCCACACTTCCGAGGGGTAGGGCGGCCGTGGTGGACGACGGGACGCTGGTAGTTTCGTAGTTTCCGGTCTGCCCCACACTTCCGAGGGGTAGGGCGGCCGGGATGCATGTGAAACCGATCACTTTGCGGTCCTGGCGCCGGTGTCGTGGTTGCGGCCGTTCGGGGCTGGGGATCGGCGCCTGGGCAGGGCAGACATGGCGGATCAGGAGGGGACAGGAGCGCGCGCGACCGAGCCCTTCAGTGTCCTGGATTCTCAATGTCTGCGAGGATTCGCTCGAGAACTGTCACCAGCGGCGGCAGATCCTGTGTAAGGACACCCCAGAGCACGTCCAAATCGACTTCGTCATAGCCGTGAATGAGCCGATTGCGGAGGCTCACGATCTCCGGCCATGGAATCTCAGGGTGCTGCCAGCACTCCTCTCTCGGCACTCGGCTGGCTGCCTCGCCCACGATCTCCAGCAGACGCACCAGGGCCAGACTGAGGATGCGATCCTGGTATAGATCCTCCCGGGCCCGGCCGGCGGTGAGCTGAACCGCTTCCCTCGCGTGGTCGAGCATGTGCCGAAGGCGGACTTCCGCGCTATGCCGAGACATAATGCACCTCGGCTTCGGCCAGGACCTCATCTCGGAAATAGCGGCTCAGGAACTGGGGGGTGTTGAGGTCGACTTTACGTCTCAGGATCTCGGAGAGTTCCCGTTCCATCGCGAAGAACGCCAGTCCAGGCACGTGACCCGCCTCGAACTCGACAAGCACGTCGACGTCGCTGTCGGGTCCGAAATCCTCACGGAGCACCGACCCGAACAAGGCCAGCTTGCGGATGTGGTGACGCCGGCAAAACGAGACGATGCTGCTCTCGTCGAGCGCGATCTGTGCCATGATCCTTGGCGCCTCCGACGGCCACTGCGGATGGACCGCAGGAGGACCGCGAAAAGAAAACGGGGTTGGAGCTGCATGCTCCAACCCCTTGATATTACTGGCGCGCCCGGCATGATTCGAACATGCGACCTACGGATTCGTAGTCCGTCACTCTATCCAGCTGAGCTACGGGCGCGTGAACTCTCTACTTCTTGATGAAGTCCTTCAGCGCGAGGGCGTACTTCTCGTGCTGCATCGGATGGGCCTGGGGGTAGAGGCTGAAGAGCCAGCCGGCGAAGACCTCCGAGCCCTTCTCCTTCACGACCACCTTGGCCGCCGGGTTCTCCGTGTTGTTGTTCTTCGAGGTGATGTTCCCACCGCCCATGGTGAACGCGGGCAGGAAGTTTTCGACCGTGATCTCCAGGTCGCCGGCTTTGGCCGTTTGGCCGATGTCGACCTTGACGTCCTGGGTCTTGTTCGTCTTCTTGTCGGTGAGCTGGAGCACGACCGACTTCCAGGACTTTGCGACGTCGTCCGGCACGACGACGGCGCGGGGTGCCGCCGGAGCCGCGGGCGTGCCGCCCATGCCGGGGGCTGCGCCGGGCATGGCGCCGGGCATGGCGCCGGGCATGCCGCCCATCCCCTCCGGGGGCATGGCGCCGGGAGCCGGCGCCGCAGGGGCCGCGGCCGCCGGCGGGGGCGGGGGCGGCTCCTGCTTCTTCTGGCAGGCGGTCAGCCCGAAGGCGACCGCGATACCCAAGGATACCAGGACCTCACGCTTCATACGGATACTCCTCTGTACTCACGAAGTGGCGGAGAGGGGGGGATTCGAACCCCCGGTACCCTTTTGGGGTACACACGATTTCCAGTCGTGCACCTTCAGCCAAGCTCGGTCACCTCTCCCGGGGATTCAACGAAAAAAAATTGGCGGAGAAGGAGGGATTCGAACCCTCGGTAGGGTTTCCCCTACACTGGTTTAGCAAACCAGCGCCTTCAGCCTCTCGGCCACCTCTCCGCACTCAAGAGGGCGGGATTCTACAGAGGGCGTTCGGGCCGCGTCAAGCGCTTTGATGGACCATCGCGTCGAGGAGCGCGCCTTCCAGGTCGGGGAAACGAAAGGAGAATCCCGCCTCCTGGAGCCGTCGGGGGATCATCCTCTGGCTGAAGAGCACCGCGTTGGCAAACTCTCCCAGCACGAGGCGCACGGCGAAGGCGGGGGCCGGGAGCATGGCAGGGCGGTGCAGGAGGCGGCCGATCGCGCGCGCGACCTCGATCTGGCGGGCGGGGTTCGGTGACGAGAGGTTGAAGACGCCCTCCCGGTCCCTCGCTTCGGCGAGAAAGAGAAGCGCCCGGACGAGATCGGTGCGGTGGATCCAGGAGACCCACTGGCGCCCTCCGCCGATGGGCCCGCCCGCGAACCGGTGGGTGGCCTTCGTGAGCTGTTCCAGCGCTCCGCCGCCCGGGCCGAACACGATGGCGAAGCGCGCGATCACGGTTCGGGCACCCTTCTCGCGGGCGCGAAGGGCTTCGGCCTCCCAGTCCCGGGCGACCTGCGCGAGAAAATCGGTGCCGAGGGGGGCATCTTCGTCCAGCTCGCGCTCTCCGGCGTCTCCGTAGATGCCCACGGCCGACGTGCTCAGGAGGACGAAGTGCTCGCCCTCGGGGATCGCCTCCACGAGGTGGCGGGTAGTGGAGATGCGGCTGTCGCGGATGAGCCGTTTGGTCTGCTCGCTCCAGCGCCCGAAGATCGGGGCGCCGGCGAGGTTGATTGCGGCGTCGCAGCCGCCGACCGCCTCCATCCAGGAGCCGGGGTGCGTGGGGTCGCCGTCGACGACCTCCAATTCCGGGGCCCCTGGCAAGCGCCGTTCTCCGGGCCGGACGAGCAGGCGCACGGAGTGGCCGGAGGAGAGGAGAAAGGGGACGAGCGCGGTGCCCACGAACCCGGTGCCGCCGGTCACGAAGATCCGCATGCGGTGCTCCTGGCGCGGCCGGGCGCGCGGGGGGGGAGAGAGGAGGGCTGGCCCACAACCGTAACGGCCGGCCACGCGAGCGTCAAGGGGGCGCGGCACCGGGGTTGACCTGTGGGGGCGGATCGGTTACTAAAGGTCCGCCCGGAGAGAGGCGGGGGGTACCGGCCGGCCGCGGAGTCCCCTTCGGCGCCGCAGGATCCCTGAATTCCCGCCCTTTGCTGACGGTCGGGCGAGGGATCCACCGCGTTGTGCACCCGGAAGCGGGAGTGCCAAAGCCGCCTGCGGCGGCCTCCGGGGATGCCCCAGACCGGCCGGGCGCGCTCGACCGATTGCGCCCAGAGAGGAGGAGAGGGTCGCCATGCCGATCTACGAGTTCTACTGCGCCGACTGTCACACGGTGTTCAACTTTCTGTCGCGCTCCGTCAACACCGAGAAGCGCCCGGGCTGCCCCCGCTGCGGCCGGCCGGCGCTGGATCGGCAGGTGTCGCTCTTCGCCATCTCGAAGGGGCGAAAGGAGGCCGACGACGGTGACCTTCCGGACCTCGACGACGAGAAGATGGAGCGCGCCATGGAGGCCCTGGCCGGCGAGATGGAGGGGATCGACGAGGAAGACCCCCGCCAGATGGCCGGCGTGCTCCGAAAGCTCTACGGCGCCACGGGCCTGAACCTGGGCCCCGGGATGGAGGAGGCGATCCGCCGGATGGAGGCGGGCGAGGACCCCGACGCCATCGAGCAGGAGATGGGCGACCTGCTGGAGGGGGAGGATCCGCTCTCGCCGGCCGGCACGAACCTCAAGGGGTTGCGGCGTCGGCTGCTTCCGCCTTCCCACGACGATACCCTCTACGAGCTTTAACAGGGCGCCGAAAACCCCTCCATGGGGTTTTTCAGCGACGGGTTCTCGGGGACGGCCCCTTCGAACCCTCACGAATCGCTACGCTTTTCAAGCTCCGCGATTCGGCGCCCCCTCCCTGGGGCGCAGGCAGGCTGCTTTTTCAGCAGCCTGCCTGCGTCCTTCCCCTACCGGCCCGTCACCGGCGTCCCTTGGCGGGTGCCCGACGCGGCGCCCGAGGAGTCCAGCATGGAGATCGGCATTGTGGGGCTTCCCCTCTCGGGCAAGACCACGCTCTTCAACCTGCTCACCCATGCCGGCGCCGAGACGGGCTTCGGCGCGGGGAAGAAGAAGGCCAACCTCGGCGTCAGCCGCGTGCCGGACCCCCGGCTCGATCGCCTCTCGGAGATGTGGAGCCCCAAGAAGACGACCCCCGCCACGATCCGCTACGTGGACGTCGCCGGGGTGGAGCGGAGCGCGGGCAAGGAGGGGCTGTCGGCCGAGACCCTGACCCATCTCAAGAACACCGACGCGCTCCTGGCCGTGGTGCGCGCCTTCGAGGACGAGCAGGTGCCCCACGTGGAGGGCACCCTGGACCCGCTCCGGGACCTCTCGATGCTCCAGTCCGAATTTCTCCTCTCCGACCTGATCATCGTGGAGAACCGGCTGGAGCGGCTCGAGAAGCAGATCAAGACCAAGGGAGGCAAGGAGCTCGAGGCCGAGCACGTGCTGCTGACCCGGTGCCGGGAGGCGCTGGAGGCGGAGACGCCGCTCCGGGAGAGCGAGTTCAGCGCCGAGGAGGCTCGGCTCCTGAAGGGCTTTCAGTTCCTCACCCAGAAGCCCCTGGTCGTGGCGCTCAACCTGGGCGAGGCCGACATTCCCCGGGCCTCGGAGCTCCTGGCGCCGCTCGCCGCGCGGTGGGGGACCGCGCACGTGGCCGCCACGTACCTGTGCGCCACGGTGGAGCAGGAGATCTCCGAGCTCTCGGCCGAGGACGCGCGCGCCTTCCTGGACGACCTGGGGATCGACACCTCGGCTACGGACCGGATCATCCGCACGTCCTACGAGCTCCTGGGGCTCATCAGCTTCTTCACCATGGGCGAAGACGAGTGCCGGGCGTGGACGATCCGCCGAGGCACCAAGGCGCCGCAGGCGGCCGGCACGATCCACACCGACCTGGAGCGCGGCTTCATCCGGGCCGAGGTGGTGCGCTACGACGACTTCGTCGCGGCCGGAAGCCTGCCGGCGTGCCGGGACAAGGGGTTGCTGCGGCTGGAGGGGAAAGAGTACGTCGTGCACGACGGCGATGTGCTGAACATCCGGTTCAGCGTATAGGCGAAGCGGCCCTCACCAGGGGCTCAGCATCCCGAGGAACGCCTCGGCGAGCTGGTCGATGCGAGCTTCGGCGTCGTTTTCCCGCAGGAGCCCTTGCACGGCGATCCCCTGCACGGCTCCGATGAAGGCAATGCCGGCTGCCCGAGGATCCTTGACGTTCGGGTTGCCCCGGAGCGCGGCTTCGAAGGCGTCGGCGAAACCGTCGTACGCGGCCTTGATCCGCCCCACCACCGGATCCTCGCTCCCCGCGAACTCCGTGGCCAGGGTGGCCAGGCAGATCGTGGCCTCGGGCTCGCGGTGGAAGTGGTCGACCATCAGGTCCACCAGCCGGCGGACCGTGGGGCCGAACCCGGCCTCGGGGTGGGTGAGACACGCCTTGTAAGCCTCGAGCCCCCGCGAGAGACGCTCCACCACCGCGAGCAGGAGCGCCTCCTTGGTCGCGAAGTGGTGGAAGACAGCGCCCTGCGTCATGCCGATCGCTGCGCCGATGTCCACGACCGTGGTCTTGTGGAACCCCTGGCGCGCGAAGAGCTCGGTGGCGGCGACCAGGATCCTGCGCCGGGTCGCCCGGGCCTTCTCCTCCTTGAGGTTGATGCGGCCTGGGATCGCCATGGGGCTTCCTCGAGCGAGGCACAGGGTGGGCGGCCTCCTCCGGGACAGCCGCCCAGAGGGTTTCAGGCGGGCGCACGATGCCCCCGCTTCTCACGTGTGTCAATGGGCACAAACACTTCGGAACAGCGACCGGCGATGGAGTGGCCGACTGGGCTACCGGCCTTCGCCTCCTCGCGACGCGGCTGCCCAGACCCTTATCGCCTGGCCGAGACAAGAATCCTCTTCCCGCCGAGGCGCGGAGTGCGCTGAGTAAGATCTCTCCAGGAGTTCCTGTGCGGCCTCTGCGCCTCTGCGAGCGACGGTCTTCGTGGCGCCTCCCCGGGTTAGATTCTTTCGCTCTCGAGGTCTTCTAGCCGACGATCTCCCCCTCCACGACCTCGGGCGCCTCCTCCGGTGGGTTCTCGTGGCGCACGGCGAGCTCGCCGCCCTCCAGTGCCACGGTGATCGAGGCTCCGTCGCGGATGTCGCCCGCGATCAGCGCGCGGCCGATCTTCGTCTCCAGGTGGCGCTGGAGGAAGCGTTTGAGGGGCCGGGCGCCGTACACCGGGTCGTAGCCCTCACGAGCCACGAAGGCCCGGGCCTCGGGTGTGAGCGAGAGGCCGATCCGGCGATCCTGCAGGCGCCGCACCAGGTCGCGGGTGAGGAGGTCGACGATCTGCTCGATCTCGGACCGGGTGAGGGGCTTGAACAGGACGATGTCGTCGACGCGGTTCAAAAACTCGGGCCGGAAGTGCGCCCGAAGCTCTCGCAGCACCGCCTCGCGTGCCGAGTCCACGATCTCGCCGTCGGGGGTCACTCCCTCGAGCAGGTACGGGGAGCCGACGTTCGAGGTCAAGATGATGACCGTGTTCTTGAAGTCCACCGTGCGGCCGTGGGAGTCGGTGAGACGGCCGTCGTCCAGGATCTGCAGGAGCACGTTGAAGACGTCGTGGTGGGCCTTCTCGGTCTCGTCGAAGAGGAGCACGGAGTAGGGCTTTCGCCGCACGGCCTCGGTGAGCTGGCCGCCCTCGTCGTAGCCCACGTAGCCCGGCGGCGCGCCGATGAGCCGGCTCACCGTGTGCTTCTCCATGTACTCGCTCATGTCGATCCGGATGAGGTTCTCCTCGGTGTCGAAGAGGGCCTCGGCGAGGGTCTTCGCGAGCTCGGTCTTCCCGACGCCGGTGGGGCCCAGGAAGAGAAAGGAGCCGATCGGCCGGCGCGGGTCCTTGATTCCGGCGCGCGCCCGCAGCACCGCGTCGGCCACGAGCGAGACGGCTTCGTCCTGGCCGACGACGCGGCGGTGGAGCACCTCGTCGAGCCGAAGGAGCTTCTCCCTCTCCCCCTCAACGAGCCGCGTCACCGGGATGCCGGTCCAGCGGGAGACGATGTCGGCGATCTCCTCCTCGGTCACCTCCTCGCGCAGGAGCCGCTCCCCTCCCTGCTTGGCCTCGAGCGTTCCCTCGGCCGCTTTGAGGCGCCGCTCCAGGACCGGGAGCTGTCCGTGCTTGAGTTCCGCCGCTTTCTCGAGGTCGTAGTTGCGCTCCGCCACGGCGATCTGCTGGCGAACCCTCTCGATCTCCTCCCTGAGGGTCTGCACGCCCTTGATCGCGTTCTTCTCGTTGTCCCACTGGGCCCGCATGGCGTCGGCGCGGGCCTTGAGGTCGGCGAGCTCCCGACGCAGCTCCTCCAGCCGCTCCTGGCTCGCGCGGTCCTTCTCTTTCTTCAGCGCTGCCTCTTCGATCTCGAGCTGCATGACACGCCGGGTGACCTCGTCGAGCTCGGCAGGCATGGAGTCGATCTCGGTGCGGATCATGGCGCAGGCCTCGTCGACGAGGTCGATGGCCTTGTCCGGCAGGAACCGGTCCGAGATGTAGCGGTGGGAGAGCACGGCGGCGGCGACGAGCGCGTTGTCCTGGATCTTGACGCCGTGGTGGACCTCGAAGCGCTCCCTGAGCCCCCGCAGGATCGAGACGGAGTCCTCGACCGTGGGCTCGTCCACCTGAACGGGCTGGAAACGCCGCTCCAGGGCGGCGTCCTTCTCCACGTACTTCCGGTACTCGTCCAGGGTCGTGGCGCCGATGCAGTGGAGCTCGCCGCGGGCGAGCATGGGCTTGAGCATGTTGCCCGCGTCCATGGCCCCCTCGGCCTTGCCCGCGCCGACGATCGTGTGGAGCTCGTCGATGAAGAGGATGATCCGGCCCTCGGCCTCCTTGATCTCGTTCAGCACGGCCTTCAGGCGCTCCTCGAACTCGCCCCGGTACTTGGCGCCGGCGATGAGGGACCCGAGGTCCAGGGCGTAGACGGTCTTGTCCTTCAGGCCCTCGGGCACGTCGCCCCGGACGATCCTTTGGGCCAGGCCTTCAACGATTGCTGTCTTGCCGACTCCTGGCTCTCCGATAAGCACTGGGTTGTTCTTTGTCTTCCGGGAGAGGATCCGGATCACGCGGCGGATCTCGGCGTCGCGCCCGATGACCGGGTCGAGCTTGCCCCGCTGGGCCTCCTTCACCAGGTCGCGGCCGTAGCGCTCGAGCGCCTCGTAGGTGGCCTCGGGCGTCGCGCTCGTGACCCGCTGGTGGCCCCTCACGCTCACGAGAGCCTCCAGAAATCGCTCCGCCGTGACGCCGAGCTCCCGGAAGACCTTGCCGGCCTCGCTCCGATCGCCCTCGCGCACGAGCGCCAGGGCGAGGTGCTCGACCGAGACATACTCGTCCTTCAGACGCTTGGCCTCGTCCTCCGCCTGGATGAGCAGGCGGTTCACCCGCTGGCTCACGTAGATCTTGCCGCCCTCGACGCCCGGGCCGCTCACCTGGGGTTTTCGGTCTACGGCGGCCGCGATCCTCGATCGGAACACGTCGAGGGGGACGTCGAGCTTCTGCAGAAGCCGGGGCACGAGCCCCTCGGGCTGGTCGACGAGGGCGAGCAGGAGGTGCTCGCCGTCAACCTCGACCTGCCCGCGGGACAGGGCGATCTTCTGGGCGTCGGCGAGGGCCTCCTGCGATTTCTGGGTCAGGCGGTTCATGTCCATCTCGGGTCTCCTCGATCGGGCGGTACCGGCTGCTGAGCTCACGGCCGTTCCCGCGGCCGCGGGCCGTACAATAAGCCCGGCCCTCGCGTTGGCAAGCGGGGTTTCAGGACAGGCCCCCGACGGGGAGGCGCGTTCCACCGGACGTCCGACTTCTAGGAGGTCGGCGGCGCAGGGGCGCGCAGAGGCGAAGGGAGTCGACGCAACGATGCGAGGGCGGGAAAACGCGGAAGGCCCGGGGGATCCCGGGCCTTCCGTGCACGAACAGAGGGAGGGGCTTAGGCCGGGAACGACCGGGCGAAGAGCTCCTCGATCGCCTTCTTGCCGGCGGCGTTGAGGTGCCGGGTGCCGGTGCCGCAGATCTTGTAGTGGGCGATGACCGGGATCTCCTCGACCCAGGTGTTCTGGCGCCAGGTGAACCAGTGGCCCTTCTCCTGGTCGAAGACGTGGAGGGGCCGGTTGAACATCTTCGCGAGCTCGGCGGCCCAGCCGGTTCCGCCGGTGACCGTGCCGTCGCCCTGGATCGCGCCGACCACGAAGACCTGGTAGGCGGTGTTCACCTGGTGCCAGATGCTCTGGAGGATCTGGCGCATCCAGGGGCGGGTCGAGAGGTCACGGTGGAGGCGCTTCGAGACCTCCTCCATGCTCACGGTGCCCTTCTCGAGCTCCTCGGTGGAGAGCCGCTGCGTGTGCTTCGTGCGCTGGATGTGGTGGCCGTCGAAGGTGAAGTTCACCTCGGCGAGCCCGTGCTTCTCGGCGAGTTCGCCGAACGTCTCTTCCGTACCGCGGGCCCCGCCGCTGTACAGAGTGATCTCCTGGGGCTTCATATGGGTGCTTCCTTTCTCTCGGCTCCCGAGCCGCGGTCCTACGTTCCAAAGGGGGTCGATTTGTATAGCGGAGAGGGGGCCCTGACGTCAAGCTCCTTTTTAGCCAGCGGTCCGCGGAGAGGGGCGTCTCCCGCGGCTGCCCCGAGCGGAAAGGGATCTCCGCGTCAGGGGGCCGGGCGGAGTTCTCCTCCCCGCGAGGCACGATCCCGACGCCGCCGTTTGGTCCTTGAGGATCCCAAAGGGACCCGCGCTGCCGATCTACCCCGAGGTCCAGTGCCAAGAACGCGTGCCTCGCCTCCGGAGAACCCCGTCCGACCCGCTTCCACCGGATGAGAAGGGGACCGTGTTGGACAGCCCCGGGGCGCTTGACACCCTCTTCGGGCGCCGAGTATCGTACGACCCTTTGAGGCAGAAGGGAGCCCCGTGCGCGCTGTGGCCGTGATCCCCGCCCGCTACGCCTCCACGCGCTTTCCGGGCAAGCCCCTGGCGCCGCTCCTGGGACGGCCCATGATCGCCTGGGTGATTGCCGCGGCTTCGAGGGCGCGTTCCCTCTCCGGAGTCTACGTCGCCACGGACGACGAGGGCATCGCCGAGGCGGCGCGGGCTGCGGGGGCCGAGGCGGTTCTGACGTCGCCCGACTGCGCGAGTGGAAGCGATCGGGTCGCCGAGGCAGCGCGGTCGGTGGAGGCGGACGTCTACGTCAACCTCCAGGGTGACGAGCCACTGGCTGATCCGGCCGACGTCGACGCCCTGGTCGCGGTCTTCGGCGGCCCGCACCCCCCAGAGATGGCGACTCTGGCGCAGCCCTTCGCGCCGGATGCCGCATCCGACCTCTGGAACCCGGACGTGGTGAAAGTCGTGTGCGCGGCGGCGGGAGACGCCCTCTACTTCTCGCGAGCGCCGATTCCGCACTACCGCGACGCGTGGCCCCGGGGCTGCGGAGAGCCTCCGGCGCCCGGCGCCCACGTGGCGCCGCTTCGTCACCTGGGCGTGTACGCATACACCCGGCGGGCCCTCTCCGAGTTCGGCGAGCTCCCGCGAGGGAGGCTCGAGCAGGCGGAGAGCCTCGAGCAGCTGCGCGCGCTCGAAGCCGGCTGGACGATACGAGTCGTGCGGGCGGTGGGTGAGTCCCTGGGCGTGGATCGGCCCGAGGACCTTCCCCGCGCCGAGGCGGCACTGCGGCGGAGGCAGGCCCGCGAGGACGCGAGGGCGCCAGGACGCTAGGATGGCCAGAGCAGGGGATGGACGCAGGGCCTGCAGGAGCGGGATTCACCCATGAGGGGCAGGGCTCCGGGGAGTGTTGGAGGCATGAGGACCAAGTTCATCTTCGTCACGGGCGGCGTGCTCTCGAGCCTCGGCAAGGGTCTTGCGGCGGCGAGCCTCGGCGCGCTGCTGGAGGCCCGCGGGCTCACGATCACGCTGCTCAAGATGGACCCCTACATCAACGTCGACCCGGGGACCATGAACCCCTACCAACACGGGGAGGTCTTCGTCACCGACGACGGCGCGGAGACGGACCTGGACCTGGGGCACTACGAGCGGTTCACCCACGCCCGGCTATCCGTGCGAAACAACTTCACCACGGGCCAGGTCTACGACACCGTGATCTCCAAGGAGCGGCGAGGGGACTACCTCGGCGGCACGGTCCAGGTGATCCCCCACATCACCGACGAGATCAAACGGCGCATCCAGGAGGCAGCGCAGGGCGTCGACGTCGCCATCATCGAGGTGGGGGGCACGGTCGGCGACATCGAGAGCCTCCCGTTCCTGGAGGCCATCCGCCAGTTCCGCGTCGACGCCGGAAGCCGAAACGTCCTCTACATGCACCTGACCCTCGTTCCCTACATCGCAGCGGCCGGCGAGCTCAAGACCAAGCCCACCCAGCACAGCGTCAACGAGCTGCGCCGCATCGGCATCCAGCCCGACGTCCTCATCTGCCGCACCGATCGAAACCTCGTCCCCGAGATCAAGAAGAAGATCGGCCTGTTCTGCAACGTGGACCCGGACGCGGTCATCACGGCCAAGGATGTGGGCAACATCTACGAGGTCCCGCTCAACTTCCACGAGGAGGGCCTCGACGAGAAGGTCGTCGAGCTCCTCAACATCTGGACGGGGCGCCCGAAGCTCGAGCCGTGGGAGCGCATCGTCGAGGTGGTCCGCCACCCGAAGCACACGGCCCGCATCGCGATCGTGGGCAAGTACGTGGATCTGAAGGAGAGTTACAAGAGCCTCTCGGAGGCGCTGGTCCACGGCGGGCTCGGCAACGAGTGCCGGGTGGAGCTCGTCTACGTGGACTCGGAGGAGATCGAGGCGGAGGGGATCAACGACGCCATTCGGGGGGCCGATGGTGTGCTCGTGCCCGGCGGGTTCGGGCAGCGGGGCACGGAGGGGAAGATCCGGGCGATTCAGTACGCGCGGGAGCAGGCCGTTCCCTACTTCGGCATCTGCCTGGGCATGCAGCTCGCGGTCATCGAGTTCGCCCGCCACGTCGCGGGGCTCACGCGCGCCGGATCCTCGGAGTTCGAGGACGAGTGCCCGGAGGCGGTCATCGATCTGATGGCCGATCAGGTGGGGGTCGCGAAGAAGGGCGGTACCATGCGTCTGGGCGCCTACCCGTGCCGTCTCCTGGAGGGCACGAGGGCCTTCAAGGCTTACGGCTCCAAGGAGATCAGCGAGCGTCACCGACATCGGTACGAGGTGAACAACGCCTTCCGGGACCGTCTCCAGGAGCAGGGGCTCGTTCTCTCGGGCCTGTCACCGGACGGAACCCTGGTGGAAATGGTAGAGCTGCCCGACCATCCCTGGTTCCTGGGATGTCAGTTCCACCCCGAGTTCAAGTCGCGCCCCCTGGCCCCCCACCCGCTCTTCCGAGAGTTCATCCGCGCGAGCCTCGAACACCGGCACGCGAAGGGGGAGTAAGTGGGCGCCGGATCCGTCGTGCTGGGTGGAGTCGCGGTCGGGGGCGGGGCTCCGCTCGCGCTCATTGCCGGCCCCTGCGTGATCGAGAGTGAGGAGCTCGTTCTGGCCACCGCGCGGGCCCTGCGGGCCCTTACCCGCCGCCTCGGCGTCCCCTTCGTGTTCAAGAGCTCCTACGACAAGGCCAACCGCACGAGCGTGGGATCGTTCCGGGGACCGGGTCTTCGGGAGGGCTTGCGCATCCTCGCCCGCGTGCGGGACGAGGTGGGGGTACCGGTCCTCTCCGACGTCCACTCGCCCGAAGA
Source organism: Deltaproteobacteria bacterium (assembly GCA_016214985.1). Lineage (GTDB taxonomy): Bacteria > Desulfobacterota > Deferrisomatia > Deferrisomatales > JACRMM01 > JACRMM01. Next base: position 89,787 of record JACRMM010000003.1, on the reverse strand, counting down.
GGCCGAGCGGGCCGGGGAGGTCCTGGACTGTCTGCAGGTCCCGGCGTTCCTGTGTCGTCAGACCGACCTGCTCGTCGCGGCGGGCCGGACCGGCAAGCCCGTGAACGTGAAGAAGGGGCAGTTCCTGGCCCCCGAGGACATGGTCCAGGCCGTGGACAAGGTAAAGAGCGGCGGGGGGGGCGGGGTGATCCTCACCGAGCGGGGGACGACCTTCGGGTACCACTACCTCGTCGTGGACTTCCAGGGGATGACGCGCCTGGCGGCGCTGGGCTGCCCGGTGGTCTTCGACGCGACCCACTCGGTCCAGCTCCCCGGAGCGGGGTGCGGCGTCTCAGGGGGCGACCGCGCCCTGGCTGCACCCCTGGCACGAGCGGCCGCGGCGGTGGGGATCGACGCCCTCTTCACCGAGGTGCACCCCGATCCGGACCGGGCGCTGTGCGACGGCCCCAACTCCGTGGCCCTGGCCGACCTGGAGCCGCTCCTGCGCTCTGTGCTGGCGGTCGACGCGGCGCGCCGGAGCGCGGCGTGACGTCCGTCGAGTCCGGCCGGCGGGTACTGCGGATCGAGGCCGAGGCGCTCACGGCCCTGGCCGACGGCTTGGGGCCCGAGTTCGATCGGGCCGTGGAGCTCCTGGAGGCGTGCCGGGGCAAGGTCATCCTCACGGGCATGGGCAAGAGCGGGCTCGTGTGCAAGAAGATTGCGGCGACCATGGCCTCGACCGGCACTCCCGCGTTCTTCCTTCACCCGGCCGAGGGCGTTCACGGTGACCTGGGGATCCTGGCCCGGGGCGACGTCGTGGTGGCCGCGTCCCACTCGGGGGAGACCGAGGAGCTGCTGGAGATCCTCCCGGTCCTGCGGCGCCTCGACCTTCGGCTGGTCGCGATCACGGGCAACCGCAAGTCCACCCTCGCCGCGCGCGCCGACGTGGTGCTGTACCTCGCGGTGGAGCGGGAGGCCTGCCCCCTGAACCTCGCGCCCATGGCGTCGACGACCGCGACGCTCGCCCTTGGCGATGCCCTGGCCGCCGCGCTCATGGAGCGGCGCGGGTTTTCGCCCGAGGACTTCGCCCAGTTCCACCCGGCCGGCTCGCTGGGCCGCCAGCTCACCCTCCAGGTGGACGACCTCATGCGGACCGGCGATGCGGTGCCCCGGGTCTTCACGGACACCCCCATGCGGGAGGCGATCCTGGAGATCACGGGCAAGGGGCTCGGTTTCACCGGCGTCTTCGAGGCGACAGGAGCGCTCGTGGGGATCGTCACCGACGGTGATCTGCGCCGCTGCCTCCAGCAGGGTCGCGACTTCCTGGACCTGCCGGCCGCGACGGTGATGACTTCTCACCCGAAGGCCGTCCTCGCGGGGACGCGGGCCATCGAGGCCCTGCGGCTCATGGAGAAGCACGCGATCACGAGCCTGTTCGTGGCCGAGCCGAGGTCGGGCCGCCCGGTCGCGGGGCGTTGCGAGTGCCCGGCTCCGGAGGCCTGCGACGAGGAGCCCCGGGTGGTCGGCGTGGTGCACATCCACGACCTCGTGCGGGCAGGGCTTCGATGATGCTCGAAGAGCGGCTCGCCCGCGTGGAGCTCCTGCTCCTGGACGTGGACGGTGTGCTCACCGACGGGCGCATCGTCCTGGACGACAACGGGGTGGAGACCAAGGCCTTCGACGTGACCGACGGCCACGGGCTCAAGATGCTCGTGCGCGCCGGGGTCGACGCCGGTCTCGTCACCGGCCGGCGCAGTCGGGTCGTAGAGCATCGCGCCCGGGAGCTCGGCCTTCGCGAGGTTCATCAGGGGGTCAAGGACAAAGGCCGGCTGGTGTCCGAGATCCTGCGTCGCCGGGGGCTTGCGCCGGAGCAGGTGGCGTTCGCGGGCGACGACATCGTCGACCTCCCCGTGCTCCTCCAGGTGGGGCTCGCCGTGACCGTGCCCGATGCGCCGGAGTACGTGCGGGAGCGGGTCCACTGGGTGACGACCCGTGCGGGAGGTCGTGGAGCCGTGAGGGAGGTGTGCGAAGCCATCCTGCGGGCACGGGGGCTCTGGGAGGAGACAACCCGCAAGTACTTCTCGCCCGAGCCGCTCTCGTCGGGCGGTTGATCTCTGGGATGGGGTCACCGAAGGCGACGCTGGCCGGGACCGCCGTCGCTCTCGCGGCCCTGGCCGCGGGCGTCGGGTGGGTCATCACCTCCCAGAAGCCGGCCCCTGCACCGGCGCCGCCGCCCCAGGATCGCCCCGCACCCTCTCAGTTCCGGGGGGTGGAGCTGACCGAGCAGGACGCGGACGGAACCCGCTGGCGGGTCTCGGCCGCGGAGGGCTCGGCGTGGGAGTCCGGCGAAACCGGTGAGCTCCAGGGAGTGCAGGCGGTGTTCGAGAGACGGGGCCGGGCCCTGCGGGTGACGGCGGGACGAGGCGGCGTGAAGGGTGGCGAGACGGTGAGCCTGTCGGAAGACGTGAAGGTCGAATGGGACTCCTACGAGGCGACGCTCGACCGGGTGACGTACGAGCGAGGGGCGGGGATGATCCGTTCCGGGGATCCAGTGGAGTTTCGCGGGCCGGGGATCAGGGTGACCGGCCGGGGGCTCGTGGTCGACGTGGAGGGGCGCGCGGTCCACGTCACGTCCGACGTCCGCGCCACCCTGAGCGCGGAGCCTGTGCCGTGAAGGGGATCCCGGGCCTCGGCCTGGTCCTGCTGCTGGTGATCGCCGCCACGGTGCCGGCGGCCGCCCTCGACAAGCCCCCGGCGTCCTGGAAGACCGGCTCCGAGCCGCTCCAGGTCGAAGCGCGCAGCATGGACCTCCTGGCGGCGGACAACGTGGTCGTGTTCCAGGGAGATGTGGCCGCCCGCCAGGGCGAGGTCACCCTCCACGCCGACCGGGTCGAGGTCCGCGCCGATCCGAAGACCCGCGAGATTCGCTCCGTGAAAGCCAAGGGCAGCGTGCGGCTTCACAAGGGCGACATCGTGGCGGCCGGAGACGAGGCGGTGTACGACGCGGTCCAGGGGGTCGCGGTCCTTACCGGAAGCCCGAAGGTGTGGCGGGGTAAGGACGTTGTGGCCGGCGACAAGATCACGCTCTACCTCGCCGAGGACCGAAGCGTGGTCGAGGGTGCGAAGGCCGTGATCTATCCGCCGGCGAAGGGTGAGGGAGGCGCCGCCCAGTGACCGGGCCCGCCCGCCTCTCGGCCCGTGGGCTCGTCAAGCGTTACGGCGGGAAGGCCGTGGTGGCCGGCGTGGACCTGTCGGTGGAGCGGGGCGAGATCGTCGGCCTCCTGGGACCGAACGGCGCCGGCAAGACCACCACGTTCTATATGATCGTGGGCCTCGTGCGTCCCGACGAAGGCGAGGTGCTGCTGGGGAGCGAGGACGTCAGCCGCCTGCCGATGTACCTGAGGGCCCGCCGGGGAATCGGCTACCTTCCCCAGGAGCCGAGCGTCTTTCGCCGCCTGACGGTCCGGCAGAACGTCTACGCCGTGCTCGAGGCGCGCGGGCTTCGAGCCGATGAGGCAAAGGAGAGAACGGTCCGCGCCCTCCAGGCCCTTTCGATCGAGCACCTCGCCCACCGCAAGGCCCACTTCCTGTCCGGGGGCGAGCGCCGCCGGGTCGAAATCGCGCGGGCGCTGGCCGCCGACCCGGCGTTCATTCTGCTCGATGAGCCCTTCGCTGGCATCGATCCGATCGCCATCTCCGAGATCCGGGACCGGATATTGCAATTGAAAGCCATGGGGTTCGGTGTCATACTCAGCGACCATAACGTCAGGGAAACCTTGGGCGTTTGTGATCGCGCCTACATCGTGGACCGGGGCACGGTGCTGGAGGAAGGAAACCCGGAAGCCATCGTCCGAAGCCCCAGGGCCCGCTCGGTCTATCTTGGAGAAGGGTTTCGGCTTGACTGAGGTGCCATGGCGCTCGAGATCCGTCAACATCTGAACCAGGAGCTCCGCCTCACGCAAGAGCTGGTGATGACGCCCCAGCTCCAGCAGGCGATCAAGCTCCTCCAACTCTCGCGTCTGGAGTTGGTGGATCGGATCCAGGAGGAGATGGAGGCCAACCCGCTCCTGGACGAGCTCAAGGAGGACGACGCGCCCTCCGTGGAGACCGAGATCGAGGCCGAGGCCGTGGCCCGCGGCGAGGCGGAGCCGCTCGTCCCCGCGGCGACGGAGTCGCCCGAGGTCCAACCCCCGGAGTTCGACTGGGAGCAGTATCTCGCCCACTACGACCTGACCCCCCTCTCCGAGGGTCCCATCGACCGCGACGACGACCGCCCGTCGGTCGAGAGCTTCCTCGCCCCCGAGACAACCCTTCACGACCACCTGCTGTGGCAACTGCGCCTGAGCGCCCTGGAGCCCCAGGATCAGGAGATCGGCGTGGTCGTCGTCGGCAATGTGGACGACGATGGGTATCTGAGGGCCACCGTCGAAGAGGTCTCGGAGATGGCCGGCGCTCCGGTGGAGCGCGTGGAGGCGGTGCTCGCCGTGGTTCAGGATTTCGACCCGGTAGGGGTGGCGTCTCGTGACCTCCGGGAGTGCCTGCGCCGACAGGCGGAAGAAAAGGGGCTCGGAGATATTGTCCGCCGAGTCATCGAAGAGGGCCTGCGGCACCTGGAGACCAAGAACTACAAGAGGCTGTGCAAGGAGCTCGACATCACCTTCGAGGAGGCCGTGGACGCAGCGCGCGAGATCTCGTCCCTGGAGCCCCGGCCCGGCCGCGACTTCTCGACCGCGCGGATCGACTACGTCGTTCCGGACGTCTACGTGAGCCGCGAAGGCGACGAGTACGTGATCCGGCTCAACGAAGAGGGGCTCCCTCGGCTGCGGGTCTCCCCGTACTATCAGAGCCTTCTCCAAAACGACACGCCTCAGGGCAAGGAGGCGCGCGGGTACATCCAGGAGAGGATGCAGTCGGCGCTCTGGCTCATCAAGAGCATTCACCAGCGCCAGCAGACCCTCTACAAGGTCGCCCAGTCGATCGTGACCTTCCAAAGGGAGTTTCTCGACCGCGGCATCGGGTACCTGCGGCCCCTGATCCTGCGCGACGTGGCCGAGGACATCGGCATGCACGAGTCCACGGTGAGCCGGGTCACGACGAGCAAGTACATGCACACGCCCCAGGGGACGTTTGAGCTCAAGTTCTTCTTCTCCAGCGCGATCCAGCGGCGCGACGGAGAAGATCTGGCCAGCCGGAGCGTCAAGGCCCGGATCCGGGATATCGTCTCTCGGGAGGAGCCGACCGAGCCCCTGAGCGATCTCCAGATCGCGGAGATCCTGGTGAAGGAGTTCGGCCTCAAGATTGCCCGCCGCACCGTGAGCAAGTACCGGGAGGCCATGGGAATCCTCTCTTCGTCGAGCCGCCGTCGGTATTTCTGATCGGTCCCCGGAAGGCCCGACGGTCCTCATCGGCGCCCTGTCTGTCCTGTAAGTCGCTAGAAATGCAGGGAATTGAATGAAGTCACCAGCCGGAAAACCGAATTGACAGGCCGGGGGGGGTCTGCTACATTTCGTCGCCTTGTTTCTCTCAACGACCCCCCATCAGGAGGCGGGAATGCAGCTCAATATCACGTTTCGCCACGTGGACCCCAGCGACGCACTGAAGACCTATGCGTCCGACAAGGTGGACCGGCTGAAGAAGTACTTCGACGGCCTGGTCGAGGGCCACGTGATCCTGTCTCTCGAGAAGATCCGGCACACGGCCGAGGTGACGTTGCAGGCCAACGGAATCCGGGTCATCGCGAAGGGGGAGAATTCCGACTTCTACTCGGCCGTGGACAACGTCGCGGAGAAGCTCGAGCGACAGCTGGTCCGGTACAAGGAGAAGCTCAAGAGGCACAAGCCGCTGACCAACCGTGAGCGGAGAAGCCTGCAGGAGAAGGTCTACGCGTACGAGAGCTTCCAGGAAGAGGCGGCACCGCGAATCCTTCAGACCGACCACTACCACACGCATCCGATGTCCCTCGACGACGCGGTGATGGAGATGGAGTTGGCAGACCGACCGTTCCTGGTCTTCACCGACGACGACGGCCGGGTCAAGGTCGTGTATCGCCGGGAAGATGGGCACTACGGCCTGATCGAGCCGGAGTGAGCGCCTCGGCTCGCGGCGAGGAGCTCGGGCTGCGCCCCGGCGGGCCGACCGAGGACCGGACCGAGGGCGTGGGGGCGGACGCGCCATGAAACTCCTCGACATCCTTTCCAAAGACGCTGTGGTCGCCACCCTCTCCGCAAGGGACAAGGAGGGGGTGCTCGTGGAGCTCTCCGGAGCGCTGGTCGCCGCGGGCAAGGTCTCCAGCGCAGCGGCCGCCGTGCCGGTGCTCTTGGAGCGCGAGCGCCTGGGGAGCACCGGCATCGGGGAGGGCATCGCCATTCCCCACGGGAAGCTCCGCGACCTCCAGGGCGTCGTCGCGGCCTTCGGCCGGAGCGTGCCGGGGGTCGAGTTCGAGAGCATGGACGGGGCGCCGGTCCACCTGTTCTTCCTCCTCCTGGCGCCGGAGAACTCGGCGAGCGCACACCTGAAGGCGCTGGCCCGCATCTCCCGCCTCCTCAAGAATCGCTCCTTCCGCGATGAGCTCCTGCAGACCGACGACCGAGAGGCGCTCTTCGACGTCATCGCGCGGGAAGATGCGAAGAGCTGACCCGTGACGATCGATCGGCGTGGACTCGAAGCGGGTGGGTGGTTCGCGCCCGGGACCCGTGCCGTCCGGTTCGGTCGGTACCATGCCTGAGATCCGCGTTGAGGCCCTCCTGTCCGACCGGGAGAACCGGTTGGAGCTTGAGCTCGTGGCCGGTGCCCAGGGGCTCGACAACCGGATCTGCATCGCCCGGATCCAGAAGCCCGGTTTGGCCCTGGCCGGGTTTACCTCCCAGGTCCGCAAGCACCGGGTGCAGATCCTGGGGTCCACGGAGATGGAGTATCTGAGCACTCTCGAGCCCGCCCGGAGGGAGGAGGCGATCACCCGGGTGTTCGGTCTTGGGGTCGCCTGCTTCGTCGTCACGAAGGGACTGGAGGTGCCGGCGGTGTTCGTGGAGCAGGCGGACGCGACCCGCACTCCGGTCCTTCGGACGCCGCTGCGCAGCTCCGTGCTGATCGAGCGCATCTCGCGGTTCCTGGAGCAGAGCCTCGCGCTGACCGAGCGTCGCCACGGCGTGCTGGTCGACGTGATGGAGGTCGGGATCCTGCTGATCGGGGCGAGCGGCATCGGCAAGAGCGAGTGCGCCATGGATCTGGTGCTCCGAGGCCACCGGCTCGTGGCGGACGACATGGTGCAGATCCGGCTGCTGCCGCCGTTCAACCTCATGGGCAGGGGCGAGGATCTCATCCGCTACCACATGGAGATTCGCGGCGTCGGGATCCTCAACGTCCGGGAGCTCTTTGGGATCACGGCGATCCGCGACGAGAAGGAGGTGGAGGTCGTCATCGAGCTCGTGGCCTGGGAAGAGGGGGCGGACTACGATCGCCTGGGCTTCGACGAGAAGACGTACGCCATCCTCGGCGTCGAGGTGCCGTACCTGCGGATCCCCGTCGGGCCGGGCCGCAACATCTCCTCGGTCGTCGAGGTCGCGGCGAGAAACCACCTGCTCAAGCGGATGGGGCACAACTCGGCGATCCATCTGAAGGAACGCCTCGACCGCATCCTTGAGGAGAGCGCGGGGTGAAGCGCGTGCGCCTGATCGTCGTGACGGGGCTCTCCGGCTCCGGAAAGACCGCGGCGCTGAAGGCGCTGGAGGATCTGGGCTTCTTCTGCGTCGACAACCTGCCCGTCACCCTGCTGTCGAAGTTCCTGGAGCTGGGGGTGCTCGCGGGAGGGGAGATCCAGAAGGTGGCCCTGGGGATGGACCTGCGGGAACGCCACTTCCACGAGCGCCATCGGGAGGCGTTCGACGCGCTGCGCCACCTGGGGATTCGCGCGGAGGTGCTTTACCTGGAGGCCGCCGACGAGGTCCTGGTGCGACGGTTCAGCGAAACGCGGCGACGGCACCCGCTGGCCGAGGACCGCTCCGTCACCCAGGGGATCCGCGAGGAGCGGCGGCTCCTGGAGGACCTCAAGGAGATGGCCGACGTCGTGATCGACACGTCGGAGATGAGCGTCCACGACCTCAAGAAGGCGCTGTGGCAGTACTTCAAGCAGGGGCCCGAGGACCACACCCTCCAGGTGAATCTGGTGAGCTTCGGGTACCGCTACGGAATCCCGGCCGAGGCCGACCTGATGCTGGACGTCCGATTCCTCCCGAACCCGTACTTCGTCTCCGAGCTCAAAGGGCTCGTGGGAACCGAGCCCCGGGTGCAGGAGTTCGTGTTCGGGTTCGAGGAGGCGAGGGAATTCTTCAGGCGGTTCTGGGACCTGGTGGCCCACCTGATCCCCCTCTACGAGAAGGAAGGGAAGACGTACGTCACGGTGGCCGTGGGGTGCACGGGGGGGAAGCACCGGTCCGTGACCATCGTCGAAGAGCTCCGGAAACGCCTCGGCGAGATAGGGCGCCCCGTGCGGGTGCTCCACAGGGACATCGAGAAATGAGGCTGCTGCGGCAAACGGCCGAAGGGATACGCGTGCGTCGGCAGCCAATCCCGGGCGACGGGACGGGGCAAGCGACGGGGGGGAGGCGGTGATCGCGCTCGTCGTCGCTGCGCACCAGGAGTTGGGTCCCGCTCTGCTCCAGGCCGCCGAAGGGATCGTGGGCCCCATGGAGAACGTGGTGGCGCTCTCGCTGAACTACGATGAGGACCCGGCCCGGGCCCGTGCCCGGATGGAAGATGCGATCCGCCGCCTGGACTCCGGAGACGGGGTGCTCGTCATGACCGACATGTTCGGCGGCACGCCCACGAATCTGAGCCTCCCGTTCCTCGAGCCGGGCCGCGTCGACGTCGTGACGGGCATCAATCTTCCGATGCTGCTCAAGGCCCAGAGCGCCCGGGGGGAGATGCCGCTGGCCGATCTCGCCGGGTTCCTGAAGGACTATGGGGCTCGAAACATCATCGTGGCCGGGGAGATCTGGAGTGCCCGGCCCCGGGCCGCGAGCTGATCGGGATGACGATTGTGCTCGCCCGCGTGGACAACCGCCTCGTGCACGGCCAGGTGCTGGAAGCGTGGGTGCCGCGTCTCGAGGTCCAGGGCATCGTGGTCGTCGACCGGGAGTTGGCCGCCGACCCGCTCCAGGCGCTCGTCTTCAAGGTGCTGGATCGAGACAGCCTTCCGGTGCGGGTCGTGGGGCCGGAGGAGGCGGCGCGCCTCCTGGATGGCCCATGGCGGGCCCGAAGAGTGCTGATCCTCTTCTCCGGTCTCGCGCAGGCAGTCGATTCGCGGCGCAGCGGGGTTCGGTTCGATGCCCTCAACCTCGGAAACATCCACCCGAGCCCGGGCAGCCGAACCCTGACGCCCAGCGTCTACCTCTCGAACGACGACGTCCGCCTCTTGGAGGATCTCGTCCAGGAGGGCGTCGCGCTGGAAGCTCGGGCGGTACCCACGGATCGTAGCCCGGACGTGGCCTTGTTCCTCCGGGGGGGACCGTGATCGGGCTCGAGACAGGGGTGGCACTGGGCCTCCTGGGCGGGTTTCTCGCCCTGGACCGGACGGCGTTTCTCCAGTGCATGGTGTCCCGCCCCCTGGTCGCGTCCACCCTCGCCGGGGTGCTCCTGGGGGAGATGCACCTGGGGATGCGCTGCGGTCTTCTCTTGGAGCTGCTCTGGCTCATGGATCCGCCGGTCGGCGCCTCGGTGCCGCCGGACGAGAGTCTCGCTGCAGTGCTCTCGGCTACCTACGCGAGCTTGACGCCTGCGGGGTGGGCGCTGCCGGCCCGCGCGGCCCTGGGGATCCTTCTGGGCCTCCCCTTCGGGTACCTGGGCCGATGGGTCGATGTACGAGTGCGGCGGGCCAACGGTCGGTTGATCGCGCGGGCCAGGGAGGGCCGTGAAGGATCGTCGCTCGGGAGGCTGCAGCGGATCGGAGCGGTGCGCTTCTTTGTGGCAGGCGCTGCGGCTGCGGTGGCGGGCGCGTTCGCCGGCGCGCCCCTCGTGGCACACCTGGCTATGGCCGTGCCGCCGAAGGTCGTTGCAGCCCTGGAGTGGTCCGGCGGGCTCTTGCCCGTGGTGGGCGTTGCTGCGGTGCTGGCGGCCCTGCCCGGCCGGACGAATCGGGCCCTCTTCGGCGCCGGGGTCCTGGGGGGGCTCGTGCTCCCTCGCCTTCTCGCGGTCCCCTGGCCGGGGCGAGGACCATGGGCGCGTTGAGGCGGCGGGACCTCGCCCGGGTGTTTGGGCGGAGCCTGTGGCTGCAGGCCTCGTGGAGCTTCGAAGGGATGCAGAGCGTGGGGTTCGCGTACGCGGTGGAACCGGCCTTGCTCCGGCTCGGAGGCCCCCAGGCCGTCGTCGAGGGGCGGGTGCGCCATCTGGAGTTCTTCAACACCCACCCGTACCTCGCCGCCGCGATTCTGGGATGCGTGGTGAAGCTCGAGGAACAGGGGCAGCCCGAGGCGGCCCGGAAGGTCAAGGGCGTGCTCATGGGGCCCTGCGGCGCCCTGGGCGATACGCTCTACTGGGGGGCGGTCAAGCCGGTGCTCCTGCTGGCGGCCGTGGCCGCCGCGCTGCAGGGAGTGTTGTGGGCCCCCTGGCTGTTTCTCGGCCTGTTCGGGGCCGCCAACCTGGGCGGGCGGTTGTTCTTCTTTGTCGAGGGATATCGGGAGGGGATCGGGATCGTGCAGAAGCTCGGTGAGCTGAACCTCCTGACGTTGACCCGCCGGCTCAAGGGGGCGTGCGCTCTGCTGCTCGGGCTGGTCGTCACCGGCTCGGCGACCGGATGGCCGTCGTCGACGGGGTGGGCGCCCCTGGCCGTCGGCGCCGCAGCGGCGGCAGGGGCGGCGGTGGGGCTGGCCTGGGCCTACCGCAGAGGGTTCCGGCCCGTGTGGACCGTCTATCTGACTGCAGCCCTCGCGGCGGGCATCCTGGCGTGGAAATGAGCGACGACCTGGTGATGACCATGGAGAGTACCTTCGAGATCGTCAACACTCTGGGTCTGCACGCGCGGGCCGCGGCGCTGCTCGTTCAGTTGGCCCAGAAATACCGGTCGCACGTGGAGATCGCGAAGGACGATCTCGCGGTCAACGGGAAGAGCATCATGGGGGTCCTGATGCTCGCGGCGGCCAAGGGCAGCCAGGTGACCGTCCGCACCCGAGGCGAAGACGCCGACGCCGCCATGGAGGGGATCGGGGAGTTGATCCGTAACGGATTCTGGGAGAAGGGGTAGGCCGTGCGAGTGATCAGAGAGCGAACCGAACTGCGCGGGATCCCGGTCAGCCCCGGGATCGTGATCGGCAAGGCGTACCTCGTCGATCGGCGCAAGGTCAGACCGCAGGAGCGGGTCATCGACGCCGACGGGGTCGAGGCGGAGATCGCCCGGTTTCACTGCGCGCTCGACGAGAGCCAGCGGCAGCTCCAGGAGCTCAGGGTGAGCTATGAGCGCCAGAAGCTGGGCGACTATGGCTACCTCGTGGACGTGCACCAGCTGATGCTGAGCGACCGGATGCTCGTCCAGGAGACCGAGCGGCAGATCCGGGAGAGCCTTCACAGCGCCGACTGGGCACTGTGGCAGGTGATCCAGAAGATCAAGAAGTCCTTCGAGGAGCTCGACGATGAGTACTTCCGGGACCGCCGGAGCGACGTGGAGCACCTCGGGGACCGGATCCTGCGCAACCTCTCCGGCCACAAGCACGAGAACATCGCGGACATCGAGGGGGACGTGGTGGTGGTGGCCCACGACCTGTCGCCCATGGACACCGCCCAGATGGACGTGAGCCGGGTCAAGGGCTTCGTGACCGACCTGGGAGGCCGCACCTCGCACACGGCCATCCTGGCGCGTTCGCTCAACATCCCCGCCGTGGCGGGCCTGGAGAGCGTGAGCGACGTGGCGAACGGCGGCGACGCGGTTGTGATCGATGGCCTCTCGGGAGTCGTGGTCCTCAACCCTTCCGAGGAGGATCTCGCCCACTTCCGCGAGCGCAGGACGCGCTACGAGGCGTACCGGCAGGAGCTCGAGTCCTTCGCGGCGCTGCCCGCCGTGACCCGCGACGGCCACAAGGTGCGCGTAGCGGCGAACATCGAGCTCCTGGAGGAGATCGGCAACCTACGCCGGTACGGTGCGGAAGGGATCGGGCTGTACCGGACCGAGTTCCTCTACATGAACCGCCCGGACACGCCCAGCGAGGAGGAGCACTTCGCCACCTACCGCAGGGTTGCGGAGGCCGTTCGGCCGTTTCCGGTCACTATCCGGACGCTCGACGCCGGGGGCGACAAGGTGCTCCGGTCGGTGCCGCTCCAGGACGAGAGCAACCCCGCCCTCGGCCTGCGCTCGATCCGCCTGTGCCTGCGTGAGAAGGGGATCTTCAAGGCCCAGCTCAAGGGGATCCTGCGCGCGAGCGCGGCGGGCAACGTTCGCGTCATGTTCCCCATGGTGTCGGGGCTGGGCGAGCTCCACGAGATCCGGGAGCTCCTGGAGGAGTCCCGGGCCGATCTGCGCCGCGAAGGGCAAGCGTTCGACCCCCACATGCCCGTGGGCATCATGATCGAGGTGCCGTCGGCGGCGGTCACGGCAGAGCTGCTCGCGCCTTACGTGGACTTCTTTTCCATCGGCACGAACGACCTGATCCAGTATGCGCTGGCCATCGACCGGGTGAACGAGCACGTGGCATACTTGTACGAACCGCTGCACCCGGCGGTCCTCCGGCTCGTGCGGATGGTCGTCGACGCGGGCCACCGGCAAGGGATCAAGGTGGCGGTGTGCGGCGAGATGGCGGGTGACGAGCTCTACACCCTGGTGCTCCTGGGCCTGGGCGTGGATGAGCTCTCGATGCACGCGCTGTCGGTGCCGAGGATCAAACGGGTCGTGAACCACACCTCGATGGCCGAGGCGCGGGCGCTCGTAGAAGACATCCTGCGCCACGGTACCGGCCGAGAGATCCACCAGGCGGTGGAGGAGTACATGCAGAGCCGCTACCCCGGGATTCTCGACCCCATGGAGCAGGCGGTGCACTGACACCCGGCCCGAGCCCGATCGATCGGACGCGCGCCGCCCTGCGCGGGGAGGATGGTGCCGCGGATCCCCCTTGATGCCCTTGCCAGAGGAGACCTTCCCATGGGCATGACCGATTTCCTGTTCACCTCCGAGAGCGTCACCGAAGGCCACCCGGACAAGGTGGCAGACCAGATCTCGGATGCCGTGCTCGACGCCATCATCGCCCAGGACAAGAGGGCCCGGGTGGCCTGCGAGACCCTGGTCACGACCGGCATGGCGGTGATCGCCGGCGAGATCACCACCAACTGCTACGTCCACATGCCCGATATCGTGCGTCAGACGATCCGCGACATCGGATACACGGACCCGACCATGGGCTTCGACTGGGAGACCTGCGCGGTGCTCACGTCGATCGACCGGCAGTCGGCCGACATCGCCATGGGGGTCGACGAGTCCGAGAGCCACGAGCAGGGTGCAGGAGATCAGGGGTTGATGTTCGGGTACGCCACCAATGAGACGCCCGAGCTCATGCCCATGCCGATCCTCTATGCCCACAAGCTCACCGAGCGCCTCGCCGTGGTGCGCAAGCAGAAGATCCTCGGGTTCCTCCGGCCCGACGGGAAGAGCCAGGTGACCATCCGGTACGTGGACGGCAAGCCCGTGGCCGTGGACGCCGTGGTGGTCTCCACCCAGCACACGCCCGAGGTGACGCAGGCCGAGATCCGGGAGGGCGTGATCGAAGAGGTGATCAAACCCATCATCCCCGCGGCGCTCCTGACCAAGGACACGCGCTACTTCATCAACCCCACCGGCCGCTTCGTAGTGGGCGGCCCCATGGGCGACTGCGGTCTGACCGGGCGCAAGATCATCGTCGACACCTACGGCGGGCACGGCAGCCACGGGGGCGGGGCCTTCTCGGGAAAAGACCCGTCCAAGGTCGACCGGTCGGCCTCGTATATGGGGCGCTACATCGCGAAAAACGTGGTGGCCGCCGGGCTGGCGGACAAGTGCGAGGTCCAGATCGCCTACGCGATCGGCGTGGCCGAGCCGGTGTCCATCATGATCGACACCAACGGGTCGTGGAAGATCGAGCCGGACCGGATCGCCGCGCTCGTGCGCGAGGTGTTCCCCCTCAAGCCTCGGCGGATCATCGAGCACCTCGACCTGCTGCGGCCCATCTACCGAAAGACCGCGGCCTACGGCCACTTTGGCCGAAACGACCCCGACTTCACGTGGGAGCGGACCGACAAGGCCGACGAGCTGCGCAAAGCAGCAGGACTGTAAGAGCGTTGGTCGGAACCTCTCGAGCATGAGGAGTGGACACGTGACGAACGACTACAAGGTGGCCGACCTCTCCCTGGCCGGGTGGGGCCGCCGGGAGATCGCGATCGCCGAGACCGAGATGCCCGGGCTCATGAAACTCCGGCGCGACCTGGGCGGTGAGCGGCCGCTGAAGGGGGCACGGATCGCGGGCTGCATCCACATGACGATCCAGACCGCGGTGCTGGTCGAGACGCTCCAGCACCTCGGAGCGGAGGTGCGCTGGTCCTCCTGCAACATCTTCTCCACCCAGGACCACGCCGCGGCGGCCCTCGCCGCGGCCGGCACGCCGGTGTTCGCGTGGAAGGGAGAGACTGAGGAGGAGTACTACTGGTGCGTGGAGCAGACCATCCACGGGCCTGACGGCTGGATCCCCAACATGGTGCTCGACGACGGCGGAGACCTCACCGCCGTGCTCCACGAGAAGTACCCGAACTACTTCGAGCAGATCCGGGGCATCACCGAGGAGACGACCACCGGTGTGCACCGGCTCTACCAGATGGCCGCAGCCGGGACGCTCCTGTGCACGGCGATCAACGTCAACGACTCGGTCACGAAGTCGAAGTTCGACAACCTCTACGGCTGCCGCGAATCGCTCGTGGACGGAATCAAGCGGGCCACCGACGTGATGATCGCGGGTAAGGTCGCGGTGGTGTGCGGCTACGGCGACGTGGGCAAGGGTTGTGCGCAGTCCCTGCGCAGCCTGGGCGCCCAGGTCCTGGTCACCGAGATCGACCCGATCTGCGCGCTGCAGGCCCTCATGGCCGGCTACGGCGTCACGACCATGGACGAGGCGTGCGGGGTCGCCGACCTCTTCGTCACGGCCACCGGCAACCAGAGGATCATCACCCGGGCCCACATGGACCGGATGAAGCACAATGCGATCGTGGGCAACATCGGCCACTTCGACATCGAGATCGACGTGGCAAGCCTCCACGACCTCACCTGGGAGGAGATCAAGCCCCAGGTGGACCACATCGTCTGGCCGGACGGCAAGCGGATCATCCTCCTTTCCAAGGGACGGCTCCTGAACCTCGGCAACGCCACGGGGCACCCGAGCTTCGTCATGTCGACCTCCTTCACCAACCAGGTGCTCGCCCAGATCGAGCTCTTCACCCGGGGCGGCCAGTACGACAACCAAGTGTACGTGCTGCCCAAGCACCTCGACGAGGAGGTCGCCCGCATCCATGTGGAGGCCCTCGGCGGGAAGCTAACGCAGCTGACACCCGAGCAGGCCGAGTACCTGGGTGTCAAGGTCGAGGGGCCGTTCAAGAGCGACAGCTACCGGTACTGAACCCTCTGGGACGCTTGATGCTGGGATGCTTGACGCTGGGATGCTGGGACGGAGGTCCTCCGGCCGTTCCGCTTCTCAGCGCCCCAGCGTCCTAGCTTCCTCGCGCGACGAAGGAGCAGCCGTGGAAGACACCGTGACCTACGAGCCACCCGCCTCGGGCACCGCGATCGATCGCAGGCCTGACGGCACCACCGTCGTGCCGCCGGACCCGATCCTGCCGTTCATCGAAGGGGACGGCACCGGCCCCGACATCTGGCGCGCCTCGCGCGGCGTCTTCGACCGAGCGGTGGAACTCGCCTACGGGGGCGAGCGCAAGGTTCACTGGTACGAGGTCTACGCCGGCCAGAAGGCCTTCGACGCCTTCGGGGTGTGGCTTCCCAAGGCGACCCTCGGGGCGATCCAGACGTACCGCGTGGCGATCAAGGGCCCGCTGACGACGCCCGTGGGCGGCGGCATCCGGAGCATCAACGTGGCGCTTCGCCAGGAGCTCGACCTCTACGCGTGCGTGCGACCCGTGCGCTACATCCAGGGGGTGCCGGCGCCGGTGAAGGAGCCGGGCAAGCTCGACATCGTGATCTACCGCGAGAACACCGAAGACGTGTACGCCGGCATCGAGGCCCCGGCCGGGAGCGTCGAGGCGAAGGAGCTCATCGAGTTCCTCCTGATCCGGTGGAACAAGGTCATCCGGCCCGACAGCGGGATCGGCATCAAGCCCATGAGCCGCGAGGGGAGCCGACGGCTCGTGCGAAAGGCGATTCGGTACGCCCTCAAGAACGGGCGCGACTCGGTGACCCTGGTGCACAAGGGCAACATCATGAAGTTTACGGAGGGGGCGTTCAAGGAGTGGGGCTACGAGCTCGCGCGCGAGGAGTTCCCGGACGTGACGATCACCGAGCAAGAGCTCTGGGACACCTATGAAGGGGTTCACCCGGCGGGCAAGGTCGTGATCAAGGACCGCATCGCCGACGCCATGTTTCAGCAGCTCCTGCTGCGTCCCGAGGAGTACAGCGTGCTCGCCACCCCGAACCTCAACGGCGACTACCTCTCCGACGCTGCGGCCGCCCAGGTGGGAGGTCTCGGCATGGCGCCCGGTGCGAACATCGGCGACGACTATGCGGTGTTCGAGGCGACCCACGGCACCGCGCCCAAGTACGCGGGCCAGGACAAGGTGAACCCGGGCTCGGTGATCCTCTCCGGTGTGATGATGTTCGACCATCTGGGCTGGCACAAGGTGAGCCAGCTCATCCGCACCGGCCTCGAGCAGGCGGTCGCCCACCGGCAGGTGACCTACGACCTCGAGCGGCAGATGGAGGGCGCCGTGTGCCTGACCTGCTCGGCGTTCGGGGAGGCGGTGGCGAAGCACATGGAGCTGGCGGTCTGACGGGTCGATGATCCGGATGGAACGGTGAGGGCCCGCACACGAAGCGCGGGCCCTCACCGTTTCGCCCGCAGGAGCTGAGTGCGTCGCGCAACGCGTAGGACGCAGTCCTGTCGCGCGATGAAGATCATCTGTGACAGAATCTGCCGAGGGGGTACACTCGCTCGTGAGAAGTGATCCCTGCAAGAGGAAAGGAGCCACACGATGGGAGACAAAGGCGGAAAAAAGGATAAGGACAAGGGCCAGAAACAAAAAGCGGCCAAACAAGAGCAAGAGGCCAAGAAGAAGCAGGACAAGAAGCCGAAGAGCACCCCGTGATGAGACGGCCGTTCCCCTGGCTGGGAACCTGAAGGAACTCGAGGGAATCCCAAGGGTCGACGGGGAGGGCCCAGGCGGGGCGAATTTTATCCGCTGCTACCGCAAACTCTCGCCCATGTTCACCGGCGCGCAGCCTCAATCGTGGCATTCTGCGCCAACCCGTTCGCCTGACCCGCGACCTCTTGGATCCCATCCACAAGATGGTTGATCGCGGTTCGACGTGCACGACGACGGTTCGCAGAACCCGCGCCGCCTCTGCGGGAATCTTGGGGGGGCAATCCTGGACGCACGGTTGCCGGCGGCTACACTGCAGGCATTCTACTGGTACCCGTCCGCCAAGGAGACCGCCCATGAGCCGAAAAGACCTCGTCTATATCGTCGGCCTCGTCGTCATCGCCGCTCTGCTCCTTGCCAACCTCTTCCGCCCCACGGCCCCCGCCGCGTACGAACTACCCCCTGGACCCGCAGGCTCGGCGGCGATCTCCGCGGCTGGTGACGCGGCGTGGGTGCTCCTGGGCAACCGGGTGTACTACCTGAGCCTGCGGTCGAGGGCCGATGTCACCAACCGCACCATCACCCAGATCGACGTCCAGGAACTGAAGTAGGAGGCCGCCATGAGAACGGCTGTCTGCGCGCTGGCGGCCGTGCTCCTGGTGGCCGCCTCCGCGGTCGCGCAGGACGCGGTCCCCACGGGGGTTCAGGTGGGGGCCACCCTTCCGGCCATGGAAGGCGTCGATCTGCGGGGACAGCCCGTGTCCCTGCCCCGGCCGTCCGGAGCTGGCACCGTCGTCTTGTCCTTCTGGTCGATCCACTGCGCTGACTGCATCCGCGAGCTCGACGACCTTCGCTCCATCCGGCGGGAGTTTGCGCCCGAACAGGTCACGATCGTGGCGGTCAACACCGACTCGGGGCTGCCGGTGGCGAGGGTGGCGGAGTTCGTCCGGCGCTACGAGGCCGCGCGAGGCGAGACCCTTCGGGTGCTCCACCTCCTCGACCGCAACGCCGCGTTGATGGAAGCCCTCGGCATCCGGTACATCCCCTTGCTGATCGTGGCGGACCGTGAGGGGAGGGTGACGAGTGTGGTCACCGGATACGCGCCCGAGGACAAGGCGCGGATGGCGCGCGCGCTGGAGGAGGGACGGGTGGCGCTCGGAGCGTGGAGCGAAGGGCTCCGGGCCCGGCTGCGCGTGCTCCTGCGCGGCCAGGGGGCCGAGGGGCGGGCGGTGGAGTGGGGGAGCTTCCGCGTCGAGGAGGGGATGGCGCTGTTCGGGCTCTACGACGCCAGCGGCTGGATCGCGGACGCCGCGGGCCGCCGCAACCGCGCCGCGGAAGCAGGCCGTGTCGAAGGGGTGGTTGCGCAGCGGCTGAAGGTGGGGCTGCTGCGCGCGGCGCTCGGGAGCGTCGGCGTGCGATTGCCCGCGCCCGCCGCCGCGCCCTTCCAGACCCGGGGGATGGAAGTGCCGGAGGGGCCCCTCACCAGCGACGGCTCCTGGAAACGCCTCTACGAAGCCCTGTCCTTCGACACCCTGTTCCAGGCGGAGCAGAAGGCGAACCGCTGGGTGGGTGACGAGTACTGGGCCGGCCTGGTCGGCGATGTCGATCTGGGGGCGCTGCGGCAGCGCCTCGGGGGGCTCTCCTACCCGCTCGTGTCCCGGCGGATCCGGCTGGAGACCGTGAGTGACTTCGATTTCAAGTCGCGGGCCCTGTTCGAGGCGTTCCGGCGGGTGTCCTACCGGCTCCAGGCCGTGGACGGGCAGGAGGTGGTTTACTACGGGGACGCCGAGACGCTTGCCGACGAGCTACGTGCGCTCCCCCTGGCGGACTTCCGAGTGTACGTGGAGGCCTCCTCTCCCGACCGCGTCCGCGCGGAGATCCTCTGAGCCGCCCGCGGGGTCAACGTCCAAAAAGGGAGAGCGCCAAGGGAAGAGAGAAGAGGACGGCATTGCCCGCGGCGTGGAGGAGCAGCGGGGCCCACAGGCTTCCGGAGACCTCGTAGGCGGCGCAGAAGAGCACGCCGCCCGCCGCCTGGATGATCGGTATCCGCGTGGTCATCGCGTGGGCCGTGGCGAACAGGAGCGAGACAGCCAGCGTGGACGTCACCGTCCCGAGCCGCTTGCGGAGCCCCCCGTACAGGATCCCACGAAAGACGATCTCCTCGAACATCGGGGCCACCAGGCCACCCACCCCGAGGAGCAGGGCGAGGTGGCCCCGAGACGGCACGCTGGCCGACAGCATTCGCAGGAAACTTACGCCGGCGCTCAGGCGCAACGTCACCTCGACGAGCCCCACTGCGCCCCCGCACGCGAGGGCCCAGAGGACTCCGATGGAGAGCCCCCGCCACGTCCGAGGGCCGCGCAAGCCGAGATCCGAGAGGCTCCACCCCCTCCCGTACCAGTAGGCGGCGCACAAGACGAGGTCGACCAGCCGAAGGACGCCTGTGAACGCCACGGTATCCGCGGTCGAGGGGCCGACCCAGGGCGAGGAGAGTGCTACGGCGAGCACCTCGAGCAGGACGAGGCCAGCCAGCACCCCGATCGCCTCCCGTGGCGACGGGCCTGCCGCGCCGAGCGGCCCTAGAGGTTGACGGGCCGCCATCCCAACCTCCACAGCGCAGCGTAGGCGCGCTCCTTCACGTACCACTCTTCCGGTCCACGGACCAGGCCGACCAGCGCCTCCTCGACGCCGGTCCCACCCGTGGCGCCGAGGGTTTCGACGGCCGCGTACCGGACGTTGACCACCGGATCGCCGAGTGCTGCGATCAGCGGCTCGCTCTGGGCCGTTCCCAGCGAAGCCGCGGCCCGGGCCCCATAGAACCGCGTCAGCGCAGAGCGCGATGCGAGCGCCGCGCGGACCGCCTCGGGCGTCGTCGGACTGCGGGCGGTGCACTCCGGGGAGGGCGTGCCGGCCGCGGCAAGGACGGTGGCCAGGAGCGCGGCGAAGACGAAGGGGGCGACGGGCCGCGCCGGAGCGACGCGGCCTGCGACCCACAGGCACAAGGATCCGAGGGCCCAGGCGAGCCCGAGGGGGCATCCGACGAACAGGGCCATGGCCGTCGCTGTGCGAAGGGGTGCGGCCCGGTCGGCCTTCTGGGAGAGGCGCTGCCAGACCCGGCGCTGCTCTGCGGCACTTCCGGGCCAGGCCTCCCGGATCCGGCCGGCGACCACAACCGGCGTCCCCTCCCGAAGCTCCACGGCGAAGTCGGCCGCCGGGGCCGGCGTGGCCAGGGCCAGGACCCGCAGAGGCAGGACCTGGGCAGCGAAGGAGCGGGCCGCGGACGCGGGCAGTGCGCCGATGTCGCCCACGGGTTGGCTCTCGGCCGCGAGGGCCTTGAGGGCCTCGGCCGGGTAGAGGGTCCAGCGGTAGTAGAAGTGGTCCACTCCAAGGCCCGGACCCGAGAGCAGCCAGCGGTCCCTCAGCCGGGTGAAGGCTCCTTCGGGTGCCAGGAGCCAGGGAACGAGGCCCAGCGCAGCGACTGCGGCGCAGGCGAGGCGCCGACCCGCCGCGGCTCCGCGCGGCGTGGGATCCCCGGCGGCCCGGAGGGCGCCGGCCGCCACGAGGGCGAGGGCGGCGGCCAGACCCCAATCCCCGCTGAGCGCTCCCGCGAGGGGAGCGAGGAGGACCGTCCAGGGGGCCCAGCCGCCCCGGCCCGCGCCCGGGCGGCGCGTAGCTTCGACCCAGAGGGTGGTCAGGGCGCCGGTCCCGAGCCCCAGGCTGAGGCCGAAGAACAGGGCCCCCGCGAGCGCTGGCTTCCCGGACGCGAGGATACCCCAATGGTCGGAGCCGGGCAGGGACGGGACGCCGGCTGCCTCCAGCGCTCTCCCCTTGGCCAGCAGGTGGAGCGCCGCTGCCCTCGTGCGCACCGCCCCGAGGGCTCCCCCGCAGAGCGTGCCCCAGAGGCATGTCGTCACGAACGCACCGGGGCGCCTCATCGCATGTTCGCCCGGCGACGTCGGGATGCGGAAAAGCGGGATCGGAGTGTCATTGGATCTCGTGGTCGATCCGGTACACGCCCTCCCCGAGGTCGCGCACGGCGGTGAACCCGAGCTTCTTCGCCAGGGTGAGCATGCCCTCGTTCTCCGGCAGCACGACGCCCGTGATGTGTTTGACCCCCTTCTCGTGCAGCAGCCGCATGCCGAGGCTCACCAGCATGCGGCCCAGCCCCTGGCGCTGGTAGTGGTCACCGACGACGACGGCGAGCTCGGCTTCGTCCCGTCCGGGCTCGATGTAGAGGTGGCAGAGCCCGAGCACGCGCTCGGCGCCGGGCGGTTCCTCGACCGCAACGAGGGAGATCTCGCGGTCATAGTCCACCTGGCAGAACCGGGCGAGCTGCTCGTGGGGCATGTTCTTGATCAGGTGGAAGAACCGGAAGTAGATCGTCTCGGCCGAGAGACCCTGGAAGAACTGCTGGAGCAACGGCTCGTCCTCCGGCCGCACGGGGCGCACGAGCACCGGGGTGCCCGCCTCCATGACCCAGTGGGTCTCGTACTGGGTGGGGTAGGGGCGAATCACCAGGTGGTCAGGGCTCTGGACCGCCGACGGCTCGAGGACGACCCGCGCGTCGACCGCCAGCACGTCCTGCCGCGACAGCACGAGGGGGTTGATGTCGAGCTCGGTGACCTCCGGAAAGTCGGTGACCAGGTACGCCAGCCGCACGACCACCTCCTCGAGCGCCTCGAGGTTGGCGGCGGGGCGGTTGCGGTAGCCCCGAAGGAGTTGGAAGATCCGCGTGGATTCGATGAGCCGTCGGGCGATCAGGCGGTTCATGGGGGGCAGCCCGATGGCCTTGTCCCGGAGGATCTCGGTCAGGATGCCCCCCATGCCGAACAGGATCGTGGGGCCGAAGTCCGCGTCCTTCTTGCTCCCGACGATGAGGTCATAGTCGATCCGCTCGACCATGGGCTGGAGCGTCACCCCGAGGATGTGGGCGTCGGCCTTGTACGCCTGGGCGTTCTGAAGGACCTTCCGGTACGCGGCGCGCACGTCTTCCGCATTCTGGAGGTTGAGCTGGATTCCCTTGGCGTCCGATTTGTGGCTGATGTCCCGGGAGTGGATCTTGAGCACCAGAGGGTAGCCGAGCTCGTCGGCCCTCTCCACGGCCTGCTCCTCGGAGGTTGCGACCTCGGTGCGGCTGACCGGGATCCCGTAGGCGGCGAGGAGTGCCTTGGACTCGGGCTCGGTGAGCAGGGGCAGTTGCCGGTCCAGGGCCGAGCGCACGATGGCGCGGGCGCGGTCCCGGTCAAAGTGGAGGTTGGAGGGGAAGTTCGGTGGAGTCTCTTGCAGGAGCTCCAGGTTGTGGGAGTACCGGTGCATGTACATCAGGGTGTTGACGGCGCGCTCCGGCGTCTCGAACACCGGGATGGCCCCCTCGTTGAGGATCCGGACGCCCTCGGCCACGATCTTGCCCCCCATCCACACGGCGCACGCCGGCGTCTTGGCCGCCTGTATCGCGGGGATCACCTCCCGGGCCACAGCCGCCGGGTCGGTCATGGCCTGGGGCGCGAGCACGACCACGAGGCCGTCCACCTCCGGCGCTGCGAGCAGGATCTGGCAGGCGTCGCGGTAGCGCTCGGCCGGTGCGTCCCCCAGGATGTCCACGGGGTTGCTGCGGCTCCAGGCCGGCGGCAGCACGGCGTCGAGCGCCTGGAGCGTCTGGTCGGAGAGGTCGGCGGGTGTGCGGTTCCAGTCCTTGAGCCCGTCTGCGGTCATGACGCCCGGCCCGCCCGCATTGGTGAGGATCGCGATGCGCGGTCCCCGGGGCCGCCCCTGCTTGGCCAGAGCCTCGGCGCAGTCGAAGAGCTCCCCGAGGCTCTTCACCCGGATGATCCCAGCGCGCGCGAAGGCGGCGTCGTACACCTCGTCGTCGCCCACCAGGGAGCCGGTGTGGCTCGCGGCGGCCTTGGCTCCGGCCGCGCTTCGGCCTGCCTTGACCACGATGATGGGCTTGAGGCGGCTCACCGCCCGGGCTGCGCTCATGAACTTGCGCATGTTCTTGAGGGCCTCGACGTAAAGCAGGATGGAGGTGACCTCGGGGTCGTTGCCCAGGTAGTCGATCAGGTCGGCGAAGTCCACGTCGGACATGGCGCCGATGGAGACGAAGTGGCTGAAGCCGATGTTGGCCTCCATGGCGCGGTCCAGGATGACCGTACAGATCGCGCCGCTCTGGGAGATCAGAGCCACGTGGCCGGGCAGACACATCTGCGGGGCGAAGGAGGCGTTGAGTTTGACGGCGGGCACGGTGATCCCGAGGCAGTTGGGCCCCAGCAGCCGGATGCCCGAGGCCCTGGCGACCTTCAGGATCCGTTCCTCGATCGCCGCGCCCTCTTCCCCGACCTCTCTTCCGCCGGCCGACAGGACGATGGCCGCCTTCACGCCGGATCGACCGGCCTCTTCCATGACCTCGGGCACTGCGGCGATGGGCACGGCGACGACTGCGAGGTCAATGGGCTGGCCGACGGCGGAGAGCGAAGGGTAGCAGGGGAGCCCCATGAGCTCCGTGCGTTTGGGGTTCACGGGGTACAGAGGCCCTTCAAACGCCCCTTCTTGGAGGTTCTGGAGGACCGCCTGGCCGACGGAGCCCTCCTTGGAGGTGGCGCCTACGAGGGCCACCGAGGCGGGTTTGAAGAGGCTGTCCAGATTGCGAAGGCCCATGGGGCTGGCTCCTTGCCCGTGCGAGGAAGAGGGGACGCAGCGGCCGACGGATCGGCCGGGTCGTGTGAAACCGTGAACGACCAGCCGAGGCTACTGGCCTCCCCGGAGGCCCGACAACTGACGCCTTGGCGAGCCGCGGCGGGCTGGGGTAAGGTAGCGCCGCACGAGCGAGCGAACGCCCGGGAGGTCCGTCATGGAGACGAAGGAACGCCGCCGCCACGCGCGCCTGCTGCGGTCGGCCACGATCACCTGCCAGCCCGTCACCTATCCTCTCGGCCGCGCCGCCGAGAGCCAGGTCCGGATGCTCGACGTCAGCGAGGGCGGGGTGAGGCTCGACGCCCCGACGCCCTTCGATCTGGGATCGCTGCTCCAGGTGGCTCTCCTGCTCGACGGTTGGAACCGGCACGCGACCGGGAGGCTGCGTCGCGACGACGACGCAGGCACGAAGCCCCTGACGGCCCTGGGGCGCGTGGCGCGCTGCGAGCCGGCCGAGGCGGGCCGCTACGAGGTCGGCGTCCAGTTTCTCGACATCTGGGACGAGCACTGGCAGGCGATGCGCCGCTACCTCCAGGGCGCGGCCACCCGGCTCCAGGCGTCACAGCCCGAGGGGTTCGGCGACGAGCAGGACGCGTAGGTCGGTCAGGGGTGGCTTGCGCTCGAGGACCTGCACGATCCGGCAGATCCGGTCGGGGCTGTCGCAGTCGGCACACTGCCCCGACGAGGCGCAGGGCGTCTTTCGCTTCAACCGAAACGCGTTGGCCGGGGCAGCCCAGGAGCGGATCCTGCGCAGGGCGGCGTCGGCGTCTTCCGCGAGCTTATTGACCCCGACGACCGCGACGACCTTTTTCGGGCCGAAGGTCAGGGCGCCGACCCGGTTGCCCGTGGCATCGATGTTGACGAGCTTCCCGTCGAGCGTCACGGCGTTGGTCCCCGACAGGAAGAGGTCGCAGGTGAGCTGGCGGCGCATCACTGCGAGCCGCTCGTCGGCGCTGAGGCCTGAGGCGGAGTGGACCAGGCACTCGTACCCCTGGGCCGCCAGCCGGCCCGGAAACCCGAGCTCGACCAGCGACACCGACCCCCCGAAGCCCACGGTGGCCGCACCCTCCGCCTCCTGCTCGATGCGGGTGGCTGCCGAATCCCGGTCCGGGCACACGGTTACGGCGAAGCCGTTGCGCTCCAGCGCGTGGGCGGCGGTCTCCAGTTTCTTCCCGATCTCCCACTGCATCCATTCGTTCATTCAGGGCTCCTTGGCCGTGTGTCAACGGTGGATCGGTCTGCGGCACTCCAACGTACCGGCCGGGACCCGAAGGCGTCAAGGGAAGGCCGTGGCCCAATCTCGTTCGAGGCACGGAGTCGGCGGCAGGAGGACGGGGGCCGACACCTGCCCCGCTTCGCTGACCTCGGTCCCCCGCCCGAATCGGCTTGGTTTTCTGCCCTGCCACCGTTATAAAGAAGACTGGCGGTCCGAGGGCGGACCGCCTTTGTTCTCGACGCACCCCTCCCGTCGCGAGAGGGGACCCCGACTCGATCCAGAGGAGAGCATCGTTGAAGAGACTCACGCGAACCACCCTGGCGGTCCTGCTGAGCTGCACTCTCGGAGGCGTTGCCTCTGCGGCGGACAAGGGCGCGAAGACACCGGACCCGTCGGCAGCCACGGCGGCGCCCAACGGCGGCAAGGGGAAGGTGCTGGAGACCATGGACGCCGGCGGCTACACCTACCTGAAGGTCGAAATCGGGGGCAAACCCACCTGGGCGGCCGCCCCCGCGTTCAAGGTCAAGAAGGGCGACCTTGTCACCGTTCCCCCCGGCGCTCCGATGGCCAACTTCCACAGCGAGACCCTCAAGCGCGACTTCCCGCTCGTCTACTTCGTGGGCGGCGTCGACGTGGAGGGGGGGAAGAAGGGAGCTCAGGCGGCGAAGGCGGCCCTGGGGGAGGACCATTCGAAGCCGAAGATCGAGAGGGTGAAGGTCTCGGGCGTAAAGAAGGCAGAGGGCGGCGCGACGGTGGGCGAGGTGTTCGCCCGCAAGAAGGAGCTGAGCGGCAAGGAGGTCACGCTCCGGGGAAAGGTCGTGAAGTTCACCGGCGGGATCATGAACAAGAACTGGCTCCATGTCCAGGACGGCTCGGGTGGGGCCAACACGAACGATCTTACGGTCACGACCAACGGGACTGTCGCGGTCGGGGACACGGTTGTCGTCAAGGGCAAGCTGGCTACCGACAAGGATTTCGGGTACGGGTATCGGTACGACGTGATCCTGGAAGACGCGAAGGTGGCCAAGGAGTAGGCGTGCCAGGAGCCCGACGCGTGGTCGAGAGATGCGAGCGGGCCCCTGGGGGCCCGCTCGCATCGAGGCGCGCGGTCTCCTTTGTTTCCGGGATCGCGGCTCATGCTTCGCAGGGCCGCGCGGAACCGTAACCGGGCCGGCTTTGACTCACTGGTCGTGGGTGTTATCATGGCCGCCGGGCTGGGGGGGGCGGCGCAGTCATTGTCTTCGGTCATCGTTCTAGGGAGGCGGCGATGTTCAAGATCCTGGTGGTGGACGACGAGGACAGCATCCGAGCTCTGTACCAGGCGGAGTTGGAGGAGGACGGCTACGAAGTCGTGTGCGCCTCGGACGGAAGCTCGGCCCTCCAGGCCCTGAAGCAGGGAGACGTCCACCTCGTGGTCCTGGACATCAAGCTCAAAGGGGAGAGCGGCCTCCAGGTTCTCCAGGAGATCACCCGACACCACCGCCAGACCCCCGTCATCCTCTCGACGGCCTACGGCTCGTTCAAGGACGACTTCTCCTCCTGGCTCGCCGACGCCTACGTGGTGAAGTCGAGCAACCTCCAGGAGTTGAAGGCGGAGGTCGTCAAGGTCCTCAATCGGCGGTACGGGGGTTCGAAGCCCAACTGACGCCGGTCCTGCTCCTGACCGGACCGCCGGCCCTCGCTTCGCCGGCCTCCCCCCGAGACGACAACTGAAGACAGGAGGGCGAGTCGTGAAAGCCGTGCTGTTGGCCGGGGGCTTCGGCACCCGCATCCAGCCCCTCACCCACTCCGTGCCCAAACCTATGGTGCCGCTGCTTAACCGGCCGCTGATGGAGCACATCCTCGGGCGCCTGCGCGACGTGGGGATCCGCGATGTCGTCGTGCTCCTGTACCACATGCCCGACGTGATCCGGGGCTACTTCGGCGATGGCTCGCGCCTGGGGATGAACCTGGAGTACGTGCTGCCCGACGACGACTACGGCACCGCCGGCGCCGTGAAGTTCGTCCAAGATCTCATCGACTCGACCTTCGTCATCATCTCGGGGGATCTGGTCACGGACTTCGACCTCGGGAAGATCCTGGCGTTCCACCAGTCGAAGCGACCGCCGGTCACGATCACCCTGACGAGCGTCCCGAATCCGCTCCAGTTCGGCGTGGTCATCACCGACGCCGACGGGGGAATCCTGCGCTTCCTGGAGAAACCCGGCTGGGGAGAGGTGTTCAGCGACACGGTGAACACGGGGATCTACGTGCTGGAGCCGTCGATCTTCTCCTACATCCCGGCGGGCCGGCCCTTCGACTTCTCGAAGGACCTGTTCCCCATCTTCCTGAGGGAAGGGACTCCGATCTACGGGTACAACGCCAAGGGCTACTGGCGCGACGTGGGCGACCCCGACTCCTACCGCGAGGCGTCGAGGGAGGTCCTGGAGGGGACGGTCGCGCTCGCGTTTCCCGGAGAGGCCCGAGAGCTCGACGGCGGCACGGTGTGGCAGGAAGACGATGCCCCCCTGCCGGCGGACCTCCGCGTGCGGGGCCGGGTCGTCCTGGGACGGGGCGTGACGCTCGGCGCGGGGGTCACCCTGGACAACGCCGTGCTCGGCGACGGGTGCAGCGTGGGTGACGGAGCACACCTCCAGAACACCGTGCTCTGGGCGCGCGTGTCCGTGGGTGGGGGCGCCCGGCTGCGTGACGCGGTGCTGTGCGACGGCGTGACCCTCGGCGAGGGAGTCAAGATCGAGAAAGGGGGCATCGTGGCGGAGGGGACCGAGGTGGGAGACCAGGCGACCTTCGAGAAGGACATCATGGTCTGGCCCGACAAGAAGATCGAGGCCGGGAGCGTCATCTCCGCGAACCTCGTCTGGGGCGACAAGTGGAAGAAGGCAGTGTTCGAGGGCGGAACGGTCCGGGGCCGCACGAACGTGGAACTCTCCCCGGAGTTCGCCGCCAAGATGGGGGCGGCTCTCGGCTCGGTGCTGCCCCGGGAGAGCGCGATCCTGGTGGGCCGCGACTACCTGCGCGCGAGCCGGATGCTCAAGCGCGCGTTCCTCGGGGGGATCCTCTCCACCGGCGTGCACGTCCACGACATCAAGATGACCCCCGTGCCCGTGGAGCGCTACAAGCTCGCGAGCTTCGGCGAGGTGGCGGGCGTCTACTTCCAGCAGAGCGCCGCCGGCCCGCGGCACACCGAGATCATCTTCTACGACGATGACGGCAACGTGGTCGACACCAACCTCGAGAAGTCGATCGAGAGGCTCTTCTTCAAGGAGAACTTCCGGAGGGTGGATCACTCCGAGGTCGGGAGCATTCAGGAGATGAACGCGGTCTCCGAGTTCTACCGGGAGGGGTACCTGCGCGCCCTCGACGGCGAGGCGATCCGGTCGCGCCGGTACCGGGTCGTGCTCGACCTGGGCAACGGCACCACGGGTGACTACCTTCCCACGCTCCTGAACTCGCTGGGCTGCCAGACCGTGGTCCTCAACGCCTACCCGGACGAGCGCCGGCTCATGCGGCGTTCGTCCGAAGTCTCGGAGGCGCTGCGGCAGGTGGGGCAGATCGTCCGGGCGCTGGACGCCGACGTCGGGTTCTGCGTCTCGCCGGGGGGGGAGAGCCTCCAATTGGTCGACGACCAGGGCGTGGTCCGATCCCACCACGAAACCCTGCTCCTCGCGCTGAAGCTCCTGGCCGCCGGGGGCGCTGCCGGAGCCGGCCAGGCGTTCCTGCCCGTATACGCGCCGCGGGTTCTCGACCAGGAGGTCTCCGGGGTCCTTCGGATCACGCGGGGCAAGACCACGAGCCTCAAGACCTCGCGGATGCACGAGTTCGCGTTCATCCACGAGGCGGAAGGGTGTTACGCGTTCCCCTGGTTTCTGCACGCCCCCGACGCCCTGTTCACGGTGGCGAAGCTCCTCGAGCTCCTGAGCAAGGCGGGCAAGCGCGTGAGCGACGTGCTGCGCGAAGTGCCGCCCTACGCCTACGAGAAGCTCGAGCTGCCCTGCCCGGTGGACCGCAAGGGCCTCGCCATGCGCCGGATGAGCGAGGACAGCGTGGACAAGGAAGCCGCCTTCGTCGACGGGGTGCAGGTCTTCCTCGGCGACCGCAGCGTGCTGCTCCTGCCCGACGCTCATCGCCCGTGCCTGCACCTCGTGGTCGAGGGTGCCGACCGGGGTGGCGTGGATCGCTTGGTGTCGGAGTACCGGGAGAAGATCGGCACCTGGATCGGGGCGTAGGGCCGAGGTGGCCGGAGCCGTCACGCTCCTGTGGCACATGCACCAGCCCTGCTACCGCAACGCGGTGGGGGGCGAGTACCGTATGCCCTGGTCCTTCCTGCACGCGACCAAGGACTACTACGACATGCTCAGGCTGGCGCTGGACGCCGGGGCACGCGTCACCTTCAACCTGGTCCCCAGCCTGCTGGACCAGCTCGACGACTACTCCGATCCCGGAGTGCGAGACACCTTCCTTGACCCGTTGAGGGCCCACCCGGCTGAGCTCGGATCCGAGGGCCGTCGAGACCTCCTGCCCCGGCTCTTCTTCGCTCACCTGGACAACCAGATCCGGCCCCTCCCACGCTTCTTCGAGCTCCACCAGAAGCGCCAGTACCATGGCGAACGGGCCCCCGACTCCTTCTCGCCCGAGGACTTCCTCGACCTGGAGGTGCTCTTCCTCATCGCCTGGACCGGAGAGATCGTGCGCCGGGAGGAGCCGGAGATCGCGCGGCTCGTGGGCGAGGGCCGCGGCTTCACCCAGGGGGACAAGGAGCGGCTGCTGGCTGTGCTGCACCGCACCGTAGCCCGGACGGCCTCGGCCTACCGGGAGGCTCAGGATCGGGGGGCGATCGAGATCTCCACGACGCCCTACTACCACCCGATCCTGCCGCTCCTGCTCGAAGTCCAGAGCGCGCGCGAGGCACTGCCGCGGGTGACCCTCCCGGTGATCCGCCGCGGGTTTGGGGGCGACGCCCGCTCCCAGGTGGACACCGCCGTCGCCCGCTACCGCGAGGCGTTCGGCCGCCCGCCCCGGGGGTTCTGGCCCTCGGAGGGGTCGGTCAGCGCCGAGGCCCTCGGCCTCTTGGCCGACGCCGGCGTGGAGTGGGCCGCTTCGGATGAGGACATCCTCGCGGCGAGCCTGGGCCTGGAGCTCAAGGGCCGAGCGCGCGGTGAGCTCTATCGGCCGCATCGGTTCCGATCGGAGCAGGGTCGCGAGCTGTCGGTGTTCTTTCGGGACAAGGGCCTCTCGGACCTGATCGGCTTCACCTACGCGAGCTGGGACCCGGCGGAGGCGGCGCGCGACTTCGCGGGGCGGCTCGGGGCGCTGGCCCGGGAGCACGGGCCCGACGCGACGATCAGCGTGATCCTCGACGGGGAGAACGCCTGGGAGTTCTACCGGTCCAACGGCGCGCCCTTCCTCTCGGCGCTCTACCGGGCCGTGGCCGGGCACGGGGACCTGCGGTTCGCGACCTTCTCGGAGCGCCTCGACGGCGGGCGCCTCCTGCCCCGGGTGCGGGCCGGCTCGTGGATCTATGGGTCCTTCTCCACGTGGGTGGGGCACCCGGAGAAGAACCGCGCCTGGGAGCTCCTGGAGCGCACGCGCTGCCGGCTCGCGGACGCCGAGGCCGGTCTTGCCGACGAGGCGCGCCGGCTTGCCTGGGGCGAGATCGCGGTGGCCGAAGGGAGCGACTGGTTCTGGTGGCTCGGCGACGACCACTTCAGCCTGATCGCGGGCGAGTTCGACGACCTGTTCCGGCTGCACCTGATGAACGTCTACCGGATTCTAGGCGCCGAGGTGCCGGCGGAGCTCCACCAGCCGATCAAAGGGGGAGCGCGCCGGGGCCTGGTGGAGCGGCCCCTCGACCTCCTAACGCCGCGAATCGACGGCGAGGTGACTTCGTACTTCGAGTGGTTCTGCGCTGGAACCTTCGACCTCGGGTACGACTGCGGCGCCATGACCCGGGCGGACCGACGGCTGCGGACGCTTCGCTTCGGGCGGGGCGGCGGCCAGCTCTTCCTGTGCGTGGAGGGGCACGGGAGCCTGGCCGACCTCACGGGGCAAGGTCTCGCCCTGGAGGTGGATGCCCTCGGCACGCGCAGACTCAGGGTGCGGTTCCCGCTGGACGGCGGCGCGCCCGAGGTCCAGGAGGGAACGGCGACGGCGGCCCAGGTCGCCTTTTCCTGGGGACGTGTGGGCGAGCTGGCGCTGCCGCTGACGGAGCTGGGCGTCGAAGGACCCGGCGAGGTCTCTTTCACCTTCCGGCTCCTGCGCGACGGCGACCTCGTGGAACGTGCCCCGCTCTACCACATGGCGCAGCTCCCCCTGCCGGTCGACTACGACCTGGACTCCTGGTCGGCGTAAGCCCCGGCGACGTCACGACGATTTGTCGCGGAGACCTCATGAGCGAACTGCGTTTCGACCCGATCAAGCGCCGCTGGGTGATCATCGCGGCGGAGCGGGCGCAGCGGCCCGACGACTTTGCACGGGAGCCGGCGCCGCCGGCGCACGCCAACTGCCCGGTGTGCCCGGGCAACGAGAGGTACACGGGCCACGAGATCCTGGCGATCCGAGATCCCGGCTCCGCGCCGGACGGGCCGGGGTGGCGGGTGCGGGTCGTGCCGAACAAGTTCCCGGTGCTTCGGGTGGAGGGCGCGCTCGAGCGCTGGGGCAGGGGCCTCTACGACGTGGTGTCGGGGGTCGGCGCGCACGAGGTGATCGTGGAGACGCCGGACCACGGGAAGACCCTGGCGGACCTCTCGCTCGAGGAGCTCCTGGACGTGCTCAAGGTGTTCCGGTCGCGCCTGTCCGACCTGACCCGCGACGTGCGCCTGCGCTACCTCATGCTCTTCAAGAACCACGGGATCGACGCCGGGGCGCGGCTGGGTCACTCCCACTCGCAGATCATCGCGCTGCCCGAGATCCCGGATCACATCGCGCGCAAGCTGCGCAGCAGCCACGACTACTTCCGCCAGAAGGAGCGGTGCCTGTTCTGCGACGCGGTCCGCCAGGAGGTGGGTGAGGGGGACCGGCTCGTGCTCGACGCCGCCCGGTTCGTCGCGTTCGTCCCCTTCGCCTCGGCGTTCCCCTTCGAGGTGGCGTTGTACCCGCGGTTCCACAGCCACGACTTCACGGCCGTGGCGGATGAGGACCTCCTGCACCTGGCGAGCGCGCTGCGCGACGTGCTCGGGAGGCTTCGCTCGACCCTGGAAGACCCCCCGTACAACCTGGCCCTGCACGCCTCGCCGCCGCCCCATCCACGCCCCGGCCGACCGGGGCTGTGGGACAGCCTCGCCCTGGACTGGCACTGGCACCTGGAGATCGCGCCGCGGCTGACGCGGATCGCGGGGTTCGAGTGGAGCTCCGGGTTCTACATCAATCCGGTCGCCCCCGAGGAGGCGGCGCGCTACCTGCGGGAGGTCGCACCGCGATGAGGAGACGGTCGTGAGAATCTGGATGATCGCGTCCGAGATGGCCCCCCTGTCCAAGACCGGGGGGTTGGGCGACGTGGTGGGCGCGCTGCCCGGCGCCCTGGCAGGGCTGGGCTGCGAGGTCACGGCCGTGATCCCGCACCTGCCGAGCATGACGGCCAAGCGCTTTGGCCTCGTCCCCACCGGGACCGTGGTGGAGGCACGGATCGACGGGGCCGTGCGCCGCGCCACCGTGCTCGAGGCCACCGCGGTCGGGGGAGTGCGGGTCCTGTGCCTCGAGTGCCCGGGCTACTTCGACCGGGAGGCCCTCTACGGCACGCCCTTCGGGGACTACCCCGACAACGCCCAGCGCTTCGCTTTCTTCAGCTACGCCGCGATCGAAGCGGCCCGGGTCCTGGCGCCCGGGCCCGACGTGGTGCACACCCACGACTGGCAGACCGGGCTCGTTCCGCTGCTCCTCCGGGACGCCGAGCACTACGGCTCCGACCCGTTTCTCGGCGAGGCCGCCACCGTACACACGATCCACAATCTGGCCTACCAGGGGGTGTTCCCGAAGGAGGTCCTGCCCACGCTCGGGCTCTCCTGGCGCCACTTCCGGATGCACGGCCTGGAGTTCTTCGACCAGGTAAACTTCCTCAAGGCGGGGCTCACTTCGGCCGATGCGATCACCACCGTGTCGCCGACCTACGCCGGGGAGATCCAGACGCCGGCCAGCGGGTGGGGCCTCGACGGGGTGTTGCGCGAGAGGGCAGGGCAGGGCGCGCTCCACGGGATCCTGAACGGGATCGACCTCCACGCCTGGGATCCGGCCCTCGACGCGGCGCTGCCCGCCGTCTTCACCGCGAAGAGCCTGGCGCGGCGCCCCCGGAACACCGAGGCGCTGCGAGGCGAGTTCGGGCTGCCACCGGACGGACGGCCCGTGGTGGGCCTGGTGACACGGCTCGCTGCGCAGAAGGGGATCGACCTGCTTCTGGGTCTTGGCGACGGCATCGAAGCGCTCGGCGCCCAGTGGACCCTACTCGGCAACGGCGACCATCACTACGAGGAGGCTGCGCGCAGCCTCGCCGCGCGATTCCCGGATACGGTCGGTGCGCTCATCGGGTTCGACGAGCGCGTGGCGCGACTCGTCTACGGCGGCAGCGACTTCTTCTGCATGCCGAGCTTGTTCGAACCCTGCGGCCTGGGGCAGCTGATCGCGCAGCGCTACGGAAGCCTGCCGATCGTCCGTCGCACCGGCGGGCTTGCCGACACGGTGCGCGACGTCTCCGAGCCCAAGGGAACGGGGTTCCTCTTCGACGAGGCGAGTCCCGAGGCCCTGGGGGAAGCCGTGGAGCGGGCGGTCGAGTTCGCGGCCTCCCCCCGGCGGATGGAGCAGGCTCGGCGCGCGGGCATGGGACGGGACTTCTCCTGGTCGGCGTCGGCGCGCGAGTACCTGAGAGTCTACCGGGACGGCGGCTCCCCGCCGGCCTGAGCCCGAACGGAGGGGTCATGGGAACGGACAACCTGGTCTTCCTGGAGCTTCTGGAGTGGTTCGACCCCTCGGGCGCCGAGCTCGCGCACCGGCTGCCGGAGAAGGGCTCGGGGGAGATCAAGTGGGGCGCCCAGCTGATCGTCCGGGACAGCCAGGCCGCGGTGTTCTACTCCGGCGGCGTGGCCTGCGACGCGCTGGGGCCGGGCCGGCACACGCTCACCACGAAGAACATCCCGATCCTGACGAAGGTCCTCTCCCTGCCCTGGGGGTTCAAGAGCCCGTTTCGGGCCGAGGTGTACTTCGTCAACCTGAAGATCTTCAACGGGCTTCGCTGGGGCACCCGCGACCCGGTCGCGTTTCGGGACACGGAGCTGGGCCTGGTGCGCCTGCGCGCGCACGGCGTACTGAACGTCCAGGTCGTGCAGCCGGTGCTGTTCGTCAACAGCCTCGTCGGCACCCAGGCGACCTACCCGGTCGCGACGCTGGAGGAGTACCTGGGCGACGTGGTGGTGTCGCGGCTGAACGATCACCTCGGTGAGAACCTGGACACCCTGGTCAACCTGCCGAGCCGCTACGAGGAACTCGCCGACGGCCTGTCGAAGCGTCTCTCGGCCGACCTGGCCGCGTACGGCCTGGCGCTCCAGGGGCTCTTCATCAACGCGATCACCCCGCCGGCCGAGGTCCAGCAGGCGATCGACGACCGAAGCCGCCTCGGCGCCGTGGGCCAGAACCTGCAAGAGCTCCTGCAGATGAAGATGGCCATGGCCCTGGAGAAGGCCGCTGCTGGCTCAGGGCAGGCCGAGGCCGGGATCGCCCTGGGCCTCGGGATGATGGTCCCGGGCCTGCTGGCGGGCGTGGCCCAGGGCGTCGGCGCGGGCGGTGCGAAGGCCGGCGTCCCGGCCGCGTGCCCCGAGTGCGGGCTGCCGGTGGAGGCCGAGGCCCGCTTCTGCCCGCACTGCGGGGGTCAGATCCTCGCCCTTCGGCGCTGCGGCGCCTGCGGACAACCGCTGCCGCCCCAGGCGCGGTTCTGCTCGGGATGCGGGGCCGCGGCCGGCGTCGCGCCGGGGCCTCGCCCGTGCACGGGGTGCGGCGCGGAGAACCGCCCCGAGTCGGTCTTCTGCAACGCCTGCGGCGAGCGGCTTGCGACCTCCGCCTGAGCCGGCGTCCGGGAACGGCTGGTCTGCCGAGGCCGCCTGCCCCCAGTGCGGAGGCGCGGTGAGCCTGGAGGTGGGGGATCCGGTGCTCCCGTGTCCGTTCTGCCGAACGAGCCTCTACCTCTCCCCGGGCCGGCCGCTCCGCTACCGCCTCGCCGCGGCTCTGGGGGTGGCGACCGAACCGACCTTCCACCTGCCGTTCTGGCGCATCCGCGGGGTGCGGTACCGGGCCGCCGCCGAGCCGGCCGGGGTGGAGGGGAACCTGCTCGACGCCACGGTGCCGGCCTGGCAGGGGGCGCCGGCGGGCGCGAACCTCGGCGTTCGGCCGCAGGCGGCGCACCTCACCCTCGTCTCCGGCCGGGGCGCGACGCCTGACGTCTCGGCCGACGAGGCCCAGGCCGTTGCCGAGGCCCGCTACGACCGCCTCGAGCCGGCCCGGGCGCTCTTCACGCGGCTGATCGGGGAGACCCGGAGCTTGATCGAGGCGCCGTTTCTCCTTGAGGAGGGGCCCACCGGAGGCCGGCTCCGGGAGGCCCTTCCCGATGCCACCTCCTACCCCCTCGATCCTCCAGCGGTCCAGGCCGTCCGCGCGCTGGGCGAGCGCGCCCCCGCCGAGGAGCCTGCGCCGTTCCTTCCGCTCCTGTGCCCCGAGTGCGGCCACGGGCTGCCGGCGGCCTCGGGCGCGGCAGCGTTTCTGTGCGGGCAGTGCACCAGGTGCTGGAGGGTCACCGCGCAGGGCCTCGCCCCCCTGACGGTCTTCGGTGCACCGGGAGGCTCCCGGGACGCGAGGCTCTTTCCCTTCTGGCACCTGGCCTTCGCGGCGGAAGGACTGCCCTTCACCAGCCGGGCGGAGCTCCGGCGGTGGGCGATTCCCTACCAGCCCGCCCCGACCGGCTGGGAGGGCGAGCCGCCGTCGCTCCTGGTCCCGGCGTTCAAGGCGCAGCCCCGCACGTTCCTGCGGACCGCGAAGGCCATGAGCATCGCCCCGCTCGCCGCGCCCGGCGCGCTGTCTCCCGGTCGGGTCCTCGATGCCGAACCCGTGCGCCTGCCCATCACCGAGGCGGCCCAGGCCCTGAAGCCCGTGCTCGCCCACCTCGTCGAGACCTTCCGGCGCTCCTACCCGGCCGTGGCCCCGGCGAAGCTACGGATCACCGGGGCCGACCTGTGGTTCCTCCCGTTCGAGCCCCGGGGCGCCGAGTGGATCCACGCCTCCACGGGCTTCGCGCTCCAGGCCACGTCGGTGCGCCACGGGGCCCGCCTCTGAACCTGGCGGGGAGCGCAGCCGGGCTGCGTCGGGGTCTGCGGCGCACGGGGAACGTGCGGGCACGGCCTCTCGCCTCGCTTCGAATCGCACCTCAGGGGAACGGACGATGAAGCTTGCGTTGGTGGCGATTCACCCCGAGGAGTCCGCCCGGGCGGTGCCGCTCGGACCGGCCATGCTCGCCTCCGCGCTCAAGAAGGCGTTCCCAGGCGAGATCCGGGTGGACGTGCTCGACCTGTATCTGGGCGACACCGCGGGGCAGTGCGCGGAGAGGATTCTGGCGTTGCGCCCGCGCTACGTTGGGTTTTCGATGTATCTATGGAACCGCTTGCTGGTGTTGCAGATTGCCATAATCATCAAGCGTAAAGATCCGGAACTCATCGTGCTCGCGGGAGGTCCGGAAGCCACCGCGGACTACGGCCGAATCCTCGAGGAGCCGTCCCTTGATCTCGTTCTCCCGGGCGAAGGCGAGGAGATCCTCGTCGCCGTGATGGGCGACCTCCTCCGCGGCGCTCGACCTCGGGAGCTTCGAGACTCGATACGAGCCTCCCCTGTGCGAGACCTCGGGGCGCTGCCCTCGCCCTTCCTGGACGGCACACTGGAGCCGTCCCACTACAGGGGGCTCCTCTGGGAACTGTCGAGGGGGTGTCCGTTCCGGTGCGATTTCTGTTTCGAGTCGAGGGGGGCCGAGGGGATCCGCAGGATTCCCCTGGAGAGGGTGAAGGCGGAGCTCTTGTTGTTTGAAGCATCCGGGGTGGAGCAAGTCTTTGTTCTCGACCCTACCTTCAACTACAACCAGGACGAGGCGAAGAGAGTGCTGCGGCTGATCCGCGAGCACGCCCCCGACGTCCACTTCTTCTTCGAAGTGCGAAGCGAATTCATCGATGAGGAGATGGCGACGCTGTTCGCCTCGATCCGCTGCACCCTCCAGATCGGCCTGCAGAGCGTCCACGACGCGGTATTGCGAAACATCAACCGGCGGATCGACCCGGACGCGTTCGAGGACAAGGTCCTCCTCCTTCACGAGGCGGGAGTCACCTACGGCTTCGACCTGATCTACGGGTTGCCGGGTGACACTCTGGACGGGTTCTACGACAGCCTCGACTTCGCCCTGCGTCTCGTTCCGAACCATCTGGACCTCTTTCCCCTGGCCGTGCTGCCGGGAACGAGGCTCTTGGAAACCGCGCCGTCCTTCGGTCTGAAATACCAGGAGGCCACCCCGTATCGGGTGATCTCCTCTCCCACGTTCGGCGCGGAGGATCTTGAGAAGGCGGCGACGACCGCTCGCAGCTGCGACCTCTTCTACAATCGGGGAAGGGCCGTGCCGTGGTTTGCGATGGTCGTGGAAGCCCTGGGACTCTCCGCGTCCGCGCTCTTCGGCTCGTTCGCCGCCCACCTCGACGCGAACCCCTCCGAGGACGTGACGTCCCTTCACCGAGACTTCCTGCTGTCCGCCTTCGAACGGCAGGGTAACGCGGTCGCCGGGACGATCGCTGCGGACATCGTCACCTACTTCGGCCGCTCGGCGGAACTGCTCGAGTCGGCGCCCGGGACGTCCGAGCATGCAGCGGACGGCTCTGTGGTGGTCTTGGATCCGCGTTCGTGTCGCGCCTCGTTCGCGCACGACCCCGTCGCTCTGTTGGAGCGCCTCGACGCCGGTTTCACGGACCTGGACGAGCTCGCCCTTCTCCTCCCCGAGCGTCCGTGCGAAGCGGTGCTGTCGGTCCAGGAGGGGCTGGTGGACCTGGAGATCCTGTCGGAACAGCAGCAGGTCCGACGTCACCCGGCGCCGTCGTGACGACGTTTCCCGGCGCCGAGACGAGTCGGGTGCCGAGGGACGGCCTTCCCTGGACGCCGGGCGCCCAGCCCCTCATGCTTGCCCCGATGCAGGGGATCACGAACCGAGCGCTGCGCCGGCTCTTCGTCGAGTGGGTGCGGCCCGACGTCGTATTCACCGAATTCGTCCGGGTGCGCCGGGGATCGAGGCGGGGCCTGTCCGCCGCCGACCGAGACGAGGTGGCGGACGAGCCCGGGGGAATCCCCCTGGTCGTGCAGCTCATCGGCGTCGACGCGGGCGCACTGGTTGCGGCGGCGCAAGGAGCCCAGGAGGCCGGGGCCCGACACCTGAACCTCAACGTCGGCTGCCCCTACGGCTACGGCCGCATGACCCCGGGCTCCTCCGGGGGCGCCCTCCTGGGCGCCCCCGAGGCGCTGCCCTCGATCCTCCGGGCGCTCCGAGGCGCGGTGACCGGAGGTTTCTCGGTCAAGGTCCGCGCAGGCTATGAGGACCCCCGGCAGATCCTCTCGCTCCTGCCGCTCTTCGAGGGGGAGGGCGTCGATTTTCTCGTCCTCCACCCCCGCACGGTCCGGCAGGGCTACGCCGGTCAGCCCGACCACGCGCTGACGGCCGAGGTCGTGGGGGCGACCCGCCTGCCCGTCATCGCCAACGGCGACATCGTGACCGCCGAGGAGGGCCGCGGCGTGCTCGCCCAGACGGGCGCCGCCGGCCTGATGCTCGGGCGGGGGGCGGTCTCCGACCCCCGGCTCTTCGAGAGGCTGCGAGGCAGGGCGCCGGCTCGCCCGACGCCGGAGGGGCGGTCCCGAGAGCTCGGGCGCTATCTGCGCGCCCTGGTCGAGCGCTATCGAAACCTCTTCTGCGGGGAGGATCAGGTCCTCTACAAGCTCAAGGAGGTCGTGCGCCACGTGCCGGACCCGGAGCTGGCCGACGTGTTTCGGGACCTGAAACGGTGCCGCACCCTGTCGGCCTTCCTCGGCCACCTGCGGCAGTTGGAGTCGGGAGCCCAACAGAAAAGCCCCTAGTCCTCGAAGTGCTCCGCTCCCATGTGGACCGTGAGCCCGTCCGCCTCCCTCAACCGCTGGGCGAGACCCTGGACCTTCGGCAGCTCGTAATGGAAGAAGTACTGGAGCGTCCGCCACTTCCCCTCGAGGAAGTTTCGGTCCGATTCGCCCGGGTTCCCGGCGAGCCGGCGCCGGACGGAGACCCCCTGGAGCAGCCACTGCCACGCGATCGTGACGATCCCGAAGAGCTCGAGGTACAGGGTGGCGTCCGCCAGGAGGATCTCCTGAGCCCCGCCGGCCACCCGGTACAAATGGGACGTGACGTCTTCGAGCGTCTCGAGTGCCTGTTCGAGCCGCCGAGCATAGGGGTCTAGCGCCCTGTCGCCGCGAACTTCCCCGACGGCGGCTCGGGCTCGCTGCAGGAAGAGCTCGAACGCCTTCCCTTGGTTGATCCGGACTTTCCGGCCGAGGAGGTCTATGCCCTGAATCCCGGTGGTCCCCTCGTGGATCGGGTGGATTCGCGTGTCCCGGAAGAGCTGCTCGAGCGGGAACTCGTCGCAATACCCGTAGCCCCCGAGGATCTGGAGTCCCTGGCTCGTGGAGAGGATCCCCATCTCCGAAGGGTAGGTCTTGGCGATCGGCGTGAGCAGGTCGAGAAGTTCGGCGGCGCGCTCCTTCTCCTCGTCTTGCCCGGAGCGGGCGAGGTCGGCGTACTTGGCGCACTGGAGGATCAAGCAGAGGGAGCCCTCGACCACCGCGCGCTGGAAAAGGAGCATCCGGCGCACGTCCGGGTGTTGAATGATCGGCACCTGGGGCTGTGAGGGGTCTTTGGACGCGAGAGGGCGGCCCTGCGGCCTCTCCAGGGCATAGGAGAGAGACGCATAGTAGGCGGCCGAAGAGAGGGCGGCCGCGCCCATGCCCACCTCGAGCCTCTCCTCGTTCATCATTTGAAACATGTGGGCGAGCCCCCGGTTTCGCTCGCCGACCAAGTAGCCGCGGCAGTCCCCCTCTTCGCCGAAGCTCAGCTGAGTGATCGGTGCCCCTCGATACCCGAGCTTGTGGTAGATGCCCGTGCAGTGCACGTCGTTCGGCTCGAGCCCGCCTCCGGCCGCGAAGCGCAGTTTGGGCACGAGGAACAAAGAGATGCCCTTGACGCCGACAGGGGAGCCCGGGATCCGGGCGAGCGCCAGGTGGATGATGTTGTCCGCGGCGTCGTGTTCCCCGGCCGAGATGAAGATCTTCTGGCCTTGGATGCGGTAGAAGCCCGCGCCGTCCTCGACCGCTCGCGTCTTCACGTCGGAGAGGGAGCTTCCCGCCTGGGGTTCGGTCAAGGCCATCGTCCCCTGCCACGCGCCGGAGAGCATCTTCGGAACGTAGGTCTCGATCAACTCCTGTGCGCCGAAGGAGGTGATGAGGCGGGCCGCCGCGGTCGTGAGCCCCGCATAGACCGCGGCGGAGTAGTTGCCCGCGAGGAAGATGAACCGGGTCGCGGTGCAGACCGTGACCGGCAACTGCTGGCCGCCGTGGTCGTAAGGGAAGTCCGCGGAGATCCAGCCGCCTTCGCCGCCCTGGCGAAGGATCTCCCGGACCGCAGGGTGTACCCTCACCGTTCCCCTCTCGTACTCCGGCTGATTCCTGTCCATCTCCACCCGGCAGGGCAGGAACAGGTCCTTGGCCAGCCGGGCTGCCGCGTCGAGCACCAGGTCGAAGGTCTCCCGATCGTGATCCCGGTAGTGGGGCAACCGGGTCAGGCTGTCGGCATCGTGCACGTCGTAGAGGAGAAACCGGAGGTTCTTGGAACTGAAAAACCTCTCCTGCATGGGGGTCTCCTGGATCGGCTGGAAGATCAAGAGGGCGCCGGCGAAGGGAGGTCGCCGACCGGGCTCCCGCGCCGAGCTTTCGATTCCTTCTAGTACTATCTCTTTCGAGGGAGAGGGAAGGAGAAACACGCTTCAGGGTCACGGCCCCTGGGCTCCCATCCCTCACAGACGCTCCAGGAGTACCCGGCAGGCCCTGGCCACCGTAATGGCCCACGCGCACACCTTGCCGCGTGAGAGGTCTGCTCCGATCCGGGCATACAGCTTGCGTGGCCGGTAGAAGGGCAGCGGATCCTCGACGTCGCGGCGGTCACGAACGCCGGGAGCGCCGCCGTCGCGATGCCCTGGGAGGTGATGGGGGAGTCGGCGGGGCGATGACGACCGTGGGGCGTACGTCTTCCACGCCCTCGCAGATGCGCTCCCACGCAAGACGTCATGATGACGGACGTGGTGGCCGTCGACGCAAATCGGGGCGCCGATTCGGACGCCCCGATTCATGGTAGCCACTCGTCAGTGACAGAGGATTCGAGTGGAGGCGCCACCCAGATTTGAACCGGGGATAGAGGTCTTGCAGCGGCACATAGGCAACCCCCCAGTTTTCGGCGGTTTTGTAAGCATCCGAGCGCAAAGGGGTTTTGAGACGAGCCTTCGGAAACGTTCGGGTTTTTCGGGGAGACTTTCGGTTATGATAGGCACAGTCAGGCACAGCCCCGGATAGGCTTCGCGAGCCGACAAGCTGGGAGTCCGCACCCGGCTTCCGGGGCTCCTCTTCTGCGGAGCACCGAGCGGGGGCCGATTTTCGGCGGTTGAATCGAAACGTAAACTCGTCGAGGTAGTAGTCCAGATGCCCATGACCGACCGCCCCCTGGTGGGTGCCCAGGAGCCAGCGTTTCAAGAGACCGACCACTCGGTGCAGCCTGGGCAGCAGATGCTCCCCTTCGCTCTGGCGACGTTGAACTTGACGAGTGTGGACGTAACCTTCAAGGCCCAGATAGGATCACCGTCCGTAACGACCGTGCTGCCGGGTTCGATAGCTTTGGCGACGAAAGCGTGTAGGCTCGCCTTGGTCAGATCCGCAATACGTTCCATCCGAATTCGACCAATCCCGCGGCCGTCTTTCTAAGCTGCCACGACGATCGAGGCCTTGTCGTGCGTAAGGCGGCCGATCACTCCTTCCTCTTCAGCACCCCAATAGGTCTCGTCCACTTCCACGATTCCGCTCAGGCGGTCGCGCCCTGGGCGGATCATAGCTCGTCTCAACTGGTGCAGCATCGTCCAGGAAGTCTGATAACTGCCGAGTCCAAGTACACGTTGCAGCCCGAGGGCGCTCATCCCATTCTTCTGGCTTGTGACGTGCCACATGGCACGGAACCAAGTCACAAGGGGCATACGGCTATCCTGGAAGATCGTCCCCGCGGTAACCGAAGGTTGGTGTCTGCAACTGGTACAAAGCCACAACGCTCTCTTCATCGCCCAGGCCGATCCACCGCCACAACCGGGGCAGACGAAACCCTCTGGCCACCGCATGGCAGCGAGATACGCACGGCACGCCTCCTCGGTCGAGAAGCGCTGCTCAAACTCCGCCAGCGTTCGGCGGTAGTCTTCGACCATAGGCCGAAACTACAGGTTGAGGTCGGTTGAGTCAATCGGATACCCAGATTGCGAAAAGGCTGGAACAACTTTCTGAACGCTCCCGCGGATCTGTTGCGAATCGGGTTCGTTCTGAACAAGGCCTCCAAGGGGCGACCTCGTTGCCCTGAGCGAACTATTTCGTGTCCGCTCTTCTTGATTTCTTAGGAAGACCTTCGTTGCGATTTAACCACCAACAAGAAGGGTCTTGTGGACCGATTTTTGGTGCCCTTAGAGTTAGGCCTGGAGGCCCAACCGGCAAGCGTGCTAGGGTGAGCGTCTAGGTAGACGTCTTACTGGGGATGTGACACAACGCGTGGAGGCGACCATGGTGGAAAAGGCTCTTTCGGAGGCGGTGAAGCATAAGGCCCTCGAACTTGGTTATGATGCTTGCGGGATTGCCGATGCCACGGACTTTGAGGAGTATTTGCTCGAACTGGCCAGACGTAGTGCACTCTTCCCAGAATCCAAGCGTCTCTACGACTGGCTGGAGCGTCTCGCACGGCCGCGTGCCGTTTTCGAATGGGCAAGGTCCCTCGTCGTCTGCGCACGACGCTACAACAGGTACCGGTTGCCCGACGGGTTGAAGGGCCGCTTCGGCAAGGTGTATGTCTTTGATGGCCGACTACCCGGGTCCAACGAACACGCTGCCGCGACCGCCTTCGAGGCGTTTCTGCAAGAAAACGGCATGCAAGCGAAGAACACGGATCCGGTTGCGGCGACGACTCGGCTTACCGCCGTTCGAGCGGGTCTCGGTCGCATCGCCAAGAACAACTTCCTCTACACGAAATATGGGTCTTGGCAGTGGTTGGACGTCTGGGCGGTCGATAAGGAACTCACTCCCGACGAACCGTTGAAGAAAACCTCGCTCTGCCCGGACGGGTGCACCCGCTGCATTGACGCGTGCCCGACGAAGGCATTGCAGGCTCCGAACACGATGAACATGGGCGCCTGTATTGCCTACCTCAGCTACTCGCTGCGCGACCTTCCGTCGGAAGACCGACGCTCTCAGATGGGGGAGTGGCTTTACGGGTGCGACGTTTGCCAGGACGTCTGCCCGATGAACGAGAGGAAGTGGAAGGAAGGGGAGACATTCCCGGGCCTGGATGCACTTGCCTCCGTCGCGACCCTGGAGAACATCTTTCAGATGGACGAGATCTCTTACAAGACCGTCCTGCAACCTTGGTTCTGGTACATCAAGCCGGAGGCCCAGTGGATTTGGAGGGCTTCGAGCATACGGGCCATGGCCAACTCCGGGAAGGAAGAGTACCGGGAGTACATTGACGCAGCCTGTAACGATTCGGACGCACGAGTCCGCGAAATGGGCCTGTGGGCAAAGCAGCGAGTGACGCACGCGCGCGAGGACTGACCTGAGACTCTGTGCTCACGATCCGCTTCTTCTACGAGCTGGGGTTTGCCCTGGCTCGCCGCGTACCCTCAACTTTCTGAATCGGCCGGTGCGGACCCTCATGCCTGGTGGGGTGCCCGAGGTCGCTGGGGACCACCCTGCGCCCCCGTGCCGGTCCAGGTCGTCGCCCGGGGGAACTCTCTCGCAGAGTGAGCCCTCAACACTAGCAGGCGCATTTGCAGAAAGGCTGCATGGAGTTCTGAAAGGCTCGCCCGAGCAGCCTTCCGAATCTGGTGGATTTTGGAAGGTGACGGACATTCCGGAAACATGCTCGTGGGCAGTCGGAGTTCGGCCGTCGGGGCGGCCGTGCGCCCTTTCAGAGCGAACGCCTCTCGGGTGACCTCAGGCCGTCGCCTCGAAGTGCGCGACGGTCTCGACGTGGGCGGTGAGGGGAAAGAAGTCCACCGGTTGGACGAGGGGCAAGCGGTAGGCTCCGAAGCGGCACAGTGCGGCCGCGTCGCGGGCGAGCGTCTCGGGGTTGCAGGAGACGTAGAGGACCGCGCGGGGCGCGAGGTTCAGGATCT
The DNA here is from genome assembly GCA_016214985.1 of Deltaproteobacteria bacterium. GTDB lineage: Bacteria > Desulfobacterota > Deferrisomatia > Deferrisomatales > JACRMM01 > JACRMM01. Next base: position 45,123 of record JACRMM010000003.1, on the reverse strand, counting down.
CCTGGAGCACCTCGGGGGCGGCGCCCTTTCGCGGCGGGTTGAGAGTGACGAGAGTCGGCCGGAAGCCCTGGGCCCCGAGACGCGGAAGGACGTCTTCGACCCGGCCGGTTTCGAAGGACGCGTGGGCGAGCCCGGCGGCCTCAGCTCCCCAGGCCGCGTCGGCCGCGCCCTGGGGAGCGCCCTCGATGCCGACCACGCGCCGGGCGCCCGAGGCCAGGTGCAGCGCGAGGCTGCCGACCCCGGAGTAGAGGTCGAGCACGTCGTCCGAGGGGCCCGGGGCGAGGAGGTCCCGGGCGAGGCGGTACACCCACCCGGCCTGCTCCCGGTTCGCCTGGAGGAAGGAGCCGGGGGACGCCCGGAACCGGTGGTCGCCGAGGCGCTCGTACAGGCACTCGTTCCCCCAGAGCGGGCGCCAGTCCGGGCCGAAGATCTCGTTGCCCGGGGAGGGATTCACGTTCCAGGTGATCCCCGAGACCCGGGGGACCGCCTCTCGCAGCCGGGCCGCCAGGGAGGCTAGCAGGCCCGGGTCCTCGGCGGACCGGGTGACCAGCGTCACGTGGAGCACCTCGTCGGCCGTGCTCGCCTGGAACGCCGCGTACCGAAGCCAGCCCTGGCCGCCGACCCGCGCGGAGAGGAGCTGCGGGGCGCGGTCGAGGAGGCCGGCCAGGGCCCGCAGTCCCGCGGTCACGAGAGGATCGTGGACGGGGCAGCGGCGCAGGTCGAGCACCCGGTGGGAGTCGCGCTCGTAGAGGCCTACGACCGCCCCCTTTCCCCGCGCGGCCCGCCCGAGGGCGAGCTTGGCGCTCGACCGATACCCCGTGACGCGGGGGCTCGGCCAGGTCGGGAGCACGGCCGGAAAGGGTGCGTCGAGCGGCGTGAAGCGCTCCCGGAACGCCTGCTCCACGCGCTGGCGCTTCGCCTCCAGTTGGTCCGCGTAGGGCACGTCCCGCAGCGGGCACCCCGGACAGGCCGGCCGCGGACACGGGACGAGGGCCGAAGGCAGCGTCATCGGAACTCCTCGGCCAGGTCCGCCTCCCGAGGCGCCGCCGGGGGGCGGCTCGCCACGACGACGCCCCCGAGGATCAGGGCGCTCCCGAGGGCGGCGGTGGCTGTGAACGGCTCTCCCAGGGCTACGACGCCGGTGAGCACGCCGACCAGCGGCGTTGCGTTGAGGAGGTTGCTCGACACGGTCACGCCCAGGACGGGGATCGCGGCGTTCCAGAGCAGATAACACAGGGCAGAGCAGAACACGCCGAGGTAGGCAACCGACGCCCAGGCGAGCGGCGAGGGAATGCGTCGTATCGGATGGTGCAGGAGTTCCAGGGCCGCTAGCGGTGCCAGGGTGACCGCACCTACCACCAGGGCCGACTGAGTGATGAAGAGGGGCGAGTACCGATCCGAGAGGTGACGGGCGAGGAAGGTGTAGCCGACCCACGAGAACACCGCGCCCAGGACGAGGAGGTCGCCGAGCACCGTGGCCTCGCGGCCGGAGGAGCCCACCGTAAGACCGATGCCGACGAGTGCCGTCGCCAGTCCTCCGAGCAGCCAGGCGGACGGGAGGGTCCGGCGCTGGATGGCCTCGACCAGCGCCGTCGCCAGGGGAATCGTGGCGATGATCAGCGACCCGTGGGACGCGGTCGTGAAGTACAGGCCCCAGTTCTCGAACGCGAAGTAGAGGGTGACGCCCAGAAAGCCGAGGCCGAAGGTGGTCCAGTGATCCTCGGGCGCGAGGCGCTCGCCCCGGCACCGGCGTCGTGCGGCCGGCCACAAGACCGCGGCCGCGAGCACGAAGCGAAGCGACGCGAGGGTGAGCGGTGGGATCTCGTGCACAGCCACGCGGATCACCGCGTAGGAGACGCCCCAGAGCGTCACCGCGAGCGAGGCCGAGAGGAGGTGGAGGAGATACTGGTGTCGGGCGAGCGGGGGCCTGCCTCGCTCCGCCGCCCGATGCCCGGCGGTCGGGGCGGAGGATTCTCGCGCGGCCGCCGCGTAAGACACGGGGGCCGCGATCGGAGGCAATGACGGGGGCGTCGAGGGGCCGGGCGGCTCCGCTCCGGCAGGCCCCCGCCCTCCCTCCTGAGGAAGCACGGTTAGACTTCGAAGAGGAACGAGAGGTCCACGGCGCGAGCCGAGTGCGTCAGTGCCCCGGCGGAGACGAGGTCCACCCCGGTTTCGGCGATGGTCCGCAGCCGCTCCTCGGTCACGCCGCCAGAGGCCTCCAGGAGCGCGCGACCACCCGTCCGCGTCACCGCCTTGACCAGGGTCGCGAGGTCCATGTTGTCGAGCAGCACCGCGTCGGCGCCGGAGGCCAGGGCTTCGTCGAGTTCGGCGAGCGTCGTCACCTCGACCTCGACCCGCAGCGTGTGGGGCGCCCGGGCCCGGGCCGCGGCCACGGCCGGGCCGATTCCGCCGGCCGCGCGCAGGTGATTCTCCTTCAGGAGCACGCCGTCGAAGAGGCCTGTGCGGTGGTTGCGCGCGCCGCCCACCCGCACCGCATACTTCTCCAGGGCCCGCAGGCCGGGGGTGGTCTTGCGCGTGTCCACGAGCTGTGCTGCCGTCCCTTCCAGGTGCCGGCACCAGCGGGCCGTCATCGTCGCGATGCCCGAGAGGCGCTGGAGGAGGTTCAGGGCCGTGCGCTCGCCGGTGAGGAGGCGCCGGGCGTCGCCCTCGACGTCGAGCACCCGGATTCCCGCCGCCAGGTCATCGCCGTCGGCCGCGTGGAGGTCCCAGGAGAGGTCGCCGGCGCCGAGGAGCTCGAAGGTCCGCACGAACCCCGGCAGCCCAGCGAGCCGAAGGGGCTCCTTGGCCACGAGGCAGGCGCGGGTACGAGCACCCGCGGGCACCGAGCAGAGCGTGGTTACGTCGCCCGTGCCCACGTCCTCCTCCAGCGCGGCCCGGAGCACCCGGTCCGCCGCGAGGAGGGGAAACTCCGCGGCCCAGTCGGCGCTCATCCCGCCGCCGCGACGACGCGGGCGAGGCCCGCTCGGAGCTTCCCGAGGGCGTCCTCGAGCTCGGCTGCGCGGGCTCGCTCCTTTGCGACCACGGCCTCCGGGGCCTTCTCGGCGAACTGGGGGTTGTGGAGCTTGGCCGCGATCTTTGCCGCGTCGGCCTCGAGCTTCTCGATCTCCTTCTTGAGCCGCCGCTCCTCCTCCCCGAGGTCCACGAGGCCCGAGAGCGGCAGGAAGATCTCGAGCCCCGGCGCCACGGCCGCGGCGGCCTTCTCGGGCTTCGGCGCGCCGGCGGCGAGCACCTCCAGCCGCTCCAGTCCGGCCAGGGCCCGGACCGAGTCGGCCTCGGCCCGGATCGTCTCGAGCGCCGCGGGTTCGCCCTGGACGAGCGCCGTGATCTTCTTCGACGGGGGCACGTTCATTTCACCCCGCACGTTGCGGATCGCCGAGATCGCGGCCTGAACGAGTTCGATGCGAACCGTGGCCGCCTCGTCGGAGGGCATCTCCTCGGGCCGCGGGAAGCGCGCCGTGACGAGGCTCGCCGGCCGCTCGCCCAGGAAGGCGGGCCAGGGCAGGTGGCCCCAGAGCTCCTCGCTCACGAACGGCGTAAAGGGGTGGAGCACGCGGAAGATGGCGTCGAGGGCCCGTACCAGGGTCTGCTGGGTGCCGAGGCGCGCCCGGGGCGCATCGGCGGCAAACAAGGGCCGCTTGGCCAGCTCGATGTACCAGTCACAGAACTCCCGCCACACGAATTGGTAGGCGGCGCTCGCCGCCTTGTCGAACTCGTAGGCCTCGATTCCCCGGCGCACGTCAGACACGGCCGCCTTCAAGCGGGTGAGCACCCAGCGGTCCTGGGGCGAAAGGTCGGCGAAGGGCACCTCGGCGCCGGCCGGGTCGAAATCCTCCAGGTTCATCAGGGCGAACTTCGCGGCGTTCCACACCTTGTTCACGAAGCGGCTGTAGCCCTCGATCCGCTCGGTGGAGAGGCGCACGTCGCGGCCCTGGGCAGCGAAGGCGCAGAGCGTGAAACGGAAGGCGTCGGCCCCGAACTGGCCGATCACCTCCAGGGGGTCGATGACGTTGCCCTTGGACTTTGACATCTTCTGGCCCTTTTCGTCGCGGACCAGGGCGTGGATGTAGACGTCGGTGAAGGGCACCTCTCCCATGAACTTCAGGCCCATCATCATCATCCGGGCCACCCAGAAGAAGAGGATGTCGAAGCCCGTGATGAGGACCGAGGTGGGGTAGAACTTCGCGAGCTCCGGGGTGCGGTCGGGCCAGCCCATGGTGGAGAATGGCCACAGGGCCGACGAGAACCAGGTGTCGAGGACGTCGGTCTCCTGGGTCACAGCACCGCTGCAGGCCGGGCACGTCGAGAGGTCGGTGCGCGACACCGTGACCACGCCGCACGCGGAGCAGGTGAAGGCGGGGATGCGATGTCCCCACCAGATCTGGCGCGAGATGCACCAGTCGCGGATGTTCTCCATCCAGTGGAAGTAGGTCTTCTCCCACTGAGCGGGCACAATGCGGGTGCGGCCGTCGCGCACCGCGTCCATGGCAGCGTCGGCGAGCGGCTTCACCCTCACGAACCACTGGCGGGAGACGAGCGGCTCGATCACGGTGTGACACCGGTAGCAGTGGCCCACCGCGTGGCCGTGCGCCTCCTCCTTCAGGAGCGCGCCCGCGGCTTCAAGGTCGGCGAGCACCTTCTTTCGGGCCGCGTAGCGGTCGAGGCCGGCGTAGGCCGCGCCAGCGTCGGCGGTCATCGCGCCGTCCTTGCCGATGACCGCGATCTGGGCGAGGCCGTGGCGCAGGCCGGTGGCGAAGTCGTTCGGGTCGTGGGCGGGCGTCACCTTCACGGCGCCGGTGCCGAAGGCCGGGTCCACGGTCGCGTCGGCGATGAGCGGGATCTCACGCCCCACGAGCGGCAGGACGAGCACCTTGCCGACGAGGCCCTGGTAGCGCTCGTCCTCCGGGTGTACGGCCACGGCCGTGTCGCCGAGCATGGTCTCGGGGCGGGTCGTGGCGACGACCACCTCTCCGGAGCCGTCCAAGAAGGGATAGCGCAGGTGCCAGAGGTGCCCCTGGGCGTCCTCGTGCTCCACCTCGAGATCCGAGAGGGCGGTGTGGCAGCGGGGGCACCAGTTCGTGATGTAGTCGCCCTGGTAGATGAGCCCCTCGTCGTAGAGGCGGCAGAACACCTCTCGCACGGCCCGGGAGAGGCCCTCGTCCATGGTGAAGCGCTCCCGGTCCCAGTCGCAGGAGGCCCCGAGGCGCTTCAGTTGGTGGATGATCGTGCCGCCCGACTCGGCCTTCCACGTCCACACCCGCTCGACGAACCCCGCGCGGCCGAGCGCTTCGCGGGAGGTGCCCTCCTTTGCGAGCATCCGCTCCACCACGTTCTGCGTCGCGATCCCGGCGTGGTCGGTGCCCGGCATCCACAGGGCCTCGAAGCCGTCCATGCGCTTGTAGCGCACGAGCACGTCCTGGAGCGTGTTGTTGAGCGCATGGCCCATGTGGAGCGAGCCCGTCACGTTCGGCGGCGGGATGACGATGGAGAAGGGCGGCTTCGGCGAGGCCGCGTCGGCGTGGAAGAGGTGGCGCTCGAGGGAGCGCTGGTACCACTTCTCCTCGAGGGCGTGGGGATCGTACGGGCCGAGGGCGGGGGCGGGGGAGGGCATCGGGTTCCTCGCGATGGGGCGGCGGAAGAAAGGCTGGATACTAGGGAAAACGACGGGGCGCGTCAACGAGCAGGGAGGGGTGGGAAAGCAGAGCTCGCCCCTCGGCCCGCATCTCGGGCGAGAACCGGATCCGGGCCCCTCCCTCCGCCCACCGTTCGGGGTTTCGGAGGTCGGAGGTGTACTGCCGCCCGTTGAAGAGATTGTGGGCCGCGGCGAAGAAGTCCGGGTCTGCAGACCCGGGGGAGATCGTTGCCGCCGTGGCGGTAACGGCCGGAACTCTGCTCAGTGCCAGGGGGGTGGGACGGAGAGGTGCCTCGCCCGGGTAGGGCCCCACCCGGGCGAGGCGCCGGTCAGAAGCGGTTCCCCATCTTTCCGCGGGACACCACGGCGTCGAAGGGCTTGCGGGGCCGCGCCTGGGGTTCCTCGTCCGGAACACCGAGGGTGAGCAGGGCGACCAGGTACATGTGGTCCGGGATCCCCAGGGCAGCCTTGGCGTCCACGTACTTCTCCCTGGCGGCCCCCGTGGCCTCGTTGCTCAGCGCGCCCACCACGCACATCCCGAGCCCCTGGTGCACCGCCTCCAGGCCCATGAAGGCGTAAGCGATCCCCAGTTGCTCGAAGGTCCGGGCCAGGATCATGGTCGGACCGTTGTTGGCGACCCCGAAGACCGGGTCGTCCAGAATCGCGTTCAACGCCTCCTCGGTTGCCTTGACCACCCCCGCCCCAACGAGCCCCAGAAGCGCCTCGCGATTCTTGGGTTTGTCCCAGGCCGAGAGATCGCCGCACACGCCGATCACCACCGGAGCCCGAGCGACCTGCTTCTGCCCCGCGGCGAGCTTGGCCAGCTTCTCCTTCATCTCCGGTTGCTCGATTACGAGGAAGTGCCACGGCTGCACATTCTCCCAGGAAAAGGCGCGTCGTCCGGCCTCCAGGACCGCCCGAAGCTTCTCCTCGGGCACGTGCTCGTCCCGGAATCTCCGAATGCTGCGCCAGCGGTCGATCGCTTCGAGGGTCGCCATGAGAGCCTGCTCCTTTCGGTGGATGTTGTTTCGACGCGGAAGGGGTTCGACGAAGGTACCGGAGGCCGCCTCGGACGGCAAGGGCAAGGCGGCCCGGCTCGAGGTGCGTGCCGTCCGGGCGTTCCTCAGGGGGTGGGCGAGGGGACAGTGAGGCTTGACACCCGCCTCAGTAAGCTATACTCGCAGGGCCGTCCGTCAAACTCAACCCGGTAAGGAGAGAATCATGCGAAAAGACATTGAATTTCGGACCGAAGACGGGGTGACGCTCCGCGGCTGGCTCTACCAGCCCGACCGATCGAAAGGTCCTGTGCCGGCGATCGTCATGGCCCACGGCTACTCCGCCACGAAGGAGATGTATCTCGACAAGTTCGCCGAAGTGTTCTGCGCCGCGGGCATGGCGGTGCTCGTCTACGACAACCGAAACCTGGGTGCGAGCGACGGCGAGCCCAGGCAGCACATCGACCCGTGGCGCCAGGTCTCCGACTATCGGGACGCCATCACCTTCGCCGGATCGCTCCCCGGCGTGGACAAGGCCAGGATCGGCGTCTGGGGCTCGAGCTACAGCGGAGGACACGTGCTGGTGGTGGCGGCGATCGACCGTCGGGTCAAGTGTGTCGTGTGTCAGGTGCCGCTCATCAGCGGCCTCCGCAATGCCCGGCGCTTGATCCGCTCCGACTTCTTCGCGGCCGTGAGGGCCAGTTTCGACGCCGACCGGGAGGCTCGGTACGCAGGAAAGCCGCCGGCCATGATCCCGGTCGTCGCGGAAGATCCGCTGGGCGCCTGCGCCCTGCCGACGCCGGACTCCTGGCAGTGGTTTAACGAGACCGGCAGGAAGCTGGCACCGTCCTGGCGCAACGAGTGTACGCTTCAGTCCGTCGAGCTCTTCACGGAGTACGAGCCCGGAATCTACATCCCGAACATCTGCCCCACGCCCTTCATGCTGGTGGTTGCCCTCGGCGACCACCTGGTTCCGGCGGACATCTCTTTGGCGGCTTTCGAGACCGCGCTGCATCCCAAGAAGCTTCTCACGGTGCCCGGCGGCCACTTTGAGGCGTACGTCGGACCTGCCTTCGAGATCTCCAGCGTGGCCCAGCGCGACTGGTTTGTCGAGCACCTGAAGCCGTAAGGGGTCGTGAACTGCGGGGGCGCACTCGTTCTCGTGGGGAAACTGAGGTTGCCAAAGAGGGGCGGCGGTTGAGGGCCGCCCCTCTTCGCGACCAGGCTCCGCAAGTTTCTCCGCACCGGAACCAGAGCGAAGGAAGAGGAGTCGGCCTCTCGGTCCTCCGCGGCCCGACTGCTCCCGTCTTTTCCAGGGTTGACGGCCGAGACCTGCCGGGTTCTACTCCCTTCGAAGATGAGGGAGGGGTCCCATGGGTGAGAAGCGGTTTCTGAGCGGCAACGAGGCGGTGGCACGGGGCGCCTGGGAAGCGGGGGTTCGCCTCGCCACGTCCTATCCGGGGTCTCCGACGGCTCAGCTCCTGGAGTCCCTGGCGAGATACCCGGAGCTGCATGCCGAATGGTCCACGAACGAGAAGGTGGCCCTGGAGGTCGGCATCGGGGCGTCTCTGGCGGGCGCGCGCGTTCTCGTGGCCATGAAGCACGTGGGCGTCAACATCGCCTCCGACCCGCTCCTCACGTTCTCCTATACCCGGGTGAACGGCGGCTTCGTCCTCGCGGTGGGCGACGACCCGGGGATGCACTCCTCCCAGAACGAGCAGGACAGCCGGTGCTGGGGGCCCTTCGGCTTCCTCCCGATCCTGGAGCCGGGCGACCCGCAGCAGGCGTTCGAGATGACCAAGGCCGCCTTCGCCCTCAGCGAGGAGGTGGAGACCCCGGTCCTGCTCCGGCTCTTCGACAAGACGGCGCACATGGCCGGCGCGGTGGGGACCGGCGAGCGGGTGGCCCCGGACGTGAAGGGCTTCAGGCCCGACCCCAACGACTCTTTCATGACCCCGCCCTACTCGATCGGCCGCCGCCGGAAGCTCGAAGATCGGATGGAACGGCTCCGGGCTCTGGCGGAGGCGTCGCCGTTCAACGAGGTGCTCCCCGGCCGGGGTGAGATCGGGCTCGTGGCCTCGGGCTACGTGGCGCTCTACGCCCGCGAAGTTGCCGCGGAGCTGCCGCTCTTCCGTCTCGGCACCGTCTTCCCGCTCCCCCTCGAGCGACTCCGCTCCTTTGCACGGGAGCACCGCACGGTCGTCGTCGTCGAGGAGCTCCTCCCGTTCATCGAAAAGGAGCTCCTCGCTGCCGGGATTCGAAACGTGGTGGGGAAGGCCCTCTTTCCGAGCTACGGCGAGATCACGCCCGAGTCCCTCCATGCGGGACTCGTCGCCGTGGGCGCAGACCTCCTCCCGCTGCCGGGGGCGGCGCCGATCGTCGAGGCCGTGCCGCGCTCACCCCTCCTGTGCGCCGGCTGCCCCCACCGCCCCGTCCTGCGGGTGCTCAAGGACCTGAAGGTCTCCTGCCACGGCGACATCGGCTGCTACCTCATGGGCGCCTATGAGCCGCTCTCGGTCTTCCCCACTTCCATCTCCATGGGCGCGTCGCTCGGCGTCTCGGTCGGGATGGAGAAGATCCAGGGCGGACCTGACGGTCAGAGCCCCCACAAGCCGAACGTCTCCGTCATGGGCGACTCCACCTTCGTCCACTCGGCGCTTCCGTCGCTCGCGAACGCGACCTACAACGGGCACCCGGTCAAGCTCGTCGTCCTCGACAACCGGGCGACCTCGATGACCGGTGGCCAGGAAAACCCGTCGACGGGCAAGGACATCCGAAGCCGCCAGCACCGTCGCTTCGACTTCGCAGGCTTCGCGCGCCTCGTGGGGATCGACGAGGTCCACGAGGTCGACCAATTCCGGGTGAAGGAGCTCAAGGTCCTGCTCAAAGAGCACCTCGAGGCACCCGGCCGCTCGGCGGTGATCGTGGCCCAGCGCCCCTGCGCCTTGAAGTACAAGACGAAGCAGCCGCCGTTCTTCGTCGATCCGGACGTCTGCATCGCGTGCCGGACCTGCCTCACCGTCGCCTGTCCTCCGATCTCGATGCAGCCATACGCCCACAAGCCTGAAGGCACGCTAAACTCTTTCATCGACGCGAATCAGTGCGTGGGGTGCTCGGTCTGCGCTCAGTTCTGCCCCGTCGGGGCCATTCAGCGGACGGAGCCGGGCAAGGAGCCGGAGGCGCCGCGGCCGGTGGGCTTCGAGCGGGAAGGGTAGGAGGGAGAGATGGGCGTGAAGAACCTCTTCTTCGCAGGGGTCGGAGGGCAGGGACTGGTGCTCTCGAACCAGCTTCAGGCCCGGGCGGCGCTCCGGGCCGGGTTCGACGTGAAGACGAGTGATGTCTACGGGCTCGCCATGAGGGGCGGAAGCGTCTTCGGGTACAACCGGTTCGGAGACCGGGTGCTCACGTCGACCTTCGCGGAGGGGACCGGCGACGTCCTCGTGGGTCTGGAGCCTCTGGAGGCCCTTCGCTATGCGAGACTCCTGCGCCCCGGGGGGCTCGCTGTGGTGAGCACGGGCCGCATCTTCCCTGCCTGCGTCCTCCTCGGCAAGGCGCTGTACCCGGACGATTCGGTCGCGACGCTCCGGGGGGCCGGGTTCGAGGTCGTCGCGATCGAGGGGCTGCGGATCTCCCGCGAGGCCGGCAACCCCAAGATGACGAACCTCGCCGTCCTGGGCGCACTGTCGCTCCACCTTCCGGAGATTCCGGAAGAGGCCTACCTGGAGGCCCTCCGGGAGCTCGTCCCGGAGGCGCTCTTCGAGCCGAACCGGCGCGCCTTCGAGCTGGGGCGCGCGGCCGGGAGGAACGAAGAAGGACCTGGGAGAGGACCGTGAGTCGCATCGGGCCGGCGCTTGTCGCGGTTTGGCTCGCCGGCTGTGCCGCGGGCGCCTTCGGCATGGAGCGCGCCGTTCCCGGCCAGCCCTTCGGGGACTTCACGCTCCCGGATTTCGGCGGGAACCCGGTTACTCTCCGCCAGTCACTCGGAGCTCGGGCTACGGTCGTGGTGTTCTGGGCGTCGTGGAGCCCCCGGAGCGCTGAGGTCCTTTCGGATCTGCAGATCTTCTATCGGAAGCACGGCCGAGGCGACCTGGCGGTGGTGGCCGTCAACGTCGAGCACGAGACTTGGGACCCGTCCGACGCCGCGCGCCTGCGGACGTACCTGGACGGGGAGGGGGTTTCCTACCCGGTGATCGTCGACACCGACCTGTCGGTGTACAGCGGGCTGGGTCTCACGGCCGTTCCTTCGAGCCTGCTCCTCGACGCCTCGGGAACGGTCGTGGAGGTCCTGCCGAGCTATCCGGAGCTCCAGCGGGTCGAGTTCTTGGAGCGGGTCCTCGTGGCTCTGGGGCATGCCGCCGCCCCTCCGGCGCCGTCCCCGCCCGTGGTCCCCGGGTACACCCCGAAGGGCAAGGCCGCCACCCGCTTCTTGACGGCCAAGGCCCTGCTCGCCAAGGGCAGACGTGCCGAGGCCCTGGCCGCGCTTCGGGACGCCATTCAGGAGGACCCGGGATACCGCGACGCCTACCTGGCCCTGGCTGAGGCGCTGGACGTCTCCGGTCGCCAGGAGGAGGCGGCCGAAGTGCTGCATCAGGCCGAGAGCCTCCCCGCGACCCAAAGCAAGACTCCGAACTGACCGGTCCGCCCGAGGGCAGTCAGGACCCCTTTCGTTCCCGAGAGGTGGGCAGCCCTCGGCGGGCGAGCCCCAGCACGCACCCCGATCGGACGTTTTTCTTGCGCCGGGAGTAGAGATGAGACCGGGGGCTTGGAGAAGGCCCCTATCGGAGACGGATGACCTTGGCCACGAAGAGAGGGCAGCCATCGAAACGCTCGTCACGGCACCGGTCCCCCCGGTCCAGAGAGGCGAGCTCCATGGGCCAGATCGATGCGGTGCAACTGTCCGCTTCCGCGCTGACGAAGGGGCACGCAACCGAGGTCCCCACGAGGGGATCGACCGATCCAGACAGTCGAGCGATCATCTCCATGGCTTGGATCCTTTCGATCGTGTGAACCGTTGTCCCCAAAGAAGCACAAGCCTCCTAGCCTCCGCACCGGTCGGGGCGGCCCCACCGGGGCCTTCCCTGGTCTGCGCGCCGAACCGGGCCGGCGACGAGAACCAATTTCTATGCGTATCGGCCCACTCCCCCGATGACTTTAGCGCGCCTCGAAGATCGGCCGCAGCGCCGGCCTTCCGGAAGGGCGCAGGCTACGGCTCGGCTGCGGCGCGTTCGTCGAGCACCTGACGTTGTCCGGATCCCGGTGGTTCGACGAGGCGACCCGCGGGAGCCGGTCCTTCGGTGCCGACCGGTTCGAGAGGGTCCCGGATGCTCTGAGGGTATGCTATGGCGCGCAGGAAACCTCGACGGTGTGCTCGTCGATGAGGATGGGCGCCTTGATCTTGGGTACTCGGAGGAACTGACACGGCGAAGTGTCCGCGGGCGTCACCGCGCGGTCTCGGTCCTTATCAGCGACGCCGCCCGTCCAGGGGCTTGAACTCACGAATCAGGCGGATCACGTCCTCGGGCGCGTGGGCGTCGAGGAGCGCTCTGCGCGTGGGGCCGTCGGCGACGACCCGGGCGATCGCGGCCAGCGTGGCCAGGTGACCCTCCGGGTCGTCGGACGGGCTCGCGAGGGCGAAGAGCAGCCGCACGGGCTCGGCGTCCGGCGCGCCCAGGTCGAGCCCCTTCCCCAGGCGAACGACGGCGCACACCCTCTCCCGCAGGGTCGGCGAGTGGGCGTGGGGCACGGCCACGCCTTGGCCCAGCACCGCAGGTGCCCTCCGCGTCTGCTCGATGAGCTCGGCCGCCAGCGCGTCGCCGGACAGTCCCTCCCGGATTGCGGCCATCCCGCCTGCCACGCGCCCCATCAGGCCCTCGATGCCCGTCTCCTCGACCCGGAGAACGAGGCTCGGGTCGAGCCCCCGCAAGAGGTACTCGGCCTTGCGGACGAGGAAGAGGGTCGGAACCTTGGGCCCGGGCCGCTCCGCGTCCGCCGATGGAAAGAGGGCCGACGGTCCCCGCACGGAGACGAGCGCGACGGCCACGCCCGCCTGGCCGGGCGGCGGTTCGTCCCCCTCGGCCAGGGTCGCCTGACCGGACAGGAGTTCGGCTGCCACCACCGTTGGGCGGGGAAGCGTCGACCAGATCGGCGCCCCGCCCGCGTGGTGAGCGGCCTCCGGTTGGCCGCCGGACCGCCAGAAGTAGCGGTGGTCGCGGCGGAAGTCGCTTCGCCACAGGGTGCACAGAAGCTCGTTGAGCGATTCGTTGTCGGTGAGGGCGAGCAGGTTTCCCGCCTCCTGGACTTCTGCGCGCTCCCTCAGAGACCGGTTGCGGGCATCGGAGTGGATCGCGGCGAGCCCCTCGGCGCGGGCCTCTGCGACCTGGCGGGAGTTCATGTCGACGAGCACGACCGGCACCTTGAGCTGAGTGGCAAGGAATCGGCCCACCTGGCGGCTAAGCGAGTGGGCACCCACGATCATCCAGCCCCTGGGAGTCGGCCGCTGCAAACCCAGCAGTCGGGCGAGGGGACCCGCCGTCAACCCCTGGAGGACCACCGTGGCGACGATGACCCCGTAGGTGAACGTCTCGAGGAGCGCCGCGTCGGCGTTCCCGGTCGTCTCGAGCTCGAGAGCGAAGAGCGACGCCATCGAAGCTGCCACGATGCCCCGCGGCGCGACCCAGGAGAGCAGGACTTTTTCCCTCATTCCCAGTCCCGAGGCCCGGGTCGAGAGGAGGATGTTGACGGGGCGCACTACGAACACGACGAGGGCCACAGCGAGCGCCCCCGGCACGCCGAACTCGAGGAAGTGCGCGAAGTCGAGCCGGGCCGTGAGCAGGATGAAGAGGATCGCGATGAGAAGCGAGGCGATCTCGTCGCAGTACTCCCGGATCTTCTGCAGCCCCGGCGGCTGGAGGATCCCGAGCGCCAGCCCCGCGACGACCACGGACAGGAGCCCAGCCTCGGAGAACCCCAGGGAATAGCCCACCATCTCGGTGAGGCCGAAGGTGAGGACAGCGCACGCGAGCGTGAACACGTTGGTGAGGTTCTCGGGGACGAAGCCCACCCGCAGCAGGGCCCAGGTGACGCCGCCGCACAGGGCGCCCATCGCCAGACCGGTTACGAACCGGAGCACGAACGCTGTCAGCGCCGTGCCCCCGGTCCCGACCAGGAGCCCCTCGAAGCACAGGATGGCCACGAAGACCCCGACGGGGTCGATGAGCACGCTCTCCCAGTGGAGGATGTTGTGGAGGTCGGAGCGGATCCGGATGCGCCGCAGGATGGGGGTGATGGCGGTCGGGCCGGTCACGATGACCAGGCTTCCGGCGAGCAGGGCGACGGGGAGGGGGACCCGGAGCGACACGGCGACGGCGAGGGCGGCGCCGATCCAGGAGACCAGCACGCCGACGGTGAGGAGCCTTCGGATCACCACGGAGGCGTGGCGGAAGCCGGCCGCGTCCAGCGACAGGCCGCCCTCGAAGAGGATCAGCGCCACAGACAGGGAGATCAGCGTCGTGAGGCCCGCTCCGAGGCTCTCGGGGTGCACGAGCGCCACTCCCTGGCGGCCGAGAGCGAGGCCCCCGAGGAGCAGTAGGAGGATGGCCGGCACGCGCATCCAGCGCGCCAAGACGGTGAGAAACACGCCGGCGGAGATGGCGACCATCATGGTGACGAGGACGTCGTGAACGGAATCGGCGTTCATCGATGCAGCGGCTCCGGTCGGAGGTCTGAGCACGGGGTCGCGCGCAGTGTACTTGGGTTGCCCGCCGAGTGGCAGGCGGGATTCGACAGCACCGGTGGTTTCCGCCGTTCTAAGGGCGCTTGCGTCCGTCGTGCGGGCGGGTTGGGCCCGGCGCGGCCGACGCACAACCAACCCTCGTTCGAGTGCTAGACACTGACCCTGTGGATCTCTATCATCGGCGGTCCCGGCAGGCTCCGTCGCGTTTCTTCATGCATAAAGGACGTTTCCGAATGGTCAACGGCTACACGGTCAAGCTCTGCGGGACGACAACGGTAGAAGACGCGCGGCTCGCGGCCCGCGAGGGTGCCGACTCTTTCGGGGTCGTGGTGGAGGTGGAGTTCTCTCCCCGCTCTCTGACGATCGACCAAGCCAGGGCGCTCTTCCGGTCTCCCCCCATTCCGGCGGTGGCGCTGGTCTACCACATGCCCGAGGACCGGCTCGAACACCTCGCTGAAGAGCTCGCTCCCTTTGCGGTGCAGTTCCTGAGCCAGGAGGAGCCCGGCGTGCTCCGGCGTTTCAAAGCCAAGCATCCGGGCATCGAGGTCTGGCAGTCGATCCACCTCCCGGCGGCAGGGGAGCCGGCGGAGCTCGGCAAGGCGCGGGAGGCGGTCCGCGCGTATACGGACGCCGGGGCCGACGTGCTCCTCTTCGACACCGTCGCCACGCTGCAGGGCAAGCGGAAGTTCGGCGGAACGGGGCTCACGTCGGACTGGGCGCTCGTGAAAAAGCTCATGGCCGAGCTCGACAGCTCCGTGCCGGTCCTGCTGGCCGGCGGCATCCGGCCCGAGAACACGGCCGAGGCCCTGATCGCCGTGAACCCGGACGGGATCGATCTCTGCTCGGGTGTGGAGGCGTCCCCCGGCAGGAGGGACCCGGCCAAGGTTCGCGCGCTGATGGCCGCCGTGGCGAGCGTCGCGGCCCGGGAGGAGAGGCGATGAAAGCCGCCGTGGTTCATGGGAAGGACGACATCCGCATCGAGGAGGTCCCGACGCCGCGGGCCGGCGCCGGCGAGATGGTCGTGAGGGTGCGGGCCTCCGGAATCTGCGCCACCGACGTGAAGACGCTCCTCGGACAAGGGCTCCCGAAGAACCTTCCGACGATCCTCGGCCACGAGGCCGTCGGGGAGGTGCACGAGCGGGGGGAAGGGGTCGTGGGCTTCGAGCTCGGGGAGAGGGTGGCCGTCTACCCCATCGCGGTCTGCGGGGAGTGCTACTACTGCGCCCGGGGCCGCCACAACCTGTGCCTGCACGAGTTCGGGCTCGGCCACGGGATCGACGGCGGGTTCGCCGAGTACGTGCGGTTGCCCCGCCAGATCGTGGCGATCGGTGGGGTCCTGAAGATCCCCGACGGGCTTTCCTTCGAAGAGGCCGCCATGGCCGAGCCCCTCTCCTGCGGGCTGGCCGCCCTGCGGGCAAACCGGGTGAGGCCGGGCGACACCGTGGTGGTCGTCGGGGCCGGGCCCATGGGGCTCATCCACCTGAAGGTTTCGAAGTGGGCAGGAGCCCGGGTGATCGTCGCGGATCTCATGGCGCGCCGGCTCGAGGTGGCCGCGGGGATGGGAGCGGACCACTGCGTCGATGTGTCGCGGGTTTCGCTGCAGGAGCAGGTGATGTCCCTGACCGGCGGGGCTGGGGCCGAGGCTGTCGTGATCTCCCTCGGCATCCCGAAGGTCATCGAGGAGAGCCTGCCGCTCGTCCGAAACGGGGGCGTGTGCAACGTCTTCGGTGGGCCCCCGGCCGGAGAAACCATTGCGGTCGACCCCCGGTGGCTCCACTACGGCGAGGTGATCCTCACCGGGTCCTTCGCGTCGACCCCCGCCGACTTCCGCAAGGCGCTCCACCTGATTGCCTCGGGAGAGGTCCGCGTCGAAGACCTCATCTCGGATCGCTTCTCCCTGGACGCGATGCTGGACGCGGTGGAACGAGCCAAGAAGCAGGAGATGATCAAGGCCGTCGTACTTCCATAAACACTCGAAAGGTGACCATGAACGGACGAGAGCGACGGTTGAGAAGGATCTTCAAGCGAGAGACGGAGAGAAGCCTCGTCATCGCGGTCGACCACGGGATGGCCCTGGGGCCGATGACGGGCATCGTCGACCTCGGGAAGACGGTCGGGGACCTGGACGCGACGGGCAAGGTCGACGCCTGGCTGATCACGAAGGGGATGTACACCTACTCGTTTGCGCCGGCCGGAGATCCGGGCGTGATCCTTCGGGCGAGCGGCGGCGCCACCATTGCGGGCCCGGAGCTGACGCGGGAGGGGCTCACGTCGTCGGTCGAGGAGGCTCTGCAACTCGGCGTCGACGCCGTGGCGACCTCGGCCTTCCTGAATTCGCCCTACGAGCACGAAACCCTCGTGAACATGGCCCAGCTCGCGACCGAATGCCGGCGGTGGGACGTTCCTCTGCTCGGGGTCATGGGCCTCGGCAAGACCAACGAGGAGAAGAAGAAAGACCCGCGCTTCATGGCCCTCGGAGCCCGGGTCGGCGCAGAGCACGGCGCGGACATCATCAAGACCTATTACACCGAAACGGACTTCGACAAGGTGGTGGCCGGCTGCCCGGTGCCGGTGATGATCGCGGGGGGGCCGCGGTGCGATACGGATCTCGACACGCTTCGGATGATCCACGGCGCGCTCCAGGCAGGAGCTCGGGGCATCGTCATGGGGCGAAACGTCTGGCAGAGCGCCCACCCGGCCGCGCTCCTCGCGGCCGTCCACGGGCTCATCCACGCGAACCTTTCCGTCAATGAAGCGGCCGAGCTCCTCGAGCACGAGCGCCAGCGCTGAGAACGCCCGAGGGCCAACAGACCAGGAGGAAGTCATGGACCGGATCACGATCGCCACCCCCGCCCGACTGCACTTCGGCTTGATCGACATGAACGGGGAGCTCGGCCGCATCGACGGTGGCGTGGGCCTCGCGCTGGAGGCCCCCAACACGGTCATTACCGCGGCGAAGGCCGAAGAGGTCCGAGTGGAGTGCGCGGACGACCCCGGCATCTTGCCCCGGCTCTCGGAGGCGATGGGAGCCGTCTGCAAGGCCTACGGGATCCCCGGGGCGCACGTGAACGTGAAGCAGCGGCCCCTTCCCCACGTAGGCCTGGGCAGCGCCACCCAGACGATCGTCGGGGCCGCCCACGCCGTGTGCCGGCTCCACGGCGTGGAGCGGCACATCCGGGAGCTCGCGCAGGTGGTGGGTCGGGGCGGCACCTCCGGGATCGGAGTCGAGGCGATCCGCTCCGGGGGCTTCATCGTGGACGGTGGACACGCGTTTCGCCGGGGCGTCAACTGCAAGCACGGGTTCATGCCCTCGGCCGCTTCCGCCGGCATCGAGCCCCCGCCGGTCCTCGCGCGCCACGACTTCCCCGACTGGGACGTGCTCGTCGCCGTCCCCCTCGGAGAGGGGGCGAGCGGGCTTCGGGAGGTGACCCTCTTCAAGGTCATCTGCCCGCTGCCGATCGAAGAGGTCCAGAAGATGTCCCATATCGTCCTGATGCAGATGCTTCCCGCGGTTCTGGAGAAGGACCTGGAGCACTTCGGGATGGCCATGGAGGCCTATCAGAGGTGCGGGTTCAAGGTGTTCGAGCTCCGCGCGCAGACGCAGCTCCTCTGGGACTGTCTGCAGTTCCTGAAGGACAACGGTGGGATCGGGGTCGGGATGAGCAGCTGGGGCCCGGCGGTCTACGCCTTTGGAGAAGATCTCTCCGTGCTTCAGGCGAAGACCCGGGAGTGGCTCTCGGCGCACGGGGGAGGGGAGACGCTCCTCACGAAAGCCAACAACCAGGGAATGCGCGTCTCCAACGGCGTCTAGCCGCTGGGGGACGCGCTCCGCAGAAGCTCACCCGAGCACAGGATTCGAGGGACTAGCGTTCAGCAGGCTCCACGGCGGGTGCTTTTGGGCTTCGGCCCGGCTCCGCGGGCGCGGTCGACACCTTGCCGAGGTAGCCGGGGAGCTCGACGCCCGCCATGGCAGCCACGTCCTGGAGGGGGGGAAGGCTCTTGATCAGGCTCGAGAGGAAATTCGCCGTGGAGGACGACTTCCCTTCGCCGCCGCCCGAGTCCCACACGGTGACGCGCTCGATCTTCAAATTCTTGATCGCCTCGACTTGGCGCGCCACGATCTCTTCAATCTTCTCCACCATCAGGAGCGTCGCTGCCGCCCGGGCGTCGCCGCTGCAGCTTTCCACGAGCGAGCGGTAGCCGGCGGCCTTGGCGTCGAGCACTTGACGCAGCCCCTTGGCCTCGGCCTCGTATCGGAGAAGGATGGCGTCGGCCTGGCCGGTCGCCTCTCGGCGCAGGCGCTCCGCCTCGGCCTCGGCGGAGATCTCGATCTTTCGCTTCTCGATCTCCTTGCGGACGACCTCGTCGGCGGTCAGGCGCTCCTGCTCCGCCCGGTACTGCGCCTTCTGGATCTCGACCTCGGCCTCGCGTCGCGCCACCTCGCCCTGCTGGAGCGCCGCCGCCTGCCGCGTGGCCAGGGCCGCATTGTACTCGGCGATGTTCGCCTTGGAGTCGTTCTCCCCCTTGACCGCTTCGGCCTCCTGGATCTGGACGAACACGCGCTGATCGGCCTCGGCCTTCTTGCGGCCCTTCACGGCCGCCGCCGCGTTCTCGGCGACCCGGATCTCCATCTCCCGGTTGGCCTCGGCCTCGCCGATCGTGGCCGAGGTCTCCTGCTGCTGGACGAAGACGCGGCGGTCGGCGTCGGCCCTCTTCTTGCCCTTCTCCGCCTCGGCGGCGTTCTCGGCGACCCGGACGTCCTTCTCCCGGTTCGCCTCGGCCTGCCCGATCGCGCCGAGCTTCTCCTGCTCGGCCACGTCCACCTTGGCCATGTTGATCGCCTCGGAGGCCGCCTTCTTTCCGATGCTCTCGATGTAGTCGGAGCTGTCGGTGATGTCGGTGATGTTCACGTTGATCAGGTAGAGCCCCACCTTGTTGAGCTCAGGCTCGACGTTCTTGCGGATCGCTTCGAGGAAGCTCTCCCGGTCCTGGTTGATCTGCTCGATGGTGAGCGAGGCCACCGTGAGCCGCAGCTGGCCGAAGATGATCTCCCGGACCATCTCCTCGATCTGGGATGCCGGCAGCCCCAGCAGGCGCTCGGCGGCGTTCATCATGATCGTGGGGTTGGTGCTGATCCCGACCGTGAAGGTGCTCGGCACGTTGATTCGGATGTTTTGGAGCGACAGTGCCCCCTGCAGCGGGATGCTGATCGTCATCGGCGTCAGGCTCAGGAACGCCGAGTCCTGCACGAGCGGCCAGATGAAGGCGCCCCCGCCGTGGATGCAGCGGGATGACTGGCCCTTGCCCACCTTGCCGTAGACCACCAGGATCCGGTCCGAGGGACAGCGCTCGTACCGTGAGGCGAAGAACACGACCGTGGAGACGACGAGCCCCACGAGCGCCGCGATCGCGACGAGCCACAAGCTGATTCCCACCATCATGACGACCCCTCCTCCTCGAACGAGATCACAACCGCTTTACGACGACGTCGCCGCCGACCACCCGCACCACCGTCACGCGGGTCCCCGTGGGCAGCTCCTCCCCGGCGTCGCTCACGGCGTCGATCATCGTGAGGCGCCCTTGTACCACCACCTGCACCTTGCCCGTGCCGCTCGCCGGCACCCGCAGGTAAACCGACCCCTCCTGGCCCACAGCGTTCGCAAGATCGAGGGTGCCGCTCGACTGGAGGCGAATGAGGGAGGAGAAGAGCTTCGAGATGAGCCAGACGCTGCCGGCGCCGGCGGCCAGCGCCCCGAGGATCGCGAGCCCTGCCGCGGCGCCGCTCTGGTCGAGCGCGAGCCCCACGAGGCCGAACATCATGAAGAAGGCCGTGAGCCCCTGGAAGGAGAGGAGCTTGAAGCTGGCGTCGGTGTCGCCGAGCCCGTCGTGGGCGCCGGCGGCGTCGCCGTTGCCCCCGTCGCCCCCGAGGAACTGCAGGACCAGGCGCACCAGGAAGAGGCACCCGCCGAGGACCGCGGACCCGGCGAAGATCTTCCCCATTCCCGAGAGCGAAGCGACTGTCTCCACCACCGACCACCTCCCCTCGCTGTGCGGCGGGCGCCGCGCGGCCGTGACTATAGCGGGAATCGAGGCCGGGCTCAATGCGAGCCGCCCCGTGCCTTCTCGAGCCGGTGACCCTGCATCGGATTTCTACGAGGCGCGGCCGCTGCGCCGAGGGCCGCCGGTGCGTCCCCGAGAAAGTCTTGTCCCGAAGAGACGGATCCGGCAAGCTGGCTCGTGAGCTCGTCTCTTCGGGAGAAGCGTGAATGCGTGTGATCATAGCGGGAGCGGGCGAGGTGGGTTTTCACACCGCCGACCGGTTGACCCGGGAGGGACACGAGGTCGTGCTCATCGACTCCGATCCGGCGCGCCTGAGGGAGGTGGAGGAGCGGCTGAACGTGCTGGCCCTTGAGGGCAGTGGCGCTCGGGCCGAGACCCTGGAGGAGGCGGGGGTCCGCTCGTGCCAGATCTTCATCGCGGTCACCGACGTGGACGAAGTGAACCTGGTGGCGTGTCTCCTCGCCAAGCAGTACGGCGTTCCCACCAAGATCGCGCGGGTGAAATCCGTGGGGTACACCGCCCGGGGCGCGCTGCTCAACGCAGAGACCCTGGGCATCGAGCTCCTCATCAACCCCCTGGAGGCCGTGGCCCAGGACCTGATCAACATCGCCGGCCACACGGCCGCCGTGGAGGCGGCGGAGTTCTCGGACGGGCGAATCCTCTTCGTCGGGTACCGGATCGACCCTGCCAACCCGGTCTGCGGCCTCGGCCTCGCCGACCTGCGAGAGCTGCGGGCCATGTACCCGTTCCTGGTCGCCGCGATCACCCGCGCCGGGCGCACCCTCATCCCCCGAGGGGAGGACACTGTGGAGGCCGGGGACCACCTCTTCCTGGTGCTTCGGAAGGCAGACCTGCCGAGCGTCCGGTACCTCTTCGGCCTGGATGAGTCCCCGGTGCGCCGGGTCTTCGTCCTGGGAGGCGGCCCGGTCGGCGCGCGGGTGGCCGAGAGCTTCGAGCGCGCCGGGATCGACGTGCGGGTCGTGGACGAGGATCGCCGGGTGTGCGAGGGGTTGGCCGAGCGGCTGGGTCAGGCCCTGGTCCTTCACACCGAGATCACCGACGTGGGCACCCTACTCGCCGAGGGCCTCGACAAGGCCGACGTGGTGGTGGCGGTCACCGGGAACCAGGAGAAGAATATTCTCGCCTGCCTGCTCGCCAAGCGTCACGGCGCCCGCCGTGCCCTCTGTCTGGTCGACCGCCCGACCTACGTTTCGCTCGTGCCCTCTCTCGGCATCGACGCCTGCGTGAGCCCCCGGCTTTCCACGGCGAGCGCCATCCTCAAGCACGTGCGCAGGGGAAGGGTCTTGAGCGTCGCCACGGTGGAGGAGAATCAGGCGGAGGTGCTGGAGATGATGATCGACGACTCTCCGGCGTGGATCGGCAGCCCGCTGAAGGCGATCGAGTTTCCGGAGGGATCGCTCGTCGGTGCGGTCCTGCGCGACGGAGAGGCCTTCATCCCCTCTGGCGATACGGTCCTGCGGCCGGGCGACCGAGCCGTAGTCTTCGCCCTGCCCGAGGCCGTCACCTGGGTCGAGAACTTCTTCGGCGGCGTGGCATGAACGGGGCCGCCCTCGCGAAAGTGCTCGGCGTCCTGAGCGTGTTTCTCGCCGGAGTCCTCCTCCTGCCGGTTCCCCTGAGCCTCGTCGACGCCGACGGCGTCCACGGCGCCTTTCTGGCCGCATCGGCCCTGGCCGGAGGGCTCGGCGGTGGTCTCCTCGCCGCCACGCGGCGCACGCGCCCCGAGATGGCTCTTCGCGAGGGCTTCGCGGTCGTGACCCTGGGCTGGCTCCTCTTCGGGATCCTGGGAGCCCTGCCCTACCGCTTCGCCGGCTCGGTGCCGAGCCTGGTGGACGCCGTCTTCGAGTCGCTGTCGGGCTTCACCACCACGGGCGCCACCATTCTCACCGACGTCGAGGCCCTTCCCCGGAGCCTCCTCTTGTGGCGGGCGCTGACTCACTGGCTGGGGGGCATGGGGATCATCGTTCTGAGCCTCGCCATCCTGCCGATGCTCGGGGTCGGCGGGATGCAGCTCTTCCGGGCCGAGGTTCCGGGGCCGACGGCCGATCGGCTCAGCCCCCGCATCCAAGACACCGCCAAGCTCCTCTGGGGCGTTTACGTGGGCCTCACCGTCGCCGAGGTGCTCCTCCTGCTGCTGGGGGGCCTCGGATGGTTCGACGCGATCTGCCACGCCTTCGCCACCATGGCCACCGGCGGGTTTTCCACCCGCAACGCGAGCGTCGCGGCCTTCGACAGCGCCTACGTAGACGGCGTCATCACGCTGTTCATGTTCCTCGCGGGCGTGAACTTCGCCCTTCATTACGCGATCCTGGCGAACCGGGGGGGGCGCGTCCTGCGCAACGAGGAGCTTCGGTTCTACACCGCCCTCACACTGGCCGCCACCGCGGTCCTGATGCTGGCCAACGCCGGGAAGATCTACCCGAACCTCTTCGAGAACTTGCGATACAGCTCGTTCCAGGCGGTCTCCATCCTGACCACGACCGGTTTCGGAACCGCAGACTACGAGACCTGGCCAGTGGTGTGCCAGATCGTCTTGATGCTCCTCATGCTGGTGGGGGGCTCGGCGGGGTCCACCGGCGGCGGGATGAAGGTCAGCCGCGTGCTCCTCATCGCCAAACACGCCGTGGTGCAGGCCTGGAGCCTCATCCATCCCCGGGGCGTGCGGCGGGTCAAGCTCGACGGCCGCCCAGTGCCTGAAGCTGTGCTTCAGGGAGTCTTGGGGTTCTTCGCCCTCTACCTGGCGTGCACCGCCCTCGGCACGATGGGGATCGCGGCCCTGGGGGTTGACCCGGTCACGTCCCTCGCGTCGGTGATTGCCTGCGTCGGGAACATCGGTCCCGGGCTCGGCTCCGTCGAGCCGGCCGAGAACTACGCGCACCTGCCCCAGCTCGGCAAGGCCCTCCTGAGCTTCTGTATGCTCCTGGGGCGGCTCGAGATCCTCACGGTGCTGGTCGTCTTCTTCCCCAGCGCCTGGCGCCGATAGGGGATCCAACCGACTTCGAGGCGGCAAGTGCGCCGGGGGCGCTCCGTGCGACGCCGGATCACGTTCCCGAACTCCGATCGCCCCGGAGCCGGAGACAAGAGCGGTTGCCCGGCGCCGCCCGGGCGTGGTAGAAGGCGTCCGAAAGACCGGACTCCGTCTCGTGGCCGGGCGAGGCCCTCGGCCGGGAACAACCGCAGTGCGGCGTCGCCCAAAGGAGCGAATCCCCTTGCCCACACACCTGGAGCAGTCCCTGCAACGGGACGTCGATCGCCTCCGCGCCAAGGTCATCGAGATGTGCGACCTAGTGGACAAGGCGCTTCGAGATTGCGTGAAGGCTCTGGTGGAGAACAATCGCCAGCTCGCCTACGCGGTCATCCTCCGCGACGACCTGATCGACGAGAAGGAGAAGGAGCTCGACCGCCTGTGTCTCGAGTTCCTCGTTCGGCAACAGCCGGTGGCAGGGATGCTCCGGCTGGCGTACAGCACGATCAAGATCAACCAGGAGCTCGAGCAGGTGGGGGACTACGCGGAGAACATCGCCCGCCAGTCGCTCAAGCTGGGCGACCTGCCGACCGAGGTCCCGAAGGATCGGTTCGTCGAGATCGCCAACCTCTCGATCACCATGCTCCGCGACGCGATTCAGGCCTTCATCCAGCAGGATGCGGAGCTGGCGCGTACGACCATGGCGGTCGAGGAGACCGTCGACCTGCTCAAGAGCAAGCTCAACACCGACATCGTCGAGCTGTTCCGGCAGGATAAGATCCCCTTCGAGGCCCTCCGGCCGCTTACGACGATCGCTCGGCGGCTCGAGCGGGTCACCGACCGAGGCCGGAACATCTGCCTCGAGGTCCTCTACATGTGCACGGGCGAATACGCCAAGCACGAGGGGAGCGACATGTTCCGGGTGCTGTTCGTGGACCACCACAACGCCTGTCGGAGTCAGATGGCCGAGGCGATCGCGAACGCCCTCAACCAGCCCCTCTTCATCTTCAACAGCGCGGGGCTCGAGCCCTCGGCGATGGATCCGCAGGCGGTGCGCTTCATGAAGGAGAAGGGCTACGATCTCTCCCGCATGACGCCCAAGGGGATCTTCCAGGTCCCTCACCTCGATCACTACCAGATCATCGTCGGGCTGGCCCCGGAGGTCCAGCGGGCCTTTCCCCGCATGCCTCACAAGGTGGTCTTCCTCGATTGGACCGGTACCGACCCCTCCCACGTGCAGGGGTCGGAGGAGGAGGTCCGGGCGGCCTACGAGGCGGCCTACCGGTTCATGGAGACGCATGTGCACGACTTGATCGAAGCCATCCTCGGGACAAAGGTGAACTCCCAATGAGCGACGCGAATCGATTTCCCAAGCTGCGCCGGTGCCGAGTCATCCCCGGAGCGCTCTTCGTGACGGCTGCGGTCCTTCTCGCCTGCGGGCTCAACGGCTGCGGCAAGGGGGGAGAGAAGAAGGCCGGGGGAGCTTCCAGTTCCGGGACGACGACAGTCCAGGTCAAAGGCTCCGACACGATGGTCAACCTGGCCCAGGCCTGGGCCGAGGAGTACAAGAAGGTGGAGCCCGCGATCGACGTGGAGGTCTCGGGCGGCGGCTCGGGCGTGGGCATCGCGGCTCTGACCAAGGGGGCCGTAGACATTGCCAACGCCTCGCGAAACATGAAGCTCCAAGAGATCGAGGACGCGAAGAAGAACACGGGGAAGGAGCCGAAGGAGTTCGTGGTGGGTCACGACGCCCTTGCCATCTTCGTCCACAAAGACAACCCCATGAGCACGATCACGCTGGAGCAGATCGCCCAGATCTACGAGGAGGGGGGCAAGATCACGAAGTGGTCCGAGCTCGGCGTGAAACTGCCGAGCGGCCAGGACGAGATCATCCGGGTGAGCCGTCAGTCGAGCTCGGGCACCTACGAGTTCCTGCGGGAGCACGTGTTGAAGAACAAGGACTTCAAGCTGGGGTCCCGGGATCTGAACGGCTCGAAGGAGGTCGTCGAGCTGGTGTCGAACACGCCGGGTGCCATCGGGTACAGCGGGATGGGGTACGCGACGCCCTCGGTGAAGATGCTCAAGGTCAGTGAAAAGGCGGGGGCGCCGGCCGTCCCGCCGAGCGTGGAGGCCACGCAGAACAGGACCTACCCGATCGCCCGTTCCCTGCTCCTCTACACCCTCGGGGAGCCGCAGGGCGCGGTGAAGAAGTACATCGACTGGATCCTGACCGACGCCGGCCAGAAGATTGTCGAGCAGACGGGGTACGTTCCCGTGTTTGCGAGCGAGCGCGCGAAGTAAGCCGGTCTCCTCCACCTTTCGGAAGCCCGATGCCGAACCCTGCGGTGAGACCCATCTGCTCGCCTCCGACGCCCGCTCCGACCCGCGGCTTTCTGTCCCTTTGGGGAGAGGCGGGGATCGAGTTCGTGATCCGAGCGAGCGGGTTTAGCGCGATCGTCTTCGTCCTCGCGATCTTCTTCTTCATCTTTCGCGAAGCCGCGCCGGTGCTCTTCAGCGGCTCGTTCAAACTCGGAGAGTTCCTGACGAGCATCCAGTGGTACCCGACCTCGATGTCCAACGTCCGGTACGGGACCCTCGCGCTCACGGTCGGCACCTTCAGCGTGACCGCCCTCGCCATGGTCATCGCCGTGCCCTTCGGCCTGGGGGTGGCCGTCTTCATCTCCGAGTTCTGTGGGCCGAAGCTGCGGGAGGCGCTGAAGATCATCATCGAGCTCCTGGCGGCCATCCCGAGCGTGGTGTGGGGCTTCATCGGCCTCACGGTGATGAGCCGGCTCATCGTCAAGTACACCGGCGCGCCCGTGGGGGTGAACATCCTCAACGGCGGAATCATCCTGGCCCTCATGAGCATCCCCATCATCGTCTCCATCGGCGAGGACGCGCTGAAAGCCGTGCCCGACTCCTACCGTGAGGCGGGGCTCGCCATGGGAGCCACGCGGTGGCAGCTCCTGCACCGGGTGCTCTTCCCTGCCGCGAAGAACGGCCTCTTGGCCGCCGTGCTCCTGGGCGTGGGGCGCGCGATCGGGGAGACCATGGCGGTGCTCATGGCGACGGGACATGCGGTGCAGATTCCCCACAGCATCCTCGACTCCGTGCGGACGCTCACGGCCAACATCGCGGCCGAGCTAGGGGAGGCGCCCGCCGACTCCGATCACTACCGCGTGTTGTTCCTCACGGGCGTGCTGCTCTTCAGCATCACGTTTGCAGTGAATCTGACGGCCGACCTGGTCATCCGCGGGATCCGGAAGAGGTAGGCCGTGGTGACGACGCCGAACACGGTGCCGGAGAAGCGCTTCACCAAGACCGCCTTCGTGCTGCGAAAGGAGCGCACCGAGTCCCTGGCCCGTGCGGTTCTGTTCCTGATGGCCTCGGCCACGATCCTGCCCCTCGTGGCCATCGTCGGGTACCTCGTGGTGCAGGCCGCGCCGTCGCTCTCCCTCGAGTTCCTCCTGGACGTCCCCCGCAGGGGCATGACGGAGGGCGGCATCTGGCCCGCCTTCGTGGGCACGATCTACCTCGTCTTCCTCTCCCTGGCCGTGTCCGCGCCCATCGGTGTGCTGGCCGCCGTGTACCTCAACGAGTACGCCCGGGACAACTGGTTCAACCGGATCATCAACCTCGCCGTCATCAACCTCGCCGGTGTGCCGAGCATCGTGCACGCCCTCTTCGGGCTGGGCGCCTTCGTGTACGCGGCTCGGTTCGGGTATTCGATCCTCTCGGCCTCGCTGACGCTCGCCATCATGACCCTGCCGGTGATCATCGCGAGCACTCGGGAAGCGCTGGCTTCCGTACCCCTGTCGTTCCGCGAGGCCTGCTGGAACGTCGGCGCGACGCGGTGGCAGACAATCCGGTCGATCGTACTGCCCAACTCCGTGAGCGGCATCCTCACGGGGGTGATCCTGCAAGTGAGCCGGGCCGCGGGAGAGACCGCGCCGATCATGTTCACCGGTGCCGTCTTCTTCAAGTCGGTCGAGCGGGGCGACCTCTTCCCCTACCGCCTCACCGAGCAGTGCATGGCGCTCTCGATGCACCTCTACACAGTCTCCACCCAGGTCCCGGGAGTCAAGGATTCGATCCCGGCGGCCACCGCGGTGGTGCTCCTCGGGTCGGTGCTCCTCGTCAACGCCACGGCGATTGGCGTTCGTGTATGGCTCCGCAATCGGAAGAGGTGGTAGCCGCGATGGGCTCCGAGGCGGTGATCGAGGTTCGGGACCTGCGCCTCGCCTACGGCACGAAGGAGGTGCTCCACAGCCTCAGCTTCGACGTGCACCGAAACGAGATCCTCGGGATCATCGGGCCGGCCCAGTCCGGGAAGACGTCGCTACTGCGCTGCATGAACCGGACGATTGACTTTACGGCCGGGACCCACGTCTCCGGGACGATCCGGATCGACGGAGAGGACGTGACGCGCCGGAAGAACGTGTACGCGCTTCGGCGAAAGGTGGGGATGGTGGCTCCGCTTCCCGTTGGCCTGCCCCTTTCCGTCTACGACAACGTGGCGTTCGCTCCCCGGTGCGCCGGGGTGACCCGCAAGGCGGACCTCGACGAGATCGTGGAGCGGTGCCTGACGCAGGCCGCTCTCTGGGACGAGGTCAAGGACCGCCTCGCCAGCCTCGGAACCAAGCTCTCCGGGGGCCAGCAGCAGCGCCTGACGATCGCCCGGGCCCTGTCCCACGAGCCCGAGATCCTATGCCTGGACGAGTTCTCGATCGCCATCGACCCGGTCACGACCATGCGGATCGAGGACGTTCTGAAGGAGCTGCGCGAGCGCATCACCGTTATCCTCGTGACGAACCTTACCCAGCAGGCGCGGCGCCTCGCGGACCGCACACTCTTCCTCTGGAACGGGGACATCATCGAGATGGACGAGACCGACCGGATCTTCTCCGACGCCCCGAAGGACCGACGGACGTGGGAGTACGTGAACGGGATTATCGGGTAGCGCGCCGATGCAGAGTGCCGCAGGTCATGCCATCGCGACGAAGGACCTGTGCCTCTGGTACGGAGGGTTCCAGGCGCTCAAGAGCGTGTCGGTGGCCATCCGACAGGGTTTGATCACATCGCTGATCGGGCCGAGCGGCTGCGGCAAGACCACGCTCCTGCGTTGCTTCAACCGGATCAACGAACGCTACGAGTCGGTCCGCACGGCGGGCGAGATCACGATCCTCGGCAAGAACATCTACGACTCCGACGTCTCGCTGATCGAACTGCGCAAGGCCGTGGGCATGGTCTTCCAACGGCCGAATCCTCTGCCCATCTCCGTGTACGAGAACGTGGTCTTCGGGCTGCGGATCCACTCGCCCGCCGCGGGCCGCCGGCGGGCCGAGCTCGACGACGCAGTCGAGAAGGCGCTGACTGAGGTGGGGCTCTGGAAGGATCTCAAGGACAAGCTCGGCGCGAAGGCCACGTCGCTGCAGCTCGAGCAGCAGCAGAAGCTCTGCATCGCCCGGCTGCTGCCCCTGAAGCCTGAGGTCATCCTGATGGACGAGCCGTGCTCCGCGCTCGACGTCGAGGGGACGAGGGGCATCGAAGAGCTCATGTTCGAGCTGAAGGGCCGCTACACCTTCGTCATCGTCACCCACAACATGGCCCAGGCGCGTCGCGCCAGCGACGAGTGCCTGTTCATGCTCCTGGGAGAGCTCATCGAGCACCGCCGCACCGAAGACCTGTTCCTCACGCCGAAGGACCCGAAGACCGCCGAGTACATCGAGGGGCGGTACGGCTGACGGTGTGCTCAGCCCCCTAGACCTCCCCCAGCCGCTCTCCCGTTCCCGCCGGCCACAGCTCCGCGAGGACCATTCCCAAGATGACCAGAGCCCCGCCGGCCCAGGCGAGAGCCGAGAGGCGCTCGCCGGCCAGGGTCGCGAACGCGGCCGCGAAGACCGGCTCGAGGGTGTAGATCAGGGCCGCCCGGGTCGGGGTGGTCCAGCGCTGAAACGACGTCTGCACCCAGAAGGCATAGGCCGTGGCGAAGAAGGCGGTGATCCCGAGGGCCGCCAGGACCGTGGGGCTCCAGCGTCGCGGCCACGTGACCGGGTCGACCATGAGGCTCGCGCCCAGGGCGAGCACGGCCATGGTCGCGATCTGCACGAAGGCGAGCGCCCGGCCGTCGCAGCCTTCGGTCCAGGCGTCGAGCCCGAGGATGTGGAACGCCACGAAGACCGAGCAGGCGACGACCAGCGCGTCTCCGGCCTCGAGGCGCCAGGGGGTGTGCCAGGTCAGCAGAAAGAGCCCGGTCACCGCGGCGGCCACGCCGATCCTGGCGCCCGGGGCCGGGGACTTGCCGAGCAGTGGGCCGGCCAGGAGCGGAACCCACACCACGTTGAGGCCGGTCAGGAACCCCGCGTTGGCGGCGGTGGTGAGGTGGAGCCCGAGGGTCTGCAGGAGGTAGGAGAGGAAGAGGAGAACGCCCAGCACCACCCCGCGGCCCAGGTCCCGCGCCTCCAGAGTGAGCAGACGCCGGCTCGAGAACAGCGCCAGGAGGCCCGCGGAGAGGGCGAAGCGGACCCAGAGGAAGGAGAGCACCGGCACCTCCGATACCGCGGTCTTGACGAGCGGGAAGGTCGCTCCCCAGAAGAGCGTCACACTGGCCAGGAGGAGCTCGGCGAGGTGGCGGCGACGGTGGGTGTTCACGGGGTCGGTGCCTCCACGGCGCAGGTCAGCGGTGAGCGAAGGGTCGGAATTGTGTCACGGAAGAGGGGGAGAGGGAACGCGATTCGCAGCGCCTTCCTGAGAATGGATGTCATTTTATCGTTGACGGCGGCCGGCGGACCCTCTATTCTGAAACCAATTCTCAACAAGTGGGGAGAAACCATGTGCCTGAGCGATCTGCGAAGGGGTGACAGCGCCACCGTGACCGGCATACCGGACGAGAACCTGCGGATGCAGTTGCTGCGCTTTGGGATTACCAGCGGGTGCCACGTGAGCTGCCACGCGCGGCTGCCGTTCGGGCCGGTGGTGCTGCGGTACGGTGGGCAGGAGATCGCCGTAGGCCGAGAGGTGGCGCGTAGCGTGAGCGTCGAGTGCACCGGCGAGGCCTTCGGCCGTCGATGGCGCGGTGGTCGGGGGCGCGGGTGAATCACGCCGCATCGAGCGCGGCCCTTCGGGAGGTGGAGGATCAGCGCAAGATCGTGCTCGTAGGAAACCCGAACGTGGGGAAGTCAATCTTCTTCGGCACCTGGAGCGGGGTCTACGTAGAGGTGTCGAACTTTCCGGGCACAACGGTTGAAATTACGAGGGGCCGTGTTGGCGACGACGCGCTCTTCGATACCCCCGGAGTGTACGGGGTGTCCTCGTTCAACGACGAAGAGCGGGTCGCGAGGGACGTGATCCTCTCGGCCGACGTCGTCGTGAACGTGGTGGACGCGACCCATCTGGAGAGGGATCTGTTCCTCACCCTGCAGGTCGTGGATATGGGGATCCCGATGGTGGTCGCCCTGAACTTCTGCGACGAGGCGCAGGCGCTTGGGATCCACATTGACATCCCTGCTCTGGAAGAGGCACTAGGGGCGCCGATCGTGCCCACAACGGCCGCCGGGGGACGGGGCGTTGCCGAAACGTTGGCGGCGCTCGATCGGGCGCGTCCCGGCCGCTCCCACCCCGAGGTTGAAGCCAAGGTGCTTCACCTGCTCGACCGGATCGACTCGCGGCCGGAGGCTCTCCTCGTCCTCGAAGGGGACGAAGTGGTGGCGGGGCGCCACGGCGTAGAGCCCCTGGGAGAGAGGGAGCACATCTACCTGCTGCGGCGGGAACGGGTCAACGCGATCGTCGACGACGTCGTGCGCCGCCCCGAGCGAACTGGTCGCTTCCGAGATCTCCTGGGTCGGCTGTGTCTCGAGCCGGTGACCGGGGTTCCGATGCTCCTGCTGGTGATGTGGGGCTGCTACCAGCTCATCGGCGTGTGGGTCGCTGGGGGCGTGGTCGGTGTTACCGAGAAGACCATCATGCAGGGCCTCTACGAGCCGTGGATCCGCGGCCTGGTGGGCCGCTGGGTCGCTGAGGGCTCCGTCGTCGGCCAGGTCCTCGTCGGCGAGTTCGGCGTGCTCACCATGACGGTCACGTACCTGCTGGGGCTCCTCCTGCCCCTGGTGATCGGGTTCTACCTGGCGCTTTCGCTCCTCGAGGACTCCGGCTACCTGCCGCGGCTCGCCACGCTCGTGGACCGCGCGATGACGTCCATCGGCCTCAACGGCCGGGCGGTCATCCCCCTGATCCTCGGCTTCGGCTGCGTGCAGTTGGGCACCATCACCACGCGCATCCTCGGCTCGAAGCGCGAGAGGACCATCGCCACTGCGATCCTGAACTTCGTCGTCCCCTGCTCGGCGCAGCTGGGCGTGATCGCCGGCATGCTCGCGGCCGTGGGGCCGCGACTGACCCTCGTCTACGTGGCCGTGATCCTGACCTGCATGGCGGCCCTCGGCACCGGCCTCGCCCGCTTCCTGCCGGGTGAGAGCACGCCGCTGCTGATCGACCTGCCGCCGATGCGGGTTCCCCGTTTGGGAAACGTCCTTCGGAAGACGTTCGTACGCGCCTATTTCTTCATGAAGGAGGCGTACGTTTGGTTCGCCGCCGGCGCCTTCGGGGTGTCGCTGCTCCAGGTGAGCGGGGGTCTCCAAGCCTGGCAGGACCTTCTGGCGCCGTTGACCCGCGGGTGGCTCAAGCTGCCGAAGGAGGCGGCGACCGCGTTCGTGATGGGCATGGTCCGGCGCGACTTCGGCGCCGCGGGCCTCACGGCCTTGCCCCTGACCCCGTGGCAGGTCGTCGTGTCTCTGACCGTGATTACCCTCTTCGTGCCGTGCATCGCGAGCCTGATGATCCTCTTCAAGGAGAGGGGGGTGAAGGAGGCGATGGCCATCTGGCTCGGGTCCTGGGTGCTCGCCTTCACCGTGGGCGGTATCCTCGCCCAGGTCGTCCTGTAGGCGGCGCGCCGTGTGGAAGCTCTCGCCGCGGCGGTCCGTCCCTCCGCCCCCTCCTCGCTCCTGCCCCGCCTGCGGCTGCCCCCTGGCCGACCCTCTCTGGAGGACCTGCCCACGCTGCAGGCAGGAGCTCGACGCCTGCGCCGGGTGCGTCGGCTGCGGGGGCTGCTCGAAGCGCTGAGCGGCCCCGGCCCCGCCGGGCCTCGTTGACACCCCGCCCCGGTCTCGTACACTCAGCCTCCCGACGTCGAACCCTCGCGAACAGGAGGCCTCCATGCGCCAGTATGTCATCCTCGGCTGTGGGCCTGCGGGCCGTGCGGCGGCGGCGGAGGTCCGATCGCTGGACGGCACGGCGAAGGTCACCCTCGTTTCCCGGGAGTTCACTCCGTTCTATCTCCGGCCGGCCCTGGCCGACCTCGTGGCCGGCTCCCTGGGGCGCGGCGCGGTCGTCCTGCAGGAGCCGGAGATCCAGGGCGACCCGGCGATCGAGATCCGCGCCGGATCGCGCGTCTACCGGCTCTTTCCGCACGAGTCGCGGGTCCTGCTGTCGGACGGTACGAGCCTGTACTTCGACCGGCTGCTGCTGGCCACCGGCGCCGGCCCACGGCTGGCGGGCTACGCGGCGCGGCTGCGCAACAAGGTCCACACCCTCGCGTCCCTTGCCGACGCCGTTCGCATCAGTCACGCCGGGCTCGCCAGGGACGCCCTCGTCCTGGTGGCCGGCGAGGGGCACACGGGGCTCGAGGCCGTGCGCGCCTTTGCCCGCCGCGGAAACCGGGTCGTCTACCTCACGGGGCATACGCGCTTCTGGAAGCCGGGCGCCGCCGTGAGCCGCTCCGAGGTCCTCCACAAGCTCGTGTCCGAGAAGATCGAGGTGCTCTTCGATGAGGCCGTGATGGATATCCTGGACCTCAACGGCGAAGGTTATCGCGTCGTGACGTCGAGCCGGCGCACGGTGGACGTGGGGCTCGTGTGCGAGGCGCGCGAGCTCGTCCCCGACGTCGACTACCTGGACGGGAGCGGGATCGTCGTCGACCACGGCGTCGTCGTGGATACGGAGTTGCGGACCAACTTCGACAACGTCTTCGCGGCCGGCGACGTGGCGCAGGTCTTCGACGACGAGGGGAACTGGAGCCGGCTCAACTTCGGCTGGCTGAGCGCCGGGAGACAGGGCCGCGTGGCCGGCCACAACCTCGTGCACGGCAGCGGCCGAAGCCTCGCCGCCGAGGAGCCGTTCTTCGGCGAGCTCTACGGCACGAAGCTCCTGGAGCGGTGGGCCCGGTAGCCCGCCCGGTGGTGCCGGAATCTCGTCCCGGCGAGCCAATCCCTTAGTACAACGGGTAACCCCCCGCCTTTGGCGGGGGACCCCCGAAGTTTGACGGTTCCGGGAGCGCGCCTTGGCTCTCGAGGGTGCCGAAAAAGGCTGACACCTGACAGGGTCTCGGTTCCGTCGGCCGACATATCGATGACTCGCCCCGAGGCCGATGCCGCCGAAGAATCTTCCAGCCGTCTCGGGCGGCTCCGGGTGTACCACGCCGCCCTGGGCGGCTCCCGGTTATCAAGCCCCCACCTTGGGTGGGGGTCTGTGACACTGCATTGCGGGCCCGCGGCGGTGACCGCGTGGTCCCCCTCGGCCTGGGGCGAGGGGCCCGCTCCTCAGGATGGCCGGGAAGGGACGAAGACCAGGAGCACGGAGGACGCCAGCGCCAGGGCCGAGCCGGTGAAGAAGGCGACGGGTGCGCCGAAGGAGCTCCAGAGCGCTCCGAAGAGAAGGCTCGCCGGTAACGCGGCGAGGCCGACGGCACCGTGATAGAAGCCGTAGGCGCGGCCCCGCAGGCCGCGGGTGGAGAGGTCGGCGGCCCAGGCCCTCTCGACCGGCTCCGTGAGGCCGTAATACACGCCGTAGGCGAGGAAGAGGGCGATCAGGCCCGAACGCGACACGGCGACCGCGAAGCCGGCGTACACCGCGGCGTAGTAGAACCAACCGGAGACGAGCAGGGGCTTTCGCCCGAGCCGGTCGGACAGGCGGCCGCCGGCGTAGGTGCTGACCATCTTGATCCCGTGGTGCGCCGACCACAGAAGCGCCACGCCCGACGTGGTCACGCCGGCTCCCGACAGGCGAAGGAGCAAGAAGGCGTCGGTGGAGTTTCCGAGGGTAAAGAGGGTCACGGCCGCGAGGAGCCGGCGAAACCCGGGTGAGAGGGACAGGGGGCTCCCGGCGGCGGGGGTGCCAGGGGGCTCGGCTGGGTCGGGGGAGGCGGCCTCCCGGACGCCCCACAGGATCGCCAGGACCACGGCCGCGGCCGGGACGGCGGCGAGCAGGAAGACCGACCGAAGGCCCACGCCCACGGCCAGCAGCCCCGAGGCGGCGAGCGGACCGAGCACGGCGCCGGCGTGGTCCATAGAGCGGTGGAAGCCGAAGGCTTGCCCCCGGACGGTCGGGGCCACGGCGTCGGCGATGAGGGCGTCGCGGGGGGAGGTTCTTAGCCCCTTCCCGATCCGGTCTCCGAAGCGAAGACCGAGCACAGAGACCCAGGAGCCGGCCAGGCCGATGAGAGGCCGGCAGGCACCGGAGAGGCTGTACCCGGCCAGGACGAGCGGCTTTCGCCGACGCACGCGGTCGGCCCACAGGCCGGAGAGGATCTTGACGAGCGATGCCGTGGCCTCGGCCACCCCCTCGATCATACCGAGCACTGCGGGCCCGGCGCCGAGCGTGCCGGCCAGGAAGGCGGGCAGGAGAGGGTAGATCATCTCGCTCGACAGGTCGGTGAGCAGGCTCACGAACCCGAGGGCCACTACCGTGCGCGGCAGGAACGACATGATCAGAACCGGCCCGCCGCGCAGCGG
The DNA here is from genome assembly GCA_016214985.1 of Deltaproteobacteria bacterium. Taxonomy (GTDB): domain Bacteria; phylum Desulfobacterota; class Deferrisomatia; order Deferrisomatales; family JACRMM01; genus JACRMM01. Next base: position 9,923 of record JACRMM010000003.1, on the reverse strand, counting down.
CCGGCGCCGTCACCCACCAAGCCGGGCACCACGCGTACCCCGCGCTGGGCCCGCGCGTTCATCAGGACGAGGGATCCAGCCCCGCCGGAAGGGAGGCCACGCGCCTTGCGGCAAGAGCCGGCAGATCAACGCTCGCCTCGATCGGTCCCGCCGGGGTCCTTCTCCTCGAAGCCGCAAGTGGAGGCCACGAGGTAGGCGGGGCGATGCTTCGTCTCGTCATAGATCTTCGCGATGTACTCCCCGACGATGCCCAGGCTGATCATGATGAGGCTGCCCAGGAACAGCAGCGTGATCTCCAGGGTGGCGAACCCCGAGACCGCGGTGCCCTGGAACCGGGACCAGACGGTATCGGCGGCCACCAGGGCGCCGAAGGCGAGGGTGAGGAACCCGAGGGACGTGACGATCCGCAGGGGAGCGCTCGTGAACGACACCAGGGCCGTCGTCGCGAGGCCCAGCAGCGCACCCAGCGACCACTTGCCGTGGCCCGCCTCCCGCGGCGCGACGTCGAAGGGCACGGACGCCTGCTCGAACCCAACCCAGTCCGCGAGCCCCCGGTAGAAGCGGCTGCGCTCCGGAAACGCGGTGACGAGAGCATCCACGACCGCGCGGTCGAGGAGCTTGAAGTCGGAGGAGTTGCGCACGTCGACGCCCCCCAGCCGGGTCAGCAGGCCGTGGAACGCCGCTGAGCGCCACCGCGCCATCCGGGTGTCGTGGGAGCGGTCGCGCTTGACCGCGTGCACCACGCGGGCGCCGGCGCGCCACCGGTCGAGGAGCTCGGGGATCAGGTGGGGCGGATGCTGAAGGTCGGCGTCGATGGTGACGACCGCGTCGCCCCGGGCGGCCTCCAGGCCGGCGAGGAGCGCGGCCTCCTTGCCGAAGTTCCGGCTGAGCCGGATTCCCCGCACGCAGCGGTCGGCGGCGGCGAGGGCCTGTATCTCGTCAAAGGTGCGGTCGCGGCTCCCGTCGTCCACCACGAGGAGCTCGTAGGTCACGCCGCACGTGGCGAGCACCGAGCCGATCTCGGCCAGGGCCCGCGCCAGCCCCGCCGCCTCGTTGTGAGCGGGTAGGACGACGCTCAGCCGCGGGGGACGGTTTTCCGCGGGGGGCGCGGGCAGACTCGGCTCGGTCGGTGCGGTCGTCATCGTGTCTCCGCTGGCGGCGCGGGGGCCGCGGGCGCATCGAGGTCCCGGTAACGTGCCAGCCGGACGCCCCGCCGCGCGCACAGCTCGCCGAAGGCCGCTCCAGTCAATAGTGAGAGCTCCGCCTCCCACCGGTGGTAGGAGAGCAGCCGGGGGTCTCGGATCTCCGCCGGGTCGAAGTGGCCCGGGTGGCACATGAGCTCGTAGGTGCGGTCCGGCTCGAGCGCGGCCAGGCGTCGATCCAGGGAGCCGAGGGTCAGTCGCCCGCTCTCTGCCACGCCGAGGAGCGGGAGGGGCGCGAACGATCCCCCCACGGTCCGGGGGGCGAGCCACTGCGCGGCCTGGAACGCGAGGTTTCGGAGGAGGGCCGGGGCGCCGCCTCCTTCCCCCCACTCGGGGGCCGGCGCCCGCACGTGGGGGATGCCGAAGGTGGCGGCCAGGCGCCGGAGCGCTCGAGCGAGCGGCGGGAGCACGTGGACGTGCTCGTGGCTGTTCAAGAACCGCACGGTCAGCCCCGCTTCGAGGCAGCGGCGTACCTGAGCCGCCCACTCCTCCTCGACCGCTTCCGACGGGATCCGGCCCCGCAGGACCGCCCAGGCGGCCTCGGCCTTGTTCCGGGGAAACCGCCCGCTCCACGGGCGCAGGGCAGCGGCCATCCGGCCGGTGAGGGGCTCCCCGAAGGTGAGGGTGAGGTGTACGCCCGCGTCCACGTCGGGCAGCTCCCCCAGGGCCCGGGCGCGCTCTGCGAAACGGGGGCTGTTGGCCAGGGCGCCGACGGCCGTTACGCGGCCGGCGCGCGCCGCCTCGAGGATCCCGCGGCTCACGCACGAGAAGTACCCGTAGTCGTCGGCGTTGACCACCAGTCGCGCACCGGTGCCGGGGCTCATCGGCATGCAGGGTCCTGGCGGAAGGACCACAGGCGGTTGCCGGTGAAGGTCCACAGGAGCACCGTCCCGGTGGTCAGCACCTGGGCCGCGAGGTAGTAGAGCGAAAGCAGGTGCGTCAGGAGCGCCATCAGGGCGACGTTGAGTCCGAGCCCGACGGCCGCCACGGCGAGGAACTTCGCGATCACGTCCCGGTGGCGCTTGTCGCTCCGAAACGTGAAGGAGTAGTTGAGGCGGTAGTTGACGAGCGCGCCCAGGAGTGCCCCCAGCCCAGAGGCCGCGACAGGACCTACGTTGGCCCCTCGGACGAGCGCCACCAAGGTCGCATAGTGCACGGCGGTTCCGACGGCACCTACACAGCCGAACGAGAAGAACTGCCGAAGGATCTTCCGTGGGACGGATTCTGATCTCAATCCCTGTTCCTGTGACGCGAGCGGTAGGAAGTGCGAGTTCGAAAGAGAGACCCGTGAAGGACAACACGTCTGACAGAAGGAAGCGGCGATGGCTCCAACGGACGGAACCGAGGGATCCGAATGGTTGGGCGCGCACGAAGTTTGATATGATACGGCCTCTCTTGGGCCCATTCAAACGGAAAGCAGGGGCGAAATCCCGATGAACCTCGAACCCGCGAAGCCGCGGTGGAGCACCTGGTGCGGTGCGGCGCTGGCCGCGGCGGCCGTCCTGCGCCTGGTCTCGCTCGGCCGCCTGGCGCTCACCGATAACACGGAGAGCCGCTACGGGGGCATCGGCTGGGAGATGTTTCGGACGGGCGACTGGGTCACCCCCTGGGTCTACATCAAGGGGGCGCTCGTGCCGTTCTGGGGCAAGCCACCCCTGCAGTTCTGGCTCACGTCCCTCTCCTATCACGTCTTCGGCGTGTCCGAGGCGGCGGCCCGGGCGCCGAGCCTGGTGATCGGAGCGGCCCTGGTCGCCGCGACGGTCCTCTTTGCGCGACGGCTGTGGGGGGCGAGGGTGGGGGGGTTGGCCGGGGTGATCCTGGCCACCTCGGGGCTCTATTTCGTGCTCGCCGGGGCGTGCGTCCTCGACGTGCCGCTCGCGGCGAGCGTGAGCGCCGCACTGATGGCGTTTGCGCGGTTCTCCGAGGAGGGGGGGCAGCGGAGAGGGTGGGGCCTGGGCTTCTTCGTGGCCCTCGGCGTCGGCGCCCTGGCCAAGGGGCCCATCGCGCTCGTGCTCGTCGGCTTGGCCCTCGTGGTGTGGTTGACGCTCGTGCGGCGCTGGCGGCTCGCCGTCGAGCTCCCGTGGGTCGGGGGCATCGCCGTCTTCCTCGCTGTCGCGGCGCCCTGGTACGCCCTGGCGGAGCGGGCCACGCCCGGTTTCCTCCAGTACTTCCTCGTGAACGAGCACGTGCTGCGCTACGTGAGCCACAACTACGGCGACCTTTACGGCAGCGGGCGCGCGCAGCCCTATGGGGCGAGCTGGGTGATGCTGGCGGGAGCGTTCCTGCCGTGGACCGTGCTCGCCGTGGCCGCCCTGGTCCGGGTGTTTCGGGGCCGGCGGCTCGGAGAGACCCTCCGGGCCGAGCCCTGGCTCGCCTTCGCCCTGGTCTGGGGCCTGACGCCCGCGTTCTTCTTCACCTTCGCGCGGCAGATGCTCCTCACCTACCTCCTGCCCGGCCTCCCCGGCCTGGCGGTCGCCGCCGCGGTGGCGCTCGATCGCTGGATCGACTCGAGCGCCGCGCCGCGGCTCCGGCGGTGGCTCGCGTGGCACGTGGGGCTCTTGTGCCTCGCGGGCCTGGCCGCCGCCGCCGCGGGCGCGGTCTTCGGGGCCCCGACGGTGCTCGCGATCGCGGTCGCCGCGGCGGTTGCGGCCGTGGCGTGGCTCGGCGCCCGCAGCGTTCGCCGGGGAGACGCCGCCGGGCTGCTGGGGGCGTTGGGGGTCGGGGCGGCGATAGTGCTCGGAGGCGCGGTGTTCCTCCTGGCGCCTCGGATCGACGAGCAGCACTCAGCGAAGACGGTGCTCGCGGAGGTGTACCGGGACCCCGCGGCGAAGGCGCGGCCCGTGCTCATGCCCTTCGGCGAGGAGTACTCGGCCGCTTTTTACGCCGAGGCCGTGTTCGGGGCGCCCTTCGAGCACCGCCCCAAGGGCGGCGCTGCCCTGATCCAGGAGAGGCTCGAGCGCGGGGGCGCCGAGATCTTCCTCTTCAAGCGCAAGCAGTGGAACCGCCTGGAGCCCACGGTTGCCGCGCGCCTCTCGGTGGTGGCCGAGACGCCCCACTGGGTGGCGGCCGAGGGGAAGACCGCGCCGGGTGCCGGCGGCGTGTGAGCCCACGCCACCTGCGACGATGTCAGCGCTTGGCGTCCGGTTCGGCCCCGGCCCGCCGGCCGATCATCAGGTTTCGGACGTAGATCGCGAGGCCTGCGCCCTGGCCCAGGATGAAGACCGGATCGCGCACGTGGATGGCGTAGACGAAGAGCAGCGCGCCGCCGGCCAGGGAGAAGTACCAGAAGGCCTTGGGGACCGTGACCTGCTTGCGGCGCTCCGAGGCGATCCATTGGACGAAGAAGCGGGCGAAGAAGAGGCCCTGGGCGCCGAAGCCGAGAACCTTCCAGGGGTCGATCGTCACGGGGCCTCCTCGCAGGGGGTCCGGAAGGGGTGCCGCCCCCTTCGGCGCACGGCGTCGGGTCGCGGCCGGAGCGGAGCGAAGAATCGCACGGCGGGCAGGGCGAAGGCAAGCGCGTGCGGGCCTTCGGGGAGACTCGGATCACGGGGCGTCTTCTTCGTCCTCCTGCGGCAGCCCGTCCGGTTGACGGGCCGTCCTTGTCCCCCCCGGGCGCGTGTGTTAGGTTCTCGGCCCGTCTGCTCGCTCCTGTCTTCGGGAGGTTTCCCATGAAGTGGCTCTTCCTCGTCGCCTTCGCGTACCTGCTGGGCTCGGTGCCGGTCGGGATCCTGGTCTCCCGCTTCTTCGGAGGCGAAGATCCGCGGGACGCCGGATCCGGGAACATCGGGGCCACCAACGTGGCCCGCACCCTGGGCCGGCTTCCCGGCATCGTCACTCTCGTCGGCGATGTCCTGAAGGGCTTCGTCCCCGCCCTGTGGGCGGCGCAGGCCTTCTCGTCGCCCTGGGCCGTGGCCACCGTGGGGTTGGCGGCGTTCCTTGGACACGTGTTTCCCCTCTACATCGGCTTCAAAGGCGGCAAGGGGGTGGCCACGGGGCTGGGCGTCTTCCTCGCGCTCGCGCCCGGTTCCGCGCTGCTCGCCGCGTGCGTGTTCGGCGCGGTGGTGTGGAAGTGGCGGATCGTGAGCCTGGCCAGCCTGTCTGCGGCCGCGGCCCTGCCGCTCCTCGCGGGCTTCCTCGGCCGCCCGGCGGCAATCGTGTTCCTCGCCGCGGTCGTCGCGGGCGTCACGGCCTGGAAGCACCAGGGCAACATCGAGCGGCTCATGGAGGGCACGGAGAGCCGGCTCGGGGAGAAGCGCTGACGGTGGGCAGCCAGGACCTCCTGCGCCGCATCCCGCAAGTGGAGCGGGTGCTCCAGGAGCCTTCGGTCAGGGAGGCGCTCGAGCAAGAAGGGCTGCCCCGGGGCGCGGTGACCGACGCCGTGCGCGCCGTGCTGGACGAAACCCGGCGCGCCCTGTGCGCAGGGGAGCCGGCCGAGACCGGCTCCGCGGAGCTCGCCTCGCGGGCGCTCACCGCGGCCCGTCGCCACGTTGCGCCGCGGCTCATCCCGGTCGTGAACGCCACGGGCGTGGTGCTCCACACCAACCTCGGACGGGCGCCGCTGGCCCCAGAGGCGGTGGAGGCGATGGTCCGGACCGCCGGGTACTGCAACCTGGAGTACGACCTCGCGGCCGGCCGCCGAGGCGACCGCCACGACGCCGTGGCCGGACTCTTGCGTGAGCTCACGGGGGCAGAGGCGGCGCTCGTGGTCAACAACAACGCGGCCGCGGTGCTCCTGGCGCTGACCGCGCTCGCGAGGGGTCGCGAGGTCGTCGTGAGCCGCGGGCAGCTCGTGGAGATCGGGGGGTCGTTTCGGGTGCCAGAGGTCATGGCACAGAGCGGCGCGGTCCTGCGAGAGATCGGCACGACCAACAAGACCCACCGGCGCGACTACGAGGCCGCGATCGGCCCTGACACGGCGATGCTCCTGAAGGTCCACACCTCCAACTACCGCGTGCTCGGCTTCACCGCAGAGGTGCCCCTGGCCGAGTTGGTCGAGCTCGGTGCGGCGCGCGGCCTCCCGGTGATGGAGGACCTCGGCAGCGGATGCTTCGTCGACCTCTCGGTCCACGGCCTCGAGCGGGAGCCCACGGTGGCCGAGGCCGTGGCGACCGGCGCCGACCTCGTGACCTTCTCCGGCGACAAGCTCCTGGGAGGGCCCCAGGCAGGCCTCCTGGTTGGCCGAAGGGGTGCGATCGATGCCTGTGCCCACCACCCGCTCCTGCGGGCGCTTCGCCCCGACAAGGTGACTCTCGCAGCCCTCGAGGCGACGCTCGCCCTGTACCGCGACCCGGCCCGTTGCGTCGCGCGGGTGCCCGCCCTGGCGCGACTTACCGCGACGCCTGAGGAGTTGCGCGGCCGCGCCGAGGCCCTGGCCGCCGCGGCCGCGGCCGCGCTCGGCGAGCGAGCGCGGGTCGACGTCCGGGCCGATGTGTCGGAAGCCGGGGGGGGGGCGCTTCCCCTGGAGCGCCTGCCCACCTGGGTCGTGGCCGTGGGGCGCCCGGACCGCGGCGTGTCGCGGGTCGAGGAGAGCCTGCGCCGCGGCTCGGTGCCTGTGGTGGCGAGGATCCGGGAGAACGCCCTGGTGTTCGATCCGCGGACCCTCGATGACCGCGACATTCCCGTCGTGGCCGCGGCCCTTCGGACGGCCTTTGACAGCGAGGAGGAGACGTGAAAAAGCTCTGGATCGTACTGGGTGTGGTTCTGCTCGTGCTCCTCATGGCCTACGGCTGGGTGAAGGGCACCTACAACGGCTTCGTGGCCGCCCAGGAGGACGTAGGGCGGGCGTGGGCCGACGTGGAGAGCACCTACCAGCGGCGAAGCGATCTGATCCCCAACCTGGTCGAGACCGTGAAGGGGTACGCGACGCACGAGAAGGACGTGTTCCTTGGCGTCACCGAAGCCCGAAGCCGGGTGGGCCAGGTGAAGATCTCGGCCGACAACCTCTCGCCCGAGGCGATCCAGCGGTTCCAGGAGGCCCAGCAGGGGCTCTCCGGCGCGCTTTCGAGGCTCCTGGTCGTGGCCGAGAGGTACCCGGACCTGAAGGCGAACCAGAACTTCCTGGACCTCCAGGCCCAGCTCGAGGGCACCGAGAACCGGATCAACGTGGCCCGGAGCCGCTTCAACGAGACCGCCCGGGCGTACAACACGAAGGTGCGGTCCTTCCCAGGGAACCTCCTGGCCGGCGCGTTCGGGTTTTCGCCCAAGCCGTACTTCGAAGCGGAAAAAGGCGCGGAGAAGGCGCCGAAGGTGAAGTTCTGAACCGCCGGCCGCGCGGGAGGAGCGAGGCATGAGGCGCCGGAGCGCCGGTGTCCTGGCCGTTGCCCTGGCGCTCGCGCTCGCCGCCGGGGCCCTGGCCCTGCAGGTCCCGCCCGCTCCGCTTGGGCGGGTGAGCGACTTCGCCGGACTCCTGTCGCCCGCCGACAAGGCGCGCCTCGAGAGCCGGCTCGAAGCCATCGAGGCCGCCAGCTCGAACCAGTTTGCGGTTGCGATCTTCAAGAGCCTCGAGGGCGACAGCCTCGAGGACTTCTCGATTCGGCTCGGCGATGCCTGGAAGGTCGGCCACAAGGGCCGGGATAACGGCCTCCTGCTCCTGGTTTTCACCGAGGACCGGAAGATCCGCATCGAGGTGGGCAAGGGGCTCGAGGGGGTCATCCCTGACGCCCTCGCGAGCCGAGTGATCCGAAACGAGCTCGCACCCCGCTTCCGGCAGGGCGATTTCACGGGCGGCCTCCTGGCCGCGGTGGACGCCCTCGACGCGGCGAGCCGCGGCGAGTACCAGCCCTTGCCCGAGTCGGGCGGCAAGCGCGTCACGGGCCCGATCGCGGGCATCGCCCCCTTCCTCATCTTCCTCGTCATCTGGGCCATCGCCGGACGCCTCAATCGCGCGACCCACCTGGGCGGCCGCGGCGTGCAGGGCTCGTCGCTCTGGTGGCTCTGGTTCCTGGGAGGGTTCGGCGGGGGCAGGGGAGGCGGCGGCTGGGGCAGCGGTGGGGGAGGGGGTTTCGGAGGGGGAGGCTTCTCCGGGGGAGGTGGCGGCTTCGGCGGCGGAGGGTCCAGCGGAAGCTGGTGAACGGTGGAGGGGACCCATGGGGATGACGAGGAGCAAGCGGCCGGGAGCGTTTCTGACCGACGAGGAGAAGGCCCGGGTGGCTTCGGCCATCGCCGCCGCCGAGAAGGAGACCTCCGGCGAGATCCGGGTGGTCATCTCCCGAAAGGTCCGCGGCGGCGTGCTCGACGCCGCCAAGGACGCCTTCCGTCGTCTAAAGATGCACGAGACCCGGGAGCGAAATGCCGTGCTCATCCTGGTCGCCACGGTGAGCCGCGCCTTTGCCATCCTCGGCGATGAGGGCGTCCACCGCCACCTGGGGCAGGAGGGCTGGGACCACATCCGTGACGGCATGGCCGAGCGCTTCCGGCAGGGCGACGTGGCAGGGGGACTCGTCCACGCCGTCAGCGAGGTCGGAACCGTGCTGGCCCGGCACTTCCCCTGGCGCGCGGACGACCGCGACGAGCTCCCCAACGACGTTGTGGAGGAGTGACCCGGCGGTCGGGCGCGGACGAGGCCGGAGGAGGGGGCCTGGGGCGGGGAAGGCCACTGGGGGACCGGGGGCGACGAAGAGACCATAGACGGCCGTATTCGCTGGGAGCAACCGGCGGGTGCGGCTGTTCTAGCTCTGCACACTGGAAGAACGCTTTGTCGCGAGAAGAAGCGCGGGCAGACCGGGAGCCGGGGGGTCCGACTCCTCGGGTGCCGCGGACCCTTGCTGGGGTATCCACCGTCGTCGTGAGACGGTGCCATCAGAGGACGTGACAGATGCATGTCGTCGGTATCGTTGCGAGTCCGAGGAAGTACAAGAACACGGATACCATCGTCCAGAGACTATTGGACGGATGTGAGGCGTCCGGCGCCACGGTAGGGAAGATCTATCTGAACGACCTGGACCTGCGGCCCTGTCAAGCGTGCAAGGTGCAGGATGGTTCAGGATGCGTCTTTCGCGACGGCATGGACCAGATCTATGACGTGTTCGAGGACGCGGACGGCATCGTCCTGGGGACACCGGTGTACTACAACACCGTATCAAGCCAGATGAAGCTCATGATGGATCGCTCCTACTGTCTGGCACGGCCTGTCGTGTTGCCGTCAGGGGGACGGATCTATGAGAGTTCGGTAGGAAAGAAGAAGAAGGGGATTGTGGTCTCCGTGGGCGGAAGCGGCTCGAACCCTGACTGTGTTCTTCCGGTGTTTGATCTTTGGTCACCCGAGGTGAACCTCGTGATCGTGGACTCTGTCCTGGTGACTCGGGCACAGTTGGGGCTGGCTCCCATGGAGAGTGCGGAGCTCCTGGAGAAAGCCTTTTCCAAGGGAGAGGAGTTCGCTCGCTCACTTGCGGCGTGACCTTGGGGTGACGGGGTCAGGAAGGCACCGGAGTGCTTCCGCTGGCTCGTCAGCCCGGATCGGCTCGGTCAAGACGGGGCTGTGCGCGTGGAACGCGGCCGCGCTAAGCGAACCAGACCCCGTCCGACAACCTGAGGCGTGGGCGGACCGCCCCATGCTGAACACCGATTCCGGCGCATGGAGGGGGGCTAGGAGCCTGTCGGACTTTCGGGAGCGCCCTCCCCAGGGGCACCCGCGAATGTCGCTGGGGTGAACCGGGAGGCGTTCGCGGTTGCCCAAGTAAAATTGCCATGTTTGGCTATTATAGGTCGCAGCTAGTGCTAGTA
>JACRMM010000036.1 GCA_016214985.1 Deltaproteobacteria bacterium | reverse complement strand
AGGAGCCCACCGACATAGAAGGGGGTGGCGAATTCCGCTGGCCCCGCTTCCGCCAAAGGTGACGAATTACTCTGGCCCCGGGTGACGAATTGTCCTGGCCCCGATCCGGCCTGGACTGACGATATACCCGCGCCCTCGACACCCATAGGAGTTGCCCAGTATTACGTTGGGTACAATCCAAATTATTATCATGGGGGTGGAGCAAGTTATGGTGACCATACAACGGGAAGCGGCCTGATGTTGATAGCAAATGGAGCCGAATCCTACGAAACGATTTGGCAAGAAGATATTATAGTATCTCAGGACAGCGCGTATGTTTTTGATGGATGGGCGGCGTCTTGGGGTATCGGGTATGGTCCTGTCGACCCTCACCCTGCCGATCTGTGGATTTTCATAAACGGTGCCCTGGTAGGATCATTGGCTCTACCCGAATCGAACGGTCTATGGGCGCCGTTCTCGGTAATTTGGGACTCAGGGACTGCGACAACCGCCGAGATACGGATTCTCGACCACACGACATTCAGTTTCGGGAACGACTTCTCGCTAGACGATCTTTCGTTCTCGCCTTCGCAATCAACGCCTGTTCCCGAGCCTTCGACCATGACACTCCTCGGATTCGGCCTAGCCGGCCTCGCAGGGATGGCGAGGAGGCGGCGCACGGTGTGACCGGCTCAGACTCCCGCGCCTATGCGGTCAGGCGCCCCGGCTTGGGTCGGGGCGCATCTTCCGCACCTTGACACGCTTCGAGTGACCATTACCGTGCGCGCGACAACCGGCGCCGCTTCTCCCCCCGGAGGTGCGCCGGGTACGCCCCCCAAGGCAAGAGCCACGGGGGGCGGTTTTCGTCTGGTGGCACGTGGAGGGGAAAGAGCTGACGGTGAAAGGATGGGGGCACCAGGGGACGCTGGGCCCCCCAGCGGGCCCCCTGGCTCCAGAAAAGAAAAAGGGGCTACAGGAAAAACCCTGTAACCCCTTGATTTTCGTGGTGAGCCGTGAAGGAATCGAACCTTCAACCTACTGATTAAGAGTCAGTTGCTCTGCCAGTTGAGCTAACGGCCCACGAAATCCGAGGGGGCGGAATGTACTGGAATAGGGTCCGCTTGTCAACCCCGCGAACACCCCGCGAACACCCCGCCCACCGGGCCCGTCGCGACGCCCGACTGGCGTTGGTGTCACCTGCGGCTGGAGCCACCGGGTTCCGGTCCCTTGGGTCCGGGGTTGCCCTCTCCCGCAGGTCGACTGACCGGTTCCGACCTTCGCGTCCGTTCGGTCCGCGGTGACCTTCGTCTCGGCGATGCATCCAACACGTTTACGCTCTCGACCCTTCCAAGATTGAGAAAGGAGTACCGGATGAAGATCGCCCTCCCATCCCGAGACCGCGAGGTCGACGGTCACTTCGGCCACTGCGACCACTTTACGGTCTTCACCGTGGACGGCGACCGCCAGATCGTGGCCGAGGAGACCTTCGCCCCACCGCCCGGGTGCGGCTGCAAGTCCAACGTGGCCCAGACGCTCGCCGGCATGGGCGTCGAGGTCCTACCGGCCGGGAACATGGGGGAAGGTGCGGCGCGCCACCTGGGGTCGCACGGCATCCGGGTGGTTCGAGGCTGCGCCGGCAGCCTGAGGGAGGTCGCCGAGGGGTGGCTCGCCGGACGGGTCCAAGATTCCCGCATCACCTGCGACGACCACGGGAGCTGCTCCCACGGCTGAACCGATCGGAACTGCCTTCAGTTCGAGCCCCCCAGTGCCAGCACCCGGTGCCACTGCTCCTCCGTGAGCGGTACCACCGAGAGTCGCCCCTGGAGGACCAGCGGTGAGCCGGCGAAGGCAGGGTCGGCCTTCAACACAGCCAGGGATACGGGCCGGGCGAGCCTTTGAGCGGGCTCCAGATCCACCACGACGAGCCGGGGGTCGCCGGCGTTCGGGTCCGGGTAGGCCGCCGCCGACACGGCCGCCCGCCCCACGGCGGCGCGCTCGGCGCCCGAGTGGTACACGACCACCCCGTCGCCCGGAGCCATGGCGCGCAAGTTCTTGAGCGCCGCCGGGTTTCGCACCCCATCCCACACGGCCCGGCCGGCCGACTCCAGGTCTTCCCAGGAGAACTCCGCCGGTTCGGTCTTCACGAGCCACTTCGCCACCGGCCTGTCCCTCACAATCCGACCCCGACCCCTAGGTGGAACCGGGGCCCGGCGCCGCTTTCGTCGGCCGGCCAGAGGTACAGCTGCTCGACCTTGACGAGCGGATAGAGGTACTCCATGGCGCCGATCAGGCCCGCCCGCGTGCCCGAGAACCGTCCGACGACCGTGACGAGCCGGCCGGGCGCGTAGACCGCAGCCTCGACGTACCCGTCTCGCAGTGCCAGAAAGCGGCCCTGGGGCGCCTCCCCGGTGCGGGGCCGGCCCTGCCGGTCCAGCGGATAGGCGAGCACCTCGAGCTCGGTCACCTCCTCGAGGTTGGTCGTGCGGATGAGGAGCCCGCCCCACTGCACCGTGCGACCCGACGCCTCCTTCGCAGCGGCCGCGGCGCGGTCCGGGGTCAGGCCCGGGTCCACGCCGCGGGTATCCAACGGGGCGCGGAGCACACAGGCGCACACGCCGAGGGCGAGCAAGAACGACACGAACGGGAATCGCTGCCGCACGGATGAGCTCCTTTCGCCGGGGTCCAACTACTCCCCTCGACCGCCCTGGAGCGCCGAGATGGCGTCGCGCAGGTAGCCGGGCACCGGGGTAGAGGTCTTCGACGCCGCGTCGAGGACCACGTACACCTCCCGGCCCTCGGCCACCAGCCGGCCGGTGGCCGCCTCCTTCACCGCAAGCGCGAAGACGAGCGACGTGTTCCCCACCCGCTCGACGCCCACCGCGGTCTCCAGTGTTTCGCCCAACGTGGCGGGCGACCGGAAGTCGCACTCCGCACGGGCGAGCACCATGTCGTGTCCCCGCCGGACGATCTCGGCGTAGGGAAGGCCCAGGGCCTCCAGGTAGTCGGTGATCGCGTCGTCGAAGTAGACGAAGTAGGTGGCGTTGAAGACGACATTCTGACAGTCCGTGTCGGAGAAGCGGACTTTGCGGGTGTAACACACGGGGTGCATCACGGATCCCTCCTCGAGCAAATGGTCAGGGGTCTTCTCCTGCCCCGTCAGCCCTCCGCCGCGGCCAGCGCTCCCACCCCCACCAACGCGGCGCCGCGCCACGCCGCCTCGCACAGCTGCGTCAGCCGCACGGTTCGAAGACCCCTCTCCCAGAGGTACTCCCGGGCCGCCAACTCGAAGGAGAAGTCCGGGTGAAGCGCCCGGGCGCTCCCCTCGATCGTGAGCAGGGCCTTGACCAGCAGGGCGTACTTTCGCGGGAAGACCACCCGGTGGCGGTGCACGGCGGCCAGGATCCCCCGGCCGATCCGCCCCACCGACACGTCCCCGAGCCGCGGCGCAAGGGCGTCGTCGATCACCCGTCCGATGTCCCGGGCAAAGGGCTCGACGTGCCCAGCGGGCACCTCGACGCCGAGGCGGCGGAGGTGCCGGAGCGCCAGGGGCGCGTCGCGGGAGATCAGCCCTGCGAGCGCCCCGAGCACGGCGTGGCGCTCCTCGCCGGTCAGGCGGCCCACGATGCCGAAGTCCAGGTAGGCGATCTCACCCTGGGGCGTGACGAGGAGGTTTGCCGGGTGCAGGTCGGCGTGAAAGAGACCGTCCTCCAGCACCTGTTTCAGGAAGGCCCGCGCCCCGAGCTCGGCCAGGCGCCGGTAGTCCCCGCGCTCGCGCACCCGCGGATCCGAGATCTTGAGGCCCTCGACGAAGTCGGCCGTGAGCACTCGCCGAGAGGTGAGGCCCCAGTGCACTCGCGGGACCCGCACCTCCGGCCACTCTCGAAACGACCGGGCGAAGGCCTCGGCCGTCTCGGCCTCGCGCCGGAAGTCCATCTCGGCCTCGCAGGCCTCCGTCACCTCGCGCCACAAGGCCTCCGGATCGAGACGGCTTCGAAGCGGCGTCCAGGGAACCAGCGCCGCCAGGGCGCGGCCCGCAAGCGCGAGATCCTCCCGGAGAAGACGAGCAGCGCCCGGCCGCCGCACCTTGACGGCGACGACATTCCCTGCAGGGAGCACCGCCCGGTGCACCTGGCTGACTGAAGCCGACGCCAGGGGCGACGGATCGAACGACCGAAACAGGGTGTCGGCCGGCGCCCTCAGGTCCTCCTCGACGACACGGAGCACTTCGGAAAGGAGTACCGGGGCACCCGTGTCCTGGAGGGATTCGAGCTCGGCAAGCGCCTCGGGCACCAGGAGGTCCGGGCGAACCGAAAGAAACTGCCCGAGCTTCACGAAGGCGGGTCCCAGCCCCTCGAAAGCACGGCGAAGACCGGCGGCCGGCGGAGCCCAGGAGCGCCGGGCCAAGCCCCGCACGAGCCCCGGGAGCCCGTGGCGCGCCAACGCCACCGAGATCCGGAGAACCCGAAGGCTAGTCGAGCCTCCCACCGGCCTCCCGCTCCAGTTTCTCCTCCATGCCCTGCAGCCGCCGGCGCAGGTCGTCCATCTCGAGGCGCAGCGACGCCACGTCGTCGCGGTGGAGGAACCCCAGGTGGCCCAGTTCGTTGCGAAACGCCTCGGCCGCGATGCCCTTCAAGGCCTCCTTTTCCCGCTCCACGGAGAGCAGGAACCGGTGGTACTCCCCTCGCAGCGCCTCCGGGGTCTCCCTCGCCCGCCGCAGGGCGTCCCGAATCCAGTCATCGGCCTTCTCGTGGAGGAGGAGCCATGCGCCGAAGAAGGCGAGAGACCCTTTCTCTGCAGGGCCCTGAGGTTCGGTCATGGCGCCTCTCCGCTCAAGTTTGGTGGCTGCGTGCCGATCCAAGGAGGGGCAGTTCCCTCCCCGGAGGTTCCATGGACATCGCCACCCTCGTCGGATTCGCCGCCGGCATCGCCATGATCCTCTCCGTCATCGTGATGGAGGGGAACGTCGCGGCGTTCCTCAACCTGCACGCTCTGTTGCTGGTCGGAGGGGGCGTCACCGCGACTGCGTTCATCATGTTCGACATGAAGACCGTGCTCGGATCGATCCGCGTCGCGGTGCGGGCCTTTCGGGAGAGCCCCTGGAACGTGGAGCGCATTATAGAACAGATGGTGGGGCTGTCGAAGCTCGCCCGCACCAACGGCATCCTGGCGCTGGAGGGCGCCGAGGGACAGATCCGCAACCCGTTCCTGCGCAAGGGCATCCAGCTCGCCGTGGACGGCAACGAGGAGTCGCTCATCCGGTTCGTCATGGCCACCGACGTGGGCTTCACCCGGGAGCGCCACACCCTGGGCCAGAAGGTCTTCCGCCAGATGGGCGCCATGGCGCCGGCCTACGGGATGATCGGGACCCTGATCGGTCTCGTGGAGATGCTGCGAACCATGGAGGACCCCTCTCAGATCGGCCCGGCCATGTCGGTCGCGCTCGTGTGTACCCTCTATGGCGCCGTGCTCGCCAACCTCGTGTTCCTCCCGCTGGCGAACAAGCTCGAGTTTCGCACGAAGGAGGAGTCCCTGGCGAAGCAGATCATCGTCGAGGGGATCGTCTCGATCGTTCAGGGGGCGAACCCCGGCGTGCTCAAAGACAAACTCGAGGCCTTCGTGCCCCCCAGCATGAGGAAGCCCGGCCGAGAGAGGGTGCCGTCAGCGCCCCCCTCGGCCGAGGAGGCGGCCTGATCCGTGGACATCCACGAACTGCTCCAGAAAGAAGAGAAGCCCGACCAGGAAGAGGGGGCGCCCGCCTGGTACGTGAGCTTCGCGGACATGGCGACCCTGCTCATGGCCACGTTTCTCATGCTCCTGTCCTTCGCGAGCATGGACCTGAAGAAGTTCCACAAGATGGCCGGGAGCGTCCAGGCCGCCCTGGGGGCACCCGGACAGAGTGCCTCCACGGGCCCCTCGGCGACGGTGGTCCTGCCCGTCTCCGGGCCCGCGCCCGCGGCGCCGCCCTCCGACAAGGAGACGCTCGCCATCGTGCAGTCCCTCTTCCAGGACCTGGGCGGCGCCGCCGAGGTCGTTCAAACGGAGGATGGCGTCACAGCCCGCCTGGAGGGTCAGGTCATCTTCCTCTCCGGCGACGCCACCGTGCGACCGCAGGCCCGAGCGGTCCTGGACCGAGTCGCAGCGCTCCTGCGCAAGTACACCTTCGACCTCTACATCCTCGGGCACACCGACCCCACGCCGATCGAAACGGCCCGGTTCCCCAGCAATTGGGAACTGAGCTCGGCGCGCGCGTCCGCGGTGCTCCGCTACCTCGCCGAACGCGGCACCTCTCCCCAGCGACTCGTCGCCGTGGGCTTCGCCGACAGCCGCCCCCTGACGCCCAACGACACCCCTCAGGGCCGCGCCAAGAACCGGCGCGTCGAGTTTGTCTTCAAGGCGCCCGAAAACGCAGCCGCCGGGGGATTCAAGCCGGCGCCCCTTTGAACCGCCGGAGCCGGGTGCTCGAGAAATTTTCCTAGACCCCAAAATTCACCCTTTTGGGGGGATGTGGCCGGCAGTGGAAATCCGTACTATCCCTCCCCATCGCATCTCCGGGGAGCAAGCGGCGAGCCCTACGGGGCCGGTTCCGGACTGGGCCCCTCCCTCATCGGGAGGGGCCGTTGTTTTCAATCCCCTTGCTTGGGCGCAGTACGCCGCCACCCCGCGCACAAGAGGCGGAACCTTGCGGCTCCGCCTCTCTCTGGCAATCGACCTCTACGGATCAGCAGCCCGGCGGACACCCGGTCCGAACAGCCTTTCCGATCTCCGCCCGCGTCTCGGGCGTGTCCGGATAGCCGTGGGTCTTTACGGCGTGCTCGATCGCGGCGCCCATCAACTCCTCTTCGGAGTCAGCCGACAGAGACACCGAGCAGTGGCCTTCTGGAAATTCGCGGCAATCGATGTATTTCCTGTCCATGACGCCCTCCTTTCCGTTCGCTTGAGGATCTTCGGGCACCCCCTCGTTCGCTCCGTCGGCGCGGAGTTCCCGAAGTAACGCTACCCTAGTAAGTCACGGTTTCAGAAGCAAGGCCCTCTTCGGACGGCTCACCTACGTGGGCTTTCGGTAGATCCGATGTCCCGGGCTCACGTGGTCGAAGAGAGACCAGGGGCGTCCCAGCACGGTCTCGCCCTGGCCGAGCACCAGGAACCCTCCCGGGCGAAGCGCGCCGGCCAGGGCCACGAGCACGCGCTCCTGCACGTCGCGCCGCAGGTAGATAAGGAGGTTTCGACACGAGACGAGGTCGATCCTCTCCGGGTAGGTGGAGAGATCCAGGAGATCGGCGCGCCGGAACGACACCAGGCGCCGAATCTCCTCGCGAACGACCGACCGACCACCGGCCGCCGGCTCGAACATCTCCTCGATCACACCGGGGGAGAGGCCGGTCAGCGACCGCTGGGAGTACGTCGCGCCCCGCGCCGTAGCCACCGCCGCGGCGTCCACGTCCGACCCGAGCACCGAGACCGCGGTCCCGAGTCTTCCCAGGCGGACGCGCCGCAACAGAGCGGCTGCCAGACTGTAAGCCTCCTGGCCGTGGGCGCACGCGGCGCACCAGACGCGCACCATTCCGCCAGTTCCCGCCTCTCGAAGCAGGACCGGAAGCACGTCTTCCTCCAGGTGCCGGAACACCTCGGGGTTTCGGAAGAAGCTCGAGACCTGAACGCTCAGGCGCCGCTCCAGCAGATCGACCTCGGCCCGAGCCTCCTCGTCGCCCCGCTCCAGCCGATCCAGGTACGCCGCGATACTCGGCAGCCCCAGGACGCGAGACCGCGCCAGCAACCGCCGCAGCACCACCGCATCCTTGTATGGGGAGAGGTCCGGGCCGCCAAGGCGGCCAATCAGCAGGCGGGCGCGCTCAACATCCGCCATGGTCACTCGGTCCGAGGAGTCCGCGAACGGACGAAGGAGGGCTCGCCGACGCCGGTCCGCCGTCGACGTTCGTCGAGCCCGGCGGATGTCACGAAGGGGCGCCGGCCGCCGGAGCCGCCGGCGCGCTCGGCCCGGCGGGGGTCGCGGGGCCGGGGGCCCCGGTGGGGAGAAGCGCGATGTCCACGACCTGATCCATGGTCCGCACGAAACGGAACGCCAGTGCCTTGCGCAGTTTCGGCGGAAACTCCTCGGTGTCCTTGCGGTTTCGCTCGGGGACGATGACGGTCTTCAGCCCAGCGGCCATGGCGGCCAGGCTCTTCTCCTTCAGGCCCCCGATGGGCAGCACGCGGCCTCGCAGGGTGATTTCGCCGGTCATGCCCACGGTGTGGTCGATCGGGCGCCCGGTCATGAGGCTGATGAGCGCCGTCGCCATGGTGATGCCGGCCGATGGCCCGTCCTTGGGAATCGCTCCGGCCGGAACGTGCAGGTGGATCTCCCGCTGATCGAAGAAGTCTTCCGGCACACCGAGCTCACTGATCTTCGAGCGGGCGTAGGACAGAGCCGCCTGGGCCGACTCCTTCATCACGTCGCCGAGCTGACCGGTGAGGATGAGCTTGGGAGCCCCCTTCGTCGTGTTCACCTCCACCTGCAGGATGTCCCCGCCGGCCTGGGTCCAGGCGAGCCCCGTCGCCACCCCCACTTGGTCTCCTCCGATCTCGGCCTCGGGAAGGAAGCGGGGAGGCCCGAGGTACCGGTGGAGGTTGCGCTTGGTGATGCGGTAGCGGGCGGGCTTCCCTTCGGCCACCTTGCGGGCCACCTTGCGGCAGAGGTTGGCGATCTCCCTCTCGGTATTTCGAAGCCCCGCCTCTCGCGTGTACTGGTCGATCAGGAGCCCCAGCGCCTCGTCGGTGATCTCGATGTCCTTGCCGGTGACCCCCTGCTCGTCGAGCTGCCGCGGGATCAGGTAGCGCCGCGAGATCTTGAGCTTCTCCTCACGCGAGTACCCGGAGAGCCGGATGACCTCCATCCGGTCGAGGAGCGCGGCCGGGATCGGATCGATGAGGTTTGCCGTGCAGATGAACATGACCTTCGAGAGATCGAAGGCAACGTTGAGGTAATGATCCTCGAACGTGGAGTTCTGGGCTGGGTCGAGCACCTCGAGCAGCGCGGAGGCCGGGTCGCCCCGAAAATCCTGGCCGATCTTGTCGACCTCATCGAGCATGAACACCGGGTTTCTCGAGCCCGCCTTCTTGATGCCTTGGACCACGCGGCCGGGCATGGCGCCAACGTAAGTACGCCGGTGACCGCGGATCTCGGCCTCGTCCTTCACGCCGCCCAGCGAAAGGCGCGCGAACTTCCGGCCCATGGCCCGGGCGATAGACTGCCCCAGGCTCGTCTTGCCCACGCCCGGGGGGCCCACGAAGCACAGGATGGGCCCCTTGGCGGAGGGCTTGAGCTTCTTCACGGCCAGGTGCTCGAGGATCCGCTCCTTGACCTTCTCCAGGTCGTAGTGATCGTCGTCGAGGATCTTCTTGGCCGCGGGTATGTCGAGGCTGTCCTTGGTCGACTTCTTCCACGGCAGGTCGGCCAGCCAGTCGATGTAGGTGCGGATGACCGCGGCCTCGGCCGACGAGGGCGGCATGTCCTTGAGCCGGTTGAGCTCGCGGTCCGCCTCGGCCCTCGCCTCCTTGGGCATGTGGGCCTTCTCGATCTTCTCCTTGAGGTTCGCAAGCTCCTCCCCGCGATCGTCAGTGACGCCCAGTTCCTCCTGAATGGCCTTCATCTGCTGCCGCAGGTAGTACTCCCGCTGGCTCTTGGTCATCTCCTCCTTCGCGGCCGACTTGATCTTGGCCTGGACCATCAGCACCTGCAGCTCCCGCTCCAGCAGGCCGTGGACCTTGGCGATCCGGTCCTTGGGGGAGACCGTTTCGAGGACCTGCATGGCGTCGCCCACCTTGAGAGTGAGGTTCGCTGCCACGATGTCCGAGAGTCGGCCGGGGTCTTCCACGTTCTCCAGGATCATCATGATTTCGGTGGAGATCCCCTTCCCCATGTTGATGATCTCTTCCAGCTTCTCGCGCACCGACCGCATGAGTGCCTCGGCCTCGAAGTCCTCCTTCGGGCCGGGGAGCTCTTCGACTACCTCCACCCGGACCCGAAGGCACGGGGTCTCGGATTCAATCGTGAGGCGCCGGGCCCGCGAGAGCCCCTGGACCAGGATCTTTACCCGGCCGTCCGGCAGCTTGAGCATCCGCATGATCATCGCCACGGTGCCCATCTCGTAGATGTCTTCGGTGCCGGGCTCCTCGGTGGCCACCTCCTTCTGCGTCGCAAGGAACAGCATGCGGTTGCCCTGCAGAGCCTCGTCCACGGCGGCCACGGACTTCTCGCGGCCCACGAAGAGCGGAAGGATCATATACGGGAAGACCACCACGTCGCGGACCGGGAGCATCGGCAGGACTTCGGGGATGTCCACCGACTGGCTCTGGGCCTCTGCGACCTCTCCTTCTACCACCGCGTCGTCGCGTTCCGACATGAGCGTCCTCTATTCGATCGGGATCTGGCGGTGCACTTTCCGGCGGTCGAGGACCTTGGGAATGCGGACCTCCAGAACCCCTTGTTGGTAACTGGCCTGAACCCGAGCACTATCTCCGGGGGCCGGCAGGACCACGAGGCGCTGAAACGGCCCGAAGGACCTCTCGAGCCGAAGATACGACCATTTTTCGGCCGGCGCCTCCTTCACTCCCCGGATCACGAGGAAATTCGGCGCGCCATAGAGGACGATCTCCTCCTTGGCCAGCCCGGGCAGGTCCGCGCGAACGAGGATGTCGTCCTCCGTCTCGACCACGTCGAGCGCCGGATAGGGGATCTCCTCCCCCAGCGCACCGGGGCCGAGCTCATCGGCGAACAGGCGCCTGAAGAGACCCTCGGTCTCCTGTTGGAAGTAGCTCAGCCGCTCGAAGATGTCCTTGGGGATCCGGGCCATGCGTCCCTCCGTGTCTCGCCCGAGGCAGAGCGTCGGACCCGGGCGGTCCGTGGGGTGGCGACTATAGCCACGCCCCCCGGGAGCGTCAAGGCAAGGCGGACGGGCGGGAATCGCGGCCCTTCCCGGCGCGGCGTGGACCGAGCGTCGAAGCATCGAGTGGACCTTCTCGAGACAGGACGCGGACAGGAAGATGGCTCGCCATTATGTTTCGTAATTAATGGGTCTCAATACTAGGGAGGGACCTTCGACCCACGGCGACTACCCGCGTAGCACTAGCCTGGATTCCCATGTTAGGGGATTGAGTTAACACCACGGGGGGCTACGACTCGAATTCGAAGCGGAGACGCTTGCCGCCGAGCCAGGGTACCGAAACGTCGGTAGCGGGGAAGCCGGCGGCGATCAAGAGGGGGTTGTGGGCGCGGTGATGGAGGTGGACCGTGACGTCTCGGTCTGTGATCTCCACGTGGCCGGTTCCGCCGACCAGATCTTTGAAGAGGTGCTTGGACTTGGCGGTCTCGTAGCCGTGGGCCACGCGGGTGCCGAGCAGTCGGTAGAGGCTGCTGGCCATGACGGTAAGGAGGACGTCGCAGTTGACCTTCATGGCCACGGCGGAGCTCAGGGCGTCCATGTGGAAGAAATCCACTCCGTCCTGAATGCCGTTCTCGATGACCATTCGCCGAGCATAGCGCCCGATGAGCTTTCGGGCGGAACACTGCAGTTGGTTGGTCAGAAGGAGTGTGGGCTCTTCGTGGCCCAGGTCGAGGATGGTGATCTGGCGGAGTTCACCCTCGTAGCCGGGCAGGCGGATCTTCTGATCGAGGGTGCGCGGGGTTCGGTAAGCCCGGGAGAGGGCCTCGAGCTCGATGCGCCGCCAGGCAGAGGGCGGCTGCTGGTGGATCTCCTCCAAGAGCGCTCGGGACCGACGCCGAAGAGTTGTAAAGGCGATCCCTTGGAGGTTGAGTCGGTTGAGGTTGGCGTAGGTGGTGAGCTTCGAGTCGAAGATCAACTCCGTGGGAAGCTCGCCGGTGCGCTCCTTCCAGAATTCGACGAAACGAAGGACCTCGTCGTTCTGGTCGGCTTTTCGCACCTGGGCGTTGGCGTAGCAGAACACACGCTGATCGGCGTCCTGGGCGAGAAAGGCGAGGATTCCCTTCTGGCGGCGGCTTCGTTTGGAGACGTAGTGCTTTTCGACCAGGGCGTCCTCCCCGTGGAAGGGGATGGTGTCTAGGCGGCAACTATACTCGGTGAGGAAAGAGCGTTGGGGGATCTGGTTGAGTCCGGCGAAGACGGCCAACCCCTGATCCATCACATCGCTCATGATGTGGCTGTGGCGGGCGTTGCCCCACAGCTTCAGCGCCAGAAGAGAGCGCACGGCGCACGCGGCCGGGATCATCTGGGAGCCGGGCAGCCCCGCCTGCTCCATCAGGTCATCGAAGGGAAGCTCGGCGAGGTAGGGCAGAAAGAGAAAGAGCCCCCCGAACTTGGTGCGAAAGCGCCGAGGGGAGAGATCCAGCGTGCGCACATCGGCCACCGGGGCGGCCTCGGCGCGCACCCCGGCAGGGCGTTCGTCGTCCCGACGCCGAGGCAGGCGAGCAAAGCCCTCCTCCTTCAAGATCATGGAGACGGCGGCAGGGCTGATCGTGCGCCCCTCGTGGTCCAGAGTGCGGCTGATGTCATAGACCGACAGGTTCTGCTTGCGAAGGCCCACGACCTCGTCGCGCAACGCATCGCGCTTGGGCGCCGACTTGGGGCCCTGGGTAGGCACCCGGAAGAACTCGCGCGGAGGGTCCTTACGGAAGTGGCTGCACAGGACAC
This sequence comes from Deltaproteobacteria bacterium, assembly GCA_016214985.1. GTDB lineage: Bacteria > Desulfobacterota > Deferrisomatia > Deferrisomatales > JACRMM01 > JACRMM01. The sequence continues at coordinate 424 of JACRMM010000036.1, read as the reverse complement.
GGAAGGAGCCTTCGGTGTAGCCGAAGCGGCGGGCCGCCTCGGCGGAGGGAAGACCCTCGACGAAGAAGGCGCGGAGTGCTTCGTACTGGCGGTGGGTGGGGCTGGAGGGCTCCAAGAAGAAGCGGGCGGGGTCTGTTAGGTCGTCTCGTCTTCTGGTAAACATATAGCCACTATGTCATATTGCAGCGCACTGTCAAGACCCGACGGCCCCTGAAACCGTGCTTTTGCTATATTCCGCCACAAATTGTGCCGTACGGGACATGCCGCAGACGAGCCGACCCCCGGCCGAAGCAGGGAGAGTGTGTGGATATTGGTGGATAGGTCTACGGATAGGATAACGTCAGGCGTGGTGAGATGGTGGATTCTCGCAGGATTTCGGCGGGGCCACGTTAACCGGGCACCCCTCCGTGGGAATCCAGGCTAG
>JACRMM010000035.1 GCA_016214985.1 Deltaproteobacteria bacterium | reverse complement strand
ACCCCCAGGCCCGACTGCCGGGCTTCGACCTTGGACAGCTGCCGAAGATCACGGCCGCCGAAGCCTGGCCGCAGACGTGGAACCCTCGTTGCGCGCCGTCACCCGCGTGAACTCACGTTATTCGTTCTTGGACAGCAGTGACACTCGTGGAGGAAACCGGCCGATGGGGAGGGTCCGATGACTACAAGACCAAGACCGGTGACCAGGAGCTCATGCAGAGGGCGGGAACGGACTATGTCACGGACGTGAAGATCGAGGAGTCGTGGTGGTACGGCTTCGTGGGGACAGAGTACTGCACCCGCCTGGAGGCGACCGCCTACCCCTACGTCGAGAAGTAGCTCGGCGACGTTCGCCACAGCGCCTTCCCCCAGGCCATTGGCCGTCCCCATGGCCTCTTCTGGAACGAGCCGGAGCGCGCGATCGCTGCGCTCCGAACAGGGGTGCCCGATGCCGACCTGGATCCCCGTGACCCTTTCAAGCAACGAGCGACGGCCTGCGGAGATCTGGAAGGCCGAGCGTCGTGGGACGCCACCCGTCGCGAAGGGACTCCGGCGGTGGCCGCGTCGCGTGGCCGCCTCCCTCCTCCTACTTTCCTTCGCAGGCTGCGCCGGTACCCTGCCGCCCCCGCCCGATGAGGAGCTCCGGGCTATGCTCGGTGCGATGCGGGTGGTCGCCGGAGACTCTCAGCCGGACGTGTGGGTGACCCACCCGGTGGCGACCGCGGCAGACTGGGGTCTAGCCGGCTGCGCCGTCGGTGCCGCTGCGGGCCTCGAAGCTCTTTTCGTCGGCTCGCTGGTGGGCGCGGCGGCGGGCGGGGTCGTGTTCACTGCGGGAGGCGCAGCCTCGGCCATGCCGGCGGGGCAACGGGCCCACGTTGAAGCCACGCTGCGCGAATGCCTCAGGGCGCCCGGAGGATCGGAGGCGTTGGCGCGCAAGGTCGCCGAGGCGGTGCAGTTCCGTCTCGGCGGCCGGGAGCAGGCGGCCGGGGGGCCGCGGCCCCTCCTGGTCGTGACGGTCGAAGAGGTCAGTCTACAGTCTATTTCCGTGTGGAGGACCGATCTTGTGGACGCGTACCTTCTGGAGCTTCGTGCCGCCGTCCGCCTGCGGAGCGCGCCGGGGGGGCCCGTGCTCTATGAGCGCCAGGTCGTCGCCCGTGGAACTCCGCTCAACACCGACGAGTGGGGACGTCGAAACACCGAGGCCGTGCAGCAATCGGTCGACCAACTGCTGCGGGCGGCGGCCGAGCAGATTGCGGACGAGATGCTGTGGCTCTATCCGCTTCCGGGGCAAGCGGACGGTGGGGAGGGGGGCGGCACGGCGCACGGCGGGGGGTTCGGCCTCCGCGTTGTCGAAGCGCCGTGGAGATGGCGAACCCCCCTCATTCCGTCGGTTGACTCCCTCAAGCCCACTCTCTCCTGGGAGGTCTTTCCCCGCGAGCAGGACCGCGCGCTGACGCCGCAGATGGCGGCTCGCGTCGCGAACGTCGTATACGATCTGCGCCTGGCCCCGATTGCCAGGTATGGGGGAGAACTGCCTCCTGCCGGGATCTTCGGCAGGAATCGGAGGCGAACGGCTCTCGGCTGGCCCTCCGAGGCCGTCTACGCCAGGGACGGGTTCCCGGATCCCCGCCATTCGGTGGAGGAGATACTCCTGCCCGACATGCTCTATTTTTGGACGGTGCGAGCCCGCTTCACGCTCGACGGCCAGCCCCGGGCGACGGAGTGGGCGTCGCCCGGCGCGTCGGGCCGGCGTACAGCGCCTCCGCTCAGCTGGCACTCCTACCGGTTCGTGACCCCAAAGCAGTGACAGAACGGTACAGACTCTTCCCAATACTGCAGGGTGAGCGACGCACGATATTGCGAAGGAGACGGAAGACCCCTTACCGCGAAAGGAGTTCCCGATGCACGTCCCTATGACAAGTGGCCTCCCGCACGCACGCCACAGGGGTGGCGTATCTTGGACTGCCCTGTTCTTGGCCCTAGCACTGGTATGTGGCGGTCTTTGGAGCAGTGGAGCTCCGGCGACAGGCCAAGGTCCCATGCGTGTGGAGTACGCTTTCCCCCAGTCGGGGGATTTTCAGGTCGCGGCCAACACTCGCATCTACGTCACGTTCTCGCAACCGGTCGATCCCGCCACGGTGAATGCAAACACCTTCTTTCTTTCTCCCGCAACTCCGGGGACCGTGACCTACAACTCCGGGAGCCGCACGGCCATCTTCCGTCCATCGGCACCTCTCGTCGGACCAGGGGGCGCCGCTACGACATACACCGTCACGGTGACGACGGGGGTGCAATCCGAAGATGGGACGTCTCTGCCGTCGGAGTTCAGCTGGTCGTTCTCCACCCAGCCATGGCCCGACATCACTCCCCCAGGGGTGCATGCCCTAGAGCCGCGGGAGTCCGAGACGACCGTCCCACTGAACAGGAGCGTTCAGGTCTTCTTTTCGGAACCCCTCGACCCGTCGACCGTCAACAGCGGGACCTTCCGGATCGATCCCCAGGTTGCGGGTGTCCTCGCCTACGACGGAGCGCGCAAAGTACTTACGTTTCGCCCCTTGGAGAACCTTGCGGTGGGCACGACGTACACGGTGACCGTCACGGCAGGGGTCACGGATACCGCCGGGAACTCCCCGAGCCTGGACAGCGCTTGGCAATTCACAACCGGGGACGCGCGCGACGAAGAGGGCCCGACGGCCCACCGGTTCTACCCTTACGACGGTTCCACCATCGAGGCGCTTAGGGGCGAATGTGCTCCTTTCCGGGCGGTCATCTCGGCGTCCTTCTCGGAGCCTATCGACGCGACCACCCTCGACGGTTCAACGGTACTGGTGAACGGTCATCCAGTGGAGATGGTGGAGTACAATCCGCTCCTGCGGACCTTGGACGGGAGACCGGGGTCCTGCACGGAGGGGACCCAAGGAGTGAGGATCACCACGGGAGTGAAGGATTTGGCAGGGAACCCCCTCCCCTCAGAGGTTTCGTGGTCGTTCCAGCTGAAATGGGTAGACAAGATCGTGATCTGCCCAAGCCCGAGAGAGCCGGGCGACGACTGCTTTACAATGGGCGGCGACCCGGGCGGAGGAGGGTGCTTCATCGGGCTCCTCTCTGGGCCAGCGAGGTAGACCCGCGAGAGCAACGGGGCCGCGCATGAGCTGGCCCAGACGGCCTTCTCTTGGGGGGCGCATGGGGCAGAGACACCTCTCCTCCCTCGCCTGGCCGTCCCTGAGCGAGGCACAGACGCCGTCCGAGGAAGGCGCGCGGGCGGAGGAGCGAGACACGGGGCCGTGAACCCTTTCGGTCATGCCGATCGTGATGTAGCATGGCTGGTGCCATGATGTAAGAACAGGAGGTTGGCATGATTCGGACCCAGATTTCCCTGACGGACGAGCAGGCTTCGTTTCTCAAGGCTGTTTCGGCACGCCGCCACCGGTCGGTCTCGGCCGTCATCCGAGAGGCGGTGGACGAACTTCGGCGCAGGGAAGCGTCTCCGGTGGAACAGGCCCTCGCCCTTCTCGGGGCCTTCGAGGCCGATCGAACGGACGTCGCGGTGCGCCACGACACCTACTTCCCGGAAGAAGAGCCATGAGGGTCTTCGCCGACACCTCGGGCCTCTTCGCGGCCGTCGTTCGCAACGACGGAGAGCACCCCCGCGCACGTCTGGTGATGGAAAGGCTCTTGCAGCAGGGGGCAGAGATCCACACGACCAGCTACGTTCTCCTGGAAACCTTGGCACTCCTCCATTCCCGAGTCGGTCGAGAGGCGGCCGCCGAGTTCGACCGCATACTGAGGCCGCTCCTCCGCGTCCGGTGGGTGGACGAAGCCCTCCACGCACGGGCTTCCCGTCGATTCGAGAGCCATTCTGACGCAAAGGTCAGCCTGGTCGACTGCGCGAGCTTCACGGCGATGGAGGACGAGGGGCTCGGCGCGTGCTTTGGGTTCGACGGCCACTTCACCCGAGAGGGGTTTCGGCTGCTTTCCGCTGGCGAGGACCTGACGGCGTAAAGCGATCCAGTCGCGATCTGAGGCCGTGCCGATGGGTCGCGTTCACGATCTCTTGTCGGTCGTCCCGCCGATGATGTTCTCCCCCTCGTTGAACGTGCAGGGGGAGGAGAGGACGCTCTCGATGTCGAGGAGGTGAGCGTGGGGGCGTGTGTGGGGCCCACGCCCCCGCTCCGATGGGCGCGCGGGGATCAGCCGCTGCCCAGTAGTGCCTTGCGAAGCTCCTCGATGCGGCTCCGATTCTTCCCGAAGTCCGAGTACCCGACCCGAGACCCCGAGCGCACGTGGATGACCCGGGCCGCCCGGTCCAGCCAGAACTCCGCGTCGTCGACGAATCCCAGCCGTGTGTGAAACTCCACCCGAAGGTAGTCGGGCGACGAGGAGACGATCGTGGCGTCTCCCCGGGCCTCGATCGCGGCCGTGAGCCGCGCCTGGGCCGTGGCCGGATCCCCGACGACGGGGAGGGGGGCGATGCTGTGGCGCTCGCCCGTCTCCTGGCTGGAGACGCAGTTGGGCGAGTCGGGGCAGGGGGAGAGCCGGCCGTCGCGGACCCCCAGGGTTCCGGGTGAGTGGCCGGCGCACCCGAGGAGGGCGGCCGCGGCGGCCAGGGTGGCGAGGGCAGGTCCTCGGGGCATGGGGAAGCCTCCGGTGGTGGGGGAGGGTTGGGGTGGGAGCTCGCGGAGCCTTTCCCGTGTAGCACGGCCGGCGCAGGGCGCAAGGCGGGGGGGAGGAAAGGGCCTTGCGGGGCCGCCCGGACTACTGTATAAAAAAACAGTATACGGAGGCGCCATGACCGACCTTACCCCCCGTCAGGAAGAAATCCTCCGGTGGATCCGGGGCTTCCTCGAGAAGTCCGGTTTTCCGCCGACTCGGGCCGAGATCGCCCGGGCCCTGGGCTTCCGGTCGGCCAACGCCGCCGAGGAGCACCTGCGGGCCCTGGCCCGCAAGGGGGCGCTCGAGCTCCTGCCCGGCGCCTCGCGGGGCATCCGGCTTTTGGAGCGGGCGCGCTCGGCGCTCCCGGGCCTCCCGCTCGTGGGCCGGGTGGCGGCCGGGGCGCCGCTCCTGGCCGAGGAGCACATCGAGGATCGCTACGAGCTCGACCCGCGGCTCTTCCTGCCCCGGGCCGACTACCTGCTTCGGGTTGTGGGGGCGAGCATGCGCGACGCGGGGATCCTGGACGGGGACCTCCTGGCCGTGCACCGGGCACCGGAGGCCCGAAACGGCCAGATCGTGGTGGCCCGCCTGGGCGACGAGGTGACCGTCAAGCGCTTCCGGCGCCGCGGCTACCTGGTTCGCCTCCTGCCCGAGAACCCGGAGTTCGCGCCGATCGCGGTGGATCTCAGCCGTGAGCCCCTGGTGATCGAGGGGATCGGGGTGGGGGTGGTGAAGAGGACCCTCCCATGAACCTCGCCCTCGAAGCCTTGCGCCAGCACCCCGCCCTCTGGAGCAGCCCGGGAGAACGGGAGGCGCTGCCCACGGGTTTTGAAGACCTGGATCGTCTGCTCCCCGGCGGCGGCTGGCCGGTGGGGGCGCTCATCGAGGTGCTTGGCGCCCGGGAGGGCGTCGGAGAGCTCCGGCTCCTGGTGCCGGCCCTGGCGCGACTCACCCGGCAGCGGCGCTTCGCCGTCTGGATCTCTCCGCCTCACATCCCCTACGGGCCGGCGCTGGCGGCCTGCGGAGTGGACCTCCCCCGCGTCCTCGTGGTGCGGCCTCCCACTCCGGAAGACGGTCTGTGGGCTGCGGAGCAGGCGCTGGGCTCGGGGACCAGCGGCGCGGTGCTCGCCTGGGTGGGCGAGGCTCCGGACCGGAGCCTGCGGCGCCTGCAGCTCGCGGCCGAGAGGGGAAAGAGCCTCGGGTTCCTCTTCCGGCCGGTCCGCGCCGCCGACCGGCCTTCGCCGGCGGCCCTTCGGCTTGCGGTGGAGCCGGCCGAGGGAGGGCTCGCCGTGCACGTCCTCAAGGGCCGAGAGGCCGGACGTGGCGTGGTGTTGGGACGGGGTGTCCCAGCCTCCTAGCGTCCCCATGCTCTGGCTCTGCCTGCACCTCCCTCACCTCTCCGTCGAGGTCTTCACCCGCGGCGCCGCGGCCCCGGGCCCCCTGGTCGTGGTGGCCGGGCGGGGGCGGCGGCGGTCGGTCGTAGCCGTGAACCTTGGGGCGGCGGCCGCGGGGATCCGCCCGGGCATGGCCCTCGGAGCAGCGTGCGGCCTGGTCCCGGAGCTCGTCGTGCGCGAGCGGGACGAGGGGGCGGAGGCAGGGGCCCTCGCGGCGCTCGCCGGCTGGGCCGGGCAGTTCACGCCCCTGGTGAGCCTGGTCTGCGCCGGGGTGCTCCTGGAGGTGGAGGGGAGCCTCGGATTGTTCGGCGGAGCCGGAGGGCTCTCAGAGCGGGTGGAGGAGGGGGCGGCGAGCCTGGGCTACCGGGCCTGCCTGGCGCTCGCCCCCAACCCCCTGGCGGCCGAGCTCCTGGCGCGCGCCGGGCAGGGGGACCGGGTGACCGAGCCGGCCTGCCTGGAGGCGGCGCTCGCTTCCCTGGGGCTCGGCCTCCTCGAGGTGCCGGAGAAGGTCCGGGAGGCGCTCCGGGCCCTGGGTGTCTGCACCCTGGGGGACTGCCTGCGGCTCCCGCGGGCCGGCCTCGCCCGGCGTTTCGGGCGAGAGCTCCCGGAAATCCTGGACCGGGCCCTGGGCCGGGTGCCGGACCCGCGATCGCCCTTCGTGCCACCGCCCCGATTCGCGTCCCGCCTGGAGCTTCCCGCCGAGGTCGCGGGCGCCGAGACCCTCCTGTTTGCCGCCCACCGGCTGCTCCGGGAGCTCGAGGGCTTCCTGGCGGCGAGGGGCAGCGGGGTCGACCGGTTTTGCCTCTCGCTCGTCCATCGGGACGCGCGGCCCACCCGGGTGGAGGTCGGCTTGGCGTCTCCCGGCCGGGATCCGAAGCGGCTGCTCGGCCTCCTGGGAGAGCGCCTGGCACGGACTCCGCTTCCGGCGCCGGTCCGCGCCCTCGGCCTCGAGGCCACCGGGTTCTCGTCCATGACCCCCCGCAGCCGAGACCTCTTCGGAGGGGAAGAAGAGGGCAGGCCGGGCGAGGGCCGCCTGCTGGAGAGGCTTCGGGCGCGCCTGGGAGACGAGGCGGTGCAGGGTCTTCGCCTCGTGGCCGACTACCGCCCGGAGCGGGCCTTCCAATGGGTCTCGGGGGGCGAGGCGGGGCCGGCCCCGGCCGATATTCTGCCTGGGCCGGCCGGCCTCCGCCCCCTCTGGCTCCTGCCCGCGCCGGTGGTGTTTCGCTGCCCTCCTGCGGGCGTTCCGGCCGGACTGATTCTCCTCGCCGGCCCCGAGCGCATCGAGACCGGGTGGTGGGACAGCGCCGACGCGGCTCGAGACTACTTCGTGGCCGAGGATGCCCAGGGCTCGCGACTCTGGGTCTTCCGGGAGCGGCAGGGGGCGCACCGGTGGTTCGCGCAGGGGATCTTCGGGTAGGGGCTTCATCGGCCGGCGATCGAATCGTGACCAGGAGGGTGCTCCCACGTCCATGCTTCCCTACGCCGAGCTCCACTGCCTCTCCAACTTCACCTTCCTCCGGGGCGCTTCGCACCCGGAGGAGCTGTTGGAGCGCGCCGACGCCTTGGGGTATGCGGCCCTGGCCTTGACCGACGAGTGCTCGCTCGCCGGCGTGGTGCGGGCCCACGTGGCGGCCCGGGGCAGGACCGTGAAGCTTCTGCTCGGCAGCGAGCTCGGCCTCGAGGGCGGTCCTCGGCTGGTGCTCCTCGCGGCGGATCGCGAGGGGTACGGCAACCTCTCGGAGCGGATCACCCGCGGAAGGCGTTCGGCCCCGAAGGGGAGCTACCGGCTCACCCGCGACGATCTCCTGTCTCTCCGCTCGTCCCCCTCCGGGCCCCACGCCCTGCCCGGCTGCCTCGCGCTCCTCCTCCCCGGCGCGGTCCCGGACGTCGAAGAGGCCCGCTGGGTCGCCGAAACCTTCGGCGACCGGGCGTGGCTTGCCGTGGAGCTGCACTGCGGTCCCGACGACCGGGCCCGCCTGGCCGATCTGCGGGAGCTCGGCCGGGCCGTGGGGCTCCCGCTGGTGGCGGCGGGCGACGTGCACATGCACGTGCGCGGCCGCCGGGCGCTCCAGGACATCCTCACCGCCATCCGCCTGGGCCTCCCGGTGGCCGAGGCCGGCTACGCACTCTACCCCAACGGCGAGCGCCACCTGCGGGCCCGGCAGCGGCTCGCCCGCCTCTATCCCGAGGATCTCCTGGCCGAGACGCTGCGGGTCGCCGAGCGGTGCTCCTTCTCCCTGACCGAGCTTCGCTACGAGTACCCCGAGGAGGTCGTTCCCCCGGGCGAGACTCCGGCCGCGTACCTGCGGCGGCTCACCGAGGAGGGGATGGGCCGCCGCTGGCCGGAGGGCGCGCCGGGGAAGGTCCTCGGGCAGGTGGAGCACGAGCTCTCGCTGATCGCCGAGCTCGGGTACGAGCGCTACTTCCTCACGGTCCACGACATCGTCCGGTTCGCCCGGAGCCGCGGCATCCTCTGCCAGGGGCGGGGCTCGGCCGCCAACTCGGCCGTCTGCTTCTGCCTCGGGATCACCGAGGTGGACCCCGCCCGCCTGGAGACGCTCTTCGAGCGCTTCCTCTCGCGGGAGCGCAACGAGCCGCCCGACATCGACATCGACTTCGAGCACCAGCGCCGCGAGGAGGTGCTCCAGTACGTCTACCGGACCTACGGCCGCGACCGGGCGGCCCTGGCGGCCACGGTCATCACCTACCGGCGAAAGAGCGCTGTGCGCGACGTGGGCAAGGCCCTGGGGCTCGACCCGGAGCAGGTGGACCGGATCGCGAAGCAGTTCACGTGGTGGGACGGAGGAGGGGTTTCTCCGGAGCGCCTGAGGGAGGCGGGGTTCGACCCGGCCCATCCCGTCCTCGCCCGGCTCAAGGTCCTGGCCGACGCTCTTTCGGGGTTTCCCCGGCACCTCTCCCAGCACGTAGGCGGCATGGTCATCGCGCGGGGCCTTCTCTGCCGCCTCGTCCCGGTCGAGAACGCGGCCATGGCCGAGCGCACCGTGATCCAGTGGGACAAGGACGACCTCGACGCCCTGGGCCTCCTGAAGGTCGACTGCCTGGCCCTGGGGATGCTCACGGCGCTTCGCCGCGCGCTGACCCTGGCGGGGGAGGTGCGGGGGAGTCCCCTCACCCTGGCGGACGTGCCGGCCGAGGACCCGGAGACCTACGCCATGATCCGCCGGGCCGACACCGTGGGGGTCTTTCAGATCGAGTCTCGCGCGCAGATGGCCATGCTCCCGCGCCTGAAGCCGCGCACCTTCTACGACCTGGTGGTCGAGGTGGCGATCGTGCGGCCGGGTCCCATCCAGGGCCACATGGTCCACCCCTACCTGCGCCGCCGCCAGGGGCTCGAGCCGGTCACCTACCCGGGCCCCGAGGTGCGCGACGTGCTGGAGCGGACCCTGGGGGTCCCCATCTTCCAGGAGCAGGTGATGAAGCTCGCGGTGGTGGCCGCCGGTTTCACCCCCGGCGAGGCGGATCAGCTGCGCCGCGCCATGGCCGCCTGGCGCCGCAAAGGGGGGCTCGGGCCCTTCGAGGAGCGCCTCGTGGGCGGCATGCGGGAGAGGGGTTACCCGGAGGCCTTCGCCCGCCAGGTCTACCAGCAGATCTGCGGGTTCGGGGAGTACGGCTTCCCCGAGTCCCACGCGGCGAGCTTCGCGCTGCTGGCCTACGCCTCGGCATGGCTGAAGTGCCACGAGCCGGCGGCCTTCGCCTGCGCGCTCCTCAACAGCCAGCCCATGGGCTTCTATGCCCCGAGCCAGCTCGTCCAGGATGCCCGGCGCCACGGGGTGGAGGTGCGGCCGGTGGACGTGCGCCGGAGCGGGTGGGAGTGCACGCTCGAGCGGACGGAAGGGGAGACGGGGGGGGACGCCCCGGAGCAAAGCGGGACGCGGCTTCGACGAGAGAGCTCCGGGAGTCGCGGGAGAGGGGTGCCCTTTGACGACGCTGGCGGCCATCCGCCCGGTCAGGGATCGTCCCGCGCCGCGCAGTGGGCGTCCCCCTCCGGCTCGTTCCAGCCGGCCCTTCGCCTGGGCCTGTGCCTGGTGAAGGGGCTCTCGGCGGCCGGCGGCGGGCGGCTCGTGGCCGCGCGGGCCGCGGGGGCGTTTCGCACCGTCGAAGATCTGGCGGAGCGGGCCGGTCTCTCCCGCCACGACCTGGAGTGTCTGGTGGCCGCGGGCGCCTTGAAGGGGCTTGCGGGTCACCGGCGCGCCGCCCTCTGGCAGGCCCGGGGCGTGGACCCCGCGCCGCTGCCCCTGCTCCGGGGCGTGGAGCTTCCGGAGGCGCCGCCGCGCCTGCCGGCGCCCTCCGAGGGCGAGGACCTGGTGGCCGACTACGCGAGCCTGGGGCTCACCCTGGGCCGCCATCCCATGGCGCTCCTGCGGGAGCGGCTCGGGGATCTTCGCTTCCTGAAGGCGGCGGAGCTCTCGCGCCTGCCCCACGGCCGGCGCGCACGGGCCGCCGGCCTCGTGACGAACCGTCAGCACCCGGCCACGGCGAGCGGCGTCACCTTCGTGACCCTGGAGGACGAGACGGGTACGGTGAATGTCGTGGTCTGGCGGGACTTGGCCGCGCGCCAGCGCCGCGAGCTCCTGGGCGCGAGCCTGCTCGGCGTCTCGGGGGTGTTGGAGCGGGAAGGGGACGTGATCCACTTGGTGGCCCGGCGCCTGGAGGACCGAAGCGCGCTGCTCGGAGACCTCGTGGCGCGGTCGCGGGACTTTCGATGAGGATCGGGCGGCAGCGCCGCTGCGGCGGCGGAGACCCCCCGGCCGCCCGCACCGCCCGCCCGGACCGATTGACGCTCCGGCCGCGCGATGCTACAAGCAAGTCAGATGCTCCGGCAACGGACCGGTTGAGAAGGAAGACGGAGATGGGCCTGACTGCTGCTCCTCTGGAGGCGCCGCTGCTTACGGGCGCTGAACTTCTGGCGATGGGAGACGTCGGCCCCTGTGAGCTGATCGACGGGAGGATCGTACCCATGACCCCCACCGGCAGCGAGCACGCAGCCATCGAGTCGAACCTCGTCTACGAGCTCACCCGTTTCGTACGGGAGCGCCGCCTGGGCTGGGTTCTTTCGGGAGAGGTGGGCATCTACACCCGCCGAGACCCGGATCGTGTCCGGGGCGCGGATGTGGCACTGGTCTCCAAGGCCCTCTGCCCCGCCGCACCGCCCAAGGGGTTCCTCGAGGTTGCCCCGGAGATGGTGGGCGAGGTCCTGTCCCCGGGCGACCGCTGGCAGGAAGTGCGCCAGAAGGTCGAGGAGTACTTCGCGGCCGGCGTCCAGCAGGTGTGGCTGGTCGAACCCGAAAACCGGGCCCTGCTGGTCTGTACCTCCGCCACCGACATCGACAAATACGGTGAGACGGACACCGTGACCGGCGCCGGGATCCTGACGGGTCTGGTGCTGCCGGTCGCGAGCCTGTTCCCGGACTGAACGCCACACCGAGGCCAGTGAAGCTTCAGACTTCGGAAGCCGCGTCACCTGGCCGGCTTGCAGCCCATCAGATCGTGCCCTCTTCGAAGACCGACTCACCAAACTCCTCGGGTCGCTCTCGGCGGGTGTCAAGGTAATTGTCGCCTCGGGTCACATCATGCAGCGTCTTGAAGAGGGGTCTGCTCCCCCTTCATCGTTGGGTTGAGGTAGACGGCCTCGACGGGCCGCCAGTTTCGCGTGCTCTGAGCCCAGCGCTCGGGGGTTGTCTGGCCCGCTACGACGCCCTAGCCGAGGCCGATCCGCGGCCCGAGAGGCGGCAGAGCTGGCCCGGCTCGTGTCGCCCTTCACGCTTCCCTGCATGAAGAGGACGGTGCTCGCGGAGCTGCCGGACAAGATCGAGGACCTTCGGACCTGCCGCCTGTCGGACGAGCACGTGCGGTTCTACCGCGACGCAGTGAGCCGGCGGACGCCGGCACTCCCAGAGGCGCTGGGCGCACTTGACCAACCGGAACCCTATGTGCATGTCTTCGCGCTCCTCAGCCTTCTGAAACAGATCTGTGACCACCCGGCGCCCCTGCAGCCCAGCGTCTCCTGGACAGCAGGCAAGAGGTCGTGGTCTTCACCCACTTCCTCGGGATGATCGAGATTATGGAGCGCCACCTCACGCGAGAAGGCGTGGGCCACGTGAGCCTCACGGGAAGGAGCCGCAACCGCGGGAAGCCGCGCTTCCACGAGGACTCTGCGTGCCGCGTGTTCCTGGCGAGCCTCAAGGCCGGCGGGGCCGGCGTCGACCTCGTGGCCGGCTCGGTCGTGATCCACTACGACCGCTGGTGGAACGACGCGGCCGAGGACCAAGCCACCGACCGGGTCCACCGGATCGGCCAGACCCGGGGCGTCCAGGTGTTCAGACTCGTGACCGAGGGCACCCTGGATGAGAAGATCTCGGCGATCATCGAGCGAAAGCGGGCACTGCTGCGCGACGTGGTGGCCGAGGACGACCCGGGGCTCCTGAAGTCCTTCGGGCGCGACGAGATCCTGGGGATGCTGGCGGGGCCGGGGTGAGACCGGGCTGACGCCCTTGACCCTGCCCGGGCCCGTGGGGTAAGACCCAGGCCACGTGGAGTTCCTCGCAGCGACGGTCTGACGGTTTGGTGGTCACCCACGAGGCCGGAGGGGGAGATGATCTTCGAGGGCATCGATCCGCTGGGGCAAGATGCGGTCCGAGAAGCCGCTCAGGCCATTCTTGCTCGACGCGACGGCATGGGGCTCGGCCAGGTACCCTGGTCTCTCGCTGAACTCAGGCCGGATTCAGACGACCATGCCTGGCTCTTGAGATGGGCTCGGGGCTTGGATGCTGTCGGCTGCGCCACCCATCTTGGCGGAGGCGTCGTTACGGGCGGGTTTACCCGGCGGGCTGCGCTCGGTCTTCTTCTCCTCTTCCTGGCGAGTGAGCATGGCCGGCGGGAGGCATCCGAGGGCCAGATCTGGCCTTCGGTGCTCAGCATTGGCTTCAGGCCGCGGACGGAATCTCTCCTCTTCTTCGGCGGTGGGCAGCCCACGCAGGACCACAAGGATGCTCTCGAGGTAGCGGCACGCCGCCTGAACCTGCGGCACGTGTTCGGCATCGAGGGCCTCCAGAATTGGTTCGACACCATCTTCCTTCAGTTCGGATTCACTCGCCGGGGCTTCGTTCGCCGTCTCCCATACTGGCTTGCCGGCCAGGGACAACCTCAGAGCCTCCGGCGTCTTCTCGCACCGGGCCCCCTGGGCAGCGCTGGCTTTCTGCAAGTCTGGGACGAGATCCGAAACTTCAGGCAGAACAACACGGAAGTGCGTCTTAGGAAGGCCATCACCCAGACCGCGTGGGTCCTGCCAGAATGGGCCGATGAGGTGGTTCGCCAAGCGCGTACGCACCCTGAGCTGGGAACCGCTGCGACCGCCCGAACCGTACACGATATAGGGCCACAGCCATTTCTTGCTGTGCCGCGGCTGACATGGTCACCTCCCCACCCACCCATGTTCCAGTGTCCGCTCGTAAACCCCTCAGCCCTGGACCTCCCTGCAGATGTCTACCGGGTTCAGGCCGCCGGCCGCTTGGTTGGGAGTCTGGTGCGTCAGCCGGACGGCACCTTCGCCCGAGTCGGGTTCGACGAGATCCAACTGACCCCGAGTTCGCCACAGGTAAGCGCTCAGCTCCTCCTGCCGGATGGCACGCCGGCCAACAGTGCGGTGCTGGAGCTGTGGGGACAGGGAGAAGACATTTCGGTCTTTCAAATGCCAAAAGGCGCGCGCATTCAGGACCCTTGGAACGAGCCCCTCAGTCCCGCCGGCGCGTATGCTTTGGTCCTCTCGGCTGACCTCCGGCCGCACCCTCAGCCAGCCATGTGGCATGACGGCGGCCATGGTTGGCGATTCTGGTTCCTGCCGCCGGGATGGTCTCGTTCTTTCAAAGTGTTCCTGGGCGAGGAAGTTCTCTGGGAGCCAAGACTCGGCGAAGGCCCCGTCGGCGAACCTGCGTGGGCTCAGGACGTCTGGGCGTCGATCCGGGGTGGACCCACGGTGCGGATCGGGGCACGTTTTCAAGTGGACATCGAACATGGGGTGGAAAGCCAAGTCCACTTCGCTCGCTTCGGGGGCGTTCCTCTGATGCTGGAAAGCGAGACGTCCACGTTGACCGTCTCAGACCCCGTGCACCTCAGCGGTACCCTGCTCGGAGAGAACCCCCAGATACACATCGGCGTCCAGCACGGGGGAGAGAGGCGAACCCTTCGGCAGAATGTGTGGATCGACCCTGTGGGAGTGGCACGCCTGGGCACCGACGGCTGGGAGGCCATGGGTCCTTGTGGCCCCCTCTCCAGTCCTCCTGGCCCCCTGTCCGCCGACGCCGCGAGAGGGTCCCTGTTCCGGATCTACCCGCCCCCGTCGTTCGCCAAAGCCAGTGACCTCGCCCTTCTGGAAGGAGACACCTGGGTGGGGCGGGTCAAGGCCGATGCTTCTCCTCTCGGACGGCTCGGCGGCTGGGGTGCGCGACTGGCCGTCCGCCGTGGACCATACAACGCAACCGAGGACGTTCTTGGAGTCTCCGAGGAGGTGACGGCACCCGGTGTTGTGTCTGACGTCGATCTGTGGACCGATCCCGGACGGGCGCGTGTGCGGCTGACGGACGCCTTGGAGCCGGGGCCCGGCCACCGCCTCGTCTGGTGGGCCGAGGATGGCGAAATGGCGACCTCTGATGTGGCGGCCCAAGGGACGGAGGACGGGGGCGTGTGGTGGTCGGCGGACATCCCCGGCCAGGACCCGCCCATCATCGCCGTTGCGCTCGCCTATGGGGGCCAGGCGGAAGGACCGGCCTCACGAATCGGCGCCTGGTGGGCCGAAACCTGGGCGGACTCACTCGCCGAAGCCGGTGATGACGATGCTCCGTTCCTGGCCGCGATGATGCGATGGTTTCACCTACCGGTTCTCGGCGGCTACGCGTTCCAACGGGTCCGAGCCTTTGTCCAGAAGTTCCCCGCCGAGTGCCTGGCCGCCTGGTTGCTGGAGGACTCGCCTGCGGAGGGTCTGGCGGCACCGCCCCTCGACGAAAGTTGGCTCTCCGCGGTGCGGTCTCTCTTCTGGGACTGGCGCCCGTCTGCGGATCAGGCACACGTTGTCCTGCTGAGTCTCGCCCAGACCGCCCAGCTGGATGAGGAGGCGGTCTGTCGGGCGGGGACATGGCTCCACCGCGCCGACCCTCTGCTCCTTTGTCGGGTCATGCGATCATGGTTCAGGGGGTATCTGGTCCCTGCCAAGGGCGACGCGGCAGCGACGGTCTATGTCGCCTCTCTTCTTGTCTGCGTCGGGGAACTACCGAACGTCGAAGCTCTGGAGGCGACGGCGAGCACGCAGCTGTCGTTGGTGGCTGAGACGCTCGGCGTCGATCCCCACTTCGTCGACGTGGGTCTGCTCCAGCGAGCCCGGCAGCACCTCCTCGGCCAGCCCGTGGAGTCGCGGGCCCGGTTCAACCTCGGGCTCGCCATGGGCGTCGAACCATTCCGGCGCCTCCTGGCGCTCCGACTGCTTCCGCTCACACTCCCTGGAGCCTGACATGGCGCAACTCGACGCGTTGGCACTCGCGGACGCCGTCCGGAAGAGACTCGTGGACTTCGCCCTCGACGACAACTTCGTGCGGGATCCCCGCCTGGGTGAAATCTGTCGAAGGCTCTGGTCTGGCCCGGCCGGGTCCGGGGGCATGGTGGGGGACCTCTGGGTCGAAGGTGCCTTCCCGGCTGAGACGTCGTCGGAGACCCTCGCCACGCTTACCGCCAAGGGTGCGTTCCACCCCGAGCTCTGCGAGCACCTGGACTCACGGGGCGCCGTCCCGAAGGCTCGGCCGCTCTATGTCCATCAAAGGGACGCTATTCTCACCAGCCAACGCGTAGCGGACGGTCGTCGCCCTGCTCTCGTCGTTACCGCAGGCACCGGCGCCGGCAAGACGGAGAGTTTTCTCCTCCCGATCCTGAACGAGCTCAGTTCCAGACCCCGCAGAGGCCCAGGAGTCCAGTGCCTCATCCTCTACCCAATGAACGCCCTGGTGAACGACCAAGTGGACCGGCTCCACGAATGGCTCAAGGGGCAAGATCGGATCACGCTGTTCCACTTCACGAGCGAGACCCCCGAGGATCGCAAGGCAGCGAACCGGGCCGTCGTTCCGCGGTGGGACCCATCGCGTTTCCGGACTCGAAGACAGGCTCGGGGGTTGGAGACCGCAGAGGGACCGCCGGTGGCACAAGGCCGGCCGAGAGGCCCCATTCCCGACGTCCTGATCACGAACTACTCGATGCTGGAGTACATGCTCTGCCGGCCTCAGGACGCGGTCTTCTTCGGCCCGGGGTTGCGGGCGCTCGTCCTCGACGAGGCGCACCTCTACACCGGTACGTTGGCCGCCGAGATCACGCTGCTTCTTCGTCGCGTGCTGGAGCGCTGCGGCGTCCCGTCGGCGGACGTGCTCCAGATCGCGACCTCTGCGACGCTCGGCACCGGGCACGCCGGCGAGCTCGTCCGCTTCGCGTCACAGGTGTTCTCCAAGGAAGAGCAGGACGTTCAGGTGATCCAGGGGGCGCGAATGCGTTCTCCCCTTGGGCCGCCTTCGGCGCCAACGTCGCAACCCGAGGTCGAGGATCTCGACCGGCCTTGGCTTTCAGGGCCGACGATGGTCTTGAACCAGAGCGGCGACGCCGAACTCAGGGCCGACGAGGCCGCCTGCGGCGCGCTCAAACGTGCCCTCCCGATTCTCGTGGGGCAAGAAGCCCTCGATGCGGCGGCGAAGGAATGCGCGGGACGCCCAGCCGCTCTCCTGCATGGTGCCCTTTCCTGCGCGCCCCTCGTCCACCGCCTGGAGGAGATCCTCTGGCAGGAGAGCTGCCTGGCGCTTCGGCGCCTAGCCGAGACTCTGTGGCGAAGAACCGACGGTGCCTCGCTGCGCGCCACCGTGGCCCTGCTCCAGCTGACCGCGGTGGCACGTCGAAGGGTGTCCGAACATCCTCTCGTGCCCCACCGAGTCCACCTTCTCGCGCGGGCCACGGAAGGGTTGTTCGTCTGTCTCGACGAACACTGTCCCGGTGATTCGGCTCGGAAGTTGCCCTCCCTTGGCCCGGTGTCCTCCGGGGTCTCTGACCGCTGCCCCGACTGTGGAGGCGCGGTGCTCGCGCTGTTTCGATGCGAGAACTGCGGTGAGTGGGTCTTGGGCGGGATCTACGCGGACGGTCGGTATGTCCCCGTGGCTCGGCCACGTATCCAGGGGGGAAAGTTCCTGACGCCGCGCCACGTACCCAACGCCGTGACCGTGGTAATCGCCCCGGAGGACGGCTCCGTTCACGGCAACGGAGCCGGCGGTATCGTGTTGAGCGAGGTCCAGCGCTGCCCTCACTGCGACGGAGATTCCTTCCGCGCATTTCTCTCGTCCCAGAGCCTCACCCTGTCCGTGCTCGCGGAGACGGTACTGTCGGGTCTGCCTCCCTACGCGGCATCCCACAACTTGTGGCTCCCGGCCCGCGGGCGGCGGCTGTTGGCATTCAGCGACAGCCGATCGGAGGCTGCCCGACTCGGTCCCGGCTTGATGCGCCAGCACGAGATCCAGCTCTTGCGAGCGGCCCTCGTGCGCTGCATCGACGAGAGCCCCGTGGCCGACGACGCGACGATCCAGTACCTGCAGAGGCGGATCAGCTCCCTCGAAAGCGACGTTTCTGCTGCTCCGACCCCCGCCCTTCGGCAACACCTCCGGGGGGAGCTTGAAGGCGTACGACGGCAGCTCGAGAGCTACATTGCGGGGGGGACGTTCAGCGCCTGGGTGGCGACGTTGACCAACTCGCCGTTGGTTCGGGAGTTACTTGGGAGCGACATGGGGGAGGGGCATAGAGCGCGCGACTGGACCAACGAAACGCAAGTCCAATGGGACGCCAACCTGACGAGGGTCTGCGAAAGACTTCCTCTTCTCATGGCCCGAGAGTTGGCCACGCCGATTCGAGGGCAGGCCACGGTAGAGACGCTGGGCCTTGCCGAGGTCACGTACCCGGGACTCGATGCGGTCGCTGCCCCCGACGAGCTTCTCGGAGTCCTTCCCAGCGAAGCAGCACGGCAAAGCCTGCGAGCCTCCTGGCCGCATTTCCTGAGGGCGCTGTGTGACTCCCTGCGGGCCAGCGGCGCCGTCACCACCGGGTCCGCGGAAGGCGACTCCCTCTATCAGTTTGGGGCCGGGTGGATCGGGCGCTGGTGTGCCGAAGAAACGGACCGCGGCCCCCTGCTCGAACGGTTCGTCGGCGCGACGGCCAGGCAGGAGCGAAGGCGGTTTGCGGCGAATGTGCTGAAGAAGTGTGGGATGGAAGAAGGGCAGGCCGAGGCTTCGGCTCCCGACCTGCTCCAGCGATGCCACCGGCAACTCCTCGAACTCGCTCACACCTTCCCGTGGCTCGAAAGAGAAGAACGGCAGTCCAGGGAAGGTCCGGTGCCCGCGCTCCGAATCCGGCTACCCGATCTGGGACTTCGGCGCCCGGCGCAGCTCTTCCGATGCCCCACGACCGACCACATCTGGAACTACCACGTGCTGGCTTGCGCGCCGGCCGCCGGATGCACTGACCTTCAGTTGGTCTCCAGCGAAGATCTCGACGACGACCCGAGACACGGGAGGCAGCGACGTGAACTTCGCACCTCCAGCGTGTTCGCCCTGGGCCTCTGGGCCGAAGAGCACAGCGCCCAGCTCACGCCAGCGGAGAACCGCCGCCGGCAGGACTTGTTCAAGGCGGGCGCGCGGAACATCCTCAGTTCCACCACCACCATGGAACTCGGCATCGACATCGGCGGGCTGAACGCGGTCCTCATGAGCAACATCCCGCCCGGGAAGGCAAACTACCTCCAGCGGGCAGGACGCGCCGGCCGGCGAGCGGACGGGTCCTCCCTGGCCGTCTCTTTTGCCAGAACCAGACCGTACGACCGCGAGGTGTTCCAGCGGTTCGGCGACTATTTGCAGGGATCCTTCCGCAGACCTCTCGTGTTCCTGGACCGCGCCAGGGTGGCTCGTCGCCACGCCTACGCGTACCTCCTGGGCGAGTTCTTCAGGTGGGTCTACCCGTCCGACGCCGAGGTGGGCGCGATGAACGCCTTCGGCAACATGGGCGTATTCTGCGGCGTGCCGTTGCCTCGCCGGTGGCAGGACGGAGGAGTGCCGGCGATCGATCCTCCCGCCGCAAACTGGACGATCCCGCCCGACGCGCCATGGGCGAACTCGGTGCCGGGGCCGGGGGGGCTCGCCGCCCATTTCCGGGCCTACTTGGCATGGTTGGGCGACGAGGGCACGCAGACCGTCGGCCCCGCCCTGGAAAGAATTCTCGCCGGCAGCGCCGGAAGCGAGGCGCTCGGAGCTTGGGACTCCTTCGTGACCGATGCGCAGTCAGACTTCGATCGAGGAGTTGGAGCTTGGCTCGCCGAGTACGGAGAGCTACTCGACGCCTGGAATGCTGTCCCAGGCGGCTCATCGAATGCCCGTGCCCAGTGCAATGCAATCCGTTACCAGCTCAAGGCCTTCTTCGAGACCACAGTCATCGAGGCCCTGGCGGACCGGCAGTTCCTTCCACGGTACGGTTTCCCGATCGGACTTCAGAAGCTCCGCGTCATGTCCGTGGAAGAGACGGGGCGCCAACGCCCGAGAGTGCGCGAAGAGGATCAATACCGGCTGGAGCGAGGAGGGCTCCTTGCACTTCGTGAGTATGTGCCCGGCTCCCAGGTCCTGGTGGCCGGCAAGGTCGTGACGTCGAGGGGGCTGCTCAAGCATTGGACCGGCGCAAACCTCGACAACTACGTCGGCCTGCGCGGGCGGCATGCGACCTGCCAGAACGGCCACTTCTACTACTGGTTGAGCGGCGCGATCGAAGACTGCCCGGTGTGCGGTGCCGGTCCCAGCGGCCCGCCCTCCCAAGTGCTCTTGCCACGACACGGCTTCAGCGGTGCGGCCTGGGATCCTCCCCGCCTGGGGTCTCTCCTCAAGCGCGTCGGGACCACCGATCAGGCAACGATCACCTTCTGTCACGAGGCAGCGCAGGGAGGCTCTGCCCACGACGAGACGACGTTCGCCGGCGTTTCCGGACTCCGCGCCCGGTACCGAGAGGACGGCGAGTTGCTCGTCCACAATCGAGGCGGTCATGGAAGGGGCTTCGCGGTCTGCCTCCAGTGCGGGTACTCGGCCAGCGAGACCCTCGTGGGGGAGGGCGGTGTGGACTTGCCACCCAGGTTCGACTCCCACGCGCCGCTCACGGCGCCCAAAGCCTATCTGCGATGCTGGCAAAACGGCGCGGGATCGGTCCTCCGGAACCAGACGCTGGCGGCGCGCCAGCCAACGGACGTGTTGATGCTCGACTTCTCGGGTTGCCTTGGGGCAGACGCCGCGGACAAGGCCATCGTGACCACGTTGGGAGTGGCGTTACAGATCGCCGGCGCGCGGCTCTTGGAGCTCGACACTCGCGAGCTCGGTGTCCTGACGGCGCCCGCCGGCGAAGGCGGCGGCTGGGCGTTGGGCGCGGTTCTCCACGACAATGTCCCGGGCGGTGCCGGCCACGTGCTGGAACTTATGAAACGCGGGAGGGAGTGGCTGGACGTGGCGAGACAGGTGCTCTTCGTGGATGAGCTCCACGATGCCCGTTGCCAGCTTGCTTGCCTCGACTGCATTCTCACCTTCGACGCCCAGGTTTCCATGAGCGAGGGTCTGTTGGCACGTCGCAAAGCGCTGGCGGCGATGGACCGCATGCTGGCCGGAACTCCGGTGCAAACAGCTGAGCCGTGGCCGGGTACCAGAGGACCCGCGGCAGATGCCCCTGCGAGAAGCCCACAGGAGCGGTTGGCGAAGGCGCGGACTCGCCGGCCACCAGGCCCGGGGGGTCCTTGAGGGTCTGGTGCTGCCGGTCGCGAGCCTGTTCCCGGACTGACCGCGACGGCGTGCAACTCCAGCAAAGCCCGAAACGTCGGAAGCCGCTCCCCTGGCTGCCGGTTCGCGGCCCATCCGCTCGTACCCTCTTCAGAAGGCCGACCCACCAAACTCCTCGAGTCGCTCCTGCGTGTCGCCTGGGCCCGCTCGGGCAAACCCCCCTTGCGTCCCTTTGCCGCCCGTGATAAGGGACTCGCGCTCTTCGGAAGCGGGGCCTCTGCCCGGCCTTCCTGTCCCTTGTCCCCCGTCACTCCAGTTGGGAGGGAGCTCGCGTCATGCTCGAAGATGCGCTGCAGGAACACGAGGAGCGCGTAGACGCTCTGATCAAGGCCGCCAAGAAGTACGAGGCGGCGCTGAAGGCCTGGAAGAAGGCGTGCCAGACGGGCCACATGGCCAATCGTCAGAAGCAGGCCTCCCTCGCTGCGGAGCTCGCCCCCTCCCTTGCCGCCCCCACCGCGGAGACGGCCGACGCCTGGGCCTTCGACGTGCGCGCCTACCTCGAGTCCGACGCCTGGCGGCGAGAGGTGCAGGCCACGTCAGCGGAGAGGCACTCGCTGCGCGTGCTGGAGGAAGGCGACACGCTTATCTCGTCGCCCGTCGTCGTTCGGGCGCAACCCGCGCGCTTGGCGCTCCAGATCGGCAAGGCCGGCTGGCCCCAGGTTCGACCCAAGGTCGTCGCGGCCGAGCTCAAGCGCCTGCGCGACAAGGTGTCGTCTGCAAACTCTCAGGAGCTCCTGGAAGGGCTCTACGCCGCCTGCCGCCGCGTCACCCGGCCGGACGTGATGTTCGCAAAGCTCCGCGACATCTACGATCTCTTCTGCATCACGCCGGGCTGGAAGAAGGACAACCCGCGTGCGGCCTTCGGCCAGCAGCTCTACGCGCTCCACCGATCCGGTCTCACCGCCACGCGCGCCGGCAGCCCCTTCGAGTTCGAGTACCCCTCCGGCAAGGCCAAGGATCGGGATATCTTCACGGTCATCGCGGAAGACGGGCGGGCGATTCGCTACTACGGCGTCTGGTTCCGGTAGGAATCAGCCTGCGATCGACCTCGAGACGACGACCGCCTCGACAGGAACGCGAAGGGAGGTGCCATGGAACCATCCGACTGGAGCGGCGAGCGGCTCCTGATCCCCCCGGAAGACTGGCTGGAGATGCTGCGCTGCGAGTACCTCGCCGAGTACATCAAGTGCGGGGGTTCGGCCGTGAAGGTCGTGAGCGGACGCCCGGAGGTGCTGCAAACGGTGCGGGCGCGGGTGCGCGAAACGGCCCTGGCCGAAGGGTACTACTTCGCCGACGTCGATGCCGGCCGACTCGACGCCGAGGGCAAGAAGCCGGACCTCCACCGCATCGAGCGGCTCTTCTTTGCCGTCACGCGAGACGTCCAGTGGAAGGCCTGGACCGCCGAGCAGGCGCGCCGCCATCTGGAAAGCCACGGCGTGATGGTGAAGGAGGGCCGCCTGCTGAGCGACGTGGACGGCATCGCCGCGGACAACGGGCGCGAGCCCAAGGACCTCATCAACGAGTTCCAGCGCGAGTTTGCCACGCCCCAGCTCCGCGACCCCGGGATGGCCATCGAGTTTCGGGCCGCCGTGACCGCCCTGGGTCGCGCCCAGCTGCTGCCCGACGCCGTGACGCCCACCACCGAGGAGGTGCTTCTGGCTTGGCTTGCCGGGCGCACCATGCCGGGTGCGGCCGCTGCCTTGAAGAAGATCCACGTCTTCGAGCGCATCACCAAGTCCAACGCGCGGCACATGCTGGCGTCCTTTGGCCGGTGGGTGCCGAAGGCGGGCCACGGCGGCCTCGTGGTCGTCCTCGACGTCCGCGCGTACGAACACCGGAAGGTGTCGAAGGCGAAGAGGCAGGCGGACACGCTGAAGGCCGTGAGTGCCGCCATCGCGCGGCGGGCGTCCAGCGACGAGTTGGCAGCCCTCGTCGCCGAGGGCGAGGCGGAGCCGGCGGTGACTTACAGCGAAGCCGCATACCTGCAGATGCTCGCGCTGCTCCGCCGCTTCATCGACGACATCGACTGGTTCGAGAGCTTCCTGGTGGTGGTGCTCACCACGCCGTCGTTCTACGACAGCCAGCCGAACCGCCGCAACTACTACGACTACGATGCGCTGCAGACGCGCATCGGCCTCGAGGTGCACGACGCCCTCCGGGCCAACCCGGCGGCGGCGCTGGTGCATCTGGGAGACGCGCCATGATCCAAGACGTGGTTCTCGCCCGAAACGCCATCGAGGCCCTGCGCTCCGGGGTCCCCAGCCGGCACGCCGTGGCCCAGCTGGGCACCACCCAGTTCGACATCAAAGACCGCTTCGAGAGCGCCCGGGACGCCGTTGCCGCTGGCCTGGGGACGGAGCCGCTCGTCCTGGCGGCCAACTTCGGCGCCGGCAAGTCCCACCTGCTGGAGTACTTCCAGGCGCTGGCGGAGCGGGCGAACTTCGTGACGGCCTACTTGGTCATTAGCCCGGAGATGCTGCTGGGCAACCCCCACGTGGTGCTGAAGGCCATCGCCGAGAGCGCTCGCCCGCCGGGTCGCACCGGCAAGGCCCTGCGCGAGCTGAGCTCCGACGTCAGCACGCCGTCGGAGGGTTTCGCAGCCCTGCGACTCTGGGCACGCGACGCGGACATCCGCGACCGGTTCCAGGCCCTCCTGCACCTCTACGAGGAGTTTCGGGCCGACGAGGAGCTGCGCACGCAGATCCTCGACGACATCGAGGGGAAACCGCTCTCCAAGGGGCTCATCAAGAAGAAGCTGAAGGAGCTCGGCCAGACGGCGGTGTACGACCTCACCGGCCCGCGAAACCCCTTGCTGGCCCACGACCGCATCCGCGTGCTGGCCCGGTTCTTCCGAGCCTGCGGCTGCAACGGGCTGGTCATCCTCTTCGACGAGTTGGAGCGTCTCGCGCGGTGTACCTTGAAGCAGCGCATCGCCGCCTACGAGGAGATCGGTTGGTGGCAGGCGATCTCGCAGACACCCGGGAGCAGCATTCTGCCCATCTTCGCCATGACCAGCGGGTTCGTCGAGAACACGGTCGTCGCCGGCAAGCACGACGAAACGCGCTTCGCCGCGGCGGCGCCGGCGCTCGACGAGAGCGAACGCAACGGCCAGCGCGGCATCAACCTCCTGAAGGCGCCGCCCTTGCGGCTGGCCGCACCCACGGCCGAGCAGGAAGAGGAAGTCCGCTACCGCATCAAGGCCATCTACGAGCAGGCCTACGGCGTGTCGGTTCCCACCTTGCCTGCCGGCCGTCGCGACGTGCGAACGTCCATCCGCGCCGACATCCGTCGGTGGATCACGCTCTGGGACCTCTACCGCTACGACCCGGCCTACGCACCCGACCTGCAGGAAGACGCCGTGGAATTCGACGCCCGAGAGGTCCCCGACGACCTGGTCCTCGAGGCGGCGTCGGAAGAGTTCTCGTAGGGCATGGCCATTCCGTACCGCAAGGCGCCCAGGGCGGCGGACGTGGGCGTCGCGGCCTACCTGGACGTGGTGGTGCGCGCCGGCGGCGCGGAACGGCTGCTTCTCGGCGCGCTCTTGCTGATGGACGGCCGGGGCCAGCCGCTGGAGTTCGTTCACAACACGCTCTCGGCCCCGACGGGCTTCCTCTGGCCGGACGAGCGGGTGGATGTGCTGGGGATCGCTGCCCTCGGGCACTCCCTTTTTGATGCCTGCCGCCGCGAGCCCGACCTCCTGCTCTGTCTTCCCACCCTGGGGCCGCCGACGATTCTCCACACGGAGCTCGCGCCGTCGATCCCCTTTGCCCTGATCCCCGACGGTGCCGAGGATCTCGAAGCGTGGACGTGGATCAACGCCCCGCCGTCCGCCGGCATGCGAGCCCACGCGCTCTGCGAGGAGCTGTGCCGTCGCGGCCTCGTGCGCGAGCCGTTCGCCCGCCTCCGCAAGGGGCTGCGCGAGGTGTACGGCGGAGAGTTTGGAGACGGGAAAGTTCGGCCGGGCAGCGGGGGAGGGTCCGCACGGGTCTCGGGCGATCCAGCGCGGTAGGCGAGGCGAACGGTGATCCCCTCGGCGAGGCGAGGCCCTCCCACCGAGCCCGCGACGTCGCACTTCCCCGGCACACTCGCGCTTGGGGTGCCGCGGGCCGTGGCGCCCGCCGCCGGAGCCACCTGCGACGAAGCCTTTTGCCATGAGATCGGCTGGTTCGACTTCTCCGAGAAGGACAAGGAGACCCTCCCAACGACGTCCGACCCAGGGGATGCGGGCGAGCACTTCGACGGGCGGCCGGATGACCTTCTCCAGCGCCTCGCCGCCGTGCTTCAGCCGCCGCTCTCCGCCTTCTTCGCCCCGAAGGGCCTCCTCGAGTGGCCGGCCCCGCTGCTCCCCTACCAAGAAGACGGCATCGCGTCGCTGCTCCAACGGCGGCACCTGCTGCTGGCCGACGACATGGGGCTGGGCAAGACCGTCCAGGCCATCGCCGCGCTGCGCATCCTCTACCACCGGGGGCAGATCGCGTCGGCGCTTGTGGTCTGCCCGGCGTCGCTGCTCGGCCAGTGGCGGGTCGAGCTGAGAAGATGGGCGCCGGAGCTGATCGTCCTCCCCCTCGCGGGCACCGGGGGCGAGCGGGCGCGCCTGTGGCGTCTGCCGGCGCACGTCGTCCTCGTCGGCTACGAAACGCTGCGCGCCGACGTATTGGACCTGCGCGACGGCCCCGCGGCGCGCAGCCGCTGGGGCGTCGTCCTGCTCGATGAGGCCTCTCGCATCAAGAACCGCGAGACGGGCGTCTCCCAGGCGTGCAAGCGCCTCTACCGCGAGCGGCGCTGGGCGCTCACCGGCACACCGCTGGAAAACAGCGTGGACGACCTCGTGTCTCTGTTCGAGTTCCTCACGGGCGAACCGGGCGACCGGCCGCGACCCAGCCAAACCGCCGCCGGCGCGCGCACCCAGTTGCGTGAGGTGCAGCTCAGGCGCAGAAAGCGAGACGTGCTCCACGACCTCCCGCCCAAGCGTATCCACGAGCTCACGATCGAGCTCGGTCCCGCCCAGCGCGCCTCCTATGATCGCGCCGAGCGAGAGGGTATCGTCCGGCTCACGCAGTTCGGCCCGGCCCTCACGATTACCCACGTCCTCGAGCTGATCGCACGGCTCAAGCAGCTCTGCAACGTGGATCCGGCCTCCGGTGAGTCGGCGAAGTTGGAGGACATCGAGGAGCGCCTCGGCATCTTGGTTTCCGAGGGTCATCGCGCCCTGGTCTTCTCGCAGTTCACCGATGAGACGTTCGGGCTGGGCCGAGCAGTCGCTCGCCTCAGCGCCTTTGCCCCAATCGTGTACACCGGTGCCATGTCCTCGGCGCAGAAGTCCAACGCCGTCGACCGTTTCATCTCGGATGCCCACCACAAAGCTCTGCTCCTCTCCCTTCGGGCCGGCGGCGTGGGCCTGAACCTGCAGGCCGCCTCCTACGTCTTTCACCTCGACCGCTGGTGGAACCCCGCGAGCGAGGAGCAGGCCGAAAGCCGCGCCCACCGCATGGGTCAGCCCTACCCCGTCACTGTCTTTCGCTACACGTGCGCCAACACGATTGAAGAACGGATCGATCAAAAGCTCCGAGAAAAACGCGAGTTGTTCCAGGAAGTGGTGGACGACGTGAGCCTCGACCTGAAGGTTGCCCTCACCCAGGAGGAGCTCTTCGGCCTGTTCGGGCTGCCAGCGCCGCACGCTGGATCACGGAGCGGTTCGACGTGACAGGGCGGACGGCGGATCCTGCCGGTCGCGAGCCGGTTCCCGGACGGATCGCGACGGCGTGCAACTCCAGCAAAGCCCGAGACGTCGGGAGCCGCTTCCCCGGGCTGCCGGTTTACCAGGTGAACCAAGACAGCGTGCGTCGATAACCCGGCTTCGAGAAGAAGGAGCTCTTGGCAGGTGCGAGAAACCTTCTCATGAACCACACGTGGCCCGGGAACGTGCGTGAGCTCCTCAACACCCTGAGGCGAGCCGCCATCTGGACGAGTGATTCGACCGTCACGGCCGACTTGGTCGTCGTGACGCCGGAGGAGCTCGAGCGACACCGAGATCGCACCGGCACCATCGTGCGGCCGGCGGCCAGGGAAGGGCAGCTCCTGTATGCGCGGTCCCTATGATCGCTTGCACGACGCCCGGCTCTGGGCCGATCGAGAGTGACCTGCCCGCGCGGCGCCATTTTCCCCGGGGTCGCCGTCCCAGGCCTGGATGCGTGAATGCAGAAGGTCACCATCGCCATCCTGGAAGAGGTGTTGCTCAGCGCCGGCCAGTCCCGGGAGGAGTTTGCCAACGAGGCCTGGTTCCTCCTCGCGGCAAAGCTCTTCGAGCTCGGCCGCCTGTCGTCGGGCAAGGCAGCCGCCCTCTGCGAGATGGGCCGCGCGGAGTTCATCCTCGCCGCAGGCAAGATAGGCGTTCCCGTGATCCAGCTGGACGAGGAGGAGCCGCGGACGACTGCCCGTGGGGACAGGCATCGGACGGCGTACCGTGGGGACAGGCATCGGACGGCGTACCGTGGGGACAGGCACTGCCGCACCTTCACCAACGCGCCCCTGCGCGGACACCCGAGGCTCGAGGCCGACCGTCACGCCGATGCCGAGGCCATCCAGTTCTCCCACCGGAGACCGGCGACGCGGGAGAACTCTCGCACGTTGTTGGTGACCAGGACGGCGTCTCTGCTGAGCGCCTGCGCCGCGATGAGCGTGTCGAAGGGCCCGATCGGCGTCCCCTTCCCCTCCAGATCGGCTCGCAGGGAGCCGTAGGCTGCCGCCGACTCGGCATCGAAGTCCGCGACCTCGAACCGAGCTAGGAACCGCTCCAGTCTCTCGAGGTTGGCCGGCCCCCTCGCGCTCTTGGCCACACCGAACCGAAGTTCCGCGAGGGTGATCGCCGAGAGCAGGACCTCTCCGTACACGAGGCCCTCCAGGTGGGCGAGGACGGCTTCATAGCCTGGACTGCGGTTGATCAGGAAGATGCAGGTGTCGGTATCGAGGAGGTACCGCATCAGCCGACCGAATCTCGACGTTGTTGCTCCTTCGGCTGCTCTCGGTCGAGGTGAAATTCCGGGTCGAGCTCGTCGAGCGCGTCCTTCATCGTCGTCGCCCGATACTGCTTCGGGAAGAGCAACACCGCGTCCCCCACCCGCTTCACGATCACCTCGTCACCCTCGAACCGGAACTCCTTGGGCAACCGAACCGCCTGGCTCCGGCCGTTCATGAAGATCTTCGCCGTCTGCATGAGGAACCCTCCCAGCAAGAGATATAGGCCGAGTATATACCCAGGAAGAGCCGCTTCAACCCATTCTCTCCGAGGCACGCCGGCCGGCGGACGTTTCGCAGCGGCCGCGCCGCTGACTCCGTCGGCCCTCGACGGCGAACGCCGGCCAGGGCGATTGCACGTAAACCGGGCAGGGATCGCCGACCCGGCCGCCCCTGACCGTAAATCCGTTGGTGTTGGCACAAGATCGGTTGTATAGGGGAGGGACTCTGGAGGCCCCGATGAACCGTGCCTTGGTGTCTTGGATCGGCAAGGCGGATCTGCGAGCACCGCGCGAGGAGGACCGAGGGGTCGGGCCCCTGGGCCAGGCGGTCGCCGCCAGGCCCTTCGACACGATCCATCTCCTGAGCGACCATCCGAAGGAGGCAGTGGCTCCATATCTCCGGTGGCTGCGCGGCCGGACCTCGGTGCCCATCACTCTGCACCCCGTCAACCTCTCCTCACCGACCCACTTCGGCGACATCTATCAGGCGGCCGTGTCGGTCGTCGCGGATGTCTGGACGCGGATCGGACCGGCCGGCACTTTCACGTTCCACCTCAGCCCGGGCACTCCGGCCATGGCAGCGGTGTGGATCCTGCTGGCCAAGACCCGCTTCCCGGCAGAGCTGATCGAGTCCTCCCCGGAGGCTGGCGTGCAGACCGCCTCGGTGCCCTTCGACATTTCCGCCGACTTCCTCCCCGACCTCCTCCGCAAGCCCGACGAAGAGCTCAAGCGCCTCAGCGCAGGCCTGCCTCCTGAGGCGCCCGAGTTCGCCGACATCCTTCACCGAAGCGTCGAGATGCAGCGCGTCATCGCCAGAGCCCGTCGCGTTGCGCCGCGCTCGGTCCCGGTGCTGATCGAGGGCGAATCGGGCACCGGCAAGGAGCTCCTGGCGCGGGCCATTCACCGGACGAGCGCCCGGCGGGACCAGCCGTTCGTGGCCTTGAACTGCGGGGCTATCCCGGCGGAGCTGATCGAGTCGGAGCTCTTCGGGCACGAGAAGGGGGCCTTCACCGGCGCAGAGAAGACGCGCAAGGGCCATTTCGAGGAGGCCGAGGGTGGGACGCTCTTTCTCGACGAGGTGGGCGAACTCCCGACGCTCGCTCAGGTGAAGCTGCTGCGCACTCTTCAGGAAGCCGAGATCGTCCGCCTCGGGAGCAGCAAACCGATCCAGGTGAACGTCCGGATTGTCGCGGCGACCAACCGGAACCTGATGGAGGAGGTCGCCGCCGGCCGCTTCCGCGCCGACCTCTTCTATCGGATCGCCGTCGCGATTCTGCGGTTGCCGCCTCTCCGACAGAGGGAGGGAGACGTCGGCCTCCTCATCGATGCCCTTCTCGACCAGGTGAACCAAGAGAGCCTCGAGGAACCCGGCTTCGAGAAGAAGGAGCTTTCGGCAGGCGCGAGAAACCTTCTCATGAACCACCCGTGGCCCGGGAACGTGCGTGAACTCCTCAACACACTGAGGCGAGCCGCCATCTGGACAAGTGACACGACGATCACGGCGGACGACGCCCGGGACGCCATTCTGCCCAATGACTCCGCCGCCGCGGATGGTATCCTCAACCGGCCCCTCGGCGAGAGTCTGCGGCTGCCGGACCTTCTCTCGATCGTGGCCCGGCACTACCTGGAGCGCGCCCTGGCCGAGTCTCACGGGAACAAGACCCGGGCGGCCGCCCTGGTAGGTTTGCCGAGCTATCAGACGCTGACGAACTGGCTCGAGCGGTACGGGGTCAAGCTCTGACAATACGTTGTCACAAGGTGAGATGCGGAAAGGAGCGACGGATGGGGTCGAATGTTCGCCACCCTGCCATTGACGAGATGGTGCACCGTATCGTCGATCAGTTTCATCCGGAGTCGGTCATCCTCTATGGCTCCCATGCGCGAGGCACGGCGGGCCCCGACAGCGACGTGGATCTGCTCGTAGGCATGTCGATTCAGGGGTCGCGACGAAAGCAAGCCACCGCCATCGACCTCGCGCTGGCGGATCGGGAGCTTTCCCTCGACCTGATCGTCGTGACGCCGGAGGAGCTCGAGCGAGACCGAGACCGCGTCGGCACCATCGTGCGGCCCGCGACCAGGGAAGGGCAGGTTCTCTATGCGCGGCCCCGCTGATCGCCTGCGCGATGCCCGTCTCTGGGCCGAACGAGCGGAGCACGATTTCGTGGCCGCCGAATATTTGATGCGCATGGAGGGCGGTGGTCCGAACGATGTGGTGAGCTACAGTAAGGCCCTCCTTGGAACGTGGCGGGATGCATCTGATGCACCCTGAGCAGGTGAAGGCGCTGCGGGCCATGACTCCGGCCCAGAAGCTCGAAGTGGCGCAGCGGCTCTACTGGTCTGCCCGAGAGCTCAAGGAGGCAGCGATTCGGCAGCTGCACCCGGAATGGACGGAGGCGCAGGTGAAGGAAGAAGCCAAGAAGGTGTTCCTGAATGTTCGGGACTGACCTCTTTCGCGTTTTTACGGATCGCGTTCGACGGGGAGGAGTTCTACTGCCCCCCCGAAGACGTGATCGAGGCGGAAGCCGCACGACGGATCCGCGGTCGCTTCAACCTGATCCACTACGAGACGGGCTACAAGGCCGACATCTACTTGGTGGGCGAGGATCCGCTGCACCGATGGGCCATGGCCCACAGAGTCAGTCTCAGCCTGGCTGACCGCCCGCTCTGGCTCGCCCCGCCCGAGTACGTCATCGTGCGAAAACTGGAGTACTACCGGGAAGGGCACTCCGAGAAGCACCTCAGGGATATCGCCGGGATGCTGGCTGTTTCCGGCGAGCGGATCGATCGGGAGACGATCGAGGCAAAGGTAAGGGATTTGGGGCTGGAGGCCGAGTGGCGGGCCGCACGATCGGTTCCGGACGAGTAGGCGCGGTGATCGGGACGCAGATACATTGTCTTCCCTCGACACAAGATATCTTGTTGTGACCCGCCGATAACCGGAGGGCATGTCCCCATCGCCGAATGCTCGGCGAAAGGCCCGGCAACAAGATCGAATCCGCGTCGCGTGGGGCTATTCAGCTCTCCTGCGTCGGCGTACCGACTCCGAAAACTGGATTTCAATTCGTGATGGCATGGCGGTTGCTCTAACGCCGTCAGCGCCAGCGTGGGCAAGGCGAACCGCAAGAACTGGAGCGACCATGATCACCGCGATCGAGATTGAGAACTTCAAGGCCATCGGAGAGCGCGTTCGGATCGAGCTCAAGCCGATCACCCTTCTGTTCGGGCCCAACTCCTCGGGCAAGTCGACCATCATCCAGGCGATCCACTACATGCGGGAGATCCTGGAGCGGGGGAACGTCGACGCGGACTACACGAGCGTCGGAGGCGAGACCATCGACCTGGGAGGCTTTCGTCAGCTGGTGCATGGCCACGATCTGGCGCGCGCCGTAAGCCTGCGACTGGACGTGTCGCTGGAGGGATGCCAGTTGCCAGGTTACCTTGACGATGAGATCGATTCATGCCGTATAGGGGGCAAGTACCTGGACGAGCATGAGCGCGAACT
Organism: Deltaproteobacteria bacterium; assembly: GCA_016214985.1. Taxonomy (GTDB): domain Bacteria; phylum Desulfobacterota; class Deferrisomatia; order Deferrisomatales; family JACRMM01; genus JACRMM01. Next base: position 142,137 of record JACRMM010000035.1, on the reverse strand, counting down.
TGACGAGACGCTGTCCACGGCCATGAACGTTTGGTTCGAAGTCAAGGCCGCGTGGGATTTCGCGAAACAGCGTCCAACTCTGACGGCCTACGAGAGCGGTGTAGATGGTGAGTTGATGGGCACGATCACGCTGGAGCAAGGGGAGAGGAGAGCTGTTGTATCCTGCCGGCCCAACTGGATGAACTCGACTCTACGCCGATGGAAGGCAGGACGCGAAGGAATGGACGGGACACCGGAAGGCATCGAGGCTGCAGTACAGGAACGAATGCCAGCAATGCTAGAAGCCCTCAGCGGGACCATAGGAGTTGATCCGACGCTAGAACAGATCGCAGCTATTAGAAGGTATCTGGCCTCAGAGGTAGCAGAATTTCCAATAACGACTAGATTCATAGATACAAATAAGTATCTTGCTAGCGAGGATTCAATAAGTCATGGCGGAGATGTGCTGTTATCGGAAGGCTATTCCTCGTTGCCAGCGCTCGGAAGTCGTCTGGTTCTGCGCGATGACGTCTCAACCTATAGCGATCGTCTTGTTTGCGAAGCGCTGTTGAGCCGAGTGCTGATGGGCCCCGGGGAACTAGCAAGAGACGCCCTTCGGGATGCATTCCGCTACCTGGGTCCCCTCCGTCGGGTGCCGCCGCGATACCACGAACCTGCCCGCAGCTTTGCGGAGAGTCGTTGGGCGACAGGCCTGGGGGCGTGGGACGTCATTGCGGGCAACAAGGAAGTGGCCGTGGCGGCGAACTCATGGCTCTCTGCGCCGGACCGTTTAGATACGGGGTACTCCGTTGAGCTCAAGGAGTTCAAGGAAGTCGAGTTGGAGAGCGATCTCGGCTGCAAACTGCGTGGGAAGAGATTGAAAGCCGGGAGCTTGGCTAGAACCTTCGATGAACTTCCCGTCAAGACCCGTCTCGCCATTCGCGAAACGAACAGGGGACTCGAGGTTGGACCGCACGATATCGGAGTTGGGCTGTCCCAATTGATTCCTGTCGTCGTGGCTGCCGTCGACAGGTCCAAAAGCCTCGTAGCCATGGAACAGCCGGAGTTGCACATACACCCAGCGTGGCAAACGCGGCTTGGAGACTTGATCATCGCGGAAGCGACCCAAGGCAAGCGCACTTTCCTCTTGGAAACTCACAGTGAGCACTTGCTCCTCCGACTACTCCGGAGAATCCGCGAAACGAGCGAGGAAGGAAGGGAGGATCTCAGGCTGCTCCCCGAAAATATCGCCGTAATGTACGTGGAGAAGGTGGGTGACACGGCGAGGGTGCATCACTTGAGGGTGGATCAGAGCGGTGAGTTCCTCGACAAGTGGCCCCACGGCTTCTTTGACGAGCGAGCGGAGGAGCTGTTCTAATGGTCTACGAGTACGCCCTTGACCCGCAGCTCTTGGCGAATCCAAAGGACTTTCGCTACTTCTTCGAGAAGTTCGGGGTGGCCAGGGGGAGATTGATCGCTCGACTTCCCAGTCGCTGGAGGAAGGCGGTCTTGGACGTAATCGAAGCGTCAGGGGACTGGAAGCAAGTAGAAAAGCACGCAATCAAGGAGAGGATTCTGCATTTGGAGAAGAACGCCGTGGTCGCCCGGGCACATGAATGGTCAGAGCCGGGATGGCTCAAGAACGTTCTGGCGGAACATGCCCGCAAGCCGTTCAGAGCCATTCTGGCCGCTGGAGAGGCGGTCGACCATCCAGACCTACTCCGAGGGGAGGTTGTCTACGAGATGGACGATCCGCGTTGGTTCGTCGAGACGTCAACCTCGATAGATCGCACGGCTCAGGCAATGGCTGCCTGCGGAACGTTGCTCCTGCGAGCGGCCAGAGAGGTCGTGTTCGTGGATCGCAACTTCCGACCTGATAAGCCGCAATGGCGAGCTCCGCTGAGGGCCTTTCTTTGCTGTCTGGCAGACCGCCCGGACCTCAGACACATACGGCGCGCTGAGTACCATACGCACAATGAGCCACGGAATCGCCGCCCCGGCTTCTCAGCGGAGGACTACCAGCAAGAACTCCGATCAGTCGTGCCGGACGGCGTTCAACTCGGGATTGTCGCGTGGCCATGGGAGACGCTGCATAACCGGTACATACTGACGGACATAGGAGGGATACAGTTCGGGTGGGGATTGGACGAGGCTCCCGGAAAGCGAGACCAAACAAACCTCCTCAGCGAGTCTGTATGGCGCGAGTTGTGGAGCCATCACTCGGAGAGGACGTCCTTCTGTTCGATCGGTAGGAAACCGGGAGGGTAAAGCGATTCATGGAACTTCGCCTACGTTCCGGCAAGAAGCCGCGATTCACTCCTCGATCATTCTTCTAGTACTGACTGCTCGAGCGGAGATCCTCAGAGTCAATACCCGGGAACTGGCGCGGCGTCGTAGAGCCCGCACATGCCCCGACGGCCGCGTGGCGAGAGAAGCTGACGGAGGGGCCGAGGATTCATGCGAGATATGGAAAATGGGTGGCGGTTCCAAGGACCGTTCCGGGGCACCACTGGGGGGTACCCACGTGAAAGGCGAGATGGATGCGTTGGTTCGATCCGGTTGGGTTGCGGGGTTGGCGAACGACCGGGGCTTCGAGGTCGTCGAACAGCACGTGCTGCCCGCCAGGGAGCCGACCTTCAGCCCGATCCCCGAGACGCTGCACCCCGCCCTGCAGGAGGCGTTGGCGGAGAGCTTTCCTCAAGGCCTCTACAGCCATCAAGTTGATGCTATCTCCCGGGCCGTGGCCGGCGACGACGTGTGCGTGGCCACGTCGACCGCGTCGGGCAAGAGCCTCGTCTTTATGGCGACGGCCGCGAACCTTCTCCTCAACGAACCCACAATGCGGGTCCTCGCCCTCTACCCCGCCCGGGCACTGATCCAGGACCAACTCGACAAGTGGCGGGCGTTCGCCGTGGGCTTCGGTCTGTCGATCGGCTACATCGACGGCGACGTCCCCATGGACAGGCGCCCGGCGATCCTGCGCGCGAGTTCGATCGTCCTGATGACACCCGACGTCGCGCACGCGTGGCTCCTGAGCCACCTCGACGATAGCGTCGTGCGGACGTTCGTTGATTCGGTGCGCCTCCTCGTTCTCGACGAGGCCCACGTGTACGACGGGGTCTTCGGAACGAACATGTGCTTTATGCTTCGCCGGCTTTTCGCAGTCGCCCCAGGGACTCGTTTCCTCATGAGCACAGCCACCCTGCACGAACCGGCGGCGTTTGCGGCTAAGCTCACGGGACGGTCTGTGGTGGCGTTCGGTAAAGAAGCCGACGGGGCCGGGGCACCCGAGAAGCACATCCTGCTCGCTTCGAGCCCCGCCCGAGGTGCCTTTGAGCGCAAGGCGGACCTGCTGCGAGCGCTCGCCGGCGAACGCAAGGGCCGGTTTCTCGCCTTCGCCGATTCGCGGCGAACGGTTGAGATGCTGGTGTCGGTGTTGGGACGCCTTCCCGAAACTGACGGGGAGGAAGAGGAACCACCCTCCGAGGCCGCGATGTGGAGCCGAAGTGGCATCCTTCCCTATCGGGCCGGTTATGAGCATGACGACCGGACAGAGATCCAGCACGCCCTGTCCAACGGGACCCTCGCAGGCGTCGTGTCGACCAGCGCCCTCGAACTGGGGCTCGACATCGGCGAGATCAACCTTGTGGTGATGCTGAACGCGCCCTCTTCGACGAAGGCTTTCTGGCAGCGCCTGGGGCGGGCAGGCCGCCGAAGCGCCGGGACGTGCCTGATCTTGGACGGCGAGCGGTCCATCCTGGGCTCGGACGGGGGCTTGTCTGGCTATCTGTCTCGGCCGGCAGAGCCGAACTGGCTCTATCTGGACAACCGTTACATCCAATACGCCAATGCCCTCTGCGCGGCGCAGGAGCTCAAATCGACCTCTCGCGCACGGGCCGACCTCGCGGAGTTCTCGACGCTTCCCGACGCCTTCGTGCGGATGCTCCAAAACGAGCTCGATCCTTGCGAAGCCATACCTCCGGACCTCTACCCGCTCAAACAGAAGGGGCACGGAGGCCCTCACCGGGAGTTCCCCCTTCGCTCCGCGATGGAGCAGAACTTCCAGGTGATCGGTCCGCTCGAGCGGCGCCTTGGCACGCTGACGCTTTCGCAGGCGCTCCGCGAGGCGTACCCGGGTGCCGTGTACCATTACATGGGCAGACCTCATCGCGTGAAGCAGATGAACTACCGGAGCGGGTTCATCCGCGTCTCCCGCGAAAAGCGCCGGACGACCCGTCCCATCGCCCAGGCGAAGGTGTTTCCCCGGTTCGGCGGCGGGGTCTTGGCCGCCCGGCGCTCGGGACGCAGCTTCGTGGCCGAGTGCGAGATGCAGGTGAGCGAGCGCGTGCTTGGATTCGTGGAGAGCGTCGGCGCCGCGAAGGTGGAGCACCGCTACGGCCCTGGCTCTTCGTATTCTCAGCGAGAGTTGAACCGCTTCTTTGAGACCACCGGCGTGTGCTGGCTTTTCCCGGAACAGTGTGGCCGCTCGGAACGCGTGGCCGACGCCATCCGGCAGGCATACTGCTACGAATACTCCATCCAGGAGCGCGACCTGGGAGTTGGTTTCTTTTTCGCCAAGAGCTCGCTCTGCGACGACGAGACGTGCGAGGGCGCTTGCGTCTTCGACGCAACCAACGGAAGCCTGCGCCTCTCCCAGCGGCTTACTGAGAGCTTCGACGTCGTCCTTCGGCGAGCAGCCGGCATGTGCCGGGTGGAAGGCGACGAGGTTGCGGCCCGAGATCTTCTCGCCATGGCCCTGTATGCGGAGGAGATGACCCTCGGCCCCCCCGACGGGTCGATCGACGCGGCGGACAGCGACGGCCAATGGGTTGCGCTCGTGGCCCCGAGAGAAACCGCCATGCATTGGGGACCAAGCGGAAGCGAAGAGGTCGTCGTGAAGGGATTCCGGTATACACCACAGGGTATCCTGTACGAGCTCGAGCCGGCGACCAAGAACAGCCGATGGCTGGTTCGGCACGAGACCATCCAGCCCATTCACGGAGTGAGCCGGATGGTGCGGTACAACTTGGTGACAGGGGACGAGGCGGAGGTTTGACGGCCTCGACGGAAGACGATGGGAGGCAGCGACATGGCGATCCACCAGCCCCTGGAAGACCTCTTCTTCGTGGACCTTGACCTCCCGAGGGAGGGGTTCCGCCGCTTCATCGCCCCGTGGGTGCTGCGCCGGGGAGAGGCGGCGCTCGTCGTGGACCCCGGCCCCAGGGCCACGGTGCCCGTGCTCCTGGCCGCCCTCCGGGAGCTCGGCGTGGAGCGGCTCGGCGGGATCCTGCTCACCCACATCCACATCGACCACGCGGGCGGGGCAGGTCTGCTCCTCGATCGCTTCCCCGGCGTTCCGGTCGTCTGCCACCCCAAGGGAATCCCGCATCTCGCGGACCCGACCCGGCTCTGGGAGGGGTCGCGGAAGATCCTCGGCGACCTGGCCGCGGCCTACGGCGAGATCGCCGTCGTGCCCCAGGAGAGCCTGATCTTCGGAGAAGCGCTCGAACTGGGCGCCTGGAGGGTCTCGGCCCTGGAGACGCCGGGCCACGCGGCGCACCACGCCTCCTACATCGTGGGCGATGTCGTCTTCGCCGGAGAAGTGGCGGGGATGCGCTACGAGTTGTCGTCGGGGGTGTACCAGCGGCCGGCAACTCCTCCGGTCTTCCACCCTGACGTCTATAGGGCGTCCATCGACCGCGTCGCCGGCGTCGGCGCGGCGCACCTGTGCCTTGGGCACTATGGCCTCGCGAAACGGCCGGCCGAGGCGCTGGAGGTCGCGCGCGAGCAGATCGGAATCTGGATGGCCGTGGCCGCGCGGCACCGCGGCGCGGACGAGGGGGCCGGCGAGGCGATCCTCCAGGAGTTGCTGGAGACGGATCAGCACTTCGCCCGGCTGCGCGAGCTCCCGCCGGACATCCAGGCCCGGGAGCGGTACTTCGCATTCAACAGCATCGCCGGTGTGCGGGGGGCCGTGGCGGCAGCGACGAATTGAGTGACGGAGGGCGACCGACCGAGCGACACGCCGGGTCTCGATCCGCAGCGGGAAACAGAGAGGGGCCCGCAGGGGCCCCTCTCGTTGCACGGACGTCGACGTTTCGGGCTAGCTCTTCCCGCTCTTGCGCTCCTCCTCGAGCTTACGCAGTTCCACGCGGCGGATCTTGCCCGACACGGTCTTGGGCAGCGCGTCGAGGAAGTCGATCTCGCGGGGGTACTTGTAGGGCGCGGTCTCCTTCTTCACGTGGTCCTGGATCTCCTTGACCAGCGCGTCGGAGGCGGTGTAGCCGGGGGCGAGAATGATGAACGCTTTGACGATGGTGCCGCGAAGGTCATCGGGGGACCCGACCACGGCGCTCTCCGCCACGGCCGGATGGCTCTGGAGCGCGCTCTCCACTTCGAAGGGGCCGATCCGGTAGCCGGACGCCTTGATCACGTCGTCGGCACGACCCACGAACCAGAAGTACCCGTCCTCGTCCTTGTAGGCCTTGTCTCCGGTGTAGTACCAGTCGCCCACGAAGGATTCGGCCGTGGCCTCGGGGTTGCGCCAGTATTCCTTGAAGAGGCCCACCGGGTGCTCCGGCTTCACTTTGACCGCGATGTGCCCCTCTTCGTTGACGGGCACGGGCTTGCCGTCGTCGTCGATCACCTCCACCACGAAGCCCGGCGTGGCGAGACCCATGGAGCCGAACTTGATGGGCTTGCAGGGGTAGTTGGCGATGAGGTTTACGCTCTCGGTCTGGCCGAAGCCGTCGTAGATCGTGGTGCCGGTCGTCTCCTTCCAGACCTTGATGACCTCGGGGTTGAGCGGCTCGCCCGCGGAGCACGAGTGACGCAGGCCCGTGAGGTCGAACTTCTTGAGGTCCTCCAAGATGAGCATGCGGTAGGCCGTGGGCGGGGCGCAGAAGGTTGTCACGCCCAACTTCTCGATCAGGTTGAGGTGCATCTTGGCGTCGAACTTGCCGGAGGCGTCGTGCACCAGGATGGCAGCCCCAATCTGCCACTGGCCGAAGAGCTTGCCCCAGGCGGCCTTGGCCCAGCCCGTGTCGGAGAGGGTCCAGTGGAGATCGGTGGGCTTCAGATCCTGCCAGAACTTGGCGGTGATGAGGTGCCCAATGCCGTAGGACGCCTGGGTGTGGGGCACCATCTTCGGGAACTTGGTCGTGCCCGAGGTGAAGTAGATGAGCAGGATGTCTTCGGACTTCGTGGCCGCCACATCTTTGCGGTCGAGCTTCGCCGAGGCCTTCGCCATGAGGTCCTCGTAGGACTGCCAGTTGGCCGCGGGCTTTCCCACGCTGATGAAGTGCTGAAGCGTAGGGCACTTGCCCCGGACCTCGTCGACCTTGGATACGTTCTCGTGCCATAGGATCGCGCCCACGGCGTCCGCCTGATTGATTCGGTACTCCACGTCGTGGGGCACGAGGATGTTCGGCGCCGGCATCGGCACGACCCCCAGCTTGAAGCAGCCGAGCATGATGGCGTACCACTCGGGCAGTCGGGGTACCATGACGAAGAGCTTGTCGCCTTTCTTGAATCCCCTGTCGCGCAGTACGTTGGCGAACTGGTTCGACAGGCACTGGAGGTCAAAGAAAGAGTACTTGCGGATGTCGGTGCCGGTGCGGTCGGCCCACACCATCGCCAGCTTCGAGCGATCGGCGGCCCACTTGTCGATGACGTCGAACCCGTAGTTGAAGTGCTCGGGAACGGTGAACCGATAGGTTCTCTGCACCTCCTCGTAGTTCTTCATGTTGGGGCCGCTCAGGTTGACCGGGATGTTGTCGTAGGGGGTCGTCAGGCTCACGGGCTGCTCCTTTCCGAATGAGGCCGAGGGTTGCCTTCGGGAATCCGCATGAGAGGTTTGGCGCCAATGCCGTTGACGATGAAACGGGCGGTGCGGCCGGCTCCGTGCCTCGCTGTCTCCGCCCGCTGTTCGCTGGGCCTCGGGGAAGATCCCTAAGTTTGGCTCGAGTGAACCCCGTTTGACCGCGGGCGGAAGTTAACATATGCAAAACAGTGACTCAAGGGCAAAATTAAACCAAAACAAAACATGTTTCGTGTAAGCAGAACAAACGCCCACAATACGATGTTGCACCTCTGCCGGGGACAGGGCAAGCGGAGTCGAAGGAATGGGTGGACCGCGAGGGCTCGGGGGGGTGCCAACCGGCAGGTCGGTCGGTGCAGCGCTCTGAGCGATCCGGCTCCCGTCAGGATTGGAACTGCGGTCGGTTGCAGGTACCATCTCGCGGCGGCAGGTGACAGACGAGCCCCTGCAACCCTGGGAAGCGTTGACAGCGGACAAACGGCGGTTCAGCCGCCGAGGAGGAGACAGCGGTGGGGCACATAGGACGCAGAGGGGGCGCGATTCTTCGGTTCTTCGGACTTGAGACCGGCGCGGCCGCGGTTCAGACCGTGCTCTGGACCCTGCCTTACGTGCTCGCGCTCGGGGCTGGATTGGCCGGTATCTCGTGGCTCTCAACGCGAGTGCTCCGGCTGCCGGTGTGGGTGTACACCCTCGCCATCGCCCTCGCGCTGATCTATGTATTCTTGTTCCTCGCGCGCCTGCACCGCCTCGACCTACAGGCCCGGGAGCCGACGGGCGCTCCCGGGGAGGAGTGAGTGCTCAAGGGTCGGGCCCGAGCGGTCGAAGAGAAAGGACGTTGACCGAGTTCGGGACAACCACGCGGGAGGAGGACGAAGATGGGCGGAAGAAGCTGGATCTGGGCTGCGATGGCGGTGTTGGGCCTCGCCTTGACGGGGTGCGGTGACTCGAACGTCTTCGAGGGAGCCAGCTCGGACGGCTCCGGTTCGGAGGCGAAGGTCGAGGCGGGGCGCCGGGCCCTGGACGAGCGTCGCTGGGACGACGCCATCGACGTCTTCGGAGGACTCTACGAGGCTGACCACCCGGATGCCGATGTGGCCAAGTACCTTGCGAGCGCCTATGTGGGCAAGGCCGGCTTCGACGCCTTGACGCTCCTGAAGGAGGTCGCCGAGGCGCAGAAGGCAGACAGTGGCGACGCCGAGAGCATCCTCTATGACTCGATCACGAGGCTCTTCGACGTCGATGGCAGCGGGACGATCACGACCGACGACCTCGTGGGAAGCGAAGGCAAACTCGTGCTCCTCACCAAGGCGATCGGCTACCTCCTGCCCGGGTACGGCGCCGTGGCCCCGCGCGTGGCCGCGGCGTCTGCGGAGTGGACCCCGACCAAGGACCAGACGTTTCAGGGGGGCCTCTACGCCGCCGTCCATGCAGTGCTGTCGGTCGTTGCGCAGTTGGAGTATCCGCGGGGAAGCGGGACCCTGCTCCTCACGCTGGACGAGCTCCAGGCCCACGCTGCCGATGTGATCCCGGACCTGGTGGCACCCACGACGCTGGACGGTGACCTGGCGCTGGTCGACGCGGCGATGCGCGTCCTGATCGACGGAGTGACCGGCAGCGTCGAAGGATTGGACGACAACGACATCGCCCCGGAGTTCGACAAGTTCCTGACGGAGATCGGGTACCTCGGCGATGACACGCCGCAGCACGTGACGGACCAGGAGCTCCGCGACTACCTGTCGCAGCTGCTGGACAGCCTCGGCGGCTCGAGCGCCGGGGAGGAGCTGCCGTGAGGAGGATTCTACTTGCCCTGACGATCGCCGTGTCGGCTGCACCGGTGCTCGGGCGCGAGTGCCCGACCTTCTATGAGGGGGTGCGGCCCCTGGGAATGGGCGGAGCGTTTACCGCGGTGGCTGACGACGGAAACGCCGTGTTCTACAATCCGGCGGGCCTGGACAAGGTCCAGAAGCTGGGCGCCGGGGTCATCAACCCCCTCGTCGAGGCGAACAAGAACGGAATCCAGTTCTACAAGGACGCCCGGGATACCGATTTCAATGACACGGCTGAGGTCATCCAACTCCTCGAGGATCACATGGGAGAGCGCTTGCACGCACGGGTGGCGCTCTACCCCAGCTTCTGGATGCGCCACTTCGGGGTAGGTGTCCTGGGGCAGGCCTCAGTGAACGCGCAGCCCGGCAACCCCGCGTACCCCGAGATCGAGGTTTCCGGCGTGGGTGGGGTGTCCGGACACGCGGGGCTCGGCTTCGGGTTCTTGGATGGCATTCTGAAGCTCGGTGCGGCCGCCAAGTACGTTCGAGCCCAGCGCCTCGAGCAGATTTACACCGCCGCCGACATCGCCTCCAACGGCTTCGAGGATCGGGTTCGGGACGACCTGAAGAAGGGCACGGGCTTCGGCTTCGACGCTGGTGCCATGGTCGAGTTCCCGGTCGCGCTCAAACCGACGGTCGCGGTTGTCGTGCAGAACATCGGGGACGTCGACCTCGAGGACGCAGGGGTCCTCCCGCAGCAGGTCAACCTAGGGGCGTCAGTGATGCAGTCGTTCTCATCCTGGTTGACGCTGATCGGTGCCGCTGACTGGGTCGACGTTACGAGCAACGTGGGTGCTGACGACGACGTGTATAAGCGTCTGCACTTTGGCGCCGAGGTGCGCCTGTGGCAGCTCCTGGCCCTCAGGGCCGGATTGTATCAGGGATACGGGACGCTCGGGGCGAGCCTGGACCTTTGGAGCGTGAAGCTCGACTACGCGACCTATGCCGCCGAGCTGGGGAGCGCGGCTGGGGATCGGGCTGACCGGCGGCAGGTGGTCCAGCTCACGCTCGGGTGGTGAAAAACCCTGGACCCACTCCTTGACAGGAGGAACTGGTAGGATATCCTGAACTCAGGTTCCCGCTTCCCGAGGTCCCGGGATACGATAGCCCCGAGGGGCTCGAGCCCAGGCCAATCCGGGGTGAACCACAACAGGCAACCATCCTGGGATGAGCGGAGTGTTGCAGGTCCCCGGAAGCCTCGCGGCCTACGGGAAGCGGAACCGACTGGCCCCGATCGACGCGACGTCGGTCGGGGCCAGTCGTACTTTTGAGACGCGCTCTTCGGGGCGGCGGCGGATTCGATCAGTCGTGGTGGGGCTTGAACAGTGCGGGATCGATCTTGTGGCGGCTCAGCAGCTTGTAGAAGTCGGTGCGGTTGCGGCCAGCGAGCCGGGCCGCGTGGGTCACATTGCCCTCGGACATCTGCAGGAGCTTGACCAGGTACTGCTGCTCAAACCGGCGGCGGGCCTGGTCGAAGGAGAGCACCTCCTCGGCGTTCTTCTGGAGGGCGTTGCTCACGAGGGCGGCCGATACGATGGGGGTCGTGGAGAGGGCCACCGCCTGCTCCACCACGTTGAGGAGGTGGCGGACGTTTCCGGGCCAGGAGGCTGTCAAGAGGATCTCCAGCGCATCCGGAGCGAGACCGGTGATCTTCTTCCGGTTTCGTTCGGAGAGACGCGACAGGAAGTGGTTCGCGAGCAGGGGGATGTCTTCCCGCCGCTCCTCCAGCGAGGGGATGCGCAAGGCGATGACGTTGAGACGGTAGTAAAGATCCTCGCGGAAGGAGCCGCGGCCGATCTCCATCTCGAGGTCTCGATGCGTGGCCGACACGATGCGTACGTCGATGTCTACAGGCCGGGTCGACCCCACCGGCCTGACCTGCTTCTCCTGGAGAACGCGCAGCAGTTTCACCTGGAGGCTGGGAGGCATGTCCCCGATTTCGTCGAGCAGCACCGTGCCGCCTTGGGCGGCCTGGAAAAGCCCTTCGTGGTCTTGGATGGCCCCGGTGAACGAACCCTTGCTGTGCCCGAAGAGCTCGGACTCCAGCAGTTGCTCTGGGATCGCCCCGCAGTTGAGCGCCTGAAACGGCTTGCTCTCACGCGGGCTGGCGCGGTGGATCGCCCGGGCCAGCAGCTCCTTGCCGGTGCCGCTATCGCCGAGGATGAGCACGCTGGCATCGCTCTGGGCCGCCAGCCGCGCCTTGGCCAGGAGATCTTCCATCAACGGGCTGCGGGTGACGATCTCTCGGCGCCACACCTCCTCGTTTCCGGACAATTTCCGCCCGCCGTTCGGTGCCGAGAGCCTCAGGGCCTTCTCCACTTCGGAGAGGAGCTCCTTGCCTTGAAACGGCTTGGTCAGGAAGCTGAAGATCCCCCGCTGGGTCGCTGTGACTGCATCCGGGATGGAGCCGTGCGCGGTGAGCATGATCACCGGGACGCTCGCGTTGGCCACGCGAATGGCATCGAAGAGCGCCAGACCGTCCATCCCCTCCATCCGGAGGTCAGTGATGACGAGGTCCGGACGAGCCGCGGCCATCTGTGTCAGGGCCGCTTCCCCGGTCCCGGCGATGACCACGGCGTAGCCTGCGGCGCTCAGCCGCATCGTGAGCAGGCGCAGGAGGTCGGGGTCGTCATCGACGATCAGGATCCGGGCCGGTGCCGTCGGCCGGCTCCGAGCGTCGGTGCTCATCGCGTCCCTCGTTCGTCGATGATCTTTTCGACGTTGCGCAGGTCCTCGAGCTGGCGCTTGCAGCCATCGGCCCGGGCCTGTTCGTCCATGGCCTTCTTCAGAGCCGCCTTGGTCCGAGCATCCCCATCGACCCTCTCACGAAGCATCCGCGCCAGCAGTCGGGCCAGCGAGGTACGCGGATCGCCCGCTCCTTTGTTCGCCTCGAGGTAGTCGTCCAGGATCTTCAACGCGTACGTTTCGTTCTTTCGCGAGCTTTGGAGCACTGTGAGAGCCGCCATCTGTAGCCGGGCGCAGTCACTGCCGGAGCGCTCGAACGCCCGCCGGGCCTGGCTGTAAGCCGCGTCGAGCTGCTCGGGGCCCAGTCGCTCCCACGACTCGTATTGCGTGAGCACGCCGGCCGCGTTGCAGGGCGCCGGAACCTCCCAGCGGGTTGCGGCGCACCCCACGAGGAACGCGCCCCCGAGGATACAAGCCAGCGCCGTGGCAAGGATCGCTCTTGGGGTCATGTGGGGCGCCCCTCCAAGGGCAGCGTCAGGCGGAAGTGGGCGCCGGGTCCGACGCCGACGATCTCGAGCCGGCCGCCGTGGGAGGCGGCGAGCTCCGAGGCGATCGACAGGCCCAGTCCGCTCCCCTTGATGAGGCCATCCGCCCGCGAGGCACCCCGGTAAAACGCCTCGAACACGCGCTCCCGATCCTCCTCTCCGATTCCAGGACCGGAATCCTCGACGTCGACCAACGCCTCGCCGGCTCGGCGGGCGACGGTCACGCGGATCCGGCCTCCCGCCGGCGTGAACTTGACGGCATTCGAGAGCAGGTTGTCCACGACGACGCGCAACTCTTCGGCGCTGCCGCGGGCCCAGACGTCGGCGAGGTCGCTGTGCACCGTAAGCTCCTTCTTCATGGCCGCCGGTTTGTGGTCGGCCAGGAGGTCCGCCACCAGGGAGGAGAGGGGGACGCTGTCCGAGCCGCCGACGCGGGCCGGAGTCTGGGTGAGGCCAAAATCCAGGAGAGCCTCGATCGATCGGTGGAGCTTGATGCTGTTCTGTTGCAGGATCTCCGTGACCTCCTTCTGCTGCGGGGTGAGCCCTCCGACCACCTCGTCGGCGAGGAGCTCGGCGCCCTCGCGAACCGCGGTCAAGGGCGTCTTGAGATCGTGGGAGAGGTGGGCGAGAAAGCGTTGCTTTTGCTCAAGGGACTCCGCCAGCCTGCGGCGGAGCCAGTCCAGGCGCTCCCCGAGAAGTTCCAGGTCCTGGGGGCCCTTCACGGCGATGCGCGACTGCAGGTCTCCCTCCCCCAGGCGGATGATCGCCTGGTGGATCTGGTGGACGGGCCGAAAGATGAGAGCGGCGAAGAGGGCACCGACGAACACCGTGGCCGGGATGAGGGCCGCGGTCTGCCAGAGGAGGACGCGGCGGGTCTTCGCGGCGGTCTGCTGCAATCCGTCCGCCTCTCGGGCCGCCCAGGTGTTGCTGGCGTCGAGAATCACCTGGGCCCTCTGGCTGAGCTCCTCGAAGTCCACTCCGATCTGCCGCGCCAGGTCGGTGCCCGTGGCGGCCTGCTGAAGCGAGAGGGAGGCCCTCTCCAGCCGCGCCCGGAAGGCGCGGATCTCTGCGTGCTGGGTTGCGGGAAGCTCCAGGGACCCCAGTTTCGACACGGTCTCCAGGGCAGTGGCCGCCTTGTTCGCGAACGCCTCTCGCGACGGCGCGTCTCCAAGGATCAAGAACTGCCGCGCCTTCCGCTCCAGATCGAGGATCTGCTCCACCAGCGCCCGGCTGTTCTGCGTGGCCTTGGCAGCAGTGTAGAGAGCTCCTCGGCTCTGGGCCTCGAGGCGGTCCACGGAGCGCCAGGCGCTGACGAGGCCTGCGCCCAACGGTAGGGAGACGAGAAGAAACCCGGTGAGGACGAGCGTGAGAAAGGGCCCGGGTTTGTGCGACGGGGAGCTTTGCATGGGGCGTTGGCTCGTCGGCCGGCGGCCTTCCCCGGGAGCGGGTGTGGGCTCGAGGCGCGAGGGTCGGCGGGGCTGACCAGAAGGGTTGCGACAAGGTTCTCGCGGAGAGCTTACCAGACGTCGCCGCCTCGTCGCCACGGTCGAATCCGCCGTCGACCCACGCGTCTCCCCGCAGAAGAGCGGTCGGCTCTCGGTCAAGGGACCCGCGCGTACCTCATGCGCCAGAGGATCCAACGGGTTCGGCGCGCGAGACGCGGATCCGAGCGGTTCTTGTCGTAGTATCGCGGGTTCGGGATCATGGCGGCGAGTCGCGCGGCCTGGTCCGGTGAGAGCGATGCGACGTTGGTCCGATAATAGTAGCGCGAGGCCGCGGCGGCTCCGAACACCCCATCGCCCCACTCGATCACGTTCAGGTAGATCTCCAGGATCCTGCGCTTTGTCATCACGGTCTCGAGCATGAGGGTGATCACCGCTTCTTCGCCCTTGCGCCACGGAGTGCGCTTGCTCGAAAGGAACAGGTTCTTGGCGAGTTGCTGGCTGATGGTGGACCCCCCGGCGACGATCTCGCGACGCTTCAGGTTGCGCTCCACCGCGTCCTGGATTCCCTCCCAGTCGAACCCCTCGTGGTCCAGGAACTTGTAGTCTTCGGCGGCGATCACCGCGCGTTTGAGGTGGATCGAGATCCGCTGATACGGCACCCAGCGGTGGCGCAGTTCGGCATCTGGATTCTGCTCTTGGAGGATGCGAAGGCGATTCTCCATGAAGGAGCTGGTGGACGGGTTGTGGCCCACCCAGTACCAGATGTGGGCGAAGATCCAGAACTGGTAGACCGAGAAGAGCGCCAGGAGGATCGTACCGACGCGCAGCCAGGAAGCCCCGCGGAACCGTTTCTTCATGATAGCCCGGGAACCACAGAGGAGAAGGAGAGGAGGAATCGTTCGGCGAATCGTGGTCGCAGTCCTCAGGATCGCGGGAAGGAAGCGTCGCGGTAATAGCAGGCGGCGTTTCCACTGTCAACTCGGATTTCTTCCGGAGACGTGTTCGGAGGGGCCGACGCCCGCGAGGTTCGTGGTGCGGCGGCTGGGAGGAGCCGACCACGGGTCTTCGGGCCAGCGATGCTTGGGGTATCGGCCACGCATTTCCTTGCGGATTTCGGGGTACGCGTTCGCCCAGAAGCTCTCCAGGTCCGATGTGATCTGAAGGGGGCGGCCGTGGGGACCGAGCAGGTGGAGTACCACGGCGACGCGGTCCCCCGCCAGCCGTGGACCGCGTCGCCAGCCGAACACCTCTTGGATCTTGACCGAAAGGCTTGGTGAGCCGTCGGCCCGATAGCGGAGTGCGACGCGGCTGCCGCTCGGCACTTCCACGTGCTCCGGTGCCTCGCGGTCGAGGGCCTGGCGCTGGGACCAAGAGAGGTGCGCCCGAAGCACGCTGAGCAGGTCTGCGCTGCGCAGTTCCGGGAGGCTCCTCTTCCCGCGCGCGAGTTCCTGGAGCACCGTCGACCATTCCGCCTCGTCCCATCGGGGGAGTTCCAACTCGGGCATGGCTCCGGCAAGGAACCGGCACCGAGCGATGAACGCCTCGGCCGCTCGGCCGGGCCTGAGGAGTCCCACCGGGTCGGGGAGCACGGCCTCGGCCAGTCGTCGGGCCGCCTCGACCGGTTCGGGAGCGACGGCCCGCTCGCTCACGCAGAGGTTCTCGTAGTAGTCTCCTTCGAGCGCCGTGACTCTCCCCGAGTCGGCGTCGAACCACGTCCGCGTTCGCCGCACCAGGGGCTGCACGGCCGAAAGCCATTCTGGCTCCACTCGGCTCGCCCACCGGATGGTCTCCTCGGAACACTCCCGGCGTTGGCCAGCCTCCAGGCGCACGGCGACGACGAACTCGGAGCGTCTTACCTGGCTCTCCGCCGCGAGCACGGCCCCTCTGCCGCTGGCCAGCAGGAACCGGTCGGCGGATCCCGTGCGCCGCCGCGCGACCCGATCCGGGTAGGCGGCGAGAAGCAGGCGCAACAGGTCGTCGTCGGCTGGCGGTGAAGGGGCGGCGCTGGGCGCCAGCTCGCGGCACAGCCGCTCGATCTGATCCCGGGCCCGGGCGACAGCCGCGGCGGCGGACGCGTCCATTCCCCACCGCCGAAGTCGCCCGGAATCGAAGCCGACGGCCTCGGCTTCTTCAAGCCGCTCCTTACGGTGCAGGAGGTCTGAATCGCCGAGGTGCGCCTCGCCCGTCGGGCCCAGGGATCGGCCGGACACCAGGATGTCTCGCTCCGAGGTGAGCGCGGCCAGGGTTGCCCCGTCCCGGACGTGGCCGCGCCGGGCTGCGGTCAGAACGAGGCGGCCCAGGCGCGGGTGCAGCGGTAGTCGTCGCAGGGCCTCTCCCTCGGCCGTGAGGCCTCCTCGAGGGGAGAGGGCGCCCAGCCTCTCGAGGAGGTTCAAGGCACCGGCGAGGAACCCGGCGTCGGGAGCCTGGAGCCAGGAAAACGTCTCGGGACGGGCGCCCCAGGCCAGGATTTCGAGGGCGGCGCGCGCCAGGTCGACGCGTTGGATCTCCGGGATGTTCTGGGGAGCCCGGGACAGGTCCTCGTGCTTCGTCCAGAGCCGCAGTGCGGTTCCCGGCCCGAGGCGGCCGGCTCGACCGGCCCTCTGGTCGGCCGACGCTCGGCTGATCGGGGTGAGCTCGAGGCGGTCGAGGCCGGTGCCGATGTCGTGGCGAAGCGTCTTGGCCAGGCCCGAGTCGACCACGGCGCGCAGTCCTTCCACGGTCACGCTCGTCTCGGCGACGTTGGTGGCGAGAATGACTCGGCCGGGCCCGGCCAACGGCCTTCGGAGCACAGCGTCCTGCTGGTCGGCAGGGAGATCGCCATGGAGCAGCCGGATCTCCACGGCCGAAGCAGCGGCCCAGGTCGCAAGCTCCCGAGCGGTGTGCCGGATGTCTCCGGCGCCCGGCAGAAACGCCAGGAGGTCGCCGCCGTCCGGCCGCCGGGCCCAGAGCCGGCGGATCCCCGCGGCGACTCGCTGGGGAAGGGGAGAGAGATCCGGGCGGTCGAGGTAGAGGACGTCCACGGGATAGGGGCGCCCTGGTGCCTGGCAGACTTCGGCACCCAGGTACTCTGCGACCGGGGCAGCGTCGAGGGTGGCGGACAGCACCGCTACTTTCAGGTCGGGTCTCAGGCTTCCTCGGATCTCGCGAAGGAACGCGAGTGACAGGTCGCCCTCCACGCTTCGCTCGTGAAACTCGTCGAGCACCACCGCGGCGACCCCTGCCAGCGACGGGTCTGCCTGGAGTCGCCCGGCAAGGATCCCGTCGGTGACGTAGAGCAGGCGCGTGCCGGGGCCGCAGCGACGGTCGAACCGGACCTGGTAGCCGACCTCCCGGCCCAGCTGCCAGCCCCGCTCCTCGGCAACGCGCCGAGCCGCCGACCGTGCCGCGATCCGGCGCGGCTCCTGGATCAGGCACACCCCCCCTTCGAGCAATCCGGCGTCGAGCAGGGCCACGGGAAGCCTCGTTGTCTTGCCGGAGCCGGGCGGAGCGGACACGACCACAGCTCCGGCACGCGCCAGCGCGGAGACGATGCCGGGCAAGGCGTCGTCGATGGGCAGACGCAGCGCTGGGCCGAGGGCGGTCGAGCGCACGCAGGTCTCCTCTGTCCGGGGGGAAGAAGTCAGGTGTCGCGGGCGAAGAGTAGCAGGGTGTCACGGATCGCATGGCGCGCGTCGGGCGATCCGCCGGTCAGCACGCCAAGCAGGAATGCGAGGGACACGCCTTCGACGGGGTGATGCCGGGTCCAGGAAACCAACCCGGCGTCGTCAGCGGCGCTGAGAAGGCGGGCCTTGGCCTCTTCCGGAGTCAGCGGGTGAGTCGCTTCGCGGTCCATGCGAGAGCTCCAGCGAGCACGAATGCCACGAGACTGCAAACCGTTGCAGCGGCGGGCGCGCCGAGAGCGGCCCTGAAAAACAGGAAGCACGCCCACAGGGCAAACCCGATACCGGCCGCCGCGCCCACTCCGGCTACGGTGAGCAGGACGAGTGCCAGACCGGTGCGGCCGAGCTGCCTGCGCAGGGCCCTGCCCTCGGCCTCCGCAAGGTCGGTCAGGGCGACCAGCAGTGCGGCCGCTCCTTTCAGAAGTTATCTCCGATCGAGGAGCTTGCCCAGGAGCACGCCAACCCCAAACGCGGTCAGCAGGCTCAGGAAGGGCTTCTCCTCGATCGTGTGCTCTACGGACTCCACCGACCGCTTGCTCCGATCCCGGGCGAGATCGAGCGCGCTCTTCAATTCCTCGCGGAGGCCTTCGACGAGATCCGAGAGGGAGTCTCTGGCGCCCTCCACCTTCCGCCCGCCCGCTTCCTTCACCGCCTCGGCAAGGCCCGCGAGGTCTCCTCGAAGTTTCGTCATATCGGCGCGAAGCGCGTCCAGTTCCTTGTCGAGCCCTGTGTCGGCCATGACCGCCTCCTTTCTCCCGGGCAGCACGACTTGCTGCGGGACGGCAGGGTAGCGCCGGCGTGGGGCGTGTCAAGCGCGTGCGGCCGCTCCCGAAGGATGAGGGGTGTCGCGGCGGATCGTCTCCCGGAACCGCTCGACCTCTCCTCTGATCGTCGCCTCGCTCCACCCGAGCTCGGGGGCCATCAGGCGGGCGACGGCTTCGGCGCCCGCGACACCGCGGTCCTGGCTGAGGCCCATCTGGAGACGGCGCAGGATGACGTCGTCGATGTGACGCGCATCCTCGGATCGCACGGCGTGCACGACCTGGGCCGCGTAGTCCCGGTAGCCCGGTGCGATGGGGCGGCGCAACGCCTCGTCCTCGAGGGCGACGTCGATCACGTCGCAGCAACGCCGGCCGTAGAGGCCCACGAGGTGATCAACGGTCTCTCGGGGCAGGTTGGGGATGGCCTGCATGCACTCGCAGAGATTCTCGCGGAACAGCACGCGATCCTGAAAGCCGCCCCCGAAGAACGGCACACGATCCGTGGAGGTCGGGATCGGGTGTTTGACCCTCTGACACACGGCGTCGACGGTCTCCTCCGCCATCTTCCGAAAGGTCGTGAAGGTTCCGCCGACAATGGTGAGGAACCGCCGCGACGGCCCCTCCAGGTGGAGTCGGTGCCTGCGGGACGGGGAGCCACCCTTCCCGGTGCCTGCGGCCAGGGGGTGAAGACCGGCATAGGCCCACGAGACACCGGGTCCACGGGGCTCCGAAGACAGGACGAGCCGGCGAAGGTCGTCGACGAGCTGCTCGACCTCGGCCGGCTCGGGCGACACCCGGTCCGGGTCTGCGTTGGACGGCGACCGGGCCAGGCCCACGAGCGCGACGTCGCCGACCGGGAGCGCGAAGAACAGGCGTGCGTCGTGCCGGGAGTGGACGAAGACCGCGTGACCCAGGGTGCAGGGCACGGCCACGTGGGTTCCCTTCATGGGAACGACCTTGGGGGCCAGACCGGGATGGTAGAGTGCCCCCACGCGGTCCGCCCAGGCCCCCGTGGCGTTGACGACGGTGCGGCCGAAGAAGCGGCGCGAGCCTCCGCCCAGGGCATCTCGGATCGTCACGGAAAGCCCCTCTGGCTCGTCTGCGACGGCAAGGACCTCGTGGTAGTTGAGGCAGCGGGCACCGTGCTCGCGAGCAGAGAGGGTGTTCTCGAGCACGAGTCGCTCGGGTAGGACCATCTGGTAGTCGTGGAAGAGCCCCGCTCCCTTCAGTCCCTCGGAGGGGAGGAACGGCGCCCGTCGGCGCGCCTCGGCGATGGTCAGGATTCCGTGCCCCGGGCCCGTGCGGCCGACGGTCAGCGCGTCGTACAGTCCCAGTCCGGCGCGGAGCTTCCAGAGGCCTCGGGGATCGCCCCGGTAGACAGGGAGCAGCGCCGGCAGGGGCCGGACGAGGTGGGGGGCCATGCGGACGAGGAGGTCGCGTTCGTGGAGGTTTTCGAGGAGAAGGTGGAAGTGCCCCTCCTCGAGATACGAGAGGCCGCCATGGAGGATCCGCGAGGTCTTCGAGGAGGTTCCGGACGAGAAATCGCCCTTCTCCAACAGCACGCAGGAAAGACCGCGCAGCGCGGCGTCGCGGGCAATCCCCGATCCGTTGATGCCTCCGCCGATCACGATGACGTCGAACGTGCCCTGTGCCGGTTCCGTGGATACTGGCCTTCCGGGACCCAGATAGCTCGGCGGAGGCGACGGTTCCCTCGGGGCCCCCGTGCGCAGGAAACCAGCCCGGACTCTACCATGGTCCGTGCCTCGGGCACCAGCGGGCGAGGCGCACGTCGCCTGTGGAAAGGGCGATGATCTCCGGTCACGCGGGCACGGTAGCCGTCGGAGCGGCTCAAGGCAGTTGTTGCCTTGGCCGAAATGTGACCCATGACAACGGTGAGCATGGCGGCGATCTCTCTTCTGTTCATCGTAGGGGCGGCGGTGTCGCCGTGCCCGGGCGCCCAGCAGGAGGTTCACCCGGCCCGCTACCTGGTGGACGGCCGGGTCCACGTGGCCGTGACCGCCGGGCCCGAGCCCCTGGCCGGCGAGCTTTGGTGGGTCGACACGGTTTCCGGAAGGGCGGGTGAGGCACGCGTTCGGCTTCACGGGAGTCGGTTCGTCGTGGAGTGGGGGGCTGGGCAGGTCGGCGAGGCCCTCGTCGTCCCGGACGTGGCGATCGTCTTCGCCCACACGCCGTGGGGGGGGCAGGGGCCGGGCACGTCCCTCGGCGTTTCCTTGGACTGATGGGGCGAATCGGACCCCATCGCCCCTGATGCAGCGGGCGATCCGGTCTCGGACGCTCGGCATGGGCGTTGCCGCCGGCCAGCGTCTCGGATACTCTCGAGTCCTATGGCCCTCTCGACTCCGTCCAAACCCTACCGAGCCCCTGCCGTGGCCCGCGCCTTCCAGGTCCTGCGCCTCCTCGCGAATTCGAACGCACCTCTCGGTGTCTCGGAGATCGCCCGGGCGATTCACGCGAGCAAGGGAAGCGTTCACGGGATCCTGCAGGCCCTCGCCGCAGAGGGGGCGGTGGAAGAGTCGGGGCGTGCAAGGTTCGGGGTGGGTCCGCTCCTGCGAGAGTTGGGCCGGGAGCGGGGCTCCGAGCGGACGCCGGTCGCTCTCTCGCGGTCCTATCTCGAGGGTATTGCGCGGGAGACCGGCCAGACTGCTGTGTTCGGTGTGCCCGAGGGGGACCGGTTGCGGATCGCGGCCGTGGTGGAAGGCGAAGGACCCTTTCGGGTCGGCGCCGCGCCCGGACGCCGGATTCCGCTCCTGGCCGGTGCGACGGGCAAGGTGTGGCTCGCCTGGGCGACGACGCCCTGGCCCGATCCGCTCCCGCACTACACGGGGCGCACCGTCACCGATCGGGCTGCGCTCGAAAGAGAGGTGTCGGAGGTCCGTCGAGCGGGCGTGGCGTACGACCGGGGGGAGTACCTCCAGGGTGTGGCCGCTGCCGCCGCCCCGGTCCGGGGGCGCGGCGACCGACTCGTCGGCGTGCTGTATGCGGTGGGGTTCTTGGACCGGCTGGGGGACGAGGTCCTGCGGGACCTGGGGGAGCACGTCGGGACTGCCGCCCGGTCTCTCAGCGTCGAACTGTCGTGAACCGGCGCCGGGACACAGGAGACGCGATGGACGTCGAAGCCGCTTTGGTCCACATCCTGGGGCTCCTGTCCGAGGCAGGGGTCGGCCGGCCCGCGGCGCAGGCCTTCGCACGCATGTACCGATCCTACCGCTCGGGGACGACGGGCCGCACGCCGTGGGACGAGGTGCAGGCCGTAGGGACCGCCGATCTTCAGGGTCTCGCCCAACTGGAGGCCCGGGGGTTGGATGCGGTGGGGCGGCGTCACCTCTGCGAGACGGCGTGGATCGTGCTCAACGGAGGGCTGGGGACGTCGATGCGGATGGACCGGGCCAAGAGCCTGGTTACGGTCAAGGGGGGGGCGACCTTTCTCGACCTCCTGGCGCGGCACGTTCTGGAGAGGAGGGCCGCCTGGGGTTGCGACGTGCCGGTCCTCTTCATGGACTCGTTCGCGACCCACGAGGATACCCTTCGCGCCCTCGCCCCCTACCCGTTGGCGGTGCCGGGGCGAGATGGCGCGCCGCTTCCCCTGGACTTCGTGCAGCACCGCTTTCCGAGGATTCTCGAGCGCGACGGGCTTCCCCTCGGATCGGCCGAAGGGCGGGAGGATTGGGCGCCGCCCGGCCACGGGGACCTCTACCTCTCGCTCCGCGTTTCGGGGCTGCTCGAAGCCCTGCTGGAGCGCGGCACCCGGTGGGCCTTCCTGTCGAACGTCGACAACCTCTCCGCGAGCCTCGATCCCGCGATCCTGGGGCTGCTGGCCTCGGAGCGGTACGAGTTCCTGATGGAGGTGACCCCGAAGACGTCGGCGGACCGCAAAGGGGGGACCCTGGTGCACCGGCGACGCCGGTTGGATTTGCTGGAGCTCGCACAGGTACCGGAGGACCACCAAGAGGAGTTCCAGGATCCGGAGCGATTCCCGGTCTTCAACACCAACAACCTCTGGATCGACCTCCGGGCGCTCGAGGCGAGATCGGGCGGTGATGGCCTGGAACTGCCGTTGATCGTCAACCGCAAGACCGTCCGCTCGGAGCGGGTCATCCAACTGGAGACGGCGATGGGCGCCGCGATCGGAACCTTCGAGCGCGTGGCCGGAGTGCTCGTCCCGCGGGGGCGGTTCGCGCCGGTCAAGACGACCGACGACCTGTTGGTACGGCGCAGCGACGCGTACGTGCCGGGTGACCGAGCTCCTCTGGTGCCGAACCCCGCGAGGGACCCGTCCCTCGGGCCGCCGCTGGTTCAGCTCGACCCGACCTTCTTCGGCTCCGTCCCCGATCTCGACCTTCGCATCCCCGACCCGCCCAGTCTGGTTGACGCGACGAGCCTGGCCGTGGTCGGAGATGTGCGGTTCGGGCGAGGCGTGGTGGTGAAGGGGGCTGTCCGGATCGAGAACTCTTCGCCGACGCCGGTCGAGGTTCCGGACGGTGCGCTCCTCGAAGGGTGAAGCCGGTCAGTTCGCCTTCACCACCGAGGCGAGAGCGTCCACGACCCCTGCGTCGAAAAGTGTTCCCCGGTGGCCGTCCAGGTACCCGAGCGCTTCCTCCGGCGTCACCGCGGGCCGATACGGCCGGGGGCTCGTGAGCGCCTGGTAGACGTCGGCCGCGGCCAGGATCTTCGCGGTGGGCGGGATGTCGTGCCCCTGCTTACCGAAGTACCCGGACCCATCCTCCCTCTCGTGATGGTAGAGGATCGCGTCCCGATCCACCCCGCCCAAGGGCAAACCCTCCAGGAACTTCCAGCCCAGCAAGGGATGGCGCTGGGCGAGCACCCTCTCACGAGGGCTCAGGGCCCTCGGCTCGGCGAGCACGCGCGAGCGAAAACTCGCGGTGCCCAGGTCGTGCAGCCTCGCGCTCACGCCGAGCCGTCGAACCTCCTCTTCGGCGTACCCGAGGCGCGCTGCCACGGCCTCCACGAGCCGCGCCACCTTCTCGGAGTGACGAGCCATGCCCGGCACCTGTTGCTCCACAAGATCCACGAGGCCGAACAGAGCGTGCTGCAGGAAGCTCTCCTGTGCCTTTCCGAAGTGACGGGCCTCCGCCAGGTGACGGCTCATGACCGCGGCCAATGGCCGGAAGGACTCCACATCCTCCTCCGAGAAGGGGGTGCCGTCCGAGCGGTCGCTGAAGTGGATGACGCCCAGGAGGTCCTCACCCTGCAAGAGGGGGAAAGAGAAAAAGGATTGGCTGCGGTAGGAGGCCTGCCGCCGCCTGGGGCACTCGGGCGTGTCCGCCGGGTCCCGGACCAGGAGCGGTTCCCGGCGCTGCGCGACCCAGGACGACACGGTGGCGCTCGACAGGGGGAGATGGGTCGTTCGGACGATCTCTTCCTGACCCTCGAAACCCAGGGCAACTTGAAGGATTAGGGAGTCCTCCTCGCGCACGAGGATCGAAACCCGGTCGGCCGGCACGGTGTCCAGACACAGACTGGCAAAGAAGTTGAGCAGCCGGTCGGGCTCCAGGATGGACTCGCGGAACAGGCCCATGCGCCCGGGGTCGAGGATGTCCTCGGCGTCTCCGCGGGACTTCGGAGAGGGGAACTGGTGATAGCGCCGGCCCGTCTCCTGCCGGGCGAGGGCGAGTCCTTCGAAGCCGGCCGTGACCAGCGACTCCACCGAGAACGCGTCTTCAGGGTACGCCACCGCGCTGAGACTGAAGGCTGGAGCATCGAGGGCCACGTGAATCAGATCCGGCGCCAGGGGTTGGTCGAGGGCATCGAAGACGCGGCGCGCGACGATCGGGAGGATCTCCTTGCCGGTCTTGGGGAGGATGATCGCAAAATCCTCTTCGCGGTACCGTGCCAGGCTATCGCTCTTGCGACAGACGCTGCGCAGGCGCTTGGCCACTTCCAGCAGCAGTGCCTCGGCCGTTGTGTGGCCGTGCCGCTCCTTGACGTGCCGGAAGTCTCCGGCCTGGACGAACAGGACCGACAGGGGAGCGTTCGTGCGGCGGGCGCGGTCGAGCTCCCGTTCCAGGTGCTGCTCGAAGTAGCGGCGGTTGAACAGCCCGGTGAGTGGGTCCAGAAACGCGAAGTCGCGCGTCCTCGCGCCGTTCAGAAGCCCGTCGAAGATCGGGTCGAACGCCAGGGTGAAGACCCGGAGGAGGTGGGCGTCCTCGGTCCGAAAGGCCGGAGCCGACTCCCGGTACAACTGCAGCAGGCCTAGGACCGCCTCGCCCGCATACAGGGGCATGGAGACGAGGCTCGTCGCCCCGGCGTGCCGCAGGAGCGACTGCGCGCCCTCCGATGCGCACGTTCCCGCGGTGAGCAGCAGGGGCCGGGCCGGATCGGGAAAGGTTGCGGTCAGATCACCGGGGCGCGGGCCCGAGGCGTCGTCCGCGAAGCCCCTCGTGAGCCGAAGCCGAAAGGGGGCATCCGCGTCCTCTCGCCAGCAGAGAGCGACCCTGTCGTAGGGCACGAGGTCGCGAGCCAGGTCCACGAGGAGATTGAAGGCGGACCCCGCGTCGTTCACGCTCCGGCTCAGAAGCTGGAGCTGAAACAGCACGTTCATCTTGTCCGCGCAGGAGCGTGCCAGCTCGGGCGTGATGGCGGTGGGCAGGGTCGGGAAGCAGTCCTCGTGGGTGGCGGCGCACATGCGTTCCTCGGCGAATGGACGAGCCCCGCGGCTTGGCGGGCGACGATGCCGGGCCCTTCTGCGCGCTCCCCCCAGCCCCGGAGGTCGCAGCGGTGTCGGCGTGACACTTCGAAGTCTGCGCCTAGCAAGGCACGTGCCCGATCGCGCGTCCGCCGCCAAATGCTTGGAAAGCCCGGCCGTCGTGGGGGATCGAGCCGTCGCCGGAGAGGCGGTCGGGCGCACGCGGGAGTGTCTTGGGAAAAAGAGTTCCGTTTTTGAGGAGTTGCCGGGTACGAGGCAGTACGGGTGCTCCACCTGGGAAGCCTGCCGCAGGGCTCTCCGAGGGACTCGGTGCCGGTGGGCTCCCTCGCCGAAAAGGCGACGTGATGCTGGTTGGAGGACCCTCGCGGGCTCCCGCGACCTCAGTCGCCCAGGGCCAGCTCTCCCTGTCGATCCGGTGCCGGGTCGTCGACCAAGGGGCGGAACTTTCGGAACAGGTCGTCGAGCTTCTTTGCGTAATACTCCACGTTCTCGTCCGGGTGCTCGGGGTCCCACTCGGTCGCGAGCTTCGCGGCCTCGAAGACCTGCACGCGCGCTCCCTGCCCAGCCACGTAGTACGTTACCTGGTCTCCGCGTCGGAAGGGCCGCCCGGAGGCCAGGGCCAGCTCGTAGGCGGCCGAGGTGCTGCGCGCGCTCTGGCGGCGCTTCTCCTGGTAAACGGCGAGGCTGTCATGGAGCGTCTCCGTCTTGGCGAAGAGCTCCGGGGTCCAGCGATGGTGACGCAGGTCGTCGAGGAAGCGGTCGCGCAGCCTGTGGCCGTGGTCGCGCTGCCCTCCGAGGACCGCACGGAACAGTTCCTCGAGGAACTGTCGCTGAAACTTCTCCATCCCACGGGAGCGCAGTCCCGACCCGCGGATCCGGACCTCTCCGCCGTAGGTAAGGAGCACGTAGTTCTTGACGCGGTAGGAGAACATGGAACGGTAGCGGCCTGCCATCTCGAGGTGGATCGCGTCGGGAAGGGCCCCTGAGACGCTGGCCACGAACTCTTCCTCCCGCGGCTCGTCGCCCGCCACGCCCGGCGGAGGAACGAAGTACACGCCGTCGGTGTCGACCTCGATGGGTCTCGCGCCCCGCGTCTCCAGGGTCTGGATCACCCGGTGGATCAGGGCCCGCCCCTCGGCCGTGACTCGGGCCGCTGCCTCGAAGTCGGCGAAGTGCCCCTGCGGAAATCCCAGGTACCCATAGAAGGAGTTGATCAGGACCTTGAGGGCCGCCTGCAGGGCCTCGAAGAAGGTGCGCTCGGCCGTCGTGTGGGCGGCGCGCGTCCGCGCCTTGGCCTTCAGCCGCCGCGCGGTCAGGTCACCGAGGAGCGACGGGAACACTCCCAGGGTGTCGCGGGCGGGTTGAATGGAGAAGGCGAGCATCACCGAAGGGTAGAGGCTCTGGACGTCGCAGTGGACCACGGGGGAGAGGATCCCGGTAGCGAGGAGGTCGGTGTATCCGCCGGCGAACTCCGCCCGCACGGGCGGCCGCGGCACGGAGTGACGCCGGCGCAGGTATTCGCGCAGGAACAGGGCGTCGATCCGCGTTGCGGTGCCCCGCGTCACCGTGTTCTGGTGGCTCAGCGGGAACATCTGGGTCTGATGGAAGTGGCTCTGGCCGAGAATGCGGGAGATCTCCCGGGTTTCCCTCACATCGTCGAGACCGTAGGCGACGAGCCGGTCCATATCGCTCTCCGCCAGGCCGGAGATGTCGCGCGGGTCGACGTACACCCGGTTCTCGGGCGCGACCCCGAGGTGGCGCGCCACGGCCTTCAGGCCGAAGCCCTCCAACTCCCGGGTGGCCACGTCGTAGAGCTGCACGAGGAACAGGGTATCGATCACCTGGCGGCCGTGGACGTCGCACCGCTCATAGGAGATCACCCGCTCCGCGGCCGAGAACCGGCTCGGCCGTGTCCGGACCGGCGACCCGTCTCGGCCCCAGGCGAGCGAACCCGCGCACCGTCGGGCCCGTGCGCGCAGGTAGGGGATGTCGAAGTTGAAGAGGTTGTGCCCCTCGAGGACGTCTGGGTCGCGTTCGCGGATGACCCGGCCCAGCTCCCGGATGATCTCGGCTTCGGAGAGGCGGTCGCCCCGCAGGCTCGTCTCCCAACCGGTCGAGTCCGAGAGGCTCACCAGGGTGATGCGGTCCCCCTCGCGCTCGGCATTGGGGAACTCGAACCCCTCGCTGACCGCGGTCTCGATGTCGAGCTGGAGCCGGTGGAGGTCCTCGAAGCCGAGCCCCTTGTACAAGGTGCGCCCGGTCAGGCACAGATACTGCTGCACAGGGTCCGGGAAGAAGAAGTAGGGCGCGTCTCGAGCGCCGGGTGGCTTCCCCGTGGCCCGCTTCAGGTGCCGGAGCGCGGCCTCGAAGGTCTTCCAGCCGGGAAAGAAGGCGATGGTCCGAAAGTCCCACGTGCCGGCGAGGGTCTCGAGGTCTGCGGGCCCGGTCCAATCGGTCAGCAGGTCGGGGCCTTCCAGCCACAGGAAGGGGCGCAGCGCGTCGTCTTCGGCCCGCAGGCCTTGAGGTGTCCGGACGAACAGCCGCACGCGGTCGTCGGCCACCGGTTCCACGCCCACGAGACCCTCGAGCGGGTCGGAGCCGAACAGGGCGGCGTTCGGGGTGTTGGGGAGCGACGGGTTTCCCACGGGCGGCTCCGGGTGGGTGGGGCGCAGACAACCCTACCGGACGGGGGCGCGAGTGGCAAGCCGGGGGACAGAGCCCCCCGGTCGACGGTTACGGCTTCTGGAGCTTCTCCATGAGCCCTTCTCGCTTCATCCTGGGCCCCTCGGGGGTGCCGAGCACCGTGTTGATCGCCTTCTCCAGCTCCGCGGTCGCCGACGCCGTGTCGCCGGCCCCGACGGCGGTCTCCGCGGCCGCCACTGCGGCCGCCGGGTTTGCCGCCTCGCGCGGAGGCGTTTCTTCGACCGCTGCGTCCGGAGCCTTCTCTTCAGTCACGGCTTCGGCCGCGGGCGCTTCGGAGAGCTTCACGTCGGCCCGGATCGCCCGCGTCTCGGTCGGAGCCGCCTCGTCGACGATCCCGGCCTTCGGCTTCCCTCGGACGCGGTGAGATGTCGTCGCCCTCGGTTCAGGGCTCTCCTCGAACTCGAGGGCCTTCTTGGTGAGCTCGAGCGCTTTGGGGACGTCGCCGTCCTTGAGAGCGAAGTGGGCGAGCCCGGCCAGCCCCATCGGCACCGTCGGGTCCAATTCGACCGCCTTTTGGAACGCCTCGCGGGCCGCCTGCGCCGCGTCCGGTCTGCCCTCCCGCTCGAAGCCCAACTGGATCGCCCCCTGAAGGGCCTGGGCGTCGGGAAACTTGGGCTCGTCGGCGAGCACCTTGTCGAGCTTCTTCGCGGCCTGGCTGAACTGGCCCCTCTCGTAGAGGGTGCGGGCCATGCCGTAGTTGAGGGTTGTCATCTTCGCCGCGGGCTTGTACCGCTCGCGCTTCGGTTTCTGTGCCTCGGCTAGCTGCTCCTTGATTCCCAGCGTCTCGAGGACCTTGTCGCGCATGTCTTCGTACGCGCTCGTCGGGTGCCCCGAGAACTCGTAGACGACCTTGAGGTCCTTGCCCAGAAAGGCCGTGGCCGGCAGGGCAATCACCCCCCACGTGTCGTAGAGCTCGAGCTTGCGGTCGATCACGACAGGGAAGCTGATCCCGTTCTTGTCCAGATACGCTTTGACCTGGGCGTCGAGATCCGCAGGCGGGTTCTGACCCTCGGCGTTTACCGCAACGGCTTTCAGTCCCACGGCGCGCACGCCCTTGCTGCCGAACTCGTCGAGGAGGCGCTGCACGTCCTGGAGGAGCGGCTCCGACTTCGGGCTCCACAGGGCCCAGAAGGTCACGATCGTGAGGGGACCGTCCTTGAAGGATTGCAGATCCACCGGTGATCCCGCGAGGTCGGCCAGCGCAAACGACGGGGCGGCGTCACCCTCGTGCACGCGCTTGAAAGCCGCCGCCGAGGTCGAGTTGACGAACAGGACGAGGGGGGAGAGGAACAGGAGCACGTGGGCGAGGCGGCGGTACTTGCGCATGGAGGTTCCTCGTGAAGCGGGGACGTGGCGTCCGCCCGCCCCGGGGGTGTCGGGGTCTGGGCCGAAGGGGCGCAAGGTTACCACCCGCGTCCGTCCGCATTCAACACGGATTTCCGCGCGCGTCCGCGCGCGCCCGCGGGGTGCGCCGGAGTGCGCCCCTCCCTGGCAAGTGCGCATGAAGGGTCCGGATCAAACGGCGGCTCGTCCGCGGACTCGCTCGCACCCCCTTGACCGCCCCTGAGGCCGCCGCGTATCGTTGCTGCCTTGTTCTGACGGATGCGCCGCCGGAGTCGACATGAAGCGAGTGGTTGTTGTGGGCGGGGGGCTTTCCGGTCTCTCCGCGGCTCGGGCCCTCCTCGACGAGGCCCAAGCCCGAGGCGTCGACCTCGGGCTGACCCTGGTCGAGAAGGACACCACCCTGGGCGGAAAGATCCGCTCCA
This sequence comes from Deltaproteobacteria bacterium, assembly GCA_016214985.1. Taxonomy (GTDB): domain Bacteria; phylum Desulfobacterota; class Deferrisomatia; order Deferrisomatales; family JACRMM01; genus JACRMM01. The sequence goes on along the minus strand of JACRMM010000035.1, from coordinate 112,264 downwards.
CGCGGGAAGACGGGTTTCTGTGCGAGGCCGGGCCGCCCGGCTTCCTCGACAACAAGCCCGCCACCCTTGCGCTGGCGCGGCGGCTCGGGATCGAGGAGCGGCTGCTGAGGTCCAACGACGCGGCTCGCAAGCGCTTTGTCTTCAGCGACGGCCGCCTGCAGCAGTTGCCTGAGGACCCGGTGAGCTTCCTGCTCTCCGATCTGCTCTCCATCCGGGGGCGGCTGCGGATCGCAGCGGACTTCCTCCTGCCGCAGGGCGACCCCTCCGAAGATGAGTCGGTCGCTTCCTTCGTGCGGCGCCGACTCGGCCAGGAGGCGCTCGACAAGCTGATCGATCCCATGAGCGCCGGCATCTACGCCGGCGACCCGAACGTGATGAGCCTCAAGAGCTGCTTCCCCAAGGTGTGGCAGATCGAGCAGCAGTTCGGAGGTCTCATCAAGGGGATGCTCGCGCTGCAACAGATGGCCAAGGCCCGCGGCCAGCAGGGCCCCCAGGGCGCCGGACCCGGGGGGGCGCTGTGGAGCTTTGAGGAGGGCGCGGCCGAGCTCCCTGACCGTCTTGCGGTCAGCATGCCCGAGGCGAACATCGTGGCAGGGGCGGCAGCGGCCGCTCTGGAGCGCGCCGAAGGCGGCTGGAGGGTGCGCACCGACGACGGCGGGGTCTGGGATGCCGACGCGGTCCTCGTGGCGACGCCGGCGTACGACGCGGGCGCGCTCCTGGGTCCGCTGGACCCGGAGCTGGCCGACCTCGCCTTCGGCATCCCGTACGTGCCGGCCGCGGTGGTGTGCCTGGGGTATCGGACGACCGACGTGCCGCATCCGCTCGACGGCTTCGGCTTTCTGATCCCCAGGGCCGAGGGCCGCAAGATCCTGGGCTCTCGGTGGGATTCCTCGACGTTTGCACGGCGGGCGCCCGAGGGCAGCGCGCTGCTCACGCAGATCGTGGGTGGAGCGCGGAACCCCGAGCTTCTCGCCCTGGCGGACGACGAGCTCCTTCGTGTCGTGCAGGACGAGATGCGCGTGACCCTGGGCATCGAGGCGCGACCCGCGTATGCCAAGGTCGTCCGCTGGCGGCGCGCCATCCCGCAGTACCTCGTGGGTCACGGGGAGCGCCTGCGCCGAATCGAGGGCCGCGTCTCGGCGCTGGGGGGTCTCTTCCTCGGCGGCAACGCCTACTACGGCATTGGGATCAACGACTGTACGACCCACGCGGCCGCGGTGGCCCCGAAGGTGGTGACGGCGCTCGGCGGCGGCCCCGCCCCGGAGCCGCCGAGAGGAGGACCGAGGCTGTGACCGAGTTCGATGCGATCGTGGTGGGGGCCGGCCCCGCGGGCACCAGCGCTGCCCTGACCCTTGCGCGGGGGGGGCTTCGGGTGGCTCTCCTGGAACGGGGCCCCTATGCGGGCGCGAAGAGCCTGATGGGTGGGGTGCTCTACACCGACGTCCTCGTGCAGCTCCTGCCCGACTTCCGCCAGCGCGGGGCGCCGCTCGAGCGCCACGTGGCGAAGAAGGGGATGTCGATCCTCTCGGACCGGGCCGAGACCGCCCTCTCCTTTCGTACCGCGGCGTGGGACGAGCCGCCGCACAATCATTCGTACACGGTGCTTCGGGCGCGCTTCGACCGCTGGTTTGCGGCCCAGGCCGAGGCCGAAGGGGTGGAGCTTGTGTGCGGCGCTGTGGTGGATCGCACCGTGAAGGACCGGGAGGGTCGCGTCGTGGGCGTCCGGGTAAGGATGCCCGAGGGAGAGGCGGCGGAGGGCGGCGACCTGCGGGCACCGGTCGTGATCGCGGCCGACGGAGCCAACTCGTTCCTCGCCGAGGCCGAAGGGCTCAAGCCTCCGCCGAGTGGTGCCCACATGGCCCTGGGCGTCAAGGAGGTCCTGGGGCTTCCTCGGGAGGTGATCGAGGAGCGGTTCGGTCTCCAGGGCGACCAGGGCGTCGCCTGGGAGTACCTGGGAGCCGCAACGGGCGGGCTGCGCGGTGCGGGGTTCCTGTACGCGAACCGCGAAAGCCTCTCCGTGGGTGTCGTGGTGTTCGTGTCGGAGCTCGGGGCGAGGCAGCAGAACCCCACCGAGCTCCTGGACCGCTTCAAGTCCCATCCGGCCGTCGCTCCGCTGGTGCGCGGCGGGGAGCTCCTGGAGTACGGTGCTCACCTCATCCCGGAGACCGGGTACGACCGGATCCCCCTGCTCGTGAAGGACGGCTTCCTCCTGGCCGGTGACGCCGCGGGGCTGGTGAGCACCTCGCCGTCCCACGAGGGGTCGAACTACGCCATGGCGTCCGGGATGCTGGCGGCCGAGACGGTCCTGGAGGCGCACCGCGCCGGGGACTTCAGCGCCGTGACGCTCTCCGGCTACCGGCGAAGGCTCGAGGAGAGCTTTGTCCTGAAGGACATGGAACACACCCGGGACTGGCCCGGCTTCCTGGAGAAGAACCCTCACGTCCTGAACGCGTGGCCCGACGCGCTTTCGGCCCTGGCCGAGGCGACGCTGCGCGTGGGGGCCAAACCTCGGGCCGAGAGGGAGGGTGAGCTCTGGGAGCTCTTCCAGCGGCGCGTGGGGCTCCTGCCGCTGGCCACGACCGCCTTCCAGCTCCGCAACGCGCTTCGGGTGCTGGGCTACGGACGGTCCGACAAGCTGATGGAGTACCTGGCGAGGAATTGGTGAATCGATGACGCAGCCCCGCGGCCGGGCGCGGCCCCTCACGGTCGAAGAGCGCCTCTACGCCGACGAGACGAGGCCCGACCGAGCGTCCCACCTCACGATCGCCGACCCCGAGCGCTGCCGGGAGTGTGCCGGACGGGAGTGCACGGTGGTGTGCCCGGCGGCGACCTATGAGTGGAACGCGGAGGAGACGCGCGTCGCGGTGCGCTTCGAGAACTGCCTGGAGTGCGGAGCCTGCCGCCTGGCTTGCCCCCACGCCAATATCACCTGGCGCTATCCCATGGGAGGCATGGGGATCTGTTATCGGTACGGCTAGAAAGTTGGGCCCCGCTCCTGCGCGTCCATGCGCCCGCGGGATACACCCCATCCTGGGGATAAAGCTGGGACGCTGGGACGCCCGAAGGCAGGTGTCCCTCAGAAAGGAGGCGTGATGCAGTTCCCACAGCTTCGGATGCGCCGACTTCGGCGAAACGAGACCCTGCGCCGGATGGTGCGGGAGACCACCTTGACTCCATCGGACTTCATGGTGCCCCTGTTCGTGCGCGAGGGGACCGGGGTGCGAAACCCCATCGGAAGCATGCCGGGTCAGTTCCAGTTTTCGATCGACGAGGCGGTGAAGGAGGCCCGGGACGCCTGGGGGCTCGGCGTGCCGGCGGTGATCCTCTTCGGAATCCCGGACCAGAAGGACGCGGTGGGATCCGGGGCCTACGCCAACGACGGGATCGTCCAGCGCGCCGTTGCCGCCCTCAAGGACGCGGTGCCGGACCTGTGCGTGGCCACTGACGTGTGCTTGTGTGAGTACACCGACCACGGCCACTGCGGCGTGATCGAGGACGGCGATGTCGCCAACGATGCGACGCTGGAGCTGCTCGCCCGGGAGGCGGTGTCGCACGCCCGCGCCGGAGCGGACCTGGTGGCCCCGTCGGACATGATGGACGGCCGGGTGGCCGCCCTGCGGGACGCGTTGGACGGCGAGGGCTTCGGCCACATCCCGATCATGGCCTACGCGGCGAAGTTCGCCAGCAGCTTCTACGGGCCCTTCCGAGACGCCGCGGAGTCGCCCCCGAAGTTCGGCGACCGGCGCAGCTACCAGATGGACCCCGCCAACGCGGAGGAGGCGTTGCGCGAGGTCGAGCTCGACATCCAGGAGGGGGCGGATCTCGTCATGGTCAAGCCCGCCCTCCCGTACCTGGACATCATCCGGCGCGTGAAGGAGCGCTTCGGCTACCCCACGGCGGCCTACAACGTCAGCGGCGAGTACGCCATGGTCAAGGCCATGGACCGCCTCGGCTGGGGCGACGGCCGAGGGCTCATGCTGGAGAGCCTGACGTCCATCAAGCGGGCTGGCGCGGACCTGATTCTGACGTACTTTGGTGTCGAGGCTGCGAGGATCCTCCAGGGGTAGGCTCTCGCAGGAAGCAGCCGGGAAGGGGCCCGCACGGAGGGGCTCGGTACCCCGAATCGAACGGAGGGACGGCACGCGGATGCGAGACGAAGCCAGGTCGATTCGCCCCGGGGCACGGTGTACGCCCTTTCGGTGCCGGGGGTTGCGCCCGGCGCTGGGTGCCCTGGCCGCCGTGCTCGCGGTGGCGTGGGGCGCTCCCGCCCGCGCCGAGCTCTCGGTGGCCCGCCACGCGTTCGCGAGGGGAATCGAGGCCAAGGAGCCGGCGGGCGCCGCCACTTCCTTTCCCGCCGACGTCGGCCGCCTCTACTTCTTCACCCAGGTCGTCGGCGCGGAGGCGCCCGCGGAGATCCTCCACGTCTGGCTCTACGATGGCCAGGAGGTCGCGATCTTCCCGATCGAGGTCAAAGGAACGCCGTGGCGGACGTGGAGCGTCCGGTCGGTCGCGCCCGAGCAGAGGGGCGACTGGACCGTCGAGGTCCGGGAGGTGGGTGGCCGGGTCCTGCTCTCGGCCACGTGCCGGGTCGAGTGACCGCGGTGAGCCGGGGCGGCACCTACCTCGTCGACGGCACGAACCTCCTCTATCGGGCGTACCACGCTCTCCAGGGCTTCCGCACCTCCACGGGAGTTCCCACCCACGCGGTCTACGGGTTTCTCACCATGATCCTGCGGGTGCTGCGCGAGCAGGAGCCGGAGGACCTCGCCGTTGTTTTCGACCCGCCGGGGCCGACCCAGAAGCACCGCCTCTTCGCCGAGTACAAGGCGAACCGGGAGGGCACCCCGGACGACCTCAAGGTTCAGATCCCGCACGTGCTGCGGGCCCTGGACGCCCTGGGGATCCCGCGGCTCACAATCGACGGGTACGAAGCGGACGACGTCCTGGGGAGCCTGGTTGTCCGGCTCACGGCCGACGGCCGAGAGGTCACGATCGTCACGGGCGACAAGGACCTCTGCCAGCTCGTGGGCCCCCGAGTGCGGCTTCTCGACACCATGAAGGACCGGTTCACCGGACCGGAGGAGGTCCTGGAGCGCTTTGGGGTCGCCCCCGAGCGGGTGGTGGATCTGCTCGCCCTCACCGGCGACGCCGTCGACAACCTGCCGGGCGTACCCGGGGTCGGCGTCAAGACCGCTGCGGGGCTCCTGGCGCGCTACGGCACCCTCGAGGCGGTTGTGGAGCGGGCGGCCGAGGAGAAGGGCAAGCGGGGAGCGGCGCTGCGCGAACACGGCGGGCGGGCGCTGGCGAACCGGGCTCTCGTGACGATCGACACCGGCGTTCCTCTTCCCTTCGGCCTCGAGGCCGTCGCCCGGCGGGCGATCGACCGAGTTGCGCTCGCCGACGTGCTGCGCGAGCTCGAGTTTCACCGGCTTCTCAAGGAGCTCGGCGTCGAGGGCGTCGCCGAGGCGCCGCCGGCCGCGCGGGCGTCCGACGAGGCCGATCCCCCGGGGCACTGGGTCGCGGTCTTCGCCGGCCCGCCGGGGCAGCCGTGGGCCCTCGCCGGTGCCCACACCGCCCGGGACCCGTTCGATCCCCGGGCGGCGGGGCTCGGGCCCTGGGCTCGGAGCCTGAGCGCCCCGGGCGCGGCGATCGTCGGGCACGGTCTCAAGGCGGCCTGGGAGGAGCTGGGTCGAGCGGGCGTCGCGCTCGGCCCTCCGTGGCTCGACACCGAGGTGGCGGCGTACCTGCTCTCCCCGGGCCGGAGGGCCTACCGCTGGGAGGACCTGGCGCGGGAGCGATCCATCCCCGTGTCGGATACCGGCGACCCCGCGGCGTGCGCAGCCGCGCTGCTGGCCCTGGCGGCGGCCCTGGAGCGGGAGCTCGATCGCGCGAGCCTCCTGGGCCTGTGCCGAGAGATCGAGATGCCCCTGGTCCCGATCCTCGCCGAGATGGAGACCGCGGGGGTGAAGGTCGACCGTGCGGCCCTCTCCGCCCTGAGCCTCGAGTACGCCGGGCGCCTCGAGGCGCTCGAGGCGCAGATGTTCGAGCTCGCCGGTGAGCCCTTCCTGCCCCAGAGCCCCAAACAGCTCGGCCGGATCCTGTTCGAGAAGCTCCATCTGCCGGCGGGAAAGAAGACGGCCACCGGACCCTCGACCGACGCGTCCGTCCTGGAGGAACTCTCGCTCCTGCACCCGCTGCCCGGTCTCGTGCTCGCACACCGGAGCCTCGCGAAGCTCAAGGGGACGTTCATCGACGTCCTGCCCGCTCTCGCCGACCCCGAGACGGGCCGCATCCACGCCCGATTCCACCAGACCGTGACGGCCACCGGCCGCCTGAGCTCGAGCGACCCCAACCTCCAGAACATCCCGGTCCGGGGCGACGAGGGTCGCCGGATTCGGGAGGCCTTCATCGCCGAGCCCGGTTGCGTGCTGCTCTCGGCCGACTACTCCCAGGTCGAGCTGCGCATCCTCGCTCACCTGTGTGACGACCCGGCGTTGGTCGAGGTGTTTCGCAGCGGGCGAGACATCCACGCGGAGACGGCGAGCCGCGTGTACGGCGTGACACTCGCCGAGGTGGACGCCCGGATGCGTAGGGAGGCGAAGACGGTCAACTTCGGGATCCTCTACGGCATCAGCCCCTTCGGGCTCGCCCGTCAGCTCGGGATCGCGCAGGAGGCGGCCCGAACGATGATCGAGGCGTACTTTCACCAGTTCCCCGCAGTCCGGGCGTTCCTCGACCGGCTCGTGGTAAAGGCCCGCGGCACGGGCTTCGCCGAGACCCTCTTCGGGCGGCGGCGCCCCATTCCGGAGCTCGCCAGCCGAAACCGCCAGCAGCGGGAGTTTGGGGAGCGCATGGCGGTCAACACTCCCATCCAGGGTACCGCGGCCGACCTGATCAAACGGGCGATGATTCATGCCGTCGGCGCTCTGCGCTCCCAAGGTGTGGAGGCGCGTCTGATCCTGCAGGTCCACGATGAGCTCGTCTTCGAAGTAGCCGAAGAGCGCGCGGCGCAGGCGCTCGGGCTGGTGCGCAGTGCGATGGAGGGTGCGGCGGCACTGAGGGTGCCCCTCTCCGTGGACGCCGGGTGGGGGAACAACTGGTATCAAGCGCACCGGTGAGGGCGCCGGGCGCGAGGAAAGGGGGTGCCGATGGGGGCCACGTACCACTGCGAGGCGTGCGGAGAAAAGGTCCAGGGCTACGACGTCGATCTGGGAGGCGTCACCGAGGTGCGCTGCCTCTCCTGTGGGCTGCCGCTGGAGAAGCGCGCGCGGGCCGCGCCCGAGCGGTTCCGCCGGGTGCTGGTCGCGGATGACTCGCCCTTCTTCACCCAGGGCCTTGAGGCGTTCCTGACGTCCCGGCGGCTCGCCGGCGAGATCCTTGTGGCGCGTGACGGCGCCGAGGCCATCGAGAGGGCCACCGCGGCGCTCCGAGAGAGGCGAGGAGTGAGCCTGGCGATCCTCGACCTGCTCATGCCCCGACTTTCTGGCATGCACACCGCTGTGGCGCTCCGGGCGGTGGAGCGCGGCTTCGGCGCTGCGCGGTGCGCCGTCGTGTTCCTTTCCTCTCGCCGCATCGACGAGAGCTTCCGGCCCCTTCTCAGCGAACTCAAACCCGCCTATTATGTGAACAAGTCCGCGGGGGAGGATGGGCTCCTCGGGGAGCGGTTCGAAGCGATCTTGCGCAAGGTCGCTGCCGTGGGGCCTCGGGAAGACCAGCGAACTGATTGAGATTCTCGGCTTGACTTGATCACCCTTGCCGTCTAGCATGGCGGCAGACTCGGAGGAGTCTATGCACTTGGAAAAACTGAGCGTTCTCGAAGAGAGACTGAACCGGCTCATCGAGCAATACACCCGGCTGAGGGAGGAAAAGAGCGTCCTGGAGCGCAGCCTGGGAGAGAAGGACGGGCGCCTCGTCGACCTGGAGGGACAGGTGGAGGCGCTGCGGCAGGAACGGGACGTCATCCGAGAGAGGCTCGGCCGTTTGGTGGAGATGATCGAGCGGCTGGAAGCCTTGGAGGCGGGAGAGCCCGGGACGGCGTAGGATGGCATACGAGGTGGAGATCTTCGGCCAGTCCTACTCCCTCCGGTCCGACGCCGAGGAAGAGCACGTACGGCGAGTGGCAGATCTGGTGGATCTGAAGATGCGCGAGGTGGCGTCCGGTAGCCGTTCGGTTTCCACGCTCCACATCGCGGTCTTGGCTGCTCTGGACATCGCGAGCGAGTATATGCACACGGAAGCCAGGGCCGAGCGCCTCGCCGCCGAGGTGGAGGCGAGGGCTGAGGCCATGGCACGGCGCATCACGTCCGCGGGTTCGTAGGGTTCCGTCGCCACGAGAAGTGCGGTTCCCCTGCTGTGTTCGTGATCCAACGGAAGCTGTTGAGCCAACGTTGCGGCAAAAGGGAGTCCTTCCTGGTCGTTGACGGCATGCCCCTCGGGGAGTCCGAGACGCGGACACAGGGCGCCCACCTTTCCAGACAAGGTTCAACCGAACCTTAGGGACACGGCACAAGCGGGGGAGTTTGTCCTTTCCGGGAGGCGCCTGCCTCCCGTCGCCGTTTCCCTCATCCCTCCTCTCCTTCGTCGCTCCCGTCGGCGGGCCGCGCTCGCGGTGCTCCTTTCCCCGTCGCCCCACCCCGCATACGGGCCCTCCGCGGGCCCTTCACGAGAAGAGGAGAATCCCTTGGATTGGATCGCTGTGCTGATTGTTGGAGTCTTCATCGCGGCCGGTCTCGGTGTCGCGGTCGGGGTCATGGTCGCCCGGAAGCAGGGGGAGCGGGAGGGAAGAGGCCTGCGGGGCGAGGCCGAGGCCCTGCTGGAAGAGGCGCGCAAAGAGGCGGAGATCCTCAAGAAAGAAGCCGTCCTGCGCGCCAAGGAGGAGATCTTCGAGGACAAAGCCCGCGTCGAGAAGGAGCTGGAGGAACGCAAGGGGGAGGCCGCCGCGGCTGAGAAACGTCTTCAGCAGAGGGAGCTGAACCTAGACAAGAAAGAAGAGAACATCGAAAACCGCGAAACGCGCCTCTCGGACCGTGAAGAGCAGTTTCAGAAGCGCGATGGGGAGGTCGAGCGTCGCCGGGAAGAGGTCGAGGCGCGGGCGGAGGAAGTGACCCACCACCTCGAACGGGTCTCCGGCATGAGTGCGGAGGAGGCGAAGGACGAGCTCAAGGAAGGGCTGCTGAGCGAGGCCCGACACGAGGCGGCCAAGAGCATTCGGGACATCGAAGAGGAGGCGAAGAAGGTCGCCGACAAGAAGGCGAAGGAGATCATCAGCCTTGCCATCCAGCGGTACGCCGGGGAGTACACCGCCGAGAAGACGGTGACCTCGGTGCAGTTGCCGAGCGAGGAGATGAAGGGACGGATCATCGGTCGCGAGGGGCGAAACATCCGGGCGATCGAGGCTGCCACGGGCATCGATCTGATCGTCGACGACACGCCGGAGACGGTGCTCCTGTCCGGCTACAATCCCGTGCGCCGCGAGGTGGCTCGGATCTCGCTGGAGCGCCTCATCGCCGACGGCCGCATCCACCCGGCCCGGATCGAGGAGGTCGTCGCCAAGGTCGCCAAGGAGATCGAGCAGGAGATCAAGGACGCCGGCGAGCAGGCGACCTTCGACGTGGGCGTGCACGGCATCCACGCGGAGATCGTGAAGATCTTGGGGCGGCTCAAGTACCGATCGTCCTTCGCGCAAAACGTCCTCAACCACTCCCTGGAGGTTTCGTTCCTCTGCGGGATCATGGCGGCCGAGCTCGGACTGAACGTCAAACAGGCGAAGAGGGCCGGGCTGCTGCACGACATCGGCAAGGCCGTGGACCACGAGGTCGAGGGGTCCCACGCCACGATCGGCGCGGATCTGGCGCGGAAGTTCGGGGAGCCCAAGGAGATCGTTCACGCCATCGCGGCGCACCACGACGACGTGAAGGCCGAGACGATCCTCGCCGTGCTCGTCCAGTCGGCCGACGCCCTCTCGGCGGCGCGGCCGGGTGCGCGACGCGAGATGCTGGAGACCTACGTCAAGCGCCTGGAGGACCTGGAGCGGATCGCCAACTCCTTTGACGGCGTCGCCAAGAGCTACGCGATCCAGGCGGGGCGCGAGATCCGGATCATCGTCAACAACGACCGCGTCTCGGACGACACCGCGGTGCTCCTCTCCAAGGACATCGCGCGCAAGGTCGAGAAGGAGCTGTCCTATCCGGGCCAGATCCGCGTGACCGTGATCCGAGAGACGCGGGCGGTGGAGTACGCGAAGTAGTGGCGGTGCTCTCGATCCTCTTCCTCGGCGACGTCGTGGGTGCGCCCGGGCTGCGCGCCGTGGAACGGCTGCTGCCCTCCCTCGCGGTCCGGGAACGGGCCGACCTGGTGGTCGCCAACGGCGAGAACGTCGCGGGAGGGCTCGGGATCACGGCGGAGACCGCGCGGGACCTCCACCGGGCCGGGGTCCAGGTGATCACCACCGGGAACCACGTGTGGGACAAGAAGGAGATCCTCGGGCGGATGGTGGACTTCCCGAGGCTCCTTCGGCCCGCCAACTACCCGCCGGTCAACCCGGGACGCGGATGGTGTGTCGCCGAGACGCCGAAGGGTCCGGTCGGCGTGCTCAACCTCTCGGGCCGCGTCTTCATGGACCCGCTGGACTGCCCCTTTCGGACCGCGGACCAGGCGCTCGCGGAGCTCGGCGCCTTCACGCGCACGATCCTCGTGGACTTTCACGCCGAGGCCACGAGCGAGAAGCGGGCGTTGGGCCTCTACCTCGACGGCCGCGTCACGGCCGTGGTCGGCACGCACACCCATGTGGCGACCGCCGACGCCCGCATTCTGCCGGGCGGCACCGGGTACCTGACCGACGTGGGGATGACTGGCGTGGCCGAGTCGGTGATCGGCGTGCCGCCCGAGAGCGCAATCCAGCGGTTCCTGACGCAGATGCCCCGGTCCCTGGGAGTGGCCAAGGGGGTCGCGACCCTGTGCGGCGCCGTGGTCGAGGCCGACGCCGCGGGCCGCTGTGTCGGGATCCGGAGGGTCGAGGAACCCGGCTCCTGACGCCGCGCGCCACCGACTGCCAGACGCCGTCCCGCGGGTCGACCGGCCGCCACGGTGCGGGAGTCCGGAGGGCGAATCCGACCTTCCAATTTCGTGGCGACGGTCCCCGAAAGTCGATATCATCCACGTTTTGCGGGGCCGGCCGGCCCCTCCACCGTCTCTTCTCCGAGGATCCCTTCATGGAGGAACGCAAGGTCAACCCCCTGACCCAGCAGCGGCTGGAGAAGGTGGGGGCCCTTCGGGCCCTGGGGGTCAACCCCTATCCCAACGACTTCGCTCCCACGCACACGACCCAGGAGATCGTCTCAGAGCACGGCGGTACGGACGCCGAGTCTATCGCATTGCTGGGTGAGGAGTTCGCCCTGGCGGGCCGGGTCGTGGCGCTTCGCAGCTTCGGAAAGGCAGCGTTCCTCAAGCTCCAGGACCGTGGCGGCCTGCTCCAAGTGTACGTAAAGAGGGAGATCGTCGGCGACAAGCCCTTTGCGATGTTCCAGCAGGTGGACGTGGGGGATTTCCTGGGGGTCGTCGGGCCCCTCTTTCGCACGCGCACCGACGAGCTCACGCTCGAGGCGAAGGAGGTCCGTTTGCTCGCCAAGAGCCTGAGGGCCCTGCCCGAGAAGTGGCACGGCCTCACCGACAAGGAGACCCGCTACCGACAGCGCTACGTGGACCTGATCGTCAACCCCGAGGTCCGAGACACCTTCCGCCGGCGCGCCCGGGTCGTCCAACTGGTCCGCGAGTTCTTCCTCGGGCGGGACTTTCTGGAGGTGGAGACGCCGATGATGCAGCCGATCCCCGGCGGGGCTTCGGCGCGTCCCTTCGTCACCCACCACAACGCGCTCGACATGACGCTGTACCTGCGAATCGCCCCCGAGCTCTACCTCAAGCGCCTGGTGGTCGGAGGGTTCGAGCGGGTCTTCGAGATCAACCGGAACTTTCGAAACGAGGGGCTCTCGGGCCGGCACAACCCCGAATTCACCATGCTCGAGTTCTACCAGGCCTATGCCACGTACCGCGACCTGATGGACCTGACCGAGAAGCTCTTCGTCCACGTGGCCGAGAATCTCCTGGGCTCGCTTCGGCTCACCCACGACGGCCGCGAGATCGACCTGACCCCGCCCTGGGAAAGGCTCACCGTGCGCGAGGCGGTCCAGCGGCACGGGGGTCTCTCCGCCGATGAGGTCCAGGATCCCGCTGCTCTCCTCTCGCGGGCGCGCAGCCTGGGCCTGGAGGTCGACGGCCTGCCCTACGGGAAGCTTCTCGTCGAGGTGTTCGAGGCCGTGGCCGAGCCCCACCTGATCCAACCGGTGTTCATCACCGAGTACCCGGTGGAAGTGTCGCCCCTGTCGCGCCGAAGCGAGGCGGATCCCTGCTACGTGGACCGTTTCGAGCTCTACATCGGCGGCGGCGAGCTCGCCAACGCCTTCAGTGAGCTCAACGATCCGGTCGACCAGAGCGAGCGATTCCAGGCGCAGGCTGCCCAGAAGGCTGCCGGTGACGAGGAGGCTCAGTCGGTGGACGACGACTACGTTCGGGCCCTCGAATACGGCATGCCGCCGACCGCGGGGGAGGGGATCGGGATCGATCGTATGGTCATGCTCTTCACCGACAGCCCTTCGATCCGCGACGTGATCTTCTTCCCCCACATGCGACCGGAGGTCTGAGGGGCGATGGGGGCCCCCTACGAGCTCTGGATCGCCGTGCGCTACCTGAAGGCGCGGCGCCGAGAGCTCTTCATTTCGCTGATCACCTGGATCAGCGTGGCCGGAGTGGCGCTGGGCGTGACGGCCCTGATCGTGGTGCTCTCGGTCATGACCGGATTTGAGGAGGATCTACGCGACAAGATCCTCGGCGCGAACGCGCACGCCGTGGTGCTTCCGCTGGGAGGAATGCTCAAGGACCCGGAGCGGGTCGCCCGGGAGGTGGAGAGGGTCGAGGGGGTGACCGGCGCCACGCCCTTCGCGGTGAGCCAGGTGATGGTCATGGCCGGGGGCAACGTGGTCGGCGCGCTTCTGCGCGGCCTCGACGCGAGCAGCGCGGGCCGCGTGATCGATGTCGACCGTTTCCTCGTGCGGGGGCGCCTGTCCGATCTCGAGGGCGACACCCCCGGAGTGCTCGTGGGGCGCGAGATGGCGCGCAACTTGGGTCTCCTGGTCGGAGACAAGGTCCAGGTGGTGAGCCCGGCGGGCAGCGCCACCCCCATCGGTGTGATCCCGCGGCTGCGGACCTTCCGCGTGGCGGGGATCTTCGCCACGGGGATGTACGAGTTCGACACGACGTTCGCCTTCGTGACCCTGCGGGAGGCCCAGGATTTTCTGCGCCTCGGCACGGCGGCCGGCGGGGTCGAGGTGAGGGTGGCCGACATCTACCAGGCCCGCCAGATCGCCCGATCGATCGAGGCGCGCCTCGGCCCGGGCTACTACGTGCGCGACTGGATGGACATGAACCGAAACCTCTTCAGTGCGCTCAAGCTGGAGAAGGTGGCGATGTTCGTCATCCTGGCGCTTATCGTGCTCGTGGCCGCGTTCAACATCACCTCCACGTTGATCATGGTGGTCTTGGAGAAGTCGCGGGAGATTGCGATCCTCAAGTCGATGGGAGCAACCAACCGCTCGGTGCGGCGGATCTTCGTGATGGAGGGCCTCGTGATTGGGGGGCTCGGCACGGCGCTCGGGCTCCTCGGGGGCTGGCTCCTGTGCTTTCTGCTGCACCGGTACAAGTTCATCGAGCTGCCGAAGGACGTCTACTACATTGACACGCTGCCGGTCGTGATGAAGCCGGAGATCTTCGGGCTTGTCGCCGTGTGCGCCGTGATCCTGTGCCTGGTGGCGACGCTCTACCCCTCCTGGCAGGCCTCACGGCTCGACCCGGTGGAGGCGCTGCGCTATGAGTGAGGTACGACGGGCCCGAACGGCGAGGAGGGCGGATGCTCTTCTTCCATAAGGCGAAGAAGGACGATCGGGCGGCGGGAGAAGAGCTGTTCCTCAAGGGGCAGTGGCCCCAGGCGCTGGCGTCCTACGAGAAGGTCCTGGTCAAGGACGCCGAGAACGTCCAGCTCCTCCGCCGGGTTGCGGATCTACGGGCTCGGGTGGGGCAAAAGTCCCGGGCGGTGGACGCGTACCGGAAGGTGGCCGAGCTGTATGCGGGGTCCGGTTTTCTGGTCCAGGCGATCGCGATCCACAAGATCCTGCTCCGGCTGGACCCGTCGGCTGGGGACGTGGGGCACAAGCTCGCCGACCTCTATGCCCAGCGCGGCATTCCGGCCCAAGGCACCGCGGAGGTGCGCAAGGGGCTGCCCGCCATCCCGCTCTTCTCCGACCTCGATCCCGAGTCGTTTCGCCAGGTGCTCGACCACTTGGTTCCGCGCTCGCTGGCCATGGGGGAAACGCTCTTCCGGCAGGGTGAGCCGGGCGACTCGATCTTCGTGGTGTCGTCTGGATCGGTGCGGGTGTCGAGGGAGGGCCGTGTGCTCGCAGAGCTGGGAGAGGGGGAGTTCTTCGGTGAGGCCGCCTTCTTCAGCCACGAGCCCCGAAACGCCGACGTGTCGGCGGTGGCGCCCGCCGAGCTCCTGGAGATGCGGCGCGAGGACCTCGAGCCGCTGATGGCGCGGTACCCCGGCGTCTCGAACGCCCTGGGCGTCTTCTACCGCCGCCGGATCCTCGACGGCGTCCTGGCGGGCTCTCCGCTCTTCGGCAGCCTCCCGGAAACGGAGCGCAAGCGCATCGCGGACCTCTTCGAGCTGGTGCGGATCGCAGCCGGGGAGACGGTGCTCCGGGAAGGAGACACGGATCGGGCGCTGTACCTGGTCAAACGAGGCCGCTTGAGCGTCACGACGGTCTCGCCTGCGAACGGGGGCCCACTGCGGCTCGCCGAGCTCGGGCCGGGTCAGGTGTTCGGCGAGGTGTCGCTCGTCGCCCGAGCGCCGCGCACCGCGACCGTGACCGCCCTGGAGGCGGGTGAGGTGCTTCGGGCCGAGGGCTCCGCGCTCGACCCGTTCCTCGAGGCTCACCCCTCGCTGCGGGAGGCGTTGGAGCTCCTCCTCCGAGAGCGCGCGGAGGATACGGTCGCCAAGGTGCTGGGGAGGGGGGCGTGAGCGAGGTGATCCTCGAGGCGGTGGGACTACACAAGTCCTTTCCCCAGGGGCGCGGGCGCCTCGAGGTGCTCAAGGGCATCGACCTCTCGGTACGCCGTGGGGAGTGCGTCGCCGTGGTCGGCCCGTCCGGCGCCGGTAAGTCGACGCTGCTCCACATTCTGGGGGCCCTCGACCGGCCGACCGAGGGGCGAGTGCTGTTCCAGGGCGAGGAGATCTTCGGCCGGCCCGAACCGGCGCTCGCGCAGTTTCGAAACCGCCACGTGGGCTTCGTATTTCAGTTCCACCATCTCCTGCCCGAGTTCACGGCGCGGGAGAACGTGGCCATGCCCCTGCGGATCGCGGGGGAGGGCGCCGGAGAGGCCGCGGCCCGCGCCGACGAGCTCTTGGAGGCCGTGGGACTGGCCGAACGGGTCGAACACCGGCCCGGAGAGCTCTCGGGCGGGGAGCAGCAGAGGGTTGCCCTGGCGCGGGCGCTGGCCGCGAGGCCGGCGCTGCTGCTCGCCGATGAGCCCACGGGCAACCTGGACCACCAGACCGGGGATGCCATCCACCGGCTGCTTCGCGACTGGAATCGACGCTCGGAGGTGACGCTCGTGGTGGTGACCCACAATCGGGAGCTGGCGGAGGCCATGGACCGCATCGTGACGCTCTCGGACGGCCACGTGCTCGCCGAGGGCGAGGCCGGAGCACGGTCGTGAGAGCTCTTGCGCGGGTGTGTGGTGTCGCGCTGCTCCTGCTCGCTTCCGCGGCCGCAGGGGCTGAGCCGAGCACCGTGGTCGAGGTGCGCGTGAGGGGCACGCAGCGCTCCGAGGCCGATGTGGTGCTCCAGCGCGTAAAGAGCCGCGCCGGCAGCCCCTACGATCCGAAGGTGGTGCGAGAGGATGTCCGGGCCGTCTACGGCCTCGGGTACTACCGTGACGTCACCGTCGAGTACGACGACGAGGGGAGACTGACTTTCGTGGTCGCGGAGCGGTCGGCCCTGCGCGAGTGGCGGGCCGAGGGCGCGAAGGAGCTCGACAAGGAGGAGCTCGAGAAGGCGGTGCCCCTCAAGAAGCGGGAGATCCTAAATCCCGCAAGGGTCGACGAGGGCGCCCGGGCTATCCAAGATCTTTTCCGGGAGAAGGGGTTCTATCTGGCGCAGGTGGCCTCGAAGGTCGTTCCCCTGGAGGATGGCAAGAATCAGGTGGACGTGGTGTACCAGGTGACCGAGGGCGAGAAGGTCCGCGTCAAGGACATCAACCTGCTCGGCGTCCGAAAGGCCGACGAGAAGGAGCTGCGCCGGGTGATGGCCACCACCGAGGCCGGCCTGTGGTCCTGGCTCACCAGCTCCGGGACCTTCAAGGAGGCGGACCTGGAGCGCGACCGGGAGGTGGTGCGGTCCTACTACCTCAACCAGGGGTACGTCGAGGTCAAGGTGCTCGACCCCCGGGTCTCGCTGACCGCAGACCGCCGGTGGCTCAAGGTGGACCTCCCGGTGGAGGAGGGAGAGTCGTTCCGGCTGGGGACGATCGTCTTCTCCGGCGACCTGGAGTTCCCCAAAGAGCAGTTGGAGAAGGCCGCGGCGCTGACCGGGGGCGACACCTTTCGCAGCGATGACTTCCGCCGGGCGATCCAGAGTATCTCGGACCTCTACGCCGACGTGGGGTACGCGTTCGTGGACGTGGATCCCCAGACCCGCCTCGATCGCGGCGCCCGGCTTGTGGACGTGGACTTCCACATCCGCAAGGGGGACCGCGTCCGGATCGGACGCATCGAGACCCGCGGCAATACGAAGACGCGCGACCGCATCGTCCGGCGCGAGATGCGGATCGCCGAAGGCCAGATCTACAGCGCTACGGCCATCCGCAAGAGCCGCCAGAAGATCGAGAATCTCGGGTTCTTCGAGAAGGTCAACCTCACCACGAACCGCCGGCCGGGCACGGACCTCGTGGACGTGGACGTCGAAGTCGAGGAGAAGGCGACCGGCGCGTTCAGCATCGGCGCGGGGTACTCCTCGGTGGACAAGATCGTCGGCATGGCCAACGTCAGCCAGCGGAACTTCCTGGGTCTGGGCTACCAGGTCGCCGTCAACGCCAATGTCGGGAGCACGGCCGAGTCCTACACCGTCACCTTCAACAACCCCCGGCTCTACGATTCCGACGTTTACGGCGGCTTCGACTTCTACAAGACCAATCGCTCCTACACCGACTACGACAAGAAGGCGGTGGGCGGCGACCTGAAGATCGGCATGTCCCTCGGGGACGACTGGCGCACCCGCTGGATCTACCGGTACGAGGACGCGGACGTCTCCAATATCAGCGCCGACGCGAACTCGGTGCTGCAGCAACAGAAGGGCAAGACGATCACGTCGGCGGTCCTGCTGTCCCTGACCTACGATACCCGCGACAACCCTTGGGAGCCCCACACGGGCACACTCGCCGAGGCGAGCGTGGAGCTGGCCGGCAGCGTACTGGGCGGGACCGCCCAGTACGTTAAGTACGAGTGGGAGGGGTCCCGGTACGTTCCCCTGTGGTGGCGCCACGTGCTCACGGTGCACAGCCAGGTGGGCTACATCGACGCCTTGAAGAGCGATGGCATACCCGTCTTCGAGCGCTACTACTTGGGCGGCATCAACTCGCTGCGCGGGTTCGACTCGCGCAGCGTGGGTCCCCTGGACTCCACCGGCGCGGTGATCGGCGGCGACAAGCAGGTCCTGGTCAACCTGGAGTATCTCTTTCCGTTGATCGAAGAGGCGAAGGTGCGGGGCCTGCTGTTCTTCGACGCCGGCAACGCGTGGGACGAGGGCCAGCCGCTCTTCGACACGGCCCTTCGCCGCAGCGCGGGCGCGGGTATCCGGTGGTTCAGCCCCATGGGGCCGCTGCGGCTGGAGTGGGGCCGCGTCCTGGACCGCAAGCCGGACGAGAGCCCGTCGCGGTGGGAGTTCAGCATCGGGGGCTTCTTCTGAAAGGAAACGTCGCATGAGGAGCGAGAGACGGAGTCGACGGCAGTGGGCGCTGGGCCTCGGGCTCGTCCTGGTGCTGGCCGCCCAGGGTGCGGCGGCGGCCCAGGGCGGCAAGATCGGAGTGGTGGATCTGCAGCGGTGCCTGACCGAGACCAAGCAGGGGCAGAAGTACCGGGCCGAGTTCACCGCGCGCGCGGAGCAGACCCGGGCCGACCTGGACAAGAAGGAGGCGGCCCTGAAGGAGCTCCGCGAGACCCTGGAGAAGCAGGGTCTCGTCCTCTCCCCGGCGGCGCGCCAGGACAAGGAGAAGGAGTACCGCGAGAAGCTCGACGCCTTCAAGGAGCTGTACAAGGCGAGCCAGCAGGCGCTCCAGAAGCAGGACCAGGAGCTCACGGGGCGGATCCTGAAGGACCTGCGGACGGTGATCCAGGAGATCGGGGACGCGGGCGGTTACGCCCTGGTCGTGGAGAGGCAGGAGGGCGGGGTTCTCTACGCGGTGCGGGACGCGGATCTTACCGACGAGGTGATCCGGCGCTTCGACCAGAAGGTCAAGGCAGAGTGACGGCCGTGGCGCTCACGCTCGCCGATCTCGCCGGGCGGCTCGGGGCCGAGCTCGTGGGGGACGGCGCGGTGGCGATCCACTCCGCCGCGACCCTCGACGAGGCCGGGCCGGGGCAACTCTCGTTCCTGCACAACCCCCGCTACCGTCCGCTCCTCGAAACGACCCGAGCCGCCGCGGTCGTCGTGGGCCCCAGGGACCGCGTGGCGGGTAAGAACCTCCTCGTGTCGCCGAACCCGTACCTGGCCTTCGCCCGGGCCGT
Organism: Deltaproteobacteria bacterium; assembly: GCA_016214985.1. Taxonomy (GTDB): domain Bacteria; phylum Desulfobacterota; class Deferrisomatia; order Deferrisomatales; family JACRMM01; genus JACRMM01. The sequence continues at coordinate 93,378 of JACRMM010000035.1, read as the reverse complement.
GGAGCTCTTGTATCCGGAGGAGCACCCCCGGCGGGGCGTGGAGCCCGGGGCTCACGTGCACCCGACCGCCCGCCTCGGCCGGGACGTGACCGCCCTGGGGGGCGCCTGCGTCGAGGAGGGGGCCGAGATCGGTGCGGGAACCATGCTCTACCCCGGCGTCTACGTGGGCCGGGGGGCGCGTGTCGGCCGAGACTGCCTCCTCTATCCCAACGCGGTGGTGCGCGAGCGGTGCGTCCTCGGCGACCGGGTCATCCTGCAGCCCGGCGTCGTCGTGGGGTCCGACGGGTACGGCTACGCCCGGGACGGCGCGCGCCAAGTCAAGATCCCCCAAGTCGGTATCGCGGTCCTGGAAGACGACGTCGAGGTCGGCGCGGGCACCACGATCGACCGCGCGGCCCTGGGAGAGACCCGGATCGGCCGCGGCACGAAGATCGACAACCTCGTCCAGGTGGCGCACAACGTCGTGATCGGCGAAGACTGCCTGATCGTGGCCCAGGCCGGGGTGAGCGGCTCCACCCGGCTCGGCGACCGCGTCATCCTGGCCGGGCAGGTCGGGGTCGTCGGCCACGTCACGATCGGCGACGGGGCCGTGGTCGGCGCCCAGTCCGGCGTGCCTGCCGACCTCCCCGCGGGCGCGGTCGTCTCGGGGAGCCCGGCGTTCGAGCACCGGGAGTGGCTCAAGGCCCAGGCGGTCCTGCGGCGGCTGCCGGAGCTCCGGGCCCGAGTGCTGGAGCTCGAGCGGCGCGTGCGGGCGACCGAGGGCGTACGGCCGGAGTCCGATCACCGCCAGCGTTCGGAGGAACCGACATGATCGACATCCAGGGGATCTTCAAGTGCCTGCCCCACCGCTACCCGTTCCTGCTGATCGATCGAGTCCTCGAGCTGGAGCTCGGCCACCACATCCTCGCCCTGAAGAACGTGACCGTGAACGAGCCCTTCTTCCAGGGCCACTTCCCGGGGACGCCCGTGATGCCGGGGGTCCTGATCATCGAGGCCCTGGCCCAGGCCGGGGGGATCCTCGCGCTGCGCACCACCGGCGACTGCGTCGAGGACAAGCTCCTCCTGTTCCGAAGCATCGACCGGGCCAAGTTCCGGCGTCCGGTCGTCCCCGGCGACCAGCTCCACCTCCATGCCGTGTTCCAGCGCCGCCGCCAGTCCCTGTGGAGCCTCGCGGCCGAGGCCCGCGTGGACGGCGAGGTGGTCGCCGAGGCCGACCTCTCCGCGGCGATCGTGGACCGGACGCCCTGAGCCGCCCGCACCCGTGTTTGCGACCGCCCCCTGTCGGGGGCTCGAGGTAGGATCATGATCGATGCGAGAGCCGTGGTGCATCCGGACGCGCAGCTGGACGAGGGGGTGGAGGTCGGCCCCTTCGCCATCGTCGGGCCCCACGTCAAGATCGGCCGGGGTGTCACCATCGGCGCCCACGCCTTGGTCGACGGCTGGACGACGCTCGGCGAGGGGTGCCGGGTCTTCCCCTTCGCCTCCGTGGGCGCCGTGCCCCAGGACCTCAAGTATCGGGGGGAGGAGACGTACCTGGAGATCGGAGCCCGGACCGTGATCCGGGAGTTCGCCAGCCTGAACCTGGGGACCGTGGGCGGGGGAGGGGTGACGCGGATCGGCAACGACTGCCTGCTCATGGCGTACACCCACGTGGCCCACGACTGCCGGATCGGGGACCGGGTGATCCTGGCCAACGGGGCGACGCTGGCCGGCCACATCGCGATCGGAGACTGGGCGGCCATCGGCGGGCTCACCGCGGTCCACCAGTTTGTCCGGATCGGGGAGCACGCTTACGTGGGGGGGTGTTCCGCGGTCGTCATGGACGTGCCGCCCTACTGCACCGCCTCGGGCAACCGTGCCAAGCTCTATGGCTTCAACCTCGTGGGCCTCAAGCGCCGGGGGTTTACCGACGAGGTCCTCAAGGACCTGCGGCGGGTCTACCGGATCATCTTCCGGTCCAAGGAGACGCTGTCCCAGGCCCTGGAGACCGTGCGCGGCGGCCCGGAGTACGAGCGCCCCGAGGTGCAGTCGTTCGTGGAGTTCATCGCCCGGTCCGAGCGGGGGATGACGCGGTAGATGGAGCGGATCGCGGTGATCGCCGGCGCCGGCGAGTTCCCGCTCCTGGTCGCGCGCGAGCTCGTCCGGCGCGGCGTGGAGCCCGTGGTGGTCGCCCTCCAGGAAGAGGCGGACCCGGCCATCGCGAGCGAGGCGACCACCGTCTATTGGCAGCCGGTGGGCAAGGTGGGCCGGCTGCTCAAGGTGCTGCGCAAGGAGGGCGTGGACCGGGCGATCCTCGCCGGCAAGGTCCACAAGACGCGCATCTTCCGCGACCTGAAGCCCGACCTTACCGCGGTTCGGCTCTTGTGGGGTCTTCGCGACCGCAAAGACGACACGATCCTCACCAAGGTCGCCGACATCCTCGCGAGCGAGGGCATCACGCTCCTACCCCAGACCACCCACATGGAGGCGTACCTGCCCGGGGCCCAGGTCTTCACTCGTCGGCTGCCGACAGACGAGGAGCGTGCCGATGTGGCCTTCGGCTTCTCGATCGCCCGCGAGATGGGGCGGCTCGACATCGGCCAGACGGTGGTCGTGAAGCGGGGGGCGGTGCTCGCGGTGGAGGCCATCGAGGGCACCGACCAGACGATCCGCCGCGGCGGGAGCCTTGGCAACGGCGGAGCGGTCGTGGTCAAGGTGGCGAAGCCCGGCCAGGACCTGCGCTTCGACGTGCCGGCGATCGGCCTCGAGACCGTGGTCTCGTGCCTCGACGCGGGTGCCCTCGTGCTGGCCATCGAGGCGGAGAAGACCTTCTTCTTCCAGCGCGCCGAGGCCGTCTCGCTCGCCGACCGAAACGGCGTCGCGATCCTGGCGGTGTAGGCGCGTGGCGCGGGTCGCGATCGTCGCGGGAGAGGCCTCGGGCGACATCCACGCGGGCAACCTCCTGGGTGCGCTGCGGTCCTTGAGGCCCGACGTCGAGGCCTGGGCGGTGGGCGGAGAGGCGCTGCGGGCCGCTGGCGCGGAGATCGTCTTCCCCTCGGAGGCGATCGCCGCCATGGGCCTCGTGGAGGCCGCTGGACGGCTGCCCGCTGTGGCTCGGGCGCGTCGGCTCGTGCGGGGGCGCCTGGCTGCCGAGCGCCCCGACCTCTTCGTGCCGGTGGACTTCGGAGGGCTCAACCTTCGCCTCGCGCGGGACGCCCGGGCGCTCGGCGTCCCGGTCGTCTACTACATCCCGCCCAAAGTGTGGGCGTGGGGCGCCCGGCGGGTCCGGACGCTGCGCGCCGTGGTGGACGAGGCGCTCGTGATCCTGCCCTTCGAGGAGGCGTACCTGCGGGCGCGGGGCGTGGCGGCCACCTACGTGGGCTCGCCGGTGCTCGACCACCTGTCGCCGCGGTCCTTCGAGGCCGAGCCCGGCACGGTCGGGCTCCTGCCCGGCAGCCGGGCCGGCGAGGTGTCGCGCATCCTTCCGCTGCTCGTCGCCGCGGCCCGGCGGCTCGCCTGGCTCGTGCCGGGCCTCCGGTTCCTCGTGCCGCGGGCGCCGGGGCTGCCGGCGGCCGTGCTCGACCGGTTCCTCTCCGCCACGGACCTCCCGCTGGAGGTCCTCGACGGCCGAGCCCAAGAGGTGATGGAGCGGTCGCGGCTGTGCCTGGTGGCCTCGGGCACCGCGACGCTCGAGTGCGCGACCGTGGGCACGCCCATGGTCGTCGTCTACCGGGTGAGCCCGCTCACCTACGCGCTGGGGCGCCTCCTCGTGCGGGTCCCGTTCATCGCCCTCCCGAACCTGATCGCGGGGCGGCGGGTCGTGCCCGAGCTCGTCCAGACCGGCCCGGAGGCCCTGGCCGCGGCGGCCGAGCCGCTTCTCGCCGACGGGCCCGGCCGCGACGAGGTGCTGCGGGGGCTCGCGGAGGTCCGAGGCCTGCTCGGAGCGCCCGGCGCGTCGGGCCGCGCCGCCGCCCGGCTCGCCGCCCGCTTGCCGAAACCGAGGTGAGGGCTTGCTGCTGATCCGCCGACTCGGACGGTACTTTCGACCCTACTGGGGCCGGATCGCCTTCGCCATGGTGTGCATGGCCGTGGTGGGCGCCACGGCCGGGGTGACTGCGTGGCTTGTCAAGCCCGTGCTCGACGACATCTTCATCCGCAAGATCGCCTGGAAGCTCACGGTGCTCCCCCTGGCGATCCTCGCCCTGTACCTCGTCAAGGGCGTGTGCCGGTACTTCCAGTCCTACACCATGCGGTGGGTGGGCGAGAACGTCATCATCACCATGCAGCACGACCTGCTCGTCCAGCTCCAGCACCGAGAGCTCGCCTTCTTCGACCGAAACCCCACCGGGGCCCTGATGTCGCGGGTCACCAACGACGTGGGGGCGATGCAGCGCGCCATCCCGGACCTGATCCAGTTCCTGCGCCAGGCGTTCACCGTGGTCGGCCTCCTGGTCGTGCTGTTCCGGCGCGACTGGTTGCTCTCGCTCGTGGCGCTCCTCATCTTCCCCCTGGCCGCCTGGCCCGTCAGCCGCATCGGGCACCTCATGCGCCGCTACGCGCGCAAGGGTCAGGAGCGCATCGGCGACATCTCCAACATCCTCCAGGAAGCCTTCTCGGGCATCGAGATCATCAAGACCTTCCGGTGCGAGGCGATGGAGATCCGCCGCTTCGACGAGGAAAACTACAAGCTCCGGGCCCTGCGGCTGAAGAGCGCGCGCTTGAACGAGGTCACCGCCCCGTTCATGGAGTTTCTTGGCGCCCTGGGCATGGCCGCGATCATCTGGTACGGAGGCTGGCAGGTGCTGCGGGGCACGGCCACGGCCGGCAGCTTCTTCAGCTTCATGGCCGCGCTCATGATGCTCTACGACCCCCTCAAGCGCGCCGGAACCCTTGGAAACTCCGTCCAGCAGGCGCTCGCGGCGGCCGAGCGGGTGTTCGGGATCATGGATGAGCCGACGGGCGCTTGCGAGACTGCGGGGGATCGAGAGGTGGATCACCCCATCCGCGAGGTGACCTTCGACGAGGTGCGCTTCGCCTACGACCCGGACAAGGGCGAGGTGCTCCGGGGCGTCTCCTTCACCGCGCGCCGCGGCGAGGTCGTGGCGTTCGTGGGCCTGAGCGGCACGGGGAAGTCGACCCTGCTCAAGCTCGTGCCGCGGTTCTACGACCCGACCGCCGGCGCGGTGCGGATCAACGGCGTGGATCTGCGCGACGTCCGGGTCGACAGCCTTCGCGCCGCGGTGGCCGTGGTCACCCAAGACACCTTCCTCTTCAACGACACCATCCGCCGCAACCTCCAGGTGGGCCGGCCCGGAGCTACCGAGGAGGAGGTGAGGGCCGCTGCCCGCGCGGCGCACGCCCAGGAGTTCATCGAGGCGTTGCCCGCCGGCTACGACACCGTGGTGGGCGAGCGCGGCGACCTCCTCTCCGGGGGTCAGAAGCAGCGCCTTGCCATCGCCCGGGCGATCTTGAAGGACGCCCCGATCCTCGTGCTCGACGAGGCCACGAGCTCGCTCGACTCGGCCTCCGAGCGCGAGGTGCAGGCGGCGCTGGAGGCGCTCATGGCCGGGCGAACGACCTTCGTGATCGCCCACCGGCTCTCCACGATCCGCCACGCCCACCAGATCCTGGTGATGGCCGAGGGCCGCGTCGTGGAGAGCGGGACTCACGACGAGCTGCTCGCCGGCGGAAGGGAGTATGCGCGCCTGTTCCGCCTCCAGTTCGGGATCGAGGCCGATGGCGGGGCGACGCGCTGACCTCCTGCTCCGGCTCGCGCCGCCGCTCGGGCGCGCCTACCTGCGCCTGGCCGTGGGGACGAGCCGCTGCGCCCAGGAGGGGCGCGAGGTGGCCGAGGCAGCCCGGGTCGACGGCGGCCCGCTCCTCTGGTGCTTCTGGCACAACCGGCTTCTGGGCCCCGCCGTGGCCTACCGGGGGCGCGGCGCCGGTGTGGTCATCAGCCGAAGCGGCGACGGGGAGCTCGTGAACCGGCTCGTGGAGGGGCTCGGGTACGTGGGCCTGCGGGGATCCACGAGCCGGGGCGGAGCGTCGGCGCTGCGCTCGGTGCTCCGGCACTTGAGGGCCGGCCGCGACGTCGCCTTCACGCCCGACGGCCCCAAGGGGCCCCGCTACGCGGTCCAGCCGGGCGTGGCGTACGTGGCGGTGCGCACCGGGTTGCCCGTGATCCCGGTCGGGGTCGGGATGACGCGCAAGGCGGTGTTCCCCTCCTGGGACCGCTTCCAGGTCCCCCTTCCCTTCGGTCGGATCCTGATCGCCTGCGGCGCCCCGCTCGTGTTCGCGTCCTCCGACGACGTGGCCGAGGTCGCCGAGGTCCTGAGGGCCGCCCTGGTGGAGGTCACGGAGCGGGCGGACCGGCTCGCGGGGACGACGTCGCCGTGACGGCCGCCTACGCGGCCTATCAGACCCTCGGGTGGGCGGCCCTCGGCCTGGGGTGGCCGGCGCTCCTGTGGAAGGCGCTGCGGGACCCCCGCTACCGGGTCGGCTGGGGAGAGCGCCTCGGCGCCTGGCCCCCCCTCGGGGAGCCGAGGCCCCTGTGGGTCCACGGCGCGAGCGTGGGCGAGGTCCGGGCCGCCGCGCCGCTCGTCGCCGCGCTCCTCGGCCGGGGAGCGCGCCTGCTTCTCACCACCACGAGCCCCTCGGGGCGCGCCGAGGCCCAGGGGCTGGCCGGAGAGGGGGGCGCGGCGAGGCTCCTGCCGCTCGACCTCGCGCCGCTGGTGCGCCGGGCGGTTCGCGCCGGACGCCCCCGGGCGCTCGTGGTCGTGGAGACGGAGCTCTGGCCCGCCCTCTTGCGGGAGACCGCCCGGGCAGGCGTCCCTGCGCTCCTCGTGAACGCCCGGATCTCCGACCGCACGTTTCCCCGTTACCGCCGGGTGCGGCGGTGGGTGGGGCCGCTGCTCGGGTCCTTCTCTGCCATCCAGGCCCAGTCCGGCCCCGACGCCGAGCGGTTTCTGGAGCTCGGGGCGCCGCCGCCACTCGTCTCCGTGGGAGGCAATCTCAAGTTCGACCTCGCCCGGCCCGACCCGTCCGACCCCGAGGTGGCGGCGCTGCGCCGGGCCCACGCCGGCGGGTGGCGCGTGGTCCTCGGGGGGTCAACCCATCCGGGCGAGGAGAAGGCTCTCCTTGACGCCGTCGCGGTCCTCGAGAGCCGCGGGCTCAAGGTCGCCCTCGTGCTCGCGCCCCGGCACCTGGAGAGGCTCGGCGACGTGGAGGCCGCGGTGGCCGCCGCCGGCCGGCCGTCTCGGCGGTGGAGCGACCTCGGCCGGCCCGCCGAGGCCGGGATCCTCGCCGCCTTCGACGCGGGAGCGGTGCTCCTGGTGGACCGCTACGGGCTGCTCGGGCGCCTCTACGGTGCGGCCGACGCGGCGTTCGTGGGGGGAAGCCTGGTCCCGGTCGGCGGCCACAACCTCCTCGAGCCCCTGAACTGGGGCGTCCCGGTCGCCTTCGGCCCCCACACCGAGAACAGCCGCGACGTGGCTGCCGAGGTGCGGGCCAGGGGGCTCGGCGCCGAGGCTGCCGACGCGGCGGCCCTGGCCGAGAGCTTCGCTCGCTATCTCCTCGACCCGGCGCGGTGCGCCGAGCTGCGCGTCGGCGCCGCGGCGTTCCTCGACGCGAACCGGGGTGCCGTGGGACGCGCCGTGGCGGCCCTGGCGGGTCTCGGCGCCCTCCCTGCCGGCCGGTAGACGCGCCGTGGGCCTCTACTTCCTGATCCAGGACCTCCTGACCCGCCCCGCCGTGGGCGTGGGCGCGCGCCTGCTGCTCCTGCCGCTGACCGCCGCGGGGTGGCTCTACGGCCGGGTCGGAGGGCTTCGGCGGTGGGCCTACCGTCGAGGAGTGCTGCAGGCCTTCCGAGCGCCGGTACCCGTCATCTCGGTGGGCAACGTGACCGCCGGCGGCACGGGGAAGACGCCGTGCGTGGAGGCCGTGTGCCGGATCCTTCTGGAGGCGGGGCTGAAGCCTGCCGTGCTCTCCCGCGGGTACGGGGGCCGCATCCCGGGGCCGTGGGCTGCCGTGTCCGACGGTGAGACGGTGCTCCTGCCTCCGGAGCAGGCCGGCGACGAGCCCGTGCTCCTCGCCCGGCGCCTTCCCGGCGTGGCGGTGCTCGTGGGGCGAGACCGGCGGACCACCGCGCGGGAGGCCGTGGCGCGTTACGGCGCCGAGGTGCTCGTCCTCGACGACGGTTTCCAGCACCTGCGGCTTGCCCGGGACCTCGACATCGTGGCCGTGGACGTCACGAACCCCTGGGGAAATGGGCACTGCCTGCCCCGGGGGCTCCTGCGCGAGCGGCCGGCCGCGCTCGCCGACGCCGGGCTCGTGCTGCTGACCCGAACAGGCCGGGTGGACGCCCGCAGGATCGATGCGGTGAGCGGCGCGGTGCGGCGGTGGAACCGGCGGTCTCCGATGCTCCCCTCGACCCACACCCCGGCATCGCTCGTCGACCTGGCGGGGGGGCCGCCGAGGCCGGTCACCGACCTCGCGGGATGGAAGGTCCTCGCGTTCGCCGGCATCGCGAATCCTGCCGCGTTCTTCCAGGACCTCGAGGCCCTGGGCGCCCGGGTCGTCGAGGCGATTCCCTTCCCCGACCACCACCCCTACACGGCCGCCGACGTCCAAAAGCTCACGGAGTGGGCGGGCCTGGTGCACGCCCAGGCCGCGGTCACCACCGAAAAGGACGGTGTGCGCCTCGTCCCCTTCCTGCCCCAGCCGTTGCCGATCCTGGCCCTGGGCATCGAGCTGCGGGTGCGGGAGGGCGAGGAGGTGTTCCGCGCTCGGGTCCTCGAGGCGGCCGGACGGCCCGCCAGGGGCGCGGAAGGAGTGCAGGCGCCCACCGAAGGATCCGCGTGAGCCGCCGCGCCCCCGGGGCGATCCTCGCGCGGCTCACCCTGACCGCCGCCTTCTGGGGCGGGGCCTTCGTGGCGGGCAAGATCGCGCTCGCCTCGCTGGGTCCCCTGACCGTGGCCTTCTGGCGCTTCGCCATCGGCGCGGCGGTGCTCGCCCCCGTCTGGGCCGCCCGCGAGGGGCGGGGCGCCGCGCCCCGCAGCGCCCGGGCCTGGGGCGGGCTCGCGGCGCTCGGCGTCCTCGGCGTGTTCGGGTACAACTGGTTCTTCTTCCGGGGTCTCGCCCTGGTGGAGCCCGGTGCGGCCGCGCTCGTGATCACCACCAACCCGGCCCTCACGGCGCTCGTCTCCTCGCTCCTGCTGCGCGAGCGGCTCTCCCCCCTGCGCCTGGCCGGCTTCGCCCTGGCAGCGTCCGGGGCCCTGGTGGTCCTGTCCGGCGGGAACTGGGAGGCGCTCGCCCACCTGCGGCTCGGACCCGGGGCGGGGCTCCTGGGCCTCGCGGTCGTCGCCTGGGTCTTCTACACCGTGCTCGGCAAGGTCGTCATGGGCGGGGTCTCTCCGCTCACCGCGTCGGCGGGCTCGTTCCTCGTCGGCCTGCCGCTGCTTGCGGCCGCAGCGTGGCGCGAGGGGCCGCTCTCGGCGTTGTTCGCCGCCCCGGCCGCTGCCTGGGCGGCGCTGGGCTTCATGGGCGTCTTCAGCTCGGCGCTCGCCTTCCTCTGGTTCTACGAGGGAGTCGCGGCCCTGGGCGCGGGCCGAGCGTCGGTCTTCATCTACCTCGTGCCCGGGTTCGCGCTCGCGATCTCCCACGCGCTCCTTGGCGAGCCGGTCACCGTGCCCAAGGTCGCGGGCGGCGCGCTCGTCGTCGTCGGCGTGGTGCTCACGAGCCTTCGGGGACGAAAGCGCTCCGGGGCTCGTGCGCAACGAGCGGCTGGTTGAGCTCCCGGTCGCTCGCCCGACGTTCGCCCGTCTGCTTGCCGATCGTGGGGTCCCGGGAGTAGGGTGCCGACGACGGCGAATCCCTCGCCCCGAGAGAGGCCACCGCAGCCGGTCTCACCCATGTCCTCCGCCTCGTCGCCTCCTTCGCCCCCGTCGCCGCGAATGAAGGTCGCCGCCGGAGCCGCGCGCCTTCTCGCCGCGGGTTCCCTGGCCTGGATGGGGGTTCAGATGCTTCGGGTGTGGCGTTCCCCCGGCGACTGGGACGGCGGACAGGCAGTAGAGCACTGCGTCACGGTCATGGTCGCCGAGTTCTTCCTCGTGCACGCGGGCATGATGGCCTTCGGCCTCTCCCTGCTCCGCGGGAGAGGCATGCGGTTTCTGGCCCTGGCGGTCCTTCTCCTCTTCTCGGTGGGCGCCGGGGGGCTGCTCCTGTACGCCCGTGAGGAGGGAAACTCCGCCTTCCTTCAGGGCTATGCCTTCGTCCTCGTGACCCGCTACCTCAGCGCCTTCCTGGCAGCGGAGCGGCCGGAAGGCCCGGGGGACCACGATCTACAGATGTGGGCCGCTGCCCGGAGCGCCCTGCACGTCGCGCTCTACCTCGCCGCGGTCGCCTCGACGGTCTTCGTCTCCTACCCGACCGGAGCGGTCACGGGCGGCGAACCCACCGGGACGGGGCTCTGGGAGCAGCACCCGGAGCGCGTCGTCGGCGCGGCCACCGTTTACTTCTTCATCCAGGCCGGGGTGGAGCTGATCTGGGGCTGGCGCCCGAGAAGGAAACGGGCGTAGCCGCCCGCCCGCGGGGTCCCCTCCGGCGCCGCGCCAGGAACAAGGCGGGGCGACCCCTTGCTCGAACCGATCACTTCGGTCGCCGCCTACCCATGCGGAGTGGCGCCTGGAGCAGATGCTCCCGATAGAGTCTGCCCTCGCGCTCCTGCGACCCCCGTTCCTCCACCGTCCTGCGCGCCTCGAACCGCAGGCGTCCCCCTTCGGGTTCGGACCGAAGGTATGCCTCCGCCTCGGCAAGGACCCGGATCAGGTCTTCCACCGAACGGCTCTCGAAAAGAAACCCGTTCACGCCGACATCGATCAGGTCCTTGGTTCCGCCCACGGCCGAGGCCACGCAGACGCAGCCGCTGGCCATCGCCTCGAGCAACACGTTCGGCATGCCGTCGTGAACCGAAGGGATGCAGACCGCATCGCAGGCTTGATAGTGGCGGACGAGGGCAGCGGGTTCGTGGCAGTACGGGATGAGCTGCACGCTCGGGAGAACCTCGGGACGATAGGTGAGGAAGCCGTGCAGGTGCCTGGCCACGTCGTCGTGAAGCCTCCCGACGATGCGAAGCTCGAAGCGTTCGAAGTCAACGGCCTCCAGAAGGAGGTCGAGCCCCTTCTTCCCCTTGATCTCCCCGAAGAGCCCCAGGACGAGCCGCCGATCTCCGACAGGAGGGCGCTGTCCCTCGGCGGGACGAAACAGGTCGACATCCACGCCGTTTCCCACGAAGACCGGTCGGGCGGACCGAGCGAACGTCCGGATCTTGCGGCACATTTCGCCGGATACCGCGAACACGGCGTCCGCGTCGGAGAGAGCGCGGTGTACGTGGAACGCCGAGGGGGAGAACAGGTCCAGGTCGATGTCGTTGCCCCGGGCGAAGAGCGCGCTCCGAGCGCCGTGGAGCCTCGCGGTCTGAACCAGAGGGAAGGCGAGCTCTCCGACGTAGAAGGCGGCGGCCCAGGCACAGTCGTCCTTCAGGTAGTGGGCCGCCACGTCCGCGAAGAACTGGGCCGCGGTTGGGCTTCCGTTCTTCCACCAGAACCGGACGAGCCGTCGCCCAGCGGGGTCGCGAGGGTCCTCTTCGTAGGAAAAGGACGGAAGGAGGGGATCTGCCACCAGCACGACCGGCTCGTAGCTCTCCGCGAGGTGGCGCGTGATCCGGTCGGCGCTGACCCCGAGCCCGCCGGCGGCGCGACCGAACGTCGGCGTCGCAAAGAGGAGGGGCGGTTTCATCGGAAGCTCCTGTCGCGACGGTTCGGCAAATCGGGTTGCACGGGCGGAGCCTCCCTTCCATACTGACGCCGGCAGAAACCTTGCTGGGAGAGACGATCGTGACGCGGGACCTTAGCGAAAGCTGCGGCTGCAAGACAGGCTTTTTTCGGGTGCAGACGTGCGGGAAGCCTGCCACCAGCCGCTGCACGAGTTGCGCAGTGGGGCTGTGCTCGGAGCACGAACGCTCGGGGAGCCTGTGCCCCCGCTGCCTCGCCCAGACCCTGGAGACTCCCTTGCGGCAACCGGCCGAGCAGCGGGCGCAGGCGGGCGGGCCTTTGGCCGCCTCCTCCTGGTCGGGCAGCTCCTCCGCCGGCGCGAGTGCTGACGACACCTGGTCGGGCGGGGGAGGCACGTTCGGGGGCGGCGGCGCGTCCGGTGGTTGGGAGGCCGGGGCAGGGAGTTCCGACGGGCCCGGCAGCGAGAGAGAGGCCACCGCCGGGCTCGGCGCGTTGACGGGCGCCGCGGTCGTGGACGGAACCGCCGGCGACGGCTTCACCGCTCAGGATTTCGCCGCCATGGAGTCGGTGTCGGACCTGCGGCCCGACCGGGACAAAGGGTCCGGATTTGAGAGTTGAGCCCTCCGCAGACCATGGGCGCCCTGCCCCGGTCTGGATCTACGCCGTGGGCGGCGGCACGGGGCACGCCCTGCGAGGCGCGTTGATCCAGCAGGCCCTCTGGCGGCGGGCGCGGCGGACGTCCACTCTCGTAGTGCGGCAGGGGTCCCTGCCGCCGGGCTGGCGCGCCGACGGCCCAGTGGCGGAAACGGCGACCGGTGAACTCGACGAACGACTTGTTTCGCCCGGCGGCGCCCTCGTCGTCGACACCTTCCCGGACGGCTGGATGGGCCGCTTTTCCCGGCACCGGCAGCGCTCGCTCTTCCCGAGGCGGGTTCTCGTGGCCCGAGCCGTCTTCGGGGGCCGGGAACCCCTCCCCGGAACGGAGGACTTCGACGGCCTCGGCGTGCCCTATTCGGCCGGGGCCGACGAGTGGGAGGTCGAGCTCCCCGGGGCGGTCGCCCTTGGGTTCCTCCTGCGGCGGGATCCCTGGCGCAACAAGAGGGTCCCCAAGAGGCTGGTCGTCGTGGACCCTTCGGGACGCTGCGCAGGGGAACCGCTCGAGGTCTTCCGGAAGGTGGCCGCTCTCGCTGGATACGATGTGAGCTACCAGATCCGCTACGGCCGAGTGGTCGCGGGGTCGAAGGTGCTCTTCGTGGGCGCCGGGTATCACACCTTCTACGAGGCCGTCCGGCAGGGCGCCGACGCCCGGTTCGTGGCTCTCCCGAAGCGCTACGACGACCAGGCGGCGAGGGCGAAGCGTTACGGGCTCCTGGTCTCGACTCCTCCGGAGCTCCTGCGGTGGCTCCGAGAGGAGGGGGCCGGCCCCTCGTGCCGCCCCTCGGGCCTCGACGAAGACTTTGAGCCGGCCGTCGTGGACCTCGTCCTGGGTCGCGAGGTTTCATGAAAACGAACGAGAGCTTCCGGTTCGTCGTGAAGGGCACCCCAAAGAAGCTGCTGCGGGTTCTCGCGGCCTACGACGAGCTTCGCGCCACGCTCGAACCCACGGTGCGGCGTCGGAAGACCGCCTTTCGCGTGTTTCTTGGCCTCGCCGTCGCGCTGAGCGTCGGGGGGGCTGCCCTCTCCTTGTGGAACTACGGCTTCTCCACGGAATGGACCTATTTCCCCGCCATGGTCGCCGCAGGCCTGCTCTCAGCCGCGGTGCTCGAAGGACTGACGCGCCTCTCGCGCAGCGTGATCGTTCACCCCCGGCTGACTCCGACGAGCGGCCGCGCCCAGGGCGTGATGATCCTGGTCCTCTGCGGGATCTTCGGGGGCGCCTTCCTCGGTCCGCTCGTCTGGGAGATCACGGTGGTACCGCTCCCCTACGCCCGAGTTGCCCTGGCGGCGAACGCCGGCGCCGTGGCCGCGTCGGCCTGGGTGCTGCTGTGGTTCCAGCGGCAGCGCGCCCTGCGCATGGAGAACGCGATCCCGAGCGAGCCCGAGGTCCGCTGGTTGAGGGAGACGGTCGGGGCCGTGCTCAAGGGGCTCGGGCCCGACGTCGGCTGCACGATGGTGTGCAATCCCTTCCCGAACCTCTGGAGCGAACAGCGGTTCCCGAACCTGCGGGAGCGCGGCGGGTATACGTACCCCGGAGCGCAGGACACCTTGCTCGACCTGGGGCTGGATTTCGGAGAGGGGCACCACTTCCGGCTCGTCGTCACCACGGCGCAGATCAACAAGATCAAGAACCGAAAATCCAAGTACAAGGGCACCAAATACCGAACCCGTTGCGTCTTCTCGTTCGCTCGCTCGGGGGCCCCGGCCTGGGAGGGGGCCCGCGTCGAGACCCTCCGGCGACGACTCCAGGAGCGCCTTCGCCCGGAGGAGCGCCAGCCGCCGGCGAGGACGCTTCCGCCCCTGACGACCTACGCGCCAAGCCCCGGGGCGACGCTGGCCACGAAGGTGCGCAAGAAGGGGGAAGCGATCGAGGTGGTGCTCACCGCCAAGGTGGCCGACACGTCCCAGGGCAAGGGAAGCCTGTTCGTCGATCCGGACTTCGCGGCTGCTGCAGCGACGACGGCCGCGGAGGTCCTCTCCGACGGGGCCGGCTCAGGGGCTGGCGAAGGCGCGCCATAGGAGGATGCGAAAGGGGGCTTCGATGGGGATGGCGAAGAAGGAGGCTTCGTCCAGATCTCGCGCGCCGTCGATCCGGAGGACGGTCTTTTCGCCGGGATCGGTCCGGACGACGATCTGCCCGTTCTTCACCTTTCCCTTCAGGATCCGAACGCCGGCCGCGTTGAGGACGTTGAACTTGTCGTCCTTGACCTTCACCCGGAAGAGGTCACGGTTGTCCGGACGCCGGATCTTGAGCTTGTTTTCGGCGTCGTCTGTCTTCACGCGGTACAGGACCGTGCCTTCGGCGTCGTAGAGCTTCCCCTTGTCCACTCCGTCCTTGAGCTTGAGGCGGAACCGGGTCTTGCCGGAGGCGTCCCGGAAGCGGAGCTCCTCCTCCGGGCTCCCAACGAGCGAAAGCCCGTCCAGCCCGGAGCCGGAAGCGGTGACGGTGCCCTCGCTGTCGACGGCCAGCTGGAGCGAAAGATCGCCGCTCACCCCGAGTTGGCGAACCGCCTCACCGGCCGCGCCCGCCGGAGACTCCTGAGCCTGCGTCTCGACGAGCGCTGCGAACGGAGAGGACGGCGGTTCCGGCACCCGGCCCCGGACATGAAGGTTCACGTACAGCAGGCCGAGGACGGCGAGCCAGATCGCGACGAAGTAGTACGGAACCCGCAGGTGTTTCTTGATCGCTCGGGGCAGCACATCGAAAGGGCCCACTCTTGCCATGGCGCGAGTCCTCTACGCAAGCTTTGACGAAGTGCCGTCCTACAAGGGCGCGTCGACCCACATTCTGGCATTCTGCCGCGCTCTTGCGCAAGAACACCGGGTCACGCTCCTCACCCTGGGCGACCGTCCACTGCCTCCCTGGCACGGATTCACCCACGGGGTCTTCCCCCTCGACGAGCCCAATCCCCTCCGGCGGGGGCTGGCCTTCCGCGAGCGAGTGTCGGCCTGGCTCACCCGTCACCCCGTCGACGTTGTGCACTTCCGCTCGCCCTGGGAAGGCGTTGCGGCCGCCGACCTCGGGGTCCCGTGCGTCTACGAGGTCAACGGGCTCCCCTCGATGGAGCTCTCCTATCACTACCCGAAGGTCACCGGGCATACTCTCGAGGTCCTCTCCCGCTGGGAGGCCCGGTGTCTCGCCGTTGCCTCCGCCGTCGTGTGCCCGGCGGAGCAGATCCGCACCAACCTGCTGGTCCGGCACCCCGAGGTGGAGCCCGGCCGCATCACGGTCATCCCGAACGGGTACTTCGAGGTCACTCTCTCTCGCCGCCGCCCTCGGCGCCCCCCCGACCAGCCCGTTCCGCTCGTCTATCTCGGAACCCTGAGCCCCTGGCAGGGCGTCTTCTGGGCTCTGCGAGCCCTGCGCGGGCTCGGGGAGCGATTTTCTCTCGACATCTACGCGCCGTACCACCGGGTCCTCAGTCCCCTTGCCGAGAAGTGCATCCGCACGTTCTCCCTGGCGGGGACCGTGCGCCTGTGCGGCCCCGTCGATCGTGTCCGTTTCTCCGAGGTGCTGCCCCGGTACGCCGTCGGCCTCTGCCCGCTCACTCCCACGTCTCGCAACCTGGAGCAGGGATGCTGCCCCGTCAAGTTGCTGGACTACGCGTCCTTCGGGCTCTGGGCCGTGGCGCCCGACCTCCCGGCCGTGCGCGAGGTCGTGACGCAGGGGAAGAGCGGGTTTCTCTACCGCGCGGGCGATCCTGATTCCTTTCGGCAAGCCCTGATGGACGCAGCCTCCGCACCGGCGGCCCCCCACCCCCGAGACGGCGGGCTCGTCACGTGGGAGGAAGCCGGGCGGCGACTGAGGAGGGTCTATTCGGCCTTGGTGACGTGACGGAAACCCCGCCCGTCGCTGTCTCCGACGCCCTGCTCGGTCGAACCGTCTGACGCCAAGCAAGTTGGACGACCGCGCGAATTCAACCTCGCGAGCGGAGGGTTGAAAAGCCCGCCGCAGAGCGGCACGGGACGCGAAACTCGGCAGGGCTGGCGGGCGATCCGCCCCCCGGCGGCGCCTCGTGAGGGACGCCGAGATCAGTGGATGGCGTCGGCAGGTTCTTCGGAGCCCGGCCAGACGTCGTCGACCGACTCGTAGGCGGACTCCGGGCGGCGCCTGGGCCGCGTCGCAGCGCGCGGCGCGTCACCCCACCGGGTGTGCCTCATCGTTCGCGCCCAGCGCCGTCAGGCCGCCGACTCTGCCCGCTCGGCGGCCCGGCACGCTCGGTTGGCCGCGCTCAACGCGGCCCGAAGCGACGCGGTGACGATGTTCTCGTGCCGCCCGACGCCGTAGAACGTGGACCCGGCCCCGGTCTTGAGCTGGACGTAGGCGATCGCGACCGCGTCGGCACCGTCTCCCAGTGCGTGCTCGGAGTAGTCGATCACCTGGATGTCGAGCCCGCACTCCCTGCGAAGCGCGTCCACGAACGCGTCGATCGGGCCGTTCCCGTGTCCGTGCAGGACTCTCTCTACGCGTCCGTCCCGGATCACCGCGGTCAGGTGAGACGATCCTTCTCCGTGGTCGCCCGGCGCGGTCCTGTGATCCACGTAGGCGTACGGGTTCGACGCCGACAAGTATTCCTTCTCGAACGCCTCCCGGAGCGCGGCAGACGAGATCTCCTCCGAGGTCTGGTCGGCGATCTCCTGAACGACGTGGCTGAACTCGATCTGGAGCCCCCTCGGGAGCTTGTACCCGCAGTCCTGCTCCATCACGAAGGCGATCCCCCCCTTCCCCGATTGGCTGTTGATCCGGATGATCGGCTCGTAGGCCCGGCCGACGTCGTTGGGGTCGATCGGAAGGTACGGCACCTCCCACCCCTCTCCCTCGGCCCGGCCGAGAGCAGAGAACCCCTTCTTGATCGCGTCCTGGTGCGACCCGGAGAACGCGGTGAAGACGAGCTCTCCGGCGTAGGGGTGCCTCGGGTGGACCGGCAACCGGTTGCAGTACTCGAAGACCCGGACAATCTCGTTGACGTTTCGGAGGTCGAGGCGCGGGTCCACGCCTTGGGTGAAGAGGTTGAGGGCGAGCGTGATGATATCGACGTTGCCGGTGCGCTCCCCGTTTCCAAGCAGAGTGCCCTCGACTCGCTCGGCGCCGGCCATGACCGCGAGCTCTGCCGCCGCGACCGCAGTGCCGCGGTCGTTGTGGGGGTGGATGCTCACGATGACGCTGTCGCGGTTCTTGACGTTTCGGCAGAACCACTCGATCTGGTCCGCGTGGACATTGGGGGTCGACATCTCGACCGTGGCGGGCAGGTTGAGGATCACCTTCTTCTCGGGCGTCGGCTGCCAGACGTCCATCACCGCCTCGCAGATCTCGAGCGCGAAGTCGAGCTCCGTCCCTGTGAAGCTCTCGGGGGAGTACTCGAACACCACCTCGGTCCCGCGGGTCTTGGCCGCGAGGTCGCGGATGAGCGTGGCGCCGCTCACCGCGATCCCCACGATCCCGGCCCGGTCAAGCCCGAACACGACCCGGCGCTGGAGCGCGGAGGTGGAGTTGTACAGGTGGACGATGGCGCGGCGAACCCCTTGGATCGCCTCGAAGGTCTCGCGAATGAGCTCCTCGCGGGATTGGGTCAGCACCTGGATCGTGACGTCCTCGGGGATCAGCTTCTTCTCGACGAGCAGGCGCACGAAGTCGAAGTCCGTCTGCGAAGCAGCCGGGAACCCGACCTCGATCTCCTTGAACCCCATCCGCACGAGCTGGTCGAACATCCGGCGCTTCCGGTCCAGGCTCATCGGGTCGATCAACGCCTGGTTTCCGTCCCGGAGGTCCACGCTGCACCAGGCGGGGGCCCGATCGATCCTCCGGTTCGGCCACTGGCGGTCCGGCAAATCGATCGGGGGAAAGGGGCGGTACTTTTGTATCGGCATGGATGTCAGATTCATCGGATCCTCTCTTCTCCGAGCGAGCCCAAACGGGGTCGCAAAGGGTCTAGGCATCGCCTCGAGCGCGGGGGGTGTTCCCTTGGAATTGGTGATGGCACGTCGCGATGGTGCGAAGCGGCACCGCTACGTCCGCCGGGAGCCGCTCAGGTCCGACGGACGTCGGTAAGCGCCAGGCGAAGACGAGGAGCGGGGTGGGGGGCGGGTTCTGTGCGGATCAGTGGGTTCCACATCCGGTCACTCCTCGACGGCCTCCAGGCCGCATCGCCGGTTTGTCCGGTCCGGTCGTCGGGGGTGTCCATGTGGGTGCCGGGTCCAGAAACGCGAAACCCCCTCCGGCCGGATCGGGCGGGAGGGGGTCTGCGCTGCGCTCTGCCGAGGACGCGCTAGACCACTCCCGCCCTGCTAAGAAGCAGGCCCAGAGGAAGGTCTAGAGCCAGGGTGCGCGCGCTTCGCCGTGTGTCCATGGTTCTCTTTATGTACGCGAGCCTGCGCCGCCTGTCAACGGTTTCGTTCGTTCCTGTTGGCAGCGTGCGGGCTCCGGCGAACCCACCTCAGTCAGCCCCCTGTGTCCCGGTCGCGCCTCCCGGCGGCGCCTGTCCTCTCTTGTGCCGGAGTTGGAGGTCGCTTGCCAGGCGGACGATCTTCCTCATCCCCAGGCACTGGAACCGGATTCGGGAGGGCACGCCCGACAGATCCGAGCGGACCAGGAGGCCCCGGCTGAAGAAGCCGACCTTCTGCGGCAGCTCGTCCATGCGGTCGTAGGGCACGAAGAAGCGGTGAAACATGACCCGGATCTCGAGCCCGTCGGCGTAAACGAGGAGGCGGAAGAACGGCCACGAACCACTGAACAGGTAGATCGACCCCCCGCCGGTGAAGGAGGTGACCAGCCTTCGCCTCTCCTGGAACGGGGAAGGGACGAAGTTGTAGAGGGTCGGCAGCACGAAGACGAGGATCAGGGTGGGGAGAACGACCCAGGGCAAGCGCTCTGGCCCGGCGGCGCGAGCCACCGTCAAGCTCAGCGCCAAGGGCACTCCCAGGAGGAGCGCGAAGCTTCCGAGAACCCCGAAGGGCAGCAGGGCGTCCACGTACGCCACCTCCGGTGCGGACGAAACCCGGCGTTCCCTCGACTGGAGGGCGGCGGCCATCCCTTTGGGCCCGAACCGGTCCTCTTCCCCACCAGCGTTCCCCGCGGGCAGGCGGCCCAGGTAGCGAACGCCCAAGACGGCCGGAATGGCGAACTGCGCGGCAACGAGGGCGAAGAATGCGGCCGGGAACAGGGCGGTGCCGGCGGGGAAGAACGGCGTGAGGGCGGGCAGGAACACAAATCCCCCAAACCCCACGAACAGGGCGGTGAGAAGCAGGATGCCGAGCTGCCCCAGCGTCCTGCCCCAGGGCTTCCTCTCCTCGATGCCCCGGGCCGCCGCGAGAAAGCCAGTTCCGAGGAGGGTGAGCCCGAACAGGCTCGCCCACGACAGCCACTCCGGCAGGCGAAGGGGAAGATCCTCGGCAGGAACGAGACGGGCGAACCCCCAGTTCCACACCCCGCCGGCCAGGCATACCCATCCGAGGGTCTTCATGGCCGTTGCAGCCTTTGGGAGACTCGGCAGACCCCTTCTGAGCTCACCCACCAGGTCGAAGAAGCTCATGACCGACTCTCCCCGGAACTGCTCTGCGACGCCCAACGGGCACAGCCCAACGTGGAGGCGCGCCACGAGTGCGTTGTGCAGGCGCGTCCCTGAAGCGGGTCCCGATGCCACCCCTTCTCCATCGCCCCGCCCGACCCGGTGAGCCGTGCCGGCCGTCGAAACCCGTGGGATGGACTTGTGACGGACGTCCTTCGCGATCTTGCAGCCCGGATCCGCGCCGAGGTCGCGCACTGCCGAACTCGCCCAGAGGCGCTGGGACAAGGCGACTGCTGACAGCGATTACCTGGGCAGCGTGGCCCTCGATATCCAGAGCTTCTACCTCCCGTCCTTCGCGAGCGGAGGCGAGGGGGCTCCACCGCCCGGGTCTGCTCGTGAACACCCAGTGCCCCCCATACCTTCAGTACCTTTGCAGCATCCCAAAGCGGCCCTCGGTCTTGACGAGTCCCCCGCCCGCTCGGATGATAGTATGGTAGCGATGCGTGCGGCCCCGCCATTGCTTTCGGATGAACGGCATCATCCCCAGGACCGAAGAGGCACCTCCATGCCATGGGAAAAGCGATTTCCGACGGTGCTGACCGCGGGGTGTGATGACGATACGGCGGCAACCCTAAAGACCCTTCTCGGTGCCCGCGGCGCCTCGGTTCTCAGCGAACAGACAGCCCCGGCGGCACTCCAGGCTTTCCGACGGCGCCCTTCGGACGCAGTGCTTCTCGACCTTTCCTCGCCCGACGAAGATGCCCTCGTGGTGCTGCACACCTTCGTCAGGGAGTTTCCCGCAACGCCCGTCATCCTCCTTGCCCACCCTTCGGCCATGACCCAAGCGGCAACGGGAATCGACTTGGGCGGCTGGGATGTGGTTCAGCTTCCCATCGCGACCCCGTTGCTCCTGCACACGGCGCTTCGAAACGCGATGGAAAAGGCGGAGACCCTCCGGGAGAACCGATGCGCCGAGGCGCAGTTCGCGAGTTTGAAGGAGGACGCGGAAACCCCCCGCAATTTTGGACCGGTGGAGTTGGAGCGCCTGGCCAACGCAATCGCTACCATCGGAAAACTCCGAGACCCCTATACCGCCGAGCACCAGTGCCGAGTTGCCCAACTGGCGGAAGCCATAGGCCGACAAGTGGGGCTCACGGACCAGGAACTCTGGGGATTGCGAATCGCCTCGGAACTTCACGATGTGGGCAAGCTGAGTATACCCATCGAAATCCTCTGCAAACCGGGAAAGCTCAACTCGTTGGAGTTGGACGTGGTGCGCGCCCACCCGAAAGTCGGCTCCGACCTCCTGGCGTCCCTGGGCATGCCCGACCACATCACGCAACCGGTCTTGCAGCACCAGGAACTCCTCGACGGCTCCGGCTATCCGGAAGGTCTCTCCGGAAGCGACATCTGCCGGAACGCCCGCCTCCTGACGGTCGCCGACGTAGTGGAATCCATGGGCTCTCACCGACCCTACCGGCCGAGCAAGGGCTTCGACCGGGCCCTCGGGGAAATCACTCGCAATCGGGGCATTCTCTACGATGTCGACGCGGTGGACGCGTGTCTCGCGGTTTTCTCCGTCCCCGGACACCTTGGGCCCTCCGTGGCCCGAAATTCAAGCGGCGGCTGCGCCTAGTGTGAATCGACGGCCAACTTTGGCCGGGAGCGAGTCGACCCAGGAGCGGGCCACCTCGTTCCCTCGGAGAACGTCCACGAGGATCGATGTGTCGAGGAGCCAGCCGCCTTCAGTCACGGGAATCGGCTCGGCTCTCGATCCGTCGCCTCAGTTCGGCGGCGAAGGCGACTGGGTCCCGGGCTTCTTCGCGGTCAGCCCACATACCGAAGGTCGGGTGGGTTGCTTCGGTTATGCGGCTCCGGCGTTTGAGTTTCTTCTCTGCCTCCTGCAAGACAATCACTTCGACGGGCCCTGGCTCCATGTCGTCAGGAAGCTCCACGACGAGGTGCCCGTCCCCCGAGATCTCTCCCCTGAGCTTCACTGCCAGCATCGCGGCTCCTTCTCGCCTGGTTCTCCGTTCCCTACGAACACCGGCGTCTGAGACCCAAGGGCCGCAGGGGTTTCGGGGGCCGTGGACCGGTATCGGACTGGTGGGCCCCGCGAGCGGGGAAAAGGGGTGACCGAAAAACAAAGAAAGAGATGGTGAGCCGTGCCGTGCGAAAGTGGGCACCTGGGAACAGCTCGTTCATCTGCCGTAACGGAGTGTCGATCCCGATGGTACGAGTGACCCACCACAAGGCCGAATCGGCGTCCAATGCTGCCCCCCCTTTGCTAGAATCGCCTACATGACGAGCGGTTGAGCCCTTTTGGCGATTGAAGGGTGAACGCTGATGGTCGGTCAACGTTCGCGGCCGATCCACGGTCCAATGGAATGGAACGGACGGGACTCCAGGCGGGGAGAGTTCTTCAACGAGAGGCGGCCTCTTCGAGGAATCCGGCGAACGCCTGAAGGTCTGCCTGCACCAACTCCAACACCAGGGGGAGTCCGAGGACGAGGCCGCTGATCTTGTCAGGACTCAAGTTGAACGCGTACACGTTGCGCGCGACGTGCCGAAACCCGCGAAGTCGATCAAGCGGGGCCTTTGCCTCCTCCGAAATGACAGCCGGCCGCACGCCTTCGACCTCCGCCGCCATCTGCGCCAGAAGGGCTTGGTGCCACTGCTCCCCCGAAGGAACGCGTCCATCTACGATCTTCGCGACGAGCGCGAGACACCGCTCGACGCCTTGGTAGAAGCTCTCGAGATCGAGGGCGACGCTGCCCAGGTAATCGCTGTCAGCAGTCGCCTTGTCCCAGCGCCTCTGGGCGAGTTCGGCAGTGTGGCTGAGATCCGCGACCTCGGCGCGGATCCGGGCTGCAAGATCGCGAAGGACGTCTGTCACAAATCCATCCCACGGGTTTCGATGGCTCGGCGCAGTTCGCTGGGGCAGCTGTCCAGGTCAATGACATCGATCTTGACACCGAGGGACGCTCCCAGATCGAGCGCCGCTCCGGCCGCTTCGTAGTAGAGCCCCGCGTCTAGGCCGGAAACGGCGAGGTCCACATCCGACCAAGGTGTGAACGCTTCCGCGCTCAGGAGAGAACCGAACGCCGCCACACGCCTCGCTCCGTAGCGTTCTTTCAGAAGAGCGGCACCCGCGCGCGCGGCATCCCAGGCACGGGCTCTTCGTTCTACCCGAGCGGGGTCCTTTGACCGCTCTGCAATCCGAAGCCACGGCCGGTACGACCCGAGTTCCTCGGGGGTCAGGTCCCTCGCTGTTCTCGGCATCTCTGTCTCCTGTGGGGCAGGGGAGCCTTCCAGGGCGCATTCTACCTGTCCCGCGACCGCACGGGAAGCGCCTCGAGGAACCGCGGAGCGCGGACCTGCCAAGTGACGTTGTGGCCTACTTGACTCCGACGGGCAGCGCTGAAGGGGTTCCAAGCCCGTCCTTCGCGAGCGGAGGCGAGGGGGCTCCACCGCCCGGGTCCGCTGCAAGAATCCACTGGAAGCGTTGCAAGAGTCCTCCGGAAGCTTTCGCAAGACGGTCGCCCGGAGGGTTGAGCCCAAGCTATCTGCCCAGGAAAACGCGTCCGGCACGGGCGTCCGGCGTTTCAGAACGCAGGTATTGGGGCGAGCGCAATCCGAAGTGCGCGAAGGATGGGAACCCATAGGCTCTGGGCTTCGTGATCTTGGAGGCGGATCAGCCCCCAAGACCTTCCAAGGAGCTCCTCGGTTGGCAGGGCGCCGAGTCTATCCGGCCGGCTAGCGGCAGCGACGTCCAAGGGTTCCCATGGGTGACAACCACCGCAAGGGACCTTAACCTACCTTAGCAGGTCAACAATCAGCCAGAGGAGGGATCGACATGCCGCTTTATATGGACGCCCACTATCGCGTGGAAGGCTTGACGAAGGAAGCTGTCGCGGGGGCGCATGCTCGCGACCTCGAAGTGCAGGGGAAGCACGGCGTGGATTATAAGCAGTACTGGTTCGACGAAGAGAAGGGCAAGGTCTTCTGCCTGGTCGAAGCGCCGAGCAAGGAAGCAGCCATGGCCGTACACCGCGAGGCGCACGGCCTTGTCGCCGACGAGATCACCGAGGTCCAAGCGGGTGCCTGAGTGTGGGTTCGCCAGCAGAGCTTGTGGGTAAAGGGGGAAGGGAGGACCGCGGCAGACTTGGCCGATCACCCTTTGCCTCATGGGAGCCGCCCCACGATCGAAACCCGTCGGGAAACCTTTGCAGTGGAGGAAATCAGATGATCCTTGAAGAGATCCGTTCTCGTCGCGCCATCCGCCGATACCAATCACGCCCGGTCGAACCGGAGAAGGTCGAGGAGCTTCTCGAGGCGGCGCGCCTTGCGCCGTCCCCCGTGGACATTCAGCCATTTCGGGCGCTTGTTGTCGATGACCCCGAGGGGCTCGGCGTGCTCCGAAAGGCAGCCTATGGCTGGGGGGCCTGCCTGACGGCTCCGCTCATCTTCGTTGGATCGACCCTGAAGTCCGGATCGGGTCGCCCTTTCGAGCTGCCCCTCGGAGAGGAGGTCGCCGCCATGAATGTGGCGGTCGCCGTCGACCACATGACGCTGCAGGCCGTGAAGCTGGGCCTCGGCACCTGTTGGGTGCACGTCTTCGATCGCGAGGAGGTCCGGGCGTACTTCGGCCTGCCAGCCCACATGAAAGTCGTCGTGCTTCTGCCGACAGGCTACCCGGCCGAGTTCCCCGGACCGCGGCCGAGGCTCGAAAGCATCAGGTACCGCGCAGAGGCCTGACCATGGAGTACCATGGTTAGGGGACGCGGCCGACACCTCGTCCCCGAGGTCGAAGGCGAGTCGTACTGAAGGTTGTGGTGGCTTGGCCGGCCCAGGCGACCGCGAGGGTATGCGGGGTCGTATGGGATTTCGCCTCGTTCCCCATTCCGAATACCTTCGTTTACGCGCCCTCTCGAGCCTTCCTGACGACCGAGAGACTGGGGGCACGGCCGGGCACGAGATATGCGTCGTAGACGCCTGTGTGTGTCCGAGGACTTTCCCGATGATCGGGAGAGAGACCCCGGACGTGGCGGGCCCGGAGCCGCTTCGGGGCTTCGGCCGCCACCTGCACTTTTAGTCCGTCTCGGGGACAAATGCCGCCACAGGGCTGCCTGCTCCGTTTGGGTGGGTGGCAGGCCAGGGCAGCGATCCGGGTCGAAGCCGCTTCTCCCATGAGGGTAATCCTTGGCCGAGGGGGAGGCTTGTCTGACTGGAAGCCTGAAGCACCGTCTTGAAGAGCAGGCGCCTTCCCCGGAAGTTCACATCTCTTCCAGTTCCTCCTGAAACGCTACCCAGGATGCTACCCATTAGGCCCTTGGAAGGAAAAAGGGGTCAGGCCCGAAAGCCTAACCCCTTGATATTAGTGGTGAGCCGTGCAGGGGTCGAACCTGCGACCACCTGATTAAAAGTCAGGTGCTCTGCCAGCTGAGCTAACGGCCCACAATCTGAAAGCTGTTCCGAGTGCCGAGTTCCGCGTTCCGCGTAAGAGTGAGAACTCCGAATTCGAGGTCCGGCTGCCCTGTATCGAGTTTCACGTCGGCAACCTCGACAAGCGAGGGTCGGGGGGCGCGCGAGCGAGGCGTCAGCTTCCGGAAGTTCTGACGTTCCCTCTTTGGCCCAATCCTCAGAGCCCGGTGCCGCGTTCCGAGTGTCGGGTCGCGGTTCAAGACAGAACCTGATAGGCGGTACCCGGCAGGGCATTCTACCTCGGTACGCCAGACGCGGCACCTGGCACAGTCGTTTTTGGGTGCCGAATCAACCCGTTGAGGAGTGCCCTTATTCTATCGCACCGCTCGGCGAAGTCCGAGAACTGTTCCTCTTCCAGAGGACCGAGGTCAAGCGCGGCGTAGCCGAGACTCTTTACCTTCGCGGCCGAGCCTCTGGCAATGACGAAGAACTGGATGCACTCCTTCGCGCTCCCTCTCCCGAAGCCCTCGGCAAGGTTCGCCATGACGGAAACGCCCGCCCGCTGCCGTTGGTCGCAAAACGCAAAGTCCCTGCAGGGGGCCAGAGCGCCCTAGATCGTTCGAACGAGGTCCCTGGCCTCTTTCCAGGAGTCAAGGTCCTCGAAGCGATCGACCCTCATTTGACCGCCCCCGGTTGTCCTTGGTGCCTACGTGGCACGCGGCACTTGGGACCCGACGCGTTCTATGCGAAGGGGTTCTCGAGCTCAATCGTCTGCTCCCGCCCCGGGCCCACGGAGGCGAGGAGGATCTTGCAGCCCGAGCGGCTCGCCATGAAGCCGAGAAACGCCCGGGTATTGGGGGGCAGGTCGTCCCACGTCCGGCAGGCGGAGAGGTCCTCGGTCCACCCCGGCAGTGTCTCATAGACGGGCTCGCAGCGCTCGAAGTCGTCGGCCCGGGTGGGAACGCGGTCGATGATTCGGCCGTCGAGGCGGTAGGCCACGCAGGCCTTCACCTCGGGCAGGCCGCGCAGGACGTCCAGCTTGGTGACGGCGAGGCCCGAGAGGCCGTTCAGCCGGCAGGAGTTGCGGAGCACCACGAGGTCGAGCCAGCCGCAGCGCCGCGGCCGCCCGGTCGTGGCGCCGAACTCGCCGCCCTGGGTGCGGAGGAACTCACCGGTGGCGTCGTGGAGCTCCGTGGGGAAGGGGCCGCTGCCCACGCGGGTGCAGTAGGCCTTGGTGATCCCCACTACGGCGTCGATCTGCCGCGGGCCGAGGCCCGCGCCGGCGCACGCCGCGCCGGCCACGGTGTTGGAGCTCGTCACGAAGGGGTAGGTGCCGTGGTCCACGTCGAGGAGCGTGCCCTGGGCGCCCTCGAAGAGGATGTTCTTCCCGTCGTCCATCCACGTGTGCAGGCGCTCCGAGACGTCGGTGATGTGCGGCCCCAGTCGCTCGGCCTGGCGCACGAGGTCGTCGTAGAGGGTCTCGGGGTCCAGGGGCTCGGCCTGGAGGTACCCGGTCAGGAGGGCATTCTTCTCCGCCACAAGGTCGTGAAGCCGCTCGCGCAGCCCCGCAGGGCGGACGAGGTCCCCCATGCGGATGCCGCGTCGCGCGGCCTTGTCCTCGTAGCAGGGGCCGATGCCGCGGCCGGTGGTGCCGATCTTATGGGCGCCGGCGCGCGCCTCCCGCGCGAGGTCGATCCGGTTGTGGTAGGGGAGGATGACGTGGGCGGCCTCGGAGATCAGGAGCGCGTCGTCCCTGGGGAACTTGCCCCGCAGGCGTAGCCCGTCGATCTCCTCCAGGAGCACGCCCGGGTCCACCACGACGCCGTTGCCGATGCAGCAGGTCTTCCCTTCGTGGAGGATGCCCGAGGGGATCAGGTGCAGGACCACCTTCTCGCCGCCGACCACGAGGGTGTGGCCCGCGTTGTTGCCGCCTTGAAAGCGCACCACGGCGTGGGACTGGTGGGTGTAGATGTCGACGATCTTCCCCTTGCCCTCGTCGCCCCACTGGGCGCCGACGACGATCACGTTCGGCATGGATCACTCCTCTCCGGCCAGACGCCGGACGATCCCCTCTACGGGCGCGGTCTCCCTCTCCCCGGTGACCACGTGAACGATGAGGGCGCCGCCCCCGCCGTTACCCTCGGTTCCCAGGGCTACCATCCAGCGAAAGCCCTGTTCCCGGGCGTGGACGAGGGAGTCGTCCAGTGGACGGTCCACCAGCTCCCGCGCTGCCCGAACGCCCGCGCCCCGGAGCCGGCGGGCCAGGGCCACGGCCCCGGAGCGGTCCGGCTCAAGGGCGACGATCAGGGCTCCTTCCGCCCGAGAAGCGCCCTCTCGGGTGCCCTCGATGCGCTGGGCCTCCATGACGGTCGCGAGGTCCAGCGAGAATCCCGTGGCCGGAAGGTCGGTCCCGAACCCCGCGACCAGCCCGTCGTAGCGGCCCCCCTTGCACAGCGGGCTCCCGAGGTGGTGGACGAAGGCCTCGTAGATGACGCCCGTGTGGTAGTCCACGCCCCGGAGCTCTCCCAGGTCCACCGTGAGCGCGTCGGCCAGGCCGTACCGCTCGACGAAGTGCACCACCTTGGCCAGGTTCTCCAGGGCGCTCCGGCTGTGGTCGGACTCCACGAGCGCCGAGGCGCGCTCGAGGACCTCCACGCCCCCGGCCAGCAGCGGCAGCTCGGCCAGGAGGCGCTTCTTCGCGTCCGACAGGCGCACGCCCTCGAGTAGCCGCCCGAGCTCCGAGACATCCTTGCGGGCCACACAGTCCTTGAGCCGCTCCCCGGTCTCGGCGGGGAGCTCGGCTCCGCCGAGGATGCCCTTGAAGAACTCGACCTGGCCGACGTCCACCTTGAACTCCGAGAGGCCGGCCGCCCGAAGGCACTCGATCACCAGGGCGATGGTCTCCGCATCGGCCTCGGGGTCCACGACGCCCAGCAGCTCGGCGCCCACCTGGTGGAGCTGACGACTCCGGCCGCGCTGGGCGGGCACGTGGCGGACGACCGGCCCTTCGTAGCACAGGCGCAGTGGCAGCGCAGCGTCGGTGAACCGGGTCGCCGCCGCGCGGGCCACCTGCGGCGTGAAGTCGGGCCGGATCGCCAGAATATGCCCCGTGGCCCGGTCCAGGAGCTTGTGGAACGAAACCTCCTCGGCCGGGTCCGCCAGCGCCCGGGCGAAGACGTCGGCGTACTCGAGCAGGGGCGGCAGCAGCGGGCGGTAGCCCCAGGCCGCGAGCACGCCCAGCAGCCGCTCGCGCAGGGAGAACAGGCCGGCCGCGGCCTCCGGCAGGATGTCTCCGAGGCCGGGGGGAAGCTCCCGGTGGCGGCCCGCCGCCTGACTGCGCTCCGGTGTTCGGTCCAAGGGATGCTCGCTCAGTGGGAGGAGTCGAGGCGAGGAGGAGGCGACGCCAGGCGGCGCTCCCCTCCCCGTGCTCCGCCTCACTCGCTTACAGGTACGCCTTGGTGACGCTGATGACGTGGGGAAGGCCGCGAAGCTCGGCGAGCGTGGCGTCGTCGACCGCGCTGTCCACGTTGACCATGGTAACCGCCTTGCCTCCGGCCGACTCGCGGCCGAACTGGAGCTGGCCGATATTGACGCTGTGTCGGCCCAGGGTGGTCCCGATGCTTCCCACCAGTCCCGGCTTGTCCCAGTTCCAGAAGACGAGGACGTGTCCCCTGGGAATGGCCTCGATGCCGATGTCGTCGATCTCCACGATCCGAGGCTCGCGCCGCCCGAAGATGGCGCCGGCGAGCGTGCTCGTGCCCCGGGCTGCCTCGACCTTCAGGCGGATAAGGGCCGTGTAATCCTCCCCGTTTCGGGCGGTGGACTCGGTGACCTTCAGACCGCGCTCCCGCGCCGCCACGGGCGCATTGACGAGATTCACCGTCTCGCCCAGGCTCGAGGAGAGGAGGCCCGCCAGGGCGGAGGCGGTCAGGAGCCCGGTGCGGCCCTCGGCGGCCTTGCCGGAGTACTCGATCTCCACGGCCCGGAGGCCCTCGATGCCGAGCTGCGCCTGCAGGCGGCCGAGGCTGCGGGCCATCTCGAGGTAGGGGCGCATCTGCTCGAGCACCTCGGGCGGCACGCTCGGGATGTTGACCGCGTTGCGGATCGTACCCGTGGCGAAGTAGTCGACGATCTGCTCCGCCACCTGCACCGAGACCGCGAGCTGGGCCTCGGCCGTGCTCGCGCCCAGGTGGGGCGTGCAGATCACCTTGTCGTGGGCCACGAGCGGGGTGAGCCCCGGCGGTTCCTGAGAGAAGACGTCCAGGGCCGCGCCAGCCAGTGTGCCGTTGTCGAGCGCCTCGAGGAGGGCCGCCTCGTCGACGATGCCGCCGCGCGCGGCGCACACGAGGTACGAGCCCCGCTTCATCTTGGAGAAGGCTTCGCGGTTGACGAGGTTTCGCGTCTCCTCCACCAGGGGCACGTGGACGGTGAGGATGTCGGCTCGCCGAAAGAGCTCGTCGAGGCCGGCGAGCTCCACCCCCATCGTCGTTGCGCGTTCGGCGCTGATGAAGGGGTCGTAGGCCAAGACCCTCATCTTGAGGCCCAACGCACGGTCCGCCACGATGCTCCCGATGTTGCCGAGGCCGAGCACCCCCAACACCTTGCCACAGAGCTCGGTGCCCTCGAAGGCCTTCTTCTCCCAGGCGCCCGTCTTCATGCTGGCCGTGGCCTGCGGAATGCGGCGCACGAGGCTCATCAGGAGCGCCAGGGCGTGCTCCGCCGTGGTGACGATGTTGCCCGCCGGCGTGTTCATCACGATCACGCCCTTCTTCGTGGCGGCGGGGACGTCCACGTTGTCGACGCCGATGCCGGCGCGGCCGACGACCTTCAGATTCGTCGCGACGTCGAGCACATCGGCGCGCACCTTCGTAGCGCTGCGCACGACCAGGGCATCGTAGTCGCCGATGATTGCCTTCAGCTCGTCGGGCTTCAGGCCGGTCTTCACGTCGACCCGAATGCCTTCGGCCGCCTCGAGGATCGCGATCCCCTCCTTGGCGAGGGAGTCACTGACCAGCACCTTCTTCATGGAGCACCTCTGTAGAGTCGGAGCTGTCAGCGCTCAGCGATCCGCTGTCAGCTTTCAGCGTTCAGCTTAAGACATCCCGGCGGTTCTTGTCTTCGCTGACAGCGGACCGCTAGCCGTTCAGTACTTTCAGCGCCGCTGCCACGCCCGCGCCCAGTGTCACCGGATGGCCGAGGCCCGCGAGCGCCATCTCGACCGCCGCGATGGCCGTCACCACGTCGAAGGTGTCGGCATGGCCGAGGTGCGCGATGCGGATGATCTTGCCCTTGGCCTGGTCCTGGCCGCCGGCGACGATGACTCCGAAGCGGGACCGCAGCGCCTTCTTGAGCGCCTGTCCGTCCACGCCGGCCGGCATCTTCACGGCCGTGCACGCGTCGCTGGGGCTCGCCGGGGCATAGAGCTCTAGGCCCAGGGCGGCGACGGCCTTCCGGGTGGCCTCGGCCAGCCGCGCCGTGCGGGCGAACACGCCCTCGAGCGTCTCGGCGCGGATCTGGGCGAGCACCTCGCGAAGCCCCACCACCAGAGACACGGCGGGCGTCCAGGCGGTCTGGTTCTCGAGCTGCTTCTTGCGCTCCGCCTTGAGGTCGAAGTAGAACCGGGGCAGGCCCGCCGTCTTGAGGAATTCCTCGGCCTTTTCGCTCCAGGCCACGAAGGCGAGGCCCGGCGGAAGCATGAGCGCCTTCTGGCTTCCGGTGAGCAGGATGTCGATGCCCCACGCGTCCATGGGCAGGTCGAAGACGCCCACCCCCGTGATGCCGTCCACGGCCAGGATCACGCCGGGGCGCCGGCCGGTGACCGCGGCGAGCGCTTTCACGGGGTGCATGACCGCGGTCGAGGTCTCGCTCGCCTGCACGTACACGGCCCGAATCGCCGGGTCGGCGTCGAGCGCGGCAGCGACGGCGGCCGGGTCGACCGCCTGGCCCCACTCCACGGCGACCTCCACGGGTTCGCAGCCGTAGGCCTTGAGGATCTTGCCCCAGCGCTCGCCGAACTTGCCTCCGTTGACGAAGAGCGCCTTGTCGCCCCGTTTGAGAAAGTTCGTGACCGAGGCCTCCATGGCTCCCGTGCCCGAGGCCGCGAGCGTGACGACGTCGCGGCTCGTCTGGAACAGGTACTGGAGGTCCCTGCGGCAGGACTCGAACACGGGTTTGAACTCGGCCTCGCGGTGGTGAATGATCGGGCGAGCCATCTCCAACAGCGCTTCGGACGGAACCGGCGTGGGCCCCGGGGCATACAGATAGGTCTTCTGCACGGCGATTCCTCCCTATCGTGATGACGCGTACGACGGCATGCGGGCGGCGACAAAGCAGGCGACGCTACCAGAGGCCGCGCCGGCTCGTCAAGACGTCGGCTGCACGAATGTTGGCGGCACGAAACGACGGTCCGGTGGCCTTCGGTCAGGCCGGCGGGGGCTCTCCCCCCGGCTCCCCCTTCTTCTTTCGGGACGGCGCGCTTCGGCGGCGGGGGGCTTTCTTCGGGCCGCCGGCTCCGGCCTCCGCAATCCCCTCGGTGCCCGCCGGTGGCTCGGGCACCGGAGAGGGCTGGGGGCTGCCCCCCGGCTGCGCGCTGCCGGCTGCGGGGCGCCGGGTGCGCGGCGTCGGCGCGGTCCTGGGGGCCCGCGCCTCGGCAGCCGGCAGTTGGACCGCCTCGCTCTCGCCTTCCCGGGGCTCTTTGGGCTCGCTTCGCTTGGCGGAACTGCTGCGCCGGCGCGGCCGTTTGGGTTTGCCGGCCACGGGCTCTGGAGCGGGTGCCGAGGCGGCGGGCACCTCGCCCGCCGGTGCCCGTTCCACCGCCGCTTCTTCGACCGACGCGGAGGTCACCGCAGTCTCGCCGGGTCCCGGGATCGACGGGATTGCCGGAGCTCCCTCGGGTTGGGCCTTCTTCCTTCGCCGCCGGAGCCGGCGTTTCGCCGACGGAGAGAGCTTCTTGCCCGCGTCTGTATCCTCGGCGGTCGCCGGAGTCGGCAAGGGGGCCGGCTCTTCGGCGGCCTCGGCCCGCGGGCCGGGCGGCACCGGGCCGTCGGTTTGGTCCGGCGGCTCCGAGGCGTCCTCGTCCGGCACCGTGGTCAGCTCCCCGGCCGCACCCTTCTTCTTCTTGCGCCGCCGGCGCTTTCGCTTCTTGCCGGACTTCTCCTCCGCCTCCGTGACAGCACTCTGCCCCTCGGGCCCCCCTTCGCCGGCGACTTCGTCGGCCGGCTCCTCCGGCACCTCCGGGATCGGTTCCTCCTCGAACTCGGCGGCGAGAGCGTACGCCGAGGGCCTCTGCGCGCGGACGGCCGAGAGCGGCAGGCCGGAAGGCGCCTTCAGGAGTCCGCGCGAGAAGTCGTCGGGCAGGTTCGTCTCCACCTTCGACGCGCCGTTTCGCCGATACTCGATGTAGTACTGGTTGGCCTGAAGAGCCGGCTCGGAGAAGACGGCGAGGGAGGTGCGGAAGTCGACTTCGAGCTCCGACAGGGCGCGGCGCTTGCGGTTCAAGAGGATCGCCGCCGCCTCGGCCGGGAGCCCGACGAGCACCTGCGAGGGCGCAGCCTGGGTGCGCCGCGCGAGCGATGCCTGCAGCAGGCGCAGCATGGAGAGGGCGAAACTCTCGGTCGACCGAACCTTGCCGGTCCCCGCGCAGGTGGGGCAGACGCCGGCCGCGGTCAGGCCGGCCGGCTTGATCCGCTGCCGGGAGAGCTCCAAGAGTCCGAACTTGGAGATGGTGCCGACGTCGATGCGCGCCTTGTCCGCCTTCAGGGCCTTCTGGAGCACCTTGCGGACCTCGTTTCGGCGCGACGAGCTTCGCATGTCGATGAAGTCGATGACGATCAGCCCGCCCAGATCCCTCAGCCGCAGTTGCCGGGCGACCTCCTCGGCGGCCTCGCAGTTGGCGATGAAGGCGGTCTCCTCGATGTCCTTCCCCTTCATCGTCTTGCCCGAGTTCACGTCCACCGACACCAGTGCCTCGGTCTGCTCGATCACGAGCGACCCGCCTGCGGGCAGGGGAACCGCCTTCTCGTAGATGGAGGCCATCTGAGCCTCCACGTCGAACTTGGCGAAGAGGGGGACCTTCTCTTCGAAGAGCTGGACGCGCTTCTGATACCAGGGCATCACCGTCCGGAAGAACGCGCGCACCTGCTCGCAGGTCTCGGGGTTGTCGACCCACACCTCCTGGATCGACGGGGTGAAGTAGTCCCGGATGGTGCGGATGACGATGTCGCTCTCCTGGTACAGGAGGCACGGAGCCTTGGCCTTTTCGGCCGTGGAGTGGATCTTCCTCCACAGCCGGAGCAGGTAGCCGACGTCGCGGGAGAGGTCGAGCTTGGTCTGCTCGTGCCCGGCGGTGCGGACGATGTACCCCATGTCGTCGGGCAGGCCCGAGTCCTTCAGGAGGTCCTTGAGCTCCCGTCGCGCCTCCTCGTCCTGGATCTTCCGGGAGACGCCCTTCTTGTTCACGAGCGGCATCAGCACGATGTAGCGGCCGGGTATGCTCACGTAGGTGGTGAGAGCGGCCCCCTTCTGGCCGATCTCGCCCTTGCGCACCTGGACCAGTAGTTCCTGCCCGCGGCGCAGGCCTTCGCCCCCGCGCGAGCCTTCCGAAAAGTACTTCGGGTGGATGTCGGGAAAGGCGAGGAAGCCGTTCTTCGTGCTCCCGTAGTCGACGAACACGGCATCGAGACTGGGCAGGATCTTGACGATCTTCGCTTTGTAGATGTTGCCCTCGATCTGTTCGTGGGCCGCGGTTTCGACCGAGAGCTCCTTGAGGCGGTTGCCGGAGATGATGGCGATCCGGCTTTCTTCCTCGTTGACGACGTTGACGAGCATCGTTTCGGACATGGATCCCCTCTTGGCATCCCCTTTGCGGGGGCGACTTTCAAAAAATGCACTATATACCAGAGGCAAAGCTACGGTAGAAGGAACGATTGCGCGGCAGGGACCGTGGGAGGCTCTCTACCCTCCCAGGCTGCGCGGCAGGGGGCGTTCTCAGGACGGGTGGATGACGGGGCAACGGGATTCCAGTGACCTTGCCGGGCGACTCGCCCGGGAGCCGCTCGTGGGCGCCGTGCAGCAGGCGTTGCGGCGCGCCGGCGTGGCCGAGGCATGGCTGGTGGGCGGGCTGCTTCGCGATCTTGCGGCCGGTGCCGCGCAGGAAGGCGGTCGCGTGGACCTCGACGTGGCGCTGCCCGGGTCCGGCGCGGCCGCCGCCGCCGAGGTGGCGCGCGTCGTCCGCGGCACCGCCTTCGCGCTGGACGAGGCGCAGGGCGCGTGGCGCGTGGCGTGCCCCGGCCCGATCGGGGACACGGTCGACCTGGTGCCCCTTCGTGCGCCCGACCTCGCCGGAGACCTCCGGGGCCGCGACTTCACGATCAACGCGGTGGCCTGGGACCTGCTGGGCGAGCGCGGGCTCCGGGACCCCCTCGGCGGCCTCGTCGACCTGGGGCGCCGGCGACTCGCGCTGTGCTCCCCCGCCTCGCTCACCGACGACCCCTTGCGCGTGCTCCGGGCGTACCGCTTCGCCTTCGGCCTCGGCCTCGAGTGGGCCGAGGGACTTCCCGCGGCCCTGGCCTCGGCCGCCGCCGGCCTCGCCACGGTGTCGCCCGAGCGGGTCCGCACCGAGCTCTTCGCCGTGCTCGCGCTGCCCAACGGGTCCCGGGCGCTCCGGGCGCTGGCGGAGCACGGCGTCCTCGTCGAGCTCTTTGCCTTCGTTCGGTCCTGGACGTCGTTCGACCAGGGCGACTACCATTCGCACGACCTCCTCGAGCACAGCCTGCGGGCCGCCGAGGCGGCGGAGGCCCTGGCGGCGGACCCGGAGCGGGCTGGTCTTCCGCGTCCTGACGCCCTGCGCCGGCACCTGGCCGAGGAGTTGGAGGCCGGGGTCTCGCGGGAGGCCCTGCTGAAGGCCGTGGCCTTCCTGCACGACCTCGCGAAGCCCGAAACCCTCACGGTCGAGCCCGGAGGCCGACGGCGGTTCCTCGGTCACGAGGTGCAGGGCGGCCACCTCCTGCGCCGGGTTCTCGGCGACCTTCGGCTGGGGCGGCGGGCGCGCGCGGCGGCGCAGAACATCGTCGCTGCCCATCTGCGCCTGTTCGGTCTCGCGCACCAGGACCCGCCGACGCGGTCCGCCCGGCTGCGCTACCTGCGGGACCTGCGGGCCGACGTACCCGAGGCGCTGCTGCTCTCGATCGCCGACGAGATCGCCACCGGCCCGAATCCGCCGGCCCTGCCGGCCGTGCTCCGGGCCAGCCGGGAGCTGCTCGCCCTCCACTGGGAGCAGCGCGAGAAGAGGGAGATCCCTCCGCTCCTGCGCGGACGCGACCTCCTCGAAGCCTTGGGGCTCGCGGAGGGGCCGGCGGTCGGCGAGCTCCTGCGCCGCGTCGCCGAGGCCGAGGCGCGGGGGGAGGTTGCGACGCGGGGGGAGGCGCTCGCGCTGGCCCGGCGGCTCGTGGAACAGCTGCCGGAAGAGGAGGGGGCGCCGGCGTCGGGAGCCGGGAAGACCGAAGCGTAGTTACGAACAAACGGGGACGAACCGGGGAAGACCATGCAGCTCGACCTCTTCGCGGACGCACCCGTGTTCTACTTCCGAGCCCTGGAGGCGCTCGGACGGCTCGAGCCGGCGGCGTGCCGGGCGCTGATCGAGGAGCACTCCCGCCGGTTTCCCCTGGGACCCGATCCGGGGCCCGCGCTCGAGGCCGCGGGATGGTTGGAAGAAGCGGTGCCCGGGACCGGCGACGCGCTCGACGTCTTCGGAGGCCGCACCCTGGCCGCGTGCCGCGCTCTGCGGGAGGGGCGAGCCGCCGGGTTTCGGGCGATGGGCGGCGACGCCGGCCTTGCCGCGGCCGCGGCGCTGGCCGCCCGGGCCCTGAGACGGGCACAGGAGGCCGGCGTCGAGCTCAGCATGCCCGTGGGTGAGGGACTTCCCTGGGGAGTCCTGTATCTCTGGACCGGCGCTCCGGAGCAGGCCCACGCCGCCCTCGAAGGGCTCCTCTCGCGCCACGAGCCGTCGGCCGCCGCCTACCTGGCCTTGGGCGACGTCCGGCAGTGGCTCGGGCGGCTCGACGCGGCGCTCGTGGCCTACCGGGAGGGGTATCTGGAGGACAGCGCAGGTGCCGGCTGGCCGGTGGAGTCCTCGGCCGTGAAGGGCGCGCGCCGGCGGTACGGGGCGGACCCGGAGTGGGGCCCGGCGTGGTGGGCCGTAGGGGCCTATCTCGAGCGCTTCTTCCCGCCCTTTGGAAAGCCTTCGGTGGAGGAGGTCCGCCGCCGTTGGGAGCGCTTCCGAGCCCTTCTCGCCGGGCCCCGCGACGACGACGGGGTGCGGGCCAGGCTCTTCGCCTCCGGCCTCCTGCTCGCGGAGAACACCGAGGCGGCGCTGGCGGCCGGGTGCGCCGACCTCGTGCTCGTGCGCCGCACGCTCCAGGAGGTGAACCCCTCGGCCTGGGCGCGGCTCAGGGAGACGTTGGGCTCCGAGGGAGGACGGCGATTCTGATTGAATCCAAAGAGTACGCAGACTACTAGAGATGCCACCCGGGTCGAATCCACAGATTTTGCAGATGGCACAGAGGGTATAGAACAGGATGGGCACGAACTGGATCCCGCCATCCGAAGGGTTTCGTTCCGATTCGACCCGCACTCACTCCATCTGAGACATCTGCGAAATCTGTGCATGACTCACGGCGGATTCCTGATCCCTCGGGGGCCCGGCCGCGGGCGGCAGCTCCGGCGGCCGACCGAGGCCTGCGAGGAGCCGGTTCGTCTCCCTCTGCGCGACCAGGAGGTCGCGCAGGGCCGACTTGACGCCGAACACCGCGAAGGGCAGCGCGATCCAGAGCGCGAGGAGGGTAACGCCGAGACCGAAGGCCAGGGTCAGGACGAGGAGGGTCAGCGGGCTGCCGTGCCCGTGCCACTGCCAAAGCGTTCCCATGGTCTGCTCCCGGGCCCACGGGGCCCCTTGAAAGCCGTTGACAGGGGGACGGCCGTGCCTATAATGGGCACTCGTTTTTCGGCGGGCGTAACTCAGTTGGTAGAGTATCAGCTTCCCAAGCTGAGGGTCGCGAGTTCGAATCTCGTCGCCCGCTCCACAGATTCTGCCCCATTCGACGGGCTGTGAGAAGCAGGGCCTTCCTCTTCCTTCGGGAGCGGGGAAGGCCCTGTCTGTTTTCGCGGTTGCGGGTTTCGCGGATACACTGGGCTTCGCGAGCGCAAACTCGGAGGAGCCCAACCCCGTGCCCAGCCCCGACGACCCATCCCCGGCAGCTCCCCCCGCAGGCGGCCCCTGGCGAATCCTGCGGCGGCTCCTGTTGCTGGCCGCCGCGCTCGCGCTGTGTGCGGCGGCCACGGTCGGAGGGCTCTGGCTGCTCGTTCCCCGCCTGGTGAACGTCGACGCGGTTCGGGCGCGGCTCGTCGAGGAGCTGTCGGCGACGTTGTCTGTGCACATCCAGACCCGTGCCGCGGAGCTGACCCTGTGGCCTCTGCCGCGGTTGACCCTTCGAGGGGTCCGCGCCGAAGTGCCCGGCACTTCGGGCTTCGAGGCCTCGGTGGTCGAGATCACGGCCGACCCGTGGAGCCTCGTCCGCCGCACCGTCCGGATCCGGTCGATCCGCGTCGAGGCCCCCCGGGTTCGCCTCCCCATCCCCGACGTCCCCTCCGGTGACGCTCTGTCCCTGCAGGGGGTCGCCCGGGCCGAGGACGCGATCGCCCGGCTGCTGTCCGCGGCCGCCGCCCGCCTGTCGGGTGCGTCCCTCTCGGTGGCGCGGGGCCGGGTCGAGCTCGCCGACCGCCGCGGCACGCGCTTCTGGTTCGACCGTGTCGATGCTTCCCTGTCCCTCTCGCGTCACTCACTCTCCGGCCTCGCCGCGTGCACGGCGAGCGTGGCCGAGCGGCTGGCGGTGGACCTGTCGCTCGACCCCGGGCGCCACGCGGGCCGGGTGCACCTGAGTGCCTCGCGCCTTCGGTCCGACGATCTGGCCCGCTACCTCCGCGCCGAGCGCCCGGGCTGGATTACCGGCGCACTGTGGTCCGGGGACGCGACCGCCGTCGAGGCAAGCCAAGGCGTCTGGACGGCGGACGGGGCGGCGTCGACGCCTGCCTACAGGGTGGTGCGGGGCCCGCGGCGGCTGGAGCTGGGCGGGGTCCGGGTACAGGGAACGGTGGCGGTCTCGGGCCCCCGGTGGGAGGTCTCCCTAACCAGTGGGACACTCGAGCGGCCGCGGGTCGCGCTCTCCGGATCGTTCTCTTGGAACCCGGCCGCGCCCCAGGCGGCGCTGGCGCTGGAGGCGTCGGAT
Organism: Deltaproteobacteria bacterium; assembly: GCA_016214985.1. GTDB lineage: Bacteria > Desulfobacterota > Deferrisomatia > Deferrisomatales > JACRMM01 > JACRMM01. Next base: position 54,744 of record JACRMM010000035.1, on the reverse strand, counting down.
CTCGAGATCGCCCCTCTTCGGGCCGCGGCGCTCACCCTCGTGCCCGACGTCCCCCTCGTCCGCCGGTTGTGCGATCTACTGCAAGGAGGACAGGTGCCGCGGCTGTCGATCACCTCCCGGGCGCCGGAGCCGGCGCAACTGGGCGAACTCGCGGCGCTGTCGCTCCGGGCCAGCCTCGCCGGGGGCTCCCTGCACGTCCCCGGAGCGGACCTGCCAGTGACCGACGCGGCCGGCGAGGTCGCGCTCTCCGGCGGGGTCCTGACGGGCTCGGGCCTGAGCGGCCGCAGCGGCGCCTCTTCGGCGCGGGCGGCACGGCTCCGGATGGGGTTTCTCGGCCCGCAGCGGCCGTTTTCCTTCGAGGGTGAGCTCTCGGCCGACCTCGCCCAGCTCCGGCAGCTCCTTCCGGGTTGGCTGCGTCCCGGCGTGCTCAGAGACGAACTGCGGCTCGTCGACACCGCCCAGGGAAGGGCGACCGGGAGGCTGGTGCTCGGCGAACGGCTCGACCATCTGACGGCGGCCGTGGAGGTGCGCGCCTTCGACGTGTCCGGCCGGTATCGGCGGATCCCGTTTCCGCTCGAGCTGCGCGGCTCCTTCAACGCCCGGAAGGGGCGGGCGGCGGTAGCGGGTCTCACCGGCCGGGTCGGCGGGTCGACCGTGGAGGGTGCCGCTGCCGAGGTGACCTTCGGCCGCGTGCCCCACCTGCGCGTCACCTCCGGCCAGGGCAGCCTCGACGTGGCGGAGCTCTACCCGTGGCTGCTCACGGCGCCGGGGGCGCGGCAGGCGCTTCGCGACGTCGGGCCTCCCTCGGGCCGGCTGGCCGTGAGTTCCCTTTCTGTGGACGGGCCCGCCCGCCACCCGTCCCAGTGGACGATTCGGACGCGCGGAGCGATCGGGCCGTTCGCGGTCCCGTCCCTGTGGTTCCCGGGCCGCCTGTCCCTGGCCGCGGGGGGGTGGGCCTGGTCGGACGGCGCGTTCTCCTGGTCGGGCGTCCGGGCCTCGCTGCTCGACGCCGAGGCCCTCACCTCGGGCCGCGCAACCGGCCTTCGCGCCGGTCCGCGCTCGGTGGACGCCTCCGTGGAAGGGGACTTCGGTCCTCGGGCCGCCGGCTGGATCGCGCGGGAGAGCTCCCTGCCAGGGATCGTGAAGGTCTCCCGCGCCGTGGCCCTGCGGCGGGGCCGGCTCACCTGGGCCGAGAGCGGCGCGTCCTTCCAGGGAGAGCTGGCGCCGGCGAAGGGGCTCACCCTGGACGTAGAGGTGCGCACGGCGGCCGGCCGCGTGGAGGTGCCGAGGCTCGTCGTGCGAGACGCCCTCTCCGACGCCCGGCTCTCCCTGGCCGTCCTCCCGGGTACGTGGGACGTCGGGTTCACCGGCCACCTGCACGCCGACACCCTGGAGGCGCTGCTCGACCGCGGGCGGTTCTGGTTCACGGAGTTGGACGGCGAGTTTTCGGCGCACGTGCGGCCCGACGCTCCCCGCGCCTCGAGCGCGACCGGCCGCCTGCGGTTGACCGGGGTTCGGGTCCCGGTGGGTCGAGCGGCAACGCTGACGCTCGACCGCGCCGCGCTCGCGGGCTCGGGCAGGACCGTCACGATCGAGGGCGCCGAGGGCTCGCTCGGCGCGGCCCGCTTCTCGCTCTCGGGGCGGCTCGAGGCGCAGTCGGAGGCGTACCGGGCGGACCTTCGGATCACCGCCGGCGAGGTGGACGCCGAGGCCCTGGACGAAGCCCTCGGGCTGTCGCAAACCGGGTCCGCGTGGGGGCGCCTCGGGAAGAGGCTGCGCGAGCTGCCGGTGCACGGTCGGGCCGCGTTCGACGTGGCAACGCTTCGCTACGGCCGCTATGCGTGGTCGCCACTGCGGGGCACCGTGTCGCTGGCCGGGGGGCTCCTCACCGCGGACCTCCAGGAGGCGACGGTGTGCGGCGTCGCGACGCCTGGGCAGTTCGACGTGGGGCCCTCGGGCATCCGAGCGGACCTGCGTGCCGTCGCCGAAGGGCCGGACCTCGACGCGCCGCTGGCGTGCCTCTGGGACCGCGGCGGGCTGGCGACGGGCCGCTACCGGCTCACCGCGTCGGCCCAGGCGGCCGGGCGCCGGGGCGAGCTCCTGCGCTCCTCCGCGGGCGACGTCGCGCTTTCGGCCAGGGACGGCCGCATCTACCGCTTCGGCCTCCTGGCCAAGGTCTTCGCCGTGCTCAACGTGACCGAGGTCTTCCGCGGGCGCCTCCCGGATCTCTTCCACGAGGGGTTCGCGTACCGGACCCTCGAGGCCGACGCCTCGCTGGAGCGCGGCACCCTCGTGTTCCGGCATGCGACCCTCGACGGGGCGTCCGAGCGGATCTTCTGGGATGGGCGGGTGGACCTGGTGAAGCGGGAGGTCGATCTCACCGTGCTCGTGGCGCCGTTCAAGACGATCGACGCGATCCTGGCGAAGATCCCGGTGGTCGGCTATCTGCTGGGGGGGAGGCTCGTGGCGATTCCGTTGCGGGTTCAGGGCAGCCTGGACGATCCTTCGGTCGTGCCGCTCCATCCGGCGGACATCGGCGCCGGACTCCTGGGGGTGGTGGAACGCACCTTAAAGCTCCCCTTCCACCTGATCCAGCCGCTCCTGCCGAGTGGCAACGGGGCCTCGCCGGTGCCCTGACCGACGTCAGGCTCCTCGTGCTACAGCGACACTCGGGCACGAAACCCACGCGATCCACAGATTACGCAGATTTCGCAGAGCATGCAGAACGTGCTTGAAGACGAGGCCCCCAATCTCATTCTGAACCCTGATAGACAACCGCTGCACTTGCGATCTCGCCCGGTTGAAAACCTGTGTGATCTGCGAAATCGGCGGATGTGTCGGTGTAGTACTACGTGGGCTCCCAGGGAGCCTCGATCTCCTCTCGGACCGCGTAGGTCGCGAGGAACGCGTCTCGCACCCACGCCTCGTGGTCCAGGCACGTGGGAGGGAGCTGGCCGAGGGGGATCACCGCCTTGGCCATGGACCGGTGGCCGCCGGCGCTTCCGTATGGCTCGAAGGCCGCCTTCACCACGTCGCCCGCGCTCCGGCTCCCCCCGTAGTTGCGCACCGAGATCGTGAGCCTCCCCTCGAACACCCCGGACACGACCGACCAGTCCACGCCCTCCACCTCCAGGCAGAAGTCGGCGATGTAGGGGATGACGTCCTCCCGGGAGAGCGGGCCCAGGTGGGTGAAGAGGATGTCGTGGTGGATCTGGGCGTTGCGGAAGGCGTGACTCAGGGTGCCGAGGTCCCGGCGCGGCAGCTGGGGCCGGTCGATGCGCCGCAGCAGCGGGTGGCTGGCGTCCGGGTAGAGCGCCGCGAAGGCGGCCACGTCCATCGGCGTCGCGTCCCGCCCCAGGAGCTGGGTGTCGCTCTTGATTCCATAGAGCAGCGCCGTGGCGAGCCGCTGGGAGATCGGCGCGCCGGCGGCGAGCACATACTCGGTCATGATCGTCGAGGTGGCGCCGTAGCGCGGCCGGATGTCTCGGATCGTGGCCTGATAGTTGGATCGGCGCGGATGGTGGTCGATGACCAGGTCCACCTCCGTGGGGATGGAGGGGGAGTGGTAGGGCTGGACGTCGAGCAGCGCCACGCGGTCGAACTCCCGAAGGGCCCCGGGCGCCAGGTGCTGGACCTGGATGTCCAGGAGCCTCGTCATGGCGACGTTTTCGGGCCGGGTGACCCGGCCAAAGGAGCCGATCACCGCGGTCAGACGGTTGCGGCCGAGCAGGCTGCGCAGGGCCAGGGCCGAGGCGAGGCCGTCCGGGTCGGGGTCGTCCTGGACGAGCAGGAGCACCCGCTCCGCGCCTCGGAAGAGGAACCGGATCGCGGCCAGCATGCCACGCGTGGCGGCGCGCTCGAGCTCGATTCGCAAGAAGGTCGATCCCACGCGATCGGTGGGGGTGAACTGGACGTGATCCTTCCAGCGGGCGGGCGGCGGTACGCCCGGCTCCAGCAGCACGGTGACCGCCGCGTCGGGCGCGGCCGACAGGAGGGCCACGAGGCAGCGGTCCAATTCGTGGCCCGCCGGCAGGAACACCAGGAAGCGATCGGCGGCGCAGGCCCGCACGCGCCGATAGAGGCGGTCGGAGTCCAGGTCGCCGGTGGCGGTGTGAAAGCCCCGCCGGTACGCTCGTCGGACCAGCGCCCGATCGTCGGAGAGCACGAGGCGCGGCTCCTCGGGGGCGGAGCCCTCGAAAAAGAGGAGAGGTAGCTCGCTCCGGGTGATGACGACGATGCGCATCGAGTCCCCGCCGTGGAAAGGTGGCAGTCCTTTTCTCGTTTCGGACCATTCAGTCTAGTGAGGCTGCGTCGCGCCTGTCAAACGCGGATCTCGGCAGCGCGCGGGCCCGGGCGCACCCGTGCTTGACAGGGAAAAGGCGCGGCGGCTATTCTGAACTGCCCGTTTTTCAAAGATTTTCCACCGCGTACCCGCGCGAGGATCCGCCCGCTTGAAGCGCCTCCTCCCGGCGGCACTGCTCCTGGTCCTGTTGGCCGCCTCGGTCTATGCGGGTCTCCAGAGCGCCGCCTTCGACGCCTTTCTCACCCGCCGTGCGCCCTCCTGGGCGTGGCGCCTGGGCATCCGGCTGGCCGTGGACCGCGTGGACTTCGACCTCTGGGGCCCCTCGCTGCAGGTGTGGGGGCTCCGGGTCGCCCCGGCCGACGAAAAGTGGAGCGCCTCCGTCGCCCGGGCCTCGGTGCGGTTCCACCCGCTCGCCTCCCTCTCGGGCACGCCGCACCTTTCGGTGGAGGCCGACGCACCGCGGGTCTCCGTCACCTCCGACCTGCAGGGGAAGACGAAGTTCGAAGTTCCCAAGCTGGTGCTCGACACCGTGCGGGTTTCCCGCGGGGCGGTCGTCTTCGCCGTGCCGTCCCGAGGGCTGCGCGTGGAGGTGCCGGAGGCCGAGGTCCACTGGGTCCACGGCCGGGGGTGGGGTCGGCTGCGGGGTGGGTCCCTTCGGTGGAAGGGGGCCGACGAACCTTTCGGCGAGGCGGTCTTCGAGGGCACGCGACGCTTCGGGATTCTGAGTGTGCGGCGCTTCTCCTTCGCGAGCCGCCGGGTGCAGGTGGCGGGTCTCGGGACGATGGGCTTGAAGCACCTCCTCCAGGGTCGGCTGACCGCCCGGCTCGATGCCCGGGCGCTGCCGGAGGCGTGGGTCGACGCGGTGGGCCTGCGGCACTACCGGCCCGTCCAGGGTGCGGTGACGCTCTCCGGCGCGGTTTCCGGCCGACTCGAGGAGCCGACGTTCGACGGGACGGTCGCCGTGTCGGCGGGCCGCTTCGGGCCGCTCGCGTTCCAGGGCGCCTCCCTGGAGCTCGGCGCCGACCGGGACGGCATCCGGTTCCGACGGCTGGAGGCCCGCTCGAGCGCCGGACGGGCTCGAGGGGTCGACGGCGGGCTCTCGTGGAAGAAAGGGGTGTACCTCGAGGCGCGGGGGCAGGTCCTGGCCTACGACCTCCGGCCGTTCATGGGGCTCTTCGTCCAGGGACACTTCCCCGTGGGACTTCGGGCCTCGGGCTCGTTCCAGGCCCGGGGGCCGCTCTACCCGGAGCTCGCGCTGCGCTGCCGCCTGGAGGCGGCGGGCCGCGACCTGGACGTCACGACCGTGGAGGAGGGGCAGCCGACCACCTGGTTCTCTCTGCCCGAGGGCAAGGTCTCGGCCGAGGGCACGGTCGGCGCCGAGGCGCTCGTCCTCGGACGCACGCGGGTCGACGGGGGCTCGATCGTGGTCTCCATCCCCTCGGGCCGGATCGACTACGCCACGGGGCTCAAACTCGACACCGACGTCGAGATCACGAACCTGTCCCTGGTTCGCCAGTACGTGCCGGAGGGGACCGAAGTCCGGGGGCGGGCTGTCGGGCACTTCGGCGGGCCCTACGACCAGCTCACCTTCCGCTACGACCTCGATCTGGCCTCCACGGCGCTCTGGGGGACGCCCCTGGGGAGGCTGCGGGCCGGGGCGGAGTTCGACCTGCGCGACCTCGTGGTGCACAAGGGTGTGCTCGAAGGACCGCTGGGCCGCCTGGAGGCGCAGGGGCGGGCGACGCTGCGGTCGGGCGGAGCGCTGGACCTCGCGGTGGACTGGGCCGACGGGGATCTGGCCGCGGCGTCCGGGCTCCTGCGTCACCTCTCCGAGCAGGTCCCGGCCGATCTCTCGGGGCTCGCCTCGGCCGTGGGGCGGGTCGGGGGGACCCTCGAGTCGCCCACCTTCGAGGGGGCGGCCGCGGTCGTGGGCGCGGCCGCCGAAGGCTACGCCGTGGACGAAGCGCGCGTGAGCGGGCGCTTCGGGCTTTCCCGCTGGGAGGCGGAGCGGCTCGTCGCGCGGGCCTACGGCGCCGAGGTGGAGGCCTCGGGGGAGGGGGACCGGGAGTTCTTCCAGGCCTCGGGAACGGTGAGGGGTGTCACGGCCGCGGGGCTCGAGCCGGTCCTCGGGCGGCGAGTCCCGGTGGAGGGGGTGCTTTCGGCCGCCGTGCGGGCGTGGGGCCCCTACCGGAGCCCGAACGCCACGGCCCAGGGCCGGCTGGTCGGCGGTGCCGCCGACGGCGTGGCCCTGGGCGATGTGGAGGTGACGGCGGAGGCGAAGGGGCCGCGGATCTCGGCCGCAGTCTCGGGATTCGCGGGGGCCCTGGCCGCCACGGCCCGCATCGACCTCGAGGGAGAGCGTCCCTTCGCTGCCGACGTCAAAGCGGTGCGGCTGCCGTGGAGCGTCGTGCCGGTGCGCCTCGTGCCTGAGGGCCTCGGAGCGGTCTCGCTTTCCGGGCACGGCTCGTTGGAGGGGGCTGCCCGCGCGTCGCCAGTCGTGGCCGCGGCCAGATGGACCGGGGTCGTGGCGGGCGCGCGGTTCCGGGCCCTCTCCCTGGGCGACGTCGACGTGCGCGCCGCGCTTTCCGGGGAGGACCTCCGCTTCGGCCTCGATGCCTGGGCCGGCGAGGCGTCGGTCGAGGGGGCGACCGCGGCCGACGGCAAGGGACCCGTGGACCTGGCCGTTCACCTGGCCGGCCTCGATCTGGCCCGGCTCGAGGGCCTCGCCACGATCCCCCGCGGTCGCGTCTCCGCCGAGCTGCAGGGGACCATCGACCTGCAGGGGCTCCAAGAGCTCGAGGGCGCCGAACGCCTCAAGGCCGTGGCCGGGTTGCGCAGCACCGGCACGGTCCGGGGGCTCGTGATCCCTGGCTGGATCTCGTTCCCCGACCTCACGTTCGAGGCCGACAGCCCGGCGGGGGGGCTTCGCGGGACCGTACGCGCACCGGGTGCCACGGCGAGCTTCGCCGTTGCCGACCTCTCGCGGCTCTCTTGGACCGCCGACCTGGCGCTCGACCGGTTGGCGCTCGCGCCACTCCTGCCCAAGGGACACGCGCTCGAAGGTCTCGCCGGCCTCGTCACGGCGCGGGTGAGCGCCCGCGGCGAGGGCGGCGCGGTGGAGACGGCCGAGGGGTCCGGGGACGCTGTTGACCTCGCCTGGGGACCCGTGGCGCCCACCCGCTGGCACGGGGCCGGGTCGTTCGCGCGAGGCATCGCCTCCTTCCGGCTCTCCGAGCCCCGCGGGGTGAAGGCGGACGGAACCTGGAGCGCGCCGGAGGGGCTTCGGGTCTCCGCCGTGCTCGAGGGGACCCCGCTTCAAGGATGGACCCGGGAGGGCGTGGCGCCTTCCGACCTCCGGGGAACCGCGAGCGGTGCCGGTGAGCTCGCCTGGCGGGCCGGCGAGGAGGTCTCGGCCCGTATGCGCTTGCGCGCGCTCGACGCGACGCTCCCACCGGTCACGATCCGAAACCAAGGCGAGCTCTCGATCACCTACGCGGGGGGCGTGGTGCGCTTCGACGCCGTGCACCTGGTGGGCGACGGCTTCGACCTGGCGGTGACGGGCGGGCTTCGGCCCGGCGAGAGCTGGGACGCGAAGGGCAAGGGCCGGGGCGATCTGGCGGTGCTGAGCCGGGGCGTCTCCGGGGTGCGCGCGGCGTCGGGGTCGGTGGTCGCCGAGGTGTCCGTCAGCGGCCCGTGGAAGGACCCGGTGGTCGAAGGCCCGGTGGAGATTCTGCCGGGCGCCCGCGTGGCACTGGACGCGCTCGACGTTCCCTTCGAGGACATCGACGCCCGGGGTTCCCTGGAGGCCGGCCGGGGTCTCGTGGTGGAGTGGGTGGACGCCCAGTTCGGCGAGGGCCGGGTGCACGCCGAGGGGTTTGTCGGGGCCCAGGGGCTCAAGCCCAAGGAGCTTCGGCTGATGGTGGAGCTCCGGAACATCGACTACGAGGCGCCGCCCCAGGTCACCTACCGCTTCGACGGTGACGTGCTGGTTACCGGCACGGCCGCACGCCCCGAGGTCCGTGGTGAGGTCCGTCTCCAGCACCTCCTCTACGCGCGCCGCGTCAACTGGCGAACCATGGTCCTCGATCTGATCCAGCGCCGGCCCCTCGAGGTCCAGGGCGCCGGGACCGGGGGCGGCGTCTTCGTGGACCTCTCGCTGCAAGGCTCCCAGGACCTCCGGGTCGAGAACAACCTGGCCGACCTGTCCCTCGCCGTGGACCTGCGGGCCCGGGGAACCCTGCCCCGTCCCTCGCTGTGGGGCCGCGTGGAGCTGCTCGACGGCACGCTGAAATTCCGCAACCAGGACTACACCGTGTTGCGCAGCACCGTGGAGTTCCTCGGCGAGGCCCAACCGGTCCCGTTGCTGGATCTGCACGGCCGCACCACGGCCGGGCAGTACGCCGTGAACGTGGACGTGACGGGGCCCCTGGACGGCTACCAGGTGCTCCTGTCGAGCTCGCCGCCGCTGTCGCAGACCGACCTCGTCTCTCTGCTGACGGTGGGCACGACCTCGGACCAGGTCCAGGCCGCCGACACCGTCACGGCGGCGGAGGCCACGAGCTTCCTTACCGGCCGCATCCAGGATCTGCTGGAGACCGAGGTGGGAGACCTGCTGGGGTTCGAGCAGTTCTCCATCGACACGTCGTACTCCCCCACCGCCCAGAGCTCGATGCCGCGCGTCACGGTTGGGAAGGCCATCACACAATCCCTGTTCGCCAAGTACTCCGCCGCCGTGGGCGAGCAGTCCACCCAGGACGTTCAGCTCCAGTACACCGTCAATCCCCGGCTCCAGCTCCTGGGCACGTGGTCCGACCGGGGCCCCTCGGACAAGGGCTCTGTTGGCGGCGAGGTCCGCATCCGGTTCACGTTCCGATGACGGCGCGCGGCACCGGCTGGTTCGTGCTGCTCGTGCTTCTCGCCAGCCCCTGGGCGCCGGCCGGGGCCGAGCTCGGCCTGGAGGCGGCCCAGGGCCAGCGGGTGCTGCGGGTATCGCTCGACAACCGTAGCCGCGTCCCGGACCCGGAGGTCAGAAGCCTCTTCCTCTTGCACGCCGGCGACGCGTACGATCCCCGGGTGGTGCAGCGGGGCCTGACCCTGCTCGGTCAGAAGCCGGAGATCCGGCAGGTCGCGGTGACCGGGAGCCAGGGCCGCGGCGGCGTGGAGCTCACGGTGACGGTGACGCCCGAGCCCCTGGTCCGGTCCATCCGCTTCGAGGGGGTCCGGGCGGTACCGGAGAAGGACCTGCGCCCCCGCCTGCGAACCCGGATCGACGCGCCGGCCAACGAGCCGGAGATGGCGATCGACGCCGGCGTGCTCCGCGACCTCTATGCCGAGGAGGGGTACCCGGCGGCCCGGGTGGAGCCGCGCGTTAAGCGGTCGGACGACCTCCAGTGGGCCAGGGTCACTTTCCAGGTGACCGAGGGTGCCCCGACCCGGGTGACTCGGGTGGAGATGCCGGAGGCGGTCGAGAGGGAGCGGAAGCGCGTGCTCGCGCTGCTGGACCTCGAGGAGGGGAGCGTCGCGTCCCAGAAGGCGCTGCGCGCGGGGGTCAAGCACGTGCTCGAGGTCTATCACGGCGACGGGTACCCGGAGGCGCGGGCGCCCAAGGCGCGGTTCGAAACGGACGGTGCCGGGGCCCGGCTGATGCTGCCTCTGGTGATCGGCGACCCGGTGGACCTGCGCATCGAAGGGATGGACGAGTGGGCGGCCCGCCCGCTGAGGCAGGTCATGCAGAGCCGGTTTGGCGAGCCGATCGACGCGGCCTGGGCCGACCAGGTCGCGTCGTCTCTTGCCGATGCCCTGCGGGCCGACGGGTACCGAAACGTCCTCATCGCCCCTCAGGTCGGCGAGGAGTTCGGCCGGCGGCGCGTCACCTTCCACGTGGAAACCGGTCCCCTGGTCCGGGTCGGCGAGGTCACCTTCGAGGGGAACCGCTCCGAGACGGTCCGGAAGCTCAAGACGTACATGTCGCTGGTGGAGGGGGGAGTATTCCGGCCGCCGCCGTTCACGCAGGAGGCCCTCGATCGGGACCTCCGGGTGCTCGCGAACTACTACGTGTCCCAGGGTTTCCTGGACGCCCGGGTCACCCTTCAAGACCTGGAAGTGCCCCCGTCCGGTTCGGCCAGCCTGAAGATCGGGGTGGAGGAAGGGGCGCGGTACCGGCTCGGCCGCCTGACGTTCCTCAGCAGCGGAGGGCCGACACCGGAAAAGGCCCGCACGCTCTCCGGGATCAAAGAGGGAAGCTGGGCCGACCCGGGGGCGGTGGAGGCGGCCCGGGTGCGGCTGCAGGCCGAGCTCGCCAAGCAGGGGTACGCGGACGCTTCGGTGGAGGTCCAGTCAACGAAACAGCCCGCCGGCGCCGTGCTCGACGTTACCTACGGCCTGAGGGCCGCGCACCTCGTGCACTTCGGGAAGATCGTCGTGTCGGGCAACGCCCGGACCCAGACGCCGGTGATCCTGCGAGAGCTCACCTTCCAGGAGGGGGACCCCTGGAGCGCGGAGGAGGTGCTCTTGAGCCGCCAGAAACTGTTTCGGCTCGGCCACTTCCAGCGGGTTCGGATCGATCCCCTGAATCCCGAGGACACCTCCGACGTGCGCGACGTTCGGGTCTCGGTAGAGGAGCAGGACTCGGGGGCGATCAGCTTCGGCGGCGGCTACGGCAGCGAGGAGGGGATCAAGGCGTTCGCGGAAGTGTCGCACGCCAACCTCTTCGGCTCCGGCCGCGAGGCCAAGGCGCGGGCCGACCTGCAGGGGAAGGACTGGTCCTACGTCCTGAGCTTTCGGGAACCGTGGCTGCTCGGCTACCGAAACGACCTCGGGATGAGCCTGTCGCAGCAGTATCACACCCAGGACGCGTTCGACCTGCGGACCACCGCCTTTCGGGCGAGCCTCGACCGGGCCGTGACCGGCCACATCCGGGGCACGGTGGTGTACACCCTGTCGTCCAATACACTGAGCCACGTGGCTCAGAGCGCCGACGTATCCTCGATCGACCAGTACGTGCTGTCCGCGGTGGGCCCGGTGCTCGCCTGGGACTCCCGCGACGACCCCTTCAACCCGAAGGAGGGGTTCCAGCACCAGTTCCAGGCCGAGTGGGCGCTCAAGGCGCTGGGGTCCCAGGTCCAGTACAGTCGGTATGTGGGTTCGGTCAGCGGCTACTTCTCCTGGCGGAGCGTCACGCTCGCGCTGCTCGCGCGGGGAGGCTTCGCCGCCGACCTCGCGGGCGAGGAGACGCTGCCCATCGACAAGCGCTTCTTCCTCGGGGGCCGCACGAGCGTACGGGGGTTCGACCGCGACGGCATCGGGCCCAAGTCCGCGGATGGCACGGCCGTGGGGGGTGATACCATGGTCAACGCGCGGGCCGAGCTGCGCTTTCCCCTGTGGAAGTCCCTGGGGGGTGACCTCTTCTGGGACGCCGGCAATGTCTGGAACCGCAAGGCCGACAAGCCGAACTACCTGGACCTGCGGAAGGGTGCGGGAGGGGGGCTCCGGTACCTGACCCCGATCGGGCCCATCGCCCTGGACCTCGGGTTCAAGCTCGACCGCAAGGAGGGGGAGGCGCCCAGCGCCTGGAACTTCACCATCGGGAACGTGTTCTGATGACGCGCCAGATTGTCTTCGTCACGGGCGGGGCGCGCAGCGGGAAGAGCCGCTTCGCCCAGACCCTCGTCGAGGGGTGGCAGGGGCCCCTGCTCTACATCGCCACGGGCGAGGCGCGGGACGCGGAGATGCGCGGCCGGATCGAGAAGCACCGCCAGGACCGGGGTGACCGGTGGGGGACGCTGGAGGAGCCGCTCGATCTCCCCCGCGCCCTCGAGGGCGCGGCCGCGTTCGGGGGAGCCCTGCTGGACTGCCTCACCCTCTGGACGTCGAACGTGATCGAGGCGGCGGGCGACGAGGCGCCGGTCTTCGACCGCCGCGTCGCCGAGTTCCTTTCGGCCCTGGAGGCCCACCCCGGGCGCCTGTGCCTCGTTACGAATGAGGTCGGGCTCGGGATCGTGCCCGAAAACGCGCTGGCCCGCCGGTTCCGGGACCTGGCGGGCCGCATCAACCAACAGGTGGCTGCAAGGGCGACCGAGGCCTACCTGGTCGTCGCGGGCCTGCCCCTGCGGCTCAAATGACGATTCCACCCCTGCACGAGGAGAGACGCACATGACGGAGACCAGCCTCACCGAGCTCATCCGCGGGATCCGCCCGCTGGATCCCGCGGTGCTCGAGGCCGCGCAGCGGCGCCTGGATGACCTGACCAAGCCCCCGGGCAGTCTGGGGCGTCTGGAGGACGTGGCCCGGCGGCTGGCCGGGATCCAGGGCACGGCGAAGCCGGCTGTGCGAAAGAAGCGCGTCTACACCTTCGCCGGCGACCACGGCGTGACCGAGGAGGGCGTGAGCGCCTATCCCCGGGAGGTCACGGCGCAGATGGTGCTCAACTTCCTGCGCGGTGGCGCGGCCATCAACGTGCTCACCCGATACGTGGGAGCCGAGATCACGGTGGTGGACATCGGGGTGGACCACGACTTCCAAGGCATCGCGGGGCTCGTCCACGCCAAGGTGGGCCGCGGCACCCGAAGCCTCGCCCGGGGGCCCGCCATGACCCGAGAGGAGGCCCTCCAGGCGCTCGGCGTGGGCATCGACCTCGCCCGCGAGGCGAAGCGGGACGGTGTGGACCTGGTGGGCATCGGGGAGATGGGCATCGGCAACACCACCCCGGCCGCGGCGCTCCTGGCCGCCTTCGCGGGCCTCGCGCCCGAGGAGGTGGTGGGGCGCGGTACCGGCGTCGACGACGAGGGGCTGCACCGGAAGGCCGACGCGGTGCGCCGGGGGCTCGAGGTGAACCGCCCGGATCCCTCGGACCCGCTCGGTGTCCTGCACCGCCTCGGGGGGTATGAGATCGCCGGGATGGCGGGGGTGTGCCTCGGCGGGGCCGCGGCGGGGCTGCCGGTGGTCGTCGACGGCTTCATCTCCACGGCGGCCGCGCTCGTTGCGACCAAGCTCGCGCCCGCTGCGGCCGACTACCTCTTCTTCTCCCACCTCTCCCAGGAGCGGGCCCACGTTCGGATGATCGAGCACCTCGGGCAGCAGCCGCTCCTCGTGCTCGACCTGCGGCTCGGCGAGGGGACCGGCGCCGCGCTGGCCATGGGGATCGTCGAGGCCTCGGCCCGGATCCTCTCGGAGATGGCGACGTTTTCGGAGGCGGGCGTGTCCAATCGGGAGGAGTGACGTGTTCGCACGCTTCGAGGTCGCCTTCCAGTTCCTCACGCGGCTGCCGCTGTTCCCGGCGCGCCGGTTCTCCTCGGAGGAGCTCGCCCGCTCCATGGGCGCGTTTCCGCTCGTTGGACTCGCCCTCGGTGCGGGCCTCTGGGTCGCGCACCTCCTCCTGGGCGGCCGTCTCCCGGGCCTGCTCGAGGGGATCGTCCTGGTGGCTCTGCTGGCCTGGGCTACCGGTGCCTTCCACCTGGACGGTGTGGCCGATACCCTGGACGGGCTGGCCGGGGGATGGACCCCGGAGCGCGCCCTGGAGATCATGAAGGACAGCCGGATCGGCGCGGTGGGCGCGGTGGGGCTCGTCCTCGTTCTGCTGGCCAAGGTCGCGGCCGTGGGGCTCCTCCCCGGTGAGGTCGCGGGCCGGGCGCTCTTGCTCACGCCCGCGGTGGCCCGGGGCAGCGTGGTCTGGCTCGCCTACGGGAGCACCTACGCCCGGCCCACCGGGGGGCTGGGGACGCCCTACACCGAACACCTGGACGCGGAGACCGTCCGGCTCGCGCTGGTCGGCTCCGGGCTCCCGTGCCTCCTCCTGGGATGGAAGGGCCTGATCGCGTTCGCCCTCACGCTGGCGTACGGCCGCGTCCTGAAGGGGTGGTTCCACCGGCGGCTCGGCGGCATCACCGGCGACGTCCTCGGGTTCGCCGAGGAAACCGGAGAGGTCGTGTTTCTCCTCACGGTCCACCTGCTCGCCTGACACGGGAGACGACATGGCGGCGACGCGGCTCTTTCTGGTGCGCCACGGCGAGGTGGAGGGCGACGGCGTGCTCCACGGACACGTCGACGTGCCACTGACTGCCCGGGGGCTCGCCCAGGCCGAGGCCGTGGCGGCGCGGCTCACGGGCGAGCCCCTGGCCGCGGTGTACTGCTCCGACCTCCAGCGGGCCCGCTTCGGCGCCGAGTGCGTCGCGCGCGGAACGGGCCTCACCCCGGTCGCGGACCCCGCTTTTCGCGAGCTCGACATGGGCGCCTGGGACGGCCGCCCCTTCCTCGAGCTCCTGGAAACCGACCGGGACCGATTCGCGAACTGGTGGGCCGACCTGGAGAGATACGTCCTGCCGGGGGGCGAGAGCCTCGCGCAGCTGCGCGACCGCGTCCTCCCGGCCCTGCGCGGGCTCCTCGGCCGCCACGCCGGAGAGACGGTCTGCCTCGTCGCCCACGGCGGCGTCAACCGCGTCATCCTCTTCGACGCCCTCGGCCTCCCTCTCTCGCACTACCACCGCCTGGCCCAGGACTATGGCTGCCTGAACCTCCTGGAGGTCCACGCCGACGGCCCCTGCGTGGTGAAGCTGGTCAACGGGTAGAGGAGGCACCGAGGCCCGGTCCGAGGAAAGAGCGGACGTCTCGCCGAGGCGCCGAGTTCGCGGAGAACGACCAAGAGATCCCCCTCGCTCGACACTTGGTGCAGGCTCCCTGGGTGTTTCCCCCTCTGCGGCTTCGCGCCTCTGCGAGAGGCGTTTCTTCGTGAACTTCCCCTCGGGATCCCGATGGCTGGGCAGTTTGCGCGCCAGTCGCCGGACTCAGCGCCAGGGCATCGCGCCGCGTCGTCTACCCCTCGCTGGTTTTCAGAACACCTCCACCTCGGTCTCCGCCACGCACCCCGCGCCGTCCACGAGATGGATCACCGCGCGCCCGACGGCCAGGGGCGTGACGACCCCGCTCTGGCTCACCGCGGCCACCTGGGGTGCGAGGCTCTCCCACACCACCGCGCCCTGGGCGCCGGTCGCGGCCAGGGCCAAGGTCCCGGCGGTGGAGACCCGGGGAGAGGAGGGGCTCACGCCGAGGCGGCAGCAGCGCGAGCAGAGCTCTGCTCGGGCCCCTCGCCACCGGGGGTCGTACCACACCTCCGCGGTGGACGCCGCCTGGCCGCCCCGCTCGGCCGCCACGGCGCCGTAGACCCGGAAGCCGTCGGGCAGTCGGACCTCCCCATCGCAGTACAGCGCCCCGTTCAGGTGGACGCCGAGGGCGCCTGCCGGCGCGAGGGTGACGGGCTGGGCGAAGTCGAGCGGGAGGTCCGCCCGGCTGAGGCCGCCGCGGTTCTCGTCGTAGCGCGCGTCGAGCGATGCCGGCGCCTGGGCGCCGACGGCCTGGGCGCCGGAGGAGGAGACGAACCGGACCGAGCCGGCCACGTACAGAAACCCTTCCGAGTACCAGGGGCCGGCAACCTCGTACACCGGGAGGCTTGCCAGGGGCGCCTGGTCGAGCTGTGAGGACGACTGGAGGCCCGGCGGCGCGTCGACGAAGAGGAACGTCCCGTCGTGGGTCGGGCTGGTCCGTCCGGGGCCGGGAAGGCGCGTGATCTCCGCGAACGTGCCCTGCTGGAGGGTCGCGGGGTTGCGGAGGAGGCCTCCGGACTCCGGCTCCCAGTAGGCCCGGCGCGCCAAGGCCAGGGTCTTGAGGGTGTCGTAGTCGAGCCGGGCGAAGAGCGAGGCCACGCCGGGCACGGCCTGGAGATAGTTGCCGCGATCCAGGGCGAAGGCCGCTCCGGAGCCTCCGGCGAGGAACGGCTGGTCGGGCTGGAGCGTGGCGGGCAGGGCCGCGGCGCCGATCGAGATGACCCCGCCCACGTAGGCGTCGAAGAACCGGTCTTCAAACCCGGGGCCGTAGGGCGCCGCGCTCACGGCGGCCCCCGCGTCCTTGGCCACGAGGTTCGGCGGGTCGGGCAGGGCCAGATCCCCGCCGACCACCGCGTCGCCCCAGTGGACCCTCAGGGGCCCCGCCCAGTCACCCCCGGCGAGCAGCGGCTGGGCCAGGCACACCGGGAGCGGGGGGATGACGAGCGCCTCGGCCACGCTCAGGTTGTCGCTCGGGTCGTCGGGGTCCACGTACTGCGCCCGCAGGGTGGTGACCCGGTCGTCCGGCACGCGCAGCCGGCCGCTGAAGCTCGCGTCGGCCGGGTCGTGGGTGAGGGGCAGCGTGCCCTGGAAGTAGGGGCTATCCGTCAGGCGGTTGCCGTGGACGTCCACCTCGAACAGATCCGGCCCCTCCCGGTCCAGCACCGCGCCGCCGGCGTCCACGACCTCCACCTGGAGCCCCCGGCTCGTGCCGGCGGTGTTCTTGATGTCGTCCCGGGCGTTATCGTGCACGTTCTGGTCGCAGTCCTTCACGCGGAAGTACACGGGCGTGCGCTCGGCGCCGCACAGGGGCGTCGCGTCGGCGGGCAGGTGCGCGGGCACGGCCTGGGGATTGTCGGGCACCGCGCTGACGAGGATCTCGGAGCAGCGCGTGTCGACCGAGAGCGGCTCGCTCTGGCACAGCACCCCGTTGCCCGCCTGGACCGCCGCCTGACTCGGGAGGAAGGCCGCGATCCGGAATACGTCGCCCGTCCGGGCGGTGCCGATGAAAAGGGATAGCCGGGCGGTCTGACCGGCCCCGCTGCCGTTGAAGGTGACGGTCGCCCGGTCGAGGGGGCTGTTTCGGGCGAGGCTGAGCAGGCCCGAGCCGACCACGCGGCCGATCACCACCTCGGCCGTGGTGCCTATGGGCACGCACCGCGTCACGACGAGGTCCGAGCGGCCGTCGCACGCCCGGTTCAGGTGCGTCACCGGGTTGCCCGCAGCGTCGACCACCTGGACCGAGCACCCGCCGCAGGGGCCGACCGTCAGGGAAAGCGTCTGGGGGGCGGCGCCCGGCCAGGAGGGGGTGAGGGAAAGCTGGGGGCGGTAGGTGAAGGCGCCCACGGTGCAGGTGGGTGCTTGGTAACTCACCGCGAACTCGCCGTCCACCCCGTCGTGCTGGACCACCGACAGGGGGGTCGTCGAGAAGGCGACCTGGTTGCCGGGGGAGGCGATGGTGCCCTGGCCCGGAGCGGGCCACCCCGGGAGGGGCTGGGGCGAGAAGAGGGCCGTCACCGAGGCGCCGGTGCCCGAGAGGGTCGGGATTCGGTTGCCGCACTCGTCGCGGACCGCGAAGGTCTCCGTCACGGGCACCGCCGGGTCGGGGCAGTCGGTGAAGGGGGTGCGATTGAGGTTTGCGGTGAGGTCCGCGAGCGCCGTCGGCACCTGTTCGACCCGGAGCTCGGTCTCGCCCAGCACCACCGGCGGGTTGCTCGCGGGGACGACGGCGCGCAGCCGGGCCGCGTACCGGTACGGAGCCGCGGGGTCCCGGGGGACGTGAAAGCGGGAGTAGTCGCCGGCCGGGGACTCGTAGTGCGCGGTGCCTTGCTTGGTATTGAGCACAATCGGCGTGAGTGCGCCGACGAAGGTCGGGTCGGGCGACACCTCGAGGTCGGCCTGGTGGTCGGAGACCGAGAGGACCGGGTTGTCGCAGGCGTCCCAGAAGACGAACCCTACGGTGTCCGAGCCCCCGGTGCCCCCGCAACTCTGCACCTCGAGGCGGTCGTCGAAGTGGACCTGGACCGGCGGCCCGGGGTCGACCTGGATCGAAACCAGGGCCGCGTGGGAGGGGCAGGTGCCGAAGGGCGTGCTGAGCGTTGGCGGCTCCTCGGTCCACGCGCGCAGAGTGTGCGGCCCGGGCCGGAGGCCGGTGCAGCCCGCGGGCCACTGGATCACCGCCGTGACGATCCCGGCGGCGTCGGTGACCGGCCGGGCGTTGCCGGCCGGGTCGGTCACCGTCAGGAGGGCTCCGGTGGGGTCTCGCCCCTCGAAGGCCACGGTGCGGCCCGGCTCGGGTGTGCCGCCTCGCGTCACGCGAAACCGGATCGGGGTCGTGATCCCGCGGAGGTCGGGCAGCGGGAAAGGGCCCGGGAGGTCGAGCGCGGTCACGAGCGGGCAGTCCCAGAGGTTCTCAGGGGACACCGCGGCGCTGAGCTCCACCTGCCGGTAGGCCCCTCCGGCCCCGGGGCTGGCGGTCTGGGCCACCAGGTGAACCTCGACCCGGCGGATGACCGCGTCGAGGGCCTCTCCGGCCGCCACGCGGGAGCTGGTGGCGGCGTTTACCTGGGTGAGCGGTTCCAGGGTGCCGTTGCCGTCGAAGTCGCCCCAGTAGACGAAGAGCGCCCGCCCGACGCTCGGGTTGGCCACGAGCGAGGCGACCTCTTCGTTGGCGCCTCCGTTCTTCTCCCGAAACAGGGTGTAGTGGCGGCCCTGCTGCCAGTCGGCTGCGGTCACGGCGCCGTCGTTGTTTCGGTCCAGGGTGTAGCGGTACGTCTCCGCCGTCCAAGAGACCGCGTTGGTGCCGGCCGGGATGACCGGGTAAGGGTCTCCCGGCCCGGCGCCCGGCACCGCGGTCCCGGGCGGCAGTGCGGCCTTCGCGGGATCCAGGTCGGCGTTGAACACGAGCTGGTACGGCTGGGCCACGAGGATCCGCACCTGGCCGTGCTCCAGGTCGGTGCCGGCGCCGAGGGAGGTGAGCGAGCGGGTGAGCTCTTCGAGAGCCACGCGGCCGCTCTGCTGGGCGTCGGCCACGTCTTCCTGCAGCGTGTGGCTTCGCTGCTGGGCGAGGAAGAACTGGTAGATCAGGGCGATGAGGAACCCGGCCACCGCGAGGGTCACCAGGAGCTCCACCAGGGTGAAGCCGCCCCGCCCTCTGGGCGCGGGCGCTTGGCCGCGGACGGACGTCGCCATGGTCAGTACCTCGCGCGCGAGAGGGCGAGGGTCACCGAACCCGCGCCTCGGCCCGGCAGGTCCCACGATACGGTGGCGCACACGCGCTTGAGGTCGCCGCCGTCGCCTGCCACGGCGGGCACGTCGAGCAGGCGCCACTGGCGGCTGAACCCCGGGGCCGGGGTGTCGGCTCCGGCCGCGAGGTCGTCGAAGGGCTCGCCGCGGAGCTCCTCGGCCTTCTCCTGCGCGTACCCGACGGCCCGCCCGCGCACCGCCGCCGCGTCGTTGGCCCGCACGGTGCTCACGAGCAGGGGGGCGAAGGCCGTGATGCCCACGGCGAACACCGCCATGGCCACCAGTGTCTCCACCAGCGTGACACCCGTCTGGGCCGCGCGTCGCGGGCTCACGCTCATTCCCATTCTGAGCCCGTCCAGCGTTGAATCCGCGCCCGGCCCGTGCTGCCGTCGACCGTGACCCTGCGCTCCCGAGACCGGGTGCGCCCCGCGTCAGCCGCCGGCCGGACGTAGACGGTGCCCGATACCCCGTGGCCGTCGGGGTTGAAGTTGGCGAGGTCGTTGGTAAACGTAACCCCGTCGGCCGGCGGACCGCCCCCGGGACTCGGCGTGAACTCGATGCCCTCGTACAGGGCGGCCACGCGCACGACCTTCACCGGCTCGTCCTCGGCCGTGATGTGGTGGTCGCCGCCGGGCGGCGGGTAGGTGTCGAGGGCCAGGGTGTAGTCGTTCGCCGTCGGGGCGTGGAACTGGATCAGGACGTCGGTGTTGCGGTCCACGGCCAGGGTCCGCGCCAGGCGGAAGTCGCCGACCAACTGGCGCGCCGCGGCGTTCACGCGAAAGGCGGGGAGCGTTCCGAGCAGGTACGGCACGGCCACCGCCGCGAGCACGCCCACCACCGCCAGCACGGCCGCGAGCTCCACGAGGGTCACGCCCGCGCGGGCCCTCACGGCGCCACCACGGCCCAGTCCCGGCTGCGCTGGTCCGCGCGGCCGGCCAGCAGGACCCGCAGGGTCACCTGGCGAAGGCTGGGGCCCGACCGGCCCGTGGCCGTCAGCCGGTAGACGCCGGGATCCTCCTCCACGGTTTCGATCGCGGCAGAGCCGAGGACGTCGTGGTGGCCGGCGTCGAGGTAGATCGTCCGGCCCCAGCCCGGCTCGGTGGGCTGGTCGTCGCCGGGCAGCGTCGCGCCGGCCGCGGCGTCGCGGAGCCAGGGGTTCAGGGAGAGCTCGTAGGGCCCCGCTCCGGAGGTCGGGACGCCGGCGGGTAGCGTCACGGTGAGTCGGACCGAGAGGCCGGGCCCCGCGGACGCCGGGCCCGTGGAGGACGCACGCACCCGGAAGGCGTCGCCGTCGGCGTTCCACAGCGTCCAGCCGGCCCAGCCGTTCACGGGAGACGACGCGGACCAAGGGTTAGTGGGATCGTCGTCGACGATCAGGTCCGGGTCGGACCAGACGGCCGAGGCGGGGATCCTGCGCACGAGAGTGAAGCGGCCGGGCTGCGGGGGGGCGCCGGGGACGGAGAGGGTAAGGACCGGCGGGGTGGCGGCGTCGGTGTGGGACAGGATGGCAAAGGGTGCTCCGCCCCGATCGACCAGCGTGAACCCGCGGTAGCGGTCTGTGTTCCAGGCAAGGCCTGGCGGCAGGGGGGTCTCGACCTCGACCGTTGCAGTGCCCGCGGGCCGGATCTTGCCCCAGCCCCGCGAGGCGTAGTAGCGCGCCTCGCTCAGCGCCGTCTCGGCCACGTAGAGGGCGACGCGCGCGTCGCGGTCGTGGGCCGAGATTCGGGTCTCGATCGACATCGACTGGATCGCCGCCGCCCCGAGCACGCTCAGGAGGGCGAGCACCATCAGGGCTGCGGCCAGCGCGAAGCCTCGGCGGTCGTCCACGGCACGCGTCTCCCCTTCTCGAATCAGAGACGGAGAACCTAGCAGGAGACGCCGAAAATGCAAGATGGGGAGAAGGAAAAACGCGGAGGCGTGCGGATCCGGGCGACGACGAGAGCGAAACGCGCAGGCGGCGACCGCGAGCCCGCAGGGGCCGGGTTCTGTGGGCCGCGCTTCTTGACGTCAGATATAGGACATCCCCAATTCTCCCAATTCTCCTCCTTACGTTCCCCCGTTGGGCACTCCACTCCTCGGTTGAAACGAACGAGAGCCCGGGCCACACGGCCCGGGCTCTCGTCGGAGGGGGGGTGCGGTTGCCTCTACGGCGTAACGGTGATCGACACGCTCTTCGTGCACCCCTGGGAGTCGGTAGCCGTGATGGTGACGGTCCTGTTCTGGTTCACGTTGCCGCCGGTCACGGTCGTGGGGTTGGCCGGCGAGGTCACGGTGGCCCGGTTGGTCTGGCTCGAATCCCAGGTGATCGGCGCGACGCCGCCGCTCGCGGTGAGCTGGATGGTATGGGCCTTTTGCACCGTAGCTGGTCCGCTGATGGTCAGGCCGCAGTTGATCGTCACCGAGGTGTCTGCCTTGCACGTGCCGCCCGTAAAGAAGCTGTCGGTGGCGGTGATGGTGGCTGTGCCCGGCGCCACGCCCGTTACCAGTCCGCTCGGGTTCACCGTGGCCGGCGCCGTGGAGCTCCAGGTCAGCGAACCCCGGGCCGTGCCCGTGATGGAAGCCTGAACCAGCGCCTGGCCGACCGTTTCCGAGGTAGGGCTCACGGTTACCGACCCGATCGTGCAGCTGGGGGGGTTGACCGTGAGCAGGGCCGAGGCGTTGGGGCAGATGCCGTTGGCGTCGTGGGCGTTCACGGTGATCGTCGTCGCGCTGGGCACGGCGAGGCCCGTCGCCGTGGTGCTGCTGCCGACGGCGAGCACCGACGCGACGGCCGGGTCGGAACTGTACCACTGGATCGAGCTCCCGGCGGGCACCGGGCTCGCCGTGAACGTCTGGGTCCCGTTGAAGCCCACCGTGGCGCTGGAAGGAGTCACCGCGAAGCCGGTGCACGGCGACAGCACCGTGATCGTCGTCCACGACGGGCAGTTGTTCTGGTCCACCGCCTTGATCCGGGCCGTGCCCGCCGCCTTGGCCGTGACCACGCCCGAGGAGCTCACCGACGCCACCGGGTCGTTCTCGCTCACCCACTGCACCTGCCCCGCGGCGCCGATCGCCTGGAGGGTGGTCGTGTCGCCGATCCGCAGGGTCGCAGAGCCGGGGGTGAGGTCGAGGGTGCAACAGTAGACGCAGAGGGCTGTGTTCTGATCGCTCACGTTGAGGTTGTAGTTGTACCAGATCTCGGGCGTGCCGTTGCCCAGGAAGCCCTGTTCGGCGGTCACGGCCCCGAAGATCTTGGGGCTGCCCGAGAACTGGATCGTCCCCTTCGCGTAGACGCCCCCATTGACGTTGATGTCGGTCAAGGTGATGGGGAGTTGGGCCGCGCTCGGCAGGGGACGGATCGGGAGATCGTCTTCGGTGAGCACGTTGTTGGTATTGATGTTCGTCTCCTGGCTCGGCGGCGACTGGATCGCTATGTTTCGGCCGTTACCCCCGGACTTGTACTCCAGCGAGCCGGCGACGAAGATAATGCCTTCGGTGTAGATGCCGTTGAGCGCAAAGGTCGGCGTCGGACTGAGCATCACGTTGGCTCCGGTGGTGGTGGGACCCGGGTCCACGGTGCCGTAGATGTCGACGAAGATGAACTTGCCGTCGTGGTACGCGTTGGGTACGCCCGGGTTGGAAAGGCTCAGCACGGTTTCGAGGTCCGCGGTAAGGTTCTTGGACGGGTTCCGGATCGTGCCGTTGGACAGGGTGTACCAGTACACGCCCCGATCCCGGGCGAGCTGCTTCATGGTGTCGTAGTCCAGGGTGGCCATCATCTCCGTGATCTTGTTGTAGGAGATCCGCTGGAAGTAGTTCCCGTAGCCGGCAGTGCGGAAGGGCTGCAGGCTCGTGTCGGGGGCGGCGCCGGCCAGGTTTCCGCCCGCGGTGCCCGCCGCGTTGCTGAAGCCCACGTAGAGGTCGAAGAACCGGTCGGAGTTGCCGGAGCCCGAGTACGACGAGCCGTCGAGCGCGGCGCCCGCGAGCTTCTCGATCCGCTTGGGCGTCGAGGCGGGGTCGGCGTCGCCCCGGATCACGACGTCGCCCCAATGGACCTGATAGTTGCCGTTCCACGAACCGCCCCCGCCGGACGTGATGGCGTTGGGGAAGCAGATGGGCAGGGGTACCGCGAGGGTGACGAGCTGTTGGCACCGGTGCTTCGTGGCCACCGGCATGGGTACCGGAGCGGTGAGATCCTGGAAGAGCGTCGAGGCGCGCTCCGTGGGGTCGTTGACGTCCTTGTACTCGGCCAGGATCTGGATCGTGTAGCCCGGCGGGTACTGGAGCGCGCCGTCGCCGTCGAGGTGGTATCCAGAGCTCTGAACGACCGTGACGTTGTGCAGCGAGCGCCACACCGTGACCGCGCCGTTCGCGGTCTGGATGTGGGGCACGAGGTCGATCGTCTCTTTGTCGAGCCAGGTGCCGTTCTGGGCGATCGCATACACGGTGACGGCCTTGCGCAGGGTCGTGACGCCCGGGTCCTGGCAGTCCTGGACCTTGAAGTAGAGGTCCTGGATGCGCGACAGGCAGTCTTCGTACCCCTGGGCGTTGCCCACCGGCTTCGACAGGTTGGCGTCCGCGAAGATTTCGAGCTTCTGGCACTCGCTCGAGACTCGCACCTTGATGGGATCGCACTGCCACAGGGCACCGAGCTTCTTCGGGTAGTAGGCCCTCACGGTCAGCTCGTCCCCGTCCTGGGCGGTCCCCAGGCGCAGGATGTCGGTCGCGGTCGAGGGCAGGTTGCCGGTGAGCGTCAGAAGGGCCGTCGAGGTGCCCGAGGAGGCAAACTTACCATTTCCGCTGCCGCTCCCGGTGACTTCCAGCTCCACCGTCTGGCCGTTGAGCGAGCAGCCGGAGACGGTGATGGTCGTCTGGCCCGCGCACTCGGTCATGGTGGCCGGGTTCGCCACGATGTCGCAGCTTGTGCACCGGTTCAAGGTCAGGGTGCGGTGGTCCGGGCTCGGATCCACGGCGCCCGGGGCGGCGGTGAAGTTCAGGAACAGGTTGGGGTTCAGCACGGCCGGCATGGAGAGCTGAGGGCTCAGGCTGCACGCCTGGGGGGTCGTGTAGGTGACGTTGTAGAGGGGGGGCACGGCTCCGGTCACGATGTCGATCGACGACCCCGGCGGGCCGTTGTTCGTGGAGCTGAGGGAGCCCCAGGTCGCCGGCGCGAGCGGGTCGGTCACCAAGGGGCCCTGGCGAAGGCTCGCGGTCACGCGGGGGCCTCCTGCCTCCATCTGGTAGACTTGGTTTCCCAGGCAGTCGAGCACCTCGAAGGTGTCGGCCTTCGCGCTCTGGCTGCAGTCGTCGAAGGGGGTAGCTGCGAAGGTGTTGGTCCAGTGAAAGATTTCATGGGGCGGCCAGGGCTTGATCGTCGCCTTGGGTTCTGCCTCTCCGGCGGAGAGCGGCAGCCAACTTCCGAACCAGGCCGGCTTCGGGAGTACGAAGGTCACTTCCTGCGTGAACTTGCCGAGCCCGTCCTTGCTCACGGTGTAGGGCCCGGCGGTGGGCGGCTTGACCGTGAAGACCTGGGGGCTCGCCGCGAGCTCCACCTGGGCAGCTCCGTCCAGGGTGCCGAAGGGCGCGCCGCTGATCGGGTCCACGGCGTGGAGCCACAGGCCGAGCAGGGGCGTGACGCTGTTGCCGCAGGCGTCGAAGGTCGTCGCCTCGGCCTGCCATTGTTCGGGGGCGGGGCAGGTCAGAATCTCGGGCGTGGGGAGGACCCGCATGAGGTGGACGTCTCGAGAGTCGCCGGGCACGAAGGAGATCGGCAGTGAGCTCACCAGGGTGTACTTGTCCGGCCCGCCGGGCGCGCAGCTGATGATGGCCGAGGCGGACACGGCGATCGTGCGCGCAACGTCGGTGTACTGAAGCGTGGTCGTGACCTCGCCGTTCACGTCGGTGGTGGGCGCCGCGTTCGTGAAGCTGCCCGCGTCGGAGGTGAAGTTCACCGGGATCCCGGCCACGGGCTGGCCGTAACGGTTCTGCACCGTGGCGCGGATCGTGCTCGACAGGGGGCACCGGGGCTGGGCGTCGTCCGCGTAGAGCAGGAGGTTCCCGCAGTTGTTGGCCGACAGGTTGCGGGGCGTGATGCGGGTGCGAAACACCCGCCGGCGATAGCCGTCGTCGTTGAACCCGGTGAAGCCGGTCTGGGGGGTTCCGCCGGCCGTGTAGGTGGCCACCGTGAAGTCCGGCACGGGGAAGTCCGCCTTGTAGGCCTTGTCCTTCGAGGGGGTGCGCAGGGCGAGCTCCACCTCGATGGAGCGGACCTGGGAGCGCTGCTCGGGCGTGAGCACGTAAGGCGGGGGCGCGGCCGCGCCCGTCGCCGCGTCGCGGGGGATCGGGTTCCCGTTCTGGTCGAAGTACCGGAACACCAGGTTGTCGACGCCCGAGGCGATGGGCTCGGCGTGGAGCTTCGAGGCGGTGGTCGGCGCGTCCTTGTCGGGCGTCACCCGGTAGAGCGTGTAGGGAGCGCCCTTCAGGGTGGTCGGGACCGAGACGTCGAAGAACTCGGTGCTCTCGACGCCGTGTGCGCGGTTCTGGTCGAACCACATGCGCACGGTGGTCGACCCCCCCGCGGGGTCGTCGGAGGGCCAGTCGTTGGCGCCCGAGGCGGCCGACGGGATCTCGTCGGAGACCACGAACGTGACGACCTCCTCCTCGGTGATGACCCCGAGGTCGGCGGTACGGTAGGGGTCGTCGTACTGGATCGTGAGGTAGTGGTCCGAAGCCGAGGCCACCACCTGGCCCCGAAGCGAGATGGTCTGGCCGCCGTTGTTGAGACCGTACGCGCCCGCCTGCTGGATCGCCCGCACGAGCACGTCCTGGGCGGTGCGCGCCTGCTGCTGCACCCGCGAGAGCTCCTCCTGGGTGGAGTAGCCGTGCTGCTGGCGGATGAAGAACTGGTACACCGCGGCCATCAAGATGAACGAGATGGCGAGCGTGATGAGGAGCTCGGTCAGCGTAAACCCGCGCGATCTCCGGTGAGCGTCCGTGCGTCTCATGATGCGCCTCCCCATGGGTCCTCCTGACTCGCCGTCCGCCGCGCAGTGCTCACTCGACCTGCCACGACACCCGCTCCACGTTGTAGATGCTGGGCACGTAGGGCGGCCAGTAGGCGGAGTTGGCGAAGTTCACGTCCCACCCGAAGTTCCGGTTGGGCGGGCTGTAGTACCCGCCCCCGTGGGCCGCCGTGGCCCTCTGGCTGAACCAGAGGTTGATGAGGCAGCCGTTGATGGTGCAGGTCTGCCCGCCCCAATTCTCCAGGAACCGGACGAAATTGTGGATCCCCGCCTCCTCGCCGGCGTTGCCGCCAGTCCGGAAGTTGTACCGGCCGGTGAAGAAGGCGGCGTTATACGTGGTGAGCCAGGCCGCGGGCAGGGCGCCGAAGGCCCCGCCGGTGAAGCCGTAGGTAAGCCGGCCCGCGTCCGCGGCGTTCGGGTAGACGAGCGTGGTGTTGGACCCCCACCGGTTCGAGAGGAGCGTCACCGCGTCGCTCAGGATGGCGCACCCGAAGGTGCCCGGGTTGTTGATGGCTGGCGAGGCGCTCGCGCTCGGCGCGTTGAAGTCACCCTCGAGGTACAGGGGGGTGTCGGTGACCAGCGTCGTGCGCGCGAGCAGGGTGGGGCCGCTCTGGCGGTCCGAACCCAGGTTCGCCACGTTGTCTCCCCGCGTCCGGCCGGCCCGGGAGCCGATCACCTTCACGGCCTGCAGGTTGGCCCCGGCCGTCACCGGCCGGGAGACGTAGATGAGGAGGCTCCGGTTCTTCGGGTTCCAGTCGCTCGTGTCGGCGCTGGGGTTCACCGCCGTGTCCCAGTTGCTGCGGTCCACGGCGAAGTTGTCCAGGTAGTCGAGCCGGTCGCGGTACCAGCACTCCAGGCGCTGGAGGTCGACGACCGTGAGGTCCACGTCGCGGTTCTCCCGGCCGTCGCGGCGCTCGAGCACGTAGGGGTACCGGGGATTCACGGCGCCCCCCACGGGCGCCTCCTTCGAATACACCATGGACCCGGCCACCAGGGCCGCGACGCTCGCGGCCTGGGTGCCGTCGGCGTTGGTGAGGGCGTCCGGGTCCCAGTACTGGCGGTTGACCGCCACCCCGGGGGCCGCGTTGTAGGCGCGGATCTCGGCGGTCACATCGGTCGGTGGGGGGGCAGTGCCCTGGAGGGCGAAGGTGACCACCAGCGCCCCGTTGTCTGCGAGGATCGTGATCCCGTCGACTCTGTCCTTGCGCGGCTGCGTCGCCTGGTTCTCGTAGAAGTCGCCCCGCTGGATCGAGGCCGCGGAGACCGTGGGCATCG
The DNA here is from genome assembly GCA_016214985.1 of Deltaproteobacteria bacterium. Classification (GTDB taxonomy): domain Bacteria; phylum Desulfobacterota; class Deferrisomatia; order Deferrisomatales; family JACRMM01; genus JACRMM01. The sequence continues at coordinate 27,328 of JACRMM010000035.1, read as the reverse complement.
GATCCACGCCGACCCGCACGTGGTAGCTGTCGTCCGAGTCCTTGAACCGGAGCTCTTCGGTGCCCTGGTTCGCGGAGGTGATGTCCTGGTTGATGAGCTCGAAGTCGCCGGCGGCCAGCGTCGTTGACCCGAGGTTTCGCACCCGCATCCGGACCGGAGACGAGGCCCGGGTCAGGGTGCCGTTGTTCTGGGCGAGGTAGGTGCCGTAGTAGATGTTGCCGCTCACCGTGATCTGGTTCGGCGCGAACTGCGCCGGCGTCGCGAGGTTCACGTTCTGGAACGTGCTCGTGTCCTGGGGGGCGAAGTAGAGGTTGCCGTTGGTGTGAATGCGGCCCCAGGAGGTCATGGTGGGTCCGTGGTGCCAGGAGAGGTCGTCGCTGAAGAACACGTAGTACTGCACGAGCGGCGTCTCGAGGGCCCGCAGCGTCTCGGTCAGGCGCGCGGTGCCGTTGGGCCCCTCGGCCGTGGCCTCCACGCCGTAGATGTACGCAAAGTGCAGGATCTGTTGGCCGTTCTGGGCCGTGGAGTAGGGCTGCGGCTTGGGCTCGGTGTCGGGATGGGACGGGTCGAGCGCGTTGCCGATCCGGTACTGGGTCGTGTACCCGTTGAAGGGGTTGCCGAAGGGGTCGTTGAGGGCGAGCCCCTGGGGCTCGGTCCACTGGTGGTCGGGCACGAGCGGCCGGAGCTCCTGGCGAAAGGACGTCATGACCTTCCCGACGCCGAGCTCCAGGGCCGCCTCGGCCGCGTAGAAGGACTCACGGTTCACCTTCTGGTTGCCCACGAACTGGGTGTCGAGCGTGGCGTTAAAGAGGCTCGTCGCCCCGAGCAGGGAGAGGAGGGCCAGGATGAGCAGGCACGCCACCAGGACCATGCCGCGTTCGCCTCTGGGTGCCATGGCTCACTGCCTCCTGTGCGCGAGCGACTCGAGGTGGACCCGGTGGGGCTGGTTCTGCTTGTCCACCCACTCGGCCTCCACGGTGAGGCGGGCGTAGTCGACGACGGGCTGGCCGGAGACGGTCTGCAGGGTGATTGGCTCCACCGACCACACCCGCCGGATGAGCGCACCGGTGCCGGCGCCGGCTGCGCCCTTGGCCTGGGAGCGGGTGTCCACCGTGTCGCTGTTCGAGTACACCTTGTCGCCGGCGGTCGCGTCGCCGTGGCTCGAAGCGCCGTCGTCGTAGAGCACCTCGTAGACCGTGCCGCCCGTGGTGGGCGTGAGCGCCGCGCCCGGGGCGGCTGCGCCGGCGAGCAGGCCGGCCACCGGCTTGCTCGTGCCGCTCCCTGGGGGGTCGGCGACGGAGGTGAAGACCGCGGTGGTGCTCGTCAGGTAGTCGAAGTCGAACACCGAGTAGTTGCCCGGCTGGTCGGCGATCGCGTACTTCCGGAGGTCCTCCATCTTGTCCTGGGCGAGGAGAACCCCCTCGCTGATCTGATGCGCCTGATCCGTCGCCCGCAGGTACACGACGTTCAGTCGGGCCAGGGCCAGGAGCCCGATGGCCATCACGACCAGGGCCACGAGCACTTCGATCAGGGTGAACCCCCGTTTCGCCATCAGTACTCCTCCCAGGGCGGGCTCGCCGACCCCTTGTAGCGGCGGAGCGATACCTGACCGGCCAGGCTGACGAGGAGCGCCCTCATCCGGTCGTTGTTCGCCGTTCCGAGGTCGACGGAGGGGATGAGGTAGATGGCCCCGGACTCCCGCAGGAGCCCGTTGGGCAGGAACGTGATCTCGGTGCCGGCCCCGCTGCCGAAGGCCACGGCGGCCGAGATGGTCCCCGAGCCGCTCGGCGCTGGTACGGAATTGTACCCGAACACCGCGCCGGGAAATGTGGACGCGAGGCTCACGGTCTTCAGGGTGGTGCGGCCGCCGCCGCCCGCGTCTTCCGCGATCGTGACGGTCTGTGCGGTGAGGTCGAAGGTCAGGTAGTGAATGCGGTTGGTGGACACGGCCTTCATGCGGGTGAGCTGGAGCTCCCCGGCCAGCATCTTGGCGGCGCCGTTGACGCGGAACCGGGGGAGGTTGGCGAAGAGCTGCGGCACGGTGAGGAGACCCAGCACCCCCAGGATGGCGATCGTGACGATCAGCTCGACGAGCGTGAAGCCGGCGCGGGTGCGTCTCATGGTCGGGTGACCGCCCTCTCGGGGCCGCCGGCGCTCTCCGTAGCGGTTGCCGGGGACCCTGGTTTCGGGGAAATGCAAGCGTCGGGCCGGCGGGCACCGCCCGATTCATCCTGATCCGGCGGGGTGTTGGCCAGCACCTCTCGCGGCGTGGTGAGGCCCCGGGTTACCTTTTCGGCACCCGCCTCGCGAAGCGTCCTCATCCCCTCGGCCCGGGCCGCGGCCCGAAGCGCGGCGCTCGGCAGGCGGTCGTGGATCGCCGCGGCCACGTCGGGGGTGATCCTCAGGAGCTGGAACACGGTCGTGCGGCCGAGGTAGCCGGTGCGCCGGCACTTGGGGCAGCCCTCGCCGCGGACGACCCACGCCGTCTTCGGCAGGCCGAGCGCGGCCGCCTCCGCCGGGTCCGCCGCCGCTTCGGTGCGGCAGTGGGGGCAGGGCCGGCGCACGAGGCGCTGGGCCGCGACGCCCAGGAGCGTGGAGGCCAAGAGGTAGGGCTCCACACCCATGTCGAGGAGCCGATCCACCGCGCCGGGCGCGTCGTTGGTGTGCAAGGTCGAGAGGACCAGGTGCCCCGTGAGGGCGGCCTGCACGGCCATCGCAGCGGTCTCGGCGTCGCGGATCTCGCCGACCATGAGCACGTCGGGGTCCTGGCGCAGGAGCGTGCGGAGCGCTCCGGCAAACGTGAGGCCCACCTGGGGCAGCACGCCCACCTGATTGAACTCCTCGCACACGTTCTCGATCGGGTCCTCCACGGTGGAGACGTTTCGCTCGCTCGTGGCCAGACGCTTCAGCGCCGCGTAGAGGGTGGTCGTCTTTCCGGAGCCCGTGGGCCCGGTGACGAGCAGCAGGCCGTGGGGCCGCGCCAGGAGGTCCTCCAGAACGGCGAGGTCCTCGCCCTCCAGGCCGAGCTCGCCCAGGTCCTTGTCGAGCAGCGTGGGGTCGAAGATCCGCAGCACCGCCTTCTCGCCGAAGGCTACGGGAAGGGTCGAGACGCGAAGCTCCACGGCCTGGTCCTGGTACTCCGTCTTGATTCGGCCGTCCTGGGGGAGGCGCTTCTCGGCGATGTCCATGCGGGCCAGGGTCTTCAGGCGGGAGACCAGGGCCGAGTGGACGCGGCGCGAGAAGGTGTGAACCGTGTGGAGCACGCCGTCGATCCGAAGCCGCACGAGTGAGCGGTCGCGCTTGGGCTCCACGTGGATGTCGCTCGCGCGCTGATCCAGGGCGTAGCGCAGCAGGTGATCCACCGCGCGGACGATGTGGCCGTCGGCCGCCTCGACCTCCGACTCGGAGCGCATCCGGAAGAACTGCTCCAAATTCTGGAGGTCCGGCAGCTGGTCCAGGTCGCGCTCGGCCGCATCCACCGAGTTTCGGAAGCCGTAGATGTCGCGGATGAGGCGCAGGATCTCGGCCCGGCCGGCGAGCGAGACGGTGAGCGACCGGCCGAGGCGCTGGCGCACGCCGTCCAGCGCCGTGACGTCCAACGGATCGGCCACGACGACCGGGACGGGGTCGGCCGCGGGGTCGACGACCAGCACGGCGTGCTTCTGGGCGAAGGCCCGGGGGAGCGCCCGCACGATGGCGTCGGCGTCGAGGCGCACGGGATCGACGTGGGCCCGCGGGACCCCGAGGTGGGCCGCGAGCGCCTCGAGCACCTCGTCGGGCTCCAGGGGTGGCCCCTTCCGGCCGACCGGGGCGATCCCCAGCGACAGGAGGTATTCGACCGGGTCACCCGTGCCCGCGGACCGGCCGCGGCCGGCCGCCGGAACCCTTCGCTCCCGAAGGAAACGCGCCTGCTGGGCGACGGCGAGCCCCCGGGCCTCGCAGGCTTCGAGCACGTCGTCCAGGCAGAGCCCGCGCGCTTCTCGGCGCCGGCCGGGTAGGGGTTCCGCGGTGTCCAACCCTGAATCTCCTTGTCCGACGAGGGACCTTTTTGGTAAGTAGTGCCCCTCGTTCACAGGTTCCGGCCTTGTGGGATCGCGCATGATAGACACGAGCAACGGTGACCGACAAGGGGGCGGGACGCGCTGCGCGCCGGCCCTCTTCTCTTATCGGCTCTGGCGGGTCCATACACGAGCAGAAAATGGGTGGCGCCCGTCGGCTCGCAGAGTTCGAGGGACGTCAGCCGCCGGCGTCGAGACGCCTTGCGTGCGGGAGACGCCCTAGGATGCGGCGAGGGCAGCCTGCCGCCGCGTTCGCGTTGCCCCTCGCCCTCTTCTGCGCCGACGGCTGTGCCGTGGCGCCACGGTCGGTCGTGCTGGCGCCGCGGGCCGCCTCCGCTTCGACGCCCCCTTCCGTCTCCTCCGTGGCGTCGTCGGTGGTGCCGTTGTCTGCTCCGCGGCGCACCTGGGACCCCCCGCTGCCCGAGCTGCGCCCGGCCTCCGCGCCGGCTCCGGTCGCCGCCGCTGAGGCGCGGCCGGTGCCCGCAGAGGACCTCCCCCTCGAGCCGTCGCTCTTCTGCGTCCAGGTGCCGGACCGCCAGGAGGTCCGGGAGGTGATCGCTGAGTTCGCCGGGCTTCAGCGCAAGACGACCCTGGAGGGGCTTCGCCGCTCCGGGCGCTACCTGCCGATGATGCGAGCGGTGTTTGCGGAAGAGGGCCTCCCGCCCGAGCTCGTCTACCTCTCCTTCGTGGAGAGCCACTTCGTCTCGGACGCTCGCAGCGTCTCCGGGGCCGTGGGGCTCTGGCAGTTCATCGACACCACCGGGCGCAACTACGGCCTTCGCATCGACGACTGGGTCGACGAGCGCCTGGACCCCGAGGGAGCGACCCGGGCCGCGGCCCGACACCTGGGCGACCTCTACTCCCGGTTCGGCGACTGGAACCTGGCCGTGGCCGCCTACAACGCCGGCTCCGGAGGGGTGGGCCGGGCGGTGGATCGCTACGTGGCGGAGTCGTTTTGGGACCTGTACGGAGTCCGCGGCCTGCGCGACGAGACGTGCCGGTATGTCGTGAAGTTCCTGGCCGCGGTCTCGATCGGCGAGGACCCGTCGGCCTACGGCCTCGACGTCGGAGACCCGGAGCCGCCGCTTCGCTACGACACCGTGTGGGTGGAGGGTCCGCTGGAGCTTCGCGCCCTCGCGCGCGCTGCCCAAGCTCCCGAGGAGGATCTGCTCCTGCTCAACCCGGCGCTTCGCCGCGGCTGCGTTCCGCCGGGGCCGGGCGCGTACCCCCTGCGCGTCCCCGCCGGGCTGGGGCGGGCGATGGCCCGGGAGGCCGTCGTGCTGGCGACGCAGGCGCCGTCGGACGCAGCGGCCGCGGCGACGCATGTGGTCGTGCGAGGTGACACCCTCACGAAGATCGCGCGCGCTCACGGGACGACGGTCCCGGCCCTCGCCTCGGCCAACCGGCTGCGCCGTCACGCGGCGCTGCGCGTGGGACAGGCGCTGCGCCTGCCGGGCTCGGACGGTTCCAGTGTCGGCGAGAGCCTCAAGTGGGAGGGGCCGCCTTCCGATAGGAGGGCCGACCGGGGCGTCCACGTGGTGCGGCAGGGCGACACGGTGTGGTCCATTGCCCGCCGATACCGGGTGGACCCCGGGGACCTCCTGCGCTGGAACAAGCGGTTCGCCGGTGCGGTGCTCCTGCCCGGGGACCGGCTGGTGGTGGCCCGGAGCGAAAGCCCGCGCTGAGCTCAGGGGACGCGATCCGCCGCCGACCTTCTGGATTGACAGGGGAGCGGGGGGGCTGATAGATAGGCGCCGGCGGCGGCTCCCGGGGCCGGGGACCGCACCGGTTGGGGCATCGTCTGGCCGAGGGACCCGCGCAGCGGGCCGGCGACGGGATTTTTTGTGCGTTCATTTCTCCCGGTGGAGCGCTCGGGTCGCATGCCCCAACTGAGGTGCCGCGCCATCGTCTTCCTGCCGCTGCTCGCGGCGTTGTGCGTCCCGACCGGCGCGGGCGCGGCGACGTGGGCGTCGGACTTTGGCCTGTCGGACGAACGCAAGACCGAAGTGTCCGGAGACCCCGACAACGACAAGCCCATCGAGAACCCCACCACCGAGACCGTCAAGCAGTCCTACGCCGTCTCGTACTCGCTCGAAGCCAACCCCGCCCTCCAGTTCAAGCTCGGCCTCAAGCTCGACGTCACCGACGAGATCAAGGAGGGCCCGAAGCCGGGCACGGACTTCGATACCTACGAGATCAAACCCCAGGTCGACTTCGACGTGACGGCCCGGTGGTGGGACCTCACGACGAGCTGGGCCAACGACGTCAAGACCACCCAGGATCCGACGCAGGATACGACGGAGGACGTGACGTCCGACGTCGAGTTCAACTTCCAGCCCGCAGGGGACGCGCTGCCCGACTTGAAGGCGAAGTACAAGCGGGACTTCAACAAGGAGGGGGGGGCGGTCCAGAAGGTCGACACGGCCTGGGAGGGGAGCCTTGACTACAAATTTTGGGATCTCCTCGACCTCACGGTGAACGGCCAGCGCAGCTACTCGGACGACCTGGGCCCGGAAAATCAGGACAAGGAGGACCGCAAGCTCGGCTTCGATGTGTCCTTCGACCGGAGCGTCGGCGAGAGCCTGAAGGTCCAGGCGAAGTGGACGAACGAGCGCACCCTGTCTCGCGCCTACTCCAAAGACGAGATGGCCTTGGATACGACGGACGACAAGCTCAAGAACTCCGTGGAGGGAAAGGGAACCTACAAGCCCATCGAGCCGGTGGAGCTGAGCGTGGACCGAAAGATCGAGTGGAACAGCGACCTCCTGAACGTGCCCGTGCGCGTCGAGGTGACCGATACCATTACGAGCACGGCCAAGTACGATCAATCGCTCACCGAGGCGATCGATTTCTCCGCTTCCTACGAAGACGAGCGCAAGGACACCCGGGGCCAGCCCGAGTCCGACGCCTACGAGATCAACAAGGGGTACTCGAGCGCGGTCGATTTCACGCCTCTGAAGAATGTGAAGCTCTCCACGTCGTTCGACCGCACGGACAACCTCAAGTGGCCCGACAACCCGAAGTCCCGGGGCGAGACCGAGAGCCACAAGGTCGACGACAAGTGGGATTTCAAGGCCGACACGTCGGCCTGGGACGACATGGTCAAGCTGACGGTCACCCGGTCCCTGAACGCCACCCACGAGGACGGGGAGAAGACGGCCGACAGCGGCAAGTGGGACCTCGGGTTCGAGATCGGCTTCGACACGGTCCCGAACCTGGAGCTCTCGCCCAAGTACACGCTCACCCGGGACTCGGACCTCCTCAAGGACACGACGACGCAGGAGCGGAAGGTCGAGGTCGGGATCAAGTACGAGGTCAAGGTCGGCGACGTCGTCACCGCCACCCTCGATCACAAGTACGGCCGGTCCGCCAAACAGCCCGCCGACGGAAAGTCGACGATCGCCCGGGACGACAGCACGAACCTGAAGCTCTCCTGGGCGGAGTTCTTCGAGGGAGCGAAGATCGAGGTGGATTTTACCAGGAGCGCGACCGATGAGAGCGAGGACGACAAGGGGCCGATCGTCGACTACACGTACGGAGCTTCCCTCGACTGGGATTTCCTCAAGAACTACACGTTCAGCTTCACGTACAAGTATGACCGGAAGCAGGAGTCGCAGGACAATCAAACCTTCAAGACGTCCTTCTCTGTGGACCTGCTCGACGGATTGCTGAGCTTGAACCTGGAGCACGAATTCGACGAGCAGTTGAAGGATGATTCGGGTCGAGAGACGAAGGACACCCACCGGTACCTGATTGAGCTCAAAGGCAAGTTCTGATATGGTGACGGCGCCTTCACGGGTCGTCCCCGCCGGACAGTGGCGACGTGTCACGAGGAGGAGAAGAGACATGATGAGGCGGATCATCGGGACGGCGAGCCTGGCAGTTCTCGGGCTCACGCTGGGATGTGCCGGCGTTTCGGTCAAGACCTACGCGAAGCCGGCGGCCGGCCAGCGCCAGTACGGGAAGGTCAAGCGGGTGGCGGTCCTGCCCTTCGACAGCCTCGCCGAAGGTGCGTCGGTGCCGAAGGCAGCGGGCGACGTCTTCCTGCAGGAGATGCTCAGCAAGGGCACCTTCGACGCGGTGGAGGAGCCCCGGTACGTGGCCGCGCTGATGAAGAAGCTCAAGCTCCGCAACACCGAGGAGCTGGACCGGGAGGTCGTCCGGAAGATCGGGGACGAGCTCAAGGCCGAGGCGCTCGTGCTCGGCAACGTCCTGCTCTACGGTCTGCAGAAGGACTCGGAGGTCACCGAGTTCAGCATGCGGGCGAACGTGCTGGACGTGGAGTCCGGCGACGTCCTGTGGTCGGGGGAGACCTACGTGACCTCGAGCACCTCGGTGGGGGAAGTCCTCGGCGTGAACAAGGGGCCGTCGCCCAACGACATCGCGAACACCGGCGTGAAGTCGCTGGTGTCGCGGCTGGACCGGGACTTCCGTCACGCGCGGGAGGCCGAGGTCGAGCGGATGCTCGAAGCGACCAAGGTAGAAAAGGCCCCGGCGGCCGGCGCCGAGGCCGGAGCCCCTGCCGCGGCGCCGGGGGCGGCGCCGGCGCCGCCGAAGGAGCAGGAGGGGGAAGAGATCCTCCTCCAGGTGAAGCCGAAGTAGCCGGATGGGGTGGTTCCGGACGCTCCTCGCGGTTTCCTTGGTGCCGGTCCTGGCCTGGGGGGCCGGGGAGCTGACCTTCGGGCTCCGCGAAACCCTAGGGGAGACCGGGGTGGGGCGGACCGAGCTCAAGGAGCCGGTGGACGTCGCTCTTGGGGCGGACGGTGAGGTGGTGGCTCTGGATCGCGAGAGGGGCGCCCTGGTGCGCTTCTCCCGGACCGGTCGGTGGGTCGGCACGTTCGGCGATCAACCCGGCACCGCGCGGAAGGATGTGCTGCGGCAACCCCGGTCGCTGGCGGTGGACGCCAAGGGGCGGTTCTGGGTGGTCGACTCGGGCAACCACCGGATCGTGATCCTGCGGCCCGACGGGAGTGTGGCCGAGGTGGTGGGGAGCCTGGGCTCGCAGCCGGGGCGGTTTCGCTTCCCGGCGGACGTGACCTTCGACCGGCGCGGGCGCGCCTACGTGGCGGACACCGGCAACGAACGGATCGAGATCTTTCGGGCCGACGGGACGCTTCTGACGACCTGGGAGCGGCGGAGCAAGGGTCGCCGGGACGTCCTGGTCAAGCCCGTGAGCGTGGCGTACAGTGACCACGGCAAAGGGTCCCTGTGGGTGCTCAACGAGGGCTCGAGCCGCCTCGAGCGGTTCGACCTGGAGGAGGGCGCCTGGATCGAGAGCCTCGACGTCGGGGGCCTGGTGAGCGGCGCCGTGAGTCTGGAGCACATCGAGATCGAGCCGACCTTCTATCGGATGTTCCTGGCCGACTCGGCGGGCAAGAGAGTCCTGGTCGTGAGCCGCCGGGGTGCGCTGGAGGCGGAGATCCGATCGGACGAGAAGCGGTCCATGATCCCGCAGGGCCTGGCGGTCACCCGGACGTTGGACGTCTATGTCGCCGACTCGGACGGCACGCGGGTGGTCTGGTTTGCCAAACAGTGAGGACGGACGGGGCGGCGGGACCAAGAGGGTAGCGGTCGCCCGGCGCGGATTCCGTCTCTGATCAAAGGGAGTGAGCCATGACGATGCGGCGTGCGGGAGTGGTTGCCCTGGTGTGTGCCACCCTCATGGGGGGAACTGCGTCCTGGGCGCAGGAGAAGAAGAGCATGACGCCCCTGGATATCCCCATGATCGGGGATATCCAGATGCGCAAGGTGGGCGACACGGCGCCGGACTTTGCGCTCACCGACCTCGACGGCAAGCCCTTCGACCTGAAGAAGAACGGGTCCCAGAGGGTCAACCTCCTGGTCTTCTGGTCCATCTTCTGCGAGCCCTGCAAGGCCGAGATGCCGCTGATCCAGCGCCTCTACGACCAGTACAAGGGGAAGGGCTTCGACGTGCTTGCGGTCGCAATGGACGGCGAGCCGATGAAGAAGAGCATCCAGGGGCTGGTGCGGCAGCAGGGGTACACGTTCCGGGTCTTCATCGACAAGCTCGCTGCCGACGAGTCCTTCGTCGTGGCCGATCCTTACGGGGTCGCGGGCACGCCGACCTTGTACCTGGTGGATCGAGCCGGAAAGATCACTCTTGCCGAAGTGGGCCAGACCTCGCGTGAGGTTCTCGAGAAGGCGATCCAGAAGGCCCTGGAAGCCAAATGAGCAGCGGGGCCGACGCGTCGCGTTGGGGGCTGCTGCGCCTGCTGACCCTGGCCGCCGCGGCGTGCCTGGCGGCAGTGGGCGGGGTCGGCGCGGCCGAGAAAGCGCCGTCTTTCACAGGTAACGCCCTCCTGGACGGCCGGGAGTTCTCGCTCGCGGAGTACCTCGGCAAGGTGCCGGTCCTGATCGACTTCGGGTCGATCTACTGCTCCAGCTGCGTCCAGTCCATCCCGCACATGATCACGATCCAGAACAAGTACGGGCCGGAGAAGCTCCGGGTGGTCGGGGTCAACCTGGACACCTACGGGATCCTCCGGGTGCGGCGGTTCTTCTCCGCGTTCGAGAAGAACCTGAGCTTCCCCATCGTGCCGGACATCGACCTCAAGGTCAGCCGGGCGTACAACGTGAACACGATGCCCACCTACGTGCTGATCGACAAGGACGGCAACGTCGCGGCCACGTTCGTGGGCTACGACGACGAGGTGGAGAAGAAGATCGACGAGGCGGTTCGCCGGGCCGTGGAGGAGGGTGCGGTGGGGGCTCCCGAGCAGCCGGCCCAGGTCGTCCAGGACGTGAGACTCCTGGCCCCGGAAAACTTCACGAAGACGTTCCAGGACTCGATCACGGTGATCGGTCTCTCCGGCGGCCGAGAGGGTCCCTTCACCCTGCGCCTGAACGGAGGGTCGGAGAAGACCGCCAAGAGCTACGGCAAGATGTTCGCGGTGCGAACACTGCTCAGCCTCGGCTCCAACTTCATCGAGATCCGGTACCCGGACGGGGAGAAGCTGGGCTCTCTGGCGCTCGTCCTCTTCCGCGAGCCGGTGATGGGTGAGGGTCTCCAGGTTGCCTTCCCCCTGTTCCAGTTTCACACGCCCGACCGGGAGGCCCGGTGCACGCCCTGCCACGAGATGGAGTCCAAGGCAGGGGAGCCGGGGGATGCCGCGGCGGCCACGACCTTCTGCCTGCGGTGCCACGACTCCCTGACCAATCAGGGATTTGTGCACGGTCCGATCACGGTGGGCGGGTGCAATCCGTGCCACGACTTCGCGAGCAAGCCGCACCAGTACGAGCTCGTGACCCAGGGGTCGGGTTTGTGCTTCTCGTGCCACGACGACATCCGTGCCAAGTTCGCCAAGCCCTATCTCCACGGGCCCGTGGCCATGGGCCTGTGCACCGTGTGCCACAGCCCCCACAGCTCGCCGTTCAAGTTCCAGATCCGGCTCCCCCAGGGCGACCTGTGCCTGTCGTGTCACGAGGGGATCAAGACGAAGGCCTCGATGTTCTTCCAGCACAAGCCCTTCCGGGAAGGCCGGTGCGCCGACTGTCACGACCCGCACGCGTCGGACAACCCGAAGTACTTCCTGAAGGGGAAGGGGCAGGCGTTGTGTGCCCTGTGCCACAACGAGAAGACCGGCATGGCGAACCACAAGCACCCGGTGGGGCGGGCGCCCAAGTTCCAGATCAAGGAAATGAAGCTCGACGCCGAGGGGAACCTCACGTGCTTCTCCTGCCACGACCCTCACGCGTCCGACAGCGCGAAGATGAGCCCCGTTCCCGGCGGGTGCGCGGGCTGCCACAAGGTCTGAGAACCCCGATTCCCCGCGAGACGTCTGCATGGACTATCGGCCTCGAAGCCTGGGATTTCAGCTCATTGCCGTGACCATCGGCATCGTGGCCGCAGCGGTCGTGGTGGTGGCCGTCGTGGTCGGGAAGCTCAGCGAGGACGACGTCCGGGAGCGCCTGCTCCGTCAGGCGTCGGAGGTGGCCTCGGCCGTCGATGTGGCTGCGGGCTCGGGCGCGAGGCCAGGGGATCTGGGCAGCGTGGTCCTCGGGGCGAAGGCTCGAAGCGTGGGAGGATCCTGGGTCCTCGACCGCGATGGGCGGTTCGTGGCCGCCCCCGACGATCCGCGCTACCGCCGTTTCGTCGAGCAGCGACTGCCCTTCGGCGACGCCGACATCGAGCTGATCGCGGTGCAGCAGCCGCTCGCCGCGCGGGTTGCGCGGGCCATGGGGAGTCAGATGCCCCTCAAGGCCGTGATCGATCAGTTCCAGTCCGGCGTCGGCATTCTGCGAGGCTCGTCCGAGCCGATGGTCGTGGCGTTCCATGTGCTCCGGGACCGGGGCTGGCTCGTGGGCGTGGACGAGCCCTACGCGACGCAGGGCAGCGCCGTGGCGAGCCTCAAGCGCTACGTTCTGCTCACCTGCGCCATCCTGGGCCTCTCCATCCTGCTCAGCACGGCGCTTTCGATCTCGTTCATCATCAAGCCTTACTACCGCGAAAAGCTGGAGCTCTCGGAGCGGATGGAGGCGGCCAACCGAAACCTCAAGAAGCTCCACGACGTCTCCGTGGGGATGCAGAAGTCGCGGTCGCTGGAGGGCCGGATCCAGAAGACCCTCGGCGCGGCCCACGAGGTGCTCGGGCTCGACCGGATCTTCATCTTCCTCCCCAATCCGGAGCACACCGTGCTCGAGTGCCGCGGCGCCTTTGGCAACCAGGACGAACCGCCGGAGGAAATTGCCGTGCCGATGGGGCCGGAGGGCGGTGTACTGGCGCAGGCATTCCTCAAACGAAAGACCTTCCGGGTGCTCAACGCGCCGGAAATGCCCCGGGAGCTCCGGCTCCCGGAACCCTACTCGGAGATCAAAGCCCTGCGAAGCCGCAGCTTCGTCGTGCTGCCCATGATCGTCGAGAACAGCTGCGTGGGCGTGGTGGCGGTGGACAACCACCTCAGCAAGCGACCGATCACCGACGAGATCATCGAGGGCCTGGAGCTCTTCACCAGCCAGGCCGCGGTGGCGATCGAAAACGGCAAGCTCTACCAGCAGTTGAAGCTCTACGCCGACGAGCTGGAGGTGACGGACCATCTCACCCAGCTCTTCACCTTCTTCCACTTCAAGAAGCTTCTGCAGGGCGAAGTCGACCGGGTTCGGGTCTCCGGCCAGCCGCTGTCCCTCGCCGTGGTGAGCGTCGACAACTTTGCCCAGTACAACGAGCTGCTCGGGCACAAGTTCGGCGACGAGGTGCTGCGGCGAGTCGCGTCCGTCATTCGGGAGAGCGCGCGGAAGAAGGACGTCATCGGCCGCTGCTTCGGCTCCACGTTTGCGGTCATGCTGCCCAATACGTCCGAAGAGGCGGCCCGGCAGGTCGTGACCGAGGTACTGGGGCGGCTCTCGAGCGAGGCCTACCCTGGGATCGAGACCTTGAGCGACGGGAAGATCCACTTTCTGGATGGGGTGGGAGAGTACCGCAAGGGCGAGGCCTGGACCGCCGAGGACTTCTTCTCCGACGTGCACGGGAGGTCCAAGAGGACCGAGGCGTGACCGTGTGGCGCAACCCGCTGCCGACGGTCGACGTGGCGATCGTCGACGGCGACCAGGTGGTGCTGGTGCGCCGCCGCAACCCCCCGGAGGGGTGGGCGCTCCCGGGAGGGTTCGTGGAGGAGGGGGAGGCCCTGGAGGCGGCTGCCGTCCGTGAGGCCCGGGAGGAGACGGGGCTCGCCGTGAAGCTCCGGGAGCAGTTCTTCACCTACTCCGATCCGGCCCGAGACCCGCGCCGCCACACCATCACCACGGTCTTCTTGGCGGAGGCGGAGGGTGTGCCCCGGGGCGGCGACGACGCTGCGGAGGCCCGGTGCTGGCCCCTGGACTCTCTGCCCCGCCCCCTGTGCTTCGACCACGCGCGGATCCTGGCCGATCTGGTCCGCTACCTGCGGGGCGGCCCGAGGCCGACGCTGGAGGGGGTCAGTGGACCTTGAGGTAGCAGCAGCTTTCGAAGGGACGGCCTGAGCCGCAGGGGCACGGTGCGCGAAGGTCTCGGGCGGCGGGCGCGTCCTCCTCGGCCGGCGGCTCCTCGGCCTCGTCCTGCTCTCTCTCCCAGCGCTCCTGGCGGTGCTGGATCTCCTCGGGGTCGTAGAACGAGAGCCAGTCCCTCCGGTAGTACTCCAGGCTGTCTCCTCCGCCGTCCCTGCTCTCCAGGATCTCGTCGACTTCCCAGTCGTAGAAGGCCCCCTGGTACTCCGGGTCCTCCGCCCGCCGGGCCGCCTCCTCGCGGCCGAAGGCGACGAGGAGCTCGCGATGATCCCGCTCCCGGAAGTCCAGGAGGACGTTGGCCGCCGTCTGCCGCAGGAAGTATTCCTCCCGCCCGTCGGCGACGAGCGCCGCGCACTGCGGGACGAGCTCGGCGCGCAGGTAGGGCGCGGAGAGCGTCACCGCCGCCATACCCGACAGGGCGATGGAGCGCGCGCCCCAGCCCGCGGTTGCGTCTCGGAGCACGGCGGCGAGGGGCTCGTAGGCCGGGGCTCCCAGTCGGCCGAGGATGCTCGGCAGATCGTCGGTCACCCAGTCCGAGTCGAAGGCGTCGGCCCAGCGAAGCGCGGTGAGAAGAGGAGTCAGGGCGGCCGGGTCCTCCAGGGCGCCCAGGATGTAGGTCGCGTGCACGGTGGCCCACCACTCGGGCAGGGGCCGGGACCAGGAGGCTTTGTCTGCCACCACGTCCCGCAGCAGCGGCAGCAGCCGAGACCCCCGGCGCAGGCATTCGTCGACCGCTTCCCGGGGGAGCTCGTCCCCCGCCGTGTAGAGGAGCTCCAGCAACTGCCGGTCGCTCAGCGACTGAAAGCGCCTCCTCGGCTTCGCCATCGCCGCCTCAGGACCTTCGCAGGCGGCCGAGGGCCTCGGCGACGCGGCCGAGCCCCTTGCGGATGTTGTCGAGGGAGGTGGCGTAGGAGAGGCGGATGTAGTCGTCGGCTCCAAAGGGGCCGCCCGGGACGACTGCGACCTGGGCCTCCTCGAGCAGGTAGGCCGCGAGGGTCAGCGAATTTCGGATCTCCACCCCGGAGGGAGTGACGCTTCCATACACGCCCGACACGTTCGGGAAAGCGTAGAAGGCGCCCTGAGGCAGCGGGCAACGGACCCCCGGCAGAGCGTCGAGCCCGGCCACGAGCAAGCGTCGCCGCTCGTCGAAGGCCGCAACCATCTCACCCACGCACGCCTGGGGTCCGGACAGCGCCTCCACCGCCCCGGCCTGGGCGAAGCTCGTGGGGTTGGACGTGGACTGACTCTGGAGGTCCTCCATGGCCTGGATCAAACGCTCCGGCCCGGCCGCGTACCCGATCCGCCACCCGGTCATCGCGTAGGTCTTCGATACGCCGTTGACGATGACCGTGCGGTCGCGCAGCGACGGCGCCACGCCCAGGAGGCTCACGAACCGGGCCCCGTCGTACGTGAGCTTGTGGTAAATGTCGTCGCTGACCACGACCACGTCGCGGTCGTCGAGCACCCGGGCGAGGGCGGCCAATTCGTCGCGGCCGTACATGGCGCCGGTCGGGTTCGAGGGGCTGTTGAGCACGAGCGCCTTGGAACGCGGCGTGAGAGCCTGGGCGAGGGCCTCCGGCCTCAGCAGGAAGCCGTCGGCCTCCTCGGTGGACACGATCACCGGAACGCCCCCCGCCACCTGCACCTGCTCCGGGTAGCTCACCCAGTAGGGGGCCGGCACGATTACCTCGTCGCCGTCGTCCACGAGCGCCAGGAAGAGGTTGAAGAGAGTGTGCTTGGCCCCGCACGAGGCCGTGATCTCGGCGGTCCGGTAGGTGAGGCCGTAGTCGCGCTGGAGCGCCGCCGCGACGGCGGAGCGCAGCGCCGGGGTCCCGCCCACGGAGGTGTACCGGGTGTCGCCCTTGCGCAGCGCCTCCGCGGCCCGCTCCACGATGTGGGGCGGGGTCGGGAAGTCGGGTTCTCCGGCCCCAAAGCCGATGACGTCGACGCCCTGGGCCTTGAGTTGATTGGCCTTGGCCGTGATGGCCAGGGTGGCCGAGGGCTGGATCTGCTGGGCTCGGCGACTGAGTGTGATCATCTGGCTTCCTTGGATTTCCTGCGCGCAGGCTTAAACTTCTGCTTCATGGCTTCGATCACGACGGCCGGTGCGAGATCCGAGATGCACCCGCCGAGCCCGAACACCTCCTTGAGGATCCGGGAGCTGACGTATGAGTAGTTCTCGCGGGTAGCCAGGAAGAGGGTGTCGGCCTCCGGAAAGATCTTCCGGTTCATGAGCGCCATCTGAAACTCGTACTCGAAGTCCGATACGGCGCGGAGCCCGCGGATCACCACGCGGATGTCGCGGGCGCACATGTACTTGACCAGCAGCCCCTCGAAGGTGTCGACCTCCACCTTGGGATTGCCGCCGAAGACCTCGCGGATCAGGTCGACGCGCTCGTCGAGCGAGAACAGGTTCTTCTTCTCGCTGTTGACCGCCACCAGCACGATCAGCCGGTCGAAGATCTGGGCGCCCCGGAGGATGATGTCTACGTGGCCGTTTGTGATCGGGTCGAAGCTCCCAGGATACACGGCAACGTTGGTGCTCACGGTGCGCTCCTTCCTCCGGACGGAAAGGAACCAGTTTATACTGGACCCCTCGGAGGAAGTAAAGCCCCGAGGACCTCCCGGACCCGCTCCTGAAGCCGGGTCCGATGCGTCCCCGGCCAGTAGACGCGCCCGCAGTCGCGGCACCCGAGGAAGTTGTGAGCGGTCACGGTGACGTGGTCGGGCACGGCGGAGGCCGCGTCCTCGGCGGGAAGCTCGACCAGCCGTCCATTGCAGGCGAGGCAGCGGGAGAACGGCCCGGCCGGGGAGGGGCCCAGGCCGAGGGAACTGAGGACTTCGAGCACTTGGCGTCGCGGCGCGTTCTCGGTGAGGAGAACGCAGGGCAGATCCCGAGCACGACGGGCGAGAGCCCGATCCCGCGTGAGGAGCACTCGCCCCTGGTTCTGGGCGAGGTGCAGGAGCTCCGGGTCGGGGAGTTGCTCGCCGAAGATCGCGTCGTAGCCGAGGAGCCGAAGGTCCCGGGCTACATTGCCGAGCATCCCGTCCACGAGGAACCGGGGCGCGGCAGCTTCGTCGGTGGGCGCGGCATGCGTCACGGCGACCTCGCGCGGTCAAGGGCTCGTCCGAGTGTACCACGGGGCGCGTGGGGACAATCGCGTGGGGCCACAGCGAGCCCCCGCCTCCGGAGAACCCCGTCCCCGGCCCTCGGCGTCAGGAAGCCGCTCTCCGGGCGGGCTTTGGGCTTGACGCCGGGATCGGACACCGCCTATAAACGGGCCCGACCCTGCGGCCCGGAGGAGAGCATGCAATCCCCATCCTTCCGCTTCGGCTTCACGGAGTTCTTCCGGTTTCGGAAGTCCACCCGTGGAGTGGTGAGGTAGAGCGACCGAGCCATTGACGTAGGGAGCGACCACGGGTGGACCGAACGGCGGGACCCGTGGGCTCGTGAGGTGTATTGAGGCCGCGGGTGTTTCTTGCCGCGGCCTCTTGTGTTCTCGGGCCTGTCTGCCCGGTGCTCCCCTTGAGGAAGGAGCGGCCATGACCTCTACGACATCGAGTTCGAAACTCTCCCGCGAGAGGCCCTGGAGGCGATCCAGGTGCGGCGCCTGCGGGCGACCGTAGAGCGTGTGTACGCGGCGGTGCCGTTCTATCGGCGCGCCCTCGACGCGGCCCGGGTCTCGCCCAAGGACATCCGCAGCCTCGACGACCTCCGACGCCTTCCGTTTACGACCAAACAGGATCTGAGGGACAACTACCCCTTCGGCATGTTCGCCGTGCCCATGGAGAACGTGGTCCGCATCCACGCGTCGTCGGGAACCACGGGGCAGGCCACGGTCGTCGGTTACACGGCCCGCGACATCGATACCTGGTCGAACCTCATGGCCCGTGCCCTGGCCGCGGCCGGAGCCCACCGGGGCGACATGGTTCACAACGCTTACGGCTACGGGTTGTTCACGGGCGGGCTGGGCGCCCACTACGGCGCCGAGCGCCTTGGGGCGTCGGTGATCCCCATCTCCGGAGGCAACACGAAGCGGCAGATCATGATCATGAAAGACTTCGGGGCCACGATCCTGACCGCGACCCCTTCCTTTGCGCTCCACCTGGCCGAAGTGGCGGAGGAGCTGGGAGTCGACTTCCGCTCCCTGAAGCTCCGGGCCGGCGTGTTCGGGGCCGAGCCGTGGTCCGAGGAGATGCGCCGGGAGATCGAGCGCTCACTGAATCTTAGCGCCGTGGACATCTACGGGCTGAGCGAGGTGATGGGCCCCGGGGTCGCGGTGGAGTGTCTGGAGGCCAAGAAGGGCCTGCACGTCTTCGAGGACCACTTCATCCCGGAGATCGTGCATCCCGAGACCCTGGACCCTATGCCGTACGGCGAGGAGGGCGAACTCGTCTTCACCACGGTGACCAAGGAGGCGTTCCCCCTGCTCCGCTACCGCACCCGGGACATCACGACGCTGAGCCCGGAGCCGTGTGTGTGCGGCCGCACCCACGTTCGCATGGGGCGCGTGCGGGGGCGCTCCGACGATATGCTGATCATCCGCGGGGTCAATGTCTTCCCGTCCCAGATCGAGAGCGTGCTGTTGGAGGTTGAGGAGGTGGAGCCCCATTACCAGCTCGTCTTGGAGAGGGAGGGCAGCCTCGACGTGCTCACGGTGGTGGTCGAGGTCGGGGAGAGGACCTTCTCGGACGAGATCAAGAAGCTTCAGAGCCTCGAGAAGCGCATCGAAACAAACATCAAGGAGTACTGCGGGGTGTCCGCGAAGGTGAAGCTGGTGGAGCCCAAGACGATCACCCGCAGCGAGGGCAAGGCGCAGCGGGTCATCGACAACCGGATGATCTGAGGGGAGGAGGTCCTGCCATGCGCGTCGAGCAGATCTCGGTATTCCTGGAGAACAAGGCCGGCCGCCTCGCCGAGGCCACGGGCGTCCTGGCCGCGGCCGGGGTGAGCATCCGTGCCTTGTCGTTGGCGGACACGTCGGACTTCGGGGTGCTCCGGCTCATCGTCGGTGACCGGGAGAAGGCGACGAAGGCCCTGAAGGAGGCGGGCTTCACCGTGAACAAGACCGCGGTGGTCGCCGTCGAGGTGGAGGATCGACCCGGGGGGCTCCACCGCATCCTGAGCCTCCTGGACGGGGCCGGCCTCAACGTGGAGTATATGTACGCGTTTGTGCGCAAGAGCGGCGACACCGCAGTGATGATCTTCCGCTTCGACGATCCGGACGCGGCGGCGCGCGTGCTGACGGACCGGGGCGTGAGCGTGATCGACGGTGGCCGGCTCTACGGCATGTGAAGACCTGGGCCGAGCCTGCGCGGAGGCCGGGGCGGGCCCGGCTCTCGGAGGACTGCCTTGAGATCGGCGGGACCTGGTTCGCCTGGCGTCGAGTGAGGAGGCCTTCGTGACCGCAATTGTGCTCGGCTATCTGGTCCTGGGATTTGGCGCCGGTGCCCTGAGCGGTCTGATCGGCATCGGGGGAGGGATCGTGATCATCCCGGCCCTGCTGGCATTCTTCGGCATGACCCAGCAGCAGGCGCAGGGTACGACGCTCGCTCTCATGGTGCCGCCGATCGGCTTGCTGGCCGCCTGGACCTACTACCGGCAGGGATACGTGGATCTTCGGGCTGCGGGGCTGATCTGCGCCGGCTTCGTCCTGGGAGGGCTCCTGGGCGCGAAGATCGCCGTCGGGCTTCCCGGCACGCTCCTGCGCCGGCTCTTCGGCGGGGCGATGATGCTCCTGTCCCTGCGCATGCTCTTTGGCCCGTGATCGGACGCGGGGCCGCCCGAGGGCGGCCCCGCGGCGCCTACCCCTCCGCGTCGAGGATGTGCTCGATCCACAGGTCGCGCGAACGCGCCAGGTCGACCACCCCGCCCCCTTCGGCGTCCACGACCGGCCGAAGGGGGTCGTGGTCGCGTCGCCGCTGCACCCGGGCTCGCCGTCCGTCCGACAGGATCACCGGGTCCGAGGGGCGCAGGACGCCGAGAAGCCGGGCGAAGACACCGAGGAACGTCTCTTGAAGGACGCCGCTGCGCCCCCGTTCGAGCATGACGGACACCGCCTCCGCGGCGCTCCGCGGCTCCTGGTAGGTCCGGACGGTCCGCAGGGCGTCGTAGACGTCGGCTACGGCGACGAGCAGGCTCGCCGGGTGCGCCCGGCGTCGCGCGGGATGAGCGGGGTAGCCGGAGCCGTCGGCTCCGAGGTGGTGCTCATAAGCCACGACCGGCAGCAGCGGGTCGACGGCTTCCGGGAGGTTCATCAGGAGCGCGGCCCCCTCCACGGGGTGGCGGTCCATCAGCGCCTTCTCCTCCGGGTCGAGGGCCCCTCGCTTGTTGAGGATCTCCGGCGGCACCTTCTCCTTGCCCACGTCGTGACACAGCGCCGCGAGCGAGATCGCGTCCACGAAGGCCTTCCCCAGACCCAGGCTCCGGCACATGGCCGCAGAGATCACGCAGACGTTGAGGGCGTGGGTGAAGGTGTAGTCGTCGTGGGTCTTGAGGTCCCGGATCGGGTTGACGAGCTCCTCACCCGTTGCGAGCTGCGAGGCGATCGCCCGCACGATCTCCCTCGCCCTCGTGAGGCCCCCGGCCTTCTCCTGGCTCAGGTCGGAGAGCGCCTCCTGGACCTGGGGGATCAGGCTCAGATAGCCGGCGGCAGCTCGCGTGAGACGTGCGGTCGAGGCCTGGGTCTTGTCGAGGAGCAGGGACCCGACCCGGATGTGATGCCCCGCCCAGTGGTCCACGTCCCCGCCCAGGACGCACTCGATCCACGCCTCGAGCTCTTCCGCGCCCGCCTCCGGGTCGAGGTGGACGCCCTCGCGCCCGGCGGCGGCGAGACGCTCGAGGAGCGCCCGCAGGGCCGCCGGTGGATCGGCGAGGGTTCGATCCTCCACCAGCAGGTCCTGGCCCATCCAGGCGATCCTCACCCGCTGCCCCCACGCCGAGAGGCTCACCGCGGCTCGCTCGGCGGCGCGAACGACCTGGTCGTTGCCCGCCGGGTACATCAGCCGAGCCCGGTAGAACGCCCCCAGGTCCCGGAGGAAGCGGTCCAGGAGGTCGCGGGTCACGTTCCCGCCTCCGGCGCTGCCGTTCCCCGAAGAGCCCTCTGGGCCAGCGCCTGATCCTCGCGAGAGTACCCCCGGCTGGCCGTGATCTCGTGCAGGGCGTCGCGCGCGGCGGCCGCGTCGAAGTGACCCAGGGCAAGGATCGCCTCGCGCCGCACCTTGGGGTGTTCGTGGCCGAAGAGCGAGCGGAGCGCCGGCACGGCCGCGTCGTCCTTCCTCAGACCCAGGGCGATCGTCAGATTGCGGGCCACGTACCAGGGCGCGCTCCGCAGCCGGCTCACCAGGCTCGGGGTGGCGGCCGGTGAGAACCCGGCCACGAGCTCCACGAGGAACCGGCGGGTCGAAATCCCCTCCTCCTCGCCCAGGGCGCGGAGCGTCGCGTCGAGCACCGCGCGCTCGTGGGCGCGCCCGAAGGCGAGCAGCGCCTGCCGATCGTCGGGGTCGAGCTCTCGAAGGGTCTGGAGCCCCTTGCGAAAGACCCTCTCCGGGAGGCTGGGTCGGGAGTCGAGGAGCCCGGGTACCTCGTCGCGGACCTCCTCCAGGACGCGCAGCAGGGCCGTCAGCGAGAGCGCCTCGGCGCGAGCCTCGAGTCGATCGAGCAGCCGGGGCCGCCACGGTCCGGCGTCCACGGCCAGCCCCAGGAGTACGCGGTCCAAGTGGCCCTCGACGTCGCCGGAAAGGTTCATCGGGTCGGCGTGGTCGGATACTCCGTGGGTCGCGGACGCGAGCGCCTCGAGCGAAGAGCTGTACTCGCTCCCCATGTAGGGGCTCTCGCGAAGACCCAGGAGGAACTCCTCCACGGCCTCCCAGACCTCCACCGTGAAGCCCCCCTTCTCCGGAGACGTCAGCCGCGCGCGCACCGCTTCGAGCAGTTCGTCGCTCTCGCCGTGGGCCAGGGCACTGTAGACCTCGGCGAGTCTTCGCGTGTTCCGCCCCTCTCGGTCGACCAGGCCGGCGAGCAGGTCCACGATCTTTTCGCCCCCGAAGGTTTGCTCCACCACGTCGCCGAGGGGGCCGTCCAGAACTCCCGAAAGGTCCGCGGCGTCGAGGATGGCGGCGAGCTCTCGGGGCGAGATCTGGCGGCCCACGTCGGCCAACCGGTCCAGAACTCGTCGTCTCTGACCGGCCGCCAGGTGTTCTAGAGCGGAGTCCAACCGCTCGCCCATCCTCAGCAGGATCTCGGCGGGGCGGGGCTCCCCCTCCCCCGTCCCTCCCCCATTGCCGGCGTCCCCCCAGTCGGTCTCCCAGAACTGGTCCGAGGCCAGCAGGCTCGCGAGCTCCTCCGGCGAGGCATCGCCGTCGAGCAGCCACTGCCAGGCCTCTCGGCCGCCGCCCTCGCGGGGGCCGTGCCCGGGGGCCTGCTGAAACGACTCGTGGATCCGCTCGAGAACGAGCGGTTCGACCTCGATGGAGAACACCCGCCGCCGGCGCAGCGCCTTGTCGAGGTCGTCCCCGCTGAGCCTTGGATTGGCGAGCAGCTCGGCGAGTGCGACGATGTCCGGGGGACTGGTCTCTCCCGTCCAAGTGACGCGCAGGACCTTGCGGCCGTGGAGGTGGGCCGCCAGCTCGGCCGTGCGGCTGTCGCGGTCTCCGAAGAAGCGGCCTCCGACTGCGAGCTCTCGCGAGGTGACGCCCAGGGAGAGGGGTACGGGCAGCGGGGCCGCGAGCGCGGTGGTCAGTCGTTCGGCGAGGCTCGTCAGAAAGGGGTGGTCCGGGGGGTATACCCGCACCGACCGGCTGAGCGCGAGCAGATCGCGTGAAAAGGCCTCGAGGACTCGCCTCTGTGCGTCGTTCTCGGGATCGGGTCGTTCGCCTGCCATGGGTCTGACCTTGGGGCAAAGGTCGTTTGGGCCGCCGGCCGCAGGGGTCCTCTGTCCTCCGGCTCGGCGGGATCGCGTCGACCGGCCGCGCTGCGGCCCCAACATGCCACCGGCCCCCTGCCTGACAAGCGCGCGAGAGGATCGCCGGGGCGGGGGCACCAAGCTGAAGAGCCTACCACGTCTTGATCGGTTTTACGAAGGGACCGGTGGAAAGCGGCCTGGGCGAGCGCGGATCGGACGGCGGTTTCGGGGCTGCGCACCTCGCCCCCTGGAGAACCCTTTCTCCGTCCGCGGGCGGCCGGGCGGGGTCGCACGACCGGGGGCGCGGCGAGCGCCCGCCGCGTCCTGAGGTGACGTCAGGCCCGGGGTTGGGTCAAGCGAAAGGGCTATCGGGGGACGGCCGGTAGGTCGGACCGAGGGCGCGGGACGAGAGGGTCTCCGAAGCGCGGCCTGAGGGCACGTGCCTCCGGGGGTGACCCTCCGGTGCGGGCTTGACGGCGGCCGTGGGCCAGACGGCGCCGCAGTACACGCAGAGGAAGCGATCGGTGCGAAAGACGAGGCGGTGATATGCGCAGGGGTTGGACGGCATCTCAGTCTCCTCCGGCGCCCAGGATCGGGCTTTTAATCGAGAAAGAAGGGCATCTTGCGGCCAATAAGCACGCTTCGTGCCAGCCAAGCCCGGCGCGGGCTTCCGGACCGGGGGGCCGGCCGGGGCCCTGCCAAGTGTCTCCGGACGCCGACGCCTCCGCGCTCCGTTTCGCGGGAAGGGCCTGCTGGCACGCCGTATCGCTGTCGCCGAAGAGAGACAGAACTTCGGGAGGTGGGTGATCTGCCCCAGCCCGCCCCGGAGAAGCCGTCGACACGGCCGTCCGCCGGCATGACGTGCAGGAAGGGGGGGAGGCGGAGCGCCTGTCAGAGGAGGAGTTGAACCTGGCTAGTGCACGGTGTCTCGTGCCAGGCCGGTGGCCGGAGTGGGCGCATTCCTGGGGGGCGGGCCGGAGCTTCGGGTTTCCCCCATCGTCCCCATCACCCACTCCAGCGTCACCCGGGCCACGAGGTAGTCTCGGCGTGCTTTGGCCAGGTTGGTTCGGGCTCGGACCAGGTTCAGGGATGCGTCGTCCACTTCGAGCCTCGTCTTTGTCCCAAATTGGAAGCCTTCTTGGGGGATGCGAAACCCGCTCACTTCTGGTAAGAGAGCGGGCCTGGTGTCGGAGATTCGCGTCTTGCGCGCCGCCAATGACAACCTGGAGAAACCCGCTCCTCCCCTCGTGAACTCACGAACCACCCGCCTTCGGAGATCGACGATGAACGACGAGAAGCTCTGCCCCCTTCTCCAGAAGCCCTGCATTCGCGGACGAGTGCAAGCTCTGGATCAACGTCACCCTGAGCGGCACCGATGCAACGGGAAAGACCGTTACGAATACCCCGCCGGCCCAGTGCTCGTTCGTGTGGGCGGGGCTCATGGGCCTGAAGGAGATGCAGTTCTCGGGGAGGCCGGCCGCCGGAGTAGGTGTCGTGAGCGAGCGCTGACGCGGGCGAGGAGGGCAAGATGTCGCGAGGGGGGCTCGCACTTTCTCCGGCCTTCTGGCCGGTTGGGGCGGGTCTTCTTGTGCCTGTCGCTCTTCTCGCCTTCCCGCTGTTGGCCCTGGCCGGGGCGACCGTTCTCAATCTCCCTGTCGCCTGCGAGACGGGCACGGTCTGCACCCTCCAGAAGTGCGTCGACCACGATCCCGGTCCCGGCCGCATGGACTAAGCCTGCGGCCGGCTCAGCCTCGAAGGCGACACCGGCACCAATTTTCGCGTGCCCGACCTTCCGGCGATGGAACGGGGTGTCGCCGTCGTCGCGGCAGCGCACGGCGTCGTCAAGGCCGTCCGCGACGGCGTGGCCGACGCGTGCGTCCGCCAGGTCGGCCACGCCGCGGTCAAGGGCCGCGAGGCGGGCAACGCCGTCGTCATCGACCACGGCGACGGTTGGGAGACCCAGTACAGCCACCTGAAGCGGGGTAGCCTTCGGGTCCGGCCCGGCGACCAGGTCGGGGCGGGCCGGACTCTCGGACTCATCGGCCTCTCCGGTAAAACCGAGTACCCCCACGTCGAGCTCTCCGTTCGCCACGACGGCGGTCCGCGCGACCCCTTCGTCGGCGTCGTGCCCTTTCGCTCGTGCGGCGATCCCCGCCCGCCCCTCTGGTCCGCACTGGCGCTCGCCCGGCTCGACTACCGCCCCACCTGGATGCTCCTCGCCGGCTTCGCCACCGAGGAACCTGACGCCGGCGCCCGCCGCGGCGCCTATCGGTCCGAGCGCTTCGCCCGCGAGGCACCGACGTTGGTGTTCTGGGTCGACGTCTCCGGCGCCCAGCACGGCGACCGCCAGCATTTCCGGATCGAGGGCCCGAGCGGCCGGGCGATGCACGAGCAGGAGAGCGTGCCGAAAGAGAACCAGATCAGCTGGTTCGCCTTCAGCGGCGTGAAGCGACCCGCGGGCGGCTGGCCTGCGGGCATCTACCGTGGTACGTACGCGCTGGCGCGAAACGGGGAGCTGGTGCTCACGATCCGGAGGAAGGCGTGTGTAGGGGCTAGGGGCTGGGGGACGGGGGCTGGAATAGAAGTTGCGAGTTATCGAGATCTCGAGGTGTGGCAGGAGGGCGTCGATCTCGTGGAGCGGATCTGCGGAGTAAAGGCTGCGTCTTCCGGGTGCGAGACCTATCGTCTCGCGCTACGAGAGCCCGAACTCGTGCTTGGTCTTGGAGAGGATCTCTCCCAGCAGGGAGGGGCGGATGTGCAGTGTGCTCCGCGTCGGAATGCTCTCGATCAGACGAAGGACCTCACGGGCCGAGCGTCGGCCCTTGCGGACGCTCCGAAGCGCCACGCCGATGGTGCCGTATACGCGGTAGCTCGCCTGGACGGCGACAATGCGGGCAGCGGCGTCGTCGGTCAGGAAGAGAGCGTTCGGATTGGCCTCCATCAAGCCCAGCGCCTCCGCCTCGCCCCGAGCCAACGCGAACGATCGGCACAGAGCGACCAATGCGGGGGATATCGGGGGACGCTCAGTCGCCACGACCAACCCCGAAAGGGCAGGGCAGGCAAGGCACCCGGGGCGGTGGTGTTCGACTTCCTCTCGGACTGCGGGAGGCAGGAGAATCTCGCGGAAGTCGGCGAGGAGGTCGAGGCTATCCAGTTCGTCGAGATGAATGAGCGGGCCCGCGTCGCAGACGGCCGCCAGACTGGGGTCAGTCGTCACCGTGCAGGCCCCACTCCACGTCCTCGCGTACGAATTGCTCCATTAGGAGGTCCTCGTGCGATTCAAGAAAGCGGCGCATGGCTTCGTAGACGATCTCGGACTCGTCCCGAAACCACCCGCTTTGCACCAAGCGGGAAGCCTGCGCGTAGAGTTGCTCCGGCAGTTCGGCCTGAACGGTCCTCATGTCGTCGCTCCATCAGTGTGTAGGGGGGGATCTGCCTTGTCCTTACTTAGCCCATTTCACGGCGTGGGTCAAAGGGTAGAGAAGGGCTGGGGGCTGGGGCCAAAGAAGCGGGAGCGAGCGGCTGGGATGGACGTTTCGAGCTATCGGAATCTCGAAGTGTGGCAGGAGGGCGTCGAACTCGTGGAGCGGATCTATGGCGTGACGGCGGCGTTTCCGGGGCGCGAGACCTACGGCCTCGCGAGCCAGAGGCAGCGCGCATCCGTGTCGATTCCCTCCAACGTTGCCGAGGGCCACGCGCGAAGCCCCACCCGGGAGTTTCTGCACCACATCTCGATCGCTCTCGGGTCGCTCGCAGAGCTGGAAACCCAGCTCGTCGTGGCGACGCGGCTTGGGTACACGGACGGGGAGAAGGGTCAAGAGGGGTGGCGATGGACCGGCTGGGGAAGATGCTGCGCTCGTTGCAGAAGAAGCTGAAATCGAGGCTCGCATGATGGTTCTCAGCCCCCATTCCCCAGCCCCTGGGTGCCCGCCCCCAGCCCCCAGCCCCTAGCCCCCCACAAGTTTCTCTCGGCCTCCGAGAAATTCACCTTTTTGGAGTTGGCATATGGAAGATCGAGAGGTGAGGTCCGAAACGGCAGATTAACCACTCGGCGAGGCTGCATCCTGCTTGCTGAGTAGGAAGTCACCATAACGACTGAGCTCACTCCAGTCCAGAAGTGCGCGATCTTGAGTGCGGCTGTGTATGATGCGGACAAAGGCTGGTGTCCTGACGGCTTTGAAATTGTGCAGTTAAGGCGAGGGGGACGTAAGGGCAAACGTGCATTGCACCTAGGAACCTGTCGGACTTGGAAAAACGGACTCCATAAAATGGAAGCTTTCCACGTGCACAGAACTCGCTCTGTTCAGGAGAACCGCGCCCGCGGCCTGCCGCGGGTCAAGTCCAATACGGGCGGACGCGAACGGCCAT
>JACRMM010000013.1 GCA_016214985.1 Deltaproteobacteria bacterium | reverse complement strand
TACTAGCACTAGCTGCGACCTATAATAGCCAAACATGGCAATTTTACTTGGGCAACCGCGAACGCCTCCCGGTTCACCCCAGCGACATTCGCGGGTGCCCCTGGGGAGGGCGCTCCCGAAAGTCCGACAGGCTCCTAGCCATCCGGTCCGCGATGGACGGGCACTCCCTTGATCCCGTGCGACCTCGAGCTTCGGCTGCGGCTCCTCCGCGTCGCTCAGGGGCTGGAAGCCCCGGACCTCCTGATCACCGGCGGCCGTGTCTGGAATGCGTTCACGGGCGAGGTGCTCGAGGCCGACGTGGCGGTCTGCGGCGAGCGGATCGCGTGGGCCGGTCCCGGCCGTTGGTCGGGTCCTGTCGCCAAGGAGGCGCCGCGGCTCGAGGCCGGCGGCAAGACCCTCGTTCCCGGGTACGTCGAGCCCCACACCCACCCCTGGCCCTTCGCAAACCCCTTGAGTCTCGGCGAGGCCGCCGTATGCCACGGCACGACCTGTCTGGTCTACGACGAGCTGCTGCTCCACCTCGCCCTGGGATCCGAGCGCCTGGCCCGTCTCACCGCCGCCCTCTCCGAGGCCGCCCTGCCCCACGTCTTCTGGGTCGCCCGCATGGCCTCCCAGTCGCGGTTCGAGGGAGAGGACGAGTTCTTCTCGCCGGAGGTCGTCTCGGCGCTCCTGGCGCGACCCGAGTTCAAGGCCACGGGCGAGATGACCCGGTGGACCGACTTCCTGGACCCGGCTCGGGCGCCGCGGCTCGTCGAGGTCGTCGAGCAGGCTCGCCGTCTCGGCAAGTTCGCGGACGGCCACACGGCCGGAGCCAGCAGGAAGCGGCTCCCGGCCCTGGCGGCCACCGGGCTTCGGTCCTGCCACGAGGCGACCGACGCCGCCGAAGCTCTGGACCGCCTGCGGCAGGGCTTCTGGGTGCTGCTGCGCCACTCGAGCCTGCGGCCCGACCTCACGGCGCTGCTGCCGATCCTGGGAGGCACCGGCTTCCTCGACCGCGTCGCCTTTACCACCGACGGCGCCAGGGCCAACCACGTGGCCGAAGTGGGGCTCACCGATCACGTGATCGCCCTGGCCCTGGCGGCGGGGGTGCCCGCCAACCACGCCTACCGGATGGCGACCCTCAATGCCGCCGCCTTCCTCGGGCTCGACCAGGACCTCGGCGCGATCGCCCCCGGGCGCGTCGCCGACATCAACGTCCTCGAGAATCTGGACGCCCCGACGCCTCGAACCGTGATCTGCCGGGGCCGTCTGGTGGCTCGGGACGGCGTTCTCGCCGTCCCGGCGCCGAGCGAGAGCTTCGCCTGGGGCCGGGCCTACGCGGGCAGCGAGCCTGCGATCCCCTCCTGGGGGCCGGAGGCGTTCCTTCTGCCTTTCCATGCGCCCAACCCCTTCCCGACCGGCCGTCTCGCCAACGCCGTCATCACGCGCGAGGCGGCGGTCGCCCTGGAGCCGCGGGGCGGAGGGCTGTGGCCGGTGCCGGGCCCGGAGCCGGTCCACTGCCTCGCGCTGACGGATCGCAACGGCTCTTGGATCAGTCGGGGCGCGGTGTCGAACCTGGCGGTGACCCTGGACGGCCTGGCCAGCACCTACACGACGAACGGCGGCACCCTGGTGCTGGGCACCTCCCCCGACGCAATGGCCCTCGCCCTGGCGCGACTGCGGCAGATTGGCGGCGGGATGGTGGTCGTTCCGAAGAACTCGGAGCCGCGAGACTTTCCGTTACCCCTGGCCGGCATCCAGATGCCCGGCGGCTTCGGCCCTGCGGCGCGGGCAGCGCGCGAGTTTCAAGACGCCGTGGCCGCGTGCGGGTACGCGCACGCCGACCCAAACTTCACGCTTCTGTTCCTCTCCTGCGACTTCCTGCCCGACCTGCGGGCAACCCAGGTAGGCTGGGTCCGGATCAAGACCGGGGAGATCCTGCTCCGGTCCGAGAGCCGACCCTAGCCCCGACCATCAATCAACCCGCATCTCCGCCGAGCGTCCTGGAGGTCACTCGCCCTCGATCCGGAGATCGTCGTAGTACGCCGTCGCCGCCTCGCCGGTGTTGTCCGTGTCGGTCATGAAGGCCACAGCCCCCACCTCCGGCGGGTCTTCGCCGAAGACGGCGCGGTAGTCGGCCCGCACGTCCCTTCGCTCGGCAATCCAGCGACCCAGGTTCTCCGGACCGCTCTCTACGGCGATCATCACGGCGTTGGCGGTAAAGGGGTTGGGGACGTGGTGTCCCCGGGGCAGACGGTTCGCCCAGATGTAGTTGATGCTGCGGGTCTTGGGGAAGAACCAGTGGGGGAAGACGACGTAGATCCGGGCGACGTAGTCGTCGCCCGATTTGCGGCTCTCGTCCCCGGCGGCGATGACGTTTTCGGCCTTCCAGCGCCAGGAGAGCACCGGAAATCGGTCCAGGTCGTATCGGATGCGGTAGATCAGGGCCGAGGCCGCCGCGTCGCTACGCGCGCGCAGGACGTGCCCGCCGTCCCCGGCCACGACGTCGTAGCGCGTGTCGCCCTTGAAGCGCTTGACCTCCCAGCCCGGCCGGAGCCCGCGCTCGAAGTCGTCGATCAGGACGGATCCGCCTCCGGCGCCCACCAGGAGCGCGGCCGCCAGGGCAGCCAGGACGACGAGCCCCCCGCGGGCGGCGCGTTTATGCGCGTCCGTGGAGCACCGTGAGGTAGTTCGCCCGCTCGTACGCTGAGGGGTCCGAGACGCGGCTGAGGTTGAGGCAGCCCCGCAGCTCACCGAGCGAGTCGTAGCCGCTCTGGTCGAGCCAGCGGGAGAGGTCCTCGCGCACCTTCGCCAAGCGGGAGGGGCCGTGTTGGAGGAGCGCCGAAACCAGTTGAACGGCGTCGGCGCCAGCCATGAGGGCCTTGACGGCGTCCACCGCCGTGTGCACCCCGCCCGTGACCCCGAGCGACAGCTTGACGCGGCCCGAGAGGATCGCGACCCACCGCAGGCGCAGGAGGAGGTCGGAGGAGTCGGAGAGCGCAAGCGTCGACACCACCTCGGCCTTCTCCACGTCGATGTCGGGCTGGTAGAAGCGGTTGAAGAGAACGGCCCCGTCGGCGCCGGCCCCTTCGAGCTGCCGGATCACGTGGGGCAGGGACGAGTAGAACGGCGAGAGCTTGACCGCGACGGGGATCGTCACCGCGCCCTTGACCGCCCGCACGGCGTCGACGACGCGCTTCTCCGTCGCCGCCCCAGTGTCCTTCGGATCCGCGGCCAGGGAGTAGGCATTGAGCTCCAGGGCGTCGGCACCCGCCTCCTGGATGTTGCGGGCGTAGTCGATCCACCCCCCGGAGGAGACGCCATTGAGCGACCCGATGACCGGAATCGAAACGGCTCCCTTGAGCCGCCGGAGGTGCTCCAGGTACTCGTCGGGCCCGAGGTGGAACTTGAGCTCCGACACTCGCGGGAGATAGGTCAGCGCCTCGGCAAACGACTCAGTGCGCTGCTCCACCTCCCGCTCAAGCGCCTCCAGTTCCCCCCTCAACTGCTCCTCGAAGAGCGAGTGCATCACGACCGCCGCGGCGCCCGCGTCCTCGAGACGCTTGACCGTGTCGATGCGCTCCACCAGGGGGGATGCGCCCACGACGAGCGGATTTGCAAGATCGAGCCCGAGGTACGACGTCGAGAGGTTCATCGGTCTCCTCCGGATGGCGGGTCTCCACACACGAGAGTTCACCGTACCACGCGACCGGACGTGAGCAACCGACAGAAAGTTCCGCGCGCTACTGCGGCTTGGCGACCTTGAGCTTCGCCAGCTGCTCGTAGAGCGACGCCCGCCGTCGGACGACCGCTTCGGCGTCCTTGAGCAGAGCCGCCGCTCGGTCTTTGTCCATGCGCTCGAGCATCGTGTAGCGCGTCTCGTTGTAGATGTAATCGGCCAAGGGAATCTCGGGCGCCCCGGAGTCCAGCTGGAGGGGGTTCTCACCGGCGGCCTGGCGCCGCGGGTCGAAGCGGTACAGCGGCCAGTGGCCCGAGCTCACCGCGAGCTTTTGCTGCTCGTTACCCCGGGCAAGATCGTACCCGTGGGCGATGCAGTGGGAGTACGCGATGATCAGGGATGTACCGGGGTACGAGTCGGCCTCTGCGAACGCCTTCACGGTCTGGGCGTCCTTGGCGCCGGAAGCGACCCGCGCCACGTAGGGTGCCCCGTAGGTCATGGCGATCAGGCCCAGATCCTTCTTCGGCGTCGATTTGCCGGCCGAGGCAAACTTGGCCGACGCGCCCAGGGGGGTCGCCTTCGACTGCTGCCCGCCCGTGTTGGAGTACACCTCGGTGTCCATGACCAGGATGTTCACGTCGCGGCCCAGGGCGAGCACGTGGTCCAGACCGCCGTACCCGATGTCGTACCCCCAGCCGTCGCCCCCGAGAATCCAGACACTCTTTCGCACCAGGTAGTCGGCCAGGGCCTCCAGGCGCCTCGCCTCCGGGACGCTCACGCCGGCAAGCTTCTCCTTGAGCAGCGCGACGCGGCGCCGCTGCGCCGTGAGACCCGCCTCGGTGTACTGGTCCGCGGCGAGGATCTCGGCGACGAGGCTGTCTCCCACGCGGCCGGCGAGCGACCGCAGGAGCTCGATCGCCTGCTCCTGGTGCTTGTCGAGTGCGAGCCGCATGCCCAGGCCGAACTCCGCGTTGTCCTCGAAGAGCGAGTTGGCCCAGGCCGGGCCCCTCCCCTCGGCGTTGACGGTGTAGGGCGTCGTCGGAAGGTTGCCGCCGTAGATCGACGAGCACCCCGTCGCGTTTCCGATGAGCAGCCGGTCGCCGCAGAGCTGGGTCAGGAGCTTGATGTACGGCGTTTCTCCGCAGCCTGCGCAGCAGCCTGAGAACTCGAAGAGCGGTTGACGCAGCTGAGAGCCCTTGACGTCGACCTTGAGCGTCTCGCGGTCCCCTTCCGGGAGCGTGAGGAAGAACGCGAAGTTCTCCCGCTCCGCCTCCCGCAGCGGCAGCTGGGCGGACATGTTGATCGCCTTGTGGCTCGGATTGCCCTTCTCCTTGGCCGGGCAGGTCATGACGCACAACCGGCACCCGGTACAGTCCTCGGGAGCCACCTGCACCGTGAACTTCTTCCCCTTGAACTCGCCCTTGGCGTCCGTCGACTGGAACGTCGCCGGAGCGTTCGCCAGGGCCGCCGGATCGTAGACCTTCACCCGGATCGTCCCATGGGGGCACGTGAAGGAGCACTTCGCGCACTGGATGCAGACCGAGGGATCCCAGACCGGGATCTCGAGCCCGATGTTGCGCTTCTCCCACTGCGTCGTCCCGGTGGGCCAGGTGCCGTCGACGGGCAGGGCGCTGACCGGGAGGAGGTCGCCCTTCCCGGCCATCATCACGGCCTCGACGCGCTGCACGAAGTCGGGTGCCCGGTCCGACACGATCGGAGGACGCCGCCGTGCGGTCGTCACTTTCTTCGGAACCTTCACCTCGAAAAGATTCTCCAGCGTCTCGTCGACCGCTCGATAGTTCTTCTGCACCAACTCCTCGCCCTTTTTCCCGTACGTCTTCTTGATCGACTTCTTGATCTGGGCGATGGCCTCTTCGCGCGGAAGCACTCCGGAGATCGCGAAGAAGCAGGTCTGCATGATCGTGTTGATGCGCCCACCCATGCCGGTCTTCTTCGCGACTTCGTTGGCATCGATCACGTAGAACTTAATCTTCTTTTGGATCAGTTGCTCCTGCACCTCGAGAGGAAGCTCTTCCCACAACTTATCGGGGGCATAGAGTGAATTGAGGAGGAAGGTAGCACCGGGCTGCGCGTACTCCAGAATGTCGTACTTGTCGAGGAACTCGAAGAGGTGGCACGCGACGAAGCTGGCCTTCTGGATGCAGTAGGTGGAACGGATCGGCCGGGGCCCGAACCGCAGGTGCGAGATCGTGATGCCGCCGGACTTCTTCGAATCGTACACGAAGTAGCCCTGAGCGTAGTTGCCCGTCTCCTCGCCGATGATCTTGATGGAGTTCTTGTTGGCCCCCACCGTCCCGTCGGCCCCGAGCCCGAAGAAGACCGCGCGAACCACGTCGGCGGCCTCGGTGTCGAAGGTCGGATCCACGTCCAGCGACAGGTGCGTCACGTCGTCGACGATGCCCACGGTGAAGTGGGGCTTGGGGCTCGCCTTGGAGAGCTCGTCGAAGACGGCCTTGACCATGGCCGGCGTAAACTCCTTCGAGGAGAGCCCGTAGCGGCCGCCGATCACCTCGGGGTTGCGGGCGAGTTGCGAGAGGCCCTGGTGCTTGGCCTCCCGCAGGGCCGCCACGACATCCAGGTAGAGGGGCTCGCCGATCGCGCCGGGCTCCTTCGTCCGGTCCAGGACGGCCAGGGCCTTCACCGTCCGCGGCAGGGCCGCCGCGAAGTGCGCAACGGAGAAGGGCCGGTAGAGGCGCACCTTCAGGACGCCGACCTTCTTTCCCCGGGCCACGAGCCAGTCGACCGTCTCGTCGATGGCCTCGGCGCCGGAGCCCATCACCACGATCACGCGCTCGGCCTCCGGGTGGCCCGCGTAATCGAAGAGGCGGTACTGGCGGCCGGTGCGCTTGGCGAAACCGTCCATGGTCTGCTGGACGAGCGCCGGGCAGGCGTCGTAGTACCCGTTGCACGCCTCACGGGCCTGGAAGAAGACGTCGGGGTTCTGCGCCGTCCCGCGCAGCAGGGGCCGGTCCGGGGTGAGCGCGCGCGCGCGGTGGGCCTTCACGAGATCGTCGTCGATCAGCGCGCGCAGATCGGCGTCCGAGAGCTCCTCGATCTTCGCGACTTCGTGGGAGGTACGGAACCCGTCGAAGAAGTGGAGGAACGGCACACGGGCCTTCAACGTGGCCGCATGCGCCACAAGCGCCAGGTCGTGGGCCTCCTGGACCGAGTTCGAGCACAAGAGCGCGAACCCCGTCTGGCGGCACGCCATCACGTCGGACTGGTCGCCGAAGATCGAGAGCGCGTGCGTGGCGAGCGTGCGAGCCGTGACGTGCATCGCGAACGGCGTGAGCTCGCCGGCGATCTTGTACATGTTGGGGATCATGAGGAGCAGGCCCTGAGACGCCGTGAAGGTCGTCGTCAGCGCTCCGGCCTGGAGGGCCCCGTGGACCGCACCGGCCGCCCCCCCCTCGGACTGCATCTCGGTGACCTGGGGCACGGTACCCCAGATGTTCGTCTTGCCCACGGCCGACCACTCGTCGGCAAACTCACCCATGGGAGACGAGGGGGTGATGGGGTAAATGGCGATGACCTCGCTCAGGCGATGTGCGACTGAGGCCGCGGCTTCGTTCCCATCCACCGTGATCATCCGGCGCTTCGACATGCTGTGCCTCCTTCGTGCGGCGTCGGCCCGGGGGCCAAGGGTCGTCTGTTCGACAACGGATCCTGCCGGGCCGTTTAGCACCGGCTCGCTATTTTAGCAACGGTAAAATTATTTAGTTTCGCTAAACACAGCGTCGCCTCGCCGGCCTGCGGTGCGTCGGCGCAGCCATCGAGCGACCCGCTCCGGAGCTCAGTCGCGCTGTCGACCGAAGAGCCTCAGGAGCAGGAGGAAGAGGTTGATGAAGTCGAGGTAGAGCGCGAGCGCCCCGAGAATCGCGTGGCGCGAGAGCGCGGCCTCACCCTGGGCCGCGGCGGACAGCCCGATTCGCTGCACCTTCTGGGCATCGTAGGCGGCGAGGAGCACGAACACGATCACGCCGACGTACGTCAGCGCCCAGTCAAAGGCTGGGCTCTTGAAAAACCAGTTAAGGAGCGAACCGACGATCATCCCCACGAGTCCCATGAACGCGAAGGAACCGACGGAGGTAAGGTCGCGACCGGTCAGGGTGCCGTAGGCGGCAGCGGCGCCGAACACGGCCGCCGTAGTGGCAAAGGTCACGACGATGCTCGACCCCGTGTAGGCGACGAAGATCGTCGAGAGCGTAACACCGTTCAAGACCGAGTACCCCAGGAAGGCCCAGCTCGCGGTCCGCACCGACATCTTCTGGATCCAGCCGGAGAGCCAGACCACCAACCCGAGCTCGGCGACGATGAGGAGCAGGAACAGGCCGCGGTTCATGACAAGGTTCATGAGGAGCGTCGGACTCTGGGCGACCAGAAGGGCCGTCCCAGCCGTCAAGGCGAGGCCGCCCGCCATCCATTGGTACACTGCCTTGACGAAGCGGGTGCGCACCGCGGCGAGCGCCGCGGGAGATGCCGCGCCCGCATACGGGGCGGTGGTTCCGAGGTTGAGCATCGGGGCTCCTCAGGCTCAGACGTTGGGATGGTCGGCAGAACGATACCACGCCAGGGCTGCCTTCGCCGAGGGGAGGTGACGGCGATGGCTTGCCGCCTCTCGCAGGACGGCCAGGCTCTCCTCCCAGAGGGACCCCGCCCGCAGAAGCTCGGCCTGCAGCGCCACCCGAAGGGTCCGGATCACCATGGGTCGGGTCTCGTCGTTGGGAAGCGCCCCGAAGAGGCTCGCGGTCGGCACCATGGTCTCTCCTCCTCTCCCGCTTGATCGCCGACTCCGACAGCGGGCGGAAAAGCACGGTTTCTTGGTAGGGATCGTGCGTGGGCCGGCCCGACTCCGCCGGTCAGCCGGCTCCTCTCTTATAACCCGGTTGGAACGATGCATCAAGTGCAGGCAAACACAGCCTCGGCCCGGTCCGCTTCATCAGCAGGGCCGGACGAGCACCTCTTCACCCCTGCCCAGGCCGAGCACGTCCCGAGCGCTGGCGTTGCGCACGCTGATCTCGACCCGGCCGGAGGAGCCGACGAGGCACAGGGGCTCGCCCGGCAGCACCGCTGCGTAGGTGAGCACGCCGACGATCCAACGGCCCCGGACCCTTCCGTTCCACGCACCGGCGGGAAGATCCCCCTCGCGCAGGGACGTCAGCGCATTGCCGAAGCGGTCGAAGGTCAGGACCTCGCCACGCACTCCCTCGGCCGTGATCACGGCCGCCGGCACAGGGATGCGGCAGAACGTGTCGACCACAGGCCCGAGGGACTCGAGAGGGGTGCCCGAGGCGAGGCGGGCGGCCACCGGAGCGAAGACGTCGCGCCCGTGAAACGTGCGGCTCACCGGTCGGAGGAACAGGGCCGGATCTTCCAGGGCTCGCACCTGCCGGATCTCGCCCTCGGGGAGGAACGACAGGAGCCCGTTGTCGGGCGCCACCCAGAGATCCCGGCCGGCGTCGACGACGAGTGCGCGCCGTTCGCTCCCGACCCCCGGGTCCACGACCGCCAAGTGCACGGTGCCGGCCGGGACGAACGGCCGCGCGGCCTCGAGGGCGAGGCAGCCGGCGAGGACATCCTGCGGCGGGACTCCGTGGGTGAGATCCAGCAGGCGAGCCGCCGGGGCGAAGCTCAGGAGCACCGCCTTGAGGATCCCGACGTAGGGGTCGTCGAGCCCGAAGTCGGTGGTGAGGGCGATGAGCCCTGTCGCCTTGACAGGTCGTCGGGTCGAGCCTAGATTCAGTCGCACGTTGGAACTCAGATCGGAAGGGAGGTGAAGAGCATGAAGCGCTTTATGCTACCACGGGTCGCCCACTGCAGCGAGGGCTGCCCTAGAGGGTCCTGGGCAAGACTCTAAACTGCCCACCCCCCTTCTTGCCCCTTTCTACGAGTGACCGTGCGCCTGCACCCCGTGTCGACTGCCGCAGTGTTGGTGTTTGCGCTGGGCCTCAATCCCGGCACGGCAGCCGCCCGCGTCGACGTTTCGGTCCAGGTTACGGTCGCCGGTGCCGCCCTCGGTGGCGTGGCGTGGGCGCTCTCGGCCGTATGGTCGAATCGGTTTGCCACAGCGCTCGCCGACTCGCTCCGACCCGCCGGCGACTTCGGGTCTGCGCAGCGGGGGGACCTCACACCACAGCGGCCCATCGTCTACCTCCCCCTGATCGTCCTTCCTCTCCCGTGACCCCTCAGCGCAACGTGGCTGGGATCCTTCTCGCAGCAGGGCAGTCGACCCGCATGCCCGGAGCGCCCAAGCTCCTGCTGCCGCTCGGCGGAAGACCTCTCCTGCGCTGGGCGGCCGAGGCGCTCGTCGAGGGAGGCCTCGCCCCCGTGGTCGCTGTGGCGGGAGTTGACGCCGACGGGGTGGTCCGGGCCCTCAAAGGGCTGCCCGCCCGAGTCATCCAGAACCCCCGCTGTGCGGAGGGCGTGGGCACGTCCATTGCCGCGGGCATCCGTGCGCTGCAGGCTGATGAGGTCAACGCCGTCGCGATCGCGCTGGGCGACATGCCTCTGCTGTCCGCCACGACCGTGCGAAGCCTCGCCGCGGCATTTCTCACGGGCGAGGGGAGCATCGTGGTGCCGCTGCGCCGGGGCCGACGGGGCCATCCGGTGCTCTTTGACCTGGCGCGTCACCGGACAGCCCTGCTCGCGCTGCGCGGCGACCAGGGGGCCCGGGCGATCCTGGCCGACCTCGCGGCCGAGACGGTGGGGATACCGGTCGACGACGACGGCGTTCTCGTCGACGTCGACGGTCCGGAAGACTACCGAGCGGTGCGCGAGAGGTTCAACGGGTGATCCGCGACGGGGGGGCGCTCAGCGAGCTCGCCGATCTGTGGGAACCCGTCTACCCGTTCCTCGCGGAGCACCTGCTCGCAACGTCCGGGATCGAGAAGGGGCGGCTCTTGGAGCTCGGCCCCTTTGCCGGCGGCATCGCCCTGAACGTTCTCTGGCGAAGTGAGGTCTTCCTCGTCACAGTCCTCGCGGCGGAGGAGGTGCCGCTTCGGTGGGCCGAGGAGCGGGCCGCCGAGGGCGGCTACGTCTCGCGCCTGACCACTCGGTGCGCACCCCTCGTGCCCCTCCCCGAGCCGTCCGGGTCCTTCGACCTGGTCGTGCTCCGGGGCGCCTTCTTCGGGCTGACGCCCTCCCTTCTGGCCGAAATCGCTCGGGTGCTCCGGCCCCGCGGCTTCGGTTGGGTGGGCGGAGGCTTCGGGCCGACCACGCCGCCGCCGGTGATCGCATCGATCGCCGACCGGTCCCGCACCCTCAACCAGGCCCTGGGCAAACGCCGGGTGGAGAGGGGCGACCTGGAGCACCTGGCCCGGGAGGCGGGGCTGCACCGCCGCGCTCGGGTGAGGGACGAAGGGGGGCTCTGGCTCGAGGTGCGGGCGTGAGACGCGTCGTGGCCCGCGACCTGGCGTCCGCGCTCGGCGCCGGCCGCGGAGACCTCGTGTCCCTGGTCGGCGCAGGGGGAAAGACCACCGCTCTGTATC
This sequence comes from Deltaproteobacteria bacterium, assembly GCA_016214985.1. Taxonomy (GTDB): domain Bacteria; phylum Desulfobacterota; class Deferrisomatia; order Deferrisomatales; family JACRMM01; genus JACRMM01. The sequence goes on along the minus strand of JACRMM010000013.1, from coordinate 27,549 downwards.
GGCTCACGGCCGAGTGGACGTCTCGAGGCCTCACGGCTGCGGCCGCCACGACCACGAAGATCGCGGTCCCTGGCCCCGAGGATCCCTGCCAGCTCCTCTGCGCCGAGTCCTACGAAGGACTCGCCGTCGGGATCGCCCGCCACCGGTCAGTCGTCCTCGGGCGCCGCGTGCTGGCCTCGAGAAAGGTCGAGGGGATTCCTCCTGAGTGGTGCGACCGCCTCCTGGCCGAGGGGCGCGTCGAGGCCCTCGCCGTGGAAGCCGATGGCGCCGGCCGACGACCCGTGAAGGCGCCCGAGGCCTGGGAGCCCGTGGTGCCGGCGGCCACGACGGTGTTCGTGCCCGTGCTGGGGCTCTCCGGCGTGGGGCTCCCTCTCACCGAGGCCCACGCCTTCCGCGTCGAGCGCATCGCCGCCGTCACGGGGCTGCGCGCCGGTGCCGCGATGACCGTTGCCGCGTTCGGCGCGCTCTTGACGTCGGCCCAAGGCCTCCTCAAGGGGCTTCCCCACGGGGCTCGAGTCGTCGTTCTGCTTAATCAGGCCGATCTACCGGGCGCGCGGGCAGTCGGCGAGGCCGTCGCCGGCGAGGTCCTGAGCTCCTCGGGCCCCATCGACCGCGTCGTGGTAGCGGCCCTGCAAACCCCCTCACCCGTGCGAGAGGTCTGGAAACGATGACCGAGAGATCAGAGTCGGCCAATCCGGCCACCGTGTGTGAGACCCTTCGACAGGCCGTGGCCCGGGAGCCCTACGCTCAACGGATGGGGATGCGTTGCCTGCACCTCGAGCCGGGGCTCGCCCGGGTGGAGATGACGGCCGGACCGGACACAGCCAACGTCTTCGGGATGGTCCACGGCGGCGCCGTGTTCAGCGTCCTGGACGAGGCGTTCCAGCTCGCGTGCAACACCCACGGCACGGTGACGCTGGCGCTCAACATCTCCGTCACCTACGTGAGGGCGGCCCAGCCGGGAGACGTGCTGACGGCGGAGGTTCGAGAGGTCGCGGCCACGGCCCGCACGGCGACCTACGAGGCACGGGTCACGCGGGGAGACGGAGAACTGGTAGCTGTGGGCCAAACCCTCGCGTACCGGAAGAGCGAGCCTCTCCACCTCAGCGAGTAGCGGCAGTGCCTCAGGGCCGACCGGCGACGGCGCACGCCCGGGTCCACCCACTCCCGCTACACGGTGAAGTAGAACGTCGCGCCCTCGCCCGGCACCGCTTCGGCCCAGACCTGGCCGCCGTGGCGGTGGATGATCCGCTGCACCGTGGCCAGACCGATGCCGGTGCCCGGAAACTCGGCCTCGCCGTGGAGCCTCTGAAAGGCGCCGAAGAGTTTGTCGGCGTAGGCCATGTCGAACCCCACCCCGTTGTCCCGCACGACGTAGATGGTCTGGTGCGCGGCCCAGGGCGTCTCCCCATCCGAGGCCCCGAGGGTCCCAAACTCGATCACGGCCTCGGACCGCTTCGACGTAAACTTCCACGCGTTCCCAAGGAGGTTCTCCAGCACGACGCGCATCAGGGCCACGTCCCCTTGGGCCACGAGCCCCGCAGCGATGCGGAAGGTCACGGCCCGCCCGGGAGCGGACGCGCGCAACCCGTCGGCCACCTCCTCGGCGATGCGGGTCAGGTCCACGGGAACGCGGTGCATCTCCTGTCGCGTCAGGCGCGAGAGCCGAAGCAGGGCATCGATGAGCTGGCCCATGCGAACCGTGGCGCCGCGGATCCGCCGGAGGTAGTCCCTGCCCTGGTCGTCGAGGCGCTCCGCATACTCCTCCTCGAGAGCGCGGCTGAAGTCGTTGACCCTCTCCAAGGGCGCTCGGAGGTCATGGGAGGCGGAGTACGCGAACGCCTCGAGCTCCTTGTTGGCGGCCTCCACCTGCAGCGTCCGCTCGACCACCTGCCGTTCCAGCTCGGCCACGGACCGGGAGTAGGCTTCCAGCTGCCGAGTACTGGCCTCCACGAGCTCGGCCGTGCCCTGCATCGCCCTCTGATCGCGTTCCTCCAAGCCCCTGCGGAGGCCCTCCTCTGCCCGATCCTTCGCCCGGAGCGCTCGTCGGAGCGCCGAACCGAGCAGGGCCACGGTCAGCCCCCACAGGACTCCGAGAATCACCGGCAGCGCGTCCACACTCTCGTCCTCTCCCCTCTTGCTCTGCCGCCCGGGCCCGGGTCAACGCGGCGGCAGCGGCTCCGCGCGACCGAACGGTCGGCCTTTCCCCTCCCGTTGGATCCGGGGACCGTCCACCACGACGAGGGTCCCCGCAGGCTCCGGAGCGCCGGGCAAGAGGACAGGTCGCGACTCGACGGGCGCCGGCGCGGCCCGAGCTTCGCGGTCCTCGCCGACCCGACCGGGACTCTCCGGGCGACCCGTGGAGATGCGGTGTCCGAGGCGATCGAACAACACGATGCGGTCTGTCGGGATGTCGGGCGCGAGGGAGGCGCGTTGATGCAGCAACTGGACCCGCTCGAGCTCCACCTGTGCGCGGATCTCCGCGGAGAGGTTCGAGGCCAGCGAGTATACGAGGTCGCTCGCCTTCTCTCGAAACTGGGACTCGGCGGTCGTGAAGTCAACGACCCCCAACACCTCCTGCGTGAAGGGATCGAGCACGGGAGCCCCGGCGCAGGTCCAGCGGTGCCATCCCTCACAGAAGTGCTCGGATGAGAAGACGTGCACCGGCCCCCGGCGGGCCAGGGCGGTCCCGATCCCGTTCGTCCCGGCCAATCCCTCCCCCCACTGGCCACCCTCGACGAGGTTGCTCTCCCGGGCCGCCTCCAGCTGGACCGAAGTGTCTCCCATAACGCACAGGATGGTTCCCTCCGCGTCCGCGAAGATGAGGATGCCGGAGAGCCCGGAGAGGATCCCGCGGACCCTCTCGAAGACACGGCGGGCCATGCGGATCAGGAAGCCCTTCTCTTCGGCGATCCTCGCGAACGCCTCCTGGGAGAGGAGCGCGGCCTTGGCCTGGACCGGGTCCACCCCAAGGTCCTGGACCCGGGCCCACTCCTGCACCAACATCTGGTGGTAGGGGTCACGAAGGTCCTCCTCCCGCAGCTGCCGGACATTGAACCTCTCCCAGAGCCGTCCCGTCTTCCGGCGGTCCTTGGGATGAGTCAGGTACAGGTTTCTCGCGCTCTGGGGAATCATGGGGGGAGACCCCGCAGCTCTTGCGGCCCCGGCGGTGAGCGGCCCCCGGCCCGGTCCAGGGCCCGCCGAACCGCCTCGCCGATCTGTCTCGTCGTCGCCGGCTTCGGGAGAACGTCGGCGAGGCCGAGCTGCTCGACCTCCTCGCGAGCCGTGCGGACCAGGCCGCCGGTCAAGAGGATCGGCACGCCGGGCCGGAGCCGCCGCATCTCCCGGGCCATCGCCACGCCGGTCATCTTCGGCATGATGTCGTCCGTGACCACGAGGTCGAAGGCCTCGGGGTCGGCCCGGAATCGTTCGAGCGCCTCCAGGCTTCCGGTCTCGATGGCGACCTCGTACCCGAGCGCCTCCAGGGTCTTGCGGCCCAGCTCCGCGATGTCCGCGTCGTCGTCGACGTAGAGGATCCGTTCGGACCCCGTGGGAACCGTTGACTCCGGCCCTGCCGGCTCGGCCTCGGCGACCCCGATCCTGGGCAGGTAGACGTGAAACGACGTCCCGTACCCCGGCTCGCTGTATACGCGAACTACCCCGCCGAAGCTCGTGACGATGCCGTGCACGGCCGCCAGGCCGAGCCCCGTGCCGCCGTGCTCCGCCCGGGTCGTGAAGAAGGGGTCAAAGATGCGCTCCGTCAGATCCTTCGTCATGCCGCAGCCCGTGTCGTTGACGCTCAGCCGCAGGTAGGGGCCCTCCTTCAGATCGGGGTTGCGCGCAAGAAATCCGGCATCGGGAGTCACCTCGGCCAGGGTCACCTCCAGTACACCCGGTCTTCCCTCCATGGCCTGCCCCGCGTTCGTGCACAGGTTGACGAGCACCTGATGGATGCGCGTCGGGTCCGCGAGCACGGCGTCGTCCGCCGTCTCGAGGCGGTGACGGATCTCCACAGTGCTGGGGAGAGAGGCACGGAGGAGCTCGAGCGTCTCCCGGACCATGGGGCCCAACCGTACCGGCTGCTTGGGCTGCTCCGCCTCCCGGCTGAAGGCGAGGATCCGGTCGATCAGGTCGCGCGCGCGGTCCGCCGCCGAGAGGACCCGCCCCAGGTTGTCCCGGCCGTCGGAGCCTTCGGGAAGGTCATCGTAGGTGAGCTGGGTGAAACCGATGATCGGCATGAGGAGGTTCTTGAAGTCGTGGGCGATCCCACCGGCCAGGGTGCCCAGGGCGTCGAGCTTCTGGGCCTGCCGGAACAGCCGTTCCATCCGAAGTTGCTGGGTGACGTCGCGGCGCACCGCGACGAAGTTGACGAGCCGGGACGTCTCGTCCCTCACCGGCGAGAGCGTGCAGTCTTCCTCAAGCAGCTCGCCGTCCTTCTTCTTCCCGGCGAGGTGTCCCGACCACGGTCTGCCGGCCTCGAGGCACTCGGCCACGGCCCGCAGCGCGGCGGGCTCCGCGGTGCCCCGGTTCAGGAACACGAGGCTGCGCCCCCGCACCTCCTCCAAGGAGTATCCCGTGACCGCCTCGAAGGCGGGGTTGGCGTACTCGATCTCGCCGCGCGTCCCGGCGATCACAATGGCCTCCGCCGCCTGCTCCACGGCCGTGGCCAGCCGGCTGCGCTCCTGCTCGGCTCGGCGCAGGGGCGTGAGGTCTACGGCGATCCCCCTCATGCCCACGGCCCGGCCGTTCCTCAGGATCGCACTCGAGTGCACGAGCACCGGGAAGGTCGTCCGGTCCTTGCGAATGGCCGTGTACTGCGTGGCGGCGCCCCGCGTTCCCCCGAGGATCGAGTCCACGTTGGCCTGCGCCCGCGGGCGCTCCTCGACCGCGATCAGCTGGAGAACCGGCAGGCCGGCTCGAACCTCGTCCAGGCTGTACCCGAAGAGATCCAGGCCCCTGCGGTTGATGAAGCTCAGAAGTCCGTCGTTCCCGGCTTCGAAGACGGTCTCCGGCAACAGGTCGGCCAGCTCCCGGAATCGCTCCTCGCTCGCCCGCAGCGCCTCGGCGGCCTGTCGCCGCTCTCGGCGACCCTGGGCTTCCCGAAGCTCGCGTCCCACCGCGGGTGCGAGTCGAGCCAGGTTGCCCTTCATCACGAAGTCGTGGGCGCCGGCCCGCAGGGCCTCCACGGCCGTCTCCTCCCCGATCACCCTCGAAACCATGAGGAAGGGGAGGTCCAGCCCCTTGTCTTGGAGCAGCGCGAGGGCCGCAGGGCCGCTGAAGCGGGGCATGCTGTAGTCCGAAATGACGACGTCCCAATGCTCTTCCTCGAGCGCAGCGTCCATCGCCTCCGCGGTCTCCACCCGCCGAAAGGCGCACTCGTACCCGGCCCGTCGAAGCTCTCGCAGCACCAGCAGCGCGTCGTCTTCCGAGTCGTCCACCACCAGGACGTGCAGTTGCGTGCCCACGCCCGCTTCCCCTCACCCACCCCGGGAATGCCTGAGATGAGTTCAGGATAGGCCCACCCTCCGGGAGCACAAGCAGACCGCGCGGTCTCGAAGTGCGATGCGGCTCCGTTCCGTGATTCAGGGGGGACGCGCCGGGCGGGCTCGCCTAGGTTCGCGCCGCTCCGGCCTCGTCAGCCTCGAGTGCGAACGCAGCGGCCAGGAGAGCCTGAGTGTAGGGCTCCCGCGGGTGCTCGAAGATTCGTTCGGCGGGGCCCTGCTCGACGACTTTCCCGTCCTTCAGGACGACCACCTCATCGCTCAGGGCGCGCACGACCGCGAGGTCGTGGCTGATGAAGAGGTAGGCGAGGTTGTGGCGGGCCTGCAGGTCTCGCAGGAGGTCGACGATCTGCGCCTGCACCGAGCGGTCGAGCGCCGAGGTGGGCTCGTCGAGGACGACGAAGCGGGGCTTCAAGACCATGGCCCTGGCGATCGCGATGCGCTGGCGCTGGCCGCCGGAGAACTCGTGGGGGTAGCGGTGACGGCTCGCAGGGTCGAGCCCCACCTCCTCCAGGGCCTCGACGATGCGGGCTTCGCGCTCGGCCGGCGTAGCACCGAGGCGATGGACGCCGAGCCCCTCCCCGACGATCTGACCCACCGAGAGCCGCGGGCTGAGACTGCCGAAGGGGTCCTGGAAAACCACCTGCATCTCCCGCCGCAGGGGCCGTACGCGCTTGGGCGTGAGCCCCTGGATCTCCTGCCCCGCGAAGGCGATCCGACCCTCGCTACGCAGCAGTCGAAGGAGCGCGAGACCGAGCGTGGTCTTGCCCGACCCGCTCTCGCCGACGATGCCCACGGTGTGGCCCTCCCGCACGATGACGCTCACCCCGTCCACGGCCTTCACGTGGCTCAGGGCGCGGCCGAATACGCTGGTCTTGAGGGGGAACCACACCTTCAGGTCGGTCGCCTCCATGAGGACCGGCGCATCGGCCGGGGCGGCCACGGGCTGCCCCTTGGGCTCGGCGGCCAGAAGGCGCCGGGTGTACGGGTGCTGAGGTCGCTCGAAGACGTCGGTCACCGAACCGGCCTCCACGATCTCCCCTTCACTCATCACGCACACCCGGTCCGTGAACTTGCGCACGATCCCCAGGTCGTGGGTAATGAAGAGCAGCGCCATGCCGAAGCGCCGCTGGAGGTCGCGCAGGAGCTTCAGAATCTGGGCCTGGACCGTGACGTCGAGCGCGGTCGTCGGCTCGTCGGCGATCAGGAGATCGGGCTCGTTGGCGAGCGCCATGGCGATCATGACCCGCTGGCGCTGGCCGCCGGAGAGCTGGTGGGGATAGGCTCCGAGGCGGCTCTCCGCCTCGCTGAGCCCGACCAGCTCCAAGAGCTCCAGGGTGCGCTGCCGCGCAGCCCTGCGGTCCAGGCGCTTGTGGAGCACGAGGGTCTCGTTCACCTGCTTCTCGATGGAGTGCAGCGGGTTGAGCGAGGTCATCGGCTCTTGGAAGATCATGCTGATCCGATCGCCCCGGACCTGCTGCAGGACGTGGGCGGGCGCGCCCAGGAGCTCCGTACCTTGAAACCGGATGCTGCCGGACGGGTGATGGGCCGCTGGGTAGGGAAGCAGCTGGAGCACGGAGAGGGCCGTGACCGACTTGCCCGACCCGCTCTCGCCCACGAGCGCCAGGGTCTCCCCCCGGTCGATGTCAAAGGAGACACCGCGCACGGCGTCGACTCGTGAAGTCCCGGCACCGAACGTCACGGACAGATCCCGGACCGAGAGGAGCCTCTCCGCCGTCAACGATCACCTGTGCGCTGGATCAAGAGCATCGCATTCCTGTTCCCTCCAAGCGTCCCGCATCCACCGTCCTCTCGTTCGGAATCCGTCCCCTACCGCAGCTTCCTCGGATCGAAGGCGTCTCGGGCCGCCTCCCCGATGAAGATGAGCAGGCTCAGCAAGACGGCCAGCACGGCGAACGCCGTTATGCCGAGCCAGGGCGCATGGAGGTTTGCCTTGCCTTCGTTCAGGAGCTCGCCGAGGGAGGGGGAACCGATCGGCAGCCCGAAGCCGAGGAAATCCAGTGAGGTGAGCGTCGTGATCGATCCGTTCAGGATGAACGGCAGGAACGTGATCGTGGCCACCATCGCGTTGGGAAGGACGTGCCGGACCATGATCGTGGCGTTTCCGACCCCGAGCGCGCGGGCCGCCCGGACGTAGTCGAAGTTGCGGGCCCGGAGGAACTCGGCGCGGACCACCCCGACGAGGCTCATCCAGCTGAACAGGAGCATGAGGCTGAGCAGCCACCAGAAGCTCGGCTCGACGAAGCTCGAGAGGATGATGAGGAGGTACAGGAGCGGGAACCCGGACCAGACCTCGATGAAGCGCTGGAACAGGAGGTCGAGCCAGCCCCCGAAGTACCCCTGGACCGCGCCGGCCGCGACACCGACGACGGAGCTCGCCAGCGTCAGCGCCAAGCCGAAGAGCACCGAGATCCGCAGCCCGTAAATCATGCGCGTGAGCACGTCGCGGCCCTGATCGTCGGTCCCAAGCCAGTTCTGCCGCGACGGCGGCGACGGCGCGGGCACCGAGAGGTCGTAGTTGATGGTGTTGTAGCTGTACCGGAGCACGGGCCAGAGCATCCAGCCCCGCTGCCGGATGAGCTCCTGCACGTGGGGATCCCGGTAGTCCGCCTCGGTGGAGAAGTCTCCGCCGAACATGGTCTCCGGGTAGCTCTTCAGGACGGGGACGTACCAGGAGCCGCCGAACCGCACGAGGAGCGGCTTGTCGTTGGCGACGAATTCAGCCGGCACGGTCAGGCAGAAGAGGATCAAGAAGAGCCACAGCGAGACGTAGCCGCGGCGGTTCGCCCGGAAGTTCTCCAGCCGCCTCCGGTTCAGGGGACTCAGCGGCACCCTCAGACCTCCCGGCTCTCGAAGTCGATTCGCGGATCCACGGCCACGTAAGTGAGGTCGCCCACGAGGTTCAAGAGCAGGCCCAGCAGGGTGAAGACGTACAGCGTCCCGAAGACGACCGGGTAGTCGCGCTGGATCGTGGCCTCGTAGCTCAGCAGGCCCAGCCCGTCCAGGGAGAAGATCGTCTCGATGAGGAGCGAGTTCGTGAAGAGGATCCCGACGAACGCCGCAGGGAACCCGGCGATCACGATGAGCATGGCGTTACGGAACACGTGCCCGTAGAGGACCCTCGTCTCTGCGAGCCCCTTCGCCCGGGCCGTAACCACATAGTGCTTGTTGATCTCCTCGAGGAACGAGTTCTTCGTGAGCATGGTGAGGCTCGCGAACCCGCCGATCACCATGGCGAGCACCGGCAGCGCGATGTGCCAGAAGTAGTCGGCGATGCGCCCGGCCCAGGACAGGTCGGCCCAGTTGTCCGACACCAGCCCCCGCAGCGGAAACCATTCGAGGAAACTCCCGCCCGCGAACAGCACGATCAGGAGCACGGCGAAGAGGAACCCGGGGATCGCGTACCCGACGATGACCACCGCGCTCGTCCAGACATCGAACGACGTCCCGTCCCGCACCGCCTTGGCGATCCCGAGCGGGATCGAGATGGCGTAGACGAGGAGCGTCGTCCACAGCCCCAGCGAGATCGACACCGGCATCTTGTCCAGGACGAGGGAGACCACCGACCGGTCGCGGAAGAAGCTCTTGCCGAAGTCGAAGACGAGGTAGCGCCGCAGCATCTGGAAGAACCGCACGTGAGGCGGCTTGTCAAAGCCGTACATCTTCTCCAGCTCGGCGATGAACTTCGGATCCAGCCCGCGCGCGCCCCGGTATTTCGACACGACCCCTGAACCACCCGCGGCTCCGCCGGGCTGCCCGGCGAACTCGCCCTGCGACGTGCCTCCGATCCGGGCCGTGGCCGAGACGCCGGTCCCCTTGACCTTGGCGATCATCTGCTCCACCGGGCCGCCGGGCGCCGCCTGGATGATCGCGAAGTTGACGATCATGATCCCGAGCAGGGTCGGAACGATCAGGAGCAGGCGGCGGACGATGTAGGCGAGCATCGGCGTCGGGAGCGTCGGGGTGGGCTCAGCGCGCGCCGGCGGCCTTGCGCCGGCCGAGCGCCGCGTCCTTGGCCGGATCGATCCACCACGTATCCTCGAAGTCGAGGGCGTACTTGGGGGGGATTTGCGGCCGCGAGAAGCGGTCCCAGTAGGCGACGCGGAAGGACCGGATGTGCCAATGGGGGATGACGTAGAACCCCCAGAGGAGGACCCGATCCAGGGCCCGCGTCCGGAAGACGAGGCTCCGGCGATCCGGGGCGGAGATCACGAGGTTCACCAGCTCGTCGACCACCTTGTCTCGCACCCCCGCAAGGTTCTGGCTGCCCGTGAGGTTGGCCTTGTCCGAGCCCCAGAAGTCCCGCTGCTCGTTGCCGGGAGAGAGCGACTCGCCGAACACGGCCACGATCATGTCGAAGTCGAAGCGGTCGAGCCGGTTCTGGTACTGCGCGGCGTCCACGGTGCGCACCGTGGCCTTGATCCCCAGCCGCTCGAGATTTCGGACGAACGGCAGCGAGATTCGCTCGAACTGTGGATTGTCGAGGAGAATCTGAAACTCCATGGGTTGCCCCGTGCGGCTGTTCACCAGCCGTTCGTTCTGGATCCTCCAGCCTGCCTGGCCGAGCAGCACGAGCGCCTTCTTGAGGTTGTCGCGGATGTTGCCCGTGCCGTCCGTGGCCGGAGGTCGGAACTCCCGGGTCAGGACCTCCTCGGGGATCCGCCCCTTGTAGCCGTTGAGGATTTCGCGCTCCTCTCTCCCGGGCAAGCCGCTCGACGCGAGCTCCGAGTTCGAGAAGTAGCTCCGGGTCCGGGTGTAGGCCCCGTAGAAGAGGCTCCGGTTGCTCCACTCATAGTCGAAGGCATAGGCCAGGGCCTCCCGGACCCTCCGGTCCTGGAAGACCGGCCGGCGGGTGTTGAAGACGAATCCCTGCATGCCCGTGGGCATCTGGTTCGGGATCTCCTCACGTTTGATCAGTCCCTGGCGAAGCGCCGGGCAGTCGTAACCGGTCGCCCAATCCTTGGAGGAGTTCTCGAGGCGAAAGTCGTAGTTACCCGCCTTGAAGGCCTCCAGCGCGACGGTGGGGTCCCGGTAGTAGTCGTAGCGGATCCGGTCGAAATTGAAGCGGCCCGCATTCACGGCGAGCCGCGCCCCCCAGTAGTCCTTCACTCGGACGTACGTGATCGAACGCCCCGGATCGACCGACTCCACCCGGTAGGGTCCGCTGCCCAGAGGCGCCTCCAGCGTCGTGTTGTCGAAGGTCCGGCCGCTCCAGTAGTCCTTGGATAGGATCGGCAGCTCGCCGATGATCAGGGGCAGCTCCCGGTTCTGGCCGGCCTCGAAGACGAATCGGACCTTCCGCTCGCCGACCTTCTCGGCCCGCACGACGCTCCCGAAGTAGGAACGGTACCGGGGATGCCCCTTCGCCTTCAGGATCTCGAAGCTGAAGATGACGTCGTCCGGGGTGATCGGGCTCCCGTCATGGAAACGAGCCTCCTTGCGCAGCGAAAAGGCGACCCAGGAGCGGTCCTCCGGCGTCTCGATCGTTTCCGCCACCAGGCCGTACCGGGTAAACGGTTCATCGTCCGAGCTCACGGTGAGGGAGTCGAAGAGGAGCCCCACGCCGGCCGCGGGGATTCCCTTGAGGATGAATGGGTTGAGGCTGTCGAAGGTCTGGACGCCCGGCAGCCGCACCTCTCCGCCCTTGGGTGCCCGCGGGTTCGCGTAGTCGAAGCTCTTGAAGCCGGCCTTGTACTTCACGTCGCCGTGCATGGCAAGGGCGTGCGACACCGCGACCCGGGGGTTGGCCGTGGCCGGCGCCGCGAGCGCGGCGGCCAGTAAGAGGGCAAGCAGGGCAACGCGTCGTGGCATGGGATCCCTCGACAGACCGTGGACGGGACGACGGGGCGCTATTTCACTACGTCGACGGCAGGATGTCCATAGGGCGCCGCGCGTCTCGAACGCTCACGACCGTCAGCACACGTCTCTTGGCGGCGGGTTCGAAGGCCCGGCAGTGCCGTGGCGTTTCGCTTGCATGGCGAAGAGCGCATGCCCCCCTTCGGCCACTCCCTGAATCTTTGCAACCACCCCCCGTGGGCACTCGCGTCCCGACACTTCAACGACGAGCCGCGGGCCATTGAGATCCAGGGCGTGCGCCGCGCACATCGCCACCTCTTCCGGCGGCTCGCCGCTGAGGACGACGCGGGCCGCCGGGCACAGGTGTTCCAGGAGTACGTCGACGTCGCCTTCCAGCTCCACCACTGGTGGAGCGAGACGTCGAGCCTCGGACGGCGCAGCCTTAAGAACAGCTACCTGCGCTTTCTGAGGGGCTGGATGGTGGACTCCAACTCCGTGGAGGGCGCGGTGCTGAAGGGTTGGGTGGAGAGCCGCCTCGGCCTGCCGCCCACCTTTCACCGCGAGGCCATCCGTGACCTCGCCGGCGAGGCCTACTTCCGCTACACGGTGGACCGGATGAGGGGGCAGGCGCACACCAACGCGATCCACGCGCAGCTCGACGTCCTGTTCGAGTTCGTCCAGTCCGAGCTCGTTCGGCGCGAACCTCTCACCACGCATCAGACCCTCTACCGGGGCGTATTCGACCTGTCCGAGCACGAGATCCTCGAGGAGCTCGCTCCCGGCCGCCTCGTCCTGCGGCTGAACAGCCTGAACTCCTTCACCCGGGACTTCGAGCGGGCGTGGGAGTTCGGCACCCGGGTCCTGGAGGTAAACGTCCCGATCCCCAAGGTGTTCTTCCGAGCGGACCTGCTCGCCACCCCGATCCTCACCGGAGAGGAGGAGGTGCTCGTGATCGGGGGCGCGTACGAGGTCGCCGTGAGGACCTTTTGAGCGCGCCCCCGTCGCCGCCGGACGTGCTCGGCCGCGCCCGGGCCTGCCTGCTCGGCCTCGCCCTGGGTGACGCCCTGGGCGCGACAACCGAGTTCATGAGCCCGGCCGAGATCCGCGCGGCCCACGGCGTCCACCGGACCATCGTCGGGGGCGGCTGGCTCGGGCTTCGGCCGGGGCGGGTCACCGACGACACCGAGATGTCGCTCGCCCTGGCGCGGGCGCTCGTGGCCGCGGGCGGCTGGGACCTCACGGCGGTGGCAGAGGGCTTCGTCGCGTGGCTCAAGGGTCGGCCCATCGACGTCGGCGCGACCTGCCGCAAGGGGATTCGGGATTACCTCCTCACCGGCCGGCTCGAGGTTCCCCCCAACGAGTGGGACGCCGGCAACGGCGCCGCCGTGCGAGTGGCACCGGTGGCACTCTTCGGTCTGGGCGACGAGGAACTCTGCCGCGGGCTCGCCGTGGCCCAGGCGCGCCTCACCCACCACCACCCCCTCTCCGACGCTGCCTGCGGGACGGTCGCGCTCCTGGTGCAGCGGGCGGTGCTGGGAGCGACCGCCTTCGACCTCCACGCCGTCACGCGGGACCTCGCCGCCCGACACCCGGCCTTCGGGTTCGCCCGCTACCAGGGCGAAGCCTCCGGCTACGTGGTCGACACCCTGCGCACCGTCTTCCACCACTTTTTCACCACGGCCACCTTCGAGGAGTGCCTGGTCGCGGTCGTCAACCAGGGCGGCGACGCGGACACGACCGGCGCGATCGCCGGGGCGATCGCCGGCGCGTTCTACGGCCCGGACGCCCTTCCGCCCGGGTGGCTGCGACGCCTTGACCCGGCCGTGCGCGACGCCTGTCAGGAACTGGCACCCGGGCTGCTCCGGCTGAGCCCCTGGTGGCGCGTCCAGTCCGGGGTGCCGTAACAGCACAATTTCGGCCTAGACATCCTCCATAGAGACATATTCGTTCTACTTTCTGCCTTCGGGCGCCACCCGAGCCCCGTCGCGCGCGCGCCCATGCCCACTTCCTGAGCTGGCACGGCGCTCGCAGGAGACGACTGCGCGAGGACGAACCCGGTTCGAGCACCCCGTAGGGTTTCGCCCGCGCCCCAAGCGAGCCCCACATCCCCGACCGGAGTCGCCGTGACCACCTACGAACAGGCCAGCGAACGACGCGCTCCGGCGAGCGGCCCCCCCGCGGGCGGCGTGATCCTCTGCGACACCACCCTGCGCGACGGGGAGCAGGCCGCCGGAGTGGCGTTCTCCGCGGGCGAGAAGGCGGCCATCGCCCGGCTCCTCGACCGGGCCGGGGTGCCGGAACTCGAGGTGGGCACGGCCGCCATCGGCGGGGAGGAGCAGGACGCCATCCGCACCGTGCTTGCCCTGGGCCTCGCGGCGCGGGTTCTCGTTTGGAACCGTGCCCTGCGCGCCGACGTGGACCAGTCCCTGCGGTGCGGGGCCACGGCCGTGACGGTGTGTCTGCCCGCCTCGGATCTCCAGCTTCGGAACAAGCTTGGCAGGGATCGAGCCTGGGCGCTCGCCCAGCTTCGGGACGTGGTGGCCCACGCCAAGGGACACGGACTCTACGTCTGCGTCGGGATGGAGGACGCGTCCCGCGCCGACCCGGGTTTCGTGGTCGAATTCGCGGGCATCGCGGCGGCGAGTGGGGCCGACCGGTTGCGGTACTCCGACACGGTGGGCCGCCTCGACCCCTTCTCGGCCCGCGAGCGGATCGCCGCGCTGGCGAGCGCCACCGACCTGCCCCTGGAGATCCACGCCCACAACGACTTCGGCCTCGCCACGGCCAACGCGCTGGCCGGGGCAGCCGGAGGCGCCCGGTTCCTGAGCACCACGGTTCTCGGTCTCGGTGAGCGTGCCGGCAACGCCGCCCTGGAGGAGGTCGCAGTGGCCCTTCACCACCTCTGGGGGTTCGACACCGGAGTCCGGCTCGACGCCCTTCCGGCCCTGTGCGAAGCCGTGGCCCGGGCCGCCGGCCGGCCGATCCCGGCCGGCAAGCCGATCGCCGGCGCTGCTGCGTTCTGCCACGAATCCGGGATCCACGCCGACGGCGTGCTCAAGGATCCCCGTACCTACGAGCCATTTCCGCCCGAGTCGGTGGGCCGCCGACGCGAGATCGTGCTGGGCAAGCACTCCGGGCGCTCCGCCGTGGCCCACCGGCTGTCGCAGCTCGGCCGGGTGGTCCCGGACGGGGATCTGCCGCGGCTCCTCACCGAGATCCGCCGTCTCTCGGCAAGGGCCAAGCGGCCCGTGGCGGACGCCGATCTCCTGCGGCTCCTCGAGCTCGATGCTCTCCCGGCCCGCCGCACCAACCCTCGAGAGGAACCATGGACACGACGCTGAGCGATCTCAAGCTCGAAGTTCTGCACCGAATCAGCCAGATGATCGGCCGCGCACTGCAGCTGGACCAGGCTCTCGACGCCATCCTGGCCGCGCTCTCCGACTCGCTGGCCCTGAAGCGGGCCACGGTCACCCTCGTGGACCCCAAGACCGGTCACCTGGCGATCCACGCCTCCCACGGCCTGACTGAGGAGGAGAAGGGTCGGGGGGTGTACCGGTTGGGCGAGGGGGTCACCGGGCGCATCTTCCGGACGGCCCAGCCCTTCGTCGTGCCCGACGTCCGCACGGAGCCGCTCTTTCTCAACAAGACCGGCGCTCGCGCGATCGAGAAGGGGCACGTCTCGTTCCTGGGCGTGCCGATCGTGCTCCGGGGGTCCACCATCGGCGTGCTGAGCGCCGACACGGTGTTCGGAGCCGACGTGTCCTTCGAGGAGGACGTCCGGTTCCTCGGGATCCTCGCCGCCCTGATCGCGCAGCTCGTGAGCCTCAATCGCGAGGTGGAGGCGCGTGAGGAGGGGCTCATCCGCAAGAATCTCTCCCTGAAGGCCGAGCTGTCCGCCCGCTACCAGGACTTCTTCATCGTCGGGCAGAGCCGCGCCATGGTGGAGGTGCAGCAGCTCATTGAAAAGGTCGCTCCTACCCGCGCTTCGGTGCTCCTGCTCGGCGAGTCGGGCACGGGCAAGACTCTCGTAGCGCGCATCCTCCACGAGCTGAGCACGCGCGCCAGCGCGCCCTTCACCAAGGTCAACTGCGCCGCGCTCCCGGAGAATCTGCTGGAGTCGGAGCTCTTCGGCCACGAGAAGGGAGCCTTCACGGGCGCCACCGCCGCCAAGGCTGGCCGGTTCGAGGAGGCCGAGGGCGGCACCTTGTTCCTGGACGAGGTGGGTGAGCTCCCGCTGTCGCTCCAGGCGAAGCTCCTGCGCTTTCTTCAGGAACGCGACTTCGAGCGGGTCGGGGGACAGCGCACGATCCACGTGGACGTGCGCATCGTGGCCGCGACCAACCGCGATCTGGCCGAGGCCGTGAGCCAGGGGGGGTTCCGTGAGGACCTCTACTACCGTCTGAACGTCTTCCCCATCCGAGTGCCCGCACTCCGGGAGCGCCGGGAGGACATTCCCCACCTGGCGAGCCACTTCCTCGCCCGCATGTCGCGCGAGTATGGCCGCCGGCTCACCTTCGCTCCCGAGGCCCTCGACGCCCTGCGGCGCTACCCCTGGCCCGGCAACGTCCGCGAGCTCGAAAACCTGCTCGAGCGACTGGTCATCCTGGCCGAGAGCCCCGCCATCAGCGCCCAGGACCTGGCACCGTACCTCGCCTCCACCGGTCTGGAGCCAGAAAGCCCGGCGTTCGAATCGGCCCGGCCGGGATCCTCCGACGGCCAGGGGACGCCCCTGCGAGAGATGGAGCGGCGGCAGGTGATCGCGGCGCTCGAGCGCAACCGCTGGATCCAATCCCGCGCAGCCCGCGAGCTCGGCATCACGCTGCGGCAGATGGGGTACCGGATCAAGAAGATGGGGCTGGAGTCGGTGGCGTTCGAGCGCCGCGGACGCGGCGTCTAGTACGGCAACGAGGGTTCGGTCCCCTCTCGTGGGGCCGGCGCGAAATCTCCCCTCCCTCAGGAGGGATCGTCGACGGGTGTGGGGAGCCGCACGACGACGCGCGTTCCGTTGCCCGGGATGCTCTCGACCGAAAACTCGGCGCCGCGAAGCTCCACGAGGCGCCGGACGAAGGCGAGCCGGATCCCGATTCCACTCCCGCCCCCCTGGGGCGAATAGCCCTGCACGGCCGAGCGGAGCACCTCGGTCTGCACTCCCGCTCCCGTGTCCGAAACGCTCAATTCCACGCGATTTCCCGCCGCCTTGGCCACCCGGACGGCCACTCGGCCCTCGTCCGTGTGGCGCACCGCGTACTCGACCAGATGGAACAGCACGTGGCGCAGGATCGCGGCATCACCCAGGACTGCGGGGCAGCCCGGCTCGATCTCCAGGCCGACGTCGACCGCGCGACCGACGGCCAACCGGCGCCCCGCCTCCACGACCTCCTCGGCGATCGTCTCGAGCCGGACCCGGTCGACCTTGGACGGGGTCAACGTCCCGCTCAGGCGCACCACATCGAGGAGATCCTCGACCAGGGCGAGGAGCTCCCGGCAGTTTCGGCGCACCACCTCAATGTCGTGTCGCTGGGACAGCGCCAACTCCCCGTCGATGCCGTCCAGGAGGAGGTCGGCAAAGCCGATGGCCCCCTGGAGCGGGGTGGCGAACTCGTGGCTGATCCCGGCGAGGAACTCGGTCTTCATCCGGTCGCTCTCCTCCGCGACCTGCAGGGCCGCCTCGAGCGCCCTCGTCCGATGGGCGACCTGCTCCTCCAGGTGGCGATTGAGGGCCTCGAGGTCGGTGCGCGCCTTCGAGAGGGCGAGTGTCATGCCGTCCAGGGCGCCGAGGAGCTCCGCCCACTCGGTCGCGGGAGACAGCACGCTTCGCACGCTGAGGTCTCCGGCCGCGACTCCGCGGACGATCCGCAGGCACTCGGTGAGCGGCCGCTCGAGGCCCCAGCGCAGGGCGAAGAAGAGGGGGACCACGGCTCCGCCGAGCACGAGCAGGCCGCCGATCACAGCCCACATCGTGAGCTTGTGCGACCTCGCCAGGGCCTCAGAGACGTCGATGTCGACCTCGAGCACGCCCAGCAGGCGCTCGGAAGGCCGGTGGCAGGCACCCCCGATGCACTCGGGATCGTTCAGGATCGCGTGGTAGAGCCGCAGACCGTCTTCGTTACGGTGGACGCACGCCTGGGCCGGCGCGTCGATCCGCCGCGGATCGGGGTGACAAAGCGTGCACTCCGCGCCTGACAGGTCCAGGTCCGGAGCCCGATGGGCGACGGGAACCCGGAAATGCCCCTGGGCATCGTAGATCCGGGCCGCTCGCACTCCCTTCTGGCGCGACACGGCGTCGAGGATCGCCTCCAGCTCGGTGCGGTCCATGGTCAGCATGGAGTGGCGCGTGGCACTGAGCACGGTATTGGCGAAGGACACCCCGTAGTCCTGCGCCTCCTTCCAAAAACGTTCCTGGGCGGTCCGAACGAGCACGACCGTCGACACCGCGACGACCGGCGCGATGCAGGCTGTGAGCAGGCCGGCGATCAGGGTCCGGAGACGGAATCTCACGGCTCATCAGGAGCGGGCGCACTCTTCAGCAGGAACAAAGAGCACGGCATCCGCCGGACGAGCTCCTCGTTCGTTCGCCCAAACAGCAGGTGCTCCATCCGGCCCTCGTCGTGGGCGAGCAGGAGGAGAAGATCGATCCCTTCGCGCTCTATGACGGCAAGAATCTCGTCCATTGGCTTACCGTCTCGCACGAACACCTTGATGGCAAATCCTCGTTTCTTCTCCGCCTCCACGATCTTGTCGAGCTCCGCCTTCGCATCCTGCATGAACTTTTCGTACTCTTCGCGGAGATAGGGAATCGGGAGGTTCCATCCTTCCATGCTAAACGGATCATGGATGACGCGAATGACATACAACTCCGCCGAATACTTCTTGGCCAAGGAAACGCCATACTGAACGACTCGATTGCACTGCTTGGTGGACCGGCTGACTGCGAGGATCTTCTTCACATCGTCCATGGTGTTCCTCCAAAAAAAATGCCGTCGCTCGGCCCGCATGATCCCTGGAGCATAGCGCGCAGCCTCGTCCCTGCAAGCGAGACAGAGTGACGAACTTCGACCGGGCCTTTGACGGCGGCACGGGCACCCGCTAGCTTGGAAGCAGGATTCCCAACCCCCATGACGCGAGAGGAGATCCCCATGAAGAGGATGGCCGCGGTGGTCGTCGCAGCGCTCTTCACGGTTTCGGCTACGCCGGGATGGGCCGCACTGCAAACCCAGGAGATCGAGTACAAGCAGGGAGACACGATTCTGAAAGGCCACCTCGCCTACGACGACGCCACCGAGGACCGGCGACCCGGCGTCCTGGTCGTCCACGAATGGTGGGGGCTCAACAACTATGCAAAGGTCCGGGCCAACCAGCTCGTCGAGTTGGGCTACGTGGCTCTGGCCCTGGACATGTATGGCAACGGGAAGAACACCACGGACCCGAAGGAGGCGGCCGAGCTCTCGGGTGCGGCCATGAAGAATCCCGAGGTCTTCAAGGCGCGCTTCCTCGCGGCCCTGGACGTGCTGCGGGGGAACCCGCGCGTCGATCGGGCGCGAGTGGCGGCCATCGGCTACTGCTTCGGCGGCACCACTGTACTCGAGATGGCGCGGCGCGGTCTCGACCTGGCCGGGGTCGTGATCTTCCACGGCGGGCTGGCGCCGGTGAGCCCGAATCAGCCGACCGCGATCAAGGCCCGGATCCTGGCGTGCCAGGGCGCGGACGACCCCCTCGTACCGCAAGAAATCATGGACGCATTTCAAGACGAAATGCGCAGCGCCAAGGCTGACTGGCAGCTCAACATCTATGGAGGCGCGAAGCACGCGTTTACGAATCCGGACGCCGACAAGATGCGCATGGACGCCCTCGGGTACAACGAGCCGGCCGACCGGCGCTCCCGGCTCGCCATGAATGCCTTCCTCGCAGAGACGTTCGGCCCGTGACCCGCCTTGCCGGGCGACGCGGTCCGCGGGAAAATGGGAGAACTCCGACACGGAAGGATCGCCATGACCGACCGGCCACGCTTCGAGGTGTTCTTCGACTTCATCTGACCCTGGTGCTACTTCGGCACCGTGGGTGCCCATCGGCTGGAGCGGGAGTACGACGTCGAAACGGTCTGGACCACCTTTCCCCTCCACCCGGAGATCCCGGAGGAAGGGCTCGACCTCAAGGACCTCTTCGCCGGCCGCTCCGTGGACCTGGAGGGGATGTTCGCGAGGCTGCGCAGCGTGGCCGCCGAGCTCGAGCTCCCGCTGGCCGAGCACCGGCGCACGTACAACACCCGCCGGGCCCAGGAGCTTTCCAAGTGGGCGCAGGAGCGCGGCGCCGGCGATGCCTTCCGCGCTGCCGTCTACCATGCGTGCTTCGCGGAGGGCCGGAACATAGGGAAGATCGACGAGCTCGTCGCGGTGGCCGACCGTTTGGGACTCTCTGCGGACGAGGCACGGGAGGTCTTGGTCCAGGGACGCTTCGGCGCCCCGGTGGACTCCGACTGGCACCGCGCGCGGACTCTGGGAATCCGTGCCGTGCCGACCCTGCTCGTCTCGGGCCGGAGGTTCGAAGGGCTCCGACCGTACGAGGAGCTCAACGCCCTCGCAGAGCAGGCCGGGATTCCCCGCCGACACCGCCCCGACAACCCGTGACCCAAAGCGCGGTCGCCGGCCCCCCTTCTCGTGCCCGTGGAAATTCTGTACCGTCGCAGCCGCATACGGCCGTCGCGCCCGAGTCCCGGGCCACGCGCGAGCCGGCGTCGCGGAGCCGCCCATGACGAGCCTTCGAGGGATCGTGACCGCCCTTGCCTTATGTTTCCTGCCGGCCGCTGCCCCAGCCGCACCACCGGGCCCGCCCCCGCCGGCCCGACCCACGCCGCCGACGACGACCTTCCGCGGCGGCGCGGGCAAGGTGTTGGAGACACGCCAGTACGAGGGGTACACCTACCTCCGCGTGAAGATGGGAGAGAAAGAGGTGTGGGCGGCCGGCCCGCAGACCACCGTGGCCAGGGGGGACTCGGTGGTGCTCTCGCCCGGGATCACCATGACGAGTTTCTGGAGCGAGGCCTATCATCGCTCCTTCGACGTGATCTACTTCGTCTCCTCCATCCAGGTCGCCGGGGCGAAGGCCGTCGCGGCCGCTCCCCCGACCGCGGGACCGCTCCCGAAGCCGGAGGGAGGCAAGACGGTCGAAGAGATCGTGCTCGGAAGGGAGGACCTCCGCGGCCAGGTGGTGGTCGTGAGGGCGCACGTGTCCAAAGCCGTGACTGCGATCCTGGAGAGGAACTGGCTCCACCTGGAGGACGGCACCGGGGGTCCAGGAAGCAACGACCTGACCGTGACGACGACCGATGCCGCCGCGGTGGGCGACACAGTCATCGTCCGGGGGAGGGTCGCCCTGGACCGGGACTTCGGCTCGGGCTACCGTTACGACGTCATGCTGGAGGACGCGAAGGTCTCAAAGGAGTAAGCAGAACGGGAGGCGCCGTGCCAGAGCTCCGAAAGCCCTCCGAAGCGCGCGCGACCCTACCGCACCTTGCCCCGCTGGCGTCTCTCGGGCCCGGAGCGGCCGCCGGCCGCCGGCTGCTCTGCCGAGACTGCGGCGCGCCGGTCACCGATGACGGCGCAGCCGTGCCCGTCGCCGGCAGCGCCGTGCACCACCGGACGAACCCCTCGGGAATCGCGTTCACCTTCGGCTGTTTCGGCGCGGCCCCCGGCGCCCGGATCGCCGGCGAGCCGACAGCCGAGCACACATGGTTTCCCGGCTACGCGTGGTCCTTCGCACTGTGCCGTGGGTGCGGTGAGCAACTGGGGTGGCACTTTCGCGGCCGACTCCCGCATTTCTACGGTCTGATCCTCACCCGACTGCGTCTCGAGTCCTCGGACCCTGGTCCGCCTATGTAGGCGGGGTGCCGGGCGCCGCCGCGACGAGGCCCGGCCCCGCGGAATCGCGCCCGTGTCCCACGCCGGCGGGCTGCCGGGGCGGCCGGTTGACGAGGATCATCCCCGCGCACACGAGCACGAGGGAGGCGAGCAGGGCGGGCTGTAGCGTCTCCCCGGGCAGCGCGGCGGCGCTCAGGAACACGCCGAACACCGGCGTGAAGAACGTGAATGCGGCCAGAAGGCTCACGCTGTACCGCTCGATCAACTCGAACCACGCGATGTAGCTCAGGAAGGCCACCACGAAGCACTGGTACAGGAGCGAGACGGCGACCGCCGAAGTCACGCTCCCCCAGACGCGGTCCTCCATGAGCGCGCTCCAGGCCAGCAGCACCGGGGCAGAGAAGGCGAGCTGGTAGAAGAGCGTCTGGACCGGGCGGGCGCGCCCCGTGAGAAACCGCTTGATGTAGAGGGTCGTCGCGCCCCAGAGCGCGGCCCCGAGCAGGATCGAGAGATCGCCGGGCAGGGTCTGAAGGCTCATCGGGCCCCAGCTTCGAGCGAACAGGGTCGCCACGCCCGCGAAGGCAAGCACGAGCCCGAAGGCCTTTCGCGCGTGGAGCCGGTCGCCCTCCAAGAGGAGGTGGGCGCCGATCGCTACGAAGAAGGGGTGCGTGTAGAGCAGGATGGCCGAGCGGGAGGCCAGGGTGTGCTTCAGCCCGAGGTAGATGAACCCGAACTCCGCCCCGAACATCACGCCGACCGCGAGGCCATGGAGAAGCACGGCCCGGCCCGGAAACGCGGGAACCCCGCGGACCCTCATCCAAAGGTAGACGCAGGTACCGGCAACCAGGGACCTCAGCCCGGCGGCGAACAGGGGAGCGACCCCCTGAACGCTCACCTTGATCGCCACCATGTTTCCCCCCCAGAGGAGCGACAGGACCAGGAGGACGAGGATGGGCCCACGGGAAAGCTGCCCCCGGGACATCAGCAGTACCTCGGGTTGGTCTCGAGCCGCCCGAACCCGACGGGAACCCTCCCCGGGGCGGCGGTCGGCGAACGGTCTTGGCTCACGGCTCCCACCTCCCTGCGTTGGGCTCCCTCCGTGTCCCTTGTAACAGGCGCCGCCCGACAGGGTCAACCACCGCTCTACTGCGCCCCGTCCCTGGAACCGGCCAGCCCCCGAGGGCCAGCACCGGGATCAGAACTTGCTCTTGTCACCCCCCGCGGAGCGGTCGAGCCGCTTCTCCCGAATCCTCCGATCCTCCACCGTGGCCCGGTCGGCGAGCTTCTCGTCCACGTATGTCACGATCACCTCACCCCCGAGCAGCTTCCAGGCAGACTCCATCGTGACCGCGTCGCCCACGCCCCTCCAGGACCGGCCCTTCCCCTCCCGGAACTTCGCGGCGAGCTGCCCCAGGAGACCCTCGGGAGCGACATCGCCCTGCCCTTTGTACTTGGCGTCGAGCTGCTTGGCGATCGCGGCGGCCAAGACATCCACGTCTGCCTTGTCCCCGCTCATCGGCACCGAGATCTCCACCCGCACCGTGTGGAGCACCTTCGACTCGGGCGCGAAGGAGAACAGCACCTTCGCCGAGTACCCCATGAGCTTCATCGCGGCGCGGTACTCGACGCGAACCGGCAGGTCTTCCGCGTCCTTCTTGCCAAAGAAGGGTAGACCCGACCCCTCGGGCTCGACTTCGACCCCGTTCTCCTTCCCGACCTCAACGACCTTGTCCACCTTCATGCCCGATCGCCAGACGTCGAACTGGAAGGCCTGCGCCGCCGACGTGGCGGCGGCCAAGAACGCCAGCAGCCACGCGCTCATCCGTTTCATCGCGGTTTCCTCGCTCGTTCATTTTGAAGGGTAGTCAGCGCGTCAGCCGTCCCGGTGAACGGTGTCGGGCGAAAACGCGGGCAGGCACACCGCCAGATACTCGGCGCCCTCCCGCTCCGGGGTGCTGTACTGGACCCACTCCCCAGCGGGTACGATGACGGCCTGCCCCGCGCCGACGTCGATCCGCCCGCCCCGACTGGTCACCCGCAGCATCCCACGGAGCACGACCGTGTACTCGTCGAACTCGGGCGTCTGCCCGGGCTCGCTCCACCCCCCCGGGCTCCGCATTCGGGCGATGCTGACCTCCGAGGTGCCGGAGTTCGCCCGGCCCACGAACTCCTCGATGATCTTGGGCAGGTTCCCGGCGGCGGCGACCACTACCGGTGCGGCGATGTGCTGGGGCATGCGGGTGCCCTCCGTCGTATGGGTGCGCGAACGGCGGTGGCGAACGCGCCCGCCGAGGCACCCATGCTACGACTGGAGATCCCGCGGGGCAATGAAAACGGGCTCCCGAAGCCGTTCGCTGCGACGTCGTCTCACCCGATGCGAAGCACAGGAGCCCGGTTTTCTGTGACGTTCCGGCGAGGAAGCGGTGTACACGGTGCACGGGGCCTTCGTCCGGAACGCCCCGTGACCTCGCCCCCGGCACACGGGAGCGTCAACGCTATGAGGAGAGGCTAGCATGAGAACCTGCACGATCGCCCGGTGCGTCGGAACCCTTGCCGTGGCCGCCGCCCTGCTCGCGCCGGTCCTGCTCCGGGCCGAGGACGCGTCGCCGGCAGCGGCGCAGCCGGCAGCGACCGCCCCCGCCGACACCGGGGCAGAGGTGAAGGCAGCGCCGGCGGATTCGTCGACCGAAGCGGCGCCGGACCAGGCTACCCCACCCCAGGACGCCGCCGCGCCCAAGCAGTAGCCCGGCGCCTGGGGCCTCCCGAAGGGGAGGGTTCACGCCCTCCCCTTCGTTCTCTCGAGTCGACGCGGAGCCGGATCTGCCCCACCGCGCGCCTCCTCCGCTTCACCCCCCACAATCCTGTGAGATCCCATCTTTCCCAATTGTAAGGTACCGAGCCGAAGGACCCCGACGCGCCGCCGCCGTCACTACGCCTTTCGCCGTAATGAGCAGCAAGTTCCGCTGGTTGGGCGATGTTCTGCAGAGGAAGACAGGGCTGGCACATCCGTTGCTGAAGAGCGGGTAGCGAACGGGGCCACCGACCCCGCCCCGTGAAACCGCACTCCACGAAAGGATGAGACCCATGCAGGCAGCGAAGACGGCCCAACCCCTGCCCGACCCCGAAGAGGTGAAGAAGGCGCTCGTCGCGAAGTACCCACCCAAGGTCTCGAAGAAGCGCGGTCAGCAGATCGTGGTCAACCGCCCCAAGGACGGCGGGTTCGCTCCGGAGATCCTCTCGAACACGCGCACCACGCCCGGCGTCATTACCCAGCGCGGCTGCACGTATGCAGGCTGCAAAGGCGTCATCCTGGGGCCGGTGCGCGACATCCTGACGATCACCCACGGCCCGGTGGGGTGCGGCTTCTACTCCTGGCTCACCCGCCGCAACCAGACCGACGCGGGACCCGACGGGGTGAACTTCATGCCCTATGCGTTCATGACCGACATGCAGGAAGAAGACATCGTGTTCGGCGGTGAGAAGAAGCTCAGAAAGGCCATCGAGGAGGCCTACGAGACCTTCAAGCCCGAGGCCATCGCCATCTGCTCCAGCTGCCCGGTGGGCCTCATCGGCGACGACGTGCACGCCGTGGCCCGGGACATGAAGGAGAAGCTCGGCATCAACGTGTTTGGCTTCTCGTGCGAGGGCTACAAGGGGGTGTCACAGTCCGCGGGTCACCACATCGCCAACAACCAGGTGTTCAAGCACGTGGTGGGGCAGTGCGACACGGTTCCAGAGGGCAAGTTCAAGGTCAACATGCTCGGCGAGTACAACATCGGGGGCGATGGCTTTGAGCTCGAGCGAATCTTGGAGGACTGCGGCATCACTCTGGTATCGACCTTTAGCGGCAACGCCACCTACGAGCAGTTCGCCCGCGCCCACCTCGCCGACCTGAACATCATCCAGTGTCACCGCTCGATCAATTACATGGGCGACATGATGGAGAAGAAGTACGGGATCCCCTGGATCAAGGTGAACTTCATCGGTGGCGAGGCCACGGCCAAGTCGTTGCGAAAGATCGCCCAGTACTTCGAAGATGGGTCGTTGAGCGCCAAGGTGGAGGAGGTGATTGCACGGGAGCTTCCCGCCGTGCAGGCCGTGGTGGCGGGCATCAGGCCCCGCACCGAGGGGAAGCTCGCCATGCTCTTCGTCGGTGGCTCCCGTGCCCATCACTACCAGGAGCTCTTCCACGAGCTTGGGATGAAGACCGTTGCGGCAGGGTACGAGTTCGGCCACCGGGACGACTACGAGGGCCGCAAGGTGCTCCCCACCATCAAGGTCGACGCCGACAGCCGCAACATCGAAGAGCTGCACGTGGAGGCAGACCCTGAGAAGTTCAGGCCCCGGAAGACGGCCGAGCAGATGAAGAACCTTCAGTCAGGCGGCCTCACGTTCTCGGACTACGAGGGCATGATCCTGGCGATGGAAGCGGATACGCTCAGCATCGACGACCCGAGCCACTACGAAACCGAGAAGCTTCTCGAGATCTACAAACCCGCGATCTTCTGCGCGGGGATCAAGGAGAAGTACGTCGTTCAGAAGTTCGGCGTGCCCTTGAAGCAGCTGCACACCTACGACTACGGCGGCCCCTACGCGGGCTTCCGGGGAGCCGTGAACTTCTATCGGGAGATCGACCGGATGGTGAACTCAAAGGTCTGGAGCTACCTCACGCCGCCCTGGGAGAAGGACGAAGGCCCCGGGATCCCGGCCACCTTCGTCTGCAACGACGCCTGCGCGGCGTAGGGCGGGGCTTGCCCCGCCGTGACGAAGTAATCGTAGGGTGGGCTCGGCCCACCGGACCCGTAAACGGCATCACGGTGGGCCGAGCCCACCCTACCAGGAGGAATCCGCCATGCTGCTTCGACACACCCCCACCGAAGTGAAAGAACGCTCGGCCCTGACGGTCAACCCGGCCAAGACCTGCCAGCCCGTCGGCGCCATGTATGCGGCCCTTGGCATCCACAACTGCTTCCCCCACAGTCACGGCTCCCAGGGGTGCTGTGCCTATCACCGCAGCATGCTCACGCGGCACTACAAGGAACCGGTGATGGCGGGCACGAGCTCGTTCACAGAAGGCGCGTCGGTCTTCGGCGGAGGCGCAAATCTCACCCAGGCCCTCCACAACATCTTCACCCTCTACGAGCCCGACGTGATCGCGGTCCATACGACGTGCCTCTCCGAGACCATCGGCGACGACATCCCCCAGATCGTGTCGGCGACCAAGGAGGGGGGGAAGATCCCCGAGGGCAAACTCGTCATCCACGCCAACACGCCGAGCTACGTAGGCTCCCACGTGACGGGCTTTGCCAACATGACCAAGTCGATGGTGAGCTATCTGGCCGAGCCGACCACGCAAAAGGAAGACCGGGTGAATGTCATTCCCGGCTACGTGGAGCCTGCCGACATGGCAGAGGTAAAGCGCATCGCCGACCAATTGGGGGTCAAGACCATCCTGTTCCCCGACACCTCCGGGGTTCTGAACGCGCCCCAAACCGGCAGACACGAGTTCTACCCGCGGGGAGGCGCCACCGTCGACGAGATCAAGAGCGCCGGCGCGAGCCGGGCCACGCTGGCACTGGGCAACCTGGCCTCGGCTTTGGCCGCGAAAGAGCTCGAGACAAAGTGCAAGGTGCCGTTCGAGGTCTTGGACCTGCCGATCGGCCTTCTTGCGACGGACCGCTTCGTGGACGCGCTGCGAAAAGCGGGCGGAGTGCCGGTGCCCGAGTCGGTCAGCGTCGAGCGAGGCCAGGTGCTCGACGTGATGACCGACATGCAACAGTATCTTTTCCAGAAGAAGGTCGCCCTGGTGGGCGATCCCGACCAGCTGATCGCCCTGACCGAGTTCCTCGTCACTCTTGACATGTGGCCCACCCACATTGTCACCGGCACGCCGGGCAAGGAGTTCGAGCGCCGGATCGAGGAGATCACGAAGGACCTGCCTTACCACGTGAACGTCAAGGCCGGCGGTGATATGTACCTCTTCCACCAGTGGATCAAGAACGACAAGCCTGACCTGATCATCGGCAACACCTACTGCAAGTATATTGCCCGGGACGAGGACATCCCGCTCATCCGCCACGGGTTCCCGATCGTCGATCGGATCGGCCACATCGTGTTCCCGACCGTGGGCTACCGGGGCGCCCTGCGTCTCCTGGAGAAGTTCCTGGATGCGGTAATGGACCGCCAGGACCGTGACTCCGACGAGCGCTCGGTGGAGCTGGTAATGTAGGCAGAGAGCCCTAGGAGCCTGTCGGACTTGAGAAAACTGGCCCCATAAGATGGAAATGTTCTACATGCACAGAACTCGCGCTTTGCCGGAGAGCCGGTGCCTGCCGTGGGTCAAAGCCCGACCGGGCGGGCGCGGACGGCTTTGGAGC
>JACRMM010000004.1 GCA_016214985.1 Deltaproteobacteria bacterium | reverse complement strand
CCTCAACCTCCCCAAGGGCTACGTCATCTCCATGCCCAGTCTCGAGTACGACGGAACCCTCCTCTCTGGCTTTGACTCGGACGGTTACCCGATTGTCGACGAACAAGCTCTCGGCTTTTACAGGGCAGAAATCATCGGTTATGACCTCGGCGCCCGTGGCACGGATCAGACCGTCGGAACGTGGATCGCTCTTCAGAAGACTCCGACCTCCGGAGTCGTAATCAACGGTGCGTCGACGAACTGGTGCTCCTTCAGCGGAATTGGAGGTGAGGACGGCGAGATCGTCAAACGGGTGATCCAGAACATGATCGATACGCTTCTCGCCGGGACCTACACCTTCTGAAAGCGAATACGGAGAAGGGTTCCAACGAATAAGACCTCAACCAATCCAACACCTGGGAGACTGGCATTGGCGATGACAATCCAAACATCGGTCTGGTTGGGCATCGATACCGCAACGATCCAAAATCACACTTGCTGGGTTTCCTATCTTGAAGCCATGATTCATCCAGACGACCGAACGACATGAACTCCTTCGACGCTAGAGGGCACGAGGACCACCAATGGCTTTGAGCCGTGGCACAAATCCATTGTGGCGAACTGCCGTACTCGCCTTACTGGTCTCCGCCTGCGCGAGCGGAGGCGCAGGAACGGGCGACACCTCGACCGCAACACCATCGAACCTCAAAGATGGATACACAGATAAGTTCTCTTACATCCAAGGTGAGGAGGTAACTCTCTATCTGAATTTCACCGAGCACGGTACTGGTATGGTTCGTCTTTATGACGTAACAGGGCGCCAAGTGGATTTCATATCCGTCGTTACCAGTTCTCAGACTGCTCAGGGCGAAGCCCCCTGGAGGGACGGGTTTGGCTACCAGCCATCGGGAGTCTACACAGTGGCGTCATTTCTAAGAAGTGGCGTGTATTCATGGGAAAACGAGGTTCCATTCATTGTCAAAGCACCAGCAGGGAACTCTGATATTATCGTTCTTTGCCCAAGCAACACAGAGGCAGCCTATAATGCCATGGGGGGGCGTTCATTCTATACGGTCGACAAAGCCAGCACGGTTTCGTTTAAACGTCCATCGGCGGACCCAATACCTAAATTTTGGATGCCGTTTGTTGAATGGTTGACATCTTCGACGGACTACAACGTGGGCTACATATGCGATTTTGACATGGAAGACTACGAGTCAATAAGCAGCGCCAAGCTACTTATTATAATAGGTCACAGCGAATACTGGACTCGGCAAGCTAGAAACAATCTTGATGTCTTCGTTGCCTCAGGAAAGCCGGTCCTCATTCTGTCCGGCAATACTATGTGGTGGCACCTCAACCTCCCCAAGGGCTACGTCATCTCCATGCCCAGTCTCGAGTACGACGGAACCCTCCTCTCTGGCTTTGACTCGGACGGTTACCCGATTGTCGACGAACAAGCTCTCGGCTTTTACAGGGCAGAAATCATCGGTTACGACCTCGGCGCCCGTGGCACGGATCAGACCGTCGGAACGTGGATCGCTCTTCAGAAGACTCCGACCTCCGGAGTCGTAATCAACGGTGCGTCGACGAACTGGTGCTCCTTCTCCGGCATCGGAGGCAAGGACGGCGAAACGGTCAAGAAGGTGATCGTAAACATGATTGACGCTCTTCTCGCCGGATCGTATGTATTCTGACGACCTGCTGAGAGAGAAACCCATGGGATTGAGCCGGTCTTCGGGAAAGACGGTTCATGGCAGCAAGTTCTGGTCCCAACTTGCAGCCTTCCTCACTGTAGCGATCGCCATTTGGTTTCCCGAGGCCTCGTCGGCCGACTCGGCCCTCCAAAAGGCGCTCACCGGAAGACTGGGCGACGATCTTCGGTCGTTTCAGCTTTGGGACGCTGCGAATCGGGATGGGAAGGGCTTCTCCGACGCCAAGACGGGTGGCGATCTTGGATGGGGAGAAAGCGCTTTTCTGCGCAACTACGTGCTCTGCTACACGGTTACCCGTGACACCTATTGGCTCGACAAGATCGTTGACCACTTCGACCGGATGAAGAACGCGGCCGCGCCTGACGACCAGGGTTTCCTGGGGTGGAGGGACGCCAGATATTCGGTAGGGGTGGTGAAGGTTGAGCCAGTTGGCCCCACGGCGTCTCTTGACGTCACGCCTGCCGTTCAGCGGACGTGGGTCGGCGAGGGCGGCGAGAAAGTGTCGGGGCACGACTACCTGATCGAGTTCACCTCGGACACCTCTCTTGAGGTTCGTGACCTGACTACAACGCAGGCTGTTGGGAACCACCAGCACACCGGCTCGACCGAAATCCGAGAGGTTCCGGCAGCGTCCTTTACCATCAAAGGCTCCGGCAAGAAGGGTGCTAAGTTTCGCGTGGTCACTATAGCCCCCAAGGAGCTCCAGTTGCAAGTTCTGGACGGAATGATTAGCTACCCGATCGGCCAATTCGTTGCAATCGCCTTGTCGGATCCGAGTCTCGCTCGGAGATACGGTGAAAAGGCACGCGAGTACGCGGCGTTCATCGAGAGGAACGTCTTCGAAAAATGGGAAAGGACCTGGACAACTCTGTCCGACGGGACCGGGGTCTATCGATTCACGGACGATCCGACGCAACGCTTTCCCGGCTACGGGCTGCCGCACAATCAATATCTTGCCCTCGCGAGGACATGGCTGGTCCTGAAGGACGTCCCAGGACTCAGCCATCGTGCCGATTTCGCGGATCGAGCCACAAGGATGGCACAGCGTTTCCAGTCCAAGTTGAGGCGCAGGGGCCAAGCCTATGTCTGGAACTATTGGGACCCGCTTCCCGGAGAGAAGGTGCCGGACTGGGTGGAGGACCAGAGCCACGCCACCGTTGACGTCTCCTTCGCCCTGGAAGCGGCCGAGCGTCGTATCGTCTTCAATGAGGACGATCTCCGGCACTTCGCTGCCACTTACTCCGACGTCATGTGGAATGGCTCTCTGGCGCATCCGCGGTTTGGGGACCGTGTCGATACGCCCGGGGGAGAAACGTTAGTCTGGACGGAGTGGATTGGTCTCGGCCGGGTTTCGAACCGAGTGTGCGACATTGCGGCCGCGATGTCACTTGAGAGCGATCGGCCGCCTGCCATGATCCCGCAATTGCTCGACCTCTACCGCCGAGTCGTAGGCTTCAGCGAGAGTGACCGAAGGACGCTCTCCGGAGTCACGACCAAGGTGACTCAAACGCTGTCACCCGCGTCAGGCTTGCCGAACCCCGGCTTCGAGGAAGGGACTCCCGCCACAGCCGGCCCAGTTGGTTGGAGGCTGACGATTTGGAGCCCCGGCAAAGGCGGCACTGCAACGTGGGTCACCGAGGCTCACTCTGGCGAGAAAGCAATCGCCCTGACAGGAACCACCGACGCCTCCAACGTGGTCGCGCTTCCCGTGCGAAATATCTCCCCCGTACCAGCAAGAAAGCCCTTGGTCACTGTCTTCTACCGGACGATCGGTGATGCTCGGCCGACATTGAGTCTTTTAGGTTTTGACGGACGCCGGAAGCGAGTGCAGTACGACACATCCCCCCCTTTGCCCGCAATCACGACCTGGCAGCTGTATCGTTGGGCTCCGGCACTCAGTCCAGACGTGGTGGAGTTCTCGGTCGTTCTCCGCAGCACGGGGGTGGGGACGACGTACTACGACGATCTAGCGCTTGCGTGGGAATGACGCCCGCCGATGTGCGGATCGCGCCCCAGGACGATCCAGAACATCCTAGATGGGCTCCTCTCCGTGCTTTTGGGAGTTCAAGAGCATAGCGGCCGCCTGCTCAGTCGGGTGCATTACCTATTCGTCCCAGCGCAGCCCGGACGAGCGGGATCGGCTTGCGAGGAAGATGTCGCTTGACTCCATATGCTATTTGATCAGTTCTCGCCCAACATCTTGCCGCTTCGCTGGCCCGAACTTCGGCGATTTGTGGGCCGACCGTCGTCGACGAGGCCGACCCCTTCCGCCCGGGATGAAGGCGTAATACTCCCGCTCAGTCCACCACCAGTCGTCTGGGAGGATTTGAATGATCTATATACCTAATTTGATTTCTGGATTTGCTGGCACAACACAACGCCAGAAGTGTCTACAATTAGTGGCTGCTGCCATTTTCACGACGGCGTTGAGCGCTACTGCTTCTTTAAAGTCCTATGCTGGCGATCTTGATCAGTACGACCAGATGTATGCCTTATCGTTGGCGACTGTAAATGGCACCTTCTGGTTCGAAGGCCGCCCTTACCTTCCAGGCGACGGCGCACTGGCAGGCTGGAAGGACTCCTATATTTTGGCGAGTCTATTGGACATGTACGAAGTGACTGGAGACGTAAAATATTTGACACGCTTCACTAATCTAACAGAACAGATATTTCCTCATGCCGTCTACAGACCATTGTTTACGGCGCGCTATACGACTTCTGACCAAGTGCTCAATGGCAACTTCGAAGACACTCCAGACTCAACACAGCTCAGCGACGTCCAGGCGACCACGAATGGAGGTTTCGAAAACGCCGATCCCAATGATCCCACGAGACCTCTTGCGTGGCGGCCCTTCAGCGGTTCCTCGGCGAGCTACGCTTTGGAGCGCGGCGTCCCGATTTCGTCGGCTCAAGATGCTTACAAGAACAATAGCGGCGACCTGCGCAACCCGGACTTCGAATCCGTCGACGTCCGTGACCCCACGCTGCCCATGGCGTGGCGGAGATGGCAGTCCGCAAGCGATACCGCTCGTCTCGTCACTACCACAAAGAGTTCAGGCAGGCGCGCGCTCTCGTTGGTCACATCCCCGAGCAGAGGTTGGCAGGTGATCGAGCAGCCGCTCCGCTACGAGCCTTCGAAAGTCTACGTCGTGGCCTTCGATGCTGCTACGAACGGGACTGTAGGTGGCCGCGTCCTCGCATATGACGCGACCGATTCCCGAGTCTTAGCACAGGAGATTGTGTCCAACAAATCCTGGCGGCGGCACATCTTATCTTTTTCAAGCCCGGCCACCGTAGGCCACACGTTGCTAATTAGAATATACCATACCGACTATCGCATTTCAGGAGGTGAAATATTCGTAGACAACATGAAGCTATTTACTGACGGCGACCAATATCTCCGTCTGTCTACGAATCCAGCGATGGGATCGCAGTCTGTGTCCCAGGATATCCATTGCGCCAAAGACAAATATTTCATCTTGCAATTTTGGGCCATGACGACTGAGCCCAAGTACGGAGGAGAAGTCGTCGTATACAACAAGACAACAGGCTCCATTTTGGCAAAGAAAAGCTTCTATAATACAAAGTGGTCGCGGATGTGCGTCTTATTCAGAACGCCGGCAGCGCCCGCTGAGACCCTCTGTATCGTCCTTCGCCACGCAAAATGGGACGTTCCAGCTGACGATTTCTTTGACGAACTTGCAATCACAGATCCTCAGGAACTTGGGGCTGTCGGCTACTATGGCGTCCCATTCTGGACCCGCTGGCAAGCCGGGCCAGACACTGCGCACCTCTTGCTCAATGACGGCGGAGGTCCCCGACCTCTTGTCAACGCGGAGAACAAGATCCAGGAAGAAACAGGGAATCTGCTGGCTGAAGTTGGGACCTCACCCAGCGACGGCTGGCAAGCGTTGGAACAGGCAGTCTGGTATGTACCAAAGGCTCAGTATGAGGTCCGCTACACCTGCAGAGCCTCTGGACCAGGAGGAGGCAGACTCGTCGTTTGGGACTCGACCACTCCAACGGTCTTACTGGAGGTAAAGTTCTTCAACACGGAGTGGAAATATGGAGTAGCCACCTTTGTGGCTCCCTCTGTGGCTGGACACGAACTAAAAGTCCGCTTGACGCACACTGACTATCGCGACGTTGGGAACAAAGTTCAACTCGATAATCTATCGATAAGACGATGCTATTCGTTCATGGTCCACGAGGGGCTTGTGGGCACCCAATTAGCGAGATTCTCCAAAATGGTGAAGCGTGACATTGATCTCGCGAGAGATCTTGGCCCACTTGCTGCCGCTTACGAAACGCTTCTGAGGGCCGGCATGATTCCAGCCTGGGAGCCCTTCTGGATCCAAGTGGATTCGTTTCGCGGGTTGTACATCTCGCCGCCCGACGGGAGAGATGCGCCGGGAGGGCAGAGTTTGCCCTACAATCAGATGTTGGCTTTCGGAAGGGTGTTTACAGCCCTCAGCAGCGCCGAGGGCAACCCAGTTGACAGGGAGAGGGCTGGCAACCTGGCAGCAACCTTTCATGCGTCGTTGAAGTTCAACGGGTCAGCCTACCAATGGCACTATTGGGACCAAATCCTTCCAGGAGAATCCAGAATCGATAAAGTCGAGGGCACTGGATACGCTGGGATCGACGTTGCCTTTGCTGAGTCGTGCTGGGCACTGGGAACTTCTTTTTCCGACGAGGACATCACGCGGTTCTCCAACACTTTTTTGGATCGAGTCTGGAACGGGGACCGCGAGTACCCTGCTTTCACCTACACCATCGATGGTCTCGGGCCTCCAATGGCCCCTGCTGAAGCCTCGATCGCCGACTGGTTAGTTTTGGCCAAATTTGACCCGCGGCTTGTCGAAGTCGCACGAACGTTCGTCCAAAGATATTGGGACGAATGGCTGAATATTGGGGAAGGACCATCATCCAACAGAGTTGGTGCGTACGCTTTCACGTTCTCTGAAATCTTGCGGGGAAATTAGGAGAGCATTGAAGTGCCTGTCAATGGCGTGCGGCAGGCCGACGAATACGTCAGAACCACAGGTCGGACCTCCTGAGAAATTGCCCATATTTCAATCAGCAGGGAAGACTGACTTTGGTGCGCACCCCACAGCATCGCGACGCTTGCGGCGCCCACCGATCCTGCGTGCCGGAGGTTGGTCCGTCTCCCGACTACACGACAAGAGCGTATCCGTCGTCTTTGCGGGTTCGTCCGCAGAATTCGTGGGTCAGACCGGGCGCCAGCCGAGTCTCGGGCCTCGCGCTCTGTCGCAGGGTCCTCGCGTACAAGGCGCCATGACGGGCACGGTGGCTGATGGGGCATCTACTGTCCTCGTCGCCGCGGTCTTCGGCGCGGTTCTCGAAACTCGTCTCACTTTCGCAGCTGCAACGGAGAGCAGCAACTGCTGACATTCCGAACACTTCCACCTGCATGCCGGCAATGATCGCCCACAGATTCTGCGGACGAGCCTCTTTGCGTAAAGCACGGAAAAAAACGGGGGGGTGGGCAACACGCCCACCCCCACACTCATTGGGGCACTGGCATTACTCGGTTAAGGCAAGGTTACCACGCTGGCTGCGCTGTTCACCCAAGAACTCGGCAGGTAACCCGTCTTTGTGGCTCGTACACGATAGTAATAGGTTCCAGATGCGGCGACGGTTGCGTTTGTGTTTAGAGCAGCACCAGTGTAGACCGTCCTCATATTGACAGTAAAGGCGGCATCCTGCGCCTCTTGTGCCTCATAGGCCGCACCCACGGTTGGCGATGCACCCCAGATAATGGGGTTGGTGGCCGCACCGGTTGCCGTTCTTACCCATATACTGACCGGCGGAAGCGCTGTCAAATTTACTACAGTCATCGGCCCTGTGGTCACCCACCCGCTTGACACGTAGCCAACCCGCGTTGCCCGCACGCGATAGTAGTAGGCGCCGTTCCCGCCCTGGATCGTCACGTTTGTGGTCAACGCAGTCCCACTGTAAACCTGCCGCAGACCAACCGAGAAGCCGGAATTCCGAGCTTCCTCCACTTCGTACGTGACGCTAGCGGTTGAAGAGGCTCCCCATACAACTGGGTTCGTCTCAACGTTTGTGGTGGTTCTGACCCAGAGGCTCGCTGGATTCGCAACGACTGGCGCGGAAACCACCATGGGTCCAGCAACCACCCAGGGGCTCGGCAGATAGCCCGCTTTCGTGGCCCTGACTCGGAAATAGTAACTCGCATTGGCACTGACTGTGACATTCGTATTGAGGGCCGTACCGGTATAGACCGACGCTAGGCCCACTGTAAAGCTTGCATTCTGGGCTTGTTGGACCTCGTAACTGACCGCTGTGGTCGGAGAAGTTCCCCAGACCACTGGATTGATTAAGACAGGCGTCGTGCTCCTGACCCAAAGACTCGCGGGCTTCTCGGCCGTCACATTGGATACAGTCATAGGCCCCTTGCTGACCCAAAGGCTGGGCAGGTAGCCGGCCGCCGTTGCCCGCACGCGATAGTAGTAGGAGCCGTTACCGTTAAGGATGGTAACGTTTGTAGTCAGGAGTAACCCAGTGTAGACCTGTCGGAGCCCAACCGTAAACGCTGCGTCCTGAGCTTCCTGCAATTCATACGAAGCACCGGCGGTCGGAGAGGCCCCCCAAACGACCGGGTTTGTATCGGTGCTCGTGGTGGTTCGTATCCAAAGACTGGCTGGCTTTGCGCACGCGAGGAGCTGTGCGGTATTCGATGGAGGCGAATCACCTGCGGCATTGAATGCAATCAACTTATAGGCATACGACGAGCCCGCCGATGCGATCGTGCCGTCCGTCAAGGTCGTTGCGTTCGCAAGTGTGTCCGCGAGCTTGGAGTAGGTCCCGGTGACGCCACCGGTGACCAAGGCCCTCTCAACCCTGAACCCGATCTCGTTCGCCTTGCTGAGCAAGGTGGCAGGGGCGGCCGCAGGGGTCGGATCCGTCCACGTGAGGACCCCGGCGGTCGAGACCGCCAGACCCGTCGGTGCATCCGGCAGCACTTCCTGGAACTTGAACACCTGCGCCCGCATCATGTCGTTCTCTTCGTGGCTGAGGATGTGGCAGTGCCACACGTACTCCCAGTCGAAGTTGTACATGCGGTTGACGTTCGGTGTGGGCCACGGGTCCCCGGTAGTTGGGTCGACCGTCGACAGCTCCGCCGTGGAACCAAGGTTCGTCGCCGGGTTCAGCGGTCGATAGCTCTCCGGAACGCCGAAGGGGATCTTCGGGGTCACGGGCTTCAGGGCGACGATGGTGTCTTCGAGCGGGCTGATGCGGACCGTGTCTTTCCAGCCGAGCTCGGTCGGGTCGGGCAGGCGGATGAAGCCGTCCCAGCCCACGCGGTTCAGCACCTGCACGTCGTACAGGTGGAAGTGGATCGGGTGGGTGTCGACGCCGTTGTGGGTGATCTTCCAGACCTGGATCCCGTTCTCTTCGAGGATCTCGGTGGCCGGATCACTGTAGGTCTGGACGATGAAGTTCACCTGCAGCGGTCCGAGGTTCGACAGCTCGAGCCCGAGACCCGCCCGCATGCGGCCGTAGTCGTCCCAGGTCGCTCCCATTTCGTCGTGGATCGCCTTGCGCTTCATATCCAGGGTGTTGTTGCGCGGATTCGTCGTGGTGGACTTGTAGGTCGTGGACCCGTCGACACCGACGAAGTTGATGCTCTGATCGTTGATCCGCGAGATCCCCCAGTTGGGATAGGAGGTCGGGAACGGGGTGGGCGGGTCGTACGCCTTGGTGTAGGCGTCGAAGGTCTCGGGGAACAGGAACGCCTCGAAGCGGTTCGGGTCGGACGCTGTGTTCATGTCGCCCTGCGCCGCGATGATCGGATCCTGCCCCACCTGGAACACGCTCGGGGCCCCGCCGGGAGTATTGGTGTGGGAGGTGAAGGCCGCCTGCAGAGCGCCCAGGTTGAAGGCCGCCCCGCCCGCGCCGTCGATCGTGATCTGCATGACGGTGCGGGTGTTGGGGCCGTAACCCGGCAGGGTCGGCGGGGAGCCGCCGACGTCCTGTTGATCCGGATTGCCGGTGTAGTAGTCGTAGGTCGGGTTGAGGGCCGGCCACGGCGCCGGGGCGTCGTTGTAGAGGATCAGCGTCGTGCCGACCGCGTACCCGGACAAGTCGACGATGACGTCCGCCCGCTCGGCCGGGCCGAGCATGAGGGACCCACCGTTGATGTTGCCGACGTTGAACATGGACGGGTTGATGTTCCAGGTGACCGGGTGCGGCGGGATGACCACGGGCTTCGGAAGGAAGCCGCCCTCGGTGCCGATCATGATCCAGTCAGGCCCCTTCGTGGTGTAGTCGGGCACACCGCCCGCCCGGCCGTCGACCGGCCACGTCGCGGGGAAACCGGGCTGGACCGCGGCGGGCAGCATCCTCACCTCGGTGCAGTCCGTGGCCGGACGCGGCGTCGCGCCGTCGCACAGCAGGGGGGCTCCGACGTCTGTCTCGGTGTTAGGGCCGTTCTTCGAGACGGCCACGTACAGCTGCAGGTTCAAGAAGCGGTCGTGGGACGCGTTGAGGATCCGGAAACGGTAGGGTTTGGGCGCCAGGGTAACGGACGGGTACGCGGTGCCGTTGACCGTCTGGGTGTCCATGAACGCTTCGGCCCCCCACGACACGTCCGGGGTGCCGGGGATCTCGAGCGGCTGGCAGAACTGGCCGTAGGGCCCACCGAGGATGCCCGGGGTGGTCGCCGCGTCTCCGGCCGGGTCGCAGAGGTCACTGTAGTAGGGGTTGGCCACGGGCTGGAACGGGTTGGGGGTGGCCGGATAGAAGTAGGGGCCATACGCCCAACGGCCCATGGGCGCGATGCCCGTGATGTCGAAGGGGTTCTGGGCCGGCATGTACACGTGGGGCCACCAGAGGTCACCGGTGTTCGGCGTGCGGATGCCGGTGCCCGCGTCGAGGGCGCCCGTGCCCCAGTTCCACAGCGGGTCGGTGAGGCGGACGGTGGCGGCGTCGACAAAGGTCTTGTCCTCGATCACGAGCGGAATTTCGTCGGCGGGGATGGTGCCGGCGGCGTAGGTCGCGAAGTGGGGCCCGGTCGCCGGGTCCGGATAGCCGACCGTGCCTCCGTTGACCAGGGCCTGTTCCACCGGGTCCCGGATCAGATAGCCCGCGGCCTCTCCCACGTAGACGTTCAGTCGCGTGATGCCCCAGGCGTGGTCGTGGTAGAACATCATCCGGGCGCTCTGCTGGTTGGTCCAGTAGAAGGTCTGCGCCCCCGGGCCGGGGTCCGGCATGTCGGGCACGTTCTCCACGCTCACGCCCGTGGGGTAGTCGGTGACCTCACCCGCCGGGGTGATCCACTGGTGGGGCGTGCCGTCGCTGATCCAGGGGGTCCGGCCGCCATGCAGGTGAAGGGTGGCGCGGTTCTGGGCAAACACGCCCGGGACCCCGCTGGGCAGCTTCGTCACCGCGTCGTAGGCCGTCTCGAAGGGACCGGAGCCCATGACCGTGGTATCGACGGGGACGAAGAGGTCGCCACCGGCGCCGGTGGGGAGGTTGTTGATGAACTTCACGCGCACGGGCCGGTCTTTCTGGCTGACGATCAGGGGCCCGAGGTAGTGCGGCACGCCCGGAGGGGCGACGGTGTTGTTCGCGGTGGTGCACGCGGGCTGCCCGGCGCCACCACAGACCGAGGTGTCGGTCCCGTTGTTGACCTGCCGGTAGAGCCGAAGGGTGGTCGGTGGCAGGTCGGAGTGCATCTGCTCCGCGTGCTCCACCAACTCGATCACGTAGTAGTCCGAGCCCGGGTAGGTCACGATGTCGGGCTTGGCCACGGGGATCTGCTGCCCCAGATTGTTGGGCGCGTTGAGACCCGGCAGGGAGTCGACGAACTTTCGCATGGGGGGCGAGTAGGCCCAGTTGGGGGTCGTCAGGTAGTCCGGAGTGTCGCCCGGGCCGGGCGTCCAGGGGTAGTTGCCCCCTCCCGGGTCGTAGCTCGGGTCGGCGTAGTTTGGGCTGAGGTAGGCCTGCGCCAGGCCCCCCCAGAGCAGCGCCAGACCGCACAGGGCGGCGGGCAGTAGACCGCGCAATGGTCGTTTGAACATCGAGTCCTCCTCCTCGTGGCTGTGTAGCAGCAGCAGAACCCCTCGGTTCGCTGCCGACCGTTCCGTGGTCCTACTGGCCCGACTGCATCATCTGCTGCCGCACCTTGAGCGCCTCGTCACGCCTCTTCCTGGCTTCCTCTCGCTTGTTGAAGATGTCGATCTGCGCCTGCGGCACGGTGCCCGCTTCGACGGCCGCGCCGTCCGCAGGAACGCCCTCCGCGGGCGCGGCCACCTGCTCCTCGACCTGGGGCGCTGGCGCCGCCGCGGCGGCGTCGTCGCAGGCGGCCATGGCCGGGGCCGCCAAGAGCCCCGTCAGCAGCACTCCGAGTGTCCATACCAGTCGTCGTTTCATGCTCTCGTCCTCCCTGTGTCGGGTGGTGCCTTCGTGCCCTGTGGCTGTCGCGTGTCGTGTATCCAGAAACGGGGCGACCCGCTCTATCGGGTCCTCCCACTCATCGGCTCGCCGGCCGCCCGGCTCCGTCCCAGTTCGGGCTCCTTCGCTCCAGGGGGAGCGGGCGGGCCGCCCGGCAGATAGTAGTAGTACTCGGCCGTGTACTCCTCTCCGGTGCAGACGCACTGCCCGTCGAGGAAAGGGTTCCCCAACGCGACGGTGCGCTCCGTGACGCCCTCCACCTTGGTCAACCGCCAGCCCATGGTCATCATGTAGCTCTCGTAGTTCCCGGAGAGGGCGTTGCAGCGGGTGCCGCAGAGCGCGAGGCCGATGTCGGCCGTGGCTTCGTCGATCCGCGGGCTCACCGGCACGTAGCGATAGCCGTCGGTGAGGAAGACCCGCTCCGCCTCGGCGGCCCCTGCAGGAGGAGCCAGGACCCAGCTGCCGAGCAGCACGAGCAGGCCGAGGGTCAGTGCGCGGCCCATTCGCTCCGCCGCTCGAGTTGCGGTTTCTCCCCCTTGCCGAGCTGGACGATGAAGCAGCCCTTCGAGGCGTAGCGCTGCCCGGGGCCGAAGCTGACCCGCTCGTACAGGGGATAGTACATGTCGGCCATCATGCCGATCGTGTCGAGCAGGAAGTCCCGGTAGTACTCTCCGCGCATCTCGCGCAGGGCCTTGCCCAGCAGCTCACCGGCCAGGTACGACTGCCGAAGAACCCGTGGGTCGAAGGCGTCGAGCTTCTTCCCCGGGAGCACTCGCTTCACAACGGCATCGAACCGGACGTCTTCCTGCGGGAGCCGGTAGGGGTACGTCAAGTAGAGGAGGGACCGCAGGGGTTCTGGGATCGTCCAGAGGGCCTTGCCGAGGGTCGTGCCCGACGCGAGGACGAGCTTGGGGCCTTCCGCGTTGCCGACGAGACTCGCCAGGGGCTCCAGAGCCGCGGGGCCGTCCCAGACCACGAGCGCAGCCGGCTTCTCCTGGGCCACGAGCTGGCGCAGCCGCTCTGCCGTGAGGGGCTCCCCCTCGGCCAGCGTGACGTCGACCGCCGCGAGATGGCCGGCGGCCGACCACTCCTCTCGGAAGCCCTCGGCCAGGGTCTCACCCCGGCGTCCGGCCCGGATGATCTGGACGATCTTTCGGCCGGCGAACAGCTCCACCATGCCGTGCAGGTACCGAGCCGCGGACTCCCCCTCCTGACGAACCCCGCGCGAGGGGTAGAGGGTGTACCAGTCGGTGTCGGAGAGCACCGGGTACTCGACGGCCGGGAGGAGGTCGGGGATCTTGTTGTCCTCGCAGAAGCGGTGCACCGGCTCCCACGTTCCCTCCGAGATCCCTCCGAGCAGGGCAAACACCGGCTCCGCCCGGTAGTACGCGTCGAGCTGAGCGCGCCAGGTCTCGGGCGGTCCCTTCAGGGTCCAGCGCGAAAAGGTAAAGCTCTCGGTGGCAAGGGCGCCCAGCATGTTGTAGCTGTCGAGCCCGATCCGGCGATTGCCCTTGGCGGCCTTCGCGAGGCTGTTCTTGCGGTCGACGTTGAACTGCAGGGGCGCCAGCATGGACGCCACCGCGACGGGGTCGGTGCCCTCGACGATGACCGTGGCAAACTTGATCTCCTGGTCGCCGACGCCTGGCGACGGCTTGTCGGAGAGCGCCTTCAGGTAGGCGATCAGGATCGCCATGTCGGCGTCGTCGATCTCGTACCGGGGCATCACCGTGACGACGGAGCGGCCCGTGGGGTCGACGCCGTTGAGGATCAGGTCGGCGAGGGTCTGATCGGTGTAGGCCGGCCGGACCGGCAGGTAGACGGAGTAGCTGTGAATGAGCGGGTCGTACACGGATCCTCTCTGGTAGGACTTGCGCTCCTGGTAGAGGATCCGTCCGTTGGTCGGCGGGGTGACGACCTGCCCCTCGATGGAGCCGAGGCCGCTTCGCAGGTGGCAGCTCACGCAGGTGAAGGACGTTCCGGGCGCCGGCACGTCGCCGCTGACGAAGGCCTGCATGGGCTCGCCCGAGGGGAGGAGCCCCTCGCGGTACATCCGCTCGCCGAGCCGCAGCGTCTCCTCGTGCGACCGCTCGGGCGTGGCGAAGGCACCCGGCGCGCCGAGCAACAACGACAGAAGGCCGAGGACCGCGATTCCGGGCCGGCGAATCGCCCCGCACCGGTGCGCCTGCGTCACGGGCTCCCCGCTTTCTGGACCTCGCTCATGAGATCTCGGCTGCTCATCAGGCCGTACAATCGGACCCACGTCCCGTCCTTCGGCGCCCGGATGAAGTTCAACGGAAGGTGGGACATCTTGTCGGGCATGTAGGCGTTGAAGGCGCGCATCACCTTGTTGATGTCGGCTCGGCTGCCGGTCAGGAACTCCCAGCCGGGCTTCGCGCCGTAGCGCTTCAGGTAGTCTTTCATGATCTTCGGCGTGTCGTTCTCCGGATCGATCGTGATCGACACGAGCCGCACGTTCTGGCTTCCAGAACCCAGCTTCTTCTGGAGGTTCGAGAACCCCGCCGAGAGGACCGGGCAGATCGTCGTGCAGGTCCCATAGATGTAATCAACGATCACGGGCCGGTCCGACTCCAGGAGCCTCTTGAGCCGAACCTTCTCCCCGTTCTGATTCACCAAGACCACGTCCGGAATCGTGAACGTCTCGATCGTCCGTTGGTACTTCGGGGTATCTGCCGCCGCGCTCCCGACGAGGAACGCCGCCGCCAGCGCGATCGCCGCCCGGCGCACCCTTCTCACCGGATCGCCTTCGCAGCATGCCCGCGCACAGCGGCCGCCTGCCGGTGCTCCAGTTCGTTGTCGCTCGTGCACACACTCACGGTCCCGTGCAGCCGCCCACGCCGGACGCCCTCCGCAAGGTCGACGCCGTTGTCTTCCACCCTCGCCACCCTGCAGCCTCCTGAGCCATACAGCCTCTCTCCGATCCGTCGCGAGGATCCTCCCCGGTCCGGCGCTTGCCGCAGCTCCCCCGACGCCGTGCAGGCAGACGGTCGTGCGGCTGCGGCCAGGATACCGATATTGCGATCCGGGTCATATGGGGAGTTCTACCCATTCTTGGGGGCGAACCGCTTCAGCCGCCGAAGAGCG
This sequence comes from Deltaproteobacteria bacterium, assembly GCA_016214985.1. Taxonomy (GTDB): domain Bacteria; phylum Desulfobacterota; class Deferrisomatia; order Deferrisomatales; family JACRMM01; genus JACRMM01. The sequence continues at coordinate 246,185 of JACRMM010000004.1, read as the reverse complement.
TCCGGTGGCTCGAGAGGATGAGATCGGTGACGAGCGCCACGAAGAGGCCGAGGAAGAGCGCGGAGCGGACGAGCCACCGGCGCTGAGCCGGCTCCAGCCGGGCCGAGAGGGACGGGATCTTCCGGAGGGGCTCGGTGGCGCCCGGCAACGCGCCGAAGAGGAATCCCCTGGGGGAACGCTCGCTCTTCCTCCGCCGGTTCGGCGGCGTTCCGCGGTCGCCTCGACTCAATTTGCGGGCACGCCGGCGCCCGCGTCCTCGGCCCGGGCCATCTCGGCCGCCACCAGGTCGCCCACCGCGTCCCAGTCGAGGTCCGCCTTGTTCAGGAAGTGCTTCGCTCCGTGGCGGCGCGCGCCCTCGCGGTATTCGGCCAGATCGTAGCTCGTGCACACGACCACGGTGGCCGACGGGCACTCCTCCTGGAGGTACTTCGCGAGATCGAGGCCGTTGCCGTCGGGCAGGCCGATGTCGAGCAAGACGAGGTCGGGCGAGCACTGGCACACGCTTCGCTTCCCGTCGGCGAGGTCGGCGGCCTCCACGATCGTGACCGTGGGGAACCGCGCGCGCAGGGCGGCCACCAGCGCCTGCCGGAAGGGCCCGTTGTCTTCCACGATTAACACTCGGCACGACATGTCGGCCCCTTTCGCCCCGCCGCGGCCCGCGCCGCGCCGCGGAGTTGCTGGTTCTGCGGATCGTTACCATAGCGGAGCGCAAGAGTCCTGGATATGGGTAGTTTTGCCCAAAATGTGGAGGCTCTCCTCTGCTGAGAGGTTGGTAGGCTAGGCGGCTGGGCGGTCAGCTTCGAGCTTTCAGCTTTCAGCCGGTGAGCTCGGCCCACCATCGCGAAGCGTCCGACGGCACCGACCAACCGGTGGGCGGTGCCCACCCTACGACTGAGCGGTCAGCCTCGAGCTTTCAGCTTTCAGCCGTGTAGGGTGGGCTCGGCCCACCATCGCGAAGCGTCCGATGGCACCGACCAACCGGTGGGCGGTGCCCACCCTACGATGATCGAACGCCAAGCCATGTAGGGTGGGCTCGGCCCACCATTTCGGAGCCGTGTAACCGTGTAGGCCCACCACGTCGGGATTGGTGGCATCGCAACCGGTGGGCGGTGCCCACCCTACGACTACGATGATCGAACGCCAAAGAGGTGGTCGGGATTGTTGGCATATCCTTGCCGACGATGGGCAGCCGTGTAGGGTGGGCTCGGCCCACCATTTCGGAGCCGTGTAACCGTGTAGGCCCACCACGTCGGGATTGGTGGCAGCGCAACCGGTGGGCGGTGCCCACCCTGCGACTGAGCGGTCAGCCTCGAGCTTTCAGCTTCGGGCTTTGAGCCGTGTAGGGTGGGCTCGGCCCACCATTTCGGAGCCGTGTAACCGTGCAGATGCCGGGCTACCACCGCTGTCGGGAAGAGGTGGTCGGGATTGGCATATCCTTGCCGACGATGGGCAGCCGTGTAGGGTGGGCTCGGCCCACCATTTCGGAGCCGTGTAACCGTGTAGGCCCACCACGTCGGGATTGGTGGCAACGCAACCGGTGGGCGGTGCCCACCCTACGATGGACGGGGATTGGGGTGGTGGATGCCGAACTACCGCCGCTGTCGGGAAGGCACGACGTACTTCTTCACGGTGGTGACGCATCGCCGGCGGCCGATTCTGTGCGACACACGGTCCCGGCGGGCGCTAAGGGACGCGATCGCCGATGCTCGGGCGGCCCACCCTTTTGCCATCGAGGCGTGGGTGCTGCTGCCGGAACATTTGCACTGCCTCTGGCGATTGCCGGACGAAGACAGGGACTACTCCCTTCGCTGGGCGCTCATCAAAGCGGGGTTCACCAAGCGGATACGGGCCTGGCTGGACACGCCGGAAACGTGCCGCTCCCGGGAACGGCATCGGGAGGCCATGGTTTGGCAGCGGCGCTTCTGGGAGCACACGATCCGCGACGACCGCGACTTCGCGGCGCACTGCGACTACGTGCACTGGAACCCCGTGAAGCATGGTCTGGCGGCGGCGCCAAAGGACTGGCCCCACTCCACGTTTCACCGGTTCGTGGAGAAAGGAATCTACACGGCGTGCTGGGGCGCGGATCCGCCGCGGCTGCCGGAAGGTGTGGGGCAGGAGTGAACGACAACAGGACCGCGGTGGGCCAAGCCCACCCTACGACTACGACGGGGAAACGGTAAGCGGCTGGGCGGTCAGCTCCGAGCTTTCAGCTTTCAGCCGTGTAGGGTGGGCTCGGCCCACCATCGCGAAGCGTCCGACGGCACCGACCAACCGGTGGGCGGTGCCCACCCTACGACTGAGCGGTCAGCCTCGAGCTGTGTAGGGTGGGCTCGGCCCACCATTTCGGAGTGTAACCGTGTAGGCCCACCACGTCGGGATTGGTGGCATCGCTACGACGGGGAAACGGTAGGCGGCTGGGCGGTCGGCCTGGAGCTTTCAGCTTTCAGCTTTCAGCTTTCAGCTTTCAGCTTCGGGCTTTGAGCCGTGTAGTGGGCTCGGCCCACCATTTCGGAGCGTGTAACCGTGTAGGCCCACCACGTCGGGATTGGTGGCAACGCAACCGGTGGGCGGTGCCCACCCTACAACTCAAGCTGCCACGCTAAAGCGTTCGGTGCTTCGGTCCACAGACTCGATCGCCTGCTGGATAGCATCGACTTCGGCTTCCTCCAATAGCACCTCGCCGCACTGGGGGCACACCCACGAGGGGACTGCGTCGAACAGCAAATGGTACCCCTTGCGGTCCACGTGGAAGGGGGCTGCGCCGCGCCGCATGGCGCCGCGACATTGCATGCAGGTCATGACTGCCTCCTGACTCGAAAGCCCTCGTCCCACTCGTCGGAAGCTGGGAGATAGGCCGTAATGATCGCGACGTAGTCGGTTCGCGGAGCGCAGACCACGTGGATCGGGCGATGCTCGGTTCCGTGGCCCAACAAGAGACAGCTGTGACCGCGGGGGTCGTCGGGATAATCCTCGACGAGTTCACCGGCCACGATCACCGTTCTGATTTCGTCCGAAGAGATCATTCGGTCCGGCCGCGACATCTGCCGAACGGCGTGAGGCAGAAACAAGATGCGCCGCAGGGCTGCACCCCGCACGAGATCGAGAGTCGCAGAGCACGTGTCCATAGGATACAGTCTAGACCAACCGGTGGGCGGTGCCCACCCTACGACTGAGCGGTCAGCCTCGAGCTTTCAGCTTCCAGCTTCGAGCTTTGAGCCGTGTAGTGGGCTCGGCCCACCATCGCGAAGCGTCCGACGGCACCGACCGATCGGTGGGCGGTGCCCACCCTACGACTGAGCGGTCAGCCTCGAGCTTTCAGCTTTCAGCTTCGAGCTTTCAGCCGTGTAGGGTGGGCTCGGCCCACCATCGCGAAGCGTCCGACGGCACCGACCAACCGGTGGGCGGTGCCCACCCTACGACTGAGCGGTCAGCCTCGAGCTTTCAGCTTCCAGCTTCGAGCTTTGAGCCATGCAGGGTGGGCTCGGCCCACCATTTCGGAGCCTGTAACCGTGTAGGCCCACCACGTCGGGATTGGTGGCAACGCAACCGGTGGGCGGCGCCCACCCTGCAACTCCCTTCAGCTTTCAGCGGCTCTCACCCCCTCCAGGGGCCAGCGGGCGGTGACCTCGGTACCGGTTCCCGGCGCGGACGCGACCGTCAGGATCCCGCCGGAGAGCTCGGCCCGCTCCTGCATGAACGAGAGGCCGAAGCCGGTACCCAGGTCCTCCCTCTTCGCAGATCCCGCGTCGAACCCCGCCCCGTCGTCCTTCACGCACAGCACGAGGGCTCCCCCTTCCCGCCGCAGCGACACCTCGACCCGCCCCGCCCGGCTGTGCTTGCCGACGTTGTGGAGCGCCTCTTGGAGGATGCGGAAGATCACGGTCTTGAGCGCCTCCGGGATGGCGGCCTCCGGTACCGTGACGTCCCTCTCCACCCGCATGTCGGGCAGGGCGGTCTGGAACTCCCGGGTGAACCAGGCGATCGTGGCCACGAGCCCCAGATCGTCGAGGGTGGAGGGCCGAAGCGCCATGGAGATGCGCCGGACCTCCTCCACCGAGCTCTGGATGGTCGGCACCAGGGTTTGCAGCGCCAGGAACGGCTGGGTGGGCTTGTCGGGCCAGGCCCCCTCCAGCGCCCGCTCCACCACGAACTTGATGGCGCTCAGCGACTGCCCGATGCTGTCGTGGAGCTCTCTCGCCACCCGCCGGCGTTCGTCCTCCTGCACCGTGAGCAGGCGCGCGGAGAGCCGTCGCAGGGCCTCCCGGGAGTCCCTCACGGCCTTCTCCGCGCTCTTGCGCTCCGTGATGTCCTGGATGTTTCCGAGGACCGACACCCCGCGCCGGAACGCCACGAGGGTGTTGCGCACGCTCACCCACCGCTCCTGACCCGCCGGGGAGACGATGCGGCACTCATACTCCGACGGGACACTCTCCCCGGCCAACCGGCGCCGACCGATCTCCTGCACCCGAGGCCAGTCGTCCGAGTGGATCGTCGACTCGGGCGTGATGGAGCCGATTTCGTCACGCGACCTCCCGACCATCTCCAGGTACCTCTGGTTCGCGAACACGATCTTCCCGTCCCGGTAGATGAAGATGCCCGTGGGCGAGTTCTCCACGAGGGTGCTGTACTTCTCCTCGGAGTACCGCAGGGCCTCCTCCGCCTCCTTGCGCTCACGGATGTCGAGGAAGGCGTAGACGAACCCCGCGAGCTCGCTGTCCGCGCTGCGGACGGGTGAGCAGGTCAGGTGCGCAGGAAAACGGCTACCGTCGCGCCGGACGACCGAGACCTCCCCGGTCCACCCCCGGTCGACGCTGCAGCGGGAGTGGACGTCGTCGACGCACGCGCCTTCCACGTCGAACGGGGTGAGCGTGGCGAGGGGCTGCCCCTGGGCGTCGGCCGCCTTCCATCCGTAGAGCGTCTCGGCGAAGCGGTTCCAGTAGAGAATGTTCCCCGCGACGTCGGTCGCCACCACGGCCTGCTCCACCGCGTCGAGGAGGCTCGCCTGGAAGTGGATCCGGCGGTCGGCGCGGGTGCGCTCCTCCATCTCGTGGCGAAGCGAGCGATTGGCGGCTTCGAGCGCCGAGGTACGCTCGGCGACGCGGCGCTCGAGCCCCTCGCGGGCAGCGCGCAGGGCGCGCTCCGTCCGTGCTCGGGCCGCGATGCCCCGGGCCATGGGCCGGACGAAGAGGAGATAGAGCACGGGCGCGGTCACGGCGAGGAGCAAGAAGGAGTCCAGGAACGCGTCGGTCATTCCCTCCATGCTCAGGGAGATGTCGCGCAGCCACCACATGGTCAGGAACTCAGCGGCGAAGATCGCTCCGAGGACGACGAGGAACGCCCGGTGGGGATTGTCGAGAACGGGCCACCGCGCCACGTCCTCCTCGGCGGGCCGTGGGGCGTCCGGGCGGAGGACGGACGCTTCAGGGGGAGTATCGGGCATCGCTCACCTCGCGGCCGCTCGGAGCGCCCGGCGGTGCGGGCGCGAGGGAACCTCGTGTAGCACCCGGGACGGGCTTTCGCAAGGCCTGACGCATCGACAAAAAACTCCGGGCCGGTCGGGTGAGGCGTCGCCTTCGAGAGAACTCTGGACCGCGGCCCTTCACTCCTGGTACAAGTTCTTCCCTGCGCGCTCTGCAACTGCGTCGAAACCCACCCGGAGCAAGTCCATGATCCGCTACCGCAGGTTCTGGCTCCTCCCTGTCGACGTTGCGGCCATCGTGCTCAGCCACCTGCTCTCCTACCTGATCCGCTTCGAAGCGCAGATTCCCCCCGCCCAGTGGAAGTACTTCTGGGTCGGCACCGCCGTAGCGCTCGTGGTCAAACCGGCGTTCTTCGTCTTCGCCGGCTTCTATCGGCGTCTCTGGCGCTACGCCTCGATCCCCGACCTCGTCCACATCGTGAAGACCGTCACCCTGTCTTCGATCACCTCCACCATCATCACCCTCTTCCTGGTGCGAAGCGACGATTACTCCCGCAGCACGCACATCCTCGCGTGGCTGTTCCTGAACGGCTTGATCCTCGGCCGAAGCCTCGTCTGGCGGCTCCTGCAGGAGCGGCGCTACCACCACCGGACCACCCGCGGCCCAAGGCTGCTGATCGTGGGGGCGGGAATGGCCGGCAAGATGCTGTTCCAGGAGATCAAGTGCAACCGCGACCTCGCTTACAGCGTGATCGGGTTCCTGGACGACGACCCCGTGAAGATCGGCGCCCGCATCAACGACCGGCCCGTGCTCGGCGCGGTCCGCGACCTGGCCCGCGTGGCCCGCGACAATGAGGTCAAGAAGGTCATCATCGCCATCCCGTCGGCCCCGGCGTCCGTGATCCGAAACGTGGTCCGCCAGTGCCGCCACAGCTGCGTCGAGGTGCAGACCCTCCCCCCCATGTCCGGGATTCTCCGCGAGGACCTGCTCGCCAGGCAGGTCCGCGACGTGAAGCTCGAGGACCTGCTCGGCCGGGCGGCTGTGAGCCTCGATACCCGCCGGATCGAGGCGTACCTGGCCGGCAAGCGGATCCTGGTGACAGGGGCGGGGGGCTCGATCGGAAGCGAGATCTGCCGTCAGCTCGCGCACTTCGCGCCGCACTCCCTGACCCTGTTCGAGGCGGCCGAGACCCCGCTGCACGAGATCGGCCTCGAACTCGGGCGGGATTTCGCCAACCTGGACTGCCGCCCCGTGCTGGGCGACATCCGCGACCGCGAACAGGTCTTTCGGGTGTTTCGCGAGATCCGCCCCCAGGTGGTGTTCCACGCCGCCGCCTACAAGCACGTGCCCATGATGGAGTGGCACCCGTCGGAGGCCATCAAGACCAACCTGCTGGGCACTCGCCACGTGGCCGAGGCCGCCGCTGAGGTGGGCGTCGAGAAGTTCGTCATGGTGTCCACGGACAAGGCCGTGAACCCCACGAGCGTCATGGGCGCGAGCAAGCGGTCCGCGGAGCTCTTCGTGCAGGCCTTGGACTCGGAGGGCGGGACCGAGTTCATCACGGTACGGTTCGGCAACGTGCTCGGCTCGAACGGGAGCGTGGTGCCGCTGTTCCAGGAGCAGATCCGCCGCGGGGGACCGGTAACGGTGACCCACCGGGACGTGGTGCGCTACTTCATGACCATCCCCGAGGCCAGCCAGCTCGTGCTGCAGGCCGGCAGCCTGGGGTCGGGGGGGGAGATTTACCTTCTGGACATGGGAGAGCCGGTGCGGATCACGGACCTGGCGGAGGAGCTGATCCGGCTCAGCGGCCTGGTGCCGCACGAGGACATCCGCATCGTGTTCACCGGCCTGCGGCCCGGCGAGAAACTGTTCGAGGAGCTCCTGATCTCGGGCGAGGGCACGAAGCCGACCGAACACCAGAAGATCTGCATCGCTGCAGCCCGGACCGTGCCGCTCGAGGTCGTCCGGCGGAAGTTCGATGACCTCGCGGCCCTCGCGCGAAGCGGCGACGAAGAACCCCTGCTGCGGGCCCTGCACGACCTCGTGCCCGAATACCGGCCCGGGCGGATCTCGTCCGAAGGGGTCTCTCTGCGCCCCGTCCCCCTGCGCGCCTCGGCGTGACCCCGGACCCCTTACCCCCTCGCCCCGTAGTTTCGCTCCATCCACTCGCGGTACCGGCCGCTTCGGACCTCTTCGACCCACTCCCGGTGCTCCAGGTACCATTCCACGGTGCGGCTCAGCGCCTGCTCGAAGGTGTGCCGGGGCTGCCATCCCAGCTCCCGGCGGATCTTTGCGCTGTCGATCGCGTAGCGCCGGTCGTGGCCCGGGCGGTCGGCCACGAACCGGATGAGCCCGCGGCTCTCGCCCGCGGGCCTCTGGAGCCGCGCGTCGACGAGGTCGCACAGGAGGTGGACGAGGGCCAGGTTCTCGCGCTCGGCCCCGCCCCCGACGTTGTAGGTCTGGCCCGGCACACCGGCCTCCAGGACGGCCAGGAGCGCCTCGCAGTGGTCGAGCACGAAGAGCCAGTCTCGGACGTTTTGGCCGTCGCCGTAGACCGGCAGGGGCTTCCCCTCCGCGATGTTGAGGATCATCAGCGGGATGAGCTTCTCGGGGAACTGGAAGGGGCCGTAGTTGTTGGAGCAGTTGGTGACGAGCGCGGGCAGGCCGTAGGTGCGCTCGTAGGCGCGCACGAAGTGGTCGGAGGCGGCCTTGGAGGCGGAGTAGGGGCTCGAGGGGTCGTAGGGGGTCGACTCGGTGAAGGCCCCCTCGGGCCCGAGGCTGCCGTAGACCTCGTCGGTGGAGACGTGGAGGAACCGGAACCCCTCGGGCCGGCCCGCGCCCTCCCACCCCTGCCGGGCAGCCTCGAGCAGGCGGAAGGTACCGAGCACGTTGGTCTCGACGAACACCTCCGGACCCAGGATCGACCGGTCCACGTGGCTCTCGGCCGCGAAGTGGACCACGGCGCCGAACCGCTCCGCGGCGAAGAGCGACGAGAGGAGGGCCGCGTCGCGGACGTCGCCCTTCACAAACCTCAGGCGTTCCCGCTCGGTCTCGGGAAGACCGTCCAGGTTGCGCAGGTTTCCCGCGTAGGTGAGCGCGTCGAGGTTGACCAGCCGCCACGAAGGCCGCGCCTCGAGAACGTGGCGGAGGAAGTTGGAGCCGATGAACCCGGCGCCGCCGGTGACAAGAACGTTCATGGGAGGGAAGTCCTTTCCGCCACATACTCCTCCCACGCCCCCTCCCACGGCTGCAGGACGTCGAGCCCCTGGACGCGCAGGAAGAGGTTGTCGAGCACGGAGTTCGCCGGCCGGGGGGCGGGGCGGGGGAACTCGGCCGTGGTGCAGGGCTCGACCTCGCACGCGAGGCCGAGGGACGCGATGATCCGCCGGGCGAAGAGGTACCAGGTGGTGTCGCCCTGGGCCGTGGCGTGGTAGGTGCCGAAGGCCTCGGTGGGGAGCAGCCGGGCGATCTGGCGCGCGAGCTCGCGGCTCCAGGTGGGCGTGCCCCGCTGATCGTCGACCACCCGCAGCGGCCTCCCCCCCGGCCCATACTGGCGGGCGAGCCGCTCGATCGTCGCCGGGAAGCACCGGGGGCTGTCGCCATAGAGCCAGGCCGTGCGCAGGACGAAGTGGTCGGGGGTCTGCTCGCGGACCAGCCGCTCGCCGGCCTCCTTGGAGGCGCCGTAGACCGAGAGCGGGCCCACCGGGTCGGTCTCCCGGTAGGCGCCCGGCTCCCGGCCGGAGAAGATGTAGTCGGTGCTCACGTGGAGGATCTTCGCTCCGACGCGCCGGGCGGCGAGGGCGGCGTTTCGCGCCGCCACCGCGTTGACCCGGAACGCCCGGTCGGGGTCGGCCTCGCACGCGTCGACGTCCGTCCACGCCGCGCAGTGGACCACGGCGTCGGGGCGCGCCTCCGTCGCGAGCCGAAGAGTGGGCTCCCGCTCACAGAGGTCGACGTCGTCGAGGTCAACCGGGACGACCTCCGAGCCGCCCGCACCGAGCTCCCGGCACACCTCGCGCCCCAGGAGCCCCTTGGCACCGGTGACCAGGACCTTCATCGAAGAACCTCCTAACTGCGGTGCTGGGCGGCTGGGCGGCTGGGCGGCTGGGCGGCCTAACTGCCTAGCGTCCTAGCGTCCTAGCTAGCGTCCTAGCGGCCTACCTGCCTAGCGGCCTAGCTGCCTACCTGCCTAACTGCCTAGCTGCCTAGCGCCCTAGCGTCCTCGCTGCCTACCTGCCTAGCCGCCTACCCTCCCAGCCTCCTAGCCTCCCTCCCACGCCGCCAGCTCTTCCCGCGGCACGTCGCGGAGCAGGGGCAGTCGGGCGTCCTTCTCCGAGAGGATCGGGCTCTCCAGCGGCCAGTCGATCCCGAGGTCGGGGTCGTTCCAGCGCACACCCCGGTCGCCCTCGGGCGCATAGAAGTCCGTGCACTTGTAGAGGAAGTCGGCCTCCTCGGAGAGGACGCAGAAGCCGTGGGCGAGGCCCGGCGGCACGTAGAGCATCCGCTGGCTCTCCCCGCCGAGGACCACGGCGTGCCAGCGGCCGAAGGTAGGGCTCCCGCGGCGGAGATCCACGGCCACGTCGAATACCTCGCCCCGCACGACCCGGACGAGCTTCCCCTGGGGCCGGCCCGTCTGGAAGTGGAGACCTCGGAGGACGCCCCGCAGGGACCGGGAGTGGTTGTCCTGGACGAAGACCTCCCGGACCCCTCCTTCCTCGAACTTGCGCCGGTGGTAGGTCTCGAGGAAGAAGCCCCGGCCGTCGTCGAACCGGTCGGGCTCGATCACGAGCACCCCGGGCAGCTGGGTCGGAAGAAACCTCATCACGGCCTCGCCCGCGCGCCGACGGCGTGGGGGGTCACGGGGCGTGTCTCCCGTCCGCCAGCTCGGCCAGGTATCGGCCGTAGTCGTTCTTCGCGAGGGGCGCGGCCAGGGCCCGGAGCTCCTCGGCGGTGACGTAGCCCATGCGAAAGGCGATCTCCTCGGGGCACGCGATCTGGAGGCCCTGGCGCTCTTGGACAGCCAGGACGAAGGCCGAGGCCTGGTGCAGGGACTCGAAGGTGCCGGTGTCGAGCCACGCGTATCCCCGGCCCAGGAGCTCCACCCGGAGCTCGCCCCGCCGAAGGTACTCCCGGTTCAGGTCGGTGATCTCGAGCTCGCCGCGGGCCGACGGCGCAAGGCCCCGGGCGAGCTCGACCACCTTCGCGTCATAGAAGTACAGGCCCGGCACGGCGTAGTGGGTCTTGGGCCGCACGGGCTTCTCCTCGATGTCCACCACCCTGCCCGCGCTGTCGAAGGACACCACACCGTAGCGCTCCGGATCGCGCACGGGGTAGCCGAAGACGAGCCCCCCGGCCGTCAGGCGGGCGGCCTGCTGGACCGTTTCGGCCAGGTGGTGGCCGAAGAAGAGGTTGTCGCCCAGCACCAGGCAGCACCCCTCGCCGGCCAGGAACTCCTCGGCGATCAGGAAGGCCTGGGCGATCCCCTCGGGCCGCGGCTGCTCGGCGTAGGAGAAGCGCACGCCCCACTGAGCGCCGGACCCGAGGAGATCCCGGAAGCGCGGGAGGTCCTGGGGCGTGGAGATCACCAGAAGGTCGCGCAGCCCGGCCAGCAGGAGAACGGACAAGGGGTAGTAGATCATGGGCTTGTCGTAGACCGGCAGGAGCTGCTTGCTGACCGCCCGCGTGAGGGGGTAGAGGCGCGTGCCCGAGCCCCCGGCGAGGATGATTCCCTTCATGGCGTGCTCCTTCGGTCCGTCAGTTTCCGAAGCCCTCGGGGTTCGCGGCCTGCCATCGCCACGCGTCCGCGCACATCTCGTCCAGATCGCGGGCCGCGCTCCAGCCGAGCTCCCCGCGCGCCCGGGTCGGATCGGCGTAGCACACCGCGATGTCGCCGGGCCGGCGCCCCACGATCCGGTAGGGGACGCGCCGCCCCGACGCCTTCTCGAAGGCCGCCACCATCTCCAGGACGCTCACGCCCTGCCCGGTCCCCAGGTTGAGCGTCACGAGCCCCGGCGCCCGCCCCAACCGCTCGAGCGCCCTGAGGTGGCCGAGCGCGAGGTCCACGACGTGGATGTAGTCGCGAACGCCGGTCCCGTCCGGCGTGGGGTAGTCGGCCCCGAATACGGACAGGTGCTCCCGGCGGCCCACGGCCACTTGGGCGATGAAGGGGAGCAGGTTGTTGGGGATCCCCCGGGGGTCCTCGCCGATCCGACCGCTGGGGTGCGCGCCCACCGGGTTGAAGTAGCGAAGCAGCGCCACCCGCCAGGAGGGATCGGCCACGTAGAGATCCCGCAGGATCTCCTCGATCATCCACTTCGTCCGACCGTAGGGGTTGGTGGGACCCAGCGGGAACCCCTCCCGGATCGGGACCGAGGACGGGTCGCCGTACACTGTGGCCGACGAAGAGAAGACGAGGGTCTTCACCCCGTGCTCGGCCATGGTCTCGAACAGGGCGAGCGAGCCGGTCACGTTGTTCTCGTAGTACCGGAGCGGCTGGGAGACGGACTCGCCGACCGCCTTCAAGCCCGCGAAGTGGATCACCGCCTCGACCGGGCTCGCCCGGAACACCTCCGACAGACCCCCGCGGTCGCGCAGATCGATCCGGTGGAACCGCAGCGGCCGCCCCCCGAGCTCCTCGGTGCGGCGGAGGGCCTCCTCCCGGCTGTTCGAGAGGTTGTCGACCACGACCACGTCGTGGCCCGCGCGGAGCAGCTCCACGCAGGTGTGGCTTCCGATGTAGCCGGCGCCGCCGGTGACGAGGATGCGCATGGAATCGTCTCTTCCTCGGATCCGGAGCCCTGGCGGACCCCGCGTGAACCTGGACGCTGAATTCTAGGACAGAGCGGCCCGAGCCCCAAGCGCAAAGAGCCTCTGGACCAGGGTCCCGCCAGAATCCGGTGACGAGGGGCTCGGCGCCCGGCCGGACCTCCCTCCCCGACGTTGAAACTTTCGGCCATCCTGACCACAATGCCGGGACGGGCCGTCGAGGTCCCCCCGGCGAGGAGGTTCGGAAGGATGGAGCGAGACGTGCAAGGACTCCGGATCGCGGAGCTGATGGCCGACACGGGCGTCGCGTTCGGGACGAGCGGGGTCCGGGGGCGCGTGATCGACCTGACCGACCGGGTCTGCTACGCCTATACGGCTGCCTTTCTCCAGCACCTGGAGGGCTGCGGGGAGACCCGCCCCGGCGGGGAGGTCGCGGTGGGCGGTGATCTGCGGCCGAGCACGCCGCGCATCCTGGCCGCGGTAGCCCGGGCCGTCCGGGATCGGGGGTACGCGGTGCTCCACTGCGGCTTCCTCCCCTCCCCCGCCCTGGCCCTGCACGGGATCCGCCGCGGCATCCCGGCGATCATGGTCACCGGGAGCCACATCCCGGACGACCGAAACGGCATCAAGTACAACAAGCCCTCCGGCGAGATCCTGAAGGAGGACGAGGCGGGAATCCGAGCCCAGGCCGTGCGGGTGCCCGCGGGCCTCTTCGACGCAGGAGGGACCCTGGGCGCAGGGGCTGTCGACGCGCTGGGCCCGGCGGTTCCCGACGCCCTGGAGGGCTACGCCCACCGCTACCTCGCGGCGTTCGCGCCCGGCTTCCTGGCCGGGGCTCGCGTCGGGCTCTACGAGCACTCGGCCGTGGGCCGGGGCGTCGTGGGGAGGATCCTGGAGGGGCTCGGCGCCCGGGTGACGCGCCTTGGCTTCAGCGAGGCCTTCGTGCCGGTGGACACCGAGGCCCTGCGGAGCGAAGACGTGGAGCTGGCGCGGCACTGGGCGGCGGAGGGGAGCTTCGACGCGCTCGTCTCCACCGACGGCGACAGCGACCGGCCCCTCGTGGCGGACGAGACGGGCCACTGGCTCCGGGGCGACGTGGCCGGGATCCTGTGCGCCCGGTTCCTGGGCGCCGACGTGGTCGTGGTGCCGGTGAGCTGCAACACGGCGGCCGAGCGCTGCGGCGCGTTTCGCGAGGTCCGCCGCACCCGGATCGGGTCGCCCTACGTGATCGAGGCCATGGAGAGGGCTCGCGCCGAGGGCCCGGGGCGGGTCGTGGGCTACGAGGCGAACGGCGGTTTCCTGATCGCGACGCCGCTCGAGGCGGGTGCCGGCACGCTCGAGGCCCTCCCCACCCGGGACGCCGTGGTCGTGCTGCTCGCCGTGCTCGGCGCCGCACGGGAGCGCGGCGTGCCCGTGTCGCGCCTCGTGGCCGAGCTGCCCGCCCGCTTCACCTGGAGCGCCCGGCTCCAAGACTTTCCGACCGACACCAGCCGAGAGTGCCTTGCCACCCTGACCACCGGGTCCCTCGCAGAGCAGAAGGCCCGGCTGCAGGAGGCCTTCGGCGGGCACCTCGGCGTTCCCGAAGCGGTCGACACGACCGACGGCGTCCGGGTCACTTTCGCGTCGGGGGAGATCGTCCACCTGCGCCCGTCGGGCAACGCGCCGGAGTTTCGGTGTTACACCGAGGCCGACTCCGAGGAGCGCGCGGCCGAGGTGAACCGGGTGTGCCTGGAGGTCATGGAGGGGTGGAGGGCGAAGGGTTAGGGGGCTGGGCTGTCTGGCCGCTGGGCTGTTCGGCCGCCCAACCGCCTAAGCCGCCCAGCCGCCGAGCCGCGCGACAAGAAAAGGGGCAGAGCCCCAGAGGACTCCACCCCGTTCGCCGCGGTGGAGAAGGAGCCTTACCGAGGCATCCGCCGCCGCGCGTAGCCGGCCAACCCGAACAGGCCGGTCCCCAGCAGGAGCATCGTCGAGGGTTCCGGCACCGGCGTACCAGGGTCGGTGTTCTCATTGTAGGTAAAGTCGTCCATGAGCCACCACTCTTTGTCGGCGGAGGAGATGAAAGCTAACCGCGTCACCCCGTCGAAGTTCGCCTCGAGCCACCCAAACGTGCCGTCGGTCGGGATCGACAGGTAAGCGGTGCCGACGAGGATGTTGGACGCGTCGTACCCTTGCACCGTGATCGAGGTCGCAGTACCAACAATCGCTTGGTTCTCTTGGGTCCATCCGGCGAATTTGGCACCGTTGAAGTCGAATGGCGTAGCGCTACTTACTGAAATACTCTCCACACCATAGGCATTGAATACAGCCTTGCCTTCCCAAAGAGTATTACCCCATACGGAATTGTATGTTTCTCCATACTTTAAGTAGAAATTACCGTCCCAGGTAAAGCCAGCATAATCTGATTGCATTGGTTTGGCGTCACCAATAAGGTCGTCGAACGTGAGTACAGTGCTCTGGGCGGGCAGTGCAGCACAAAGTACCAGAGTCGCCGTGACCGCAATCATCCTGGTTATCGTTCTCATGGGGAACTCCTCTACTGTTGGCCGTGGCTATGCTCGGCGCTGCGTTCTATCTCATAGGACGTTCCCGCCGCGCACCCACTTGACTGCACACGTCGTGCCATGTCGCGGCCATGAACAGAGGTCTCGGCCCAGAAGGCTCATTCTCTAGGTTTTACGGTTGTTTGCCAGCTGTGCCGCGCAAAGGGTAGCGTGGGCATCTCCTGTACCATGGGAAAATAATTTCCATTCTTATGCTCACCAATGAACTCACTCGGCGGGAGTTGACAAGCCAGATACTCACAGCGGGTAGGGTACATCACACGAACGAGAGGCTGTCGATTGCGGAGAGAAACAGCGGGGACACTGCCGAAGGAAGACCGCACGCGAGTACGGCATAGCTTCCGGGCCGACTGCACAGCACCCTGGGCCGACTCCGCCTTGTGGTCGACACCCCTTCCGCTGCGCTGCTATCCTCCGGCACGAGGGGAAAGAAACGAGCACCGCCGCCCCGGGGGACCATTGGCGCCTCGGGCGTTTCATTGCGCGACCGAAAGAGGAGTCCCCCATGCCCGAAGCCGTCCTCGTAGCCGGCGGAGCCGGCTACATCGGCTCCCACGCCGCGAAGCTCCTGCACCAGCGAGGGTTCCACCCGGTGGTCGTCGACAACCTGGTCTGCGGCCACCGGTCGGCGGCCCGGTGGGGGACGTTCGTGGAGGCCGACCTGGCCGACCGGGACCAAATCCAGGCGGTGCTGCTGGAGCACCGGATCCGTGCGGTGATGCACTTCGCAGCGCACGCGTACGTGGGCGAGTCGGTGCGCGACCCGGCGAAGTACTACCGGAACAACGTGGCCAATACCCTGTCGCTCCTGGAGGCGATGCAGGCGGTGGAGAGCGACCTCTTCCTCTTCTCCTCCAGCTGTGCCACCTACGGGGAGCCCCGGGAGGTGCCGATCGCCGAGGATCACCCCCAGAGCCCGATCAACCCCTATGGCCGGACCAAGCTCGTGGTGGAGGGGATGCTTCGGGACTTCGAGACAGCCTACGGCATGCGCCACGTGAGCCTGCGCTACTTCAACGCCGCGGGCGCCGATCCCGACGGCGAGCTCGGGGAGGACCACGACCCGGAGACGCACCTGATTCCCCTGGTCCTGGAGGTGGCGCGGGGCGCGCGCCCCCACATCGCAGTCTTCGGCACCGACTACCCGACGCCGGACGGTACCTGCGTGCGCGACTACATCCACGTGAGCGACCTGGCCGAGGCGCACGTGCTGGCCCTGGAGCACCTGCTCGCCGGCGGCGAGAGCCGCTCGTACAACCTGGGCAACGGCGCCGGGTACTCCGTGCGCCAGGTGATCGAGGGGGCGCGTCGGCTCACCGGCCACCCGATCCCCGCCCTGGAGGCGCGACGGCGCTGGGGCGACCCGGCCACCCTGGTGGGGAGCTCGGAGAAGATCCGGCGGGAGCTGGGCTGGACGCCGCAGCTGCCCGGCCTCGACACCATTCTGGAGACCGCGTGGCGGTGGGAGAACGGAAAGCGCCGGGCGGCTGGGCCGCTAGGCCGCTAGGCCGCTAGGCCGCTAGGCCGCTTGGCCGCTAGGCCGCTTGGCCGCTAGGCCGCTTGGCCGCTAGGCCGCTTAACCTCCGAGAGGCAGAGACCGTTGATGAGATGCACACCTTTTCTCTCAGCTCGCCGCGCGCACCTTCTTGCTCTCGCGCTGGCGGGGCTGCTCGCGGCCGGGGCCGCGGGAGCCGGCGAGCTCCGGATCGTCGACCGCCCGATCCCTTTCGGCGAGCGGCGCCGGGCCCTCACCCTGGAGTACCTGCGCCAGCACGTTGACCCGACCGCGTCGGACATCGCGCTCGACCCCCGGGCCGTGGTGATCCACTGGACCGCCTCCCCCACCCTGCCCTCCGTACTGGCCGCCTTCACCCCCGACGAGCTGCCGCCCGGCCGCCCGGAGCTCCGCAGGGGCGGCCGGGTCAACGTCTCGGCCCACTTCGCGGTCGACCGGGACGGAACGGTGTACCGGCTCGTGCCGGAGACGTGGACGGCGCGCCACACGATCGGCCTCAATCGCGTCGCGATCGGCATCGAGAACGTGGGGGGGCCGGCGTGGCCCCTGACCGACGCCCAACTCGCCGCGGACGCCCGGCTCGTGCGGGATCTCGTGGCCCGGCACCCGGGGATCCGGATGCTGCTCGGCCACCGGGAGTATGGGCGGCTGCGGGGGACGCCGCTCTGGGAGGAGCGGGACCCGGGTTACTTCACGGGCAAGGAGGACCCGGGGGCGAAGTTCATGGAGAGGCTCCGGCGGGAGGTGGCGGACCTGGAGCTGGAGAGGCCGTGATTGGTGATCAGTGATCAGTGAGCAGTGACGCGTAACCGATCACCGATCACCGATCACTCCCCTGCCCTCCGGCCAGAGGATGGCGTCGATCTCGACGCCCTGGAGCTCCTCGCGCTCGAGCAGCGCGGCGGCAAGGCGATCGAGGGCGTCGGCGTTCTTCTGGAGCACCTCGAAGCTGCGCCGCTCGCAGGACCGGACGATCTCCTCGATCTCCTGGTCGATGATCCAGCCCATCTGCTCGGAGTAGCTCTTCTCCTGGGCGATCTTCTTGCCGAGGAAGACGTGCTCCTCGCCCCGGCTGAAGGTGACCGGGCCGATCTTCTCGCTCATCCCCCACTGGCAGACCATCTTCTCCGCGAGGTCGGTCGAGTGCTTGAGGTCGCTCTGGGCTCCGGTCGAGGTGTCGCCGAACACGAGCATCTCCGCCGCGCGGCCGCCCATGTTGACGGCGATCTTCCCGAGCAGGTAGGCCTTGGGGTAGTAATGCCGGTCGCCCTCGGGCAGGAGCTGCGTGACGCCGAGCGCCGAGCCCCGCGGGATGATCGTCACCTTGTGCACGGGATCGACGCCGGGCAGGAGCCGGGCCACGAGGGTGTGCCCCGCCTCGTGGTAGGCGGTGATGCGCTTCTCCGTCTCGCTCGAGAGCCCGGGTCTCTCGATCCCCATGAGCACCTTGTCCTTGGCCCGGTCGAAGTCGTGCATGGTGACCAGGCTCTGGTCTTCGCGGGCGGCAAACAGCGTCGCCTCGTTGCACAGATTCTCGAGGTCGGCGCCGCTCATGCCCGGGGTGGCTCGGGCGATCACGGTGAGGTCCACGTCGGGGCCGAGGGGGATCTTGCGGGTGTGGACCAGGAGGATCAGGCCGCGCTCTTCGACCGTGGGCAGGTCGATCACGACCTGCCGGTCGAACCGGCCGGGCCGGAGCAGCGCGGGATCGAGGACGTCGGGCCGGTTGGTGGCCGCGATGACGATGACCTGCTCGTGGCCCTCGAACCCGTCCATCTCGCCGAGCAGCTGGTTCAAGGTCTGCTCTCGCTCGTCGTGGCCGCCCCCGAGCCCGGTACCGCGCGAGCGCCCCACGGCGTCGATCTCATCGATGAAGATCATGCTGGGCGCCTTGGCCCGCGCCTTCTCGAAGAGATCTCGCACCCTCGCCGCACCGACGCCCACGAACATCTCGATGAACTCGGACGCGCTGGTGGAGAAGAAGGGCACCCCCGCCTCCCCGGCCACGGCCCGGGCCAGGAGGGTCTTGCCCGTGCCCGGGGGGCCCATGAGGAGCACCCCCTTGGGCACCTTCCCTCCGATCTTCTCGTACTTCTCCGGGTTGCGGAGGAAGTCCACGATCTCGATCAGCTCCCGCTTGGAGTTCTCCATCCCGGCCACGTCGGTGAAGGTGACCTGGGGGACCTTGCCCTCCTGCACGTGGACCTTGACCTGCCCGAAGTTGCCGAAGGGCCCCATGCGCATGTTCTGGGCACGGCGCATGGACCAGAACCAGAAGCCCAGCAGGAGCACCCACGGCAGGCTGTTGGCGAGCAACAGCCACCAGAAGTTCTCCTGCTCCTTGGGCTGGATGCGGACCTCGATCTTCCTCTCCTCCAGCAACGGGAGGAGCGTCGGGTCCTCGATCGGCGGCAAGGGCGTCGAGAAGTCTCGATTGCCGGCCTCTTTGCCCACACCGGACGTTGGGCGCACCAGCTCGCCGCGGATCTCCCGCTCCGACAGCGTCACCTGCGCCACGTTGCCATCCCGCACTTCCTGCTTGAAGGAGGAGTACGGGATCACGTGAGACTGCGGCCGGCTGTTTCGGGTCAAGTTCTGGACCAGTAGGCTGACGAACAGGAGCACGACCAAGAGCCCCAGCGCCCGTTGCCAGGGAAACCGTTCCATGGGCACCTCAAAAAGGCGAGTGGAGGCGCTACAGTAGCGGAAAAGCCGAGGCGGGTCAAACACCTCCGCGCCACGGCCAACCGATGGGCAGGGCGTTCTCGGACCGCTTCGTCGTCTGGCCCCCCGCTGCGCTTCGGTCTATCATGCGCGGCCTCACGCCCACGCCTCGCAAAGGAACCGCGATGACCCGACGCGCGCCCACCGGAACCCGCCGAGACGCCCGGGCCCCGGAGCAAGGGGAGCTGCCGCTCGGCTCCGACCCCGGCTCCGAGTTGACGGTCTACACGGACGGCGCGTGCTCCGGCAACCCAGGGCCGGGCGGCTGGGCCGCGGTGCTCGTGCGCCAGGGGCGCTACGAGGAGCTCGGCGGCCGGGAGGAGCAGACCACCAACAACCGCATGGAGATGCGCGCCGCCGCGGAGGGACTCCGCAGGGCCGCGGCCGGCGACCGCGTCCACGTCGTGACCGACTCCCGCTACCTCCACGACGGCATCTGCCGGTGGATCCATGGCTGGAAGCGCAAGGGGTGGCGCAAGGCCGACGGCAATGAGGTCCTGAACCGCGACCTCTGGGAGGACCTCGACGTGCTCGTCCGCCGGCCCGGCCTCGCCGTCACCTGGGAGCACGTCCGAGGCCACGCGGGCCACGCGCTCAACGAGCGGTGCGACGCCATCGCCACCGCCTACGCCCGCGGGCGGGAGCCGGAGCTGCGCTGCGGCGACGGGAGCTGGATCCCCGGGCTCGCGACGGACAGAGCCCCGGTGGTCGAAGGAGCGGGAGAGGGCGCCGAAGGGTTCCCGCTGTACCTGAGCCTGGTTGAGGGCGCCCTCGCGACGCACGCGACCTGGGCCGAGTGCGAGGCGCGGGTGAAGGGAGCGCGCGGGGCCCATTGGAAGAAGGCCCGCTCTCCGGCCGAGGTCCGGGCGACGCGAGCGCAGTGGGGAGTGGTCGATGCGTGACAACGTCCGGGGATTCGTGCTGGCCGCGGGCCTCGGGACCCGCCTGCGCCCCCTCACCGACGAGCTCCCGAAGCCGGCGTGGCCGCTCTTCGACGTGCCCCTGGCCGCTCACGTGCTCCGCACGCTCGCCGGCGCACGCGTGCGGGAGGTGGTTGTCAACCTCCACCACCTGCCCGACCGCCTCCGAGCCGCACTGACGCCCTGGATCCCGGGCGGCGTAACGGTCCACTGGAGCCCGGAGGACCCGATCCTCGGCACGGGCGGAGCGCTCACGCCGTGGCGGAACCACCTGGCCCGGGGACCGTTCTTCCTGTGCAACGCGGACACCTACCAGGAGATCGACCTCGGGGAGATGGCGGCGTTCCACCAGCAGCGGCACGCCACCGCGACCCTCGCGGTGCGGCCGCTGCCCCCGGGGCAGCGCGGCCCGATCGAGATCGACGGGGATGGCCGGATCGTCCGGTTCCTCGGGAGCGGGGTTCCCGGCACAGCGGCCGGAACTCCCTGCGAGTTCACCGGCATCCATCTGCTCGAGCCCGGGGTGCTCGCCGACCTGCCCGACCGCCCCTGCTGCATCAACGCCGACGTTCACGCGCCCCGCGCCGCGCGCGGCGAGCGCCTGTTCGGCTACGTCCCCCCGGCCGACTCGTTCTGGAGCGACCTCGGGACCCCGCACCGCTACTTGGCGGCGCACCACGCCTTCCTGTCCCGCGGCCGGCTGCCTCCCGGAACCCCGGGCCACCTCGTGGTCGAGGACGGCGCGGCCGAGGGGGGAGGGCGGGTCTTCGCGCCGAGCTACCTGGGCCCGGGGGCCCGGGTGGCGGCCGGCGCGTGCGCCGGACCCTACGCCGTGCTCGGGTCCGGCGTTTCCCTGGAAGGCCCCACGCGCGTCGGGGAGAGTGTGGTCTGGGCCGGAGCGAAGGTGGACGGGGAGGAGGTCCGGCGAGCGGTGGTGTCGCCCTCCGGGGTTCGGCTGTCCACGCCCCCCTCCGCGTAGGACGCCGACCCCGTCGGGCCTCTGCCGCTACCGGGCTGCGCAGTCGATCAGCGCGTCGATCCGACGGTTCTTCTGCCTTCCCTCGGGCGTCTCGTTGTCCGCCACGGGCTTCGAGAACCCGTACCCCTTGGACGACAGGCGCCGGGGGTCGATCCCGTACCGGTCGACCAGGTACGCGACCACCGCGTCGGCTCGCCGCAGGGACAGGGCCTCGCTGTACTCGCGCGTTCCAACGTTGTCCGTGTGCCCTTCGATCACCGCCGTGGTCTTGAGGTACGTCTTCAGGAACTCCGCCACGCGGCCAATCTCCGGATGGTACTCGGGCCGGATGTCGGCCTTGTCGAAGTCGAACTCCATCTGCAGGGAGATGCAGAGCTTCTCGGGCAGTTCGACCATGACCGGCGCCGACGCTTCGGCCGTTCCGCCCGGGCCCTTGGCCAGGAGGCGGTAGGTGGTGGAGACCTTCGGCTCCACGGTGCGGGAGCCCGTCGACTCCACGGCCCCAAGCCCCTCGATCGACACGTCGGTGGCGTTCTGCACCGCCCAGGACAGGGTCGTCCGCTCTCCCCACAGCACCGTGCCCGGCTGGGCCGCAAACGTCACGGTCGGCGCGGGGGGCGGTGTCACCTCGACCCGGGTCTCGGCCTGCGTTTCCCCGCCCGGGCCCTTGGCCGCGAGCCGGTAGAGCATGGAGTCCATGGGCGTGACGGTCCGCGACCCGCTCTGGCCCACGGTTCCGACCCCCTCGAGCGAAACCTCGTCCGCGCCCCGGGTCTCCCACGAGAGGGTCGTCGGCTGTCCGCGCTCGACCCGCGGGGGCGTGGCGGTCAGGGACACGGTCGGGGGGCCGCCCGGCGAGGTCACGGTCACGGGCACCGACGCCTCAGCCGTCCCGCCGGGCCCGCGCGCCACGAGCCGGTACGTCGTTGAGTCCTGCGGGGTCAGGCTCCGCGAGCCGCTCAGCGGCACGGCCCCGATGCCGTCGAGGGAAACGTCGGAGGCGTTTTCCGTCGCCCAGGAGAGCAGGGTCGGCGCTCCTCGGGCTACGGTGCCCGGCGAAGCGCTCAACGACGCGGTCGGCGCTGCAGATGCCGGAGCCGCCGCCTCCGTCGGCGGGTAGGTGCCCAGAAGAAACGACACGCCCACGGTGCCCATGAGGTTGTACTTGGGGCTGCCGAAGGTCACGGGCTGGCGAAGGTCGGCCCGCGCGGCGATCCAGTCGTTGATCCGGTACCGGGCCCCGATTCCGTAGTTCGCCAGGAAGTCCCAGTCCCCTCCGCCCTCGGCGTCCGCGTTGTAGCGCGCCAGCCCGAGCCCCGCAGCCACGAAGGGCTCGACCGGCCACCCGAGATCGAAGTGATAGAGCAGGTCGGCGTGACTCTGCAGGAGGGAGGCCCGGTCGCCTCCGTGCTCCTCCTTCGTCGGTACACCCGCCAGGGACAGCTCGCCGAGAAGCCGCTCCGAGAGCCAATACCCGCCGCGCGCTCCGAGGACGACGCTGTTCTTCAGCTCCAGGTCGTCGTCGAAGACGTAGCCCCCCAAGAACGGCCCCGCCTCGATCTGCCCCTGCCGCCCCGCGGCCCCGGCACGGGCCGCCAGCCCCAACACCGCCCCGGCCAACAGGCACGCTCCCAGAACCTGGGACACTCGCCTCGTCATGATCGCCCTCCTCCGTTGGGATGGGTGCACCCCAAGGCTGCGGCTGCCCCCTTGGAAGCCGAGCCCCCGGGCGCCCGGCCAGTCTGGCACGCGCCCCGGCTCTGTCAATTCCGGCACGCGACCCGCGGCCGGCAACCGAGGCCAGTCGGAAGATGGGTTTCAGCGGCTTCGAGGGGAGGCAGTGCGGTGGGAGACCGTTCGGAGGGACCGCGCAGGGGAGTGGTACCGCGCGGTCTTCGGCGCGGCACCGGCCGGCGGAGATAACGGAGAGCAAACGACCAGAACCGGGGCCGATCCGAGGAACGGTTGGGGAGCGCCTGACGGTTGTGCGGAGGGCGAAGAAAGAGAGGGGCCCCCGAAGGAGCCCCTCTAGGAGGGACGTGTCACTGGATCGGGCCGGCCGCCCCCTGGGCGGCGACCGCGGGGGAGGCGACGGCCAGGGTTTCGACCGCGCACTCGGCACGGGCGCCGTCACACTCGGCGCGCGTTCGCGTCGGCACGAAGTTGGGGTCTCGAATCTTGAGCATCCACACCCCGTCGGCGCGGACCGCCGCGCTCCCGATGAGCTTCTTGGTCGTGGCGTCGCGCACGAGGACGATCGAGTCGACGTGCTTGCAGCGGCCCTCGATCCGAAGCTCCGACCTCTCCGCCTTGTAGACCGCGGACGTGATGGCGAGCTTCTCCGGCGCGGCCGCCGCGGGCGAGGCAGCCCACAGCGCGAGCGCGGCCCCCCCTAGGATCGCACTCTTCTGCAGGACTCGCGACACTCTCGAGCGCCACTCTCTCATCTGCTTCTCCTTGCCGGGCTTCCCCGCGCTGCTCCGTCACCGCGCCCGTCCCGGTACGGGCCGAGACAGGTCCGGAGATCACGGTCGTCCTGGTTCGTATCGGCAGGCACCCCCGGGGTGTTGAGGGAGCGCCTTTTGAACCGCCGGCGACCGGCCTCCTGCCTGTCTGTGCAGAGTGCACGCAGGATGCCACGGGGAAGCGGTCTCTTCAATCCCGAATCGACCCGAGGTGCTCCGCGCCAGGGTCGACGCGGGTGCGGTTTGCGTACTCTACGAGGCGCCGCAGGTACGGTCGTGTACCCGCGCTCCCAATTTTCGGGTCGAGGAGACCCGGTCACCTCCTGTCCCCTGCGAGGAAGAAGAGGCGGCCCCACAGGGCCGCCTCTTTGCACTTCCTAGGGACGGGGACGGAGCGCCTACTCGCTCTCGAGGATGGCGTAGACCCGGCGGTTCTTGGCCCTCCCCTCCTTCGTGGTATTGGGAGCGATCGGCTTGGTCTCACCCAGGCTCTGCGCCGTGATGCGATTCATGTCGATCCCGAACTTCTCGGTGAGGACCTTGGCCACCGCATTGGCTCGGCGGGCCGAGAGCTTGAGGTTGTACTCCTCGGTGCCGACGTTGTCGGTGTGACCCTCCATTACGAGGTTGACCTTCGGATACGCCTTCATGAAGTCCGCGACCTTCTGGATCTGATCGTAGTACTGCGGCTTCACGACGTCCTTGTCGAAGTCGAACAGGATCATCATTTCGATGACCTTCCGCTCCGGGGGCGGGGGCGGCGGGGGCGGCGCCTTCACGCCGACCGAAGCATCGGCCTGGGCGGTCCCACCGGGCCCCTTGGCCATCAGCCGATAGGTCGTGTCCTGGGCCGGGGTCACGTTGCGCGAGCCGTTCGGGTCCACCGGCCCGATCCCCTCGATCGACACGTCCGTGGCGTTCTGGGTGGACCAGGTGAGCTTCGAGGTCTCTCCCTTCGTGATCATGGTCGGGTTGGCGCTCAGCAAGGCAATGGGCGCCAACGGGGCAGGGGCCGGAGGAGTCGGAGGCGTCGGCGGGGCGATGACGACGGTCGTGGCGGCCTGCGCGCCCCCGCCGGGTCCCTTGGCGACCAAGCGGTAGGTTGTGTCTTCGGTCGGGCACACGTTTCGCGTGCCGGTGGCGCCGACCGGGCCCAGGCCTTCGATCGTCACATCCGTCGCGTTCTGGGTCGACCAGTTGAGCGCGGAGCACGCCCCCTTCTGGATCGACGAGGGGTTCGCGGTCAGGCTCGCCGTGGGCGCCGCTGCGACGGGGGCTGGAACCTGGACCACCACCGGAGCGGGAACCGGGACAACCGGGGGCGCGGTGACGCCCACGCTCGCCTGAGCGTTCGCCGTTCCGCCCGGGCCCTTTGCCAGCAACCGATACGTGGTGGAGTCGGTCGGGGTCACGGCGCGGGATCCGCTCGACGGCACGGCGCCGAGGCCCTCGATCGTCACGTCCTTGGCGTTCTCCGTCGACCAGGTCAGCGTCGAGGAGTTGCCCCGCTGGACCGACGCCGGGCTCGCGCTCAGCGTAGCGGTCGGCGCGGCCGGGGCCGGGCCCGCCTCGGGCGCGGAAAAGAGCCACGACACACCGAGCGTGTACATGAAGTTGAAGCGGGTGTCGCGGATGGAGTTCTCAAAGGTGATCGGCTGGCGAAGATCGAGCCGGGCGGCGAGGTTATCCGTGAACCAGTACTTCACCCCCGCCCCGTAGTTCACCATGGCCCGGTAGTCGGCCCCCGGGTTCCACGCTTCTTTGTCGTACCGGGTCATCCCGACGCCCGCGGCCAGGTAGGGCATCCAGTTTCCGATCGACGGGAAGTGGTACAGCCCGTCGAGGTGGAGCTGCATGAGGTTCGCGTCGTCCTTCCAGTCGTCGTTTCGCTGGTAGCTCGCCGTGGGCACGTAGTCGAAGGAGAGTTCCGGCTCCCACGTCTTGTTGAGCCAGTACCCCAATCGGCCTCCGAAGACCACGTTGTTTTTCATTCCGAGGTCTTCGTCGAAGACGAAGCCGCCCACGAACGGCCCGACCTCGATCCGGTGCGTCGGGTCCGGCGCCGCGGCCCTCCCGACCCCCGCGAGCAAGAACCACGCTCCGAGGACTGCGCATACGATCCCAGCCAACCTTCCGCGTTTCGTCACGTTCCACTCCTTTCTTCTGCAAGACAGATGCTTCATGCCCCTGTAGTCGCCGCCATTGTCCCAGGAGTTCCGCCGCCGTCAAGCCGGCACCCGCAAAAGACGTGGGTCCAGGAAGCCAAGGAATTGACGTTTCGACGATATGACGCCTCGCTTGTACCGAAAAAACAACCACGGGGTCAAGAAGTCCCTACGCGAACCTTGGCTGGGCAAGCGAATCCGCACGACGATTCTCGCAAGACAAGAGGACCGACGCGCGGCGTGAGCGGCACCGCGCCCTGTCGACGCCCTGTCCGCTTTGTCTTGCGCGAACGGCGCCGCCGGTGGTACGCCGTAGCTCTTTCCTGGTCCGGGACGGCCCCGTCCCGGACCTGACCATGGCTACGGCGGAAGGGAACAGCGTGAGAGAGCCAAGCGTCGTGTCCGACGACCCCAAGGGGTATCGGGGAGGCAGAGCCGACGCCGAAGGCACGCCGCCGTGAGCTGGCCCCTCTTTCTGAGTGGTGCAGCGGCCGGGCTCCTCGGTTCGGGGCACTGCGCGGGGATGTGCGGAACCCTCGTGGCGGCCCTGTCGCTCTCCGGCTCCCGGCGCGTGGGTCCCTGGTTCCACGCGCTCTACAACGCCGGCCGGATCGGGACGTACGGGACCCTGGGTTGGGCCGCGGGGCACGTGGGTCTCTCAGCGGCCCGGTGCGGCGGGGCACCGGGGCTCGGGCGCGCCCTGATGCTGACGGCCGACGCGTTCGTGATCGCCGCCGGCCTGGCGACCGCCGGTGGGCTCGGGTGGTTGAGTGCGCTCGAGGACGCCGGCCGAGGGCTGGGCCGCGCCGTCGCAGTGGGTGTGGCCTGGCTGCGTCGGCGTCCCCCGGCCCTGGCGGCCCTGCCCCTGGGCGCGACCCTCGGTCTGCTCCCCTGCGGCCTGCTCTACGCCGTGCTGGTCAACGCGGCGCTCACCGCCGACCCGTCGGAGGGTGCGGCGCTGATGCTCGGCTTCGGAGCGGGGACCTCCCCGTCTCTGCTCGCCTTCGCAGGCGCCGCCCACCTCCTCGGGGCCCGAACCCGGGGCTGGCTGTTTCGCGCGGCGGGCCTGTCCGTGGCACTAATGGGCGCGTTTAATCTCGGCCGCCACCTCACGGGCTGGAGCTGCCACTGACCCGGTGCCAGCCCGTCACCGGGCCAGCTGGTAGCCGGACGGCACCTCGAACTCCTTGGCACCGATCGACGACAGGTCGATCCGCCGGATCTCGGTGTAGGAGTCAAAGAGCGCCGTGCTGCCCGCCGCCGCCGGCTGCGCGGGCTCCGCCGGTTTGGCCTCCTCCGCGCCGCCCATCAGCTTCTTGGCCAGGCCGAACATCCCGGCCAGGCCTCCGGTCGAGGCCGCCGGCTCGGCCTCCTGAGGCTTGGTCTCTCGGGGCCGGGCGGCCTCTGCCCCGTCCCCCGCATTCGCCTCCCAACGCACGGCGGTCGCGATGTTGAACCCCTTGATCTTCGCCATCTGCTCCCGGAGCTCCGCCATCCCTTTGTCGCGGGCCTTCTGGTCGCCGCCAAAGAGCCCGGCCACCACCCCCAGGCCGAGCTCCCGGGACTGCGCCGCCGAAGCGTCGACCCCGATCTTCCGGAGGTACGCCGCCGAGAACTCACCCTCCTCGCGGGCGAGGGCCTTGGTCTCACGGGTCTCGGGCGTGTTCCAGAGGTCTGTAGTCATCACGCTTCGACTCCGCTCCTTGGTCTTCACGTTCTCGGTCTCCAGGAGCCACGTCACGACGTAGAGCGTGCACGGAAACCCACTGATGGTCTTCTTCTCCCCCGTCTCCTTCACCGAGATCTCGTTCTTCACGACCCGGACGTCCGACTCCTCCTTCGACGTCTGGCCCTGGTCCGCCGTCTGCGCCTGGTCCCCCTTCTGGAGCTCCCGGAACGCCGCGGAGATGGACTCCTCGGTGTAGCTCTTCTTCTTGTGGTCGAGCGACCACACGGTGTCCTTCGCGACGTTCGTGATCGAATCCGACCCCATGTCCCCCGCGATCTTCCCCAGGAGCCCCCCGAGCCCGCCTCCCGTGAGGCGGGTGGTGTGGACCTCCCGCTTCTTCAGGCCGCTGAGCTTCTCGACGGCCGTCGACTCGCTTGCTGCGAGCCCCGCAAACCCGCCCGTCCGGATGAACCGCTCCACCGTCACGTCGGCTCCCGCCCCGCTGGCTGCCGCGAGAAGGGCCAGCCCGCACGCCGCCGCTGTCCACGCCCGAGTCCGCGCCTGCTTCCCCATGTCGCTTCCTCCGCTCGTCTGAAGAGTTGCCGCGTCGCGTGCGGTGAAGTATAGGCGAGGCCGATCGCATTTCGGAAGGGAGATAGAAGCGGGCCGTCCGGCAGCGAGGCGGGACGGCCCGAGGGGCACGGAAATCCGGTCGGGGTCAGGCCGCCGGCTCCCCCTTGAACACCACCTTCTGCAGGACCTCGGCCACCTTCTCCTCTTCGAAGGGCTTGAGGATGTAGTGGCTGGCGCCCGCGTTGGCGCACTCCAGGATCTTGTCCTTGCCCGACATGGAGCTCACCATGATCACGAGAGCCGCCGGGTCGATCTTCTTCAGGAGCAGGAGCGTCTGGATCCCCCCCATCTGCGGCATCACGAGGTCGAGCGTGACGAAGTCCGGCTTGACCTCCCGGTACTTCTTCACCGCCTCGAGGCCGTTGGAGGCCGTGGCCGCCACCTGGCAGCCGTGCTTCTCCAGGATCTTCGAGAGCTCCTTCTGTATGTAGGGCGAGTCGTCCACGACCAGCGCGCGCTTTACCATGACACCCTCTCCCATCGTTCCGTCATCGGCCCCTCGGACCGCAGAGCTCGGCTGCGCCAGGGAACGGTCGGGCCAGCGAGACGATCAGGTCGATCTCCCCGGCGTCGGTTTCGAGCGGGATCAGGACGCTCTCCACTCCCTCGGAGAAGTCGAAGCTGACCCGGGCGCCCATCACGACCGTGGGCGGCGTGATCCCTTCGGTGTGGCCGAGCTCGTAGAGGTGGCCCGTGGCGTTGCCGACGATCGTGTTCGCGAGCTCGGAGAGCACCGCCATCACTTCGCCCTCGGCCTCCTCGGATAGTTCCTCGCGCACGATCCGTCCGGCCAGGGCCCAGGCCACCTCGCGGCCCGCGGTCAGGATCACCGACCCGGAGAGCGACCCGTTGAGCCCGATAATGATACTGAGGGCGTTGGGCGCCAGGGTGCGCTGGAGGCGCGACACCCTGCCCACGGCGACCGCGGTGCGCGCCATTTTCCGGAGCACCTCGACCGACGGGGCGAGGAACGCGTTGACGTGTTCCGCCTTCACGGCTCCTGCCTCACTCCACAGCCTTGGTCACGCGAATCACCTCTTCGAGGCTCGTCTGGCCCGAGACCGCCTTCTTGAGCCCGTCGAACCGCAGGTCCTTGAACCCCTTCGCCGCGGCCGCGCGCCGGATCTGCGAGGCGCTCGCGCGCTCGGTGATGAGGTCGCGGATCTCCTCGTCGACCTTGAGGACCTCGTGGATCCCGGTGCGGCCTTTGTACCCCGTGCCCCCGCAGTACCCGCACCCTTTTCCCCGATGTAGAGTCACCTTGCCCACCAGCTCGCCGATCCCGGCCTCGTGGAGCTCCGCCGGCTTGGGCTCGTAGGGCGCCTTGCACTGAGGGCACACCCGGCGCACGAGGCGCTGGGCCAGAATGCCGAGGATCGTGGGCGCGAGCAGGAACGGCGCCACGCCCATCTCGATCAGCCGCGTCACCGACGAGGGGGCGTCGTTGGTGTGGAGGGTAGAGAGCACCAGGTGGCCCGTGAGTGCGGCCTCGGCCGCGATCGAGCCGGTTTCGGGGTCCCGGATCTCGCCGATCATGACGATGTCGGGGTCCTGGCGCAGGATCGACCGGAGTGCCCCGGCAAAGGTGAGCCCCCGGCGGGGATTCACCGGCACTTGGTTGATCAGCGGAATCTGGTACTCCACCGGATCTTCGACCGTGACGATGTTCTTGTCGATCGAGTTGATGGCGTTGAGCGCCGCGTACAGCGTCGTGGACTTGCCGCTCCCGGTCGGGCCTGTCACGAGCACGATGCCGTTGGGCTGGCGGACGAGCCCGTCGAAGATGCGGAGGTTCTGCTTCGAAAGGCCGAGGTTCTCCAGCTGGACGCGCACGCTCGCGCGGTCCAGGATGCGCATCACGACCTTCTCCCCGTAGTAGACCGGAAGCACGCTGACCCGGAACTCCAGCTCCTTGTCCCCCATCTTCAACTGGATCCGGCCGTCCTGGGGCTTCTGGCGCTCCGAGATGTCGAGGTCCGAGAGGATCTTCATCCGGCTGACCACGGCTGCGGCAAGGCGCATGGAGAAGCCGAACCGCTTCTGGAGCATCCCGTCGACCCGGAACCGGACCATGAGCTGCTCCTCGCCCGGCTCCACGTGGATGTCGCTGGCGCCCTCCCGCACCGCGAGTTTGAGGATCTTGTCGACCATCTTGATGATGGGGGCCTCTTCCCCGGCCCGCCGCAGGGTCTCGAGGTCGACGTCGCGCTCGCCGCCCGACTCGAGCCGGTTCAGGCTGGAGATGTCGTCGCGCTCCCCCTCCTCGCTGCCGTCCTTCTTGCCGAAGCTCGCGGCAATGGTCTGGAGCACCTGCGTCTCGCTCGCGAGCACGGGCTGGACCGGGGCCTTCAGGTACCGGGCGACCATGTCCACGCCGTCGATCTGGGTGGGGTCGGAGATCGCGACCGTCACCTCCTCGCCGATGGCGAACAGGGGGAGGATCTTGTACTTGCGGCAGAGCTCCTCCGGCACCTTCTCGAGCACCTCGGGCTGGACCTGGATCTCGGAGAGGTCCATCAGGGCGAGGTTGAACTGGCGCGCCAGAATGCGGAGGAAGTCCGTCTCCTTGACGAACCCGGACTCCACCAGGTACTTGCCGATGGGCTTGCCGCCAAGCCCGCGGTTCTGGCGGTCGGCCAGCGCCTGCTCCAGCTCCTCCTCGGAGAGGAGCCCCTCCTCCACGAGCATCTGGCCCAGGCGGGTCTCGACCTTCTTGACGATCACCGGTCAGTCTCCGAACAGAGAGTCGATGTCATCCTGGCTCACCCGCACCGAGGCCTCGTCCGCCCTCGCCTCCGCCGGCTCCTGCGCCGCGGCCAGGAGCTCGTCGAGATCGGAGTCGATCGCCGCCGGCCCGGCGGAATCGGGCAGCCCGCCGGCCGCGCCGGGCATCGGCGGCGGCGCCGGCGGGCGGGCCTCCGCTCCGAGCGGCGAGCCGCAGCCACCGCAGAAGCGGTCCGCCGCGAGGTTTCGGAACCCGCACAGCGAGCAGTATCGGGCCAGGGGGCTCCCGCAGGAGCCGCAGTAGTTGCGCTCGGCGGTGCAGGGGTGTTTGCAGCTCGGGCAGTTCATGGCTCGCTCGCTCGCACGCAGTTTCGGCCGTCGCCCTTGGCTCGGTACAAGGCCTCGTCGGCCAGCCGAATGAGGTCTTCCCCGCTCCCCACCCGAGCGCCGGGGCAGGCGGACACCCCCACGCTGATCGTCATGCGGAGCTCGTGGCCCTGGGCCTGAAAGGAGGTGGACTCCACCGTGACCCGGAAGCGATCCGCGAACTCCCGCGCGCCCTCGAGCCCGGTCTGGGGCAGGATGGCGCAGAACTCCTCTCCGCCGTACCGACCCGGAATATCGGTGGTCCGAAGCTCCCGCTTGAGCAGGAGCCCCAACGCGCGGAGCACGTCGTCGCCCGCCTGATGGCCGAAGCTGTCGTTCACCCGTTTGAAGTGGTCGATGTCGAGCATGGCGAAGGACAGGGGCAGGTCGTAGCGGTCCGCGCGCTCGAACTCGGCCGCCAGCACGGTCATGAAGTGGCGCCGGTTGTGGAGCTGGGTCAGGGGATCGGTGGAGGAGAGCTCCTGAAGGCGCTCGTTCGAGCGCCGAAGCTCGTCCTGGAGGGCCTTGATCTTGAGCTGGACCTTGATGCGGGCCAGGAGCTCTCCCGCGTCGAAGGGCTTGGTCACGTAATCCGACGCGCCCAGCTCGAGGCCGCGGATCTTCGTCTCGACGTCGGTCTTTCCGGTGAGGAGGATGACCGGGATGTCGCGCGCCTCGGTGCGCGAGCGCAGCAGGGTGAGGAACTTGAAGCCGTCCACCGACGGCATCACCAGGTCGCACAAGATGAGGTCCGGGATGGCCTCGAGCACCTTGCGGTAGGCCTCGATCCCGTCGGCGGCCTCGCGGCACTCGCCCACCACGCCCAGGCGCGGGATCAGGCGGCGGACCTCCTCCCGAAGGCCGGGCGAGTCGTCGACGAGGAGCACGGAGAAGTCCCTGCGGCCCATCAGGCCCAGGGGATCGAACGCGGCAGGAGCCTCTAGGGGGGCCTCTCGGCTTCCCCCCGCGGAAGCGGCCACAGGGGCAGGTCCTCGTTCACCCACGTATCCGACCCTCCTACGCGCTCCTCGGGGATCTCCGGAGAAACGGTCAGCGAAAACAACCCCGGGTCGAGCCCCGGCGGCACCGGTTCGACCCGCCGGAAGACGATCTCGTACGCCCGGCCCGGATCCTCGATCCACAACACCACCCGCCGAGGGAAGGGATGGCCCCCGACCGGCGGTCCGAGCTCCCCATACCGGATCTCCACGTCCGGCCTCCGGCCCGCCCTGCCCAGGAAGACCCGCGCAGGCCGATCGCCCTCCGGCGAGAAGTCGATCCGCTCCTCCCAGCCCTTCCGATTCGCCAGGGCGAGCACCGGAGCACCGGCCAGCGTGTTCCAGGAACCCGAGGGAACCGCGTCGGGAAGCCGCGGCACCCGCCCCCGCAGGATCTCCGCGAGGAGCGGCTCCCAGGTGGCGCCCTCGTCGACGTACACCCGCCCCCGGGACGGCGCGAAGCCGCGGCACTCGATGCCCGTGCGGCAGGCCAGCGCGAACACCGGGGTCGAGAACGGTCCGGCGACCGCGTCGAAGCGAAGCCCGAGCCCGGCGACCACCGTGGCCCCGAAGTCGGCCGACGGGCTTCCGGAGACCCGCAGGCTCCCGGTGCTCCGCACCGCGGAGGGCCCGGCGTCGTACACGTCCAGGGCAGCGACCAGGGGCGGGGCGTCTCGGCGCTCCCCGACGGGCGGCGGCGAGAGGGCCCGGGGAGCACAGCCCCCCACCAGCGCTGCGGCCGCAAACCCGAGCGCCGCCCGAGCCGTGGCGACGCATCTCACCGCTGCTCCTCGAGCTTCTTGCGCGCGGTCTCGAGCCCCGGGTCCGCCTCGACCGCCTTCGCGTAGGCCGCTCGGGAGCCCTCGGCGTCCCCCGCCGCCTTCAGCGCGTCGCCGAGGTGTTCCCAGATCACCGCATCCTTCGGGCTCAGCTCCGTTGCCTTGCGCAGCGTGGCCGCGGCCTCAGGAAACCTCCCCTGCTTGTAGTACACCCAGCCCAGGCTGTCGGTGACCGCGCCGTCGCCGGGTTTAAGCTCGAGCGCCCGGAGAACGAGCTTCTCCGCCTCTCCGAGGTTCACCCCCTGCTCCGCGTACGTGTAGCCCAGGTAATTGAGCACGACCGGGTCGTCCGGCGCGAGCCCGAGCGATTGTTTCATATACTCGGCACTCTTCGTCCAATCCTTTAGCTTGTCGTACAGCACGCCCAGAGCGAAGTAGAACCGGGGGTTCCGGCTGGGTCGGCGCGAGAGCATCGATTCCAGAAGCGCCGCCCCCGCTTTCGGATCGCCGTGGCCTTCGTGGAGGTCGGCCAGGGACAGGGCAACCTCCTCGTCGTCCGGGTGCTCGGCGAGCCACGCCTCCAGGAGCTTCCTTGCCTCCGCCGGCTTGCCCATCTCGTCCAGCGCAGCGGCGCGCCGCGCGAGTGCGTCCGGGTACTCCTCCGCGCCCGCGGAGATCCGTCCGAGAACATCCAGGGCCTCCGCGGGCTTCTTCTGGGCGAGGAGCGCCACGCCCAGAAGATAGACGCCCCGCCCATCCTCGCCGTGTGCCTGGGCGTAGGGCCGTAGCACGGTCTCCGCCTCGGCTGGCCGGTCGGCCTGGAGGAACAGGACCCCGAGGCGCAGCGCAAGCGAGGGGTCCGAGCTTGCCCAGCGCTGCGCCTCCCGGAGCACCGAGAGAGTCTCCTCGGTGCGTCCCAAGCCCAGCAGGAGCCGGGCGAGCCGGAACCGCGCCTCGGCGTCGTGCGGGTTGGCGTCCACGACCTTGCGGTAGAGCGCGACGGCCGCCTCGCCGTGTCCGGCGTCCTCCTCCAGGTCGGCAAGGGCCCGCAGGCTGTCGAGGTGCCCCGGCGAGAGCTCGAGAGCCCGGGCAAAGGCAGCCCGGGCCGCCTCCTTGTCGCCGGCCGAGGCCTTCAGGGTTCCGAGGGCGAAGAGCGGCTCTGCGGCCTTGGGCGAAGCCGTTACCCAGCGCGCCGCCTCTGCCTCCGCCTCGGCGCGCTTGCCCGTCTGCCCCAGGAGGCGAACCGCGATCCCGTAGGCGGCGTCGCCCGCGCCCTTGGCCGCCGCCTCTTGGGCCGCCGCCGCAGCCTCCTCTCGCCGCCCCATCAGGTCCAACAGCCGCGCCCGAAACAGCTGGAGTCTCGGATGGCCCGGCCGCTGTGCCAGCCCCTCGTCCAGCACCACGAGCGCCGCGTCCAGCTTGCGCGCGCCGACCAGGAGCTCGGCCAGGGAGCCACGGAGCTCCACCGACGCGGGGTCCGCCGCCACGGCGTCGCGCAGCGCGGCCAAGGCTCCGTCGCGGTCGCCCACCCCTTCCAGGTAGAACCCACGCAGGGCCGGGGCGAGGGCGCCCGCGGCTTCCCGGGCGTGGACAGGGGCCGACCCCAGGAGGGCGGCCAGGACCAGAATCCAGACTCTGTGGATCGCTCTCACGCTCACCGCTCCCCTCGAGAGAGCAGGCCCTTGGCCTTCTCCCTCAGCTCCTGGAGGCGCACCAGGGCCTCCACGGGTGTCAGATTCTCTACGGGCTCGGCGGCGACCTCTTCGACCAGACGATCCCGGCGTCGAGCCGCCGCGCTCTGGAAGAGATCGAGCTGCCGGTGCGGAATCTCGGGCCGGACGCGGGCGGAAAAGGCCAGGCGAGGCGACCCCGTCTCGTCGAGCTCTCCGGCCTCCAGGTTCCCGAGGATCTCCCGGGCCCGTCCCACGACCTTTGCTGGCAGGCCGGCCAGCCGGGCCACGTGGATGCCGTAGGAGCGGCTCACGCCGCCCTCGACCAGGCGGCGGAGGAAGATCACCTCGCCGTTCCACTCCTTGACCGCCACGTTGTAGTTGGCCACCGCGCGCAGGGTGCGGGCGAGGTCCGTGAGCTCGTGGTAATGGGTGGCGAAGAGCGTTCGCGCTCCGAGCTCGTGGAGTCGCTCGGCCACCGCCCAGGCGATCGAGAGCCCGTCGAAGGTCGACGTACCCCGGCCGATCTCGTCCACGATCACGAGGCTCCGGTCCGTGGCGTTGTTCAGGATGTTCGCGGTCTCCGTCATCTCCACCATGAAGGTGGACCGGCCGCGGGCGAGATCGTCGGAGGCTCCCACCCGCGTGAAGACCTGGTCGACGATCCCCACGGTCGCCGCCTCGGCGGGCACGAACGAGCCCATCTGCGCGAGGATCACAGTGAGCGCGGTCTGCCGGAGGATCGTCGACTTTCCCGCCATGTTGGGCCCGGTGATGATCATGAGGGTCGCGCTTCCCGGCTCCTCGCCCCCCTCGCCTGCGAGGCGCACGTCATTGGGGACGAACCGCTCCCCCGCGAGGCTCGCCTCGACCACCGGGTGCTTGCCGCCTCGGATGTCGATCTCCCGCCCCGCGTGGACCCGAGGGCGCACGTACGCGCGCTCCACCGCCAGCTCCGCCAGGCCCACCAGGACGTCCAGCACCGCAAGCGCGTCGGCCGCCGCCAGGATCTCGTCGAGGTGCCGGCCGACCTCGGCGCGCACGGAAAGGAACCGCTCGTACTCGAGCGCCCGGCCCCGTTCTTCGGCGCCGAGCACCTTGGCCTCCATCTCCTTGAGCTCCGGCGTGACGTACCGCTCGGCATTCGCCAGCGTCTGGCGGCGCTCGTAGTCGGCGGGCACCGCGACGGAGTGGGTGCGGGTCACCTCCAGGTAGTAGCCGAACACCTTGTTGAAGCCGACCTTGAGCGAACCGATCCCGGTGCGCTCGCGCTCCCGGGTCTGGAGCCGGGCGATCCAGCCCCGGCCGTCCCGCTGGATGGCGCGCAGGTCGTCCACCTCCGGGTCGAAGCCGTCCTTGAGGAGCCCCCCCTCGGTCAGCACCGCCGGCGGATTGTCCGCCAGGGCGCGCTCGAGGAGCCCCTCCACCTCGGGGAGCCCGGCCAGTGCCGGGGCCAGTCCGGCCACCAGGGGAGCCTCCAGGCCCGCGCTCACCTCCGCCAGGCGAGGTAGTGCCTGGAGGGAGACCTTGAGCGCGAGGAGGTCTCGGCCGTTGGCCGTGGCCATGGCGACCTTGCCGGCGAGGCGCTCCACATCCGCCACCGCCCGCAGGACCTCCCGGGCCCGGCGCCGCCCCTCTCCGCGGCGCACGAGCTCGGCCACGGCATCGAGTCGGGCGTCGATCGCCGCGACGTCGAGCAAAGGGTACGACAGCCAGTGGCGCAGGCGCCGCCCGCCCATGGCCGTGGCGGTGTGGTCCACGAGATGGAGCAGGGTTCCAGCGCGCCGCTCGCCCGAGAGGGTCTGAAAGAGCTCCAGGTTTCGCTTCGAGGCCTCGTCGACGACCAGCGACGCTCCGGCCTCGTGACGCCTCAGGCTGCGCAGGTTGGCCAGCGCGCCCCGGTGGTTCTCCTCCACGTAGGACAGCGCCGCGGCCGCGGCGCGCAGCCCCTCGGAGAGGTCCTCCACGCCGAACCCGCCGAGGGTCGGCACCCCGAAGTGCCGGCGCAGCGCCTCTCGGCCGCGGCGGAGGTCAAAGCGCGCCGGGCTCACGGGGGTGGTCCGCATCGCCGGCGGGACCACGCCGGCGGGCAGCTCGCCGACCCCTTCCGGGACGAGGACCTCCCGGGGCTCCAGGCGGGTCACCTCGGCGGCGACCGAGGGCCATCCTCCGGCCTCCCCCACCCGGAACTCCCCGGTCGTCACGTCCACGAACGCGAACCCCACCGCCTTCCTTCCGGGCACCAGAGCCATCAGGTACAGGGGCGCTTTGGCCTCGATCGCCTCCAGGTCCAAGACGAGCCCCGGCGTCACGACCTGAACGACCTCGCGGCGGACGAGCCCCTTGGCCTGCCGGGGGTCTTCCACCTGCTCACAGATGGCGACCTTGAAGCCGTGCTCCACGAGGCGCGCGATGTAGCCCCGCGCCGAGTGCCAGGGCACACCACACATCGGCACCGCGTCCTCGCCCTTGTCGCGGCTGGTGAGGGTGATCTCGAGCACCCGCGACGCCACCTCGGCGTCCTCGAAGAACATCTCGTAGAAGTCGCCGAGCCGGAAGAGGAGGATCGCGTCGGGGTGCGCCCGCTTGAGGTCGAGGTACTGGCGCATCATGGGCGTCACGACGCTCGGGGCGGCGAGGGGGCCCTCCCCCGGCTCCGGGGGTGGGGCGGGCACGGCCGACGGGTCGACGCGCCGGGTCACAGGGTGGGGTTTTCCTCGAGGAGCGGGACCTCCGGGGTCGCCGCACGGCTCGAGGCGCTCGACGGCTTCGGCGCCGCCGTGTCGAGCTGGGCCTGCAGCTCCGCCACCTCCCGTTCCAGGTCGCGGATGCGGCGGTCGCGCTTGCGGATGTCGAGCCGGCGCGCGAGGGACTCGTAGAAGCCCTGGAACCCGGCGACGAGCATGCCCAGCAGGAAGATCGCAACGAGCAGGAACACGACCGGGAACTCAGGCGTGACGAACACCCAGCCGGGGACGTAGTAGTCAAACCGAAACCGGACCAGGGTGCTCAGGGCCGTGAGGTTCTGGAAGCCGAACAGGATCACGAAGACGAGGACCAAGGCGACGCCGAGTTTCCTCACGAACGAGAGCATGGAAGACTCCTTGCCGAGCGGCGCAAAGGGCGCGAGCGCGAGAGGTCCAAGAGAAACCGAGTCCGCCGGGAGGAGCTAGCCTCGCGCGCCGCCGCGCCCGTGCGCCTCGGCGCGGTCGGTCGAGAAGCGCGCCGCCAGGCCGTCGTAGACGTCCAGCAGGTGCTGCGACACCACGCGCACGTCCCCAATCACGGGCATGAAGTTCGTGTCCCCGACCCAGCGGGGCACGACGTGGAGGTGCAGATGGTCGGCCACCCCCGCTCCCGCTGCGGCCCCCAGGTTGAGGCCGACATTGTACCCCTGCGGAGCCAGGAACGCATCCAGGGCACGCTTGCTCGTCGCGAGCATCGCCCAGAGCTCCGACGCCTCTGCCGCCGAAAGGTCCTCCGGCAAGGCCACGTGCCGACGGGGAACGACCATCAGGTGCCCCGAGGTGTAGGGAAACCGGTTGAGCACGACGAACGTTGACTCCCCCCGATGAAGAACGAGATGCTCCCGGTCCTCGCCGGCCGCGAGCGCCCGACAGAACACGCATCCCTCGGCCTTGGGGCCGCGCACGTACTCTACCCGCCAGGGAGCCCAGAGAGGCCGATCGGGTTCGGGCACCTAAAACCCCCTTCTCGAATCCAAGAGCAAGGTCA
Organism: Deltaproteobacteria bacterium; assembly: GCA_016214985.1. Taxonomy (GTDB): domain Bacteria; phylum Desulfobacterota; class Deferrisomatia; order Deferrisomatales; family JACRMM01; genus JACRMM01. The sequence goes on along the minus strand of JACRMM010000004.1, from coordinate 208,090 downwards.
CGGGCCCTTCGTTCGTGAGCTCGACCTGCATCTCCTCGCGAAACCTCCCGGTGGCGACGGGCACACCCCGGGCGCGAAGGCGTTCGGCCAGGGAGAGGTACAGCCGCTCGGCGAGCTCCGGCGGCGCGGAGGTGGTGAACGACGGGCGGCGTCCCTTGCGGCAGTCGCCGTGCAGCGTGAACTGGCTCACCAGCAGGACCGCGCCGCTCACGTCGGCCAGGGAGAGGTTCATCTTGCCCCCCGGATCCTCGAAGACCCGCAGGCCCGAGACCTTCTCGGCAACGTACTCGACGTCGGCATCGGTGTCGCCCTGCTCCACCCCGGCGAGGACCAGAAACCCGAGACCGATCGTCCCGACGACCTCGCCCGCCACTCTCACCGAGGCCCGGCTCACCCGCTGCACCACGGCCCTCACGAACGCTAGCGAGGCTCCGCCTCAGACCATTGAGACATGGTCAACCCCAAACCCAATCTCCCGCAGAGGCGCGGAGGCGCTGAGAAGACACTTCACAAGGGGTTCTCTGAGCCTCCGCGCCTCTGCGCGAGTCGGTCCTTCGCTCGTGACTCCCGTGGGAAAACTTGACCTATTCTTCAAGATCCTCGGTCCTCAAGGAATCTAGCGCCGGGCGACGACCGCGGCCGGCGGGGCGATCGCGTCCAGCCGGTCCTGCCACGCGCGCGCCCATTCCCGGTAGGCCTGCGCCTCGGCCGCGGGCACGGGGTCCGAGGCGAGGAACTTCTCTTTGAGCGGATTCACCCAGGCCCCTGCCCTGCGGATCCGGAAGTCGAGGTGCGGCCCCGTGGACAGCCCGGTGGACCCCACGTAGCCGATGAGGTCGCCCTGGCGGACCACCCTTCCACGTCTCATCCCCTTGGGCAGACTCGCCAGGTGGTTGTAGAAGCTCTCGTACCCGAGGGCGTGGCCGATCGTGACGTTGATCCCGGCTCCTCCCTTCCAACCGGCCTCTTCGATCCGGCCGTCGGCGACGCTGCGCACGGGCGTGCCGGCCGGAGCCGCGTAGTCCACACCCCGGTGGGGCCGGACCACATCGAGGATCGGATGGCGCCGGGCCAGGCTGAAGCCCGAGGAGATGTGGCTGAACTTCAGGGGGGATTTGAGGAAGCTCTTCTTCAGGTTCTGGCCCTTGAGGTCATAGTACCCGTCGGCGCGCCGCGACTTGTAGTAGAGCGCCACGTGCTCCTCCTCGGAGTCCCGGTAGCTCGCCGCCAGGATGCGGCCGTTGCCAAACGGCCTGCCCTGGGCGTAGAGGCGCTCGTACACGACGCGGAACTCGTCATCCTCCTGCGCCTCTTTGGCGAAGTCGACGTCCCAGCGGAAGAGCTCGATGAACGACATCACGAGGTCGGCGTCGGCGCCCGCGGCGACGATCGAGGCATAGAGGGACCCGGCCAGCCGGCCCGAGACCGCCTCTCGACGGCGCTCGACCGGGATGTCGAGGCGCTCGACCGTCCACGCGTCGCCCGAGAGCCTGGCCTCGTACACCTCCGCGGGGTTGACCTCGTAGCGGAACTGTCGGATCCGGCCCTCGGGACCCACCAGGACCTCGTAGGGGTCTCCGTCGCGCGCTCGGCGGGGATCGAAGACCGGGCGCAGCGCTTCACAGAACGCCGCACTCTCGGGGGGGGAAACGCCAGCGCTCGCCAGGATGTGGCCGAGGGTCTCGCCCCTCTCCATCGGCGCTCGAACGTGCCGGTAGCCCCGCAGGGCGTAGACCCGGTCGGTGGCAAGCTCCCCGAGGCGCTCGTCGATGGATGGGGAGGCGGGGCACGACAGGCTCCCGAGCAGACGCCCGCTGGCCTCCCGATCGAGGACCGGGTCGGCGGAGCACCAGAGACGGTGCGGCTGGACGATCCCGACGAGGACGCCGATCCCAGCGAGAACCCAGACGGTGCGGCGCTTCATCGCTCCTCCCGGAAAGGTGGCGGGCTCGCGCCCGCGGCGGCGGTTCATGGTAGCCCAAGGGTGCGAAGGCCTTCAACCTTTTCTTCCCCCGTATCGCGAGACACGCATCGGTCTCCCGTGCAACGCCGAGGGCGCCCCTTCAGAATTCCCGCGTCGATGCCGATGCGGGGAGTGACCGCCGTGGCGAACGATCCTGGGATACGCACGCGCCGAAAGGCGAGAGGTGGCACGATGAACGCAGGGCGACTCCTGCTCCGAGATCTCGTACACCGGGAGGGCCTCACCGTCGAGGCCGGCTCCCCGCTCAAGCGGGCCATTCACGCCATGCGCGCAAACGGAAAGGGCGTGGTCGTCCTCCTGCGAGGGGAGGAGCCGGCCGGCATCCTCACGGAGCGCGACGTCGTGGACCTGCTGCACCGGGGGATTGACCTTTCGGAGCCGGTCGAACCGCACGCGAAGAAGACGCTCATCGTCACGAGCGGCGACCGCGCGATCGGCTACGCCCTGAACCTCATGCTGGAGAACAACATCCGGCGACTGATCGTGCAGGGGGCCTCGGGCGAGTTCCTGGGCGTGATCACCCAGGAGGACCTGGCCCAGCAGCTCGAGGAGGACTTCTACCGATCGTCGGTGCGCGTGAAGCACATCCTCGACAAGGTCGGGACCTTGATCAGCGGCCGCCGAGACAGCGGGGTCCGGGCGATCTTGGAGCAAATGGTGCGCCACCGCATCAGCGCGGTGCCGATCCTCGAGGACGGCGTCGCCGTGGGAATCATTACCGAGAAGGACATCCTGCGGCTCGCCGACGCCGAGGTGCCGCTCTCTGCAGCGGTGGAGCAGTACATGTCGAGCCCCGTGGTCACGGCCGACCCCGAGGTGCCGATCGTCGACGTGGTCCAGAGAATGCGAAGCCACGACATCCGGCGCGTCGTCGTCGTCGACGGCCGGGGCCACGCCATCGGCGTGCTCACGAACCGCGACCTCGTCCGAAACCTCGAGCTCGACTACAACGACTTCCTGGAACGCAAGCTCCGGCACACCAAGGACGTGATGAACCTCCTGCCGGAGATGATGATGGAGGTGATCGACACGGGCGACGAGCAGCTGATCGTCTGGGCCAACGAGAAGGTCACCACCCGCTTCGGCAGCCGGATCGTGGATCGCCCGGTCACCGAGCTCGTGCCCGAGGAGACGTGGGGGGAGATCTTCACGTCGCTGCGCAGGGACGGCCGCGTCGAGGACGTCCGGTTCAAGCGGGACGGGAAGGTCTACGAGTTCTCGGGGTTCCACCTCTCGGTGGACAAGGCCTTCGAGAGGGGCCGGATCCAGATGATCCTGCGCGACACGACCGAGGAGGTCCTCCAGGCCACGACCGACGCCCTGACGAGCCTCTACAACCGTCGCTATTTGAATGAGTTCCTGACGAAGGAGATCGAACGGAGCCGGCGCACGGGCCGCAGCTTCTCCGTGGTCCTCCTGGACGTGGACGACTTCAAGCGGATCAACGACGGCTTCGGCCACGCCTCTGGGGACCGGGTGCTCCAGGAGATCGCCCAGACCCTGCTCGACTCGACGCGAGAGTACGACATCGTGGGTCGGTACGGCGGAGAGGAGTTCCTGATCCTCATGCCCGAAGTCGAGCGGCCAACGGCAGCAGGCGTGGCGGAGCGGATCCGGAGCTCGATCGCGTCTCGCGCAACCCCGGTCCTCCACGGCCAGGTCCTCTCGGTGACCGCCAGCTGCGGCGTGGCCGGGTTCCCCGAGGACGGGGCGGCTGCCGACGACCTCCTCGTCAAAGCGGACGAGAGGCTCTACCGGGCCAAGCGCGAGGGGAAGAACCGGGTGGCCTGGGAGTGAGCGCCGGCCCGAACGGTCAGGGAAGTGGCGCTCGCGGCCGGACCCGCACTACCCGCTCGCCACTGACAAGGACCCGACCGGGCGAGGCGCCCTTCGGCCTTCGCACGCGCCCCGCCTCAACGACGAGCACGTCGACCTGGCCTTCACCGGACCGCCGCGAGTAGAACGCCGCCAGAGAAGCGGCCTCGGACACCGCCGCCTCCGGGACCCGGGCCTCCTTGCCCGGCAGCCGGAGCACAACGTGCGCGCCCGCGCTCTCCCGGGCGTGGAACCAGAGGTCCCAGGGCCGGGCCTCGCGCAGCAGCCGGTCGTTCTCGCGGCCGTTTCGACCCACCCACAGGGGCCAGCCGTTGGAGGCGAGGAACCTCCGGTACGGTCCCTCCTCGACTCGGGCGCGCTCGCCGCCGCGAGCCGCCTCGGGCCCCGGGTCCTCCCGCTCGATCTCCTCCAGCGTCGCCCGAAGCCTCGCCTCGAGCACGTACCTCGCCCGCTCGGCCTTCCGGGCCCCCTCGTAAAGCCGATTGAGATTCTCACCCGGGCTTCGGGCGGCGTCGAGGACGACCGTCACGGTCGCCTCCGGGTCCGAGGGGTCGGCCACCCGGGCCTCGGCATCCCCCTTGCGCACCCGGCCCAGACTGGCCCCCAGGGCGTCGGCGAGGCGCCGGAGCTCCGCCGGGTCGGCGAGCCCGGCGAGGTCTCCGCGGATCTTCTCGGCCCTCACCGCAAGACGCTTGCGGCCGCGCCGCACGAGTGCCTCGCGGTCGGCCGACTCAGCGTGGGCTCTCCCGTCGAGCGTCCTCTCCACCAGCCATCGCCCCGCCTCGCGCAGCGATCCGACGTCGGGCAGAGCCAGCGGGGCCGCGCCGCCCTCGGGGCGCGGCGGAGGAGGAGCGTATAGGCCGCCGGGCTCGAGGGGGCGCAGCGGGTGCGTTTCCACGGGCTCCCACCGCCAGGCCGCCCGGGCCCGCCCCTCGGCGTCCACCGCAACGAGATTGCCCCGCCGCCCGGTGGCCTCCAGGATCACGCGCACCGTCGCCTCCCGAGCCCGGAACCGCAGCTCCACGACTCGGTCGGCGGGCGGGCTATCGGCGGACTCGAGACGCCCGCCCGCCACGTGAGCCCGCAGGTAGGCGGCGAGTGCCGGAGGCCGCGGGGGGACGGCCGGGCGGGCGGCGACGAGCCCGAAACCCTGGGCCTCGGGCCGCGGGCTCAGGAGCAGGAACGCGGTCTCGGCACCCTCCCCCCCCCGCCGCAACCGGAGGACCACCCGTCCGGACGTATCCTGCCACGCCTGCTGCACCCAGGCGGCGGCCCACTCGTCTCGGAGCTCACCGGCCAGGCGGGAGAGGAGGCCGGCGTCCATCAGGCGGGTCGGGAACCCGCTACCACCCCGGCACCTCGAGCCGCAGCGGACCGGCGGAGACCGAGTGCAGGGGAGCGAGGGCGTCCGAGTCTTCGCCGAGGATCAGGCGCAGGAGGCCTCCCGACTTCTTGCCCCGATAGTCCAGCTCCGGCTCCCCGGAGAGGCCCGCGAGCGTCTGCGCTCGAGCCACCGCGTCCCAGAACCCCCCGAGCTCGTCCACCAGGCCGAGCTTCTGGGCCTGGCGACCGGAGTACACGCGGCCATCGGCCAGCGCCAGCACCCGTTCGCGGTCCATCTTGCGCCCCCGGGCCACGGCGTCGACGAACTGCGCGAAGATATCGTCCACGAGGCCTTGGAAAACGGCCTTTTCCTGCGTCGACATCGGCCGGAAGGGGGACCCTGCGTCCTTCATGGCCCCGCTCTTCACCACACCGGTGCGCACACCCAGCTTGTCGAGCAGGCCGTGAACCTCGTCGAACTTCAGGATCACGCCGATGGACCCGGTCGCCGTACCCGGGTCGGCGACGATCCGGGTCGCGGGCGCCGCGAGATAGTACCCGCCCGACGCCGCCACGACGCCCATGGACACCACGACCGGCTTCACCGCGGCCGTGCGGGCAAGCTCGTCGTGGATCTCCTGGGAGGGGGCCACGAGCCCCCCGGGGCTCTCGACTCGGACCACCACGGCCTTGATCCCCTCGTCCTTCCGCAGGTCGCGCAGGGCATCCACCGCGGACTGTGGGTCGGCCAGGAAGCCGCGGACCTCCACCACGCCGATGCGCCGGCCGGCTGCGACGCCCCCCGGCCGGAGCGACAGCGCCAGGCAGAGGCCGATGAGGAGGGCGGCCGCAATACCGAGGGCGATCAAGGCCTTCTTTCTTGTCATGGGTCAGGATCCTCTGTCGGCACTGGGACATCCGGCGCCCCGCGTCTGTCCCGGAAGCTACAACGAACGCGAGGCGCCGGCAACGGCAAGAAAAGAGCCGGGACCTGAAGGCCCCGGCTCTGTGTCGTTCCGGTGGAGCGGCGGGAGGCCGCCGGCCCTAGTTCTTGTTCTTCTTCTCCCGGGCCGCCAGGAGCTTCTCGCCCAGGGTGGAGGCGGACTGGGCCGCCATCTCAGCCTGCATGGCGGAGAGGGCCTTCTTCTCCTCCCGCACCTCCGCGTTCTCGATCGCCTTCATGGAGAGCGAAATCTTGCGCTCCTCCTGGTCGATGTTGAGCACCTCGGCTTGGATCTCCTGCCCCGGCTGCAGCACTGCAGAGATGTCGTCCACCTTGTTGCTCGACACCTCACTGATGTGCACGAGACCCTCGACGCCCGGCTCCAGCTCGACGAACACGCCGAAGTCGGCGATGTTCGTCACCTTGCCCGTCACGATCGAGCCCACGCGGTACCGGATGTTCACGGACGCCCACGGGTCGGGCTGGAGCTGCTTGACTCCGAGGCTGAAGCGCTCGTTGTCCTTGTCGATGTTGAGCACGACGGCCTCGACCTCGTCCCCCACGTTGTAGAGCGTCGCGGGGTGGTTGACGCGCTTGGTCCAGGAGATGTCGCTCACGTGGATGAGGCCGTCGATGCCCTCCTCCACGCCCAGGAAGATCCCGAAGTCGGTGATGTTGCGGATGTTGCCGCGCACCACGGTGCCGACCGGGTACCGGGACTCCAGGAGCTCCCAGGGGTTGGACAGGCACTGCTTCATGCCGAGCGAGATGCGCTTGCGGTTCGTGTCGAGGTTGAGGACCATCACCTCCACCTCGTCGCCGATCTGCACCTTTTCGCTCGGATGCGTGACGCGCTTGGTCCAGCTCATCTCCGAGATGTGGACGAGGCCCTCGATCCCCTTCTGCAACTCCACGAAGGCGCCGTAATCGGTAATGGAGACGACCTTGCCCGTCACCTTGCCGCCGATGGGGTATTTGTCCTCGGCCATGGACCAGGGGTCAGGCTGGAGTTGCTTGAGCCCCAGGCTCACGCGCTCGCGCTCCGGGTCGAAGGAGAGGACCTTGACCGTGAGCTCGTCGCCGATGTCGAACATCTCGCTGGGGTGGTTGACGCGGCCCCAGCTCATGTCCGTGACGTGCAGGAGGCCATCGATGCCGCCCAGGTCGATGAACGCCCCGTAGTCGGTGATGTTCTTGACCACGCCCTGGAGCACGGCGCCCTCCTGGAGCTTCTGGAGGGTGTCCTTGCGCTGGACCTCGCGCTCCTTCTCGAGGAGCACCCGGCGGGAGAGGACGATGTTGCCCCGGCGGCGGTTGAACTTGATGATCTTGAACTGGAACTTCTCGCCGATGAGCTTCTCGAGCTGGCGCACCGGCCGCAGCGCCACCTGGGATCCGGGCAGGAAGGCCCGGACACCGATGTCGACCGACAGGCCGCCCTTGATACGGGCGACGATGCGGCCCTCGACGACCTCGTCGTTCTCGGCCGCCTTGCTGATGGCGTCCCAGATCCGGATCTTGTCGGCCTTGTCCTTGGACAGGACGACCATGCCGTCGTCGTTCTCGAGCTGCTCGACGAGCACGTCAACCTCGTCGCCCACCTTCACGTCGATCTTGCCGTCGACAGTTCGGAACTCTTCGACGGCGACGACGCCCTCCGACTTGTAGCCGATGTCGATCACGGCGAAGTCGTTGGTGAGCTTGATCACCCTGCCTTTGGCGACCTGGCCCTCTTTGGCTCCGGCCTCGTGCTCCTCGAGCATTCTGCCGAAGTCCAGTGCCTCCTCGCCCGGGGTCTCCTGCGTGGTTGAGATGTTCATGTGCGTTGCGGTGCCTCCTTTGGGCTTTTATTCAAAAAGGGCCGCGAAGCGCCCCCTTTTGTCGGAAGGCGCGGAGGGTATCACAGGTTTTCGGCCCGGCACAACGGAAATCTCGGCGCGGCGCCTACTTCCGCACGGGCGACAGCTCCCGAACCGCGGCCGGGTCACCCGCCGTCGTGGGGGCACCGCCGCCAACGGCCTCGTGGACGAGCTGAACGAGGAGCTCCACCACCTCGTCCACGCCGCGGCCGGTCGTGTCGACGACCACGGCATCCGGTGCCTGACGCAGCGGAGCATGCGCCCGGACACTGTCGGCCCGGTCGCGCTCCCGAAGGTCGCCGAGGAGCTGTTCACGGTCCACGGGCTCGCCACGCAGCTCGAGCTCCCGGGCCCGGCGCTCGGCCCGCTCGAGGTCGGACGCGGTCAGGTAGACCTTGAGGACCGCATCGGGGAAGACGACCGTGCCGATGTCTCGGCCCTCGAGCACCGAGGGCGAGGCGAGGCCCAGCTCGCGCTGGTATCCCGTCATGGCCGCGCGCACCGGCGCGCGGGCCGAGACCCGGGAGGCCAGCTCGCTCACCCGGTGCTCCCGAATCGCCTCGGACACGTCCTCGCCGTCGAGCAGGACGGCGAGGGTCCCGTCGGGCCGGCGCCCCAGCTCGAGTCGAGTCTCGCGGCACACAGCCTCCAGGGCCGCATCGTCGTCGAGCGCGACCCCGAGCCGGTCGGCCTTGAGCCCGATGGACCGGTACATGGCCCCGGTGTCGACGTGGTTCCACCCCAGGCGGCCGGCCAGACTGCGGGCCACCGTACTCTTCCCCGCACCCGAGGGGCCATCCACCGCCACGACCAGCGCCCGCGGCGGCGCAGAGCCCACGGGCGCCGGACCCGCGGCCCCCTCTACCATCGCAAGGATCCCCTTCCACGTCTCTCCCCGGCCCAGGCGATCTTTGGTCGACGTCACCCGCAGCTCCGTCGGCGCCACACCGATGGCGGCGGCGATCGCCGCCAAACGCCCTGGGCGTTGCCCGCGGGCCACCTTGTCGGCCTTGGTCACCACCGGCAGGAGGAGGCGCTCGGCGTCGCGGACCATTCGCGCGAAGGCCTGGTCCTCGGGCGAGGGGTCGCGGCGGATGTCGAGCAGCAGGACCACGCCGCGCAGAGCCTCCCTCCCCCGCACGAACCGGGCGATCGCCTCGAGCCACCGCCGCACTTCCTCCCACGGTGCGCGGGCGTACCCGTAGCCCGGCAGGTCCACCAGGACCAGGCGCTCGTCCACGGAGAAGAAGTTGAGCTCCTGGGTACGGCCGGGCATGCCCGACGTGCGGGCGAGGCCCCGGCGCCCCAGCAGAAAGTTGATCAGAGACGACTTTCCGACGTTGGACCGTCCCGCCACCGCCACCTCCGGCAGCGACGTCTCCGGGGCCCGATCCGCACGCCCCGCGCCGAACAGGAAGCAACACCGCTCCGGTCTGAACTCTTCGTTTCGCATCTGGCCTCCGGCGCTCCGGTTCTTCGGACCCGCACCCTACTGGCCCTGCGCCCGCGAGTTCAACTTCATTCTTGACATCCCCCGGGCATCCCGAAAGAATATCGTTTCCCTTAACCCATCAAAAACGCTTCTACTTTTGGATTTTGCCATGGACACGGCCAGCAAACTCCTCCACCTCCTCGAGCACTGGATTGAGCACAACGACGCTCACGCCCAGACCTACCGGGAGTGGGCCGAGCGGGCGGCCACCTCCGGGCTCGCCTCGGCCGCCGAGCACTTGGAGGAGGCCATTCGCGCCGTGGACCGTGCCAACGAGGCGCTGAGGAAGGCCGAGCAGGCGCTGGGCCCCGCCGGGCGCCACACGACCTGACGGCAGGCATTCATCGTTTCATCCGTCGCATCCGATAAGAGAATGGGGCGCGCCCCGGCGAGGGGGTAGGGATTGGAGCTTCGGGGTAATCTCAAGGACTTCGGACTCGCCGACATCATTCAGCTCGTCGGTTTCGGCCGCAAGAGCGGCGCCCTGCGGGTCGACTGCGAGGCGGGAGGAGCCGCCCTGTTCTTCGAGGACGGCAACGTCGTCCATGCCGAGTACCCGGGCGCCGAGGGAACGGCGGCCGTCTTTACCCTGTTCCGGGTACCCGCGGGCGAGTTCCAGTTCCAGAGCGACTCGACGGCTCCCCGGCACACGATCGCCATGGACCCGACGAACCTCGTGATGGAGGCCGCCCGCCTTCTCGACGAGTCCCGGCGAGACGGCGACGGCAACGGCGGCGGGTGGGACGGCGGCGGGGCAGAGCTCGGCGACGATTGGCTCGGCACTCCGGAACCCATCCGCGACCCCGCGGAGATCAAGAAGCAGATCAGGGACCTGTTGCAGAAGCGTTTCGGACGGGGCGCCAAGCGGCTCCTGCAGGCGGTGGATCAATGCGGAGATTCGGACGAGGACCTGCTCGGACTGGCGGAGAGGGTGGAGAAGTATGTCCACGTGTTCCTCGACAACAGCGCCTCCCGCTCGGTCGGAGAGGCGATCCGCGCCATGGTCACCGGCTCGGCCTCCTGAGCACCACCCTCCTCGCGCTCCTCCTCAGCCTCGTCGCTTCACCCGCCCACTGCCAGCCGCCTCCGATCGAGATCCGCCTGACCCGAGACCTCCTCTACGAGATCGCCTCCGACTCCGACGACAAGAAGTACGCAGACCTTCGACGCGCGATCCTGGAGGCAAATCGCGGCCTCGTGGCCGTCGACATCTCGCGATCCGGCGACGACATCACGCTGTCCTTCGGAGCTCGGCGCAACGAGGAGAGGGCCGATTTCCGCCTCTTCGGCAACAAGCACGACTACTATCGGATGGCCATGGGAGTTCACCTGAACGAGACGTTCCGGCTTCTCACGCAGGCCGACCCCAACATTCAACCGATCGACGTCGTGAAGAACGATCAGGACCTCATCTTGCGGCTCGGGTATGCGTGGTCCAAGGCGAGCGAACCCGCCCAGGCCCCGCCCGCGGCGGCTCCCCTGCCCTCTCCTTCTCCCGCGGCAACGCCGGCACAGGCCCCGGCGCAGGAGGCGGAGCCGCAGCTCCGCCGGGTATCTCGGCGAGAGCGGGTCGTGGGCCAACCCCCTCCCGAGGAGGAGCCGGAACGAAACCCCAAGTACTTCGTGCCGGCGAGGCCGCTCCTCGGGGAATCGACCGAGGCGGAAGTCCCGACTCCACAACCGTCGGCTCCTCCGCCAGCCCCTCCGCCGGCTCGTCCCTCTGCAGGACCGGCCACGCCAGCGACCCCTCCCGAAGCGGTAGCTGAGGTCTCCGTGCCCACACCCGCCGAGCCTCCTCCCGGGGACACCGGGCTCCGGGTACGCGTCACCCCCACCCCCGAGGCGCCGCCCGAGCCATCCCCTGCCGAGAAGGCCGAGACGGCCTTCCGAGAGGCGACCGAGGAGGGAACGCTCGCCGCCTGGGAGGAATTTCTGGTCGCCTTCCCGTCGGTGGCACAAGCCAAGGAGGCTCGCGCGAGGGTCGAGACCCTCCGGGCCGAGGCCGAGTACGAAAAGGCCAAGAGCGCGGATGAGGCCCAGGCGTACCGAGGCTTTCTCCAGCGTTTCCCCTCGTCGGTCCGGGTGCCTGAGGTGGAGGCGCGGCTTCGGGCCCTGGAGCTCCAGCAGGAACAGGCCAGGGCCGAGAGCCGGGCGCGCACCGAAGTGGATCGGCGGCGCCGCGAGGCGTACGACGAGACCCGGCGCCTCGACAACACGACCGCCTACCGGGTCTTCCTCGCCGCGTACCCAGACGCGCCGGAGGCTCCCGAGATCCGCCAGTACCTGAAGGGCTCCGAAGCCGACGACGCCGCGTTCGCGGAGGCGACAGGCTCGACCGCGGGACTCGAGGCGTACCTGGCGACGCGACCCAAGGGCCGCCACGCCGACGACGCCCGCAAACGCCTCACCGCTCTGCGAAACGCCGGTTCCGAGGTGGCCTTTCAGGAGGCGCAGGCCCGCGGCAGTTCCGAGGCCCTGGAAGTGTTTCTGAAGGCGTGGCCCAAGAGCCCCAAGGTCCCCGAAGCGCGAGCGGCCCTGGACGCGTTCCGAAAGGGCAAGACCGAGCCCGGCGCCGGCGCGCCGCTGCCTGAGTCCACAGTCGTGGCCCCTTACGTGGGGTCGCCCCCGGTCATCAACGGCCGTGCCAACGACAGCGCCTGGCAGAGCGCACCCGGGACCGAGATTCCTGTGGCCGGTGGACCGCGCTCGATCGTCGTCAAGGCGGTGCACGACGGCCGCACCCTGTACCTGCTCGCCCAGTGGAACGACGCGAGCCGCGACGACCAGTATCGGCCGTGGATCTGGGACGCGGCGAAGAAGACATACCGCCAGGGCTCTCAGGTTGACGACGCCCTGGCCGTGGCACTGTTCCGGGGCAAGCCCCCCAGCGATTCCTGCATGCTCCAGGGACAGAACCAGGAGGCGGACCTCTGGATCTGGAGGGCGTTCTGGTCGGAGCTCTCCGGTCTCGCTGAAGACGAGACGTACCGCATCAGCCGCGAGCGCATCCCCAAGTCGAACCCGTACGCCTCCCGCGGAGGGGCCGGTCAGGTCTGGATCCGAGAAGACCCGGACAGCGGCTCGCCGGGATGGTCCTTCTTCATCCCCGTTGACTACCAGGGCGCGGTGATCCCCAGCTACCGCCGCGCCGAGGCCTCGGGCAGCCGGGGCGACGTGAAGGCCGCGGGGCTCTGGGAGGGAGGGACGTGGACCGTGGAGTTCGCGCGGGCCCTCGACACGCGGCACGCGGACGACCTCGCCCTGAAGGAGAGGAACACGTACGCCCTCTCCTTCGCCGTCTACGACAAGGCCGAGAAGGGGCGCCACGCGGCCAGCGGCCTCGTGCGCCTCGAGCTCCGAGGGAGGTGATCGTGGGAAAACCGGCAGGCCTTCAGATTCGACGCTGGTTCGGGTTTCTCGTAACCCTGCTCTTGGTGGTGAACGGCCTGGGTCTGGCGGGGAGCATCGTGATTTCGCGCTCGGTACGCGCCGTCGTGGAGGAAGCCGAACCCCTGGCGAACTCCACGGAGTTCATTCAACGGGAGATCCTCGCGGCGCAACGGACGCTCTTCCAGTATCTGGCCGAGTTCTCCGACGCTCCGACCGCCGCGCTCGGCCACCTCGATGCCGTCGACCAGCGAGTGGCGGTCATGCGCGCTGCCCACCCCAGTCCCGCGGTGGCGGCCGAGTTGGACAAGATCCTGGAAGGCACCGACCGGTACCGGAAGGTGCTCGAGCTCCTTCCTCGCTCCAGCCAGGGGTCTCGGGACTGGACGCGCCTGCAGGAGTACAGCTCGGCGGCCGTCAACCTCGGCACAGCCGTGGAGGAGCGCGCGAGCCGCCTCGCCCAGGCCGCCCAAGAGGAGATTCGGCGCCGGCGCGACGACATGGCGACGGTGGCCGTCGCGGCGCTCTGGACCTCGATCGCCGCCCTGACCGCGAGCGCCCTGAGCGTGGTGGCCCTGCGCCACTGGTGGAAGCGATTCCAAGAGCTCATCCTGGGGATGTGACGTGGGCGGCTTTCGGACGATCGTAATCGAGCCGGACGGCGGTCACTTCCGGCTCTCCCAGGACGGCGAGACCTTGCTCCGGGCGCCGGCCGCGCTGCTGGATCGGTTCTCCGCCGATGCGGCGTTTCCCCCCGCCTGGGTGGCCCAGCTCCCCACCCATCCCGTGCGGCGATTGTTCTGGAATCCCCGGACGCGTGAGTACCTGATGTCCGGTCTGGAGGACCACCCGGCGCGCACAGCCGAGGGCCTCGGGTCCTCTCCCTACCGGTCGTTCCTCCAGGGATTCTGGCTTCCAGAGCCCCCGGTCCTCCTGCTGCGACCCTTCTGGAACCCGGAAGACCCCTATGCGCCGTTCGACGAAGAGGCGCGGCGAGAGAGCTTTCGGACCCAGTGGAGGTTCTGGGAGATCCTCGGAGGGCTCCGACCGCCCAGGGGTTGGTCGGCCATCTTCAACGCAGTCGACCCGTACCTCGACGCCTTGGGTGTGAACCCGGAGGGGCCCGACGCCGACACCGACGAACTGCGTGAGCTCTCGCTCACGCCTCCGGCCCCGTTGTCGGAGCCCGCGGCCCGAGCCGCCCTGGAGAGGATGGCCACGCAGGAGGTGGGGCGTGTCTTCCCACTGGTGAGGGACGAGGCGCTGGTGGGCGCCCAGGCGCTGGAGCTCGACGGCCTGCATCGGGCCGAGGCGATCCTCTCCGGCGCGGGGCTGCTCTTCCAGCAGGGCGTGTTTCGACCCCACTGAGTTGCCCATGACCTTCGGTCACCCCGACGAATGAAACGGGAGCGGTCGGATGCCCCAGGGCGGAACGGGGCACGGTCTTGGCAGGTTGCTTGCGACGGCGCAGCGGCGATGGCCCCTTCGTTCGGCCGAGAGATGCCCCGGACGCCCAGGGATCGTCCCGCGCAGCGGCGGGGCGTCCGGCCGCTCTTGGAGCATGGGAGTTTCTTTGTAGAACCAAGAGGCCCGTGGCCGCCTCTCCTCCTTCCGGCGTTCCAGACTTTCTGCGGTCCCAGCCTCCTACGGCAGGGGAGCCAGGTACCCCATGGCCGTCGCGGTGAAGTACCCCCCCTGCACGGCACCCACCACCTCGACCTCCACCACGAACTCGCCGGTCAGGGGAACGGGGGTACCCAGGCGCACCGTGCTCGCTCGCCGGCCGTCGAGCACTGCCACGGGGAACTCCGCAAACTCGACGCCGGCGACCGAACCGCCGACGCTCTTCGGCCCGGCGAGCACACGAACCTTCAGGCTGGTGTCCGGCCGGATGTCCGCGACCACGTCCGTGAGGTAGAAGATGCGGCCGGGGCGGGCCGCGAACGTCCCTCGAAACCGGTCTTCTCCCGACTGAGGAAGGAAGCGCCGCTGCAGCACGAAGCCCGTGAACTCGGGCGCCGACGGGTTCTCCGGGTTCCAGGGGTTCTCCACCCACACGCGCACCGGCTGGGTGTCGTCGACCTTGAGGGGGCCGAGGATCAGAGCCCCCATGGACGCTTTCGGGTTCACCACCTCCACCGGCAGCGGGGCGCTGATCCGCAGCCCCACCTCGCCCCTCACCTCCAGGGGTTCATCGAGCCTGCCCCCGGACACGTGCACCTCCTGCACCGGCGGAAGGTTCGTCACCTCGACCGCTCCCTGCACCGGCTGCGTCGTGTGGACAGGCGCCGAGAGGGCCTGGCCGGGATTGCCGATCGGGTACTCTTCCGCCCACGACGCCACCGGCGTCAACAACAGGGCCAGGGCCATCGTCCACATGCCGATCTTCATGATGCTCCCTCCTCGCGGTCGTCCCCTTTCCTACCACGATTCCGGCTTCGCGGCCACCACGGCGTAAACCTCGGGTGTTTCCCTTGACCGCGGCCGAGGCCGGCTGGTAGGTTCTCTCGCAACGCTCCGGTCGTTGACGCCGGGCACCGCTTCCGCTGAAGCCACGAGGAGGAGCCATGGATCACTGGCACGAGTACTCCACCCGGTATCTGGGTGACGCAAACCCGAACCGGAAGCGTCACATCCACGATCTGACGAACGAGAAGAAGAGCTGCGCGCTGCACGCCGTCGAGTGGGCGCACAACGCAGTGCCGTTTCCGACCCGGGAGGCGGCCTACGCCGCGGGGTACGTCCCCTGCGTGTTCTGCATGCCCTACGAAAAGGGGGCGAGCTGAGCCCTCGGGCGAGGTCACACAGGGGCCAGACGCGAGAGCGAGGTGTCCCATCGAACGTACGCTCCTGAAGGGGTACTTCCTGGTGGCCATGCCCCAGCTCACGGACCCCAACTTCGCGCGCACCGTCGTCCTCTTGTGTGAGCACGAGAACGACGGGGCTCTCGGTTTGGTCGTAAACCGCCCCACGCCGTTCCTTCTGGGGCAACTCTACGAGGGCCAGGACATCGAGGGAGACGGGGGCCGCGACGCCGTGATCAACTACGGAGGACCGGTGCAGCCCGAGCGGGGCTTCGTGCTCTACGAGGGTGACAAGGAGTACGACGGCTCCCTGTCGGTGCTGGGCCGGCTTCACTTGGGAACGTCGCTCGATATCCTGAGAGACATCGCGGGTGGCGCCGGGCCGCAGCGATTCCTGTTTTGCCTCGGCTACGCGGGCTGGGCAGCGGACCAACTGGAGACCGAGATCGCGCGGAACGACTGGCTCGTCGTCCCCGGCGACGAGGGCATCCTGTTCGGGGTCACTCCCGAGGACCGCTGGGAGAAGGCGATCCGGCTCCTCGGCATTGAACCGGCCCTCCTCACGCAGAGCTTCGGGACGGCCTAGAGCGCGCGCAGCGGCCGGCGGCCCTTCCCCCTCAGTCCTGCACGTACAGAACCAACTCCTGCCCTCGCTTCAAGACGGCTTGGGCACCGAGGTGGTTCCAGGAACGGATCTCGTCCACGCCGACGTTGTGGCGCCGCGCGATGGCCTTCAAGGTGTCGCCGCGCTTTACGCGGTAGCGGACCGTCCTCACGTCGGGGTTCTTGGCCTCCCACTTGACCAGCGCGGGCTGCACACCGGCCACACCCTCCTTCGGCACCCGCAGGGTATGCGTGCCCCGAGGCAGCTCGGTGCCCACGATCCAGGGGTTGAGCCGCAGAAACCACCGATAGGAAGCCCCCGCCCCGGCTGCGAGCACGCGGACAGGCACTCGGCGGCGCTCCACCCGGACCTCGACCGGCGCCACGTCCTCGGGAAAGTACAGGCGCGCGGCCTCCATCTGGATGCCGTACGCTTCCGGGTTCTCCACCACCAGTTTCGCCGCGATGGCTCGAAACACGTACCGCTCCGTCTCCCGGGGCAGCCGCAGCCCGTAGAACTCCGACTCTCCCTGGGCCTCCAGCGCCCGACGCACCCTCCCCTGGCCGCCGTTGTACGCCGCCAACGCCAGAGGCCAGGAGCCGAACGTCTGCCTCAATTCGGACAGGTGCTGCAGGGCGGCCTCCGTGGCGTCGCTCCAATTGCGGGCGTCGTCTCGCCAGTCGGTTCTCTCCAGCCCGTACGCCGCTCCGGTCTCGCGCATGAACTGCCAGGGCCCCACGGCGCCGGCATCGCTGACCGCGTCGTCCCGGAGATTGCTCTCGATCAGGGCCACGAACTTGAGGTCCTGCGGCAGGCCCCGGCGGCGAAGGGTCGCCTCGATAGCGGGAAGGTGACGAGGCAGCCGCTTGAGCCAGAGCGCCGTGCGCAAAGGGCTCGCCAGGGTGTCCATGAGCTCCAGGTCGAGCCGCTCCACCACGTCTTCCCGGTCGAGGGGGACCGTCTCTCCGCAGAACGTCACGGCACGCGGAATCGGCAGGCTCAGCAGCCGGCCCACGGGGTCCGTGGCCGCTTCGGCCCGGGACGTAGCGGCCACGGCAAGCGCCACGAGGAGAGTCAACCGCCGGATCTTCACCGAGCACCTCCACGGCAAGGCAGAAGGTTGCGAACACGAAAAAGAGCGGGGCCGTGGGGCCCCGCTCTCTCTTGACACGCTCCGGTCGACGCCGGTCAGCGGCGGCGAGCCGAGAAGCAGTCGCGGCAGTACACCGGCCGATCCTGGCTGGGGCGGAAGGGGACCTGGGTCTCCTGACCGCACTGGTCGCACACGACCGTGAAGAGCTCCCGCTGGGGACGCCCACCGCCTCCGCCGCCCATGTCGCCCCGGTCCGTCTTCTTGCGACCTCTGCAGGGCTTGCACCGGGAGGGCTGATTCTCGAAGCCCTTTGCGGCGTAGAACTCCTGTTCCCCCGCGGTGAAGGTGAACTCCTGGCCACAGTCTTTGCACGTCACGCTCTTGTCTTGGTACATGGTTCCCTGTCCGATCCCCTTCCGGTGTGAGTGTCCGGCCGACCGCTCCTCTTCAGCCGACCCTCCTCGCCCCCGAGCGAGGATCGGCAGACCTTACCACAAGAATCACGGAAAAAAAATGACGTTTCTCGCCCGCAGAAATTCATCGCCGTGCCCAAATCCCCCGCCCGGCCGCCGGCCGCACCGACCCCAGACGTTCGCCCTTGAGCAAGGCACCCTTGCCCCTCATAATCAAGGGCCCCATGCCGCCTCCTCCGCCTGCCCCTCCGCGCCCCTGTCCCGCTCCCCTTCGAATCCTGGGGGCGCGCCAGAACAACCTTCGCGGTTTCGACCTGGAGATCCCCCACAACGCGCTCGTGGCCGTGACCGGAGTCTCGGGGTCCGGCAAGTCGAGCCTCGCGTTCGACACGCTCTTCGCCGAGGGCCAGTGGCGGTACCTGGAGTCGCTGCCCAGCTACGCGCGCCTGCTCCTGGAGAAGACGGCCCGACCCGCGGTGGACTCCCTCGAGAACGTCCGACCGGCCGTCGCCCTGGAGCAGCGAAACTCGACTCGGGCCGCGCGCTCCACGGTCGGCACTCTCACCGAGCTCTACGACCTCGTCCGCGTCCTGTTCGCAACCGCCGGGGACGTCCGGTGTCCGGTCTGCGCAGAGGCCGTCCGGGCGTGGACGGCCCAGACGGCCGCAGCCGACGTGCTGACGAGCCGGGCGGGCCACACGGTCTCGGTGGAGGCGCCCCTGACCGCTGTCGAGCCTCCGAAGGCGGGATCGTGGGCCGCGCACCTCGCGTCCCAGGGCTATGCCCGCGTGCGCCTCGGAGACCGGGTCCTGGCGCTGGACGACGCCGAAATCCCGGACTCGCCGGGGGGTGACGCGGCGCTCGTGCTCGAGCGCCTCCGGGTGGACGTGCCGCGCGCGGACCGTCTCGCCCGGGCCCTGGACGAAGCGTTTCGGCTGGGCGACGGCCGCGCGGCCGTGCGCGCCGCGGGGCTGCCCGCCCTCGTCTACGGCACGCGACGCCGGTGCCACGCCTGCGACCGGGACGTGGCCGAGCCCCGGCCCGTGCTCTTCAGCTTCAACCACCCTCTGGGCGCCTGCCCCACGTGCACCGGCTTCGGCGCAGTTCTCGAGTGGGACGAGGAGCGCGTTGTCCCGGACCCGACCCGAACCCTCGCCGGCGGGGCCGTGGACCCCTGGGAGAAGCCGGCCAACCACTGGTGGAAGGAGCAGCTCGAGGAGCTCGCGCCGGGCGAGGGCATCCCGCTCGACGTGCCCTGGGCCGAGCTGCCGGCGGACGCACGCGAAAAGGTCTGGAGGGGCACCGGCCGGCTGGAGGGGCTCGACCAGTTCTTCGAGTACCTGGACGGCAAGCGCTACAAGATGCACGTGCGGGTCTTCCTCGCCCGATACCGGAGCCCGAGGACCTGCCCCACCTGCGGCGGCTCGCGGTTTCGGCCCGAGGTGCTCTCGGTCACGGTGGCCGGGAGGTCGATCGCGGAGATCAACGCCATGACCCTGAGGGACCTGGCGGGGTGGGCGCGCGGCCTCGGCGCAAACCCCTCGGCCCCGAGTCGCGAGGTCCTGTGGCGCATGGAAGAGCGGGCCGCGACCCTGCTCAGGCTCGGCCTGGGCTACCTCACCATGGACCGCCCGGCCCGCACCCTCTCCGGGGGCGAGGCGCAGCGGGCCGCCCTCGCACGTCAGCTCTCCAACCGTCTCGCCGGAACCCTCTACGTGCTGGACGAACCCACCGTCGGCCTCCACCCCCGGGACGTCGAGGTGCTGGCCGGCGTGCTGCGGGAGCTGGCCGACGCCGGCAACACCGTGGTCTTCGTGGAGCACGACGTCTCCCTCATCCGGCGCGCTGATCACGTGGTCGAGCTCGGGCCCGGCGGAGGCCGGGAGGGAGGACGCGTCCTCTACGAGGGCCCCCCCTCCGGGCTCGCCCGGTCCGACACGCCCACCGGTCGGCACCTGCGCGGCCGCGGGCCCGCCGCGGCCGGTCGACTCCGCCGCCCCGCGCGGGGACACCTGCTGCTCCGGGGGTGCTCGCTCCACAACCTGACAGAGATCGACGCCGCCTTCCCCCTCGGCGTGCTCGTCTGCGTCACGGGCGTGTCGGGCTCGGGAAAGTCGACGCTGGTCACCGACACCCTCGTTCCGGCCGCGGCGAGCCGCGGACTTCGGGGCCCCCTGCGGGCGCTGGAGGTGCGCGGCGAGGAGCCCCTGACCGACGTGCGGGTCGTGGATCAGGAACCGATGGGCCGCACCCCCCGGTCGATCCCCTTGACGTACGTGGATGCCTACTCGGCGGTGCGCGACCTCTTCGCGGCGCTGCCCGCGAGCCGCCGGCTGGGGCTCACGCCGGCCCACTTCTCCTTCAACGTGAAGGGCGGCCGGTGCGAGCGCTGCCGGGGGACCGGGTACGAGAAGCTCGAGATGTTCTTCTTCGAGGACCTCTACGTGCCCTGCGACGCCTGCGGCGGCCGGAGGTTCGGCGCCCAGGTGCTGGCCGTGCGGTACCAGGGCCGCTCCATCCACGACGTGCTCGGCCTGACCGTGGACGAGGGGCTGGCCGCGTTCGCGGATGTCCCGAGGATCGAGCGCCCGCTGACCGTTCTCCAGGACCTGGGTCTCGGGTACCTGGTCCTGGGCCAGCCCGCCACGACGCTCTCCGGCGGAGAGGCCCAGAGGCTGAAGATCGCGGCCGAGCTCCTGGGAACCCCGCCCCGAGGCGTTCTCTACGTGCTCGACGAGCCGACGACCGGGCTCCACGCCGACGACGTGGGCCGGCTCGTCGCCGTGCTCCATCGGCTCGTTGACCTGGGCAACACGGTCGTGGCCGTGGAGCACAACCTCCCCTTCGTGGCCGAGGCCGACTGGGTGATCGACCTCGGCCCGGGGGGCGGCGCCGACGGCGGGGAGATTGTGGACGCCGGGACACCCGAGGAGGTGGCAGCGAGGGCGCTCGGCCCCACGGGGAAGTATTTGGGGGCGTTCCTGCGCGGGACCGAGGAGTGAAGGGTCCGATGCCGCGCCTCCACGTCGTCCTCGCGAACCCGGAGATCCCCCCCAACACCGGCAACGTGGCGCGCCTGTGCGGCGCGACCCGAAGCGTGCTGCACCTCGTGCACCCGCTCGGCTTCTCGGTGGAAGACCGGTACCTGAAGCGCGCGGGCCTCGACTACTGGGGGCACATCGAGGTCCACCACCACGAGAGCCTGGATTCCGCCCTGGCCGCCTCGGGCGAGGGACCGGTCCTCTACTTCTCCGCCCGGGCCGAGCGCCCTTACACCCAGGCCCAGTACGGCGACGGCAGCCGCCTCGTGTTCGGCCCCGAGACCCGGGGACTGCCGGCGGAGCTCCTCGAAGCGAACCGGGACCGCACGTTCCGGATCCCCATCTGGGGACAGGTGCGAAGCCTCAACCTCTCGGCAGCCGTGGCGGTCGTCGTGTACGAGGGGTACCGCCGGCTCGGGGCGTGGTGAAGACCAGGGCCGAACCCGTCGGCCCTTTCATGCCCCAGTGACCGAGGCGCACCCGACTCCTTCGCCCCTGCGTTGTGCCGTTTGTCCCCATGTGACTATCCTGGCGGTCTTGTGACCACAAAGGCGAGGGGGTCTCCATGGAAGCGTCGGTTCGAGAACTCAAGGAACACCTCTCCCGCTACCTGCGCGCCGTTGAGGCCGGCGAGCCGGTCGTGATCACCCGGCACTCCCGGCCAGTGGCGAGGCTGGAGCCGGTGCGGCAGTAGAATCCCGCGGAGGGAGTCGCCCGCCTCGCCGCGTCCCCGTCCGTCCTCTGGGCGGGGGGAAAGCCTGCCGGCTGTCGCGTCCCCATCGTTTCCGGAAGCCAAACGGCGGCAGACGTGGTACTCGAGGACCGGCGATGATCCTCCAACCGGACACTTCGGCTCTGATCAAACTTTACGTGGAGGAGGCCCACTCCGATGCGGTGAAGGCGGGGACCGAGGGCGCCGAGGCTGTGGCTTCCAGTGCCGTGGCCCATGCCGAGGCGCGAGCGACGCTGGGTCGCCTTCGGCGAGAGAACCGACTGTCGGACGCGGGTCTGACCGAGGCGAAGACGTCCTTTGAGCGGGACTGGCCGGCATTCCTGCGGGTTCAGACGGACGAAGCGCTTCTGCGCCGGGCCGGCGACCTGGCGGAACTCCTGGCGCTTCGTGGATACGACGGCGTTCATCTGGCGGCCGCGGAGCTGGCCCGAACCCGCTCCGACACCCCGGTGATCTTCGCGTGCTTCGACAACGCGCTCAACCGAGCCCCGCGCGCCCTCGGCTTCGACCTGCTACCGATGAACGGCACCTGAGGACTGAGAGTCCGGAACGCCGCGCGGCCCTCGCCCCGGCGAACCCGTTACCGATGAGGCGCACATGTCCGTCAAAGACGTCCATTCATTTTCCCCCGCACCCCCTCCCTCGGACATCCAGCAGGGCGATCGCAAGACGCTGGACGGGGCTTCCTTCGTGGAGCTTCTCCGACTCGAACGGCTGCGGTCCGCGCTGGTGCCGGGCGGCAGCCTCGAAGCCGCCGCATCCCCCAACCCGGTCGTGGAGATTCTGATCGAGGCTTTTGCGCAATCCGCCGTCGCTCCATCCGCCGCTCCGCTGGGAACGCCCGCGCCCCAGCCCGTCACCGCAGACGGGAGTCCTCCGGGAGGCGAGGGCCCGACCCGACTCGACGGGATCGTCGCCCGGGCCGCCGGGACCTACGGTCTGGACCCCGCGCTGATTCGGGCGGTCATCCAGGCCGAGAGCGGCGGCAACGTCCGGGCCATTTCCCCGGCCGGGGCCCAGGGGCTCATGCAGCTCATGCCCGAGACGGCGAGGGCGCTGGGCGTCGTCGACCCCTTCGACCCGGAGCAGAACGTCCTGGCCGGCTCGCGGTTCCTGAAGTCGCTCCTCGATCGCTACGACGGAAACCTGGAGTCGGCCCTGGCCGCGTACAACGCGGGTCCGGGTCGGGTGGACCGGGGAGGAACCCTGCCCCGGGAGACGCGGGAGTACGTCGGCCGCGTGAAGAGGGGCTACCGGGAGTTCGTCGGGTAGGGGCTCCGGAGCGGCTGCGACCGTCTGATGCGTGCCTTCGTCGTCAACCCCGGAGCGCTCCGCTGCCCGGCGCACTTCGCCGACACGTTGCGCCGCCGCTTTCCCGGGGACACGGTCCTCGCCACGGAAGCCCCCGGCGACGGCGGCCGGCAGGCACGCCGGGCTCTCGAGGAGGGCAGCCGGACGCTCGTCGCCTGCGGAGGCGACGGGACCTTCCGGGAGGTGGCGTCCGCCGCGGGCGGTCGCGCGACGCTCGGATTCGTCCCGCTCGGCACGGTGAACCTGCTGGCACTGGAGTTGGGGATTCCCACGGAACCGGCCGAGGCCTTCCGGGTCATCGAGGCCGAGCGGCCCGCCGAGATCTACGGCGGGCAGTGCCTCGTCGAGGGAGAACCCGAGTCGCGGCTGTTCTTCATCGGGGTAAGCGCCGGTCCGGACGCCGACGCCGTGCACGCAGTGGGTCGAAAGAAGCGCCTCCTCGGCCGGTACGCGTACGCGCTGCGGTTCCTGACCCGGCTGGTGCGGCCGGTCGCCGCGGGGATCCGCGCCGACTGGGGAGAAGGGGAACGGCAGTTCGGAGAGGTCCTCCTCTTGCGCTCGCCCCACTACGGCGGGCGCTACCGGGTCTCGGAGCGGCTGGACCTTCGAAGGCCCGGCCTGGAGGTGTTGGGTGTGGGGGCGGGACGAGCGTCCGTGGCCCGGCTCTTCTGGGACGCCGGCCGAAGCCGGGTCGGGGACGCTCCCGGCCGGATTCGGCGTGAGGTCAACCGGGTGCGGCTCTGCGTGCCCGATCCCGGCCGGTGCCAGATCGACGGCGATGCGCTCACCGCCTCACGGCTCACCCTGTGGGCAGACCGCGAACCCCTGCGGGTGCTCACCGGGCCGCTCTAGCAGAGCAGGTCCAGACCCGCCGTCTGCGGCCCCGCGGCGCGGTCACCATCGAAGCACGCGAAGACGACCGGAGCCCGCACCTCTTCCTTGAGCAGGAGGGCCGCGGACCGGTGGGTGGCGTCGAATCCCCGCAGGACGTGGGCGAGAAACGGAGCGGGGATCTGGAGTACCGAATGGATGCGCGCGAACTCTCGGCCGTTCACGAAGCGGCACCGCCCTCGCCCCCTCCCGATGAACTCCTACTGGTGCGCGGCGGGACTGCCCGCCACAAGGCCAGTGCGGCCACCGCCAGCATCGCGTAGGACGTCGTGAACACCCACTCGGGCAGGTCGTAGAAGAGCACCCGGTGAAGGAGGCGGGCGACGAAACTATCCCCGCCGCCCCTTCCCCTCAACGCGTCCTCCCAGACCGTGAGGGGGCAGGCGATGCCGGCCAGCGCCTCTGCCGCGACCACGGAGATGGCGGCGAGGTGGGCGGCCCGAAACCGGAAGCTCCTCACCCAGCGCCAGCCCCGGAGCCCTCCCAGGGGAATCGCGGGGAGGCCCAGGGTGATGAAGAGCACCAGGGCGAGGTGGGCGCAGAGGACGCCATCGGCGAGGAGGCGGTTCACGCTCGCGGGCCCGTGAGACCCTCCCTACCCCTCGTATCCGGAGCCCGACGCCTTGCCACGGAACACCCGATACAGGTAGGCGTTGTAGAGCAGCATCACCGGGATCAAGGCTCCCACGACGACGAGCATGTAGAGGAGTGTGTTCTCGGGCGCGGCGGCCTCGGCCACGGTGACGGCCGGGGGGATCGCGAGGGGGTAGACGCCTGCCGCCAGGACGGCGAAGGCCAGGGCCACGGCCAGGGCGCTCCACGCGAAGGGCGCGCGCGAGCCGTCGGCCGCGAGGCTTCGGAAGAGGAGAACGCCGGCGGCCACAGCGCCGATCCACGCCGCACCGAAGATCGGTGCGCCGGGCAGCGACGTCCACGCGGCGGCCACGTGCGGGAGCAAGAGCGCCGCCCCCGCGCAGCTCGCCACGCCTGCCGCCGCCGCGCCGGCGGCAGACCACCGCGCCGCCCGCCGACACCACGCCTGGAGTTCCCCTTCGGTCTTGGCCACGGCGTGCGTCGCGCCGAGCAGCGTGTACCCGCACACGACGCCCACGGCGGTGAGGGCGCACAGGGGGTTCAGCCAGTCCCAGGAGCCACCGGCAAAGTGGCCGCCCTCGACCCGGAACCCGGCCAGGAAGCCGCCCAACGCGAGGCCCTGGGTCACGGCGGTCGCCAGGCTGCCGAGACCGAACACGAGGCTCCAGCGCCGAGGGTGCCGCGCCGACTCCCGAAATTCGAGGGCCACGCCCCGGGCGACCAGGGTGAAGACCAGCACCATCAAGGGGACGTACAGCGCCGAGAACACGACCCCGTAGGCGAGGGGGAACACCCCGAACAGCATCCCGCCGACGATCACGAGCCACGTCTGGTTCGCGTGCCAGACCCCGGCCACCCCGGCCATCAGAATCCCCCGCCGCTCCTCGTCCGGGAGCAGCAGACTGAGGATCCCCGCGCCGAGGTCGGCGCCGTCGAGCACGACGTAGAGCAGGAGAAGCAGCCCGACGACGAGGAACCACACCTCCGGCAGGGCCGACGCCACGGTCACGCCCTCCCGCTCGGCGGCGCGATCGCTCCGGGCCCCTGGCGCAGGATATGGCCCGCTCCCCGTAGGAAGACGACGAACAGGCCGGCGTAGACGAGCCCGTAGACGGCAAGGGACGCCGCGACCGCCCCGGCGGACACCGGCGACACGGCCTCGCTCGTGCGCACGACGCCGTAGATGATCCACGGCTGACGGCCCACCTCCCGCACGATCCATCCGGTCTCGACCGCGAGATAGGCCACCGGTCCGGCGACCATCCAGGCGAGGAGAAGCCCCTGCTCCCCGGGAAGGTCGACGGCGTTGAGATACCCGCGCCCCCACCGCCACAGGGTCCACACCATGAGTGCGGCCAGGGCGAAGCCGGCGGCGATCATGAAGCGAAAGGTGTAGAAGAGAATCGTCACGGGCGGCTGGTCCACGGCGGGAAACTCTTTGAGGCCCTTGACCTGCCCGGTGAGCGAGTGGGTGGCCATGAGGCTCAGGGCAAAGGGAACCTCGACGGACCAGTCGTTTCGCTGCTCTTCCTGGTTCGGCCACGCCAAGAGCTTCCAGGCCGCACCTTCGCCGGGAGGGTTCGTATCCCAGTGGGCCTCGACGCCGCCGAGTTTGGAGGGCTGGTACTCGGCCACCGCGAGCCCCGACCGGTCGCCGAGCAGGATCTGAAGCGGCGCGACCACCACCGCCACGGCCAGCGCGATCTGGAAGGACCGAAGGAAGAACTCCACGTCACGGCCCTTGCGAAGGTACCCGGCGCTCACCCCACCCACCACGAACGCCGTCGTCTCCAGGCACGCGAGCCACATATGGGAGAACGACCACGGCACGTCAGGGTTGAAAATCGCGGCCAGATAGTCCTGCACGACGAACCGGGCCCCGACGAACGTTCCCCCGGCCGGCGTGTGAATCCAGGAGTTGGCCACCATGATCCAGAATGCCGACAGCGTGGAGCCCAGGGCCACCATGCCCGTGGCCAGGAGGTGGGCGCCCTTGGACACGCGGCCCCAGCCGAAGACCATGATGCCGAAGAAGGCCGCCTCGAGCATGAACGCCATGGCGGCCTCGAAGCCCAGCATGTCGCCGAAGAACCCTCCCACGTTGGCGGCGAAGCGGCCCCAATTGGTGCCGAACTGAAACTCGAGGGGAATGCCCGTGACGACACCCACGCCGAAGTTCAGGAGGAACAGGCGTCCCCAGAACCGCGCGTGCCGATAATACAGGGGGTTCCCGGTCCCCAGCCAGAGGGCCTCCACGAGGAACAGGTAGACGCTCAGACCGATCGTCAGGAGCGGCCACAGCATGTGGAAGAGAGCGGTCCACGCGAACTGGAGTCGGGAGAGCAGGACCGGGTCGAAGAGCGTCTGCACGGTCGACATCCTTGCGGGGGGCGGGTGGGAAACCGCCCGCATTGTACCGGGGGCGCACAAGCCTGCAAAGCAATGGCGTATCGAGGCGGTGGTCCTGCCCGCGCCCCGGCCTCACTCCATCTGCACGCAACGCATGCTGACGGTGCCGTGCTCGAACGTCTCGTTTGGAAAGCGAAGAGAGGGGCACGCTCCGGAAGCGCCGCAGACGACCAGGAGCGGGGCGTAGTGCTCCAGGGTCGGGTGGGCCCGCGAACCATCGGGGGAGGCCTCCCAAGGATCACACAGAGGCGCGAGGTCCCAGGTCTCCAGCCGGTCGCGAACCCACTGGTCGAACGACCGGGCCCACGCCGGCACCGGCGCCTCGCGACGTTCGAGGTCGGCGGTCCTGAGGTTGTGGACGAGGTTGCCGCTCCCTAGGATCAGGACTTCCTCCTCCCGGAGCGGCGCCAGGGCCCTCCCGACCTCGAGGAGAAGCGACAGCGGCTCGCCAACCGGGAGGCTCACCTGTACGACGGGTACCTCCGCCCCTGGATAGAGGTGCCGCAGCGGCGCCCAGGCGCCGTGATCCAGTCCGCGCTCGGGGTCCGCATCGGCGCCAAGGCCGGCAGCCGAGAGCAGGTTCCTCACACGGGCGGCGAGCGCCGGGGAACCGGGTGCCCGGTAGTCCAGCCGGTACAACTCCTCGGGAAACCCCCAGAAGTCGTGCACGGTGCGG
Organism: Deltaproteobacteria bacterium; assembly: GCA_016214985.1. GTDB lineage: Bacteria > Desulfobacterota > Deferrisomatia > Deferrisomatales > JACRMM01 > JACRMM01. The sequence continues at coordinate 180,697 of JACRMM010000004.1, read as the reverse complement.
GGAGACTCGGTAGACGTCACCGCGAGCCCCCGGCGCTCCCAATGGGCGGACACGCACAGGATCGACCGGGGTGTCGGGCGCGACGCGCTCCACGCGCGGAGAAACCCTGCGAACGGGGTGCCGGGCAGGGCGTTCATTGGATTGCCGTGCGCGGTGAAGACCACGGGGAACCGAGCGGCCATTGTGTCCTTTCCTCTCTCTACGGCCGCGCGCGGGGCCGAGGGGAGCATTGTGACCCCGGCACCCCTTCCTGCCAAGTCCCCCCCTCCCTCGTCAAACACCCCTCAAGTGCGCGCCTCTCCGCACCGAAAAGGAGGTATCGGCCGCGCGCGGCCGGGCGGCGGGGGTCACTCCCGTCCGACACCCACGCGAACACCCTGGACCCAGGAGAGCACGGAGGCGACCATGGCAGACGCCGCACGGAATCTGAATGACGAACCAGGAGGCGATCTCCCCGAGCTCGACAGCCCGCTCGCGATCGCCGGGGCGGTCGGCCTTGGGGGCAGCGACTGGCCCAAAGTCCAGAACGAGGCCACACTCGAGGCCCCCCCGGCCGGCGACGACCTCGCGCTCGAAACGCTGACCTGGCTCGGTTCGTACGAGGTGCTGATTCTGTAGCGGCACGGCGCTGAGACCCCCCTCCGCGGGGAACGCGCGCGCGGCGCTGACGTTCGAAGGCGGCCTCCCGCCTTCGGCGACGCTTCGGGCGAGGGCCCCCCGGCGCCGCCTCTCATTCCGTGCGGGGCCGTTCTTCGCTCGTCTGCCTCAGTGGCGCCGTGGGTTGCGTCCCCGGCGATCCCCGGCGGTGGAGCCGAGGCCGAGAGCAACGGGGCGAGGAGGATCCGGTGACGCTGGGAATCGAGGCGATCCTCTTCGACGCCGAGGGCATCGTGGTGGACACCGAAACCCTCTGGGACCGCGAGCAGGAGGAGTTTCTCCAGCGACGGGGATTTCCTTACGACCGCGCGCGACTCAAGCCCCTTCTCACCGGGCGCTCCCTGGTCGAGGGGGTCCGCATCCTCCAGGAAGAGCTCGGGTTCGGGGGCGACACGGGGGATCTCGCGCGAGAGCGGAGAAGGATCGCCCGAGCGCTCTTCACCGGCGAGGTCCGCTGGGTCGACGGGTTCCCGGAGTTCTTCGAACGCGTGAGGGAGCGGTTCAAGACGGCCATCGCGACCGCGATGGACCCGGATCTGCTGCGGCTGGCGGACGAGCGCCTGGGCCTGAGCGCGAGGTTTCCGGGAACGATCGTCACCCTCTCCGATGTCGGAGGCCGCGGCAAACCCGATCCCGCTCTGTTCCTCTGCGCCGCGGCTCGGCTCGGCGTCCTTCCCCCCCGGTGCCTCGTCCTCGAAGACTCCCCCCACGGCGTGGAGGCGGCTCGGCGCGCCAACATGCGCTGTGTCGCCCTGACCACGACCTACGCGCCTGAGACGCTGCGAGGCGCCGACGCGATCGTAGGCTCCTTCGCGGAGATCGAACTCGCTGATTCATAGCGGGGCGTTCGTACGACAGCGATCGGTCGGGCAAGACGGGGGGGATCCGCAGAGTACTCAGAGTACGCAGATCGCAAAAAGGCCCCCGCCGTTGTCTTCTTTCTTTGCCCAAATCTGCGAAATCTGCGGATGTGTCGTTGTCGTATTGAGGGGAAGAGTTGCTGCGCCCGTCTCTGACGACGGGCGCAGCAACGGGCAAAGTACCAAACTCACGCGATGTGGATCACCGGCTTGAGCATGTTGTCTTCCTTCGTGTCCATCATCCAGAAGGCCTTTTCGATCTGGTCAAACTTGAAGTGGTGCGTCGTCATCTTCGTCGGATCCACGCGTCCGGTCTGGATGAGGCGCATCATCCGATTCATGCGCTCACTTCCGCCGGGGCACAGCAACGTCTTGATCGTCTTTTCGGCCATCCCGACGCCCCATGCCAGCCGCGGGATGCTGATGTAGTCCCCCTCGCCATGGTAGCCGGCGTTGGAAATCGTCCCACCAGGCCGCGTGGCATTGATGCACGCTTCGAACGCCGATTGGTTGCCGACCGCCTCGATGGCCGAGTCCACCCCCTGCCCGTTGGTCAGCTCCATGATCTTCTGAATGGGATCTCCCTTGGAAAGATCGATCGTAACGTCCGCGCCGTACTCCTTCGCGAGCTGAAGGCGCCGCGGAATGCTGTCAACCGCGATGACCAGGCCCGCGCCCAGCAACCGCGCGCCGACGGCCGCCATCTGGCCGACCGGGCCCAACCCGAAGACGGCGGCGGTGCCGCCCAAGATGATGTCGGAATTCTCCGCTCCCTTGAAGCCGGTCGTCATCATGTCGGTCGCATAGCACGCCGCCTCATCGGACACGTTGTCGGGAATCGTGGTGAGATTGGCATCGGCATCGTTGACATGGAAATATTCAGCAAAGCTGCCGTCCTTGATGTTGGCGAACTTCCACCCCCCCAGGGGCTGCCCACATTGCGACGTGAACCCTCTCTGACAGTTTTCGCACTTGTAGCACGGCGTGATGGCGCCGATGACAACGCGATCGCCGGGTTTGAACAAACTGACCGCATTGCCCACCCTGTCCACGATGCCACACGCCTCGTGCCCCAACGTGTGATCCGTCCTCTCCCCGATGGCCCCCTTCACGGTATGCACGTCCGACGTACAGACCAGCGCCGTCGTAGCCTTGACGATCGCGTCATTGGGGCCCGGATCGCCCGGGATCGGCTTCTCCATGATGCCCACCTCGCCGATCCTCTTCATCACGAACGCTTTCATCGTCTTCGCCATTTGCTTCTCCTTCTTGCGGGTTACGGGAGAGCGCCCTGCCACGCACGGCGCACTCCACGGAAAGAATCGTCCCTGCAGCCTCCCGTCACCGCCACGCGAAGGCTCTTCGTCGAATCGCGCGCTTCCGACCGGAACTGGGCTGCCTCCTCGGGTCCCCGAGCCTGCCGTTCCCTGAGACAGGGTTTGCTTCGCTCACTCGCCGCCGGGGCCGTCGGGGCTCCTCGGCAAGGCGTTCGACGACGCCTACCATAGCGGTATCAAACGGCGTTGTGAATCAGGGCAAACCCTCATTCTTGACCAAATTTCCCATAGGGGTTTTCTCCTAGCTCGACCGTTCAGAAACTCACCGATGGTCGAAAGCACCGGGGTGCGGCGGCAAGGGCGCATAGGGAGTATCCCCCACCTGATCAGGAACCCCTCCCTCGGCATCGCCCGCCCTGGGCCGCCGCGCCCTTCCCCGGTTCAACGCCCCCGTGGTAGCGTGGTATTCTGCCGACCACACGACGGTCGCCACGATGAGCGGCTTCCAGTAGCTGGGCCGGATCGCTCTCGTCTTATTACTGTAGAGGGGTGATAACTTGCAGGAATCAAGAAAGCGCTTCTACGCCTTATCGAATCGCACACAGGACGGCATATATAGTTTCAATTTGTCGATCAATAAATACGTATACACGAATCCGGCCTTTATAAAGATCTTCGGCCATCCCTGCAAAGACATCGCCACGACTTCATCTGTGAATGACCGGATCGTTCCATCCGACCGGAAAAAACTGAGAGAAAGAATCCTCGCATCACTGTCAGATGGTCGCGAAGGCGACGAGATGGAATATCGATGCGTCGACAACGATAGCAACATCCGATGGATGCACGATCGTTGGATCGTGCTTCGGGACGAGAAGGGAACCCCCGTTGCCCTGGAAGGCATCGTTCGAGACGTAACGGAGATGAAGAACGTCGTCAGCGTCAAGAATTACCTGGAAAGTGTCCTGGAAAGCTGCATGGACGCGATCGTTGTGACGAACCGCGACGGGTACGTCACACTCGTCAACAGGGGTGCCGAAACTTTGTTTGGCGCCAAGCGGGATGCTCTCGTCGGCTCTTTCATTGGGAACATCATCCGCAGTGGGCCCAACGTCGGTCATGATATCTATCAAACCATTTTGGACCGGGCTCCGATTACAAATCTAGAGCTTGAAGCCTATCTGGCCGACGGTTCCATCGTCCCTTTATTGATCTCCAGCGCCCATCTTACTGACTCCGAAAATTTGATGACTGGCACGATAAGTTATATGCGAGACATGACGGTGAGAAAACAGGCCGAAGAACGCATTCGTACGCTCTCACAACAACTTATTCGGACACGAGAGGTGGAACTTAGCGGTATCGCGCGTGACTTGCACGATCAATTAGCTCAGAACCTGTATGCTCTCAACATACAACTCTCTACATTTGTTAAGAGACTTCCTCGGTCAGGCATAGATCATTCAATTCAGCCACAGGAATTGCTGGATTCCCTGCAGAGCATCATGAGCGATGTCCGAAAGATGGTCTTCAACATTCATCCTCCCAGCCTCAACACGCTTGGCTTAGTTTGCACGCTCAACAACTTATGCAAGAATATATCGAAGATCCACGGGTTGCCGATCACCTTCAAGTCGGCAGGGATGGATGCACTGAACATGAATTTTGACGAAAAGATTGCAGTCTACCGTATTGTCCAAGAAGGGCTGACCAACATCGTCAAACACGCGAATGCCAAGAAAGCGACCATTCGCATCGTTTGTTCTTACCCGAAGATCATCATTCGTATTGAAGATGACGGAAGGGGCTTCTCCGTCGATGAATTGGGAGCGAAGCGCAGCGCGGACGCAGGCATGGGAATCTGGAGCATGAAGGAGCGAGTCGGACTGCTCAACGGGCGAATGACGACGCGCTCCGAGATTGGGCAAGGCACGACGATACTTGTCGAGATACCTTTTCAGGGCGACGATCGAGGGGTCTCATGAGCCTGACTGCCGATTCAAAGGCCAGCATTCTCTTGGTGGACGACCACACGTTGTTCAGAAAGGGGCTCAAACTCCTGCTTGATGAAAGCTCGCAATTTGAAGTGGTCGGTGAGGCGGGCAGCGCCGAAGAGGCCTGCCGGAAGGCGGGCGAACTAAAGCCTGCCATCGTCTTGATGGACATTGCCCTTCCGGGCAATAGCGGTTTGGAGGGGGCCCGCCTGATCTGCGCACAACACCCGCCGACAAAAGTCATCATGATCAGCATGCACTCCAAGAAGGAGTACATCATCCAAGCCCTTCAGTCCGGTGCTGTTGGATTCATAGTAAAAGACAGTACTCCTGACATGCTCTTGACCGCGTTGGATACCGTTTCAAAGGGCCACTATTACTTCGATCACACCGCAATGGATGAGATAGTACAATACGTACTAGAGCGCAATACTGGGGCGGCCTCTGCATCGGAATCGAATTACGACAAACTCACCCAAAGAGAACAGGAGGTCATGAGGTTCGTGGCGGAAGGTCTGACGACGAAGCAGATCGCTTCCCACCTGTGCATCAGCCCGAAGACCGTGGAGAACCACCGGACCAAGATCATGGACAAGCTCCACGTCGACAACATCGTAGATGTCGTCAAGTACGCAGCCAAACTTGGGATCATAAACATACCCACGTGAGGGATCTCTCCATGGAGATGAGTGGAGTCTCGCGCTCCAGGACGATGAAGGCCTTTGTGATGCTTGGAATCGGAGAGACCGGTTTCGTCGAGAAACCCATACCGGAACCGGGTCCGAACGACGCCATCATCAAGACGACCGCCGCCTTGGTCTGCACCAGCGATTGACACACGGTCCAGGGCTCGGTCGGAGTCCAACATGACCTGACGATTGGCCACGAAGGGGTGGGAGTCGTCTACCGGCGCGGCAGCGAAGTGCGCTCTGTGAACGAGGGCGACCGCGTCGCAGTCAATGCGATCACGCCGTGCTTCCGCTGCGCCGCATGCCAACAGGGGGCCACGTCCCATTGCGGCGGGCTGCTGGGGGGCTGGAAGCTGTCCCACGTGAAGGACGGCGTGTTTGCCGAATACTTCCACGTGAACGACGCGGAGGCCAACCTGGCGCTGGTACCTGACTCCATCAGCGACGAGGCGGCGTGTTACACCACCGACATGATGCCAACCGGGCTGCGGGGGGCAGAGCTGGCAGACGTCCCCCTGGGCGGGACGGTGGCGATCTTCGGCCAGGGGCCGGTGGGTCTGATGGCGACGGCCGGGGCCCGGCTGAGAGGGGCCGGACTCATCATCGTCGTCGACAAACGACCCAATCGGCTGGAGTTGGCAAAGGCTTTCGGTGCGGACATCACCCTGGACTTCACCGCCGTGGATCCTGACGAAGAGATCATGGAAATCACGAGAGGAGTCGGCGTTGACGCAGCCCTGGAGGCGATCGGCTCACAGATGGCGATGGACTCCTGCCTTCAAACCACACGGCCGGGGGGAACGATCGTAAACATGGGGATTCACAGCGACGGCGATACCATCGACCTTCCGAACGACGCCTGGGGACGGGGGATGAGCGACAAGACCATTCGTAGCGTCCTGTGCCCCGGCGGAAAAGAGAACATGAAACGGATGATGAGACTCATCGAGACGGGGCGGATCGATCCCACCAAGCTGACGACGCACACCTTCCGTTTCGATCAGTTGGAGAAGGCGTTCGGGATGATGAGCAAGAAGGCCGACAACATCATCAAGCCCCTCATCCTGTTCTGAGAGGTCCCGGCCAGACGCCCTACCGTTGCGGCGCCTCCTTGTCGACCTCCACGAGGCATGTGCTCCCGGGAAACGCGCCGCCCGGCGAGCGGCGACCGCCGGTGAGCACGTTGACCGAGCCGCCCCGGTCTACGCCGGTCCCATCGGGCCGATACCACGCGCCCGCGTCCAGGCTCACGACCCCGGGCACGATCCGGTCGGTGACCCTCGCGATGACCGAGAGCTCCCCGCGGTCGCTGGAAACCCGGACCCGGTCGCCCGAGGCGATGCCCCGGTGCGCCGCGTCCTCAGGGTTGAGCCAGAGCTCATCGTCGGCCAGGGCCTTCAAGCGCGGGATGTTGCCGCCCTGGGAGTTGATTCGGCCCCGGGAGTGGGGGCTCACGAGCTGAAGGGGGTAGCGGGCGGCGAGCGCGTGACCCGGCCCCTCCCAGGCCGTCAGGAACGTGGGGACCGGCGGGATCAGCGGATCCCCGAGCTCGGCCAGCTTCTGGCTGTAGATCTCGATCTTCCCCGAAGGGGTCCGGAAGGGGTGACCGGTCGGGTCCTCGATCTGTTCGCGAAACGCGACCCAGGGCCGGTCGGGGTCGAGTCGGTGGACACCCTCGCGCTTCAGGGTCTCGAACGCCGGCAGACCGGGGGTCGCCGCGACGAACTCCCGGAGCCACTCGGCGTCCGTCTTGCCGTTGTAGTCCGCGATCCCGAGCCGCGAGGCGAGCTCCGTGAAGATCTCCAGGTCCGATCGGGTCTCCCCCAGCGGCTCCAGGGCCTTCTCCATGCCCATGACGTAGGGTCCCCCGGCCCAGGGCTGACCGACGTCGTCCCGCTCCAGGAAGTGGGTGACCGGCAGCACGACGTCGGCGTGGCGGGCCGTCGGCGTCAGAAACAGCTCGTGGGCGACCACGAACTCGGGCGCCTTGAGGGCCTCGACTCCGTGGTTCACGTTCAAGAATTGGTTGAGGAAGTTGCTCCCGACCACGTAGAGGAGCTTCAGATCGGCCGGGTACCCCCCCGCCTTGCCCCGAAGCAGCGCGTCGTAGAGCTCGGTGCCGTGGAGCACCGGGCCGGAGGCCTTGGGCACGGGAAGCGACTTGGCCAGCGAGCCCAGGGGCAGGATGCCCGTACCGCCTGCCACCCAGCCGCCCTCGACCCCGAGGTTGCCGGTCATCGCGCACAGTACCTGGGCCGCTCGGTGGTACTGCTCCCCGAAGGCGCTGCGCCCCGGCGCCCACCCGGCGCAGAGGGCCGCCGGCCGGATCGTGGCGTACTCTCGGGCAAGCCGCTCAATCGTCCGGGCCGGAACGCCCGTGATGGCCTCGGCCCACTGAGGCGTCTTGGGCACGCCGTCCGCCGTGCCTCGGACGGAGTCGGCGAAGAGATCGAAGCCGGCGGTGTGCGTCGCGAGGAAGCTCCGGTCGTGCAGACCCTCGGTGATCATCACGTGGGCCATGGCAATGAGCATCGCCGCATCCGTGCCCGGCCGAATGGGAACCCATTCGTCGGCCAGGGCAACGGCCGATGGGCTCCGGCGCGGGTCCACGCAGACGATCCGCGCTCCCCCCTGCCGGGCCTTCTCCAGGTAGCCCACGGTGTCCGGGCCGAACCGCGTGACCACGGGGTTCCACCCCCACAGGAAGATGAGCCGTGACGAGAGGAAGGTGTCGCGGGTCGAACCCGTGAGGGCCGCGCCGAAGGTGGCGCGGGAGGCAAAGATCGCCCCCTCCAGGGAGGTGTTGCCCCAACGGGTCGTGGAGCCTCCGAAGAGGGAGAAGAACCGGCGCGCCGTGTTGGAGGTGTTGTGGAGAGCCCCCAGGGAGCCGTAGGAGTCCATCAGGAACACCGACTCCGGGCCGTGGTGGTCCCTTACCCGGGCCAGCTCCCCGGCCACCGTGGTCAGCGCCTCGTCCCAGGAGATGGGCACGAAGTCTCCGCTGCCGCGTTCCCCGACGCGCCGCAGGGGCCGGGTGAGCCGGTCGGGGGCCCGGGCCACCTCTCCCTGGGCGAGCCCCCGGCCGCAAGCCTGCACGCGGGAGTCCGGGGCCGCGTCCGTACCGATGTGCTGGACGCGGTCGCCCGACACCTCCACTTCGAGCAGGCACCGCCCGCCGCAATCGTAGGAGCATGCGGTCCGCACGCGTCGCGCGCTGCCCGAGGCATCGGTCGAGGTCATGGCTCTCTCCTGTCCAGGCGCTGGGCCCCTGAATCCGCCGCATCCGAGTCGCCCGGCACGACGAGGACGCTCCTCATCGCGGCGCGACGGGACCAGTGTAGCAGGACTCGATCCCACGGGTAGGGACGCGGGGTCCATGGGGGGTACCGGCGCGTGGACCCGCAGGGCGACGCCCCGCCTCGCTCAGGTGCTGTGGAGCTCTTCCAAGACCGAGATCTCGGGCTCGCCGGACAAGAAGCCCTGGAGCTTCGGAAAGAGCGCCTTGAAGTGCGCAGACGAGGAGTGGGCGGTCAGCGCCGCCTTGTCGCGGTACCGTTCGATCATCACGATCGTGTTGGGAGCGTTCCGGGCCCGGTTCATCGTGTACAGCAGCGTGCCCTCCTCCTGGGCCACGTGCCCCATCAGCTCGCGCAGCGTCGCGATGGCTTCGTCGATCTTCCCTTCCTGGACGGGCAGTTTTGCAATGACGGAGAGCATGTCGGGTACCTCCTGCTTGGGTGGTCGGTGCATCGGCTGTGGTGAACCGTCTCTCGGCAGCCCCGTGGGCGGCGTCCTTCGCACCATCAACGGGTGCGCCGCTCCACCACCCACCGGCTCGCCCACTCGGCCGCCTCGCCGAGGGGGATCCTGTGCTCGGCCCTGGTCGCCCGCTCCTTGATCTCGGCCACTCCGGCCGCCAGCCCCTTGGCGCCGATCGTGATCCGCAGCGGCACACCCAGGAGGTCGGCGTCCTTGAATTTGACACCGGGGCGCTCGTCCCGGTCGTCCACCAGGACCTCCACACCCCGCGCCTCGATCGCCGCCCTGAGCCCCTCGGTCGCGGTGCGGGTCGCCTCGTCCTTGACCTGGAGCGGCAGGAGGACGACTTCCCAAGGCGCGAGCGGCACGGGCCACACGATGCCGTCGGCGTCGTGGTTCTGCTCGATGGCCGCCGCGGCCGTGCGTCCCACACCGATGCCGTAGCAGCCCATGACGATCATCTGCTCCCGGCCCTGGTCGTCGAGGTAGGTCGCCTGGAGGGCCTCGGAGTATTTGGTCCCGAGCTTGAAGATATGGCCGACCTCGATGCCGCGTTTCACGACCACCGGGACCCCGCACCGGGGGCAGGGGTCACCCTCCCGGATCACCCGCAGGTCGGCCCATCCCGCGACCGTGAAGTCGCGGTCGGCCACCGCATTCCGGTAGTGGGCATCGGCCTGGTTCGCTCCCACCACGAGCCCGCCGACCCCCTCGAGACCGCGGTCCAGGTACACGGGGATCGTCAGACCCACGGGGCCTGCGAAGCCCACGGGCGCACCGGTGGCCTGGGCCACGGCCGCCTCGGAGGCGAGCTCGACGGCGTTGGCCCCCACGAGGTTCTTCACCTTCGCCGGATTGGCCTCGTGGTCGCCGCGCACGCACACTGCCACGAGTCCCTTGTCCGTGTCGAAGACGAGCGTCTTGGCGACCGCCTTGGGCGTTACTCCAAGGAAGGCCGTCACCTCCTCGATCGAGCGCTTTTCCGGAGTCGCCACGAGCTCGAGGGCCCCCTCGGTACCGGTCGGGAACACGTCGTGGCCGGCCGCCGCCTCGGCCTTTTCAGTATTGGCGCCGTAGCCGCAGGAGCGGCACGCAGCGATGGCGTCTTCGCCCGACTCGGCGAGCACCATGAACTCGTGGGAGAAGCTCCCCCCGATCGTGCCCGAGTCGGCCTCCACGGCCACGAACTCCAGCCCGCAGCGCTCGAAGATCCGCACGTAGGCGTCTCGCATCGCTCGGTAGCTTTCTTCGGCCCCGGCCTCGTCCGCGTCGAAGGAGTAGGCATCCTTCATGATGAACTCACGTCCCCGCATGAGCCCGAAGCGAGGCCGGATCTCGTCCCGGAACTTCGTCTGGATCTGGTAGAGGTTCAGGGGCAGTTGGCGGTAGCTCTGGACCTCGCGGCGCACAAGGTCGGTAATGACCTCCTCGTGGGTCGGGCCCAGGCAGCAGTCTCGGGCGTGGCGGTCCTTGAAGCGAAGGAGCTCGGGCCCGTAGAAGTCCCAGCGCCCCGACTCCTTCCACAGCTCAGCGGGCTGGACCGCCGGCAGGAGCACCTCCTGAGCACCGGCTCGGTTCATCTCCTCCCGGATGATCCGCTCGACCTTCTGGATCACCCGAAGGCCGGCCGGCAGGTAGGAGTAGATGCCCGCGGCGAGCTTTCGGATGCAGCCGGCCCGAAGCATCAGCTTGTGACTGACGACCTCGGCCTCGGCGGGCTCTTCCTTGAGGGTGGGGATCAGGAGCCTGGAGAAGTTCATGGGGACCTCGAGGTGGCAGAGTTGGCGTTCGCCGTCGTATACATCAGGGGCTTCGGAGGGGCAAGAGGCGGCCCCGGGGCGGTGCGCGAGGAGCGCGGCTCCGTGGCATTGGCTTGGCAGAGCACAGGCCGCCGGGCAGGGCCGACTCCGCATGGCGCGATGCGACATTCGAAGCTCTGGAAGTGGCCGCGTCGGGCTCCGCTGTCCCCGCCCGCCGTCCCTCGAGCCTTCCGTCAACGCCAGTAGGGTGCGGCGGGGTCAGAGGTGCTCGAGGAGCTCCGGGGGCGTCTCGATCAGGACTTCGGCGCCGGCCGCCTCGAGCTCCTCGCGGGTGCGAAAACCCCACAGCGCGCCCACGGGCCGCATGCCCGCGGCCCGCGCGGTCAACATGTCGGTGGCCGTGTCGCCAAGGTAGAGGAACCGACGCGCGTCGAGGCCCATGCGTCGGGTGACTTCCAGCGCGCCGGAAGGATCGGGCTTCCGGGGAAACCCCGGCCGCTGTCCGAGCACCTGTTCGAAGCGCCAGCGGCCCAGGAGCTTTCCCACCATCTGCACCGCGGCGTCGTGGGGCTTGTTGGTGAACACGGCCGTGCGCACCCCGCGGGCCTCCAGGCCGTCGAGGAGCTCCGGCACCCCCGGATAGGGCCGGGTCTTGACGGCATACCGTCGGCCGTACTCCTCCCGCATGGCCGCGAGGCACGCCCCCACCATCGCCTCGTCGGCCCGGTCGGCCGGCACGGCCCGGCGCACGAGGACCTCCATCCCGTCGCCTACGAAGTACCGATACGCCGCCGTCGAATGTCCGGGGAACCCCGCGCTCCGGAGCACCTCGTTCATCGAATCGGCCAGATCCTCCAGGCTGTCCAGGAGGGTGCCGTCGAGGTCAAAGAGTACAGCGTCACACAGGCGGGGCGGCCGGTGACGGTGTGCGTACTCCGCCCTCTTCGTCGCCTGATCTGCCATCTTCTCGCTCCTAGGGACAGCCCGGCTGCGCGGATGCCCATCGCGCCGCCATGGCTTCGACCTCCGCCACCAGGGCGTCGGCGATCTCGGCCTCGGGTACCCTGCGCACGACCTCGCCCTTGCGCAGCAGCAGGCCGACGCCCTTGCCGCAGGCCACGCCCACGTCGGCCTCCCGCGCCTCACCCGGGCCGTTGACCTCGCAGCCCATGACCGCGACCGTGAGCGGCTCGGTCACGCCCGCCAGCCTCCGCTCGACCTCCTCGGCGAGCGCGATCAGGCCGACCCGGGTGCGGCCGCAGGTGGGGCACGAGATGACCTCGACCCCGCGGCGGCGAAGGCCCAGGGCCTGGAGGATCCAGAACCCCACCTCGACCTCCCGCACCGGGTCGCCCGTGAGGCTCACCCGCAGGGTATCGCCGAGCCCCAGGAAGAGGAGGATGCCGATCCCCACCCCGCTCTTCACGCTGCCCCGAAACACCGTGCCGGCTTCGGTGATGCCCACGTGGAAGGGGTAGTCGCACCGCTCCGCCAGGATGCGGTAGGCGGCTACGGTCTGAGGGACTCGCGATCCCTTGAGGCTCACCTTGATCTCGCGGTAGTCCAGATCTTCGAGGATCCGGATGTGGCCGAGAGCGCTCTCGACCATGGCCTCGGCCGTGGGCCCCCCGTGACGGGCGAGAAGCTCCTTTTCCAGGCTCCCTGCGTTGACGCCGATCCGAATCGGCGCGGCGCGCTCCCGAGCGGCCCGCACGACTTCCTCGACCTTCCAGCGCGGCCCGATGTTCCCGGGATTGATCCGCAGGCCGTCGACCCCGGCCTCGAGCGCCGCAAGGGCGAGGCGATGGTCGAAGTGAATGTCGGCCACCAGCGGCAGCACCGTGCCGCGCCGGATCGTCCGCAGCGCGGCGGCCGCGGCGGCGTCGGGCACCGCCAGGCGGGCGACCTCGCACCCGGCGGCTTCGAGCCGCCCCAACTGTGCGAGCGTAGCGGTCGCGTCGCGCGTGTCGGTATTGGTCATCGACTGGACGCTCACGGGAGCGTCCCCCCCTACGGCCACGGGGCCCAGGCGCAACGTCCGCGTCCTTCGCCGCAGCGGCTGCGGACCTAGTAGTGACACTTCGCGCAGACCTCTCGCGTAGGGAGCCAGAGCCCGCGGGACAGGGCGAGCGGGCGGCTCTTCATGACGTTCCAGGTATAGTAGTGGCTGCCCGGGCCGTGGCACGCCTCGCACTGCACGCCCCTCAGGTCTTCGGCCGTCGTCTCCGACCGCCACGGCATCCCGTAGCCCGTCGTGTGGCACTTCAGGCACGCGGGATTCGCGCGGTCCTCTTCCGGAAGCACCTCCCACGCCTTCGCGTGGGCCGAGCCCTCCCAGGAGTGGAACACCCGGAGCTTCGGGTTGGAGCTCTCCCGGGAGTGGCACCCCGTGCACCACTTGACCCCCATGTAGCGAAAGACGGTCTGGTCGTCGGCGGCACGAGCCAGCACGGCGAAACCGATCCAGGCCAGGAGCACTGGCACGAACCGCATCACTCCTCCTCCCCGAACTCGGCCTTGCCGTCGCGGAGGTAGGTGGCCGGAGCGTGACACACCGGGCCGCAGCTTCCCCCTGCGTCGAAGCGCAGGAACTGCATGGGCTTCGACTGCTTCCCGGGCAGGCGCACCCACTCGTTCATGAGCGCCGGCGCCCGCGTCGAGTGCAGGTCGTGGCACACGGCGCACGAGACGCCCTTCGCCCCGCGCACGTGGCGATGGTGCAGGTTCAGCTTGGCGGTGCGAAACTGCGTGTCCCGGTGCGACGGATCGTCGTGCAGGGCCTGAGGATGGCAGCTGTCGCAGAGCGCGTAGGCGTTGGGGCCCTGCTTCTCCACGGCCGCCGCCGGCCCGGCCGGAAACTCCTCCCGAAACCGCTGCACCCGGAAGCGGGGGTCGGGGTGCGTGAAGTGGCAGGAGAGGCACTTTCCCTCCCGGGCCGGGGCGTGCACCCACTCCCCTTCGCGCTTGTCCTTGTGGCACTGACCGCAGTTGCGCGACTGTCCTCCGTCGAGGAATCGGGAGGTCTCCGACGAGTGCACCCCGTGGCACCCCGTGCACACCGTGCCTCGGGTCTTGTGCTGCTCGTCGAGGGCGTGGCACCCGAGGCACAGCTCTGGGATCTTTTTCACGAGCAGCGGGCGGACGTCGCTCGTGTGTACCTCGTGGCAGTCGGTGCACCGGCCCTCCCCCACGGGCTCGTGGACCACATCCTTGGCCGCCACGTTCTCGTGGCACTGGTAGCAGAGCTTCGGGATCGGCGCCTTGAGCGCCTTCGCGACCCCGGCGCCGTGGATCGTGTGGCACACCGTGCAGTTGTCGTCGGCCACGGGCCCGTGGAACCACCGCTTCGACAGGATCTGGTTGTGCCCCTTGGGGGCCGCGGCCGAGACGGGGGTCGACACACCCGCTAGGGCGACGACCGCGAGGAGAGCCAGTCCCGCTCCGCCGAGGGCCGCCGGCGTCTGCGCGGCTCTCACAGCAGCGTTCCCTGGGCAAACAGCGGCCGGCCGAGGAGCCGGAAGGCGCCCTCGGTCGCAACCCGGCCCCGGGCTGTGCGGCAGAGGTACCCCTGCTGGATGAGGTACGGCTCGTAGACGTCTTCGAGGGTGTCCTTGTCCTCGCTGAGCGACGCGGCCAGGGTCTCGATCCCCACGGGGCCGCCACGGAACTGGTCCACGATCACCCCCAGGATCCTCCGATCCATCCGGTCGAGGCCCTCGGCGTCCACCTCCAGGGCCGTCAGGGCGTGGTCCGCGACCTCGGTGGTGATCACCCCGGTTCCCCTCACCTGGGCGAAATCCCGCACGCGGCGCAGGAGCCGGTTGGCGATGCGCGGCGTGCCTCGGCTACGCCGCGCGATCTCCCAGGCCCCGTCGTCCGTGTACGCCACGCCCAGCAGGCCGGCCGAACGGCGCACGATCCGATGAAGGTCCTCCGGGCTGTAGAACTCCAGCCGCCCCACCACCCCGAAGCGGTCCCGCAGAGGCGCGGTGAGGAGCCCGGAGCGAGTCGTAGCCCCCACGAGCGTGAAGCGCGGAAGGTCGATCTTGATCGAGCGGGCGCTCGGACCCTGACCGATCAGGAGGTCGAGCTGAAAGTCCTCCATGGCCGGGTACAGGATCTCTTCCACGACCGGGCTCAGCCGGTGGATCTCGTCGATGAAGAGGACGTCGCCCTCGCGCAGGTTCGTGAGGATGGCGGCGAGATCTCCCGGCTTCTCCACCACCGGGCCGGATGTGGTCTCGATGTTCACGCCCATCTCGTGAGCAATGATGTGCGCCAGCGTGGTCTTGCCGAGGCCGGGTGGACCGAAGAACAGGGCGTGGTCGAGGGGCTCGCCGCGGCCGCGCGCCGCCTCGACGAACACCCGCAGGTTCTGCCGCAAGAGATCCTGGCCGATGTAATCCTCCAGGGTGCCGGGGCGCAGCGCGTACCCGGAGGCAGTGTCCTCCTCCAGGGGCTCGGCGCTGACGATCGGGTCTTCTCTCATGGGCCAGCCTCAGCGCTTCGGCGCCAGGGAGCGGAGCGCCTCCCGCACGATCTCCTCCAGGGACGCCGCCCCAGCGGAGCGCGTCTTCTCGAGGGCCTGGCGCGCGGTCTTGGCGGGGTACCCGAGGCCGACCAGCGCCTCGAGCGCATCTTCCTCGACTCGGACCACGCCGCGCCGCGCCGGCAGGGTCCCCACCGGGGTGACCTTGTCGCGAAGCTCGAGCACCAGCCGTTCGGCGAGTTTGCGCCCCACGCCGGGCACCGCGGTGAGGGCCCGCAGGTCGCCGGCCCCCAAAGCGTGGCCGAGGGCCTCGGCAGACAGGCCCGACAGGATCTTGAGCGCCAGCTTCGGCCCTACCCCCGACACGCCCTGCAGGAGGCCGAACAACGCCTCTTCCTCGGCCGTGGCGAAGCCGTAGAGGCTGATCTCGTCCTCCCGCACGACCGTGACGACGCGAAGGATGACCGGAGCGCCGGGGGCAGGGAGGGCCGCGTAGGTGGAGAGGGGCACTCGCAGGCGGTACCCGACCCCCCCGACGTCCACGACAACCTCGCCCGGGGACGACCGGTCCAGGCGCCCGGAGACGCTGGCGATCATCGGGGCCCGGGTGGGCGGACGAGTGCGGCGCCGCGCTCGCGGACCGCGCGGGCCGTCCGGCTCGTCTGGAGGTGGCAGATGGCGACGGCGAGAGCGTCCGACGCGTCGGGGCCCGCGGCCTCGGGCAGGGCCAGGAGCCGGCGCACCATCTCCTGCACCTGGCCCTTCTCCGCCCTGCCGTACCCCACCACCGCGAGCTTCACCTGCATGGGCGTGTACTCCACGATGGGCAGTCGGGCCAGCTCGACGCTGAGGAGAGCCACGCCCCGCGCCTGACCGAGCACGAGCGCCGAGCGGGCGTTGCGCGCCTGGAAGATGCTCTCGACGCCGACCTCCTCGGGCCGGTGCCGTTCGATCACGTCCAGGAGCCCGCGGTAGATGATCGCGAGCCGCTCCGGGGCGGACGCCCGGGACGGGGTGTGAATGGCCCCGCAGGCCACGTGGACGAGGCGATTGCCCGTCAGATCGACCACGCCGAACCCCGTGGCGCGAGAGCCGGGGTCGATGCCGAGGGCGCGGCTCACGGGCTACCCGGCCAGCCGCTCCATCTCCGCCTCGTCGATGTCGAAGTTGGCGTAGACGTTCTGCACATCGTCGCTGTCCTCGAGCATCTCCACGAGCCGCAGAATCTGCTCCGCCTGCTTTCCTTCGACCTTCACCGACCCCTTGGCGATCATCGTGAGGTCCGAGGAGTCCAAGGGAAGGCCGGCCTTCTCGAGCCCCTCCCGGACCGCGTAGAAGTCGGCCGGCGCGGTCGTCACCTCCCACTGGTCCCCGGACGCCTGGATGTCCTCCGCCCCGGCCTCGAGGGCGACCTCCATGATCCGGTCCTCGTCCGCGGCAGAGAGGGGGACCGTGAGGTACCCCTTCGCCTCGAACAGGTAGCTCACGGACCCGGTCTTCTCCAGCGTCCCGTTGTTCTTGGTGAACGCGTGCCGGATCTCGGCGACGGCGCGGTTTCGGTTGTCGGTCAGCACGCCCACCAGGACCGCCACGCCTCCGGGTCCACGGCCTTCGTACTGGATCTCCTCATACTGGGCGCCGCCACTCTCTCCGGTGCCCTTCTTGACGGCGCGCTCGATGTTGTCCTTGGGCATGCTCTCGGCCTTGGCCTTGTCGATCGCCTGGCGCAGCCGCGCGTTGCCCTCGGGGTCTCCGCCTCCCAGGCGGGCGGCCACGGTGATCTCCTTGACGAGCTTGGAGAAGATCTTCCCGCGCTTGGCGTCCGCCTTGCCCTTCTTGTGCTTGATGGTGCTCCATTTATTGTGACCCGACATGGTCGTTCCTCCCGGTCGTTGCTCTTTCTCTTCGCCGTGCCTTCAGGGCCCTCAAGGTAGCAAAAACCCACCCCGCTTGGAAGCCGGTGTCCGTCACCGAACCTCGCGGAGCGCCGCCCGGTAGAGCGGGTTGGGCCGAAGCGCCAGCGCCTTGTTCAGGAGTCCGGCAGCGGCCGTGGTGTGCCCTAGGGCCTGTTCGAGGCGGGCCAGGTTGTAGTGGGCTGCCGCGAGGTCGGGGCGCTCCGCGAGGCACTCCGTCCACATCTCGCGAGCCCGCGTCCACTCGCCGCGCCCCACATACACGAGGGCAAGCTCGTTTCGGTACACGAGCCCCGGCTCGGTGCCCGAAGGCAACACCTCGAAGGGCACGGTGACGCTCTCGACGCCGGGAACCACGTCCTGAAGGAAGCGGGCGTTGAGCTCCCGGAAGAGCTTCTGCAGGAGCCGGCTCTGGGCCTCGCGCCTGAGCCGGTCGGTCACGTCCACCCGGTAGCAGAACGACGGCATCTCCATGGTCAGCTCCCGGCGCACCGTGGCCACCGCCGACGGCCGGTCGGCTCCCCACACCCGGTACACGGCGGCCACGGTTCCCCGGTCGGTTCGGCAGTAGAGGGGCACCCGAGCGTACTCCACCTTCTCGCGCCAGGCGATCTTTCCCTCCTCGTTTCGGACGAACCCGTACTCGCCGGTCTTGTGGGGGGTGAGGGTGTCCTCCGATTGCTTCTCCCACCCCTCGACCTGGAACACCTCGACGCGACCGACGACGACGCCGTCCACCCCTCCTCTCTCTCGCAGTGGCCGCAGCGAAGAACCTGCCGCTTCCCAGGATACCGAGACACCGGACTTCATGAGGCGATCGCGGCCGACCTCGGGCGGCAGGGCACGCAGGGGTCCCTCGGTGCCCAGCTGCCGGGCCAGGTTGTCGGCAATCTCCGCGCCGCCCGGCCCCTCGAAGGGTGCGACCGCGACCACCTCGATCCCGGCGTCGGCGAGGTTGACCGGCGCGGGACGCAGCACCCTCAGTGCCACGGGCCGGACCTCGGGGGAGGAGCGGTCCGCCGGCCACTGCAGGGACGAGCCGGCCCCGCCGCAGGCCGCCACTCCGATCGCCAGAAGGAAGACGAGCGCGGCCCGAGCCCCACAGGCCATCGCCCCCACCCTGGGCGCCATACCGCGCCCCTCAGCCGGCGGCGGCACGCCCTTGCACGTGGTCGACGACCAGATCACCCACCTCGCTCGTGGAGTACCCCATCCGCCCCGCGGCGAGGCTCTTGAGCTTCGACGACGTAACCCACATCACGGCCTCTTCGATCGCCCGTGCGGCGGCCGTCTCTCCCAGGTGCTCGAGCATCATGCCAGCGGCGCAGATGCCGGCGAGGGGGTTGATGATGTTCTGGCCCGTGTACTTGGGGGCCGAACCACCAATCGGCTCGAACATGCTCACCCCCTCGGGGTTGATATTCCCTCCCGCCGCGATGCCCATGCCGCCCTGGATCATGGCGCCGAGGTCCGTGATGATGTCGCCGAACATGTTGTCCGTGACGATCACGTCGAACCATTCCGGATTCTTCACCATCCACATGCACGTCGCGTCCACGTGGGCGTAATCTCGCTCCACGTCCGGGTACTGGGCACCCAGTTCGTTGAAGGCCCGCTCCCAAAGGTCGAAGGCGAACGTGAGGACGTTGGTCTTGCCGCACAGGGTGAGCTTCTTGGACCGATTGCGCTTGCGGCAGCACTCGAAGGCATACCGGAGACACCGCTCGGCACCCTTGCGGGTGTTGATCGACTCCTGGACCGCCACTTCGTCGGGCGTTCCCTTGCGCAGGAACCCGCCGGCGCCCACGTAGAGCCCCTCGGTGTTCTCCCGGATCACCACGAAGTCGATGTGCTCGGGACCCTTGTCCTTCAAGGGTGTGTCGACGCCGGGGTAGAGCTTTACGGGTCGCAGGTTGATGTACTGGTCGAGCTCGAAGCGCGCCCGCAGGAGGATCCCCCGCTCCAGGATGCCGGGCTTCACGTCGGGATGGCCGATGGCTCCCAGGTACATGGCGTCGAGCGTGCGAAACTCCTGGATCGCCGAGTCCGGCAGGGTCTCCCCGGTCTTCAGGTAGTGCTCTCCCCCGAACGGGTAGTGCGCGAGCGCGGTCTGGAATCCGAATCGCCGGCTCGCGGCCTCCAGCACCCGCAGCCCCTGGGCCACGACCTCGGGGCCCGTCCCGTCACCCGGCAGCACGCCGATCTTGTACGTTTTAGACATGCTTGTCTCCTGTTGCATCGCTGTGTTCGGTCGATGAGAAAAGGAGGTATTTCATATCGTCTGGTCCGGCCCGAGTCAAACGAAAAGGACGGGGACACCAAGGCGCCCAACTCGTGCGAAACGCAAGGCAGTTCCGAGATTTCCTTCTTTACATGGAAGTGCCGGCGACACTAGAATTCAACGCCGACTTTTGGCTCAGCGGATGGCTGAGGGGGACTTGTGATGGACACTCCCCGAAGAATTCTTTATATCGAGGACAACCCGGCGAACTTTCGCCTCGTAGAGAGGCTTCTAAGAGACGAGGGCTTTGAGGTGCTTCACGCCCAAGACGGGTTCGACGGCGTGCGCAAAGCAGTGGAAGAGCGGGACAACCTCGACCTGATCCTGATGGACATCAATCTGCCCGGCATGGACGGGTACGAGGCGGCCACCAAACTCAAGAACATCTGCGGATTCGAGACCATCCCCATCATCGCGGTGACCGTCAACGCGCTTCGGAGTGACCGCAAGCGATCCCTGGTGGCGGGCTGCGACGGGTACATTCCCAAGCCCATCGACATCCACACCTTCCCTCAGAGAGTTCGCGAGTACATCCGCGGTAAGCGCGAGCACATCAAGCCTGCCGAGGAGAGCTTCTATTTGCGGGAGCACACGCGCAAGCTGGTCAACCGTCTGGAGTCGAGCCTCGGACAGCTCCGGGTCACCCACGAGCAGATCCGGCACAAGGACAAGCTGGCGAGCCTCGGCGAGATGGCGGCCGGCGTCGCCCACGAGCTCAACAACCCTCTGTCGAGCATTTCCTTTTCGGTCCAGATGCTCTTGCGGGAGACCCCGGAGGACTCCCGGCTGCGGCCTCATCTGGAGCGGGTGCAGCGAAACGTCGACCGCATCCAGCGTCTCTCCGAGGGCCTCACCTCCTTCGCCCGCCCCTCGGAGAGCACGAAGAGCGTCGTCCACCTCTCCCGCGTGCTCGCCGACGCGCTCGTGCTCTCCGAGCACGAGTTCCGGGTGCGAGGGATCCGAGTGGAGACCGAGATCGACGACGACCTTCCCGCAATTCGGGCCAGCGAGAGCCAACTCCATCACGTCTTCGTCAATCTGCTCCGCAACGCGGCCCAGGCGATCTCCGGCCGGTTCGAGGCAGAGACCCCCCCCGAGCCCCCGGCCTGCGGAACCGCGGTCCTTCGAGCCCGCTCGCGGTGCGAGGACTTCGTGTGCGTCGAGGTCGAGGACAACGGCACCGGAATCGCGCCCGAGTACCAGGACCGCCTCTTCTCCCCCTTCTTCACGACGAAGCCCCGAGGGCAGGGCACGGGCCTCGGCCTCTACATCGTCAAGGAGATCGTGGAGGATCTGGGAGGACGCATCGACGTGCAAAGCGTCTTGGGGGAAGGGACCACCTTCCAGCTCTTCTTCCCCTGCCACCTGGCCGCTGCAGGGACACCGTGAGGGGCCCGGCGGCGCCGCCGAGCCTCCCGGCGGCCGTGGCGCGCCTGCTGTCGGTCTGCGCCAGGGACGAATACTCCCTGGCGGAGCTGGTCAGCACGGTAGAGGGGGACCCTGGCATCGCCAGCCGTCTCCTGCGCTTGGCCAACTCCGCCTACTACGGGCTGCATCGGCAGGTCGGCGACCTCGAGCGGGCCGCGCTGGTGCTCGGCCGGACCACCGTTCAGGCGGTGGCCCTCGGTGCGACGCTCCTGGAGCTCTGGAGAGACCGTCCGCTGCCGGCCCGGGCCGAGGACCTATGGGTCCACGCCTACCTCTGCGGCATGGGCTGCCGCCATCTGGCCCGCCGCCTGCCCTCGTCGCCCTGGCGCTCGGAGGCCGAGGCTCTGTTCCTGGCCGGGCTCCTGCACGACCTGGGCAAGCTCCTCTTTCTGGCCCGCGAGCCGGAGCCCTACCTGGAAGCCCTCGAGCAGTTGGCCGATCGACCGTCGCTGCGCACCTGGGAGAGGGACCACTTCGGCGCGGATCACGCTGAGGCCGGGGCCGAGGCCCTGGAGGCGTGGTCCCTGCCGGCCCACGTTATCGAGGTCGTGCGCCACCATCATGCTGGGGGGCTCCGGGCGGAGCTGCGGCCCGACTGGGAGGTGCTCCGGGCGGTCGACGATCTGCTCATCGGCGAGCCGCGGGACGAGGACGAGGAGGCTCCACCGGAGGGGTTGATGGTCGACCTCGCGACGCACCTGGAGAGCGCGCGGGCAGAGGCCCAGGCCTTCTACCAAGCGATCGCGTAGGAAGCGAGATCGCCACAGCGCCGAAAACCTGGAACGCTCCAAGGCGGGGACGCGCCACTCCCCGAGCCGTAGCGGTGGAGGACGGATGCCCGGACGGAGCCCGATCACCGAAGAGGTCTTCCACCGGCTGGAGCACCAGAAGGAGCTCTACGTCCGGACCCTGCGCAATACGACCCAGGAGTTGGAGAACAAGATCCAGGAGCTCGGTGTGCTGGGCGAGCTGGGCCTTCTGTTCAAGAGCTCCACGAGGCTCGAGGACGTGGCGGGTCAAGCGCTGAGGATGTTCCTCGAGGCTTCCGACGCCCGAAACGCGTCCATCATGCTGCTCTCACCGAAGACTCGAGAGCTTTCGCTCCTGGCCGCCCTGGGGCGCAAGGAGCGGCGCGCCAGCTACTTCGGTCCCGAGGGGCACCCGAAGGCCCTGTTCAGCCACGGACACGGTCTGGTGGGCTGCTGCCTCAGCGAAGGGAAGGCACTCCTGGCCGAGGACGCGGCCGCAGATCCCCGGTTCCTGCCGAATGTCGGTGAGGTGGCCGTGGGAAGCCTCGCCTGCCTCCCGCTCGCCGTGCAGGACGAGCCGTTGGGCGCCGTGAATCTCAGCCACCCTGAGCGCTTCGGCCTCGACAACCGCCGCCTCCCACTGTGGTCGATCCTCGCGAGCTACCTCGCCATCGCGGTCTCCCACGCCCTGCTGTTCCTCGAGCTCAAGCAGGCGAACCGCGGCCTCGAGGAGCGGGTGAGGGAGCGGACCCGGAAACTGGAAACCGCCAACCGCGACCTGCGCGGCGCCCAGTCGGAGATCGCGCGCCACAACGAGCAACTTCAGCGTCGCGTGCAGGAGCGCACCTCGGAGCTCGAAACGGCCTTGACCGAACTGCGCGCCCAGCACTCGAGCCTGGAGGAAGCGAACCGCATCAAGGACGAGTTCCTTAACAATATCAATCATGAGCTCAAGACGCCCCTCAATGCGGTCATCGGGTACTCCGGCCTGCTCCTGAGGGAGACCGAGGGCACGCTGACCGACGAGCAGCGGGCTGACCTGTCGCTCATCGAGGCCAACGGGAAGCATCTCCAGAACATTCTCGACAACATCCTGTCCCTGAAGGACATCGAGCGGGGCACGGTAGAGCTGGAGCGCCGGCCGACCGACCTCAACGAGCTCCTGCGGGCGGCCGTGGCCTCGGTGCGGCCGCGCGCCCAGGCCAAGAACCTGGAGGTCGTCTTCGAACCCCTGGACGTCCCGCCCGTGTGGGTAGACCCCACGATGATCCTGCGCGTGGCGTTCAATCTGCTCGACAACGCGGTCAAGTTCTCCCAACGCGGGAGGATCGTCGCGCGCACCCGGGTCGCGCACGGAGACCCCGACCGGCCGATGGACCCGACGAGCGAGGGGGATCGACCCTTCGCGCTCGTGGAGATCGAGGACCAGGGCACCGGGATCAGACCCGAAGACGTGGAGCGGATCTTCCAGAAGTTCCAGCAGGCAGAGCCCCCGACTCGCAAGCACGAGGGCGGCTCGGGGGTCGGCCTCACCATCGCCAAGAACCTCGTGGAGCTGCACGGCGGGCGCATCTGGCTCACGAGCCGCCCGGGCCAGGGGAGCACATTCTCCTTCTCGCTGCCGCTCGGCAGCTAGGACGCTGGAACGCTTGGAGGCTGGGACGTAAAGACCGGGGATCGCCCTTGACGACTGGCCTTTTGTCGTCAACCCTCCCAGCCTCCCAGCCTCCCAGCTCCCCAGCCGGCTAGCCGTTGACACCCGCGCGCCTCCTCTTTACCATGCGCGCGCGTACCTCCCGGCACAGGCCCTCCCACGCCGGCACGGCCCCCAAGAGGAGCGTCCCGTGAGCCCCTGGACCCGCCGCAACTTCCTGATCGCCGGTGCCGCCGGTACCGCCGGCCTCGCCGTGGACAACCAACGCCGGCTGCTGCGCTCCGCGGCGAAACCGTGGAACGCGGACACGGGGCGGGCGCTGCGCAAGTACCGGGACCCGCTCGCTACGGTGTGCCGATCATGCCCCGCCCACTGCGCCCTGCTCGCCTTCCGGGACGGCGACCGGGTGGTCCAGGTCCAGGGGGCCTCCGGCTCTCCGACCAACCAGGGCGGCCTGTGCAGCCGAGCCCACGCCGGACTCGAGAGGGTCTACGACCCCGAACGTGTGCTGCAGCCCCTCGTGCGAAAGGGGCCCCGCGGCTCCGGGCAGTGGGAGCCGATCGGGTGGGACCGGGCCCTGGCCCTCCTCGAGGGGCACCTGGGAGAGCGAACCACCCGGCGAGTGCTTCACCTGGGTCAGGAGGAGCTCCTCGTCGAGGAGCTTCGGCCCGCCTTCGCCTGGGCAGAGCTGCTGGTCGACGAGCCATTCCCGGGCCGTCCGGGCCCGGGCTCCGGCGAGAGCCTCTACGGCGCTCCGGTCCTATGGCCCGACCTGTCGCGGTCCCGCACGGTGCTGCTCCTCGGCGCCCGCCCCTTTGACGGCCATTTCGCGGTGCCCGTGGCGCGCAGCCTCGCCGCAGCGCGCCGATCCGGCGCGCGCCTGCACTCCCTCGACAGCCTCGAAGGGGTGACCGGCAGCCTCGCTACCTGGCATCGCGTCGCCCCGGGAGCCGAGTCGTGCGTCGCCTACGGCATGGCCCGCCTGCTGCTGACCGACCGTCGCTTCGACGCACCCGCCGTCGCGGCACATCTGGGCGATGCCCCGAGCCGGCTCCTCGCGGCCCTGCACGCGTACACGCCCGAGGCAGTGGAGCGATCATCGGGGCTGCGCGCCGCAGACCTCTCTCGCCTCGCCGACGAGTTCGCGCAGCGGCGGCCCTCGGTCGCGCTCGCGCCGCCCGGCTCGCCGGCGGCCCCGGCCGCAGCGCTCCTCAACCACCTCGTCGGAGCCGTCGACAGCCCTGGCGGCATCCCGACCGGCCGGGGACCGTACTACGTCAAACCGGCCCGGCGGGGCCGAGCACCCGAGGCGTGGCTGGCCGAGTTGGTCCAGGGGCATACCTCCGCGGACCTCTACTGGGTGACCAACGCCAACCCGGCCTATGACGCGCCCCAGGCCCGAGAGGTGAGCCGGGCCCTGGAGGACCGGGAGAAGATCGCGACGCTGGTCGTGATGGACACCCATCTCACCGAGACCGCCAGGCTGGCAGACCTCTTCCTCCCGCTCGCCACCGCGTTCGAGAGCTGGGGACTGGCGGAAGGGTGCCTGCCCGACGGCCGCCCCTACCTCTTCCTCCAGCAGCCGGTCACGCGGGCCGACTCGGAGCCCGATAAGCTCAAGGATCCGAAAGGCGAGCACCTGTCCTTCTTCGAGCCGTGGCCGCGCCCCCTCGGCGAGGCTCGCAGCGTGAGCGACGTGCTCCTGGGCCTCGCAACGCGGATGGGGAGAGCCGGCGCCTATGCCGGCTACGCGGACACCCGGTCGTTCCTCGAGGAGCTCTTGCGCCGCACCTGGGGACCGGGAAGCCTTGAGGCGCTGCGGAGGCGGGGCATCTGGGTGAGCGAGGAAGCGGAGCCACCCGCTGCCCGACCGCGGGTCTCCCTGGCTCGCTACATCCCGGCCGAGCCGCAGGCCCCCGCGGCCCTGAGCCTCGTGGGCCACGCGTCGGCCAACCTTCCCCGCGCCTACGCCAACTCCCGCCGGGGCCTCGAGATCGCCCATCGGTGCGAGGCCTACCTCCACCCCGACACCGCGGCCCGGCTGGGCGTGCGCACGGGCGACGCGATCATCCTGCAGACGGCCCAGGGCGAGGTGCAGGTCCGCGCCCGAACGATCCAGGGGATCCACTTCGGAGCCGTGGCCCTGCCCGACGGTCTCGGCCACTGGGCCGGCGGGGCAGCCGCTGTGGCCAAGACCCTCGAGCACCCACCCAGGGATCGTACCCTGCTCGTGCGCCGCAAGGACTTCCTCTCCAATCCCCTGGGCCTCGCCATTCCGGCGCCCCAGCCCGGCGATCCCATCTGGTGGGAGGCCGAGGGTCCCGGCGTCCGGCTCCGCGGGCTCCTGCCCTTCCGCCCGGGCCCCGACGGGGCCCAGGACTGGAGCCCGGTCCCGGTCGTGGTCCGCAAGGCCTGACGACACCCCCGCCCCCTTCGGCGCCTCCCCGTCCGCCGCCTCCGGCCGGCCGCGGGAGCTTTTCGCTTCGGTTCCCGGGACCCGCCGGTTTCCTTAGAAACTCTCTTGACCAAGCCACAACATCTTGTGGTAGGATTTATCTCCCACACAACATTTGGTGACCCAGTTCCAACCGAGATTCGAGGAGATCGCCGTGTCCGTCGCTGCCGCCCGCGTCATCCCCATGGAGCGCCCCCCCGCCTTCACGCCAAACGCCCTAACCGTCCTCGAAAAGCGCTACCTGCAGCGCGACGGGGAAGGCGGGGTGTGCGAGACCCCGCAGGAGATGCTCGCCCGGGTCGCGCGGGCCGTGGCCGAGGCAGACCGCCTCTACGCCCCGGACGCCGACGCGGACCAGACCGCAGCAGATTTCTACGACCTCATGGCCAGGCTCGATTTCCTGCCCAACTCCCCCACCCTCATGAACGCCGGCCGCGAGCTCGGTCAGCTGTCGGCGTGCTTCGTGCTCCCGGTCGACGACAGCATGGAGAGCATCTTCGAGGCGGTGAAGAACACCGCGCTCATTCACAAGTCGGGCGGCGGCACCGGGTTCTCCTTCTCCCGTATCCGGCCCCGCAATGACCGCGTGCGCTCGACGAGCGGCGTATCCTCCGGGCCGATCTCCTTCATGAAGGTGTTCGACACGGCCACCGAGATGATCAAGCAGGGGGGTACCCGCCGGGGCGCGAACATGGGGATCCTGCGGGTGGACCACCCGAACATCCTGGACTTCATCGCGGTCAAGTCCGACAAGGCCCTGCTCACCAACTTCAACTTGTCGGTGGCCTTGACCGAGGCCTTCATGGAGGCGGTGGAGCGCGACGACGACTACGACCTCGTCAACCCCCGGGACGGCGCCGTCACCTCCCGGCTGCGCGCGCGGGACGTGTTCGACCGGATCGTGGCCGAGGCGTGGGAGACCGGCGAGCCCGGGATCGTGTTCATCGACCGGATGAACCGGGACAACCCCACCCCGCAGCTCGGCGCGATCGAGTCTACCAACCCCTGCGGCGAGCAACCGCTGCTGCCCTATGAATCGTGCAACCTCGGGAGCATCAACCTGGCGCGGATGTCCCGGGACGGCGAGGTGGACTGGGAGCGGCTGGGCCGGACCGTGCGCCGTGCGGTCCACTTCCTGGACAACGTGGTGGACGTGAACCGCTACCCCATGCCCGAGATCGAGGCCATGACCCGCGGCAACCGAAAGATCGGGCTCGGGGTCATGGGTTGGGCGGATCTGCTCTTCCGGCTGGGCATCCCCTACGGGTCGCCGCGATCCCTCGAACTGGGAGCCCGGTTGATGGCGAGGATGGACGCCGAGGCGCTCGAGGCCTCCGTCGCCCTGGCCGAAGCGCGGGGGCCGTTTCCCAACTTCCAAGGCTCCGTGTACGACCAGCCCGACGCCCGGCCCGTGCGCAACGCGACCCGCACCACCATCGCGCCCACGGGTACGATCTCGATCCTCGCGGCGTGCAGCTCGGGGATCGAGCCCCTCTTCTCCCTGGCCTTCGTGCGCCGCGTGATGGACGGGACCGAGATGCTCGAGGTCAACCCCGTGTTCGAGGAGGTGGCCCGGGAGCGGGGCTTCTCCTCCGAAAGCCTCCTCCAGCGGATCGCCCGGGGAGAACCGCTGCACGGCCTGCCCGAGGTCCCGGACGACGTGCGCGAGGTGTTCGTAACGGCTCACGACATGCCGCCCGAGGCACACCTGCGGATGCAGGCCGCCTTCCAGGGGCATACGAACAACGCGGTGTCGAAGACCGTGAACTTCCCCTCTGCCGCCACGGCCGAAGAGGTGGCCGACGTGTTCCGCCTCGCCTACCGGCTCGGCTGCAAGGGCGTCACCATCTACCGGGACGGCAGCCGGGAGGGACAGGTCCTCTCGTCTCCGGCCGACTCCGTGGCCCCGGCGCCCTCGGCCGCCGCGGGCACCGCACCCGAAACCGCGGCCACCGCCCACCGCAAGCGGGACCGGCCCCGCGTGCTCACCGGCAAGACCTATGAGATGCGCACCGGGTGTGGGCCGCTCTACATCACGATCAACGAGGACGGCAACGGCCTGTTCGAGGTCTTCACGACCATGGGCAAGGCGGGCGGCTGCGCGGCGAGCCAGTGCGAGGCGATCGGCCGGCTCGTGTCCCTCGCCTGGCGCTCGGGCCTCGGCGCCGAGCCGATGGTCAAGCAACTGAGGGGCATCTCGTGCCACAAGCCCGCCGGCTTCGGCTCCAGTCGCGTCCTGTCCTGTGCCGACGCCCTCGCCTCGGCCGTGCACCAGCACCTGCACCCCGGCGGAGCCGCGGAGAAGCACGTCTCACCGGGCGGCGCCTGCCCGGAGTGCGGCGACGCCCTGGAGCACGAGGAGGGATGCATCCTGTGCCGCAGCTGTGGCTACTCGGAGTGCGGGTAGGCAAACGGCAGGGGCGTGACAACGAGTCGCACTTCGCTTACAGTCTCTTGGACCCCTGTCCCCGACCACCGCGACAACGCACACGACCATGGCTGAAGAGACAACGACGAAGCCCACCCAGATCGCCTCCTCGCTGAAACCGGAGCGGGTCTTCCGGCCCGGCCGCAAGGGCACGTGGCATCTGGTGGCCCATCGGGAGTACGGGGTCATCTTTTCCCACTGCGGCCTTCGGGTCATGGCGAAGGACTGTTCGTTCCCCGAGACCGACGTGCTGATCCGCGACCTCTGCGGTACCTGCGGCCGCGTCGCCAAGACGGAGATCGGGCGAGAGCGTCCCGGGGCCGAGAACGGATAACCGACCCGTGGACGACGTCGCCATCCCGATCGAGGATCTGGTTGCATTCCCTACGCGGTTCACGTTCAAGGTGGTGGGCCATCACACGCGGGAGTTCTCCCGAGATTGCCTTCAGGCCTTCCGCCGGGTCTTCTGTGACGAGCGCAAGGTCGAGCTGCGCACGCGGCTCAGCTCCAAGGCGGCCTACCTCTCGGTGACGCTCGTCACGACGGTCGAATCGGCCGACAAGCTCCGGGCCGCGTACACGGCCTTGCGGGGAGTCGACGGGGTCCTCACGGTGCTGTGACCGCGTGGCCGGCGACGCGCCCCGGGTTCCAAGCCGCTCACCTCTGCCCCGGGAGTGCTGCGATGATCCGACGGGCGCTTGCTCCGACTGTTCTGGCCCTGGCCCTCCTGGGCTGTGCTGCGCCGACGCCGCCCCTCCGCTCCTCCCCAGGTCAACCCCTGGAGAAGCACCTCTCGCACCTCACCCGGCTTACGACCGACGGAGACAACGGCGAGGCGTACTGGAGCTGGGACGGCGCGCGGTTGATCTGGCAGTCGAGCCGGCAGGACCAGGCCTGCGACAAGATCTGGGTCATGAACGCCGACGGCTCCGACAAGCACCGCGTGAGCCCCGGCCACGGCGCCCATACCTGCTCCTTCTTCTTCCCGGGCGACCGCCGGATTGTCTTCGCGTCCACGAGCCACTTACCGGGTGACTGCCCGCCGCGCCCCGAGCCGGCCAGGGGCGGCAAGTACCGCTACGTGTGGAGCCTCTTCCCCTACGACCTCTTCGTCGCGAACGCCGACGGCTCCGACCTTCGCAGGATCACCGACAACCCCAAGTACGACGCCGAGCCCGTCGTCTCCCCGGACGGCCGACGGATCGTCTTCGGCTCGCAGCGCGACGGCGACTTCGACCTCTACGTGATGAACGCCGACGGCTCCGACGTTCGCCGGCTCACGAACCGGGTGGGGTACGACGGCGGGCCCTGGTGGTCGCCGGACGGGAAGCGGATCGTGTGGCGGGCCTGGTACCCGGAGACGGAGGAGGAGAAGGCCCTCTGGGCGGACTGCATGGCGAAGGACTACATCGCGGCCGTGCCGCTGGATCTCTGGCTCATGGACGCCGACGGCTCGAACCAGCGGCTGGTGTTGAAGAACGGCGCCACGAACTGGGCGCCCTCCTGGCACCCGGACGGCCGGCGGATCGTGTTCTCGAGCAACGTGGACGACTGGAAGCCCGAGCTCAAGACCTACGGCCACAACTTCGAGCTCTACCTGATCGGCGACGACGGCACCGGCCTCGAGCGTCTGACGTACAACACGGTCTTCGACAGCTTCCCCATGTTCTCCCCGGACGGCAAGAAGCTCGTCTTCGGCTCGAACCGCGACGCCGTCAACCCACGACAGACCGACATCTTCGTGGCCGACTGGGTAGAGTGACGGCGTTCGGAGTTCCGAGTTCCGAGTTCCCAGTTACCAGTTCCGAACCTTGAGAACCAACAACGAACCTTGGACGACGACCTTGAAGATCGCCACCTGGAACGTCAACTCGATCCGCGCCCGGTTGCCTCACGTGGTCCGATGGTTGGAGGGGCACCGACCCGACGTCCTGTGCCTGCAGGAGCTCAAGGTCCAAGACGAGGAGTTCCCCCGGGCCGAGCTCGAGGCGCTCGGCTACCGCTGCGCGGTAGCCGGCCAGAAGACATACAACGGCGTCGCGATCCTGTGCCGGGACGAGCCCCGCGATCCGAGCCCCGGCCTCGCCCACCTCCCCCCCGATCATCCCCTGAACGGCCAGAAGCGCCTGCTGGCGGCGACAGTCACGGGCGTTCGGGTGATCTCGGCCTACCTGCCGAACGGCGAGGCGGTCGGAAGCGACAAGTTCGCGTTCAAGCTCGCCTTCTTCCGGGAGCTGCGGGAGTACCTCGCGCGGGAGCTTTCGAGGGGTGAGGCGCTGTGCCTGTGCGGCGACTTCAACGTCGCGCCGGAGCCGATCGACGTGTACGACCCGGCGGCGTGGGAGGGGCAGGTGCTCTGCTCGGAGCCGGAGCGGGCGGCCCTGGCCGCGGTCCGAGCGCTGGGGTTCGACGACTGCTTCCGCCGGCACCACCCGGAAGCAGGCCGGTACTCGTGGTGGGACTACCGGATGAAGGCGCTCCAGCGGAAGCTGGGGCTTCGGATCGACCACGTATGGGCCACGGCGCCGCTCGCCGAGCGGTGCACGGCCTCGGACATCGACGCCGAGCCCCGCCGGTGGGAGCGGCCGTCGGACCATGCACCAGTGTGGGCGGAGTTTTCGTTGTAGCACAGAAAATCGAAATCGGGGAAGGGTCCGGGGGTGGGTCGCTCGGCAGCCGGCGCGATCAGGCCGCTCCGGCGAACCCCGCGTCGGCCAGGTGCTCGCGGATGAGCACCGGGGCCACCTCCTGGCCCGTCACCTGGTAGTCGCCCTGGTGGATCAGGCCCATGATCTCGTCGACCAGGGCCTCCCGGATCTCCGGCGCCGCAAGCGCCAGGGCGCGGGCCCGCTGGACCTCGAACGAGCGGCTCGACACCTCCACGCTGTCCACCGCGGCGCCCACGGGGGCGGCACCCGTCACACCCGCCACGGCCGCAGCGCCCCGGCTGCGCACCTTCCCCGGACCCACCACCCGCTTCGTGTACCCGTCTGGAATCCTCATCAGCTCCTGTCCTTCGTCCCGACGGCCGCTTCGAACCGGACAACGGCCTGCGTCAGGTTCCATAGTTACGTCCAGGGACGGAGAGAAGTCAAGCGGGCGCGCGGCATGATCAGCTCGTGAGCCACTTGACGACCACCAGTGCGAGCGGTGTCGCGTGGAGCACGAGGTCGAAGATGTCCAGGGGGCGGCGAAGCTCCCCCTGGAGGAGCATCTGGACCTTCTCCACCAGGTGCGGCTTCGGGTGGAACGGCGCCAGCGCCATCAGCACCGCGAGCGGAAGCAGGACCGAGTAAGGAATCGACTGGAGCACGGGTCACCTCGTTTCCTTCTCATCCCCCCTCCTTCGCCCCGATCCACGCGGCGATGGCCGGCACCGTCTCGGCGTCCCAGGCGGGCGAGGTGCGAAGGCGCACGAACTGAGCATAGAGCGCGTCGAGCACGTCGGTCAGCTCGCGGATATAACCCAGCCGCAGCAGGATCGTGGCGTGGACGTCGTCGTCTTTCTCGTGGGTCACGGCCGGGATCTTCACGCTCAGCAGGTCGAAGGTGTCGCCTTTCAGCGTGAAGGTCCACTCCCGGTCCTCCCGGAGGAGCCCGAAGCGCGCCTCCTGAAGCTTTTTGCCCACCGTCAGGGCCGCCGCGGCCTCCGCCGAGCGGGAGACGTCGCCGTCCTTCAGGATGTTCTCCTTGCTCTCGGTTTCGAGGCTTCCCAGGACCATGCGGTCCACAATCCATAGCGTGACGGGCCCCTGGCCCTCCGCCTCCAGCTCCCCGCCGGCCTCCTCGGCCGTAAACCACAGCCACGTCAAGAACTCGTGCCCCCAGAAGGCCTTCTCGGCCAGCGCCTTGAGCACGTCCATCACGCACCCCCTGCCGAGGCGAAGGTGGTCGGCGCCACCGCGGTCCATCGCGCCTCTGCGTCCTCGCCCTCCCCCCGAAGCGCCAGGGCGAAGGGAAAGAGGAGCCGCACCTTCACGCCGAAGGTCTTCTCGAAGAGTGAGCGGAACAACTCCGTGGCTTTCTCCCCCGTGCCCCAGAAGAGCACATCGCCGCGGTCGAGGTCCCAGGAGACGTCGTGGCACTGAGTCGCCGGGAGCACCCGCTCGAGCAGCCGCCGGGTCACGATCTCCTTGACCTCGTCGCGCTCGGCGCGGGAGAGGTGCTCGCGGCCGAACTTCAGCTTCCACTCCGCCTCGAGCGTTCGGCACTCGCGCTTGAGGAACTTGGCGGGGATGCGCTTCGTGTCGACCCTCAGCCCCAGGTTGATGGTGTTCTCCACGAGCCAGCGGTCGAGGTAGAGGTTCGCGTCGTAAGGGTCGTCGACCGACACCCAGCCCATCACCTGGTCGCGCTCGTCCTGCTCGCCGAAGTCGGCGAAGGCCTGCTGGCCGATCGCCTCCTCGTACCGGTCTCTGAAATCCGGGGGAAGCTCCCCCAACACTTGAAAGCGGCGAAGGCGGATGCCTCCGGACAGGATTCCCATGGTCTCCTCCTTCGGTGAGAAGGCCCGGTTTATACGTGGCCCCGTTCGGGCTGTCAACCGCCCCCCAGAGCAAGTCAGAGGGTGCCGGGAACGCCAAAGGCGACGGGCATGCTCTCCCGGACGCCACCGGATCCGCTGCTGAGAGCGCCCCTCTCGGCCCTGCCCAGGCGCTTCGCCCTGGTACTGCGGATTTCGGCCCACGACCGGTTGAGGCGAGGATCGCAGGTCGACCTTCCACGTTACCTTGCGAGGGCTAGACCACCCTCGGATCTTCTGGGATCATCAGGGAAGCTCATGCACTCACGAACGCACGAGTGCCTGCGTTCCTCCGCCGCGTTTCACCGGAGACCCCGTGATCGCCGAACGAGACGCTTTCAGACCCGTGAAGCTGACCGTCGTCATCCCCTGCTACAACGAGGAGCAGACGCTGGAGGCGTGCGTCCGCCGAGTCCTTGGCATCCGCGACGCCCTCCTCGGGTTGGAGATCTTGGTCGTCGACGACTGCTCCCGAGACCACAGCCGCGATATTGCCCAGGGCCTGGCCCAGGCCCACCCCGAGGTGCGGGTGCTGCACCACGAAGTCAACCGGGGCAAGGGCGCGGCGTTGCGAACCGGCTTTCGGGAAGCCACGGGAGACTATGTGGCGGTGCAGGACGCGGACCTGGAATACGACCCGCAGGAGCTCCGCACCCTTCTGGGGCCGCTCCTCGGCGACGACGCCGACGTGGTCTTCGGCTCCCGCTTTCTCGGCAGCGGTCCGCACCGCGTGCTCTACTTCTGGCACTCGGTGGGCAACTCATTCCTCACACTCCTCTCCAACATGTTCACCGACCTCAACCTCACCGACATCGAGACCTGCTACAAGGTCTTCCGGCGCGAGGTGCTCCAGTCGCTCGACCTCAGCGAGAACCGCTTCGGCATCGAGCCCGAGCTCGTGGCGAAGGTGGCGCACCGGGGGCTTCGCCTCTACGAGATGGGCATCTCGTACCACGGCCGCACCTACGAAGAGGGGAAGAAGGTCGCGGTCCGGGACGGCTTCCGTGCCCTGTACTGCATCTTTCACTACAACGCCCACAAGCTGCCCCCGCCGATGCAGCTCGCAATCTACCTCTTCATCGGAGGTTCAGCGGCGCTCGCAAACTTGACCACCTTCGTCGCCCTCCTCGCGCTCGGCGCCAGCGTTACAGCCTCCACGGTCGCCGCGTTCGTGCTCGCCGCGGCCTTTAACTACGTCCTGTGTATCCTGCTCCTCTTCCGGCATCGAGCCCGCTGGAGCTCGGCGACCGAGCTCGGGATCTACGGCGTCGTCGTCGGGGGCGGGGCGCTGGACCTCGGCCTGACCACGTCTTTCGTCGCCGTCGGCCTCCGGCCCTGGCTCGCCAAGGCCGCGGCGTCGGCCATCGGATTTGTCTTCAACTTCCTCGGCCGACGCCTCTGGGTCTTCCCGGAACCGAAGCACCGACCGCCGAACTCGGGACCATGATGCCGACGCCCCGCGATGCCGACGCACGGCCATGACTAACAGGACGCCTTCAAGCCCGGCCGCCCCCGCCACGAAGGCGCTTCCCTCTTCGTCTCCCCAGCGAATCGGTGGTAGGGTACGCCGGCCATGCGGTTCCTGCCCTCCCTCCACCTCGGGTCCTTCGCGATCGCCCTTTCGGGCGCTGTGATGCCGGGCCTCCTGTTCACGGTCACCGTGCGGGAGGCTGCCCGGGATGGACTCTGGGTCGGCCCGCTCCTGATCCTGGGTCACGGAATCCTGGAACTCGCACTCGTCATGGCCCTCGTACTGGGGCTGGCGGCCCTGCTAAGCCGCCCCGCCGTCCTCGGCAGCATCGGCGTCGTCAGTGGCGTCGTGCCCGTGTGGATGGCCTGGGGGATGCTCCGAGGGCTCCCCCCCGGTCTCCGCCTCACCCTCGAGGCTGCGGAGGGTGCGCCAAGGGGCAACCGGCTCCTCGTTGGCGCCTGCTCCCTCGTCCTTCTCTGGTTCGGGCTGGCGTTCCTGTGGTCCGGGGCCGTCGCGCGCCACAGGGTCTCGTGAAGCTCCGTTTCGCCCCGCTCCTGGGCCTGACCGACGCGGACCTGGCAGCCCTTCGGGCGGCGGTCCCGGCGCTCCACGCCTGGTACCGCGCCACGGCCCGGGACCTCCCCTGGCGCCGCTCGCGAGACCCCTACGCGATATGGGTCTCCGAGGCCATGCTGCAGCAGACTCGGGTGGCGACCGTGCTCCCGTATTATGCGCGGTGGATGGAGGCCTTCCCGACCGTGGAAACGCTGGCAAAGGCCCCGGAGCGTCGGGTCTTGAAACTGTGGGAAGGCCTTGGCTACTACAGCCGAGCGCGGAACTTCCACCTCGCGTCCCGCGACGTGGTCGTCCGCTTCGGGGGCCGGGTGCCGGCCGATCCCGCGTCCTTCGAGAGCCTCCCGGGCGTGGGCGGGTACACGGCCGCTGCCGTGCTGAGCATCGCCTTCGGGGCCAACCTTCCGGTGGTCGACGGCAACGTGATCCGGGTCCTCTCGCGCCTGACCGCCCTCAGCGCCGACCCCCGCCGCGCCCCGGCGTCCGCAGCCCTGGCCGCCCTCGCCGGCGAGTTGCTGCCCCCGGGAACCGGGGCCCTTCACAACCAGGCCGTGATGGAGCTTGGCGCCCTGGTCTGCACCCCGCGCGCGCCACGCTGCGCCGAGTGCCCCCTGGCAGCCGTCTGTCGCGCGGGCCGAGAGGGACGTCCGGAGCGCTACCCACCGAGGCGAGCCAAGCCGGCGGTGCCGCACCACGACGTGGCGCTCGGGATCGTCTTCGACCGCGACCGCGTCCTGATCGACCAGCGCCCCTACGGCGGCCTGCTGGGCGGGCTCTGGGAGTTTCCGGGCGGCAAGGTCGAACCCGGGGAGTCGCCGGCCCGGGCGGTCGTGCGCGAGCTTCGCGAGGAGCTCGGCCTGGAGGTCGCCGTGGGCGAACCCCTGACGCCCGTAAAGCACGCCTACAGCCACCTCAGGGTGACCCTGCACCCCTTCCTCTGCCGGCTCGTGGCCATGGACGCGCGCACCGGCGAGGGCCGCCCCCACCGCTGGATCTCACCCGAGGAGCTGCCCGACTACCCCATGCCCCGCGCCAACCGGAAGGTGATCGAAGAACTGGCGCGCACCCGAAAGGACCTCCGATGACCGAGACTTTCCCTACCCTCGTGACCGATCTGCCCCGGATCGACGTTCCCCTGCCCGGAGTGACCGGGTGGCTGCTGCAGGGCGAGTCGCGCCAGGCCGTGTTCTTCCGCCTGGAAGCGGGCATCGTCATCCCGGAGCACAGCCACGGGGCCCAGTGGGGCCTGGTCGTCGAGGGGGAGATCGAGTTGACGATCGGGGGTGAGGCGCGCCTCTACCGCAAGGGCGACTGCTACGAGATCCCGGCCGAGACACCCCACTCGGCGCGGTGCCTCGGCGGCGCCCTGGCCCTGGACCTCTTTGCCGACGCCGACCGCTACAGGGCCAAGGCTTGAATAGGTATGATCTGCGGGTTCTACCCGCCAAGAAAGAAGTCTCTCCGGGGTCAGAATAGCTTCAGCTGGCCCGAGTCCTTCTTCTCTTTCTTCGCCGTCTTCTTCTTCGCCGGCTTCTCGAGCTCCGGGGCCGCGGGCTCCGACGCCTTCTCGCTCACCTGCCCCTGCTTCGCCGGCGGCTCCCGCCGGCGGGCAGCGAGCTCGGCCTCCAGGCCCCCGACGAGCGCGGCCACGCTCTCGTCTTCGACCTTCAGCTCCTCCACCCGGCGGGCCACCATGTGGACCGTGGTGTAGTCGACGCCGAACGCCTCCCCGATCTGCCGGAGCGTGAGCCCGGTGAAGCGGCGCGCGAGGTAGATCGCGAGCTTTCGGGCCAGGACCCGTTGGAACTTCCCCCGCAGGATGTCCGCCGCGGCGAGCCCTGTGCTCTCCGCCACCAGCTCGAGCACGTCGTCCAGGGGAAGCCCCTCCCGCTCGGCCGAGAAGCCGGCGATCTCGCGGGTGTCGACCCCTTGGAGCCCCCGTACCACCCGCTGGCGCAGCGCCTCTCCGCCGAGCACGCACTGGCGCCAGACCTCCTTCCACGGTGCCGGCGGTGGGCTCTTCACGCCTTTGTCGAGCAGCGCCGCGTAGGCCTCCCTGCCACCTGCCAGCCCGAGCACCCGGGCGGTTTCGACCCCGGGGATCTCCCGGCCCTTCGGCGCGAAGGCGGCCGCGCTCGACCCTGGGTAGGACCAGGGGTCTGCGCAGAGGCGCTTTCGAACCGGGTTCAGGTGCACGTACGCGGACAGGCGCAGCAGCCAGGGATCCTCCTCGAGGAGAATCGACCGGTACCGGCTCTGGAGCAGCGGTCCGATTCGCCCGCGCCGGGCGTTCACGGTCGCCGTGTACCCGGAGTTCAGCCGGTGGAGCACCCGGGAGAGGTTGCCCCGGGGCGTCTCGACGAGCAGGTGGTAGTGATTGGGAAGGAGCGAGAAGCCGTGGAACACGGCCCCGAAGGCGTCCACCAGAGGAGGAAGACGCGACACGAAGTCGTCGACCTCGTCCGAGCCCCGAAAGAGCCTCTGCCGGCCCAGGGCGCGGGCCGTGACGAGGTACAGGGCGCCGGGAAACTCGATGCGCAGCGGGCGGGCCATTCTGATCTATCCGTCGTTGGAGGTTGGTCGGCGGCCCGGGTCGTCCCACGCGGAGCATCCGGTCGGACGCCCTTCGGCCGCCGTGCAAGCTACCACCAATAACGAACGACCAACAACTAACAACTTGAATTTTGAAGGCCTGCCCTCACGAGATCGGCCAGGGGGATGCGCCCCCCGCCCCACCCGCTCTGTCGGGAATAGAGCGCGTCCACCGCGTCCATGAGGACCGCCAGGTGTGCCTCGTCCAGCAGGAGCGACGCCGGGAGCGTCCGGGACTCGACTCCGCGGAAGTTGCGGGGGCAGTGGTGGACGGATACGCCGCCCCCCTCTGCCCTCAGCATGGGCAGGCCGTGTGACCGGCACACCGCCGGCCGGCGCTCGTACGCGGCGCAACGTCCGGACAGGAGCAGGGAGCAGGCGCCGTCTTCGCCCTCGGTGAGGCCACGGCCCACGGCGGCCGCGGCCTCGGGCGGCAGGGCGCGGACCGCCTCCGCGAGGAAGGCCGCCTCCACGGCCCGCAGGGAGAGACCGCCCCGGCAGCAGTCGTGGCAACCGGGGCCGCAGGCCACGTCCTCGGGGTGCGCCTGCGAGACCCGCTCGCTGAAGGCATCGATCTTCGCGAACGCCTCCCGAAGGCGAGCGAGCGCCTCGCCCGTCGGGCCGGGAGGAAGGGTCACGGCGCCTCTTTTCGGTCCAGGAAGGCCTTCAGGAGGTCGATGGGCACCGGGAAGAGGATGGTGGTCGTATTGCCCGCGCTCACCTCTACGAGAGTCTGGAGATAACGCAACTGGATCGCCGAGGGCTCGGCGCCGAGGGTCTTCGCGGCCATGGTGAGCTTCTCGGCCGCCTGGTACTCGCCCTCGGCCGCGATCACCTTGGCCCGCCGCTCCCGCTCCGCCTCGGCCTGCCGCGCCATGGCCCGCTGCATCTCAGTCGGCAGGTCGATCTGCTTGAGCTCGACGGCCGAGACCTTGATCCCCCAGGGCTCGGTGTGGCGGTCCAGGATCTCCTGCAGCTCCCGGTTGATCTTCTCCCGCGCCGACAGGAGCTCGTCGATCTCGCCCTGCCCGCACACGCTGCGAAGGGTGGTCTGGGCGAGCTGACTCGTGGCGTAAAGGTAGTCCTCCACCTCCACGATCGCGCCCCGGGGCTCGAGAACCCGGAAGTAGATGACCGCGTTGACCTTGATCGATACGTTGTCGCGGGTGATCACGTCCTGGGCCGGGACGTCGAGCACCACGGTTCGCAGGCTCACCTTGACCATCCGGTCGATCATGGGCCAGAGCAGGATGATCCCCGGCCCCTTGACGCCGATGACGCGCCCCAGCCGGAAGATGACCCCTCGCTCGTACTCTTTGAGCACGCGCACCGCGGACCCGATGATGACGATGGCGGCGAAGACGAGAACCGGAATGAAGAACCCCATGTCAGCTCCTTTCCTCTGGCGCAGCGTCCCGAACCGGGCCCACGCGAAGTTCCATGCCGTCGAGGCCCAGGACCTCGACCTCGTCGCCCGTCGAGAGAGCGATTTCAGATTGGGCGTTCCAATACTCTCCGCGCACGAAGACGCGGCCCCGGGCCCCGGGCCCCAGGGCGTCGAGCACGCGGCCCCTCTGCCCCACGAGACCCTCCACGCCACTCACCGGCCGCCCTCGCTGAGCCGCGACGCCGGCTCCGACGGCAAACAGGAAGAAGAGCACGGTGACCACCACCACCGGGAGCAGCACGCCCAGGCTCAAGCGGTAGTACGTCTCCTGGGACTTGAAGAGGAGGAGACTGCCGAGCACCAGGCTCGCCGTCCCGCCGACGGTCAGGAGGCCGTAGGAGGTGACCTTGACCTCCAGCAGGAACAGCACCAGGCCCAGAAGAATGAGGAGGATCCCGCCGTAGTGGAAGGGTAGCGTCTGCAGCCCCACGAAGGCGAGGATGAGGCACAGGCCCCCGACCGCGCCCGGGAGCACCGAGCCGGGGTTCGCAAGCTCGAAGAAGAGCCCGTAGAAGCCGAGGATCATCAGGAGGTACGCGACGTTGGGGTCGGACAGGACCTGAAGCACGCGCTGGCGAAAGCTCAGGGGCACGGGCTCGGCCGAGAGGCCCTTGGTGCGCAGGACGATCAGGTGCCCTTTGATCGAGACGGTTCGACCGTCCAGGGCCGCCGCGAGCGACCCGAGGTCGGGCGCGAGCAGGTCCACGACGCCGCGCCGCACCGCCTCCTCGGCCGAGAGACTCTCGCTCTTGGTTACCGCCACCTCGAACCAGGCCGCGTCCCGCCCTCGCTGCTGCGCGAGGGAACGCAGGAACGCGGCGGCGTCCTGCTCGGCCTTGCGCGCCGAGGTCTGGTCCCCGCCGCCACCGAGGTTCACCGGGTGAGCGGCTCCCAGGTTTGTTCCGGGGGCCATGGCCGCCACGTGGGCCGCGGCGACCACGAAGACCCCGGCGCTCGCGGCCCGGGCTCCCGAGGGCCCGACCCAGGCGACCACGGGCACCGGCGACGCGAGTACCGCCTGGACGATCCGGCGCATGGAGGCGTCGAGGCCGCCCGGGGTATCGAGGCGCACCACGGCCAGCGGCTGTCCGTGCGCCGCCGCTGGGTCCAGGGCCTCGGCGACGTGCTCCGCCGCCACCGGCCCGATCGGCCCCTCCACCTCGATCACAGGGAAGGCGGAAGCCGGCACGGCCGAAAGCAGGAGAACCAGGAGGGCGAGCGCGCGGATCATGGGCGGGAACCATAGCAGACGCGTCAGAAGACCGCCAGATCCGGCCGAGCATCCGGCACCGTGGGCCTGTTTGACTCCCAGGGCCCGTTCTTTGGATTCGTTGACAAGGATCGAACGCTCCGATAGCATGAGACACCGTTTGTCCCAAGAGAGTGGCCACCCGACAGAGAATCGAAAGGAGGCAGTGGATGGGAAGGTACGACGAGGTCTTCCGGAAGAGCGTCGAGGATCCCGCCGGGTTCTGGGGTGAGGCGGCCGAGGCCATCACCTGGACGAAGCGGTGGGACAAGGTACTCGATGACTCCAACCCCCCGTTCTACCGCTGGTTTGTCGGAGGCACTCTCAACACCTGTTACAACGCCCTGGATCGCCACGTGGAGGGCGGCCGGGCCGATCAGGTGGCCCTCATCTACGATAGCCCGGTCACGGGCGGTACGGTCCAGAAGTTCACTTACCGGGAACTGCGCGACCAGGTCGCGACCTTCGCCGGAGCGCTAAAGGCACTCGGCGTGGGCAAGGGCGACACGGTCATCGTGTACATGCCCATGGTTCCCCAGGCCGCGGTCGCGATGCTCGCCTGCGCCCGCCTGGGCGCCGTCCACTCGGTCGTGTTCGGGGGGTTCGCGCCCGCTGAACTCGCCGTGCGGATCGACGACGCCAAGCCCAAGGTCATCGTGTCCGCCTCCTGCGGGATCGAGGGGGCCAAGGTCCTGGCGTACAAGCCGCTTCTCGAGAAGGCCATCGATCTCGCCGCCCACAAGCCGGAGAAGTGCGTGATCCTTCAGCGCCCGCAGGTCCAGGCCGCGCTGAAGCCCGGCTACGATCTCGACTGGAGCGAGGTCACGGCTCGGGCCACGCCGGCGGACTGCGTGCCCGTGGCCGCCACCGATCCGCTCTACATCCTCTACACCTCGGGCACCACCGGGCTCCCCAAGGGCATCGTGCGCGACAACGGCGGCCACGCTGTGGCGCTTCGCTGGAGCATGGACAACATCTACGACGTGCACCCGGGAGAAGTCTTCTGGGCCGCGTCGGACGTGGGCTGGGTCGTGGGCCACTCCTACATCGTCTACGCACCGCTCCTGACGGGCTGCACCACGATCTTCTACGAGGGCAAGCCCGTGGGAACGCCGGACCCGGGAGCCTTCTGGCGCGTCATCTCCCAGCACGGCGTCAAGGTGCTCTTCACGGCGCCCACGGCCTTCCGGGCGATCAAGAAGGAGGACCCCACCGGCCAGTATTTTAAGAAGTACGACCTGGGCGGGTTCAAGTACCTGTTCCTCGCCGGCGAGAGGCTCGACCCCGACACCTACCACTGGGCGAGCGACCTCCTGAAGCGGCCGGTGGTAGACCACTGGTGGCAGACGGAGACCGGTTGGCCCATCGCGGCCAATTGCCTCGGAATCGAGGCGCTGCCGATCAAGCCGGGCTCGCCCACCAAGGGCGTGCCGGGCTACGACGTCCAGATCCTCAACGACGCCGGCAAGCTGCTCGGCCCCAATCAGGAGGGCATCGTGGCCGTGAAGCTGCCGCTGCCCCCGGGGACCCTGCCCACCCTCTGGCAGGCCGACGACCGCTACGTGAGCTCCTACATGAGCGTCTTCCCGGGCTACTATTTCACCGGCGACGGCGGCTACCTGGACGACGACGGGTACGTCTACATCATGGGCCGCGTGGACGACGTCATCAACGTGGCCGGGCACCGCCTCTCCACGGGCGGCATGGAGGAGGTCCTGGCAACGCACCCAGACGTAGCGGAGTGCGCCGTCATCGGCGTGGCCGACAGCATGAAGGGGCAGGTACCCATCGGGTTCGTGGTGCTCAAGGCCGGCGTCGACCGAAGCGCCACGGACATCCAGAAGGAACTGGTGCAGATGATCCGCGACCAGATCGGCGCCATCGCGTGCTTCAAGGAGGCGTCGGTCGTCTCCAGGCTCCCCAAGACCCGGTCCGGGAAGATCCTCCGGGGTACCATGCGAAAGATCGCCGACGGAGAAACGTACTCGATCCCCTCGACGATCGACGATCCCGCGATCCTCGGAGAGATCGAGAGTGCCCTGCAGGGCGTGGGGTACGCGAAGAAATAGGACCGGGACTCCGAGGGCTGGGAGGCCAGAAGACTTGGAGCTTCGGCTTCCCAGCCTCCTGCTTCCCAGCCTCCCAGCCGCTTTCAGAGCTCCTCGGGCGCGAACGCCACGACCTCGTCGATCGTCTCCGCACCGGCCAGCAGCATCACCAGGCGATCCACTCCCAGCGCGATGCCCGCGGACTCCGGCAGCCGGGCGAGGTCTTCCAGGAAGCGCTCGGGCAGGGGGTAGGGGTCCTTGCCGGCGGCGGCGCGCACGCCGCGCTCTGCCGCGAACCGATCGCGCTGCTCGGCCACATCGGTGAGCTCGGAGAAGCCGTTCGCGAGCTCCACGCCCTGAAGATAGAGCTCGAACCGCTCGGCGACCGAGGGGTTCCCGGGCTTCCGTCGGGCCAGGGCCGCGAGCGGTGCCG
The DNA here is from genome assembly GCA_016214985.1 of Deltaproteobacteria bacterium. Lineage (GTDB taxonomy): Bacteria > Desulfobacterota > Deferrisomatia > Deferrisomatales > JACRMM01 > JACRMM01. The sequence continues at coordinate 137,969 of JACRMM010000004.1, read as the reverse complement.
GGTAGTCGCACAGGAAGAGGGGCCGGCCCTGGCCCAGGTGAGGCTCGATCTCAAAGGCCACCCGCTCGTCGAAGGAGCCGTCGGCCAGCGCCGCCTCGGGCGTCGTGGTCGTGAACCGCGCGAAGGCCTCGGCCACGGTCAGGCGCTCCCAGGGCCGGGACAGGTCGAACTGCCGGCCGCCGCACGTCGCCGCCACCTCGCCCACGAGCTCCTCGGTCTCCTCCATCAGGCCGCGGTAGTCTGCGCCGGCGCGGTACCACTCGAGCATCGTGAACTCGGGCAGGTGGCGCCTTCCCCTCTCCCCCTTCCGGAAGCAGCGGCAGACCTGGAACAGCCGCGGGTGCCCGACCGCGAGCAACCGCTTCATGCACAGCTCGGGGCTCGTATGAAGGTACCACCCCTCCGAGCCCACCGCGTCGATGTGAGCCTCCGGCGCCGGCGCGGGGATGCGGTGCGGGGTCTCGACCTCCAGGTAGCCCCGGCCGATGAAGAAGGCCCGGATCGCTTGCACGACCCGGGCCCGGAACCAGAGGTTCTCGTTTCGAGCATTCAGCATTTAGCGGTCAGCTTTCAGCCAGAACGACCCGGGGGCTTCCGGTGTGACTTGACCGCTGATCGCTGACCGCTTTCTCACCCCTTCACCCTCGTCACGTACGCGCCGGTGCGGGTGTCGATCTGGATCTTCTCCCCCTCCTCCACGAAGGCCGGCACCTGGAGCTCGTAGCCGGTCTGCACGGTCACCGGCTTGGTGACCCCGGTGGCGGTGTCCCCCTTGGCCCAGGGGTCGGCCCGCACGACCTGCAGCACGACGAAGTTCGGGAGAGTCACCCCGATGGGACGGTCCTGGAAGAGCATCACGTCCACCTGGAGGTTGTCGGTAAGGTAGTTCCTGTTCTCCCCGATCTGCGCTTCGGTGAGGTGAAACTGCTCATACGTCTTCTGGTCCATGAAGTTGTAGAACGTGCCGTCGTTGTAGAGGTACTCCATCGTCCGCTCTTCCACGTCGGCCGACTGGAAGCTGTCCCCCGACCGGTACGTCCGATCGACCTGGGTGCCCGTGATCATGTTCTTGAGGCGGCACTTGTAGAGGGCCTGCCCCTTGCCCGGCTTCACAAACTCCAGGTCCACCATCAAATTGGGCTGCCCGTCGATGATGATCTTGACGCCCTTGCGCAGGTCTCCGGCAGTATACACGGCCATGGAATGCTCCTCGATTCGGAGGGGTGTGCTGGAAAAAGGCGATATTCTTAGACGGTTTTCCCTCTCCTGTCAAAGGTTCTCGAACCAAGAGCACTCTCGACAAGAACGCTCTCAACGGTTGAGGGAAGTGGAGTCCCGGTCTACACTGGGGACCTCGAACCCAACGGAGCCCCGACGACCGATGACCCTTGCGGTGCGTGAAGCAGACCTCCAGATCCGCTACGACGTCGTGGTTCAGGCGCTCCGGGAAGCCTTTGGCGCGCGTCTGAAGACGGTGGTCCTTTTCGGCTCCCAGGCGCGCGGCCAGGCGAGCGTCGATAGCGACCACGACCTTCTGGTCGTCGTCGAAGGTCTGCCGACCGATCCCCTGAAGCGCCAGAGAGAGGCTCGGGCGCCGCTGCTCTCGATTCTCGATCGGACGCCCGGGGCCATTGCCTTTGTGGCGAAAACCCCCTCGGAAGTGGACGCCAACCTCACCCCCCTCCTCCTCGACGTATGCGCGGACGGGGTCTCCCTGTACGGGGCGGAGTATTTCGAGCCCTACCGGCGCAAGGCGCTGGCTGCTTTGCGACAAGCGGGCATGGACCGGAAGAAAATCGGCCAGGCCTGGATGTGGACGCTTCCGTGCGGCCCCTCCGGAGACTGGGAACTCACCTGGGACGGCTATCGTGAACGCGCGTAACGAGATCTCTTACCGTCTCGCACTGGCCGACGGGTTCCAGCGAGAGGCGGAGGAGGACTTTCGCCTGGAGCGCTGGAGGTCCTGCGTCGACAACGCCCAACTCGCCCTCGAAAACGCGGGCAAGGCGGTACTCGCGCTCTTCGGGGCGCCCCCCAAGACCCATGACCCGGCAAGGGAACTGGCGGCGCTCTTGCGCAGTCGTGAGCTTCCTGGATCGACACGGCTCGCCCTCCAACAGCTGCTTCCGGAGTTGCTGGCGCTCGGCCCCAGGGAGCACTTCCTGACCGATTACGGAGACGAAGCCACGTACACCCTCCCCTGGGAGCTCTTCACGAGGGAATCGGCGGAGGGCGCATTGACCTCGTCGAGGCGGGGAACCGAGATCGCGCGCGAAATCACCGCCAAGCCGCGCCAGGAGCCGGAATGAGCACCGGTCATCGGGTGCGGCGCACGCTTCGCGCTCTCCGCGCGAAAGAGCCCACCCGCGCCCGAAGAGTCTGAGATCCCGAGGTGATCGCCCCTTTCCCCGTCCGCTGGCCGCCGGAGTACCGCCGCCTGGCCGAGAGCCTCGGCGCGGAGAACCCGTTGTTCCGGATCGGTGACGTTCATCCCTGCGAGGCGGCAGCCGACCCCGAGGCGCTCCCGGACCCCACGGGGGAGGCCCGACTCCAGCCGGTGCCGTTCGTGGTCCGAAAGCACGCGGACCGGGCCGTGGTCCTCGCCACCTCCCGGTGCTTCTTCTACTGCCGCTTCTGCTTCCGCAGGGGAACCCCGCCCGGGCCAGAGCGGGAGCCGAGCCCCGGGGACTGGGAGCGAATCTTCCAGTGGCTGGCCGCGGAGCCCGCGGTCGAAGAGGTGATCCTCTCGGGCGGCGATCCCCTCACGCTCCCGGACGCGCAACTTCGGAACATCGCAACGAAGCTTGCCTCGATCCCTCACCTGCGCCGCTGGCGGGTCCACACCCGGGCGCCCGTGGTGGCCCCCGGGCGCATCACACCCCAGCTCGTCCGGGCGCTGGGGGGCCCTCTGCCACTTCGCGTCGTCGTCCACGCTGTCCACCCGGCAGAGCTACGCCCCGCCTTCCTCGGGGCCATACGGCGGCTTCAGGACGCCGGGATCCCGCTCCTCGACCAGACCGTGCTCCTGCGAGGCGTCAACGACGAGCCCCAGGCGCTCGCCCAGCTCTTCGCCGGCCTCGCCGCCGAGGGAATCAGTCCCTACTACCTCCACCACCCGGACCGCGCTCCGGGCAACGCCGCGTTTCGGCTCTCGATCCGGGAGGGTCTCGGGGTGTATCGAGAATTGCTCGAGTGTTCGCCCCCCGTCGCCGACGGCGGGCATACTCCCCCCTACGTCCTCGACCTGCCCAACGGGGCTGGGAAGGTGGCGGTGGAAGCGCTGGCGCCGGTGGCGGAAGAAGTGCACGGAATGGAACGCAGGGCGAGATACCGTTGGGCGGAGCCGAGTGCTGGGGGTTGTGAGTGGTGGGATGTGTGGGAGCCGGTAGCAGGGGCTTCGCTGTGCTGACCAGACGACAAACCGTTGGACACGACACCCGTGGTCCACCGCGCGGACGCGCACCGTCGATGACCAGACGACGCTCTGGAGCACGACGACGCCGCGGTCGCTCCACACCGGCCCGGAGACGCTTCGTCGGGCACGGATTCCCGAACGTCCCTGGGGAACCCGCCCGCAAGGCCCGGGACGAGAATGCCGCCGAGCCCCCTCGGGACGCTGCGGCAGGGTCTCCGGGGGGATCCGTGCAGGAGGAGTTTTCGGCCCGTTGCACCAGAGGCTAAAGCGGCCCAGCAGCACCGAGGTGTCCTCCGGGCTTGGCCGAGCGTCCTCCCGTTCGGTGATGCGTTGACATCAAATTCGAAGATGCTGCGGTGCCACCGACCTTCCGCCGATCCGAGGAGACGACGATGCGCACAACCCTTTCCCTGGATGACGACGTCATCGACAAAGCGAGACAAGTCGCCGCCAAGCGCTCCACTTCGTTTCGCTCCGTTGTCAACGAGGCGCTTCGCGTGGGTCTCGAAGAGGTTGAAAAGTCGACACGGCGCCGGCCCTACAGAACAAAGCCGCACGACATGGGCCTGCGCCCCGGATACGACCTCGACAACGTTCAAGAACTCATCGCGCACGCCGAAGGAGAGAACTTCCGGTGATCCTCGTCGACGCCAACCTCCTGCTCTACGCGGAGGACAGCCTCTCCCCGAGGAATGGCCCCGCTCGGCAGTGGTGGGACGAGGCACTGTCGGGCAGCTCACCGGTGTGTCTCCGTTGGTCGGTGCTCTCCGCATTCATCCGGATCAGCACGAATCCCCGCGTCTTTGAGCGCCCGCTTGCGCTCGACGAGGCCACCAGCCGGGTGCAGAGTTGGCTCGATCAGCCGTGCACACGCCTCATCGATCCCAGCCAACGCCACTGGGACGTGTTTCGAGAACTGCTCCTACGGGGAAAGGCAGCGGGCAACCTGGTGACAGACGCCCATTTTGCTGCGCTGGCCATCGAACACGGCTGCACGCTCTGTTCCACCGACAGCGACTTCTCCAGGTTTCCTGGGCTCCAGTGGGTGAACCCGCTGGAAGAGGCCGAAGGTCCCCTCCGGGCGAGAGCAGGGAAGGCGTCGCGAAGGCCATCGCGCCGCCGCAACGGTTCCCCGGGGGGATGAGCGGAGAAGGATCTTTCGGCGCCCTAGGTTGAAGCCGCCCTTGCTGCACCGAAGTGCCCATTCATCCGGGCCTGGCCGAGCGCCCCTAACGGTCTCGGCGTGTATCGAGAATTGCTGGAGTGGTCCCTCCCGTCGCCGACGGCGGGCATACCCCCCCTACGTCCTCGACCTGCCCAACGGGGCCGTGAAGGTGGCGGTGGAGTCGTTGTGCCGGTGGTGGAAGAGTTGCGCTGAGCGAAACGCAGGGCGAGATACCGGTGGGCCGAGCCGAGAACTGGGGGTTGTGAGTGGTGGGATCTGTGGGAACAGCGTCGCGTCGGATCTTTCGACGCGGCGTCGGGGCGAGGACAGACGATACCAGAAAGGACACTCAGGAGGGTCACTCCGCCTGTTCCTCCCTCACCACCTTCAGCCGGTATACCGCGCTGTCAACCTTGGACAGGGCATAGATGTCGCCAGTAGCCGGGTCCGCGTCGACCGATACCATCCCCCGGAGGTCAAGGTACTGCCGATTTTCGGAGTAGTACACGCCTTCGATATGGCCCCCACCGTGGAAACTCTGGAGACTCGACGTCAAGCCGTCGACAACGAGAAGGCGGCCCTTCCCCCAAACCGCCAGTCCTTTGGGAAGGTACATCGCGCCCTCACTCCCCCGTGGACGGTTCCAGATCCAGGTCACGTCCCCCCCGTACGCGACTCCGAAAATCACCGAACGCAGGCTGTCCGCCACATACAGGGTCTCGGCCTCTGCATCGAACGCAAGGAAGGTCGGGTTGCGAAAGGGACCCGGCGTCTCAGACTGCCTGGGGCTTCCGACCCGGCCAATCTCCTTGCCGTCCCTCCCGAGGTGCACCACCTGAGCGTACGCATACTCGGTGACCCATAGATCGCCACGGACGTCGAACACCACGTCCATTGGTTGAGGAACATCGGGGCAGTTCTGGAAGCCAGGCGCTTTTCCAACGGCCACGTCGTGCAGCAATTTGCCGTCCCGCGAAAACACTCGGACGTTCGACGATCGAAGGAAGGTCACTGCCACCCGAAGACCATCCGGCGACACCGAGAGTCCCCAGGGGATCCCCCAGGCTCCGGCGTACTCGGGAGGCATCGTGGCAAATTGGTAGAGAAGGTCTCCCTCTGGGGCGAACACCAACACCGAACGGGACCCGAGGTCCGTCACGAACAGCGTCCCTTTGGAGAAGGAGATATCCGTCGGCTCTCGGAGCCGATACCCGAGCCCCTGGCGGATCATCGACACGCGTTGCACGTACCGGCGCACGTATGGCTCCGCCTTCCCGGCGGCCTGCGTCGAGCGCACCGTTACCGTGAGAAGCGAAGAGTCCGGCGACTCACGGCCGTCCTGCCCCACCGAACGGATCCGGTACACATAGGTCGCCCCCCCCTCTAGGGAGTTGTCTGCAAACTTGGTCTCCTGCGCAGACGTGATCAATACTGGGTGCTCTTCTGCCCCATTGCGGTAGACATTGTAGAAGACCGCGCCCTCCACTGGCTCCCACACCAGACGGACGCTGGACGCCTCCTGGTAGGACTGGACGCCCCTGGGGGCCTCCAGTGGGCGTACGCCCAGGAGGCGCCGAACCTCGGACACCGAGCCTGGAGACTCTCCCTGCAGGATCACCTGAACCGTGTATGCGTAGGACCGATCGGGCCGGGCCTCCGTGTCGACCTGCTGAGTCGTCGCCACGTTCCGGCTGACCTCTTCGCCCGTGGAAAGATCCTTTCGGACCACCCGATACCCAACAGCCCCGGGGAATGGCTCCCACATCAGCAACACCTGCGCCCCGGCCCGCAGGGGAAACCCTTGCATCCACACGGGCCTGGCCTCGGCGGCGAGGCCGCCCCTTGCGAAGACTGAGGCGAGCGCCAACACAAGCACCACCCAGCGACGACACCTGCCTCCCCCAACCACCACGGCTTCTTCCTTTACCAGTTGTGGGCGCTCTTGGCCAAATCGACATGGCAATCGATACAGGTCAATCCATCCGCCAAATCTCCGGGCTCGCCCGGCCCCTTTGCCCATGAGAGTCCTCTTCCCTGCAGCAGCGCCGATTTGTCCAGGGTTGAGGTCACATGGTGAAGATTCTTCGTATTCCGCACCAGCGTCCCGGCCGCCTGCTCTTCGGGCTGGTGGCAGACGTCGCACGAGTACTTCTTTCCCAGAGCATTGTCCCGAAGGCACCGCGCTCCTTGGCGCCCCTGGTGCGCCCGGTGACACGTGGCGCAAATCAGCGAGCCACCCTTCCCAACCGGCCAGTCCGGAGGGATCACGATGGCCAAGGGTCGTCGCGGCTCCGGGGTGGTCATGTACGGCGGCCCAGAAGTTAGCCCGACCGGGTGGAAGTAGGGAGTTCCGCCCGGATTCTCCGGCGAGGAGCGGGCACCGTGGCATCCCTGGCAGAGGGGAGAGTCCGCCGTGCCGGCCCCTTGATAGACCGGTGCGACCAATAGGTCTGCTGCCACGCTGTGGGCACTGTGACACGTGGCGCAACTCACCGTACCCGTGGGCATCTGCGCCCCGGCTGGGCTCAGGTGGCCACCCGTTGCCCAATGCTTCGCAGGGTCGCCCAGATCGGGACCCGCCAGTGTCACCACGCGCAGTGCCGCATCAACGTCATTGAAGATTATTTCCGGCTGCGCTTGTTCCGGACGCTTCCGGTCCCTTCCGGAGTACGTCAGAGACATCCCTACCGGATGTGCTCCGTTGGCTGGTCCGACATCTTCGATCGAAGTGAAACGCCCCCCACCCTTTACGTCTCGCCCCGAATGACACTTCTGGCACAGGATCGCTAAAGGTAGTTTCAGAAATGGAGGATTGGATGCGTTATGTGGATCGTGGCAGGCCGTGCACTCCATTCGTTCTGGAAGAGATCCGGTTGCGGGATCCAGTGGAATCAGACCACTCGCCCTCACCTGGTCGAGTTTCTCCAACCCGAACGTCTTGGGTTCAATGTTTCGAATCAGTAGCCCGTGGGACTTGGTCAGCGCGTCGATCCCCAACGTACCGTCTGGAGCCTCAATCAAGGCCGTCGGAACGACCGTCCCGTCATGGCACGTATAGCAGAAGGAGCCTACCGCACCGATTTCGGTCGCCGTCGTCCCCTTCTCTTTCAAGAGGCCTTCCCCCGCAGCACCGTGTGGAACATGACAATACCCGCAAACGCTCGTCTCCTGTTCCAGGCTATACAACCGCATGTCGTGGTGTGTGTTTTCGACTCCCGCCAGACAAATCCGGCCGAGGGCGTGACCGAAACCAGCCACGAGAACAGCCCTTCGCCAAGCCGCTCCCATGTTGCCCCTCATTCGTGACACCTGCCACAGTGGCGCTCATCCGAATATCGGCCCCAGTCGTTGCCGTCGGAGATCCGATCGATTCCAAATCCCTTGTCGCTCCCGTTCAGAGCGTCTCCGCGAAGAACTGCGGCCCCCATGCTCCTTTCGCCTCCATGCCCGGGCGCATGGCAGGTCAAGCAGTGCAGGCTGGTCGGGACGGATGGCATCACGATCGGAGCCAGAGCGATCAATCTCACAGGAGCAGAACCCGTACGAAGAGACCGATCCATGGGCGCTCTTATGGAATTCGGATCAATGGTATCCACATCCCTTACCAATAGACCGGCCTGGGCCTGCGCAAGGTCTATAGCATCACCGGTCATAACATGATGATTTCTATTGTATCTTTTCCCATTAATATAATGCACTTCGTTGTTTCCCCTGCGCCCCCCAGTTATATAATTAGTGTTTCTACTATCAGCCCAATATTGACTGGCTCCATTTGCAGCTCCCGCATCATCGTGATACAAAAATCCGTGACATCCAACACACAATGGAGCCGTCCTTCCATCCACAACGTCATCAATCACCGTACTATCCGTACTCTTTGCCAATAAATTATATCTGCCCTCCACACTGACCCGCAAATTATGGCAAGATTCACAGATCAGTTCGTAGGATGCTATCTTCGTCGCAGACCCTTCAAGCCGCGAAGACTCCGCACCCAGGACTCCCGCCGGGTCTGCGTAAATGACCGATTGCCACGTCTCAGTGTCACCGAACTTCGACGACCCGCCGTTGCCAAGATCCAATTCGGCCCATGCCGTCACCTTGAAGAATTCGCCCTGCTTCCGAATACCCCAGGCGCCCTGTATCCAGCCACCCCCGGAGTGTGTCGTGCGCAGCTGTCCGGTAAGAGTATTCACGACGAAGTGCGTGCCCGTGGCGGGTTTGGGGTTCTCCGTATGACACTCAACACACAGAGCCGACGCACCATTGTTCGGAATGCCAACCTTGCCATACGCCTTCGCCGGGGCTAGACCAGGAGAAGCCGGATTTATCGCCGAAAGCGCGCTCCCTTCGAGCGCCAGCGTCCAGAGAATCGCCGAACAGATTGCCCCCCAGCGGCGCATCGCAATCCTCCTCCCCCGATCGGCTAGTAGGAATGACACCCGTCGCACACCGGATCGGCGTTGCTCACCAAGCGTTTGGCCCCGGTCTGGCTCACGTCCCACTGTCGATCGAGGCCGGCCGGAACCCCAGTGTTGTACCGCTTGATCTGCCCTACCGCATCACCTGGTTCCGGGATGTTCGCATAGTAGATCACGTTGACCTGCTTGCCGGTTACGTTCGCGAGGGGAGCCGCGGAGCTTCCCCGCTTCAGTACTCTCGCACCGGTCTGTGTCTCCGCACCGTGAACGCGGTGGCAGGAGGAGCAGCTCACACCCTTGGGGACCGTTGTGTAGGTAATTTCGCTCGCGGTCACGGGCGGGTTCAGCGCGTGGGCGGCGTTGAGGCTGTGAGTCGTCGACTGGATCGGATCCGGCCCCACCTGGTCACCGGTAAAGGTCCAACCGTTCGGAACGTCGTGCGTGACCCCACCGGTGAGCGGGTGATGGGCCGGCGTCCCCTTGGCCTGCTCGCGATGACATCCCTCGCAGAGCTTCGCTGGGTCGTCCACCGTCTCGCCGGCCGCGGCGTACTCCCGATACGAGGCAAGCAAGTTGTTTCCCCCAGCGGCATTGACGATGAGATTATGGCAAGATTCGCAGATGATCTCATACGCCGCATAGTCGCCTGAAACCGTGTCTTGGGTCGCCGCCCTATTTGTCGCGTTCGAGATCATCTTGCTCATCCCGGCAGCGGTATCCCCATACTTGCTGTATGCGTGGAGCGATCCCTCGAACGCATCCGGCCAGGAAGTCAAACGGAAGTAGGCGACCGCGTTCCGGGTGGCCCGAAAACCCGTCCCGTCGTTCCACACGACGAAGTGAGTGCCTCCCGTGCCGGGCCAGGGATTGTCCCCTCTTGGGTTCGGCTTGGGGCTCAGCGTGTGGCAATCCACGCACATCGCCGAAAGGCCATTCTTCGTCACCGAAGTGCTTCCGTAGACATTCACCGCCGTGGGAAGGCCGGGGTTGGCCGGGTTCAGCCCGCCCAGCGCAGTGTGCCGGCCGCCGACCACTACCAGGAGACCTCCCAGGGCCGCAGATTGCCATCGCCTCGTCATGGACACATCCTCTCCCTCGGGTACCAACCCCGTATACCACAACTGGCCGATGCGCCCCAATACGTACCACTCCCCGCGCCAGTGGTTGCACTCTCCCTCACAACCGCGTCGCACAAAAAAGCAGAGGGGGCTCAAGGCCCCCTCCGGGTTCTCCGCGCCAACGGTCTTACTAGAGGACGCCCATGTACTGCTTCAGAGAGTCGGGCCGGTACCCCATGCCCTTGTAAAGGATCTTTCCACCTTTGTCCAAGATGACCGTCGCTGGTGTCGAGTAAAGGTCAAGCGACGTTCCTAGCGTAAACTGCGGGTCGTAAAAGATAGTATAGTCTTTGGCCCACTTCTCGTAAGCCTTCTTTGCCACTTCTTCATTCATGTCCACAGCCACGAGATACACGGCCGCCTTTTCAGAAAACTTGGCCTTATACTCAACAAGAGCATCCATCTCGTTCTGACACAGGTTGCAAACGGAGTTGACCAGGACAAACATCACCTTTCCGTCTTTCGCCAGATCGCCGGTTGTCTTCTTCTCCCCGGTGGTCAGATTCTTCACCTCAATCGGCTTCGCCAACCCACCGACGTCCTTGCTGTACTTCACGGCAGGCGCCGCAGGCGCCCCCGCATCCACAGTCGCAGCCGCCGCAGGCGCAGCCGCATCCACAGGCGCCGCCGCAGCCGCAGCAGGCGCTGCCGCGCCCTTGGGCGCCTCCTGTGCCAGCGCCCCCCAACTGCCCAACTGCCCCACGAGCCCAAAGGCTGCAATCGAAACAAGAATCCTTCGCATACGCGGTCCTCCTTCGGTCAGGTTGGAAGGGGGCCGGCCGGGTTCCCACCCAGGCCGTCCCCCCTCATCGTCTCAGGTCACGGGTGGCACTGGTTGCAGAACTTGTAGTCCTGGAACCTCTTCCAGCCGCCCGACGCATAGCGGTCGCTGATCCGCTGAATCGCCTGGGGGTAGGTACCCGACGTCGTCGCCGGCCCACCCAGGTCGCCCGTCCCCGTGTAGCGAAGGATCGAGCCGCCCTCGGTCAGATCGCCCCGGTGGCCGGGGTTGTGGCAGTTGGTGCAGTTGAAGTTCCCCGCCGTAGTCGACTTCGTCAGGTGCGTCCACGCCTTGTTCACGTTGTACGACCCCTTCGCCGAGTTGTTGGCGATGGGGTTGTCCGTGTAGCTCACGACGATGTTGTCCGTCCACAGGATGCCCGCGCCGGCGCGAACGTTGTCGATGTTGTCGCCGGTCATCACGTGGTGGTTCTGGGCATATGCCGTCTGGACCCCCGACGCATTGGCGGCCCAGTGGAACTCGTTGTTGCCGCGCTGGGTTCCGCCGCCGTCCAAGTTCCGCCCGGTGGCGGAATAGTAGGTGTTCGCGGGCGCCGCGGAGTTTTGGGCGTTGATCGTGTACATGAACCCGTGGCACCCCACGCACAGGTTCGACACCGGTCCGCCGATCCAGTCGATGTTCCCCGTTCCGTCATGGGGGGTAGCCTTCGTCTGCTCCACATCTAGGAGGTTGTTCCCACCCCAGTCGTTCAGGACGATGTTGTGGCAGGACTCGCAGATCAGCTCGAACCCGTCGTACCCGGTTCCTTTCGCGAGGACGTCCGCGCTCCCGTTCGGGGTCCGGGTCACGGTCACGCTGTGCTTGTTTGACGAATTTCCGTACTTGCTCGTGATCCCACCTGGGATCGTCGCATTGAAGGCGTTGACCCACGGGTCCAGGCCGAGGTACTCGCCCGTGCTCCGGTTCACGCTCGCGTTGGCGTTGTTGATGCCGGAACCGCCCGTGTGGGTCGTTCCGTTGGCGTACGCCGAGGCCCAGTGGCTCGCCTGGGCGGACACGGGTTGCAGGGTGTGGCAGTCCACGCACATGGCAGACATGCCGTTGTTGGCCAACGGCTGCAAAGCCATCGAGCTCTTGACGACGGTGGGGAGCCCTGGCGCAGCCGGGTTCAGGGCCGCAACGGCCGTGCTCCCGACGGCGAGGCTGGCCACTAGAAGAATCGACTTCGTGCCTCTCATTCTGAAACCTCCTCTAGCACCTGAGTTCGGTGGTCTTCTCATTACCAGTTGTGGCCCGTGCCGTTGAACACGTGGCAGTCCGGGCACTGGAGCCCGTCGGCCAGGCTTCCGAAGGTCTTGAAGGCCCCTGCCAGGTTCAAATTCGATTGCGGCTTCCCGACCCAGGACGGCGTGTCCATGTTCAAGGTGTTCGCGTCAGCACTGGCGTCGCTAAAGCTAGTGGGCGTCGTGATGCCAGCGATCCGCGTGCGGTGGTGGCTGTTCGCGGGCTCGGCGGCAGCAACCGACTTGCCCTGGTCGTCGGGCAGATCGACGAGGCCCGCGCCCGTGTGGCAAGCGTAGCAGACCGCGGCCGTAGCCGTGCCGTCGGAGGTACCGTCCAGATCGGCCAGCGCCATCGTGCTCGCCGGGCCGCCGTGCACGTCGTGGCACGAGGTGCAGAGAATGCGACCGTTGGTGGGGCTGATCACCACGCCGTTCTTCCCGTTGGCGTTCGCGAAGTTCACGACCGGCGCCAGGTCGACGGTGAAGGGGAAGGTGCCGTTGGAGTTCGTGTAGTTGTAGGTGCTGCCCGTGGTGAGGGTGCCCGCATTCGAGGCGGAGGCCACCGGGTGCGTCCAGGCCGTCAGGCCCGGGTTCTGCTCGTTGATGTTGGTGGCGTTGGTGGCCGCCGTGCCGTGGCAGCTCACGCACATGGGGTTCCAGGCGTTGCCGGCTACCGGCGAACCGATGGCCACGTCGTTACGAGCCACCAGGTTCGGCGTCACATCCAAGTGCGTGACGTGACAGGTGTAGCAGCCCAGCCGGGCCGTCTGCGCGCCCGTCGTGTTCGGGAGGTTGTCCCAGGTGCTCACCTTTGCGCCGACCGTGTAGTGATTGCCGAGCTGGTTGAGGTCGGCCGGAAGGTACAGGCTCGCCACGTCGAACATGTGCGTCGTGCCCTGGTCGTCGAACTGGATATAGCGGCCGGCGCGGCCGCCCAGGGTCCGGTTCGCGGTCGAGACCGAGCCGAGGATCAGCGCGAAGTTCACCGGGTGCTCGCCGTTGGGCGCCACTTCGGCCGAGGCCCAGTTGTTCCCGCGACCCTCCGTGGCCGGGTCGTGGCAGCGCTGGCAGAAACTCACGTTCGTGCCTGCGCCGGCTGCGTCGTTCATCATGTCTCCCCACAGGAAGGGGGCTCTGGTGTTGTCGTGCACGTTGTGGCAGCTCGTGCACTCGATCGCGGTCCGTCCCGCCGCCGTGTAGGGGAGGGCGCCGCCCGAGAGCGCGCCCGAGAGCGCCGTGCCCACGCGATCGCGCAGGTTAGCGATCGTGAACTTGTGGCCGTTCTTTACGACGTTGTAGTCGTCGGCCATGGCGTTGACGCTGGCGTCGTCGTTCACGAAGGCAGCCCGCGCGGGCTGGGTGGAGTTGGTCCCGGAGTAGTTGGCTCCGGCCGTGCCCGCGTGGCAGCGGGTGAGACACAGGGCACCGATCTGACCGAAACCCGAGACGCTACTGGTGTCGAGGGCGCCGTGGCAATACCAGCACACCTCTTTCACGGTTCCGGACCGGAAGACCGCCATGTCGTGGTGGGTGTTGGTCACCGCCGCCGTGGCGGCAGTGCCCAAAAGGGTGGCCCCAATGGCCATGAGCAGGGTCCACTTGCCTCTCATTCTCTTCTTCCTCCTGCTTACCGTTGTATGTTGTCAGTGTCGCTCCGCCTACCCGCCGCAACCCTTTCTTCTCACCTCCTCTCCTCCCAGGCAGGCGCCGCTAGCCCTCCACGTGGTAGATGTAGAGCTGGTTCTCGAAGCTCGAGAGCACGTAGAGGTTCCGTCCTTTGGGATCCCAGAGCACCCGGGAGATGGATCCCGGCTTCTGCAGGTTCAACTTCTCGTCATCGTCGACGAAACTGTCCAGATAGTCGCCGTTCAAAGCGAGCCGCCGTACGCTCTTTCCGAGCACGTCCAGCACGAGGATGCTATCCGGGTCAAAGACGACCAGATCACCGATGGAACTGAACTGCTGAAGACCGGCCCCAAACCCACCGATCTTGCCCTCTACCTTCAGCGTGTTCGCATTGATCAACACGATTTCGCCACGGCTTGCGTCGGCGACGCACATGAGCCCCTTGTCCTTCCAGTATCGGATCAGTACGGGCCCGGCCATCACGAAGTCTTTGTCAGTAAATGGCGTGTCCGACCCCCTGGCCCAGCCGAGCCGGACGACCTCGTCGTTGCTCGGCGCGTTGTTCCCCGCCGGGAGAACCACGACCTGCCCGTACTGGCTGTCCACGACCCAGAGGCGCCCGTCGGGTCCCACCTCGACGCTGGCCGGTTCGCAGGGAAGCTTGCTTCCTGGGATGGCCGGAACCTTGATCTCCCGAAGGAGAGCGCGCCCCTCGGAGCTGATCTCGCGGATGAACGGGCTCTGGGCGAATGTCATGAAGAGGGTACCCTGCGGCCCGACGCACACCCGGACGGGCGAGGGCCACTGCTGAGAGGCCACCTTCTCCTGGACGATGGAGAATCGCGAGAGAAACTCACCCTGCAGGTCCAGCACCTGAACGGTCTTCGCATCGGTCACGAAGATCCTGCCCTCGGACAAGCTCAAGTCCGTCGGGTTGTAGAATTCTGCAAAGTCTTCTCCGTGAGACTTCTTGATGAACTTCAACTTACGTCGCACCGGGTCAAACTTCTTGACCACGACGACCTTTGGAAATTCTACCTTGAACGAAAATGCCTCAGGCTTCTTGGACTCTTGGTTGGAGGAACTTACCGACGTGACCTGGTAGTAGTAGGTCTTGCCGTCCTCAATCTTGGTGTCCGCGTATTTCGTGTCCTGAAGAGAGGACACAAGCTGGAAGGGGCCTTCTTTGGACGCAGACTTGTAGAGGTTATAGAAGGATGCTCCCCCCACAACGTCCCAACGGAGGTCGAGTTGCTTGTCACCGAGTCGCCCCACGACGTTGCCCGGGGGATCGATAGGCTTGAGGCCTTTCAGGACGGCCACCGGCGACTCTTCCCCATCCTTGCCGGCCACGATGGCTACAACCTTGTAAGAGACATCGTTGTCTTGCGGTGCCGCTGGATCTTGATAGGTGTTGGGCGCAAGTGTGGTCACCGTTTCCCATTTTCCGTCCCCCACCTTCCTCAAGACCTTGTACTCCGTGGCCCCAGGGACCGGCATCCACATCAGGAGCGTGCCGGCTGCCCCCATGCGCATCGGGAAGTTGGGCATCCAAGCCGGAGCCATCGCCCCTGCTATGCCTGCAAAAAGCGCGAGAACTGCGGAAGTCAACACAACAGAAAGGCTTCTCTTGATCATCTGCTTCTCCCCATGGTTTCGAGATCTCGGCTGTAAATTTCTGCCCCGGCTCAAAGCACTTCAACGCTCGCCTGGCCATACAGGCGATTGATCAAATCACCGAGCGCGCTCTCACGCTTCCCCGCGAGGACCTTCATGCGGACAACGTCGAGGTTGAGTTCGTCATTTCGGAGCGCGCGGGCAGATTGGAAGTTGTAGACCTTTACGAGGTAGTAGCCCTGTTGGGCCCCTTCCTTCACTTGAAACGGCTGGCTCACCTCGCCCGGCTTCATGCCAGCAGTGGCTTTGCGGAAGTCAGGCGTCAGCGCGCTGACCGCCAGGAATCCGAGCCGCCCGCTGTTGCCCGCCGTGGAGTGCTGGGACCAGGCCTTTGCGACATCCTCGAACGTCTTTCCGGAGGACAGGCGCTCCTGTACTTGGCGCAGTCGAGCATCGGACTGAACTCGAATGAGGCCGATGTCCACGGCGTCGACGGTCCGGTATTCGCCTTCGTGCCCCGTCACGTAGGTAGTTACCTCCGCGTCGGTCACCTGAATGCCCTGTGTGACTCGATTGATCATCTTTCGGGCCGCATAGTGCTCCACGAGTACCTTGCGCTTGCGCTCCACGTCAGGAAGGACGCCGTCGGTCTTCATGAAGCGAGCGGCAATCACGAGGTCGCGGTAACAGTTCTCGGTGATCGTGAGAATGTCCTTCCATCCGTGGTTCAGCCCTCCGCTCCGGGAGAGTACGTCCTCCACCGTGAACCTGCGGCCATCGAACTCGATGGCAGCCTGATCGAGTTTCGGGGTGTCACGCTCCACATTCTTCTCTGTAAGGAGAATGTTACCCTTGTACTCGTCGGACGCCTCCAAGGCATCTCGGTACAGCAACTCGCGAGCCTTCACCGAGACCTCCTGGGGACGGAGGTCTTCGGCAGCCTGTCGCGCGAGTTCCTCTGCGGTCTTCTTCTCCTTGACCCAGAAGATCGACGGTCCCAACTGAGTGTCGACCACCGCCGTCAGCGTTCCCACGGGCGTCTGAAAAAGGATGTCCACGACCGGCGGGTCATACAACGTACTGGAGCGCGCCACGCCTCCCACGTTTCCGCCTTGAGAAGCGGTCAGCCCCTTGCTGTACTGCCGAGCTGCCTCCTCGAACCGGATCTCACCATTCCGGAGGCGCACCATCAGAGCATCAGCTGTCGTCTTGTCCTCCAAGACGATCTGATACACGTTGACCAGGTCCTCCTTCGGCCCGACCTTCCCCAGGAGGAGATCCAGGGTCACGGCTGCCTGAGCCCTCGGAAGACAGTACTTCTTGTAATAGGGATCCACATACTCGCGGGCGAGACGAAGATCCACCATGCGCCCGACCTCTTCGGCGATATCGGGGTACTTCGCCTCGGCCTCCTGGTACACGAGACGGTTCGTGATCGCCTTGCTGAGCGACTCTTTGTACTTCGCCTCCGAGAGTGGGTCTTCCTTGAAATCGAGCACGGTCTTGGCCAGGAAGAGGACGTCTTCCCGATCAATGACGGAACCGTTAACCCGAGCGGCTGCCTGTGCCCAGGCATCGAAACCGGAGACGCTCCCGAACAAAAGGAGCGCAGACGTGATCCACTGTAGCCTCTTCACCGCGCACAGCCTCCCTTTTCGCAGATGGTGTCCGTGCGGAGTGCACCATTCGTGCCGCACGACCGATCAAACTGACCGCACAAATCTCCTAACATTTCCAAGTGTTCCGCGCACCTCTTCCTGGGTATTTCTCAACCTCCCTTCTCCTATGAGCCATCTCACACAGGACATAGCGGGTTATTGCGCACTCCCGATCGGGGGACGATGGAGGACCACTCCGTCCGAACTTGGCCAGCGCTGAGGAGTCTTACTCGAGAGACCAAGGTCCCAGAGAAACACGCTGTAGTAATCGGCCCACTCCGGGTGTTCCTTGAGCGCTTGGCGAAACGCGGCCTGCGCCCCCGTGAGGTCACCGAGGAAATAGCGAGCCACGCCCCGGTTGAACCAGAGGTGCGGTTGATGGCCGTGCTCCGACGCCTTCACGTCCGTCTCCCAGAGGACGTAGCGCCACACCTCCGCCGCGCTGAGCCGGCCGACGCCCTCCGGGAGAGCGCCGCGAACGAAGACAAGAGCATCGGTCGCCCGTACCAGGTGCCAATCGGGACGAGACAGGATCCACCAGAGAAAAGGGATGATGCGGCCGCTGTCGTAGTAGAGACCGCGGACCACGATCGTCTGAATCTTCCGGCCGTCCAAGACGTGCTCCGGAAATCGTCCGCCCACGACATCCTGGACAGCCTCGAACGTCGGATCGGCCCCAAAGACCCGCCCGTCGATGAACGTGCGTGGCGCCCCGCCCCAGGCCCAGTCCAGGTACCCTCCAATGTCGAAGCTGTTGAAGATCGGGCCGGGAAGCCGGGACGAGGAGACAAAGGAGGCGGCATCACGCGGAAACATGGCCCACCGAACGCCCAAGCCCCAGGGAGGATCCACGTCCTGCACTCCGATCACGGCGAGCGTCACCGCACTCAAGGCAGGAAGCCAGGGGAAACGCCCTGCCCCTGGGAGCCAAACGCGGTCACTCCGGGAGCGTAGACCTTCAAGCGCTGCCGGCGCGACCCCCAACAGCCCGAGCGTCACGTTGCGCGCCACAAGGGCGCCGATGGACACGGCCAGCCCCCAGAGAAGAAGTCGTCGAACCCTTCCCTCCCTCGCGCCCCACGCGAGCAAGAAGGCGATCGACGCCGAAAGGGCAAAGGGCCAGAGGAAGTCCGGAACGTCCCATAGGGGCTGCATCTCCGTGATCGAAGAAAGCGACCCACCGGCCCTCAGATCGCCCAACACTCCTCCGGCGAAGGTGCAGGCCCGATAAGCGGAAAACACCGCTCCTGCGGAGACACACAAGAGAAACAGGCGACCCCGCCAGGAGCCCCCTTGAGATTTCCAAAAATCGATCCTGGGGAACAAGGCCAGCCGAGCGCCGCCCAAGACCGCACCGATGACCCACGACGGATGAACAACGGCCCAAAGACCGAGGGGGGCAGCCACACCGAGAAATCGACCGCGACTCGGCCGATCGTGCCACCGCCACGTGGCGACGAGCGTCGGCGCGAGAAGGGCGTACCCCGCGATCTCCGGCCGCGGCGCGAACCGAAACCGGCTCGAAAAGGCGATAAGCGCCAGAAAGGCCCACGCCAGGTGTCTCGTCGCCCGGCCCCCCTCCCTGGGCACGCTCCGCCACAGCACGGCAAACGTTGCCGCAGCTGCCGCGGCGACCATAACGCTGACACCAGGATCGCCCGCGACTACACGAAGACCGTAGAGCAGGAACTCGAACGGCCATCCCGGCGTAAGTACCGGGCTTCCCGGACGCGACAAGAGAAACGGTTCAGCGATTCGGATAGCCTTTGCTTGCCACATCTCCCGCCCGAGGGCCAAGTGCGTCCAATAGTCGAAATCTCCGATCCAGTGGAGCGACACAACGAAAGCGAAGCAGCCAAGTAGGACAGCGGCCCACGCGTAGTTCGAATCCCTTTGCGGCACAGGGGGATCACTCTCGCTACTCGTCACGCTTCCCATCCCTCAATGCGAATCGTTGGGCAAGCGTCCGGTTCTGCTCCGAAAGTTTTGAGACAGCAAGTGAGAAATGAAGCACCAGAAGAATCAGGAGAAACAAGCCGCCCAGGAACAGGACCGCGGGAGGATAGCTGATTCCAACGATCGGAGCCACCCGGTCGAGGACACCCGGCCAGGCGGAGAGAACGAGGAGGCCCGCCCCACCGAGAATCCACAGAAGGGCATATTTCTCGAGGAGTTTGCGCCTTCGGATCATGTCGATCACGAACAGGAGCAAAGAGACCGACGCCGCGACCGCGATGATTTGGATCCTCGTCATGACCCACCCCTCGGGGCTCGCAACAGATGAACACCGATCGACAGCGTGACCTTGATCATGTAGTACACCGCCCGGGGCCACGAGATGGAAGACTGCCCCCCTTGGCGCGATGCCATCTCCACTGGCACCTCCAACGACCGCAGGCCGTTTCGCCATAGGAGCACGAGGGAGTCGACCTCCGGGTAGTCCGTCGGGTACTCATCAGCGAAGAGTTCGATGGCACGCCGGTTTGCCGCCCGGAAGCCGGACGTGGGATCGGTGACGGAGCGCCGGAAGAGCGCCGAGAGCACCCACGCGAAGTAGAAGATGCCCAGCCGACGAGCCACGCTCGCGCGATAGGTCGAACGCCGGCCCAGGAAGCGACTGCCCCCGACCACCTCGGCCGTCCCCTCACTGAGGGGTGCCAGGAGATTGGGGATCTCGGCTGGGTCGTGCTGGCCGTCGCCGTCGACCTGGACGGCCACATCGTAGCCGTTGTCCCGGGCGTAGAGGTAACCCGTCTGGACCGCGCCGCCAATGCCCAGGTTGAAGGGAAGAGACAGGACCCGGGCGCCCGCAGCTCGAGCAACCTCGGCCGTGGCGTCGGAGGATCCGTCATCGACGACCACCACGTCAAGGGGCGGCCGGACGCGGCCCAGGGCCTCGACAACGGCCGCGATGCTCGCCTCTTCATTGTAGGCGGGCACGATGGCCAGAACTTTCACGCGCGCCCTCGCGAGATTCCCGTAAGGCCGGCCGCAAACCCCAGCGATCGGGCAAAAGCGCGGGCCGCTGCCACGGCAGCGAAGCCGGCGGCGCCGGCCCCCGCTCCGTAGCACGAGACCTGAACACCCTGGACCGATTTGAGGCCCACGAGAGTCCCCAGCCCGAGGAGCACGGCCCAGCCCAGGCCGCCAGACAGGGGCCAAAGCAGAGCGGCCGCGAGCGATCCGAGGGACAGGGGTACGTCGGCGACGTCGGTCCAGCGGGTGTAGTCGTCCCCCCGCGCCATGGCTGGGTGCTCCCGGTACAGCATCGCCCGCCAGCGGCCGTGGAGGTACTGCTCCTTCAGGTACTTGCCGAGACGCTCGGTGTGATGGTGGGCCACCAGTGACTCGGCGCAGAACACGATACGGCCGAGGCCGAGGAGCCGATAGGAGAGGTCGTTGTCCTCGGCGCTGGCGTTTCGGTAGCGGGTGGAGAAACCGCCCACAGCCTCGAAGGCCTGCCGCCGAACCGCGAAATTGTATGACCCGGCGAAACGCACGTAGGTGCCGAGGCTGGCGTGGCGCCACATGATCTCGGCGTGGATGAGGCGTGCGAGCCGGCTGCCGGGATTGGCGATGTCGTAGGAGCCGCCGACCGCGACCGCCTCGGGGTGGGCCTCGAGACACGCCATCGACCGCTCGAGCCAGTCGGGGCGGGGCACGCAGTCGGAGTCGGTAAAGAGGAGCGCTGCCCCGCGGCCCTCCCGCGCCGCCCGGTTGCGGGCAGCGGCAGGCCCGGCGTTCACCTGGCGCACCGCCCGGACACCGGAGGGAAGAGAGGCCAGGAGCGCCGGGGTGGCGTCGGTGCTCCCGTCGTCGACGAGCACGACCTCGAACGGCCGCTCCGTCGCCTGGCGCCCCAACCCCTCGAGCAACCGTGCGATCGTGCGCGCCGCGTTGTACACGGGCACGCAGACGGTGACGTCGGGCGTCACGGCCGCCCCTCCGCCTTCGGTTTGCCGAAGTAGTCGAGGAAGCTCTTCAGCCCGTAGAGCTTGCGCTTCAGATCGTCCCAACTGCGAAGACTCTTGGCCATGCGCAGCATCTGCCCGGGCCGCAGGTAGAACTCGCGCAGCCCCCGGTCGATCAGGGCGTCGATCTCGGCCTTGGAGAGCTCGGGGTAGTCGAGCAGCGTCGCCTGCTCGCAGTCGGGCCCCACCCACTCGGTCCAGTCCTTGGGCACGAGGTAGCCCTTTGTCTTCGCCCAGTCGTAGAGCTCGGTGCCGGGGTAGACGCAGATCCCCGAGACCTGGATGGTGTCGAGGGGCAGGCTCTTGGCGAAGTCGATCGTGGCCCGGGCGCTCTCCCTCGTCTCGCCCGGAGCGCCGATCATGAAGCAGCCGTGCAAGGTGAAGCCGAGCTCGCTCGCCGCCCGGGCGAAGCGGCGCGACTGCTCGAGCGTGATCCCCTTCTTCACGGCGTCGAGGGCCTGCTGCGTGCCGAACTCGAAGCCGACCATGAGCATCCGGCAGCCGGCGCGTCGCATGAGCGGCAGGAGCGAGAGGTCCAGGTCCACGCGGCTGTTGCAGCTCCAGGTCACCTTGAGGTTGCGGCGCAAGAGTTCCTCGCACACGCCCTCGACGTGGGCCGGCACGGCCGTGAAGGTGTCGGTCTCGATCATGACCTCCCGCAGCCGGGGGAAGAGCTTGAGGTCGTGCTCCATCTCGTCCACCACCCGCGCCGGGTCCAGCAGGCGCAACTTGCGGCCCTCCATCAGCGGCACGTCGCGGCAGAAGGTGCAGCGCCCGGGGCAGCCGCGGCCGGAGAGGAGCGTCAAGAAGGGGAAGCGCTTGCCCGCATCCGGGTACCACTCGGGTTGGATGTGGTGCCAGGCAGGGAACGGAAGCGCGTTCACGTCCACCGGAGCGCGCGGCGCAGTGCGCTCCACCTCGCCGGAACCGTTTCGGAATGCGAGCCCCGCCACCGACCGGAGCGCCACGTCGTCCCACCGCGACAGGTCGGCCAACTCCAGCAGCGTCTCGTCGAACTCCCCCAGCGCGAGCGCGTCCACCCCATCGCCCGCCAGGCGAAGCGTGTCGTCGGGCAGCGCGGTCGGATGGGGTCCGATCAAGACCAAGCGGGTGCCCGTCTTCTCTTTCAGGCGCCGGGCGTGGCCGAGGTCGGAGTAAATCGAGGGGGTCGTCGTGTGCAGCACCGCCAAGTCGGGCCGGAAGGCGAGCGCCTCGCGGTCGACTACCTCGGCCGCGAGATCCAGGGCGGCGCCGTCCACGAAGCGCACCTCGTGGCCGGCCCGCTCCAAGACCGCCACCGCGATCAGGAACCAGTCCGGGTGGCGCTGCACGCGCCCGCGGCTCTTCGCGGCCCAGCGGGCGCTTCGGCAGAAACCGGGGACGAAGGGGGGGTTCAGGGCCAGGATCCTCACACCACCTCGCTCTTCATGTCACGCCCCCCTGCGTCGCACCGCCCGGAGCCCCTCCCGAAGCTCGCCTTCCGATGATACCCGACGCAGAGCTCTGAGGGGAAGCGTCAGCGGCCTCCCCGGGGCTCAGCGCTCAGCACTTGGCCCGAGCTCGCACACCCGGGGACCCTCCGGGCTCGAACCCTACGTCGACAAGGAACGTCGCGGCGATCCGGTCCCAGTCGCAGCGGTCTTCGACCCATGCCCGAGCCCTCTCCCGCTGACCCTGCGTGTCGTCGCCCAGCGCCTGCTCCAAGGCCGCAGCGATCCCCTCCGGCGTCCGGTACGAGACGAAGAGACCTTCGAGGTCCCCCAGCTCACCGACCGGGTTGCACACCACCCTCAGCCCGGCTGCCATGTACTCCCGCACCTTGATTGACGCGCGGCACCGGTTCGCCCGGGTGTCGGCCATGTAGTTGAAGCCTGCGACACACAGGCCGAGGTACCGGGGCACCTCCTCGTGGGGAACGGGCCCCGCGAAGACCACCTTGTCTCCCCCGACCAGGCAACCCGTCCTCTCCCTCAGCTCGGCGAGCCGGGACCCTCCGCCGACGACGAGGACGGCGCGGCGCTCGTCGCTCGCCGCGAAGCGGGCCAGAGCGGGGAGCGCCTCGTCTAGGTCCGATGTCATGCCGAGGGAGGCGAGGTAGGCGACCACGCGTTTTCCCGTGAGCCCCAGGTGCTGCCTTAGCCCGTCGTCCGGGCAGATCCCCCGAAACCGTTCCAGCTCGATCCCCTGGGGCAGGTCGGCGATCCGGTCCGCGTCCACCCCGCACTCGGCCTGGAGGATCTCCCGGAGAAAGCGATTGTGCGTTACTACGTGTTCGAAGCATCGGGGGATGCGGCGAAACACCACTCCCACGGCGGAGCGGGCCGCAACGGAGCGGTAATACTCGGGGTCCAGGTCGTCCACGTCCACCACGGTCCGGGCGCCTCTGAGGCCGAGCAACAGTGCCGGAAGCGCCGCGTTGGGCAGGGGCTTGAGGGCGAGAACCACTCTGGCCCTGACCGAGGCGGCTACCCTCAGGTTGTTCCACAAGCTGGCAGCCAGTGCAAGGGGCAGGGGACGGTGCTCGGTGCGGTAGAGCCAATGGGTGAGGTTCGACTCCGCGAGCGCCACGTCGCCCGGATAGGCCCTCTCTGTCAGGAGCACCCGGCAGCCGCGCCGGGCGAGATGCCGGCACAGGCTGCGAAGGCGGATCGCGCTGCCGGCGCGGGTGGTCATGCTCGAAAACGCCACGACGTCGTAGCTCTGCGGCATGGCGTTTATCACCCCAGCAGGAGGGCCCGGGCGCCCCGCAGGGTCTGGCCGAGGGTGCCTCGGCTGCGAAGCGCCCGCTTGAGCATCCTCCACACGTAGGACGGCCTGCCGTAGTAGCGGCGGTAGACTGTGCGGATGGTCTCGTTCAACTCCTCGGCCGTGAGGTGCGGCAGCCGCACGTTGGCGTGGTGGAAGCTGTCGAAGTCCTCCCACCGTTCGCTCAGGAGACACCCCTCGGAGCGCAGCAACCCATAGTACTCAGTGCCCGGCAGCGGCGTGGGGGTAGAGAACTGGGTGAACTCGGCGTTGAGCTCGAAGGCGAAGCGGATCGTCTTCTCGACTGTCTCGGGGGTGTCCCAGTAGAAACCGAGCATCACGCAGTTGAGGATGTCGAGCCCCGCCCCGCGGGCGGCGGCCACCCCCCGTCGGATCTCGTCGACCGTCGTGCCCTTGCGGATCTTCCGCAAGATATCGTCGTCGCCGCTCTCCACCCCGAAGAGGACGAACCCGCACCCGCCGCGCTTCATGGCCCGGGCCAGCTCCGGGTCGAGGTTCGCGGGCCGGCACTGGGCGCTCCAGAGGACGTTGGGGCACTCCTTCCCGAGGAGCTCGCTGATCCGAAAGACGCGGTCGCGCTTCACCTCGAAGCAGTCGTCGTCGAAGCGGATCTCCTTCACCCCCAGCTCCCGGTGCAGATACTTCACCTCGGCCAACACCCGCTCGGGGCTCTGGAACCGGTACTTCCTCGAGTAGATCGTCTGGGGGAAGGAACAGAAGACGCACCGGTGCGGACACCCCCTCGACGTGATCATCGTGGCCGCGGGGAAGCGCTGGAAGACCGACTCGTAGAACTTCGAGAGGTCCAGCAGGTCGTAGGCAGGGAGGGGCAGGGCGTCGAGATCCTCTGCCAGGCCCGCGGCGGGCGTCTCGTGCAGCGCGTCTCCCCGCCGGAACAGGAGCCCGGTGACCTCGTCGAGGGGGCGGCCCGCCTCGAGTGCCTCGGCCAAGTGGGCCACCGTAAGATCCCACTCCCCGCGGCAGACGACGTCCGCCCCCGACAGCGTGAGCACCTTGGCGCTTTCGGCCGTGGCAAAGGGGCCCACGAGGGCGGTGACGGCACCGACCTCTTCCTTGGCCATCCGGAGGACCTCGAGGGCCACCGGGAAGGTGATGTGCTCGAGCATTAGGACCACAAGCCCCGGCTTCTTCTCCCGCAGGTAGGCACCGACGCGATCGAGACCATACCCCATCGTCTGGCAGTGAAGGTAGAGGACCTCGTGGCCCCGCTGCCGGAGCACCGCCGCCGACTGGAGATTCAGGTACGAGTAGACCTGCTCCCCGGTGAAGTTGAGGCTCGGGTGGCGCCGCCCGGCCGTGGACGCGCGGCTTCCGGGCCGCCAGTCGACGGTGGGCGGGGGCTCGATGAAGAGGACTCTCACGTTCGTTCTACCCTGCGTCCCGTGGCTGTGCGTCTAAGGCCGGCGCCACAGCGCCACCTTGATCTTGAACCGAAGCAGTCGGTCGCCGGGGAAGAGGACGGCGATCAGTCCGCGCATGACCCATCGGACGAGCCTGTCCGGGGCACAGGCGATCGCCCAGGCCGACGCCCGGCCAAGGGGACTCCAGTCTCGGTCCCGCAGGTGCTCCTGGTACTGTTTCCCCGTGTATTCGCCCCACGCTTTCGACGCCATGAGGCGTCGAAGCTGCCGCCACGGCTCCCGCGGCACGATCGCTCGGCGGGCAGCTTCCGACAGGGTCTCGAAGCTCCAGATCAGCTGCGGCCACTTGAACATCCAGATGTGGAACGACCGGGCCGACCACAGGGCCACGCCTTCGCGGATCTGGACCAGGGGCTCGGCTAGTACGGTGATCCGCCCTTCCGGCGGGCGCTGGAAGATGACTCCGCAGTGGATGAACTCGGTCCCGAGGTAGGGCACCACGTCGCGGGAGCGCCACACCGACCGACGGATGACGACGCCGCCGATGTAAGAGAGGTGGTCGCCCGCCACCCGGGCGAAGTCGTCGAACTCCGCGGCGGCAAAGGAGCGGTCCGACCCGATCTTCATCCGCCGTTCGACCAGAGTCTCCTCCAGGTCTGGGGCGAACATGCCCGCGTTCACGACGACCAGGTCCACCCCCTCCTGCAACTCCCGGAGCACCCGGGACACCGCCCCGGGCGCCAGCTCGTCATCGTCGGTGAAGAGCCAGCAGAACTCGCCGCCTGCGGCGTCGACGGCGCGGTGGTAGTCGAGGTCTACCCCGCCGTTCTGCTCGAGCCGCACATAGCGGACGGCAGGACTACGAGCCGCGAAGGCTCCGACAACCTCCTGCGTGGCGTCCGTCGAGGCGCCGTCCACGACGACGATCTCCACCTCGTCGGTGACCTGCGCCAGCAGGCACTCCAGCGTCTCCCCGATGACGTGGCCCCTGTTACGGGTGGCGATGCAGACCGAGAGGCGAGTCAACCGCGTCCTCGCCCGTCCGAGACCCGCGGGCCAGATCGGTCTTGGTGAACCCTGCCTGACGGGTCAAGCAGGGCCATGGCAGGGCACCCGTTCAACACGCCTTGAGCCGCTGTCCCAGCAGGAGACGCAATCTTCGGTACGGCACACGCAGAACCCTGTACAGCCACACCGGCATCGCATGGTATGTGAACCGTCCGGCAAACGACGCAAACCCACGATCCCGATACAGTAGATCAACTAATTGGTCCAGCAAATGTCTGTCTTCTCGTTCAGGGTGTTCCTTTGCCTGCTCTTTCGCCCACAGGAATCCCACAAACTTCAATTCGTTGCGCAAGGCCCTCCGTACATGGAAAGCCTCTTCAGATTTCTCACCGAAGTACTCCTTGGTCAGCTCATGATATCCTTCAATAGCTATTCTGTATCTATTCACGACACCGCGCTCCAGGAATGAGTCATTTTCACCTCTCTTGTCGAGCCAAATTTCTGGAACGAATCGCACTGTAAGCCCATTCTGTGATACTTTAAAGAGACGAGCGACATGGCCCCAACAGCTGCCCCTAAACTTAATGATCTCGCCTGATTCAATCCACTTGCCCTTTCGCACCACGATCCCTCCCATGAAACTAAAAAATGCTTCCGTCGTCGTCGCCTTCCTGAAGTACTCCAGGCGCTCGGCACGATTCCCTAGGTCCGCAACGAAGGCGTGGTCCTCCGAGAAAACGGGGTGCTTATTAAGTGGTTTCATTCCGAGCGTGCAATTCGTGTGTTTGCAAAGAATCACGTCGTAACCGCCTGACAACATGCCCAGAGCCTTTTCGAGCGCACCACGCCTCATCAGGTCGTCGCCACTGAAGAGCCAGACGTAGTCGCCCAGGGCAAGCTCGACGGTCTTCGCCATGTCCGCGTCGATGCCGCCCCTCGCCTCCGCGCGATGGTAGCGGAGGTTCGACCAGGTCGCTTGGAAAGCCCCCATGAGTTCTGGCGTACTGTCGGTCGAACCGCCGTCGAAGACCAAGACCTCGACCCCTTCCTTGACCTGAGGCAGGATCGAATCCAGCGTCTCCCCGAGGAAGGCGGAGAAGTTATAGACAGGAATACAGATACTCAGTTTAGGTTTCATGGGGCTTCGCATTGCACATGTGCCTTAAATTTGGCCACAGGACATATTCTTATACGAGACACAGCGCGACGCATCAGAACCTCATATTTTCCTGAGGGCAAACCATGCAAAAGTATACCACTTGCCAAATACATTGACTAATGGATACTCCGCTACATAATCTGCGTCTCCGACTAACTCAAGACCTATTCGACGGGCCTCTGCAACAAAGCCTCGCATTTCTTCTTCATCAAATATTATCCAATCCAATCCATACAATTTGATACCATCCGTATCAATCTTCTTTGGCCAGTAATCGGTTGAGCCTATAAAGTACCCTCCTGGTCGGAGAAGACGGAAGACTTCGGAAAGGAGACGACTGACATCCAGACCGTGCTCCACTGCAGATATCGCCGTTATCGCGGCGAAGGAAGAATCTGCGTAGGAAGTGTGCATGAAATCCTGCACGTAATACCGAATACTCCCTGCGTATGGGCCCCGCACAACGTCTGGCTCCAGGTCCACGCCATGGAGGTTGCGAAATCCTAGACGATGCAACGCCCCGAGGATCTCGGATCCATTCGCCCCAAAGTCCACGACTGGCTCAGCTGGCTTGAGATATTGCTCCAGAAACTGCAAGGTCAGCAAGACGTCCCAACTCTTTGTAAGCTCGCCGATTTTCGGTGCCCGAAACCCAACCCGCTGGACGAGTCGAGTGAAGGTCGAGCCCCGATACAACGACAAACCACGTCGGTCCAGTTCCCGGCGAGCATCTTGGTACTCTTCCACCCGTCGCATTACTCTAAAGGGCATATTCTTGACACCTTCCGCCCGCTCCCTGCAAGTTAAATCCCACTTACATTATGCATTGAAGTCGTATCTGATCACAAAAGGCAAGTAGCGATATCTTATGGCAACCTTCTACGCTCCAATCTATCTTAGTCAATGTATGCTCAAGATAAGAGGCAATTAAAGACGTTCTCGATTCATCCACGGACTCACTGTAAAATCGCTAGAATTCTTTTCCGCAACTCTTCACGACCCAACGGGGCCGCCAGCCCCGAACCGATCAATGCACACAAATAGAGGAGACCCAAGAACAAGATTTCGCTTGCTGGTCCCTTCCCGTCTCCATGGATGGCCCGCCCAAGAACGACAATCGAAACCGCAGCCGCCAGAGGAGGGAGAAAGTCACGCGCAAGCCACACAACCGCTTCGCCTCGCAGTAACTTCCGATGAGTCAACGGAACCCCCAACACCATATAGACCGCGTTCAACGACGCCCAAACTGCCGCGGCACCAATCGCTCCAAAACGGGCGCACATGACGACCATGGTCGGAACGAAAGTGAAGACGAACATTGCAGTGATGACCAGCCCGAGTCGGGTCCATCCGTGAGCCAACTGAAGGGCGAACGGTATGTTCATCATACCGTTCAGGGCAGTCCCAATCGTCAGGATGGCGGCGATCGGACCAACGTTCTGTGCTATCACTGGATCTTGTATCCATAGAAATACTATGTCCCTGGAAAAGAAGACAATAACGGATGCAACTGGTAGGATCATAATTGCCAGTATCTGCGTAGAGCCGTGGTATATTTCTTTCAATCCTTGTTCATCTCTTAAAACTACTAGCGCACAAAACCGTGGATATACCGTATTGAACATTGCCGCAACCAACACCATGAGACCGTTGCCAACAACTCCTGCCAGTACGTAATACCCAAAAGACTTTAAGTCTAGCATCTTGCTCAGGATGACTTTATCGAACTGGGTCAGGACAAGCGCCATGACCGAAATACCGCTTACTCCAATTGCAAACCTTCCTACATTGCGGACCAATCGGGGAACGATGCGTGCCGGCTGATCGGCGGCGGGGAGAGAGCGCCACAGCGCGACGGTCGTAAACGCCACCTGAAGAATGACAATTCCAATCTGCCACAAGAAGAACGCCAAGAGCGTAGGCGAAACCTTCCATAGGATCAGGACAGCACCCAAGCTTCCCAGAGTCGAGGTCGCAACGGTAATGCAGCTCAGCAGAACTTGGCGCTGAAGGCCCAGCAGCCCGCCCTGGTAAAGGCTGAATGGCCACTGCAGCGCCACCAGCAGGCCCATGATCGCGATCGCGCTCCGTACTTCGCCCACGGTGAGTCGCCCAGGTCGGATCCAATGGCTGGCAATGATCGGCGCAGAGAGAACGATCGTCACGCCGATCAGGATTCCGAGCGCCCAGTATCCGATCTCCAGGGTCCGGACGAAGTCGCGCGCCTCCGCCGCTTTCTCCGGCAGGACGGAGTAGCGAGCCATCTCGCGGTTCATGGTGGGGCTCAATCCCATGTCTACGATTTGAACCACTCCCTGCAAGGTCACGAAGAACCCAATCAGACCGTAAGCGTCCATCCCGAGAAAGCGTATAAACAAGGGCGTGCAGACCAATCCGATGAGCGTGCCCCAACCGGATCCGAACAAGTTGGCCAAGAAACCGACTTTCGTGCGAGTCATCCGCTAGCCCGCGGATTCCAAACGACCAGCGCCGATCGAGACGAAGTATCGACTCCTGTGCTCACAGTCCTGTCTTCCCCGTCGATGCGGAACCTCTTCGCCTGCGGCCCACGGTGCGAGGTTACGCCGCGATGCGTTACCGAACCAAGCGAACGATGTCTGGGGGTGCATGCTCTCTAACTCCATTCAAGAGATTCTGACGCAAGTCGTCGAACCCAAGAGCCCATAGAATACAAGAATCTCTCAAGTGCCCCTTCCAATCGTCCGATAACTTAGGTGCCGTCATCTCTCTCCTGACGTAATAGGCGTGCCCCCAAAACAGTTGCCCTCCGGGAGTATCCATATCTACGATCTTGGAATCAAAAAAATACCTGTCTTCTAGCCTAACATTGGCCTCAGATGTAGATCTCGTATAATGTGCCAAATTCTTAAGGCGCCACAGCACAAAGCCGCGCTTTCGCAAGAAGGCATCCACGTCCCCAAAGAGGGGCTGCCCCCTGTAGATTGGGTTGAATTCGACTTCGACCTCGAGCGCGCGAACCGAGGTGATGACGCGTTTCGCACCTTGAAGCACGCCGAGCTCGGATCCCTGCGTATCGAGCTTGATGAAATCTACCTCCTGTATGCCCGCACTAGCGGCCCATGAGTCCATTGTGACAACGTTAACAGTCGATTTTCCAACCAGCTTTGCGCAGGCTAATCCCGGAAGCGCTTCGGTCCACGTCGCGTCTGGCTCGTAAAGAGAACTGCAGGCAGGATCTGCAGCTTGAAAAAGCGAGACCATTCCAGAACTGGGTCCCAAAGCAAGAGGGACGAATTGGACATTCATCTGCCCACTATATGCCTTCCTGAGACGTTCACATTCCTTCCCGTCCGGATCAAATCCAATAATAGTGACGTGCGGCCCCAAGGCAGACCATGCCTCGGCAAAACCCCAGCGGCACCCAACGTCGACGACTACCAAATTTCGCCCGACGGCCCTCGCCATCGGCGCAAACATTCGGGCCTTCGATCTAAGATTCATACGGACCACCGAGCGCCTGACGCTTTGGACCAAACGCAACATCGATTATTCCTCTATCCGGATTGCCTCAGAGGCTTCGCCGTATGCGTCCCTCGGGTATCGTCCGGCGCCTGCAGATCTCATCAACTACTACCGGACGTCTCGTCCACAAGGCGCTGCACCAACGTCTTGACCTCCCGGGAGGGGCGCCACTTCCGGTCCTCTCTCTCAGTCGATGAGGGTTGCCGATGCGTCCCGACCGGGCGGGGTGAGGCAGGCCAGGCGCCTCGACGCGTTCCCCCGCCATTCGACCCTACGAGCGCACGAAGGCGTCCTCCACGGACTCGCGGACCGTGTGCCTCTCCCCGGAGGCAACGACGAAGTCTTCTGGCCCGTCGAGGGAGAGGATGCCCGGAACGCATCCACGAAATCCGGGGCGTAGCTCCCCGTCGGCCACAGCGGCGAACTCCCCGATGCGGGTCGAGTACGCTCCACCCCGAGCTCCGATCGAAGGCTCTATGTCGCGTTACCGCCGAACCCGGAGTGGCGGTACAAACCACACGATCTTCTCAGCAACTCAAAACGGAAGCTCAGTGCACCGGGCGCTCATAGACCAACCTTCCGGTTTCAAAGGCCTCGGCGATGACCTGACTCACCGTTCCCTTCCATCGCGCCACTTCCTCCGGCGTGTACATCAAATGGTCCATGGCGCAGGCAACGGCCTGAAGAGAAGGCGAACGGTCGCGGCTCTCTTGTGGCGGGGGAGCTCCGTCTCCATGACCACGGGCAGATCCAAGTCGCTGTCGGGCACCGGCCGGCCAGAAGCATACGATCCGAAAATCACGATTTGGTCCGGGGATAAGCGTTCTGCGATCGCGCGGACGATGGCATCGACCGTTGCGGGAGGCACCGCATCACCCCTGGGCTGTTCCGCCAGTGTGACACGCTTCCCGACTTCGTCCGTGCCGTCCGTTCCATCCTTCAATGGCCCACCTCACCTCTCTCCCCGACTGCGCAAGCGAGTTCGCACTTTGAAGAGACGGAATCCCGTCCCTCGGCCGCATCGTCCACCAAGCGCCGTACCATCTCCTCGAAGGTGAGAGAGCGGCGCCACCCCGTCGCCTCCCGAAGCCTCCGAGGATTCCCAATCCGGGCCGACCGCACTCGGTAAAGGAGGCCCGGCGCCTGCTCGACGTGGTCGCGCCAGTCCAGGCCCACGTGGGTGAAGACCGCTTCGACGAACTCCCGCACGGTGTGCCCCTCGCCCGAGGCCACGACAAAGTCTGCCGGCCGGTCGAGGGAGAGGATGCGGGGAAACGCGTCCACGACGTCCGGAGCATAGCTCCAGTCGGTGACGGCATCGAGATCGCCCAGGGTAAGCTTCTCGCCGCACCCGTCGCGAATCCGGCGGGCAGCCAGGACGACCTTTTGGGAGAGGAAGTCCGGCGGCCGATACGCCGACTCGTGATTGTAGAGGATGCCGCAGGCGGCGTAGACGCCGCAGCGTTCGCGGTAGAGCCGGCACGCCTGCATGCCCAGCGCCTTCATGAGCCCGTACTCGCACATCGGCGTCCAGGGAGTCTCCTCGTCCTGGCGCTCGTCGGCACCGCCCTTCCCGAAGATCAGGGACGAAGAGGCGTAGAAGAGCCTCGCCTCGGGCGCGCGGCTGCGCAAGGCCTCGAGAAAGTTCACGAGCCCGTCTACGTTCACGCGGAGCCCCTCCCGAAGGTCTTCGCCGAGGGCATCGGCCCGGGCGGTGCCCTGTGAGGAGCGGTGGTGCGCAGCGAGGTAGTAGATCTCGTCCGGCTTGAAGGTCTCCACCGCCACGGCCACGGAGTCCACATCGGCGACGGTGACCGGCTCGCCCGGGCCCTCGCCGACGACCTCCGATACGTCCCGGTCGATCCCCAGGACGCGGTCGCCGCGTTCTCGGAGCCGGTCGACGAGCAACCGGCCGTCCTGGCCCCGATGCCCGACGACGATGGCGCGGAGTCTAGACAACCTCGATCTCCGGCATGGGGAAAATGAAATGGCCGCCGCCCGCCAGGAACTCGGCCTCGCGCTCGAGGATGCCGGACCGGAAGTGCCACGGCAGCACCAGGAAGTAGTCGGGCTTCCGGGCCCGGGCCTCGGCCTCGGGGACGATGGGGATGCCCGTGCCCGGGGTGAAGTGGCCAAACTTGTCCGGGTTCACCTCGGCGACACACTCGATGTCGTCGGGCGTGAAGCCGCAGAACTGGAGGACCACATTGCCCTTGGTGGACGCTCCGTAGCCGAACACCTTCTTGCCGTCGGCGACGAGCGCGCGAACGAGCTCGACCAGACGCTCGCGATGCAGGAACACTCGCTCCTCGAAGTCCCGGTAGGGCCTGGGCGTATGGAGGCCCATCCGCCGCTCCTCGGTGAGGAGCCAGACGACCACCGGGTTCGGTCTCGCCTTTGCCTTGCCCGTCTTGCGGGCCGAGACAGCGAAGCTCCCGCCATTGACAGCGTTCAAGCTCACATCGGCGATCTCGAACTCGGAAGCGTCGAGGATCCGTTCCACGGCCGACAGGCTGTAGTAGCTGATGTGCTCGTGACACACGGTGTCGTAAGCGTTGGTGCGCAGCATCGACGGCATGTAGCTCTGCTCGAGGTGCCACACTCCGTCGTCGGCCAGGCACTCGTGCACATCGCGCGCGAAAGCAACCGGATCGTCGAGGTCGTAGAACATCGAGATCGAGGTGACGAGCTTCGCCTTCCTGTTCCCCACGGCGCCCGTGAAGTTGCCCCGGTTGAAGAAGTCGGGGACGAGGCGGATGTCCTCCGGGTAATAGCTCCTGAACTTGGCGCCCGTGGGGTCGATACCGAGCTTCGCGAGCCCCGGCATCTCGTAGGCCCGAAGGAGGGTCGCGTCGTTACTGCCGATGTCGACAACGAGATCACCCGCCCCGAGGCCCGCCAACCGTGTGAGGAGGTGCGCCTTGTCAGTGAGGTGGCGGACCATCGACCCGTTGAGCCCTGACCGGTAGCCGTAGTTCTCACCGTACATGAGGGCCGGATCGAAGGAGTGCGCCAGCTGGAGCAAGCCACTCTCCGGGCACCAGACGAGTTCCAAAGGCCCGCTGGGCACCGCCTCTGCGAGCGACGCCGGAAAGATCCCGGTGAACGCCTGGTCGCCGAGGGAGAGTACCGTGAGGAGGTTGGTGCTGCCGCTGATCCGGCAGCGTTCGATTCGCTCGTGCATCGGCACGTCCTTCGGAGTGAGCACTCGCCCTGGGGGACGGCTGGCCAGAGCCGGTCAGCCCAGTACCCCGGGCGACGCTCTTGATGAGCTACGGCGACCAACCGGATCGGACTTGGCTCAACCACATCAAGAAGGCTGTAAGGGAACCGGTCAAGAGTCTTCTGACAGATCTCTTCGCCGACCAATGGGCAAGCCTCCGGATTCGTGAGCGCCTTCTCTATCGCATCGTCGATAGCGTCAAGGGATGAGGAGCCTAGCCCTGCGAATCTCCGCTCGTAATACGGCCCCCCCCCCCCCGGCATATCGGCAGCAGCATCATCGTGGAACATCAGCTTTTTTCCCAAGATGGCCGCTCGAGCAAGCCTCAGCGCCTCTTCCGCAGAAACCTCTTTCGCTCTCCCCGTCCTCAATTCATTGAGTCTGCGTTCCTCCTCTACAACCCACAGGCAGAGATTCTCCTCGTCCGAGGGAGCATCCAGGCTCAGCAGAATCTTTTCGGTAAGGCGCACCCTTTGTCCAGAATCAAGCGCTTCGCTTCCACCTCGAGTTGGTCGATCCGCATGGTCGTCTCCATTTACTGCGTCGTGGTCGCGGTTCCTCCGGGCCGGCGGCGCTCAGCGCGAAAGGAGCGAGATCGAACAACCGGCTCGCGAACGCTGGCTACACTCCCTCCTTCAATCGCTGCAAGTCCGAGTCGACCATGAGCCGGGCGAGATCCGCCATCCGGGTCTTCGCCTCCCAGTCCAGCGCTGCCTTGGCCTTGCCGTAGTCCCCGATCAACAGGTCTACTTCCGTGGGCCGCAGGTACAGGGGATCGAACTCCACATACTCCCGCCAGTCGAGCCCGAGGTGCGCAAAGGTGGCCTCCAGGTAATCCCGCACCGAGTGGGTTTCACCCGTTGCCAGGACATAGTCGTCGGGGCGGTCCTGCTGAAGCATCCTCCACATGCCCTCGACGTACTCTGCCGAGTAGCCCCAGTCGCGCTTGGCATCCAGGTTGCCGAGGAAGAGCTTCTTCTGACGGCCGAGCTTGATATTGGCGGCCCCGAGGCTGATCTTCCGAGTAACGAAGTTTTCGCCGCGCCGGGGCGACTCGTGGTTGAAGAGGATGCCGCAGCAGGCGAAGAGCCCATAGGCCTGCCGGTAATTCACCGTCAACCAATGGGCGCAGCACTTCGCGCAGGCATAGGGTGACTGCGGGTTAAAGGGCGTGGTTTCCCTCTGGGGAACCTCCAGCACGGTTCCGAACATCTCCGAGGATGACGCCTGGTAGAACCGGACGCGGCCGGCGAGCTTGGTCTCCACAATGGCGTTCAGAAGACGGGCCACGCCGGTGCTGTTGATGTCATTGGTGTACTCGGGAACGTCGAAGCTCACGCGGACGTGACTCTGGGCTGCCAGGTTGTAGATCTCGTCGGGCTCGATCTCGTAGAGCGTCTTGGCGAGCGACGAGCCGTCGGCCAGGTCACCGTAGTGGAGGAAGAGCTTTCGATCCTCGCCCCGCTCGTAGAGGTGGAGGTGGTCGATCCGGCTGCGAGCCATCGAGCTGGTTCGTCTCACGATCCCATGGACCTCGTAGCCCTTTTCGAGCAGGAACTCGGCGAGATAGGACCCGTCCTGCCCTGTGATGCCAGTGATCAGCGCTCGCCTCATCTCTTCCCCTATGCCGTGTGGGACGCTTCAGCCCAGCCGAAGCCCGCGGGTACGCCGTGCGGTGGAGTACCGCTTGTAGCATCGCTTCACGAAACACGTCAAACGGTTGACGGTCCGGCCGTCGTCTCCGCCTCGCCCTCCCACAGCTTCATCGCCGGCTGGAACACGCCACGCTCGAGCAGCGACTCAAACTCGGCCCGGCTCACCACCAGCGACCGGATCTTGCGCCCGATGTACTCCTCGGTCTTCCCGACGAAGTCGTCGAGCTGCACCTTGTCCACGTCACCGATCAAGATCACGTCAATCACCCCGCTATCTCGTCCCTTCGCATAGTCCCCGACGAGGTAGGCGCCTTCAACGGTGCCGAGGCGGTCCACCACGGAGTGCACCAGATCGTCGATGCCGGTGATCTTTCGCACCATACTGGAGAGTTCTGGGAAGAGAGGGTGCTGAAGGTTTGCACGATAATAGACGCTGCGCCCGTCCTGCTCCGACGTGAGGATCTTGTGCTTAGTGAGGTGGTTGAGCTCGGTTCTCACGGCGTTGGTCGACACCCCAAATTCGCCGGCCAATTCACGGAGATACGCACGAGTGCCGGCGTTCAGGAAGAGCTTGACGAGGATGTTGACCCTCGTCCGAGAGGAGATGAAACCTTCGAGCAACGGAAGCACCCCCGGGGATGAGATCGTTTAAGAGCAAAGTTGTTACTCGTTATAGAGGCGAATCCCCCGAAGATCAAGATCGAAAAGGACCAACGATGGCTCACTGGGGGGGCGTCGGCATCATGGTGCCAGCGGGCGCCTGCGCCTCGGCAATTTGCGACAGCAACACGGCGACCCGCTCACGAATTCCACCATACGGCTCGTTCGCGATGCTCTGCAGGATGCGCTTGGCCATCTCCAACTGCCCCAGCGAAAAATAGGCCAGCGCTGCGTTGTAGAGAACGACAGGCTCCTCTCGGTAGTAGGTGGGGAGCCCGGCAAAGAGTTGAACTCCCTCGCGAAAGCGACCCCTATCGATATAGGCGGCCATGAGATTGGCCCTGACCCGAGGATGCTCCGGGTATTTCTGGTATGCGTCTTCGTATAGGGTCAGGGTATCCTGCCACACCGCGTTTCGGATGTGGGCCGCCGCACCATAGGGCACGGCCAGGACGAGGAGCGCGCCGAGAATCAGCCGAGGACTGGCGGGAGAGGAGGCGACCATCACACCGAAACGAGTTTCCAGGGCCTCTTGAGCCACACCGACGAGCAACAGCACGACACCGATGAAGGGAAGGTAGGCCCGGTGTTCGAAGATGACGTCCTCCAGTGGGACTATGCTGGACTCGACCAGGAGGAAGAGGGCGAACCACAACGCTCCGAAAGCGATCAGCGCGTTTCGGCGGCCGAACCAGGCGGCAGTACCGGCAAGACCGAGCAGCACCACCACCGGACCCACCACCGAAAGGGCGAAGAAGGACGTGGCCACAGGCCAGTAGTACTCGGCGCTCTGCCCCAGGGGAAGCACCATGAGCCGCAGGTAGCGCAGGATTACCCCGAACTCGGTCAGCAAGTAGCGATACGGCGTAATGACCGCGACGGTGTTCCCAAAATCCCGGGCGCCGGATCTCCCCAGGAAGACGTCCAACAGTTCCCCGTAGTATCGGAAGAAGAGCAACCCGCCGAGGACCGCGAGGAGGCCGAAGGAGAGGGAGTGGAAGATCCCGCGCTCCCGCAGGATGGTCTTCAGGCTGCGCTTTGAAACAAAGAAGTGGTCCCAGGCGACGAGAACGAGGGGCAGCGTGACCACGTGTTCCTTGGTGGCAACAGCCACCAGCAGACACGAGAGGGACAGGACGGCCCAACGCCGGCGGCCCGAATCGGCGTACACCGTGAACGAGAGTACGCAGCCAACGGCGACGAGCGCGGCCAGGGCAGCCATCCGGCCCTGGATGATGTAGGTCACGGCCATGGTATTGAGCGGGTGAACGGCATAGAGCACCGCGAACCCCAGGCACAGCGATTTCGCCAAAGAATCGCGCAGCAGGCTCCGCTCCGCGGCCCTTCGTAACAATCGCCAAACAAGGACACAGGTCGCCGCGTGGATCGCGATGTTTGTCGCATGGTAGCCGATCGGCGAGAGACCGAAGAGCGCGAAATCCAATGCGTTCATCAGGTTCGCCACAGGTCGCGGGCCACCGAGCAGGATGGCCCGCAAGTTCCCTAGGTTTCGAATGGATTCGTTGAAGACGATCGTATGGAAATCGTCGAGTTGGAAGGTGCCAGAGAGGGCGTTCGCGTAGACGAGCGTGACGGCACCCGCGAGGAGCGCGGCCGACCAGAGTTCTTGAATCGCGGGATGGGCGCGGTTGGCGCCATTCTCGGGCACGATCAACTCCTCGGGCCATCGAAAGGGCTGCGGCAGCGGCTGTCCGCGGGTGGAATCGATCCGGTAACTTTGGGACGAGGTACCGCGCGGGATGAAGCGACGACGTGCGGGATCCCAACCGCTCCCCCGCCCCATATCATCGTCAGCAAGGGACCGCGACGCGGGCGTCCCCGCTGTCGCCTCCAGAGCAAGACCCCGATTCGAAGGCAGGGCGGGCGCGCGCGTGCTCCCCCGTTCACTACCCACCCGCTACGCCGAGGGCGTCGAGGAACGGTGCATACGCGTCCCTCCACTCCGGATGCCCCACCGCCGCCCGCTCGAAGGCGGCCCGGCCCTCCGGCCACCGGCCCAGGCGCAGCCACGCAAGCCCGCGGCTATAGTCCAGGAAGGGCGGATCCCCCCCCCTCGAAGGCCTTCACGTCGGCCTCCCAGAGCACGTAGCGCCACGCCTCCCGGGGGTGGAGGGGCTCCAGGCGCTCGGGCAACGGCGCGCGCACGAAGACGAGGGCGTCGTTGGCGCGCACCAGGCTCCAGTCGGGCCGGCTGAGGAGCCACTCCACCAAGGGAAGCAGGCGACCGCTGTCGTAGAAGAGGGCGCGCAGGACGATGGTGCGGATGCCCCGCCGTTCCAGGATCCCCTCCGCTCCCTGGGCGTTCTCGAGGGCGTCGAGGTCTGCAAACGTCGGGTTGGCCCCGAAGACGCGCCCGTCGATGAAGGTCGGGGGAGCCCCCCCCCACGCCCAGTCGAGGTAGCCACCGATGTCGAAGCTGTTCAGGAGCGGCGCAGGAAGGCTCGCGTCCTTCACGAACCGCGCGGCGTCTCGGGGAACGAGCTCCCAGCGGACGCCGACGCCCCAGGGCGGATCGCGGTCCTGAACCGCCGCCGCCACGAGCACCACGGCAGCGACCCCGGCCAGCGCCGGCACGGCCCGGCGGACCAAGAGCCTTTCGTGCCAGGTGCTCCGGACGATCCCCTCCATCGCGGGCGGCGCGAGCCCCAGGAGGCCGAGACCCACGTTGCGGGCCGCCACGCTGCCCAATGCGACCGCGAGGGCCCAGAGAGCGAGCCGCCTCCCCCTCCCCTCCGGCACGCTCCAGGAGAGCGCCAGGCAGAGCAGCGCTGCCGCGCCGAAGGGCACGAGGAGCTCGGGGAAGGTCCAGACCGGCTGCATCTCGGTCACGAGGGACAGCCCCCCGTCGGCCCGCTTGGCCTGCAGGATGGACAGGACCACGGACGCGGCTCGCCACCCGCCGGCGGCCGCCAGCACCGCGAGGCCCACGATCAACGGTCGACGGTGTGCCTGCCCCCACTGCGCGCGCCAGAAGTCGAGCCTCGGTGCTAAGGCCACTGGCGCCAGCACAAGAGCCGCCCCCGGCGCCCAGGAGAGGTGGACCCGGCTCCA
The DNA here is from genome assembly GCA_016214985.1 of Deltaproteobacteria bacterium. Taxonomy (GTDB): domain Bacteria; phylum Desulfobacterota; class Deferrisomatia; order Deferrisomatales; family JACRMM01; genus JACRMM01. The sequence goes on along the minus strand of JACRMM010000004.1, from coordinate 98,524 downwards.
GAGGGCGAGTAGCGCCCCGATCGCGGCGAGCCGCGCAAGGCTCGGCCGCGCCCCCCACCGGTGCGACAGGGCGAGCCCGGCGGCCGTGAACACGTACCCGAGGATCTCGGGCCGCGGGAGGAAGCGCACGCGCGCATTGAAAGCAACGAGCGCGAGCAGCGCCCAGGCGAGCCCGAGCGCGCCGCGGTGCGCGGAGCGCGGCACCAGGGTCCAGAGGAGCGCGAAGGTGGCGGCCGAGCACAGGGCCACCAGGAGGCACATCCCGACGTCTCCCGTCCCCTGCCGGAGCGCGAACGCGAGGAGCTGGAACGGCCAGCTGTCCGGGACTCCGGCGCCGCCCTGGGCCCCGGCGAGGAAGGGCTCTCCCACCCGGATCGTGCCGGCCGCCCACATGGCGCGCCCCAGAGCGAGGTGGGTCCAGTAGTCGAAGTCCGCGATCCGATGCAGCGCCACGAGGAATGCGACCGAGGCGAGCAGCCCCCCGGCCAGGAGGTACGCCGTCGGGACGCTGCGATCACGCATCCGGCCGGCGGTCCTTGCGCTCCTCCTCCAGGCGCGCGAGCTTCTGGGCGAGGATCCGGGTCTGCTTCGAAAGTTTCGAGACCACGAGCGAGAAGTGGAGCGCCAGAAGCACGAGAAGGAAGATCCCCCCCAGGAAGAGCGCGGCCGGAGGGTAGGCGATCCCGAGCACCGGCGCGACGCGGTCCAGGAGCCGGGGAGAGGCCGAGAGCGCGAGCAGCACGACTGACCCGAAGATCCACAGGAGCGAATACTGCTCCAGGAGCTTCTCGCGGCGCACCATCTCCACGACGAAGGCGAGCAGGCCGAGCGAGAGAACCAGCGAGAGGAGCTGAATGCGGATCATGGCGCCGCCTCGACCCGTCGGAGCAAGTGGATCCCGATGGAGAGGGTCACCTTGACCATGTAGTAGAAGGCACGCAGGGCCGAGATCGAGGACCGTCCGCCCATCCTCTGGTCCATGCGGACGGGCACCTCCACGGAGCGCAGGGCGCTTCGCCAGAGCAGCACCAGGGAGTCGACCTCCGGATAGTCGGTGGGGTATTTCTCCGCGAAGAGTCGGATCGCCCGAGGCCCCGCGGCTCGAAAGCCGGACGAGGGGTCGGTGACGCGGCGCCTCAGGATCGCGGAGAGCAGCCAGGAGAAGTAGAGGATGCCCGCGCGCCGCGCCAGGCTCGAACGGTACGCCGGAGACGCGCCCAGGAATCGGCTGCCGCCAACGAGGTCCGCCGCCCCCGAGACCAGCGGCTCGAGCAGCTTTGGGATCTCCCGGGGGTCGTGCTGCCCATCGGCGTCCACCTGGACGGCGACGTCGTAGGCTTGGTCCCGGGCGCACAGGTATCCCGTCTGCACGGCTCCGCCGATCCCCAGATTGAACGGAAGGGACACCACCCGAGCCCCCAAGCTCGCCGCGACCTCGGCCGTTCGATCCCGGGAGCCGTCGTCGACCACGAGCACGTCGATCGACGGCACATGCTCGCGAAAGGCTCGCAGGACTCCGGGCAGCGCCTCCTGCTCGTTGTGGGCCGGGATGATCGCAAGGACCTTCAAGGGCATCGTTCGGGTTCCGAGTGGCTCAACGACGTTCTCTGAGGAGGATCCGAAACGTCTCTTCGTAGATCGTCGGCCGCGGACCCACGGCGACGACATCGACCGCGCCGCCTTCCGCCACACGGTAGACGACGCGAAACCGCTGCACCCCGTGGCCTCTCGAGCCGGCACGCTCCTCCTTACAACGCCGTGCCGACGAAGGGGTCGGAGACGATCGCGTGGCGAGAAGCCTTGAGTTGCCTTTCAGGAGCGGGTGAAGACCGCGGATCCGGGCAGGTCCGGATTTGCGGCCATAGTAGAGGGACAGGGAGCGGGGCGTCAAGGAGAGGGGCGAACCGATCAGAGCGCGGATCTCCGAAGTTACCTGCCGATCACGACCGTGGCGGCCTCCAGCGCAAAGCGCGCGTCGGCCAGGGCCCTCTCAGCGTCTCCGCGGTGGTACTCCTCGGTGGGGATGAAGTCGACGTCGCCGTAGAACGCGAACTCCCGCTCGCGCCGAAGCCAGCGCGAGATCTCCGCCAAGCGCTCGAACCGCTCCCGGACGGTGTCGGGAAAGCGGTCGGCGTGCTCGAGCAGGAGAGGGCCGACATCGTGCCACTTGGGCGGATCGATCCCCACCTGGCGCAGCATCCCCTTCAGGGCCAGCTCGACGAGCTCCTGCGCTTCGCGAACGACGTCGGAATACGCGTCTTCCTGGAGGAGCAGCTCCAGCACCCGGAGGCGTTTCCCTGCCTTGAGCAGATAGCTCTGCGCGAGCGTGGTGGAGGTCACAGACGGATCTCCTCTCCCGGTTTGAGGTCGGGTTTGAGGAGCCAGTAGTATCCCCCCCGGCACGCCACCCGGCGAGAGCCGAGCGCGGCCATGCGCCGAGAGAGGCCGTCAAGGTACCGGCGGAGGATCCCGTGCCGGTCGACCAGGAGCCGCGCCTGATCGGTCATGTCGAGAAAGAGTAGGCTGCCCGCCTCAAGCTCCGAAGGGGTCTTGAACACCGGGGAGAGGGTCGTGGCAACCCCCTGCTCCCGGGCCTTCGCCAGCGCACCGCAGACGAGGCGCTCGATCGCCTCGAACTCGGCGACGCGGGCCATTCGCCCGTCGGGCAGGGGATCGGCCACGATCAGGAGATCGATGTCGGAGTCGGCCCTGACCGTTCCCCGGGCGACCGAGCCGAAGACAGCAAGGCTCTGGAGCCGCGCTCCGTACTCCCGGAGGCACGCCTCTCGAACCGCTTGCAGCACCTCCTCGAAGACCTCGCCGAGCACCGGGCGCCCTCCCTTCGCAGACGGGTACACCTGCAGTCTAACGGGGCCCGCCCCGCCGGTCCAGCTTCCGCTACCCGTGGGCCCCTCGAAACGCCCTCACCTGCTCCCCCAGTTTCGTGGCCAGGGCGGCCAAACTCTCGCCCCTGCCCTCCAGGAGCGAGACGCGGCCAAGCTCGTCGCAGGCTCGGCTGTCGAGGGCCTCCAGGTCCTCGCGAAGGCCGGTCAGAAGCTCGCCCACCACGGCGATGGCCTCATCGACCTCCTCACACGCCTGGCTCACGGCCGTGACGGTCTGAGCAAAGAAGCCCGTGCCCTGCGTCTGGTCCTCGGCCGCGCGCACGGTCTGGCGTGCAACCGCCTCGACCTCGGCCAGCACCCGCCGAATCTCCCGAGTGCGCTCTTCCTGGGCGCGCACCTGGGCGACGATGTCGACGATCCCCTGAGTTACCTCCCGGATCTCCTCCGCGACCCGGGTGGCCTCCTGGGTCTGCGCCTCGGCCGCGCGGTCGATCTCTACGAGCCGCGACGCCGAATCGTCCGCGCTCCGGGCGATCTCCTCGAGGGCGGCGCGAGTGCTGGCTACGCGCTCTGCCCCTTCCGCCACCCGTATGGCACCTTCCGCAACCGCCTCGGCCGCCTCGTTCGCGCCGCCCACGACCCCGGCGACGATCGACCGGATTTCTCGCGTGCTGGCCGCCGTCTTCTCCGCCAGGGTGCGGATCTCGGTTGCCACGACGCCAAAGGCCTTCCCCTGCTCGCCGGCCTGGGCCGCGATGATGGCGGCGTTGAGGGAGAGCAGATTGGTGCGCCCGGCGATGTCGTCGATCACCTGGGTGACCCGGCCTACGCGGCCAAGCTCGGTGCCCAGGCGGCCGAAGCGCTCCACCGCCGCGTCCACCGCCTCCCGGATCCGCGTCATGCTCCGCTCCGCTTCGGCCATGGAAGTCTTGCCGGCCGACGCCCTCTCCGCCACCTCCGTCGCGAGCGCGCTGCCCCCGCGCGCCCCGGCCCGCAGGGTCCCGCTCGTGCGATCGATCGCCGTGGCGGAGGCGGCCACCGTCTGTGCCGCCGCACCCACCTGACTGGCCACGGCGGCGACCCGGCTCGTCGCCTCATCGAGCTCACGGACGGAGAGGCTCGCGGCCTCGATGCCGGAGCAGAGCCCTTCCATCTCTACCTGAACAGACTCCGTCACGCCGAGGATCTGCTGGATCGACGTCGCCGACCGTTCTCCCTCCGTGCGCAGGCGATTCGCCAGGGAGCCCAGGGGTTCGACCGCCGCCTCGATCTCCTTCGCCTTGCCAACCCCGGCCGCACACCGCTGTCGCTGAGTGTCGGCACCCCGGCGGGCGTCGGAGGCACTCTCGTCCAGATCCTTGCCGCCCGCACTCAACTGATCCGCGGCGCCGGAGAGGGACCACAGAATGGAGCCGAGCTCGCCCAACATGCCGTTGATGGCTGCACCCAGCGCGGAGAGCTCGTCCGTCCCCTCCACCGGGACGCGCGCGGAGACGTCCCGGCTCGCGCCGATCCGTGAAACCTCCGCGCTCAGGCGGCCCAGACGCGCAAGGACGAGCTTCTCGAGCAGCGCGACCGTGATCGCCAGGAAGCTCACGCCGACGGTCAGCAGGCACGCGAGCAGGTAGCGCGTGCCCGCGAGCCCCTGCTTGTATACGGTGCGGGGGGTGTCGGCCCTGAGGAGCACGCACGGTCGGCCCTCGACGTCACGCAGCGCCGCGTAGCCAGCCACGGTGTCGGCATCGAGGATGCGGACCACGGGCGTCGTCGTATGGAGCGCCGCGGCCCGCGCGCGCTCGAAGTCGGTTGGCAGTGAGCCCGCGGCGAGGCTCTCGACCCGGAGTACGAGGTGCGTCACCCGACTCAGGCGCCCGATCTCGCGGGCGCCGAAGGAGCGGCCGAAGACGAGCGTCCCGCGGATCGGCCCCTTCTTCTCGCTGGTGACGATGGGGCGGGAAGCGACCAGGAACACCCCCTCCGGAACCACCAGAAGGCCCGTGGTGCTCTCCTCCGGTACTCGATGGCGGAACAAGGCACCGCGGGGATCGACCGTCTCGCGCAGGGACGCCGGCACTGCGGCCGGGCGACTCGTCTCGAGGTCGAAGGCCTTGGCGAACACCACGCGGCCCGAGGAATCGACAAGAAGAGCCAGATTGAGCCGAAGGCCTTCGAAGGCGCTATCCTGCGCGTTGGCGTCGATGAACGCCCGGTTGCCGTCCTGGATGAAGGCGTAGGTGTCGTCCCAGGCCGCCCAGTCCCCGGCCGCTCCGTTGAGGGAGCGCAGATCCTCGGCAATCGCCTCCAGCGCGCGCGGCGTTCTGGCCGGCGATCTCTTCTTCCAACGCCGAGAACCGCCGCAGGAGGACCGTTGAGGAGACTCCGTACAGGGCGGCGATCAGGAGCGCGAGGGTCGCACCCATGGAGAGAAGGGTCTTGGTGCGAAGCGTCATGCCCCGTATTTTCGGCCGACCTGGGCGAGAGCTTGAGTTGCTGGGAGGGTGGGACGCTGGGAAGCGGAGGATCGACGTTGAATTCCCGAAGGACAAGAGAAAGAGGCCAGGGGATCGATCTTGTCCTCCGGCCTCTCAGCCTCCTCGCCTCCTCGCCTCCTGGCTTCCCAGCCTCCTGGCCTTCACGCGTCGTACAACGTCCAGATCCCGCAGGGGCAGACTCCCGCACAGAAGCCGCAGCCGATGCAGCGCTCCTCGTCGATGGCGTACTCGTAGCCGCCGCCGGGAAGGTCGCGCCGGTAGATGGCGCCCCAGTAGCACGTGGCCTCGCACAGGTGGCAGTCGCGGCAGCTCGCGCAGGACAGGCACTTGCCGCCCTCGCCGCTGCACGTCTTCGAGAGATCCCCCGCCTTCGAGCGCTCGTAGTACTGGAACTTGATCCTCTCATAGGGGATCACCTTCTTCGTCTGGTCCTCGTACTCGGTCTTCGAGAGCAGGGAGTGCACGACCTTGGCGACCCGTAGGCCGGCGCCGATGGCGTTGGTGATGAGGCCCGGCAAGGCCACGTCGCCGATGGCGAAGACCCGCGGATCGGTCGTACGGCCCACCTCGTCGGTGCGCACGAAGCCGCGTTCGAGGTCGATCTCCGCCGGCAGGTAGCCGAGCTCCGGCGTCTCGCCGATGGAGATGATTGCCACGTCCGCCGGGAGCGAAGAGCCGTCTTTGAAGTGGAGGATCCTGCCCTCCCAGTCGTAGCGGTCGGTGAACTTGGGGTAGAGGATCTCGGTACCGCGCGCGGCCGCCATCTTCTGCTCCTTGCCGAAGGAGGCGGGCTTCTGGATGTCCACGGCCGTGACCTTGGCCGCGCCGTGGTTCCAGGCCTCGACGCAGATGTCCATCCCGACGTTGCCGGCGCCGATCACGACGACGCTCTTGCCCGTGAGGTCGCGCGGCATGCGGGCGTTGATCTCCTTGAGGAACACGATCCCAGGGATCACGTGGTCGTAGCCGGGGAAGGGGATCACCCGCGGCGCGTGGCAGCCGGTGGCGAGCACGACCGCGTCGTGGCCCTTCACGATCTTCTGGTAGGCGGCCTTGTCCACCACCGCGCCGGTGTGCACGTCGATGCCGACCGAGGCGAAGCGGTCGATCTCCTTCTGGAGGATCTCCCGCGGCAGACGGTCCTCGGGGATGCAGTAGTAGATCTTGCCGCCGAGGCGCTCCTCCCGCTCGTAGAGGCTTACGCGGTAGCCCCGGAGCGCCAGCTGCCACGCCGCGGACATGCCGGCCGGTCCCGCGCCGATCACGGCCACCTTCTCCGCCCGGACCTTCTCCCGGGCCGGGGCCGCGCGCTCGAGCGACAGGCGCCCGAGGAAGGAGACGTCCACCGGGTCCTTCAGGAAGGCCTGGCGCGAGCAGAAGTCCATGCAGAGGTTGGGACACACGTAGCCGCACACCGTGCCCGGGAAGGGCGAGTACTCCAGGACGAGGTCCAGCGCCGCCTCCTCCCGACCTTCGCGGATCAACCGGGTGCGCTCCTGGGTGGGGATGCCGGTGGGGCAGTAGCCGGCGCAGGGCGGCGCGTACTGGTCGTTCTCCCACCTCGGCACCTGCCGCCGGTGCTCTCCGGAGACGATGAAGGGGAGGATCGTGCGCTCGCCGTCGACGAGGTCGCCAAAGATGCCGCCCTCACCCACGCCCTTGTACCACACCGCGGTTCGGAAGGCCGACAGGCCCATCCCCGTTGCGGCTGCGGCGGCTCGCTCGTTGGGCGTGAGCGCGACGACCTTTCGCCAGTCGTCGCGGTTGCGGGTGAGCGACTTGAAGAAGCTCAACCGGTCCACAGCCTTGAGGAACGGCTTCATGTTCTCGACGAGCCACTCCCAGTCCGCGTCGGTCAGCTCCGCGACCCGCACGTCGGCGGTGCTGACCCCCTGGATCGGGCCACGGAAGTACACCGTTCCGCCCACCATGCCCACGCACGGCCGGTAGCCGAGGATGTTCTCGGGGTTTCTCGGGTTCACCCCGCATACCACGGCAACGCCGCCGGCCTTGAACTCGGCGAAGGAGTCGCCGACATCGCGGAAGTACCAGGACTGGATCGGCTCGAAGCGGGGGTTGAACTTCGTGAGCGTATCGCACCGCGCGCCGCCGCTCCCCTGCACGTAGAGCTTGCCCTGGGCACCGGCGTTGTGGGCCCCGTTGGCCACGTCGCCCAGCACCGTGATCGTCGCGCCCGTGTTGAGCCAGCCCACGTCGTCGGAGGCGGAGCCCTCGAGCACGATCTCGGTCCCCATCATGCCCATTCCGCCCAGGCGTTGGCCCGCGGCCCCCTCGACGCGGAGCTTTACGGACTCGCCCTGGGGCCAGATCCGCCCCCCGATGCCGTGCTGGCCGTCGGCGATCACCTTGATCTTGCGCTTGCCGGCCGCGACCGCCGCCCCGACCTGCTCGTCGAGCAGCTTGGAGGGGACCCGCTCGCCGCCGCGTTGACCTCTGATCTCGAACATCGTTAAACCTCCGGGCTGTCAGCGATCAGCTATCAGCGATCAACTCGACGCCAAAACAAGAACCAGCCGTCTGTCCTAGAGTTCCAGCTTTGCAGCTTTGCAGCTTTCTATCCTCCCAGCGTCCCAGCTTCCCAGCCTCTAGCACGCATAGCTGATCTGCAGGCGCTCCGCCACGGCCGGGTCGTCCACCGACAGGCCGTCGGACATCCCGATGGGAAGCTCCGTAGAGCGGCCCATGGGCGCGAAGATCTTCTTCAACTCCTTGTCTGCGGAGACGAAGACGTCCACGACCCGCTCGGCGACCTTGTCGGGGTCGAGCCGGCGGTAGAGCCGCGGGTCCTGGGTGGTGATGCCCTTGGGGCACTTGCCGGTATTGCAGATGTTGCACCGGTTGCGCTCGTCTCCCAGGCAGCCCGCGGCCGCCTGCATGACGTACTTGGCGCAGTCGGTGCCGGAGGCGCCCAACATGATCAGGGCGGCGGCGTTGGCCGCCAGGTTGCCCTGCTTCCCCACGCCCCCCGCGGCGAAGAGCGGCAGCTCATTCTGCTTGCCGAGCTTCACAAGGTTCAGGTAGCACTCCCGCAGGTTCGAGGCGATCGGGTGGCCCATCTTGTCCATGGACACGTTGTACGCGGCGCCGGTGCCCCCGTCCTCGCCGTCGATCGCAAGGGCGGCCGCGAAGGGGTTTCGGGCGAGGTTGTTCAGCACCGCCAGCGCCGTCTTCGTGCCCGAGATCTTCGGGTACACCGGCACGCGGAACCCGAAGAGCATGGACATGGAGGTGATCATCTTCGCGACCGCCTCCTCGATGGAGTACTTCGTCTGGTGCGTCGGCGGCGACGACAGGTCCACGAACTCCGGCACGCCGCGGATCCGAGCGATCAGCTTCAGCACCTTGCTCGCCATGAGGAGCCCGCCGTCTCCGGGCTTCGCGCCCTGGCCGTACTTGATCTCGATGGCCGCTGGGTCGCACTGCATGTGGGGCACGGCGTGGAGGATCTCGTCCCAGCCGAAGTAGCCCGAGGCGATCTGCAGGATGAAGTACTTGAGGAAGGGGCTCTTCAGCAGGCGCGGCGGCATGCCGCCCTCACCGGTGCACATGACGACCGGGATCCTCTTCACCTCGTTCAGGTACGCGACGCCCATCGCGATCCCCTCCCACATGTTCGGGGAGAGGGCCCCCACGCTCATGCCACCAATCCGAATCGGGAAGATTTCGCGCACGGGCGGGATGTAGGGCGTGCCGTCGGCGATGAGGTCGTTGCCCTGGATCCGCAGCGGCAGGTCCTCGGCCGGCAGGTTGCGGCCCAGGTAGGTGCGCACCCGGAACTCGTGCCGGCCGGCATCGAGCGCGGGGTCGGTGAGCATGGAGATCCGAGTGAACTTGAGGCGGTCCAGGGTCGAGGCATTGGGATCGTTGCGCCGGCCTCCCCGTCGATGCGGCTCCCCGCCCTTGTTCACGTGCCACGCGAACTTGTGGGCCGGGTTCCACTCCGGCCGGATCGCCTCGTTGGGGCACACCTGTCGGCACGTGGCGCACCCGACGCAGTAGCGGGCGATGTCGGTCACCTGGCGCACCCCGGAGACGACCTTGCGCACCGTCGTGGGCAACGGCACCGGCCCCAAGGACTCGACGACCCTCTTCTCGATCACGCCGGGTTCGATGGCCTTGACCGGGCACACCGAGGTGCACCGGCCGCACCGGGTGCAGAGTGTGTCTTCCCAGCGGACGATGAAGGGGAGTTCGTTTACGCCAAGCTGATGGTTGACGTCGAGCCGTCCAGCTGATTCCATACCTCGATCTCCTCTGCACCGGGCTTCACCAGTACCAGGTCATACTTCATGGGGAACACGTCTTTGGACAGGTCACGATCGGGGACCGCCGACGTGAGGCCGCACACCTCGCTCATCAGGCCCACCTTGCCCTTGACGCCCCCCACGACGCCCGGGCGAAGCTTCTTTGAGTCATGGACCATGAACACCGTGCCGTCATGGTCACACCCGATGACACAGTTGGGGCCGTCGATCGTGAGCAGGCGAAGGCTGCGCTTCAGGAGGCGGATCGCCTCCCGATCCTTGCGCCGCTCCATCTCTTCGTCCTTCAGGGGCGTGATCACGTCCTTGTAGTACTTGAGCGGATAGCCGAGCACCGAGCGCTCGTAGTGGAGGATGTGAGTGAACACTTCGCTGTCCGAGTTGTAGCCGATGTACGCCGGGTTGCCCCGGCTCATCAGGTACTCTCGGATCGGGACGAACGCCGTGTTCTCCCCGTTCGTCATCGAGGCGAATCCCTGGATGAAGAAGGGATGGCAGGCATACAGGTTGATGGCGTAGTTCGTGTTCTGCCGCCCCTGCGCGAAGACGATCTTCGCGGGGATGGGCTTCTTGTCGAGGCCGAAGAACTCCCCCACCTCCAGCGGGTCCCCCACTTCCTTGAGCGTCACCACGTCGGGCCAGAAGCTGAAGGCGTACACCGACTCGTCCCGCTCCCCCATATGGCGGAGATCCAGGCGCGTCTGAGTGAGGAGCTTGGCCTTCTCCGCCCAAGGCTTCTCCTTCGCCCAGTCGGGGTAGTCGAAGGCCTTGACGATGTAGCGGTCGCGCTTCTGGATCTTCATGCCAGGACGAAAGTTGAGCGCCGGCTCCCACATGAACTTGGTGCGGAAGCCCTTGGCCACCATGTAGTCGTCCACCTCGTAGTACCCCTTGTTGGTGGCGATGGCCGAAAGGATCGGGTACTCCTTGAGCTCCTCGAACGTCCCTCCCAGATCCCGGAGGATGAGGCCGAGGCCCGAGCCGTCGTGGCCCTCCTTCATGGTCTCGAGGGAGAGGATGTTCTCCATCGGAGAGAAGTACTCGGACGACACGAGCGCACACAATCGACACATGAACGGTCTCCTTCCGGGGAACCAGGAATCGCCGGCCGCACCCCAGCAGCCCGGTGGGATCAGCAACATTCGGGCCACAAACGAACAAGCGCAAAACAAAACAGCAACAAGCTGGAATCCCTAGGATTTCTTCGCTGACGCCGAGAGAGCCCGGCGCCCTTTCTGCCTGATTATAGGGCAGAAAGGACCTTGCCGCAATGATTTCCGCAGGCCCCCACGGCCAATCCGACAGGAACGGAGAGGTGTGACTAATTAGTAGGCAGCCGGGAGGGCAGGGCGGGGTTCGAGGGGGTGCTCCGCGGAGTGCGCAGATGGCGCCGATGACGCAGATCGAAAGAAACGCTGGCGGTCGTGTTCTTGCTTCTCCAAGATCCGTGAGCTCTGCGAAATCTGCGGATGTGTCGTATCGGCACTACCCCGCGCTCACCGAGACGAAGCGAAGGGGGGTCGTCGCGCGCATGCCGTGGACCTCGCCAGCCGGCGCGAACACGAAGGAGCCGGCCGCCACCGGCTGCTCGGCCCCTCCCGTCAGAAGCCAGCCCTCGCCCTCCACGATGGTCCAGGCGTGATCGCCGTCGTGGGCGTGGGGGTGGATCTCCTGCCCGGCCTCCAGACACCAGAGGGTGACGCGAGCGTGGGCCCCCTCGGCCAGCACCGCCTTGGACGCCTTCTCGAGGGAGAAGCAGGAGCAGTCGGAGAGGCGCGTGATCGTCATGGGGGAGTTGTCCTTCGTTGGTGGTTCCGAGTTCCCAGCTTTATCCCCAGGAGGGGGTGTACCCCGCGGGCCCACGGACGGGCAGGAGCGGGGCCTGGCTTCCTTCTCCGCAACGCCGGAGGTCCCGAAACGGCGCTCGAGCTCGGCGGCAACTCGTTCGGGCGGGATGACTCGGGAACCCAGGAGCACGACGGCGTGGAAGGCAAGGTCGGCCAGCTCGTACACGAGGGCGTCGTCGCCGCCGGACTTGGCGGCCAGGATCACCTCGACCGCCTCCTCCCCGACCTTCTGGAGTATCTTGTCCTCGCCCTTCGCGAGGAGTCTACAGACGTAGGAATCTGCGCTCGGGGCTGCCTTGCGGTCGAGGACGACCCCGTAGAGGCGGCCCAGGATGTCGTTCGTGTCGCTCACTGCGTTTGCTCCTGCTGGGAAGCCTTCACACCCTCACCTCCACGCCCCGCGCCGCGAGCATCGCCTTCACCTCCCCGATGGTGGTCTCCCGGTAGTGGAAGATGCTGGCGGCGAGCGCGGCATCGGCCTTGCCCTCCGAAAGCGCCTCGTAGAGGTGGTCGGCGTGGCCCGCCCCGCCGGAGGCGATCACGGGGACCTCGACCGCCTCGGCGATGGCGCGCGTGAGCGGGAGGTCGTAGCCGTCCTTGGTGCCGTCGCGGTCCATGCTCGTCAGGAGGATCTCGCCCGCACCGTACGCCTCCATGCGCCGCGCCCACTCGACCGCGTCGAGGCCGGTGCTCTTCCGACCGCCGTAGATGTACACCTCCCAGCCCTCCGAGGGCGTCGCCCCGCGCGCCTTGGCGTCGATCGCGACCACGATGCACTGGGAGCCGAACCTCCGGGCCGCCTCCTCCACGAACTCGGGCCGGTGCACCGCGGCGGTATTGATGGAGACCTTGTCGGCGCCGGCCAGGAGCAGGCGCCGGATGTCGTCGAGGGTGCGCACGCCGCCGCCCACGGTGAGCGGCATGAAGCACTGCTCGGCCGTGGCACGCACCACGTCGATGATGATGTCTCGCTCCTCGTGGGAGGCGGTGATGTCGAGGAAGGTGAGCTCGTCGGCACCCTGCTCGTCGTAGATCTTGGCGACCTCCACCGGGTCGCCGGCATCGCGAAGGCCCACGAAGTTCACGCCTTTGACGACCCGGCCCGCCTTCACATCCAGGCAGGGGATGATGCGTTTGGCGAGCATGGGAACGATCTCCGACGCGGCAAGGGAGTCAGGGAGGAGAGGCGGCACACTCCGAGCCGTCGGCGTGTTCACGCTCGTCCTCACCGGGCCCGCGGACTGTTTCTCCGTATACCACACGCCGGCGGGCATCACCACGCCCGGGCGCCCGTCCTGCGTCGATTCCGCCCGCCCTGTCCCGGACGACGACTGGCAACCCACGAAGTTTCCCCTCAACTTCCCGATAATGCGGTCGATAGAGAATAGAGCCAGGCACGGGAACGGCTCCATGTCCGATGTCCGTGCCGTGTCGTTGCTACCCGCGCAAGGGGCGCTGAACCCGGGAGGGGGCAGATATGGCCGAGCTCAATGCCACTCTGGCGACTCTGGGCGAGCAGATCGAAGGCGCCCAGGCCCTCGCCATCATCGACGCGACCGGCCTCGTCGCCGCCGCCTGGGGCGCGGCGGATTTCGATACGGTCAGCGCCGAGTTGTCCGAGGTCTGGAAGCAGGCAGGCTCGGCGGAGACGGTGTCGGCCTCCGGCTCGGTGCAGGGGCTGGAGGTCCACACCTCGCGCCGGCGGTGGACGCTCGTCCCCCTCGACGACGACCTGCTCACGATCGCGACCGATCCCTCCCTGGTCGGGCGCTCCTTCGACGTAACGCAGGTCCGCGAGGCGGTCCTCCGCTCTCTCCGTGGCCAAGAGCCCCTCGCGCTGTGCACCGACGTTCCCGCACAGGCCACGGCCACCGAGCCGCCCCAGATCGGGCCGAACGGCCCGGCTGCCGTGGTCAACACGGCCCAGCGCGACGCCTCGCGGCGCCCCTGGGCCTGGGCAGCGCTCGCCGTCGGCGCCCTGGCCATCGGCGCCCTGGTCTTTCGCCTCGTCCCAGGGGGAGCGACCCCTGCTCCGGCGCACACACCGGAGCAGGGAGTGGCCTCGGACAAGAACGCCGAGGTCGCCCGCCTCGCCGCGGTGCTCAATCAGACCGACGGGGTGGCCGTGGCCGCCACCGTAGGGGTCGACGGCGAGGTCGTGGTGCGAGGAACCGTGTCCGTAAAGAGCGACCTGATTCGGATTCGCGGTGCCCTCGCGATGATCCCGGGCGTTCGGTCGGTCCGGTCCGACGTGTCACTGCTCGAGAGCCTGCCCATCGGCTCCCGCATCTACTTCGGCCACGCCTCCGCCGCTCCCATCCAAAGGGAAGTCGAGGGGAAGCTGCCGGCAATCCGGACGTTTCTGGCCGCGCACCCGGAGCTGAGGCTGCGTATCGTCGGCCACGCCGACCCCAGCGGAACCGAGAGCGAGAACCTGCGCCTCGCCCAGGCGCGCGCCGACGCGGTGCTCGCAGCGTTGGTGGGGTTGGGAGCGCCCGCCGCCTCCCTGACCGCCGAGGCGGCGCCGAAGCCCCCGCCCGATGTGGATGCGCTCAAGCCGCTCTGGCAGGGACGCTGCGTGCGCTTCCTGCCCGTGGTTCGGCCGTGAGGTTTCGGCGTCCCGGGGGCCTCCTCCGAGTTGGGCTCCCACATCCGGCAGCGCGGCCGTGGCCGCGCGTGAACCAATGCGAGGCGCGTAGTTGACACTGTCTGAGCCCAGAACGCTGCTCCTCGTCGACGACAACGAGTCGTTGACGGGCGCGCTCGCCTACAACCTCCGCAAAGCCGGCTACGTGGTGATCACTGCAGCCGACGGCGTCGAGGCCCTGGGGGCTGCCGAGGCACACGAACCCGACGTGATCGTCTCGGACGTCGAGATGCCCGAGATGGACGGCATCCAGCTCTGCCAGAGCCTCCGGCGTCAGTCGCGTTTTGCCCAAACGCCCTTCCTCTTCCTCACAGCGCACGGCGGCACGGGGGAGAAGGTCGCGGGGCTGCGGTGCGGGGCCGACGACTACATCGTCAAACCCTTCGAACTCGAGGAACTGGTCGCTCGGATCGACCTCCTCTGCCAAAAACGCGAGGTGGAGTCGGCTCCGCCCCAGCTCAGGGGCAAGATCGAGGAGATCTCGATCCCCGAGGTACTTCAGTTCCTCACTCTGGCGGGAAAACAGGGCCTGCTGCACATCTCGCGCGGCCGGGCCTCGGGGTGGGTGAGCATCAAGGCCGGAACTGTGGCAGATGCCCAGTACGACGGCACCGAGGGAGAAGAGGCCCTGGTTTCCGTGGTCGCCCTGGCGGACGGCCAGTTCCGGTTCGAGCTCCGGGACGTCGAGCGCGGGAAGATCGACCGGCCGGCCACCTTTGCCGTGATGGAGGCCACTCGGGTGGCCGATGAGAGGGGCCGGGGGGACACCGCGCCCGCCGACCACTACGCTGACTATGCTGACCATAACGACTCCGTCGCCTTTCGAGACTTCGCGGGCGCAGGGGAGTTGGACATGGAAGCGCTGTGCAAGGATCTCGATGGCGGAAATTCGTTCTTCGACGAGCCGTTCCACTTGGCGGACGGCGTCTTCGGGCTGACCGACGCCGCACCCGGCCTGTGCGACACCGCCCCTGCCCCGGTGGACGGCGAACCGGAACCCGCCCGTCCGTCGCTCTCCCCCGCCGCCTCTCCGGCCGAGCCGCCGGCTTCGGAGGCGACCGCGCCTGTGACGTTGGGGCCCCCGTCGCCGCCGCCGGTCCAGCCCAGAACGCCACTCGTTGCCAACACGGGGTTCCGGCGCCCCGCGCCGTCGGAGTCGACGACCAGGGAGGAGCCCGGCCTGGCGCAGATCCAACGGTCTGGCCGAGAGAAGGAAACCGCGGCGGCGCCGAAGGCGAAGAAGATCCTGTTTGGGTTCGCGGACGAGGCCGCAGCGACCAGGGTTCTCACCGACGTGGCCAAGGCATTTCGCTCCGAGCCGCCCAAGGGCTTCGGCCGCGGAGGCGTCGACTTCCAGCGGATCGCCTTCGAGGGGCGGGTCATCCACCTGTTCTCGTCACGCGCGGAAAAGAAGACCTCTTTTCTGTGGGAACCGATCCTGGCGACGGCAGACGGCGCCCTCTTCCTGGCGTCCACCCCGGCCGACGCCGAACACCTGGCGAACTTCAGGCAGAGCCTGCGCCGCCGCGGGGAGATCCCCTTCGTCATCGTCACGGAGGGCCCCGCCGCCCCGAGCATCGAGGCCAGAACGCTCCAGAGCAGCCGGGACGTGCTCGCCGTGTTCAGCGAGCTCCTCCAGGACGCTTGACAGCCGAAGTCAGAACACGGGCGCTGCCGCCGGCGAGCGCCGTGCCCTGGATGCAGGGAACAACCGCCGGCACTCCACACACGTTGGGAGGAACCGACCATGCCGCTCTCCAGAGAAGACCAGCTCAACCAAGTCCTGCGGGGCCTGCACTCGAGCACGCCCGACATCGAAGGGGCCGCGATCATCAGCATGGACGGCCTCATCATGGCAAGCTCGCTGCCCGCCAACCTGGAGGAGGATCGGATCTCGGCCATGAGCGCCGCCCTCTATGGCATCGGCTCTCGGACCTCCGAAGAGCTGGACCGGGGCGACGTGGAGCAGGTCTACATCAAGGGCAAGAAAGGGTATCTACTGATCACTCAGGCTGGAAACGACGCCGTTCTCGCGGTCATGGCGAACGCCAAGGCCAAGCTCGGGATCATCTTCCTCGACGTGCGCCGGGCCGCCGAAGAGGTCGGGAAGATCGTCTAGATGGACACCCAGCGGGCTCAGAGCATTCTGTCGGAGGTGGTCAAGAACACTCCGGGGCTCCACGGCGTCCTACTGCTGACCGACGATGGCTTCCCCGTCGTGAGCACCCTCCAGGCCGGTGAGACCGAGATGCGCTCCACCGCCGTGGGCGCGATCCTCTGCGACTCGGGGGAGCGGGGCATCTCCGAGCTGGGGTTGGGTGTGATGGACGCCATCGTCACCGTGGGCAGCGAGGGGTTCTTCATCGTGCGTCGGGTTGCGGCGGGCATCTGTCTCATGGCCGTTGCGTCTCAGGATGTGCTTCTGGGAACCGCTCTGCTTCGCATTCGACGGGCCCTGCCCCAGCTGTACGAGTGCCTGGATCATCGCGCCGAGGTCGGCGATCCCACAGGGCCCGAGACCGAGACGTAGAGCGGGTCTCAGCGCCGGAGGCCGAACGCGTCCCTTCCCACCCGCAGCCGGGAGAGGCGAATTCGGGCGGCGCGTGGTGGTCCCCGCCGAGGAGGAGGGAAGACGTTGCTCTGGCGCAGCAAGAAGTGGCTCGAGTTTCTCTCCGACACCCTGGAGCTGACGAGGAGCCTCGCCAAGGCCGCAGACCTGGCCGAGTTGGCCCGAGGGCTGGGCACGTCGCGGAGGGTTCGCGAACTGTCGGACGGTCTGGCGCTGTGGCACTTCGGGCCCGAGGGCTCCGAAGGGGTCCGTGCGCCGGGCACCGATCGGTCGGTGCTCACGGCAGAGCCGGGGCGACTGTTCCCGACCGAGGGGCCCGTCGACCCGGTCGAGGTCTACGATCGATCCTTCGGTCCCTATGCCTTTGCGTGCTTTCATCCCCTGGTCCGGGGAAGGATGGTGCTCGGGGCACTGGGTCTGTTCACCCGCTCCAAGGACGGCCTCGACGCGGCCGGAAAGGCGTTGGGCTCCCTTCTCGCCGCCCAGCTGTCGGTGCTGCTCGAGAACCTCTCCCTGCGCCGAACGCTGCAAGTGCGGACGGAGGCGTTTTCCAATCGCCCCGACTACCTCGAGGAAGTCGTCCGGAGCATCAACAGCGGGATCCTCGTGATCCGCCAGGACGGCGAGATCCTGGTGGCAAACCCCTGTGCTGCAGCCACGCTGGGGGTAGAGGTCGAGGATGTGGTCGGCCGCGACGCCGACGAGGTCCTTCCCGGTATCAAGGGGCTCCTGGAGGGAGACTCCAGGGAGTCGATGTTCGAGCTATCCGGCCGGCGGGCACTTCACCTGGGCTTCTCGACGTCCGCCTTCGCCCTGGCGGACGTGACCGGAACCATCGTGCTCTTCCGCGACCTCGGGGAGATCCTCGAGATGCGCCGCCAGCTCCGAAACCGCGAGTACTTCGCGGCCGTGGGGGAGACCGCCTCGTGGATCGCCCACGAG
Organism: Deltaproteobacteria bacterium; assembly: GCA_016214985.1. Classification (GTDB taxonomy): domain Bacteria; phylum Desulfobacterota; class Deferrisomatia; order Deferrisomatales; family JACRMM01; genus JACRMM01. The sequence goes on along the minus strand of JACRMM010000004.1, from coordinate 80,898 downwards.
GTTCGCACGCCTCTGTTCGCGATCTCCTCCATCGCCAAGCTCCTCTCGTCCCAGGTGGGCGACAACGATCTTCGCACCCTGTCGGGGTCGATCCTCACCGAGACCGAGCGCCTCGGACGGCTCGTGGAGGGGATCCTCCAGTACGGGCGGCCCGAGGAGCTCCACCTCACCGACTGTCTTCTCGGCGACCTCCTCTCGGCCACTCGGGAGCGGCTGACGCCGGTCGTGACCGATGCGGGGGGCGCGATCGAGGTTCGCACGGACGACGACCTCCCCTGTCGGCTCGATCGGGACAAGGTGACCCAGGTCTTCCACAACATCGTGAAGAACGCCCTGGAAGCCGGCGCCAAGCGGGTCTTGGTGGAGGCGAGGAGAGTGAGAGACCAGGTCGAGATCCGGTTTCGCGACGACGGCCGGGGGATCCGCGAGGAGAACCTGCCGAAGGTCTTTCGCCCGTTCTTCACCACGAGAAAGGCCGGCACCGGCCTCGGTCTGGCGATCTGCAAGAAGATCATCGAACAGCACGGCGGAGCGATTGCGATCCGAAGTGAGCCGGAGGCGGGTACCGAGGTGACCGTCACGCTGCGCCCCTGCGGGTGAGTGGTTCGGCCGGCGCCGCCCGGCTCAGGACCCGGGGCAGAGAGCCTGTTCGATGCGGTCCGCGAGGAGCGCCGAGAGCCGCTCGACCGCGGCGGCTACGGGCGGGGAGAGGCCGACTCTGACTTCTCGCGGCGGCTCCACGGTCACCCCCCAGATCTCCCAGGGTGGGAACGGCTCCGCCGTCCCCAGCGCCTCCAGCGCCATCAATACGCTTCCGGTATCGGTCTGGTGGAACGACGGCGCGTAGGCTCGCGGCGCCCGATCGCACCGAGCGATGGCCCCGGGCACGTCCCCGGCCACGGCGTCGGCGAAGAGGAAGCGCGCCGCCCGGCCCAGATGGTCCGCGATCTCGTAGAGGTCTCCCTCGAGGGCGAGGAGCAGAACCCTGGGGTCCGCTCCCCACCGCTCCCGGAGCCGCTCCAGCACGGCCACTCCGGCGCCGTCGTCTCCCACCAGGGCGTTGCCGATCCCGACCGCCGCGACGACGGCCCTCTCCTCGGTCAACGGAGCACCGCAACCTCGTACGAACAGCCCTGAGCGCCCCGGTCCGCCTTGGCCAGCTTCATCTGGCACTTGACCATGCGCCCCAGGTACCCAGCGAGGTAGTTGTAGAAGAGCACGCACAGCGCCCCTCCCAGCGGCAAATTCTCCAACGAGCACAGCTCTCGCACCGCGCAGGAGCCGACCTCGATGCCCAGCCCACCGTCCCCCCGGGCCGTGAACGACAGATCCCAGGCCGGGGAGAACTCCGCCTTCGCGAGCGCGAGCGCCCCGTCCAGGTCCTTGGGCGGCTGATAGCGAGGGAGCTGGGTCGCGAGCGAGCGGCCCGCCATCAGGCCGACCGGGGCGAGGCCCGTGCCCACGATGTCCTTGAGCACCACGGCCACGGAGAGGAGCCGCACCGAGAGGTCGTCGAGGGCCTGCTTGCGCGCCTTCGGGTCGGCCATCACGTTGAACGGCAATGGCCCGTCGGTGACGAGCCGGCCCGCCAGGTTGAGGGCATAGGGGTCATGATGGAAGCACGGGGAGCGCGTGAGGCCTTCGTGCCGCAGCGCCGTGGCCGGGCAGATCTCGGCGCAGCTGAGGCACCCGAAGCACTCCTGGGCCTTCTCGACGACCGCGACCTCGCGGGCGTCGTCGAAGCCGAACACCTGGGTGGGGCACGCCTCCACGCACAGGGTGCAGCCCACACAGGCCTTCTCGTCGACGGCGACGCTGATCATGGGGCCCTCCTGGTGATCGTTCGCACCGATTCCCCGCACCTCAGCTCCACCTCGAGCGGCATCCTTCCTGCCACGTGAGTGGCGCAGGACAAGCAGGGGTCGAAGCAGCGCAGGGCGAACTCCATACCGTTCATGAGCAGGTTGTCGTCGCCCGCCGGAAGATAGTGTCGGGCGAGGCGGGTGACGGTGGCGTCCATGGCGTCGTAGTTGTTCTGGGTCGCCACGATGAGGTTCACCTCGGTGAGCCTCCCCTCGGCGTCGGCCCGGTAGTCGTGGATCAGAATTCCCCGAGGCGCCTCCACGCCTCCGACGTAGCGCCCCTCACGAGCGGCCGCCGGCGTGCGAAGGGGGCCCTGTCCCACCTCGCCCGGGATCTGGGCCATCCGCTCGGCCGCGAAGACGAGCTCTACGAGCCTCGCTTCGATGTAGTCGAGCGCCGTGGGCCGAGCCCGGATCCGGTCACGGAGCTCCCGCGCCAACGCATCGGCCCGCGGCGTCGTCAGTCGCTCGTTGACCAGCAACCGCGCCAGGGGCCCCACGAAGTAGCTCTGCTCCGGGGCCCCTCTCAAGCGGACCGACTTCATGTACGAGCCCGGCATCACGTGCTCGACGAGGTTCTCCGCGTAGGCGGCCCTCGGGAACCGGCGCACCTCGCCCCCGGGGTCGGCGGCGACCAGGTCTCCTCGGAGGAAGCTCAGGGCGCCGCCGTCCGAGAACCCCAGGGCAGGAAGCTCCATCGGCACTGCGTCCCGAAGCGTCGCCATCTCGCCGAGCTTCGAACGGAGCACGCCCCCCAGCTCCTCAATCAGGCCGAGTGCCTCCTCGCCCCAGCCCGCCATGGTTTCGAGCTCCGCGTCCGACGGGCGGGACGTGATGCCGCCCGGCACGACGGTCACAGGGTGCACCCCACGCCCACCCACCGTCTCGACCGTCTTCTGACCCATGCTGCGCAGCCGGAGGACCTTCTTGGCCACCTCGGGCGCAAGCCGCAACACCTCGAACACGTTGCGGGTGGCGGCCGGCGAGCCCACCCCCAGAAGGACGTCCGGTCCCGAGAGCACGAAGCAGCTCAACGCGTGGGAATGGAGGATGTGCCCCATGTACAGGAGCTCCCGCAGCAGCGCCGCGTCGCGCGGCGGCTCCACGCTCAGGCCCGCCTCGATGGCGTCCACCGCCGCCAAATGGTGGGCGGCCGGACAGACGCCGCACAGGCGAGCCGTGATGAGGGGCATCTTGAACAGCTCCATGCCCTCAAGCAGCTTCTCAAACCCTCGAATCTCGAGCACCTTCAGGTGCCCTTTCTCCACGCGGCCCTGGTCATCGAGGTCGAGCACGATCTTGGCGTGGCCCTCGATTCGGGTAACCGGGTTGACGATGATCTGCGTTGCCATTCTCGTCTCCTCGCTGGGCTCAGGCGCTCTGGCCGGCGGCAGTCCACTCCAACATCTCCACCGTGGGCTTGCGGTAGATCACCGGAGACGCGACGGCATACGCATAGAAGGTCTTGGCGTCTCGCTCGAAGTAGGCCTTCACGTCTTTGGGATCGATTCCGCACAAGAGGTTCATCCGCTTGGCCACGAGTCCCCGCATGTCGAGGTGCGGCTCGGCGAGAACGTCCATCGAAGGGCCGGCGCAACCGGTGCAGATGGCACCCTTCTGGGGACAGGGAGCCAGGCACCGGTTCAAGGTGACCGACCCGAGGCAGACCACCCCTTGGCTGAGGAAGCAGGACTCGGGGTCGTCGGCGGTGACGGCTCCCTTCTGCAAGAGCTGCCCGGGCCGTTTACGCATCTTGCGGGTGCAGTCGGAGCACACCGTCGCAGCCGTGAGCGGGGGCGCCGAGGCACCGAGCAGGGTGCGCAGACCCGCGGCGATGTAGTAAGGGTGTGGCGGACACCCCGGCAAGTAGAAGTCCACGGGAACGATCTCGTCGATGGGCACGACGCTGTCCTCGAGCGGGACCGCGTCGGCGTCGGGAAGCTGTCCCCCCGCGTTGGTGGGCCCCCGGCGGTACGCCCGGTCGAGCACCGCTTCCCGCTCGTGCAGCCATCCCAGGCCCGAGGGCCCCCCGTAGACGGCGCAACTGCCGAAGGCCACCAAGGTCTTCACGCTGTCCCGCATGCGGAGCAGCGCCTCGCGGTCATGATGGCTACGCACCGCTCCTTCGACGAGGCCCACGTCGGCTTCGGGGTACCCCTTCTCGTCCATCAGCACCGGAGCCCGGACAAACTCCACGTCTTCGACGAGGTTGAGGAGCTTCTCGTGCAGGTCGACGACGGCCACGTGACAGCCGGCGCACCCGGAGAGCCATTCGGTCGATACCCTGGCCTTCATCGCTTGACCTCCCAGATCATCTCCTTCAAGCAGCCGTTGGGGCCCGCGTGGAGGATCTCCAGCTTGCAGCGGGTGTTGGGCATCACTTTTTCCATCGCGCCGGCGAACACACCGTGAGACATGTAGCAGAGCAGCTGCTTTTGTTCGTGGGCGTACCGAAACAGAGCATTTCTGACCATGCAGGCCCCGAAGGCCAGGCGCATGCGGTACTGGGTGCCGTCGAACTCGACGAGGTTCGACCGTTCGCCCAGGAACGGTTCGAACTCCCAGAGGATTCCCTTTCGCTCCAGGGCATCTCGCAGGATCTGGAGAGCCCGAACCGGGTCGTCGGTCTTCTCTGCGCCCGCCACGGCCTCGGTGCCGAACTTCTTGCCGGCGAGGAACCCGAAGGACATGCTCCCCCGTCCGAGGTTCTGCTCGGCACCGTGGGCCAACGCGCCGATGAAGTAGGAGAGCTTGTGAACCTTCTCGAGCTGTGCGTCCACTTCGTCGCTCCTTTTCTCGCCTCCGGCGGCGGGGTCGGTCCACACTCCGACGCAGGTTTCCACCCGTCTCGCGGTGTATCGGCCGCGCTGTCCAGTAACTTGAGACCGCAGTGCACACTCAAGGACCGCGCCGATGAAGTCGATCGATAGTTCGACAGGCGTTACCCCCACTCGACCGGAGACCGATGATGGCCCTCCAGGGATCCCTTAGCTACCTCGAGATCGCCTATCTGCTGCAGATGACAGGCTCAGGAAAGAAGTCCGGCATGCTGGTCGTGACCTCGGACGACCGGGAGGCGCGCCTGTTCTTCGACCGGGGCAAACTCGTCCGGGCCCAGTCCAACCGATCGCACGAAGGCATCGGCAGCCTTCTGGTCCGCGCAGGGCTGCTCACGGAGACGCAACTGGAGTCGGCGCTCCAACGCCAGGCGGCAGAGGGGAGCGGGCGGCGCCTTGGCACGATCTTGTGCGAGGAGTTCGACATCGGGCCCGGCGACGTCGAGAGGCTGCTTCGCCGGCAGTTCGAGCGGATCGTCCTCGACGTGTTCTCCTGGCCTGGTGGCACCTTCGAGTTTCACTTCACCGAGGCCGCCCGTGTGGCCGACCGGTTCTGCCTGGAGCCGGCCGACTTCATTCTGGGCGTGGGCATTCGAGCCGGGCTGCTGGCCGAGGAGGGGTTGGCGCAGGAGCGATCGAGCCCCGAGCTCCCTTCGATCGCCCTGATCGAGTCGGACGCGGATCTGCGGGGGCGTTGTCTCGCGCGGTGGCGCTTGGAAGGATACCGCGGCAGCGCGTTCGGCCTGCCGGAGGAGGCGATCGCCTTTCTGGGGGACACCCCGTCAGCGTCCCCACCCGGCGCGTTCCTCGTCGATGTGGGCCCCCCGGCCTCATTCGAAACCGGGCTGCGGGCGTTGGGGAGGATCCATGCCGCATTTCCCGACGGCAAGGTCATCGCGTTCGGGCTGGCCGGTCCGGACCAGCAGGCGGCTCTCCGCGGCGCCGGCGCCGTGGCCTTCGTCGCAAAACCGACGGCCGCAGACCTCGAAGGGCCCCACGCGGATTTTCACTTGGATGGCTTTCTGATGGCCCTCCAGCGGGCCGTGGCCACGTGCTCGGGCCGCGAGGGCACGGCCCCCGGGAGAGTGAAGGGGGCCTGACGGCCCGACGGCCACGCCGTCAGGCGCCCTCGTCTGCCACGCGCTGTGCCTCGCCGAGATCCAGCGTTCCCTCGTAGAGCGCGCGCCCGGTGATGACGCCGGCCACGCCCAGAGCCGCGAGGGGCTTCAGACGCCGGATGTCGTCGAGGTCGGTGACTCCGCCGGAGGCGATGACCGGGACCCGGGAGACGCGCGCGAACTCCGCCGTGGCCTCGAGGCTCACCCCGGTCTGCATGCCGTCCTTCTCGATGTCGGTGAAGACGAAGCCGGCCGCTCCGGCGTCGGAGAGCGTTCGGGCCAGGTCCACGGCCTTCACCGCGGTCACCTCGGCCCACCCCCGCACCGCCACGAGCCCGCCGCGAGCGTCGATCCCGACCAGGATCCTCCCCGGGTAGCGCGCCGAGAGCGTCGCCACCAAGCCCGGGTCCTCCAGCGCCGCCGTGCCGAGGATCACGAAATCGATTCCCTCCCCCAGGAGCCGCTCGGCCGTTGCCGTGTCCCGGACGCCGCCGCCGAGCTCCACGGGGATCGAGATCGCCGCTCGGATCGCCCGGATGGCCTCCAGATTCTCGGGCCGGCCGGCAAACGCCCCGTCCAGGTCCACGACGTGCAGGCGCCGGGCGCCCTGGCTCTCCCAGTGGCGCGCCATGGCCCCCGGCTCGTCGCCGTAGACCGTGGCGTCCTCCATGCGGCCCTGCTTCAGCCGCACGCACTTGCCGGCCTTGAGATCGATAGCGGGGATGACGATCATGGGCGGGTCCGTTGTTGGGGGTTGGTGGTTCGTTCCGAGTTTCGAGTTCCCGGTTCCTGGTTCCTGGTTCCTGGTTCCTGGTTCCTGGTTCCTGGTTCTTGCGTCTCAGCGTCCTAGCGTCTTGGCGTCCCCGCCTCCCCCTTCGCCATCTTCCAGAACCCCCGGAGCAGCGCGAGCCCGACCTTCTGGCTTTTCTCCGGGTGGAATTGGCAGGCGAAGAGGTTGCCCCGGGCGACGCTGGAGGCGAAGGGAAACCCGTACTCGGTCGTCGTCGCCACAACGTCCGGGTCTTCGGGCACCGGGTAGTACGAGTGGACGAAGTAGAAGTGCGAGCCGTCGGGGACCTCGGCGAGCACCGGGGTCGGCGCCGCTTTCCGGATCCGGTTCCAGCCCATGTGCGGCACCTTGGCCCGCACGCCGCCGTCCACGAGGTCGTGGGGAAACCGCACGACCCGTCCCTTGAGGACCCCCAGGCCGGGGTGGCGGCCGAACTCCTCGCCCTCGTCGAAGAGGAGCTGGTAGCCGAGGCAGATGCCCAGGAAGGGCCGGCCCGAGAGCGCGACGTCGCGCACGGCGTCCAGGAGCCGGTACGCCTCGAGGTTCGCCATGCAGTCCCCGAAGGCACCCACCCCGGGCAGCACCAGGGCCCGGGCGTCGCGCACACGGGCCGGGTCCCGGCTCACGACCGTCGGCGCGCCCACCGCCTCCAGGGCCTTGGACACGCTGCGCAGGTTGCCCATTCCATAGTCGACGACGACGACGTCCACGGCGCCCACCTCTCCCGCCCTACAGGGTTCCCTTGGTCGACGGCACTCCGCTGCGCCGCGGGTCGAGCCGCGTGGCGGCGGCGAGCGACCGGCCGAAGGCCTTGAACACCGCTTCGATCACGTGGTGGGCGTTTCGCCCCGCCAGCACCCGCACGTGCAGCGTGAGGCCGGCGTTGCGCACGAGGGCCTCGAAGAACTCCCGCACGAGCTCGATGTCGAGGGTCCCCAGTCGCCCCGGCGAGAGGCCGTCGTCGTAGGTGAGGTGGGGCCGGCCCGAGAGGTCCACGACCACCTGGGCCAGGGCCTCGTCCATGGGCGCGGTCGCCTCGCCGAAGCGGGCGATCCCCTTGCGCTCTCCCAGGGCCGTGGAGAGCACCTGACCGAGCGCGATGCCCACGTCTTCGACGGTGTGGTGACTGTCCACGTCCAGATCACCCCGAGCGGCGACCGACAGGTCGAACAGGCCATGAACCGCCACGTGGGTGAGCATGTGGTCGAGGAACCCAACGCCGGTGCCGACCTCGCAGCGACCCGACCCGTCCAGGGACAGGGAGACCCGCACCTCGGTCTCCGCGGTCTTGCGCTCAAGGGCCGCTGTGCGGCCCGGCTTCGCGTTCTTCATCGTCGCTCCCTCTTTCCTCGGGCCGCACCGGCCCCGACTCTGAGCTCTACCGCCCTCGCGTGCGCCTCGAGGCCCTCGAGCCGCGCCAGGTGGACGACGTCCGGCGCAAGCCGACGCATCGCCCCATCCGAGAACGAGACGACACTGGTGCGCTTGACGAAGTCGTCGACCCCAAGCGGGGAGAAGAACCGCGCCGTCCCGGCGGTCGGAAGCACGTGATTGGGGCCGGCCGCGTAGTCCCCCAGGGCCTCGGGCGTGTGGTGCCCGAGGAAGATCGCGCCGGCGTGGCGGATGGACCCCAGGAGGTCCCAGGGCCGCTCCACGGCCAGCTCCAGGTGCTCCGGCGCAAAGCGATTCGCGATCGCGCACGCTTCCGCGAGATCCTGGACGACCAGGATGCCCCCTCGCTCCTCCCAGCTGCGCCGAGCGGTGTCCTGCCGGGGCAGCCGAGCCAGCTGATCCTCGACCTCCTCCGCCGCCGCCTCGGCGAAGGCCTCGTCGGTCGTGACGAGAACGGCCGTGGCAAGCTCGTCGTGTTCGGCCTGGGACAAAAGATCCGCGGCCACGTGCTCCGGCGATCCGGAGCCGTCGGCCACGACGAGGATCTCGCTCGGTCCCGCGACCATGTCGATGTCCACCGTGCCGTAGACGAGGCGTTTGGCCGTGGCGACGTAGATGTTGCCGGGGCCCACGATCTTGTCGACCCGGGGGACCGTGCGGGTCCCGTAGGCGAGCGCGCCGACGGCCTGGGCCCCGCCGATCCGGTACACCTCCCGCACGCCGGCGACCCACGCGGCGGCGAGCACGTGGGGGTTGGCCTCGCCTCGGGGCGTGGGGCTCACGAGCACCACCCGGCCCACGCCCGCGACCACCGCCGGAAGGGCATTCATGAGCACGCTCGAGGGATAGCTGGCCGTCCCTCCCGGGGCGTAGAGCCCGACGGAGTCGAGCGGCGTCACGCGCTGCCCCAGCACGACGCCCTCCTCCTCCACGAACCACGACCGCGTCTTCTGGTGCTCGTGAAACGCACGGATCCGGCGGGCCGCGAGGTTCAGGCACTCTTGGTCTCGGGGCGGGATCTCGCGCCAGGCCCGCTCCAGAGCTTCCTCGGGCACGCGAAGCGCCTCGGCCGGGACGTTCAGCCCGTCGAACCGCTCCGTGTAGGCCAGCAGGGCCGCATCTCCCCGGTCGGCCACGTCGTCGAGGATGGCCCGCACCGTCCCCTCCACGGAGGCGCTGTCGGCGGCGCCCCGCCGCACGAGCCGGTCGAGTTCGGCGGCGAAGCCGTCCTGGCTGAAGCGAAAGATCCTCTTCATCGGGCGGTTCCCTTCTCGACCAGGCGGCCCTGGAGCGCGCGGATGAGCTCCGAGATGCGCCGGGTCCGGGTCTTCATGGCGGCCCGGTTCACGATCAGGCGGCACGTGGACTCCAGGATCGTCTCGACCTCCACGAGCCCGTTCTGGCGTAGCGTCTCCCCCGAGCTCACCAGGTCCACGATCCGGTCGGCGAGGCCGACGAGGGGAGCGAGCTCGATGGAGCCGTAGAGCTTGATCACCTCGACCTGGATCCCCTTTCGCCGAAAGTGCTCGAGGGCGAGCCGCGGGTACTTCGTGGCCACTCGCAGCGTCGACCAGGAGGCCGGCTCCGCACCCCCGTCCACCGACTTCGCCCGGGCCACGGCCAGGCGGCAGTAGCCGAACCCCAGGTCGAGAGGCTCGTACACCTCAGGGCGCTGCTCCAGGAGGACGTCCTTGCCCACCACGCCCAGGTCCGCCGCGCCGTGCTCCACGTAGGTCACCACGTCCTGGGCCCGAACGACCAGGAACCGATATCCCTGCACGTCGAAGACGAGCCGGCGCGAATCGTCGAGCACCTCGGCGCAGGGCACTCCGCACTCGCTCAGGAGCGCAAGGGTGTCTTCGAGGATCCTGCCCTTGGGAAGGGCGAGCGTGAGGCGGCGATCCGACATGAGCTCCCAGCGGTCAGCTGTCAGCCATCCGCTGTCAGCCGTTCTCGATGTAGGACGTTCTCGGTACGTGCCCGCGGACAATACGACGCACCGGGCCAAATCTCAAGGTTTCGGTAGAGCAGGCCAACGGCGGAACGCGGCCTCGTGAGCACTACTCCTTGATGCGCTCGATCTTCGCGCCCACGCCGTTGAGCTTGGTCTCCAGGGACTCGTAGCCCCGGTCGAGGTGGTACACGCGGGAGACCACGGTCGTACCCTCGGCCGCGAGGCCCGCCAGGACCAGGGCGGCGCTGGCTCGGAGATCGGTGGCCATCACCCGCGCCCCGGACAGCCGGCGCACTCCCCGCACGACGGCGCGCGCGCCCTCGGCCTGGATGTCCGCCCCCATGCGGTTGAGCTCGGAGACGTGCATGAACCGGTTCTCGAAGATCGTCTCCGTGACCACGGAGAGCCCGCGCCCGAGCGCCATCAGGGCCATGAATTGGGCCTGCATGTCGGTAGGGAACCCCGGGTAGGGGCTCGTGCGCGCGTCGACGCTGCGCGCCGGCGGCCGGCCGCGTGCCCAGGCACCTCGTCCCCCGTCGTCCTCGACCTCGGCCCCCGCCTCGCGAAGCTTCTGCACCAGGGCGTCGAGGTGGTTGATCCGCGCGCCCTCGACCTTGAGCTCGCCGCCGCACAAGGCCGCGGCGACGAGGAGCGTCCCCGCCTCGATCCGGTCGGGGATCGGCTCGTAATCGTAGGGGCGCAAGGCGTCCACGCCCTGGATCTCCAGAAAGGCGGTGCCTGCGCCCTGGATCCTCGCCCCCATGGAGTTGAGGCACTCGATCAGGTCCACCACCTCGGGCTCCCGGGCCGCGTTCTCGATCACCGTGGTGCCCTTGGCCAGGGCCGCCGCCATCACGAGGTTCTCGGTGCCGGTGACGGTCACCAGGTCGAGCACGAGGCGCGCGCCCTGCAGCCGATCGGCCCTCACATCCACGTAGCCGTGCTCGAGCCGGACCTCGGCCCCCATGGCCTCGAGCCCCTTCAGGTGCAGGTTGATGGGGCGCGCACCGATCGCGCAGCCGCCCGGCAGGCTCACCCTCGCCTGCCCGAAGCGCGCCACCAGGGGACCCAGCACGAGGACCGACGCGCGCATGGTCTTCACGAGGTCGTAGGGGGCCTCGCGCCCCGCCGGGTCAGCGGCATCGATTCGAAGAGACGAGCCCTCTCTCGCAATCCGAGCGCCCAGATGGCCGAGGAGCTTGGAGAGGGTGCGTACGTCCGCGAGGTTGGGGACCCGCGAGAGCCGGCTCTCACCCGGCGCGAGGAGAGCCGCGGCCATGAGCGGGAGCACCGCGTTCTTGGCAGGGCTCACGTGGGCGGTGCCGCGCAGGGGGTAGCCGCCTTCGATCCGCAGAGCGTCCATGTGGATTCGTCCCAGGTTCCAGGTTCCAGGCACCGCGCGGGGCTCGGCGCCAGGAAACGGTTCAGTGCCTCCGGGCGGCCGCGACCCGAGGCCGGCCGGTGTAATCGCTGAGAATGCGGACGTCGGCGTACGCCCCGCCCGCCTCGAGGAGACCCCGCACCGCGGCCCCTTGGCCCGCCCCGAACTCGACCACGAGCCAGCCTCCGGGTCGGAGCACCCTCGGCGCGTCCACGGCGACCCGCCGCAGGACGTCGAGCCCATCGACGCCCCCGTCCAGGGCCGCGCGGGGTTCGTAGCCGCAGACCTCCGGCTCCAGCGTCGCAAGGTCCCCGGAGGGGATGTAGGGCGGGTTCGACACGACGAGGTCGAACGACTCTCCCCCCAGGGGAGCCACGAGGTCTCCCCGCCGAGCCTCGAAACGGTCCTGGAGACCCAGGCGGCCCGCGTTCTCCGCGGCCACCGCGAGCGCACCGTCAGACACGTCCGTGCCCACGGCCTCCCACCCGGTCCGCTCCGAGAGGAGCGCCAGGGCAATGGCGCCGGAACCGGTCCCCAGATCCGCGAGCCTTCCGGACGGCACTTCCATGCGCTCCAGGGCCGCTTCCACGAGCCGCTCCGTCTCGGGCCGCGGGATGAGCACGCGCGGATCGACCCGGAGCGCCAGGGACCAGAACTCCCGGCACCCCGTGACGTAGGCCGCGGGCTCCCGCCGCGCGCGACGCCGGACGAGCTCCCGGTACGCGTCCACCTCCCGGGTCTCCAGCGGCTTGTCGAACTGCAGGTAGAGCTGGATGCGAGGGACGTCGAGGGCGTGCGCCAGGAGGATCTCGGCGTCGAGCCGGGCGCCTTCGATCCCCTTCTCCGCGAGGTACCCGGCCGCGATCCGGACGAGCTCGAGCGGCGTCGACGCCGGCACGTCTCAGGCCTCTCCCTTGCCCAGGGCCTCGGCCTGGGCATGGGCAGCCAGGGCGTCGACGACCGGGTCGAGATCGCCCTCGAGGATGGCCTCGAGCCGATACAGGGTCAGATTGATCCGGTGATCCGTCAGACGGCTCTGGGGGAAGTTGTAGGTCCGGATCCGCTCGCTGCGGTCCCCGGTGCCGACCTGCGACCGTCGCTCTTCGCTCCGTTCGCTGGCCGCCTGCGCCTGGGCCTGGTCGAACAGGCGCGACTGGAGGATCTTCAGCGCTCGAGCTCGATTCTTGTGCTGGGACTTCTCGTCCTGGCAGCTCACCACGATGCCCGTGGGAAGGTGCGTGATCCGCACCGCCGACTCGGTCTTGTTGACGTGCTGACCACCCGCCCCGCTGGCTCGGAAGACGTCGAACTTCAGCTCCTCGGACCGGATGGCGACATCCACGTCGTCGGCCTCGGGCAATACGGCGACCGTGACGGCGGACGTGTGGATGCGGCCGGCAGACTCGGTGACCGGCACCCGCTGCACGCGGTGCGCCCCGCTCTCGAACTTAAGCCGACTGTAAACCCTCCGGCCCTCGATCAAGGCGATGACCTCCTTGAACCCGCCGATGCCGGTGGGGTTGGAGCTCAAGACCTCCACCTTCCACGCCTTCGTCTCGGCGTACCGGCTGTACATCCGAAAGAGCATCGCGACGAAGAGAGCCGCCTCCTCCCCCCCGGTCCCGGCCCGAATCTCCAGGATGACGTTCTTCTCGTCCAGGGGATCCGTGGGCAGGAGCAGGGTCTGCAGCCGGGCCTCGGCCCCGGGGAGTCGGGCCTCGGCCTCGACCAGGTCTTCGCGCGCGAGGTCCCCGAGCTCCTCGTCGGCGAGCAGGGCCCGGGCCTGCTGGGCGCGGTCGCCCAGCTCGCGATACTCGCGATACGCTTCGACGACTTCCTGCAGCTCGGCGTGCTCGCGGGTCAGGCGGGTGTATTGATCGATGTCGGAGAAGGCCGAGGGGTCGGAGAGCTCGCGAGTGAGCTTCTCATAGCGATCCTCCACCTCAGAGAGCTTCTGGAGCAGGTTCACGCCGTCTCCGGAGCCCTGCGGCTCATCGAACCCGCGGGGGGTGGCGATTCGGCCGATCGGAGCTCACGGGTCACGGCGGACGCCCTCAGCCAGCTCCCGCCGTACCTCCGCGGCCTGCCCGCAGGAGTACGCGCCCTCAGGGCAGCTTCCCGCAAGGCAGCCAGGGCCGGCGCCTCGAAAGAGCCGGGGCGCGACCGCCTCGACGGCGCCGAGCATCGCCCGAGCCAGCGCGCGGACCTCCCACTGTGCCCTGCGGCAGAGGCGAAGCGAAAAGAAGTGGCGAAGCTCACGGGCGTTCATGGAGACGACGAGCTTGGTCTCGCAGGCGTTGGGCAGCAGGTACCGGGCGTCCTCCGCCGGCACTCCCTCATCGACGAGTCGCCCGTAGAGCGCCCACGCCTGCTCGAGGGCACGGCGGAAGGCGGCCGCGAGCTCGGGCCGATCCTCGATCGATGGCGGCACCACGGCCTGCACGCGCCGGAGGGCGACGTACCGCTGGCTCTGCTGCGAGTAGGAGGCGACGCGGTGGCGCACCAGTTGGTGGGAACAGGCCCGGCTGATCCCCTCGACCCCGAGGGTGAACTGGGCATGCTCGAGCGCCGAGAGGTGCCCCATGGCGAGAAGCTTCTCGAGCAGGCTCTCGACCTCCGCCTCGGACAGGCCCGCTGCGAGATCGGCGACCCCACGTGCCGAGTAGCACAGGCGAGCTGCCAGCGCGACGGTGCGCTCCGGCTCGGCCGTGTGGGCCAGGAGCTGGACCGACGGCCCCGACACGGGGGATTACTTCTCGAACTGCTGGCCGTACTTGCGCAGGAAGCGCTCGACCCGCCCCGCCGTATCGAGCATCTTCTCCTTGCCCGTGTACAGGGGGTGACACTGAGAGCAGATCTCCGTCTTGATCTCGCGCTTGGTCGACCGCGTCTCAAAGACGTTGCCGCAGGTGCAGCTGACGGTCGCCTTCTCGTACTTCGGGTGGATTCCTTCCTTCATCGCCTCTCTCCTCTAGAACCCCCGGACGCCGCAGCGGGCGCGCGGGGTACTCTGCGAACTGGAGAAGATAGCACCCCACAACGCCGAGCCGCAAGGACCGTTTCGCATGCGCGGAGGGATGCGCCTCGCGGAGCTCCCCTTCGTCCCTCTTCCGCCGTGTTCGGCCGACGAAGCCGCCCCGGTCGGGCCTTGTGCGACTTTTCCTTTATCATTTGACAACCCTGTTTGTTTGCGCCTATATAGCACAATCTCACCACGCCCCCCCACCAGGAGGCCGGCCGATGTCCAAGCATCTCAAGGTGCCCGAGGCGACGATCAAGCGCCTCTCGATCTACATGCGCGTGCTCAAGGACCTGGAGCGCAAGGGAGTAGAGGTCATTTCCAGCGCCGAGCTCGCAGACATCTGCGGCGTCAACGCAGCGCAGATTCGAAAGGATCTGACGTACTTCGGGGAGTTCGGGATCCGAGGCGTTGGTTATTACGTCAAGGAGCTCCACTTCGACATCCGCAAAGTGCTGGGCCTCAATCAGCGGCGAAACGTCGCCCTGATCGGCGTGGGGAATCTGGGCCGGGCCTTGGCGAGCTACCGAAACTTCTCGGAGCACGGGTACAACTTCGTGGCGGCCTTCGACGTCGACCCCTCCAAGGTCGGTGAAGCGCTGCCGAGCGGCATCCCCGTGTATCCTCTGTCCGACCTGGCACAGGTCGCGGCAAAAAACGACATCGAGATCGCCATCATCACCACGCCCGCGGAAGCGGCCCAGGGGGCGGCCGACAAGGTCGTGGCCGCCGGCATTCGAGGCATCCTCAACTTCGCGCCCGTGCAGATCCAGGTCTCCGACGACGTGAAGGTCAAGAAGGTCGACCTGACGACCGAGTTCGACAACCTCGTCTATCACCTGTACGCCAAGGTCCGGTAGGCACCGCCATGCCCGATTGGGTCCTGGAAAACCCCGACAATCTTACCTCGGCCGACATGGTGGTCGCGATCTCCTCGAGAGACGACGCGGACACGATCGCCTTTCCCACCGAGCAGGCCTCGCTGGGCCTTCGGGAGTACTTCAAGGACCGCAAGGCAGTCATCGTCGCCTGCGACGACGCGAGCACCGACGCCACCCGTGAAGCCTTCTTCGGGGCCCCCTGCAACGTGCCGCGCATCTACCTCTCGACCCTGGAGGGCGCCACCGGAAAGGGAACGAGCATCAAGCACCTGCTGCGCCTGGTGCGGACGCTCGGCGCATCGGCTACCGTCGTCGTCGGGGCGGACCTCAAGAGCATCACTCCGAAGTGGATCCGGCACCTGGGCGAGCCCCTCTTCGACGACTTCGGCTTCGTGGCCCCCTTGTACCTCCGCCACAAGTACGACGGAAACCTCACCAACAACTTTGCGTATCCCCTCACGCGGTGTCTCTATGGCCGCCGGGTGAGGCAACCGATCGTCGGTGACTTCGGGTTCTCCGGCGAGCTCGCGCAGTTCTATTTGGGCCACGAAACGTGGGACGACGACGTGGCGCACGCCGGGATCGGCATCTGGATGTCGACCTTGGCCATGTACCACCGCCGGCCGATCACCCAGGCGTTTCTGGGCCGCCCCAAGATCCACAAGCCTCGGGAACCCTCCGCTGAGCCGGGCCCGCTGTTCCGCCAGGTGGTGGGCACCATGTTCCACCTCGCGGAGGCCTTCGCCCCGTTCTGGCGCGAGGTGCGCTGGAGCCGCCCTACGGCCATCTTCGGGTTCGGGCTCGGCGAGACCGAGATGCCCCCGTCGGTCGACGTCGACATCGAGGGCCTCTACGCCGGCGTATGCCGCGGCGCCGAGGCACACGCGGACGCCTGGAAGGAAACCTTGTCGCCGGCAACGCACGCGAAGGTGCAGGAGGTCCTGGACATGGACCTCTCGCACTTCGAGTTCCCCACGGCGCTCTGGGCCCACTGCCTCTTCGATGCGGCCGTGGCGCACCGTGACCGGATCCTCCCCCGAGATCAACTCCTCGACTCCCTGGCTCCTCTTTACCAGGGGAAGACCCTGACTTACGTCCGGGCGACCGAGGGCATGGCCATGCACCAGGCCGAGGAGTGCGTGGAGGAGCAGTGCCTCTCGTTTGAGGAGGCGAAGCCCTACCTCCTGTCTCGGTGGGGAGCCTGAGGCCGGCGGCAGAAAGGAGACCGACGTGCCCCGCATACTGATCGTAGACGACGAGGAGCACATCCGGACCCTCTACGCCCTCGAGCTCGAAGACGAGGGCTACGAGGTCTTGACCCTCGCAACGGGGAAGGGCCTGCGCGACCACGTGCGAAGCTTTCAGCCGGACGCCGTCGTGCTGGACATCAAGATGGTCGACGTCAGCGGACTCGACGTGCTTCAGGAGGTCCGGAAGGAATTCTACGATCTTCCCGTGATCCTGTGCTCGGCCTACGGATCGTACAAAGGGGACCTCAAGAGCGTTGCAGCCGATTATTACGTCGTCAAGTCCTCCGACCTCACAGAGCTCAAGAAGAAGATCAAGACGGCGATCGAGGCGAGGATTCCGCAGTAGCTGTCAGCGATCAGCCAAATTCTTAGGACAAGACCAAGACCCCTGTGCATCCCCGGTCCCATTGGCTTTTGCCTGCCTCAAGCTGACCGCCGATCGCTGAAAGCTGACCGCTTCCCATGATCAAATACATCGCGATCGCCGGCAACATGGGCAGCGGGAAATCCAGCCTCGTCCAGTTCCTGTGCCGGCGTTATCCCCAGATCCGCCCCTTCTTCGAGCGCAACGAAGAGAACCCCTACCTCGCAGACTTTTACGAGGACATGGGACGCTGGGCGTTCCACTCCCAAGTATACTTCCTCGCCCTCAAGTTCCGCGTCCACCAGGAGCTGGACGCGTGTCCCCAGACGGTCATCCAGGACCGCACCATTTACGAGGACGCGGAGGTCTTCGCCGAGAACCTCCACCGCAGAGGGCTCCTGGGGGGCCGGGACTACGAGGCCTACCGCCGGCTGTACGAGACCATCGCCGAGAGCATCAACCCGCCGGACTTGCTCATCTACCTCAGGTCGGGCCTGCGGACGATCAAGAAGCGCATCCGCCTGCGGGGCAGGGCGTACGAGACCTCCATCGACGCCGGCTACCTGAAGGATCTCAACCGCCTCTATGATCGCTGGCTCACCCGCTACACGCTGTCGCCGGTGCTCGTGCTCGACGCCGACCGCCTGGACTTCATGAGCGACCTCGTGGATCGGATCGAGGTGTTGGAGGCGATCGAGAAGCACCTGTGACGGCCGCAGGTGCCGCCCCCGTCCTGGGCCGCACCTCCCGGTGCTCTCGGTCTCGCGGGGATCATCGCCAGAGGTGGCAGCAGACCTGCCGTCCCGTCCCCTGGGGGGCTCGGATCGGCACCTCCCGGGAACACGGCTCGAAGGCGTTGGGGCAGCGAGGGTGAAAGGGGCAGCCGGGCGGGGGCGCCACGGGGCTCGGCACATCCCCCGAGAGGGGCGGAAGGGCGTTCGGCCGCTCCGGGTCGGGCGCGGGAACCGCCTCCAGGAGGGCGCGCGAGTACGGGTGGAGCGGCTCCCGATAGAAGTCCCCCACCGGAGCCGACTCGACGATGCGGCCGAGGTACATGACCGCCACCCGGTCGGCCACGTGCTCGACGACCCGCAGGTCGTGGCTAATGAAGACATAGGTCAGCCCCCGGGCGGCCTGGAGATCTTGGAGCAGGTTGAGGATCTGCGCCTGGACAGAAACATCGAGGGCCGAGACCGGCTCATCCGCGACGAGGAGGGCAGGCTCTGCGGCGAGTGCCCGCGCGATGCCGATCCGTTGGCGCTGGCCCCCGCTGAACTGGTGCGGGTAGCCGTCCAACGCCTCGGAAGGGAGCCCGACCTGCCCCAGGAGGTCCAGCACCCGCTGGCGCCGCGCCTGCCCAGCCGCGAGGCGGTGGATGTCGAGGGCCTCGCCGACGATCTCCTCGACCCGAAGCCGCGGGTTGAGAGACGCGTAGGGATCCTGGAACACGAGCTGCACCTGGCGCCGGAACCCTCGCACCTCGGCGCGGCTGAGTCCCCACAGGTCCCGTCCCCGGAAGCGAACCGTCCCCGCGGTCGGCCGCTCGAGGCGAAGCAGCAGGCGGGCCAGGGTGCTCTTTCCGCAGCCCGATTCGCCCACCAGGGCGAGGGTCTCGCCCGGGGTCACCGAGAGATCCACGCCGTCCACGGCGCGCAGGATCGCACCGCCAGAGGGCCAGGCGCGGCCCACCGGATAGTGGCGCGCCACGGCGGTCAGGTCGAACACACCACCCTCCAACAGCGGACGCGGTGCCCCGGTGCCTTCTCGTCGAGGTTCGGGACGCAGTCGCCGCAGGCGGCGACCGCGAGGGTACATCGGTCGCGGAAGGGGCACCCCGCGGGTACCCGCGCCGGGTGCGGGACCGCACCGGGGATCGCCAGAAGACGCTGCCCGCGCCGGTGCCCCCGCGCCCCGGGCAGCGAGCCCAGGAGCCCGCGCGTGTAGGGGTGAAGCGGGTCGGCGAAGAGCGTCCGTGTCGCGGCCTCCTCCACGGCGAGCCCCGCATACATCACGACGACGCGGCTGGCGTTGTGCGCCACCAGCCCGAGGTCGTGGGTGATCAGCAGGAGCGCCATCTGGCGCTCGTCCCGCAACCGGCGCAGGAGCTCCATGATCTGGGCCTGCACGGTAACATCCAGGGCAGTCGTGGGCTCATCGGCGATCAGGAGCTTGGGCCGGCACGCCGTGGCGATGGCGATCATCACCCGCTGGCGCAGGCCGCCGGACAATTGGCCCGGGTGGGCGGCCAAGCGCACCTCGGGCTCCGGCACCCCCAGGTCGGCCAGGAGCTCGACGCAGCGGCGCCGGACCTCACCCCTCGGAAGCCGCGCCGGGACCAGCGCCTCGCCGAGCTGGTAGCCGACGGAGAAGCAGGGGTCGAGGCTCGTCATGGGGTCCTGGAACACCATCCCGATGTCGCGCCCGCGAAGTCGGCGCAGCTCCGGCGCCGGGAGGCGAGTGACGTCGCGCCCCTCGAACCGGATCACCCCGCTCACCGTGGCCGAAGCTCCCACCAGGCCGAGAACGCTCGCCGCGGTCACGCTCTTCCCGCACCCCGACTCGCCCACCAGCGCAACCGCCTCCCCGCGCTCCAACTCCAGCGACACGCCGCGGACGGCCGGGACCTCGCCCTGGGCCGAGCGAAAGAAAACCCGGAGGTCGTCGATGTGAAGGAGAGGAGCGGGCCGGGATGTGGAGGTCACGAGAGGGGGGGTGCTCGGCGTCAGGAGGGGCGCCGGATCGCTTCCTCGAGGTCCTTGGGGTCGATCACGCCTTTTTCCATCAGGACGCGCACGAGAGCCTTGAGCAGCTGCTGGGTGTCGAGCCCCTCGAGCGGCGAGACCCGCGTCTCGTCCCCCTTGTGCAGGATGACCATCTCCTCGTCTCCGGAGACCCGAGACAGGTCCACCGGCTTCTCGTACCCGTACTGATCCTTGGTCCGCGGGTGGACGTAGTGCAGATCTACGGCCCGGCTGATCGCCGACTCGGTGGCCACCACCGGCCGGACGTTCACCCCGGTCTGGAACTGGATCTCGCTGATGGCGTCGAGGTTCGTCGGGTCCGACATGGCGAGGATGACCGTCTTCTTGCCCATCTCCTCCTTCAGGGCCACCGGAATGACGTTGTACTTCTCGGCGATCCGGTGGGGGATGGTCTGCAGGGCCTTGGGGGCGATCCGGATCTTGGCGAAGTCCACGCTGGGGAGCCGGAGCTGGCCGGACAGGCACCGCAGGAGGTCATCCTCCTTGACGAAGCCCATCCTCACCAGCGTGGACCCGAGCTTTCCGCCCCACGTCTTCTGGCTGTTGAGAGCGGAGGCGAGCTGGGTCTCGGTGACGAGCCCGGCCTCTCGCAGAATCTCTCCGAGGCGGCGCTTTCGCACGGTGAAGGCTCCTGGTGTGGTCCGCTGTCTCCCCCGAGGCGCTGGCCACAGGGGCGCCAGGTGGCCCCGGCGGTCAGCGGATCAGAGATAGCATTTCGATTCGTCAAAGTAAATGCGCAAGGTGGCGCGCGGCGAAGGAGGCGACGAGGCGCCCGACGTCGGCCTCCCGACCCCGGAGGAAGTGGTCGGCGCCGCTCAGGACCGACGCCTCCTTGGGCCCTGGGATCCGGTCGACCCAGGCCTGAAAGAGATCGGCGGGGCAGTACGAGTCCTCGCTCCCGACGACCGCGAGCACCGGCCCTGGATACCCGTCCGCCTCCTCTTCCAGGGGGTACGCGGCCAAGGGGGGCGCCACGAGCGCCACGGCGCCTGCGCGGGCCCCGCGGCAGGCGGCCCGCGATGTGACCCAGGCCCCGAACGAGTACCCGACCAGCAGCAGCCGCTCCGCGGGGACGCCCGAGGTCGTCGAAAGGAAGCGCGCGGCCGCCTCCACGTCTTTCACCTCCCCGGCGCCTCCGCCGTGCTCGCCGTCGCTTCGGCCTACCCCGCGAAAGTTAAAGGTGAGGACGGCCCAGTCCCGGCCCGCGAGGGCCCGGCGCACTCCGTCTACGACGTTGTTGTGCTGATCCCCGCCGTGGAGTGGGTGGGGGTGGCAGACGACCGCCCCGATCAGCGAGCGCTCGGCCCCGGCACCCCAGAGGAGCCCTTCGAGTCGGCCTGCGGTCCCCGAGATCCAGACCGGGGCCGCCGGTGTCACGCCGGGCCCTCGAGAAGGAGCTGGCCCCGAAGGCTTACCACCGCGTGGCCGCCCACGATGATGCACCGAGGATCGCCCACCTCACCCTCGACCACCACGCGGACCGTGCCCGCCCGCCCGCAGGCCTCACCCTGGCTCACGATGAACGGCACGCCGGGCCGAACGACGCCGTGCCGCAGGAGGTATGCCCCGAAGGCACCGGCGCTGGTGCCCGTGACCGGGTCCTCGTCGATGCCGGCCGCGGGCGCGAAACACCGGCATTGGAACCTCTCTCCCTCCTCCACGAAGGCGTAAGCGCCAACCGCGCCGACCTCCCGGGTGAGCGCCGCCAGCGCGCGGCTGTCGGGAAGGAGCCCGTCGAGCGCGTCCCGCCCGGCCAGCGGCACCATGAGGTCCCACAGCCCGGTGTATGCAAGCTCCAGGGGAAGATCCGCCCGCAGATCCTCGGTCGACGCACCCAGAATCTCCAGCAGGTCCTCGGCTGGACGGTCGAAGGGGCGAAAGGCCGGGGGCGCCTGGGTCATGTCCACGCGCACTCCGTGCCGCTCCCGTACCAGGTCAACGGCGATCACCCCCGCGCCCGTCTCGACGCGCACCCGGGCGGAATCTCCCGCGAGGGGCAGCTCACCGAGCTCGTGGAGAAGGGTCAGGGTCGCCACGAGCGCGTGGCCACAGAGAGGGACCTCCTGGGTCGGCGTGAAGAAGCGCACCCTGAGGTCCGCCTCCCGGGACGGAAGAACGAAGGCAGTCTCCGATACGTTCATCTCCCGGGCCACGGCCAGCATCTCCGGCTCCGAGAGTCCCCGGGCCATCGGGAGGACGCCGGCAGGGTTGCCCTGGAGCGGCACGCGGGTGAACGCATCGACCTTGTAGGCGGGTCGTCTCACCATGGCTTGGTTTCCTCCCTCGAAGACGAAACTGGACGGAAGTCCAATGGCGGAAGACGGGCACCCCTCTCGGGACCGACCACTCTCGCCGAGACGTCCGAATCCGATCCTCCGATCGTAACAGGGTCCTGGCCGTTGGCCAGGGCGCCCCGGCCGTGGACCGTCACCGGACGACGGGCGATGCGTCCGGGCGAAACGGGTTCGCCCGGACGGCCAGGGAGTACATGTAGGGGTACGCATCCTGGAGGTGCCGCATGTAGGCGAGCCACTCGCGCATGAGCATGCCGAAGGCCCGGTGTACGTCTGCGATCAGGTGATCGACGTCCGAGTCGGGCAGAGTCGCGGGGTCGGTTCGGGCTTCGAGCTCCTCGGTCAGGTGGCAGACCGCCCACAGCGCGTCGGTGAACCGATCGTGCTCCAGTAGGTTGGGGTTCTGGAGCAGTCCGAGGACGAACGAGCGCTTCGCGAGAAGAAACCCGCGCAGCTCCGAGAGCCAGTCTCGGTCGCGCGCGAACTCGCCACGGAACGACTCCGCAAACCGGGTCGCGGCCCGGAACTCCGCGTCAGTCCACTGGACATCGACGGCGAGCCTCTGGGCAAGCTCCCCGGCGTTGCCGCAGAGCCGGCCCACCCGGCGCGCGAGATCGCTTCCGACCTCCCCGAAGAAGGCACCCACCACCATGTTGAGCTTCCGGATCATCGAGAGACGTTCCCGCTCCTCAAGGAGCCGCTCGAGGATGAGGGTGACGAGCAGGACCTGAATCGGAACAAAGACGACGTCGAGGGCGAGGTAGAAGGCGAGCCCCTTCAGGTCACGAAAGACCGCGACGTGGAGGGCGAAGAGGAGCACCGAGAGCGCGACGAGCACGAACGCCATCGTCGACTTCCACGGAACCTCCGACCCGCGTTCGCCCGCGCTTCGTGCGCGGGCTCTGCGCCGCCCCTTCCTCACGGCGTCACGGGGGGCAGCAACCGCACACCGAGCGGAAGAGGGCGGTGCTCAGGTACCGGTCGCCCCGATCCGGCAAGAGCACGACGATCGTCCCCGAGGTCAGGGAGGCCGCGATCCGCAGCGCGCCGGCCACGGCCGCGCCGCTCGACATGCCCACAAAGAGCCCCTCGCGCACCGCGAGCTGGCGCGACGTCTCGAAGGCCTCCTCATCCTCCACCACGATCTTCTCGTCGAGAGCCTCCTCGCGGTAGATCGGGGGAACGATGGCCTCGCGCATGTTCTTCAGGCCCTGGATCTTGTGGCCCAGCGTGGGCTCCACGCCGACGACGCGGGCCGCGGGCGCGCGCTCCCGGAAGACCGGGCCACGCCCATGAGCGTGCCGCCCGTTCCCATGCCCGCGACGAAGACATCCACCTCCCCTCCGGTCTGGCGCAGGATCTCCGGTCCGGTCGTCTCGTAGTGGGCCAGCACGTTCGCGTCGTTCGCGTACTGGTTCGGCATATAGTAGACGTCGGGCTCCCGTTCGACGATCTCATGCGCCAAGCGGATCGCGCCGTCTGTGGCCTGACACCCGGGAGAGAGGACGATCTCGGCCCCGAAGGCCTCGAGGACCCGCCGGCGCTCCAGGCTCACGCACTCGGGCATGACGAGCCGGACCCGGTACCCCCGGGCGGCTCCGATCATGGCCAGCGCAATTCCGGTGTTGCCCGACGTCGCCTCCAGGATCGTCTTGCCGCCCCCCAAGGCGCCCGACGCCTCGGCCTTCTGGATCATGTACAGCGCGGGCCGATCCTTGACGGAGCCGCCGGGGTTGTTGCCCTCGAGCTTCGCGAAGATGCGCACCCGGGGATGAGGGTTCAACCGCTGGAGCTCGGCCAGCGGCGTGTTGCCAATGGCCTCGGTCAGACCGAACGATCCGTTGCGTCCCATCGCACCCTGCGCCTCTCGCGGTTCGCGGGCGCCTCGAGGCGCCCAGCCGGCGCTATGGAATCAGCTTTGGGGGGGCGGCGTCAAGCACGGGTCGGCAGCGCACCTTCGAACGGTCGCTTCCGAGGCCCGCTTCGCTCTTTCCGCAACGTTCCGTGGCCGACTCCGGGCGCCTCGCCTCGGACAGCACAGGCAACGAGACCGACTGTCCTGCGGGTTCGGGGCCGCGCACCCGGCACGCCGTCCGTGGATCGACGCCCTTCTGCGGGCCCGCGAAACCCGGCCCGCGCATCCTTCCCGGTGGACCGGGGCTACTTGTCAGGCGTCACGGCAGGCTCTGTCTTTGGGGCGTCCGCGGGCTTGGAGGTCTGGCCGTGTCCGACATCCTGCGCCGGTTTCGGGACGGTAATCCCCACTGTTCGGGAACCCCAGAGGTTGCACCTGGCGGTGACCTCGATCCCATCCCCGGGCCCGGCCGCGACGTTGTAGGTGTACGTGTACTCGGTGTCCGGCTGGCTGTCGTATGAGTTCGTAGAGACCAAAGCGCCATTCACCTTGACCTCGACGGACTTGATGTAGTGCCAACTATTCACCAAGCTCCAGTGCCGGATTCGAACGCTCAGCGTGTGTGTGGCAAGATCATAGGTCGGCTCGACCAAGCTCGGCGCGGTGGCATTTGAAACGGATGGCAGGAAGAGAGATAGACTCAAGAACAAGATGGCGGTCAATGGCAGGGTCTTTTTCATCGTTCTTTCCCTTTCCGGACTGCACCGATGAAGGTTCCCAGGTGGACGTGCCTATGGCACCGATGTTCATGCGCGAGTCAAAGCCTGAAGATCCCGGACAGGACGCGATGGCCACGGCTTTCGTGCACCGCGGCCATGGCCGCGTGTCCGAGCCAATAGAACCAGACGACGTCCGCCAGCGTCGCGTGCACACCCGCCACATTGTGGAGAAGAGACAGGGGGGAGCCGGCCGCCGACAGCAGGAGCAGAAGCCCCCCCAGGGCCGCCATCCCGGAAACGGCGAGGAAGCCGAGCCCGTGCACAAACCCCGCGAGCCCTCCGCGGGGTCCTCCCTCGGGGAGTCGGCCGGCCTTCAGGTGGCGCAGATCGGCCGCGATCTCCGCCCTGCCGACGCGGCCCCAGGGGAACAGATGGCGGGCCGCCTGCCCTGACCCCCGGCGAAGGGTCCACAGCCAGTGCGCCAGCACGAGCGCGATCAGGGCAACGCCGACCCCCTCGTGCGCTTGAAAGGCCAGCCGGCCGAACGGCTGTGGCCGAAGCCCGGGCTGGGGCACCTCCAAGACCAGGCTGGAGAAGAGCTGGAACGTCACGGCGAGCGAAAGCCCCCAGTGGAGCGACCGAGTCCCCCTGTCCCACGTTTCCTCCGGCATGCCGTAATCCTTATGGAGCGGGGCCCTCATCCCGACGCATTGCGGCGGGCACAGCGTACCAGCGTGTGGACGGTGGGCAACCGCCTTTGACCGATCATTGACGTCGGCCAACCGCGAGGCGATACCATTCTCAAGTGGCACCAGGGAGGCCGCCCGGAGGCGTCAAGCGGACGGCCTGCGCTTCTTCAGCGCGAAACCCACCAGCGCCGCGGCGGCCAAGGTGATCACCCCACCGACGATCCCTGACACGCTCGTGCCGGGATCCACCGTCGGCCAGGACGGCGCCTCTCCTTGGGCAGGGGGAGCGCCGGGAGCAGGCCGAGGCTTCTTGAACCCGTAGCCGGGCAGGAAAGCAAGCTTCTCCTGGAGCGTCCTCAAGGCTTCGTGGACCCTCTCCTTCGACTCCAGCTCGCTCCCGCCCGTGACCTTGCCGATGGACCACTCCAAGCCATCCGGGTTCGCGGAGGCAAACCAGGAGAGGCTGCCCGCGGTCACCAGGGTGACGATGCCGAGGCCCAGGAGAACCTTCTTCAGGGAGAGCGGACCGATGGGCTGATGCGTTGCCGCTTTCTGGAGGATCTCCGGCTCGGCCGTCCGCACGAAGTTCACGACGGCGGCGCTCACGAGGCCCTCCACGGTTCCGATCGCCAGATGAATCGGCTGCATGAGGAGGACGAAGGTGCGGAAGGGGAGCTCGGAGACGCCGGAGAGGAGCGTCTGCATCACGACAGAAAACGGCCCGAGTTGAAGCGAGACCACCGCAGCGGCGACGCAGGCGGCGGTGATGCGACCAGGGGTCGGACGGTCGCCGGCGACCTTCTTGTAGATCAAGGGATAGCCCACGAAACAGCCCCAGAAGCCCATGTTGAAGATGTTGCAGCCGAGGGCTAGGATTCCCCCGTCTGCGAAGAAGAGGGCCTGTACCGTGATGATGGAGGCCATCGTGAGGAACGCCGCGTAGGGGCCCAACAGAATCGAGAGGATGAGCGCTCCGGACAGATGCCCGCTCGAACCGGTGCCCGGGATCGTGAAATTGATCATCTGGGCCGCGAAGATGAACGCTCCGAGGACACCCATGAGCGGGATCTTCCGATCGTCGAGCTCCTCTCGCACCTTCTTGGCGCTGTACCCGACCGCTCCGGCCGTGGCCACCCACATGGTTCCCCCGACGGCAGGTGAGAGCAGCGCGTCTGCCATGTGCATGGATTTCCTCCTCCCTCGGCCACACCGGTGACCCTTCACTGATGTGACCATCAGAAAAAGCGTGCTATTTCACGAGGCGAACATAGCGCTTCGTCGCAGCCAGGGTCAACCCAAATATTGTGACGATCTTTATATTCGTGTTACAAGAACACCTCGGATCCCTCGGGGCGCGCCCCGAGGCACGCGCCGGAAGCGCCGTCGCGCGCGTCCCGACGTTCGTGTATATAGAGGCGTGTTCTCGAGCGCTTGCGCCGAGGGAGGAGGCCCATGAGCGACGTCATCCGGTTCGGAATCTCTGCCGACGAGCGATTGCTCCAACGGTTTGACGCGCTGATCGCGGCGAAGGGCTACGTGAACCGTTCGGAGGCCATCCGCGACCTGATCCGGAACTCCCTGGTAGAGGAGCAGTGGTCCCGGGGCGACGAGGAGGCCGTGGGAACGGTAACCCTGGTCTACAACCACCACACGCGCGACCTCGCCGACAAGCTGACCGAGCACCAGCACTCGCACCACGACGCGATCATCTCCGCCCTGCACGTCCACCTGGACGCCCACCACTGCCTCGAGGTGGTTGTTCTGCGCGGCAAGGCAAAGGAAGTGAAACGCCTGGCCGACGAACTGATCGGAACCAAGGGGGTGAAGCACGGGAAGCTCGTCACCACAACAACGGGAGAGGGGCTGTCGTGAGCCGAAGAGGTCACGCGGCGCCGGGAATTGACTCCAGCTTCTTCGATCTCGGCCGGCTCGACCGCCTCGCCCATCAGGACAGCCCGATCCACCGCCTGGATCCCCGGGCAAAGCTCTTCACGACGCTCGTCTTCCTCGTCTGCGTGGTCTCTTTCAGGAAGTACCAGGTCTCCGCCCTTCTGCCGTTCTTCGTGTTTCCCGTCGTGCTGGCCACTCTGGGCGGTCTACCGCTCGGATACCTCGCGAAACGGGTGCTGGCGGTGGCGCCCTTCGCGTTCTTCGTCGGGATCTTCAACCCGCTCCTGGATCGGCACCCCCTCTTCTTCCTCGGCTCGGTCGGCATCTCGGGCGGTTGGGTCTCCTTTGCCTCCATTCTCTTGCGCTTCACGCTTACGGTCGGAGCAGCGTTCATCCTGATCGCCACGACGAGCTTTCACGGCGTCTGTCTCGCACTCGCGAGGCTCGGGGCGCCGCGCATCATGGCCAATCAGCTCCTCTTCCTGTATCGATACCTGTTCGTGCTGGGGGACGAGGCGATGCGACTGGTGAGGGCGAGAGCCCTGCGATCCTTCGATGGGAGGGGAATGGGAATGCGGGTCTACGGCCACATGCTCGGGCACCTCCTGCTTCGCAGCCTCGCTCGGGCACAGCGAGTGCACCTCGCCATGTGCTGTCGCGGCTTCGACGGGGAGATCCGGCTCCTGAGGCGACTGAAACTCGGTGGCCGAGAAGCCGCCTTCACCCTGGGCTGGTCGGCAGCGTTTCTCGCCTTGCGCTTCTACAACGTTCCGCAGCTCCTCGGTGGTCTCGTCACGGGGCTCGCCCGATGAGCCACCACATCGTCGAGGTCGACGGCCTCAACTTCGCGTACCCCGATGGCACACCGGCGCTCAACGGGGTGTCCTTCCGGATTGTTCACGGCGAGTCCGTGGCGATCGTGGGGGCCAACGGAGCGGGCAAGTCCACGCTCCTTCTGCACCTGAACGGCTACCTCACCCCGATCCAGGGGAAGGTCCGCATCGGCGACTTCCCCCTCACGCGCGAGACCGTCCAGGACGTGCGCAAGACGGTGGGAATGGTCTTTCAGGACCCCGACGACCAGCTCTTCATGCCGACCGTTTACGAGGACGTGGCCTTCGGGCCCCTCAACCTGGGCCTGCCCCCCGAGGAGGTCGAAACCCGGGTGACCGAGGCACTGGGCCGCGTGGACGCCTTGCGGCTCAGGGACCGGCCCCCCTACAAGCTCTCCGGCGGCGAGAAGCGCGCGGTCGCGATCGCCACGGTGCTGGCCATGTCGCCGAGCATCCTCGTCATGGACGAGCCCACCTCGAACCTCGACCCGCGCGCCCGCCGCCACCTCATCGAGCTGCTCGGGACGTTCCACCACACGAAGATCATCGCGACCCACGACCTGGACATGGTCCTCGACCTCTGCGACCGCACGATCGTGCTGCGCGACGGGCGGGTCACGGCCGACGGCCCCACCCTCGACATCTTCCGAGACGATGCACTGCTCGAGGCGAGTCACTTGGAGAAGCCGCTGCGGATGCAGGGGTGCCCGGTGTGCGCCGGAGTGAGCCCCCTGCGGCGCCACGACCACGAGCACGATCACGCCCACCCCCACGACCCCTGACCGGGCGGGCAGGGGGGCGCCCCTGCGGAAGGTTGCCCGCCTCGGCACGCTTGCGGGCACGTCGACGCTGGCGATACACTGAGCCCGTTGGATCCACTTGTGCCGTTGGCCGCGGCGGGAAAGGGGGAGCCACCGTGAGAGGGAGTCGAGCGAGACGCCTCGTATGGGGGGCGGGGGCAGCCCTCCTGTTCTGGGCCTTGCCCGCGCCGCTCGCCGCGGAGGGTTTCAGCGAGAAGCCGACGTACATCGATCCCGCCCTGAAGGGTTGGGTGGCACCGCTCCGGACCTTGCTTTTCCAGGTAGGGTGCGGCGAGTTCTACTCCGTGTACGGGATCTACATCGGCGAGCACCGGGAGCTCAACGTGCTGTCCCGCTCGAAGCTCACACTGCGGCGGTTCGAGATGCCCAAGCTGCAGCGCTTCGCCGACAAGCTCACCGACGCCTTGGCACCCGTGGCCGCCGACCTCGCGCGAAGGGAGATGATCGAGGGCGTGGTCCTGGACTTCTACGCCGCACACCTCAGGGGCAACCTGCTCGAGCTCGAGGTGTACGAGTCGTGCTTGCCGGCCCGGTCGGTCAAGCTCGACGAGCCGGTGCCGTTGTGTCTCGTGGAACGTCGACAGTCCGAGATCCCGACCCCCTGACGCCCCGTCACGCGGCAGGTTCCGGCGTCCCCTCCAGACCGATCTCCGCCGCGACCGAGCGCATGCCCTCGATGGTGTCGGCGATGAGGTCCCCCACGTCCACCCCGAGAAGCGCCGCCCCCCGCTCGATAACGGATCGGTCCACACCCGCTGCGAACGCCTTGTCCTTCCACTTCTTCTTCACACTCTTCGCCGGCAGGTCGAGCACGCTCTTCGAGGGTCGCACGAGAGCCGCCGCGGCCACGAGCCCCGTGAGCTCGTCGATCGCGTAGAGCGCCTTTTCCAGCTCGGTGCGCGGTTCCACGTCTGAGCACAACCCCCAACCGTGGGAGACCACGGCCCTCACGTACTCCTCGGGCCACCCGTGCGCGGCCAGGATCTCCGGGGCCCTCCGGCAGTGCTCCTCGGGGAAGCGCTCGTAGTCGACGTCGTGGACGAGCCCCACGACGCCCCACTGCTCCTCGTCGGCGCCCCGCTGCCGTGCGAGGTGACGCATCACGGCCTCCACGGCCAGGGCGTGGCGGAGCAGGTTCTCGGTCTTCGTGTACTCGGAGAGCAGGGTCCAGGCCTGGGCACGGGTGGGTCGCTCGGGCATGACTTCCTCCTGGCGCGGCGTCCGGCGAGAGCCGAACCGTACCCTCGCTGCCCCGCGGGGTCAACGCGCAATCCGAGTGTGGATTCCGGTTGCGCTCCGGGGGCACCCTCCGGTACATGAAGGACATGGAACCCTCCGAACCCTCGCGCCTCGCGCTTCCCGACGGCTCCTCCCTGGCCTATCGCTCGACCCCCGGCCGGCCGCCGACCGTCCTCTTCCTCGGGGGGTTCACCTCGGACATGACCGGTACCAAAGCCACGGCGCTCGAGGCCCACTGCCGCACCCGGGGCCTCTCGTACGTGCGGTTCGACTACACCGGCCACGGCGCGTCCTCCGGCGTCTTCGTCGAAGGTACCATCGGCCGGTGGGCCTCGGACGCGGTCGCGGTGATCGACCGTCTGACCCGGGGCCCCGTGGTGCTCGTCGGCTCGAGCCTCGGGGGCTGGCTCATGGTGCTCGCGGCCCTGGCGAGGCCGGACCGGGTGGCGGGCCTCGTGGGCATCGCCGCCGCCCCTGACTTCAGCGAGGACCTCCTGTGGGCGCGTCTGGACGAGGAGGCCCGGCAGCGCGTGGTCGCCACGGGCGCCCTGGAGATCCCCAACCCCTATGGCCCCGAGCCCACAATCGTCACCGCCCGCCTCTTCGAAGAGGCGCGAGACCACCTCGTGCTGCGGGGGCCGATCGCGCTGCGCTGCCCGGTCCGCCTCTTTCACGGCCTCGCCGACCGGGAGGTGCCCTGGGATCGTTCCCTGCGGCTCGCCAAGGCCCTGCAGGGCGCGGACGTGACCCTCACCCTGGTCAAGGACGCGGCGCACCGCCTCTCGGAGCCAGCCGACCTCGAGCGGCTGTTCACGGCCGTGGACGAGCTCAGCGAGGCAGCCGAAGCGACCACCCGCTGACAACAAAGGACCCTACCCGCATGCCCCACGTCACCGAGATCAAGGTACGAGGCTATCACCTCGACCTCTATGGCCACGTGAACAACGCACGCTACCTGGAGTTTCTCGAGGAGGCCCGCTGGGGCGTGTTCGAGGAGACGGGGAACCTGGACGCCTTCGTGAGCCACGGGTTCGGTTTCAGCGTCGTCAACATCAACATCAACTACCGCCGCCCCGCGTTCATGGGCGAGGTCCTGGAGATCGAGACCTCGCTGGCGTCCCTCGGCAACCGCAGCGGAAAGATCCACCAGGCCGTCCGGCTCAAGGGCTCGGCGACGCCCGTGGCCGACGCCGACGTCACCTTCGTCGTGGTCGACGCGCAGGAGGGAAAGGCGCTGCCCATGGAAGGAGAGCTCCGGGATCTCCTTCAGGGGATGGCCTGAGTTGGCCCTTGTGAAGGAGCGAGGAACGCCGTGAGACAGCTACTTGCCGAGTACCCCGTCGTGATCGAGACGCCCGTGGCTTGGGGCGAGATGGATGCGTTCGGGCACGTCAACAATATCGTCTACTTCCGCTACTTCGAGAGCGCACGGGTCGCCTACTTCCGGGAGATCGGCTACCTGACGGTCATGGAGGAGACGGGTCTGGGCCCGATCCTCGCGTCCACGGAGTGCCGCTTTCGAGTTCCTCTGACATATCCGGACACGGTCCTGATCGGCGCCGGAGTGCCGGAGGTGGGCGACAACCGCTTCGTCATGAAGTACCGCGTGGTCAGCGTCGCCCACGGCAAGGTGGCCGCCGACGGCGAGGGGCTCATCGTCTCCTACGACTACCGTCAGAACCGCAAGGCCCCGGTTCCGGACGCCGTGCGCGAGCGCATCGCGACCCTCGAGCGCACCGTTCTACCCGGGCCGTGACGACCGGGACCGCGCGCCGTCTTCCTCGCCCGTCTCACAGCCCGAACACCCGCTGCAGGAGCTCCGTGGTCCGAGCCACGGGGTCGGTCCGGATCTTCTTCTCCTCCTCGGCGAGCAGGGTGAAGACGCCGTCCAGGGCCTTGGTCGTAGCGTACGTGTCCAGGTTCCAGTCCGAGCCGGAGAGGGCGACCCGGGCCAGGGGATTCGCGGTCAGGGAGTCGTAGAGCCTCGTCACGCCAACCTCCCGCACCGCGTCGTGGACCACGGGCTCGAAGGCCGAGAAGAGCGGCTCCCCCGTCTTCTCCCGGAGGTAGCGGGTCGCCGCGTCGTCGCCCCCCTTCCAGATGGCCTCCACGTCCTGGAACGTCAACTGCCGGATCGCGGTCAGGAAGATCGGGAGCGCCTGGGCGGAGGCCTTCTCAGCCCCGCGGTTCAGGGCCGTCTCGAGCTCGTCCACCTGTGTGCCCAGCCCGACGGCCCGTAGGGTGCTGCCCGCGCGCTGGAGAGGCTTCGGAAGCGAAATGTGGATCGTCGGGTTATCGAGGAAGCCCCCGGCGGCCGATGCCCGCCCCACGGCCTTCTCGGCGCCGACCGACAGCGCCTGCAAGAGCCCCTGGGAGATCTCGCCCGTAGTCAGCGGGGCCGATTGGGTCGGTGAGGAACCGAGCAGCCGGTCCTTGAGCGCATCCCAGAGCCCCGCGGCCGCGCCCCCGGCCCCGCTGAGGAGGATCACGGCGCATAGGACGACCATCGCCCCGCGGTTTGCTCTCGTCATGGTGACCTCCTCTTCTCGGGGGAAGGGTTCCAGCACGTCAAGGTTATCCGGGCGCAGGGCCCACAGCAAGGAACCGGCAGCCGCGCCACGCCGCGGATGCAACCCCTCCGCCGGGTTTTCGGCAACGTCCCCGCGACGCGGCGACCGGTCGCGGGGGGATCGGCGGCCTCAGACAGGGCCAGGGCGGTGGGAAGCGGACCAGAGTTCTTCACGGAGCCCTGCAGGGCGGTGCGGGAGACGACAGGGTTAGGTGCGCTCTCGCCGCGAAGAAGCAGGACTGGCCCGCGCACCTGCTTGATCGGGCAAGCCGGTTGGACTATAAGGCGAGGAAGCCGGAGGGGACCCGTGGGGGATGCCCGAGGGACCGCGACACGCGAGGCCGTCCGGTCGAAGATCCGATCCGACGGCCTCGCGGCGCGTTCGGGCCGGAGAACCCGGACGCTCTCGACTCTCCCGACGGGCCCTGTGGGGAGGAACGAGTCAAGGCCGCGCCGGAAAGGATGATGCGAGCGGGCTCCGGTGCGAAGGGTGTGGGGCGCGACAGGGCTGACAAACGGGGGAAGGCGAAGAGCGCGGACGGCTGGCTTCTGCGCGAGTCCCGGCGAAGGCGCCTTCGGAAGTCGGGCGTCCTTGCGGACTCGGGAGTCCCGGCGTCAGCCGGGTGGTGGTGAATCAGCTACGATACCCCGATACCCGACACCCCCCAGGACGTCGAGGCGGGCGCATGCGTGGCATGCCGGAAGGATAACGGAGTGCGCCCAGAGCGTAATTACCTTTTGTACCTTTGCAGCGTCCCTAAAGCTCTCGTAGCTGAAGCCCAAGAAGTCCTCCTCGTAGATCGCCTGGAGGACCCACACGAGTGCCTGTTGTACGATCTTGTCTTCCAGCGCCGCGATCCCCAGCGGCCGCTGCCGGCCGTCGGGCTTCGGGACCCAAGCCCGCTTGCTCGGCTTGGCCCGATACCGTTCGCTCTGGATTCGATCTTGGAGGTCGACGAGGCGTTCTTCGAGCCCCTCGCCGTACTCCACCCACGTGACCCCGTCGACCCCGGGGGCTGCCTGCCGTTTCAACGCCCAGTAGGCTTCCCTCAGTCGCTCGATGCTCACGTGGTGCAGTAGGTTGGTGAACCGTTGCTTTGCGTCCCTTCTCGCTGCCTCTCGTACCCTGGCCAGCTCGCTCGACGCTGCCTGCGGCCCCTGTGTGCCGCCAGCGGTCGCCTGTCCAGAGTTCCCCTTGGTCGAGGACCTTCGCTCCACGGGCTCCGCCGATGGTTGGCCGAAGTTTCTCGGTTGTGCATCCTTGTTCGCCCGCTTCATCGCCACTCCGTCCTCGTCCGACTGCCCAGGCGCGTGCGTGTCGGGCTTGAGGTCACAGACCTTCCCCGACCGGATCGACGGTGGATGCCGCCGACCGCCCCTGGGCTCTCCCGGTTTCCGTGCATGAAGTTTGCGTACATGCCCTGGCTCCTCAGACTCCGCGGGCCCAGTGCGCCCCTCGCGTTATCGCGGCGCACCGTCTTGCCTTCCCTCCCAGGCAACTGGGTCGGCAACCCGATCGAGGTGATTTCGGAGCTCCATCGCCCGGCCCGCACGCCCCCTATCAACGCTTCGCCGCCCCCCTCACGGAGGGCCGACGCATGACTCGGGGCCATGGTTGGTCGCTACTCATTTCATGTAGAGGACTTTCACCTCCTACTTCATGCCGGCTTTTACCGGCGCTTTCTACCTGTCCCTAACCCTTCTTTGCAGTCCCCAAAGATCCCCCCCTCGCGGGCGAGGTCGAAAGTCGAGCCGAGTTCGATCCAGTGAGCGGTCAAACCGATTCGCACCCCGGAGGGCGCTCCTGCAGGAGAAACAAGAGAAGCGGTCCGCCCCGCTACTTCCACCTTCGGATGATGTACTTGTTTCTCAGAAGATCGGCGTACCCCAGTATGGACAGGTGCTCGCCCACATGGTCTTTCAGCTCCGCGGTGGTGTCGAAGGTCCAGCAGCCGAAGTTGGGGTCGAAGAACCGAAGGTACTTATCGATGGTGATGGCGGCCATCGAGTGCCCTTCCTTGGCCCCCCAGATCGCGATCAGGCAGTATTCTCCGAGCCGGCTCACGAGCGCGTTCGCGACGTCGGCGCCAGTGAAGGCGCCGCTCTTCGTCGTGGTGGCGACGCTGTTCCCCAGCAGATTCACGTGGTCGATTCCGTCGTCGCTGGCGGGGTCGTCCCAGATCAGCTTGAAGAAAGAGGGCTGTCCCAGGTCGTTCAGCGTCTGGACTCCGCCGCTCGCGGAGCGCGTCCGGGAATACCGCAGCCAGACGCCGGAGCTGGCGCGGCAGACCCCCTTTGCGTTGAACTCGGGCGGGCATGCGAAAAGCAGGTTCTTCATGGCGGTCCTCCGGAAGTCGTGAGAGGGAACCGGTCGCAAGGAACGATGCTTCAAACCCGGCGGACAGTCAAGCGCAACGGCTCGTTAACTTTGAACTATTTCAGAGAACGCCACGCTACCGTTCTGTCAGGTCGACGGGCGCGCACAGAATCATCGCCCGTGCGCCTGCTAGTCCCAGAACCTCCGCAACCCCCATTCCAGCCCAAGGAAAACGAGGGGGGCATTGGGGACTCGTGCGCAAGAGCGTTGTGGACTGTCCCCTACCGTCGCAGAGCGCTTCGCAAGGTGGGGATCGGCGACCTCGCGCGCAAGGCGGCCGAGCTCAGCGGCGTTGGCCGGGAGGAATTGCGCTCCGGCAGCCGCAGGCGGCCGGTCGCGGAGGCTCGCCGGGCGCCCGTGTCTTTCGTGTTTCTTGGAGTTGACGAGCGACAGGAACCTGCGAGGTGGCGGACCGCGCTGCAGTGCGCACCCGTTGGGTGTTCCGCCGGGGCTCACTTCACGTCAAGCCTCGACGAGGCCGAGTTGCACGAACGGACGGAAGTCCTTGTCGTTGTGGAGGAGCGGGACACGACGCGCGATGCACCAGGTGGCGATGAGGCAGTCGATGGTCTTTCGGACCGTGATCCCGCGCCGTCGAAGCTCACGGTAATGGTCCGCGCTGAGCCTCGCCGTTGCTTCTCCGACGAGCTCGAGGACGGGATAGGAACGAAGGGCGGCCTCGACCTGGCGCGCCTCTCGTCCGGTGCGAAGCCCTTGAAGAATCTCGGCGAAGATCAGATCTCCGAGGACGAGCTCCTCGTGTCCCACGAGGGCCTTGAGCCGCGCCACTTGCGCGGTTGGTGCGCCACGAAAGAGGTCGACCCAGACCGAGGTGTCAACGAGTGTGGCCACGAAACGTAGTCCTCTTGGCGCGGGGGTGCCGAGCGAGGCGCGCCTGATCGAGGTCGCCTTCCCACTCGATCGCACCCTCCAGCGAGAGAGCCTCCCGCTGACGTTCCAGCTGGACCAACCTCCGCAATGCGAGGTCGACGACCTCGCGCTTGGTGTGGGCGCCCGTGAGCGCGATGGCTTCACGCACGAGATCGTCTTCGATCAGAATGTTCGTTCGCATGGTGGGTCCCTCGCCGGAGATGTGTACGATTCGTACCGAGAATACACACTGGCACGGATTCGGGCAAGGTGGGCACACTCAAGGAGACGGGCCATGCCCGGACGAACCACAAACCTTGTCCACGCGCGTCCATAAGGGGTTGCGGGACGCCAAGGCGGCGAACTCAGGGCCGGGCCCTCCGATTGCGCCTTCCGAAGCCTTTCGGCTAGAATCCCCCCGCCCGCCGACCTCGTCCCTGGGCTCGCTCCCCGCCGGAGGCTCACTGCATGCGCATCGGACTGACCTACGACCTCCGCAACGACTACCTCGCCGAGGGCTACGGTGAGCTGGAGACTGCGGAGTTCGACCGGCCCGACACGATCGACGCCATCGAGGGGGCGCTGCGCGAGCTCGGCCACGAGACCGACCGTGTCGGGCACCTGCGCCACCTGATGGGGCGGCTCGCCGCGGGCCATCGCTGGGACCTCGTGTTCAACATCGCCGAGGGCCTTCACGGCTACGGCCGCGAGTCCGCGGTGCCGTGCCTGCTGGAAGCTCACGACATCCCCTACACCTTCTCCGATCCGCTCGTCTGCGCGCTGACGCTGCACAAGGCCATGGCCAAGCGCGTGGTGCGGGATCTCGGCGTCCCGACGCCCGACTTCGCCGTCGTCGAAACTCCCGCCGGTGCCGACGCGGTCGACCTGCCCTTCCCTCTCTTCGCCAAGCCCGTGGCCGAGGGGACCGGCAAGGGGGTCACGCCGGCCTCGAAGGTAGCCACCCGAAATGAGCTCCGGGCGGTCTGCGAAGAGCTCCTGACCGCATTCCGCCAGCCGGTCCTGGTGGAGACGTTCCTGCCCGGCCGGGAGTTCACGGTCGGGATCCTCGGCACCGGAGCCGGGGCCGAGGCGCTCGAGGTGATGGAAGTCGTCTTGCGCGCCGAGGCCGAGAGTGACGTCTACTCCTACGTGAACAAGGAGCACTGCGAGGTGCTCGTGGAGTACCGCTTTCCGAAGGACGAGGCGGCGCGCGCGGCGCAGGCCTGCGCGCTGGCTTCGTGGCGGGCGCTCGGCTGCCGCGACGCCGGCCGCGTGGACGTGCGAGCCGACGCGGCGGGCACGTCCCACTTCCTCGAGGTAAACCCGCTGGCCGGGCTCCACCCGGAGCACTCGGACCTCCCCATCCTGTGCACCGCCCAGGGGATCGCATATCGGGACCTGATCCGGCGCATCGTGGACGAGGCGTGCCGGCGGGAGGGGCTCGCGTGAGGGTCGCCGTGCTCCACGGGGCGGTGCCGCCCGAGGCCCCCCCCGACGAACAGGACGTGCTGGTGGAGGTGGCCGCGGTGTCGCAGGCCCTGGCCGCTCTCGGCCACGAGCCGGTCGCCGTGCCGCTCACGCTGGACCTGGACGCGGGGGCCCGCGCCTTGCGGGGCCTCGCGCCCGCGGTCGTGTTCAACCTCGTGGAGTCCCTGGAGGGCACAGGCCGACTGAACCACCTGGCGCCGGCGCTCCTGGACCACCTGGGCCTCGCCTACACCGGCGCCCCGACCGATGCCCTGTACCTCACGTCGCAGAAGATCCTGACCAAGCGCTGGCTCGCGAGCGCCGGCGTCGCGACGCCGGCCTGGGCGTCCGCCGCAAGCGCCGCGGACCTTCCGGGGCCTTGCATCGTCAAGTCGGTGTGGGAGGAAGCCTCGGTGGGGATCGACGACGCGTCGGTGGTCCGCGATCCGGCGGGTGCGGCCGCCGAGCTCGGCCGCAGGGCGCGCGCCTTCGGCGGGGAGTGGTTCGCGGAGGCGTTCGTGGAGGGCCGCGAGTTCAACATCTCGGTCCTCGCCGGAGAAGGCGGAGTCGACGTGCTGCCGCCGGCCGAGATCGACTTCACCGACTTCCCCGAGGGAAAACCCCGGATCGTGGGGTACCGGGCGAAGTGGGACGACGCCTCCTTCGAGTTCCACCACACGCCCCGGCGCTTCGATTTGCCCGCCTCGGACCGGCCGCTCCTCGAGCACCTCGCCGAGGTGTCGCGGCGCTGCTGGGAGACCTTCGGGCTCCGCGGCTACGCCCGCGTGGACTTCCGGGTGGATCGGGCCGGGGAACCCTGGGTGCTCGAGATCAATGCCAACCCCTGCCTGTCGCCCGACAGCGGGTTCGTGGCCGCAGCGGCGGCTGCGGGGCTCGGGTACGGAGAGCTCGTGGCCCGCATCCTCGCGGGAGCGGCTCATGGGTGACCTGATCTTCCGCGAAGAGCCGACCGCCGCCGATCGGTCGGTGGTCCGCGCCCTCGTGGAGGGCACCGGCTTCTTCTACCCCGAGGAGGCGGAGGTCGCGGTGGAGCTCGTGGAGGAGCGGCTCACCAAGGGCGTCCGAAGCGGCTACCACTTCGTGTTCACGGAGCGGGACGGAATCATGCTCGGGTATGCCTGCTACGGCCCGATCGCGTGCACGCAAGCGAGCTACGACCTCTACTGGATCGTGGTGCGGCAGGACCTTCAAGGGGCGGGCCTCGGCCGGGCGCTCCTCGCTCGAGCGGAGCAACGGATCGGGGAGCTGGGGGGAACGCGGGTGTACGTGGAGACCTCGTCGCGGCCCCTCTACGACCCGACCCGGGCCTTTTACCTCCGGTGCGGGTACCGGGAAGAGGCGCGGCTGGCCGAGTTCTATGGCCCGGGTGACGACAAGGTCATCCTCGTCCGGGCGCTGCCTCCTCCCACACGGTAGGGCGGTCCGCGCCCCCCTCGCCAGTCCATCCGGGCGTTCCCCTTTTCCAGCGCCAGGAACCGGGGCGGCCCTCCCTACCCCGACAGCGAAGACAGCCCCAGCATCCCGATTCCCCACGCAAGCGTCAGGAGCGTCACCGGCACGCCGGTCGCCAGAAATTCACGGAAGCCCAGGCGTGCCCGGCCCCGCTCGGGCTCGGCAACCATGACGTTCGCGACGGAGCCTACGAGGGTCAGGTTCCCAGCGAAGATAGAAGCCATGGCCAGGGCGAGCAGCTGAGGGGCGGGTCGGCCAGACGCGGCACCCAGGGCACGGCCACCGACACCTGGGACACGTTGCTCACCAGGTTGGAAGGCGATGGAGCGGTAACGTTCCTCTTGCCGTCCCCGAGGTTCCCTCCAAGGTTCCTTCTTCCGGAGAGCGGGTAGGCGGCATCAACGCCGTGCTCAGGGCTGAGCTCAGGGCTTGACTTCTCCTCCCCACATCGTGAGAATCGATCGCCTTCCGGCTGCCTTGCACTTCACCCGCAACGGGCCACTCCCCGCACGCAAACCAGTCACTCCCCCGCGTTCCGGCGTAGGTACAGGGGGGTCGCGCCGGCGAGTTCGGTGGGGGGTAAAGGGTTACCCTGCACAGCTTGGGGACGGAATTCTGAAGAGCGGGAGGAGAAAGCTGTCACTCTGCGGAAGATAGCGGCCATCTCCTGGGGGAAGCGCGTCGGTACGGGGTCCCATCGAAACCGCCCCTCCGTGAACGCATACGAATCCAAAGGAGGAAACCATGGATCTTGACAAGCCTGAACTCTACTTCAAGCAGTGGAACGATTCGGAAGCCGTCGCCACAAAGATGCTTCCCATTCTCAACGACTTGCGGGTGGAACGGGGCGTGCTTTTTCACGTGCACGGCCGCTCCATCGCCAAAGTGAGCTCGATCGATATTCTGAAAGTTCACCGGCACGCCCGGTTCTCGCTCGGCCGGGAGCTCACGGTGCAGGATACGTGGCCCCTGCTGGAGGCGATTGGACAGCTCAACCTCGGCCCGTGCCGGATCGATCTCGGCAAGCTCACCGTGAAGTACCAAATGCAGAAGGCGGAGAATCCGTCCGTAGAGGCTTTCGTCCGACGTGAGCTCGAGAGCGTCAGCACGGGGGTGAGACCCGTGTTGGAGCGGCCGAAGGACGTCGTTCTCTACGGGTTCGGCCGAATCGGCCGACTCCTCGCTCGCGTCTTGGTCGACAAGACCGGGCGGGGCGACAAGATCCGCTTGAGGGCGACCGTAGTCCGACCCGGCAAGGAGGGCGACCTCAAGAAGCGCTCCGCCCTCTTTCGACTCGATTCGGTCCACGGCGCGTTCAATGGAACCACGATGATCGATGAGGAGGAAAACGCGATCGTCGCCAACGGCAACATGATCCGAGTGCTTTACGCCGACAGCCCTGATCGGATCGACTATACGCAGTATGGGATCAACGACGCTCTCATCGTCGACAACTCCGGGAAGTGGCGAGATCGGGCCGGGCTCAGCCTCCACCTCAAGGCCAAGGGTGTGAGCAACGTGCTCCTGACCGCTCCAGGCAAGGGGGATATTCCGAATATCGTCTACGGCATCAACCACCAAGAGCTTGAGCCGAGCGAGCAGATCGTCTCCGCGGCCTCCTGCACCACGAACGCGGTCGTGCCGGTGCTCAAGGTGGTCAACGACCGGTTCGGAATCGTCGGCGGTCACATGGAAACGGTTCACTCGTTCACGAACGATCAGAACTTGATCGACAACTACCACAAGGCCCCCCGGCGGGGGCGCTCGGCGCCTCTCAACATCGTGCTCACCGAGACCGGAGCCGCGCAAGCGATCGGGAAGGTGCTGCCGGAACTCGCCGGGAAGATTACGGGGAACTCGGTTCGAGTCCCGACGCCGAACGTCTCCCTGGCCGTTCTGCAGCTGACGTTGAAAGAGGCGACGTCCAAGGAAGCCCTGAACGATTATTTAAGGGAAATCACTCTATCTAGTCCTTTGCAGGATCAGATCGACTTCACGGCATCGCGGGACATCGTGAGCTCCGACCTCATCGGCTCGCGACACGCCGGGGTCGTGGACAGTGAAGCCACGATCGTCAATGGATCAGACGGCAGGAACATCGTCCTCTACATCTGGTACGACAACGAGTTCGGCTACACCTGCCAGGTGATGCGGATCATCCAGCACATGGCCGGGTTGCGCCTGCCCGAGTTGTCCTTTTCCAAGCTGTAGTCCCTGGGCGTCAACGGCGCGCACAAGCACCGTGGCCGGACTGCAGGGCCTTCTCATGATAAGAGAGAGGAGCTCGTATGTCTCGAAACAACCCCTTGGAGGATTCTCGCACCTCCTCAGGCCCGGCCGAACGTGAGCCGCTTCCTGTCGACCGCCGGAGCATGCCTCGAGGGAAGGTCTTGGTCGCGCAGGGCGGCGGTCCGACCGCCGTCATCAATCAGACGCTGGCGGGAGTGGTCTTGGAAGCCCGCAAGTTTCGAAATGTCGAGCTGGTGTACGGGGCCTATCATGGCGTATCTGGAATCCTAGGAGAGGAGTTCCTCGACCTCACCCAGGAAACTAGCCACAACATCGAGATGGTAGCCAACACGCCGTCGTCGGCCCTCGGCTCAACGCGCGACAAACCCGATCTGGCTTACTGTCAAGAGCTCTTCAAGGTGCTCAAGGCGCACGGAATCGGCTATTTCTTCTATGTCGGCGGCAACGATTCCTCCGACACGGTACGGATCGTCAACGAAGAAGCGCGACGCGCGAAGTACCCTCTGCGCTGCATGCATATACCGAAGACCATCGACAACGACTTGGTCGGCAACGACCACACACCAGGTTTTCCGTCGGCGGCCCGTTTTGTCGTCCAGGCCTTCATGGGCGCCAATCTCGACAACGCCGCGCTTCCCGGCGTGTACCTGGCCGTGGTGATGGGTCGGCACGCCGGATTTCTGACCGCGGCCTCGGCGTTGGCAAAGAAGTTCCCCGACGACGGCCCGCACCTGATCTACATACCGGAACGTACCTTCAACCTGGATGCCTTCATTGAGGATGTCAGGACCACGTACGACAAGTACGGCCGCTGCATCATTGCGGCCTCAGAGGGCATCCATGACAGCCAGGGCAGTCCCATCATCACCCAACTGACCCGCCACGAGGAGCGAGACGCGCACGGAAATGTGCAGCTATCGGGAACCGGAGCCCTGGCCGACCTGCTGTGCGATGAAATCAAGCGCAAATTGGGAATCAAGCGTGTGCGCGGAGATACATTTGGATATCTCCAGCGTTCGTTCATGGGTTGTGTTTCGGACGTCGATCAGCGCGAGGCGAGAGAGGTCGGCGAAAAGGCGGTTCAATACGCAATGTGGGGAGATCGCGATGGCTCGGTCGCAATTCAGCGCACCGGTTTTTACTCGGTCGATTACCAGTTGGTTCCACTTGAGGCTGTGGCAGGGAAGACTCGCGTGATGGAGGACGAATTCGTTGCCTCCAGCGGAACGAATATCACCGACGCCTTCCGTATGTATTTGCGTCCGCTGCTGGGCTCGGGCATGCCGGATGCCTACCGCTTGCGCCTCAACCGGGTGGACAAGATTCTCAATCCGGCCCATCCGGCAAAGTGAACAGGGGCTGATTCCCCTGTGCGCGTGAGGTGGTTTCGCATGGCCTCAGCGACAGTCTTCGCTCCACCATCCTAGTGGCGCGGGCCGTCGGCGTTCGCCTTCTTGCCCGCTTTCCCTGTACCCGCCTTCTTCGCTCTGGCTCGCCCCCCGGTAGACTCCCTGGAGCACCTCCGACCGTTTGGGCGAATCGTTAGTCCGGCGCGAGAGCCACGGCAACATCCGCCAGGTTTTCAAAGGTTTCAAAGGGTATGTGTCTCGCGCGGCAGTGCTGCGCTAGGATCCCCTTGGCGAAGACCCGCCCGGCCCGCGGCGCGGCGCACAGATCCGAGTACCCGTCTCCGACATACACGACAGACCACCCGGCGCGAACGAGGGTCTCGACTCGTTCCGCCTTGCAGGTTCCGCAGCGGCCGCAGCGCGGGTTCAGGAACGGCGTCACGATCCGAGTTCCCGTTGGCGGACTCGCCGCCAGGAGCTCGTTCGCGCGCACGGGCAGGTCGATCCCCTCGCGCCGGAGAAAGGCTCGGATGTAGAACCCGAGGCCGTCGCTCAGGATCTCGGCCCGCCATCCCCGTGCACGTGCCAAGCCGGCCAGGGCACTCAGCCCGGGGTCGAGGGCCGCCGCGGAGAGCGCGAACTCCGTCCACTGCTCGACCCCCCCATCGAGGAGCCGAGCCACCAGGCGATAGGCGTCCCGGGAGCCGATTCGCCCGGTCTCGTAGTCGTTGTCGATGACCTTCCAGGAGCCGTCGCGGGCAAACCGCTCGAGGAGCGAGTACCCCACGTCCCGCGTCGACGCGGTGCCGTCGAAGTCGACGACGACGGCGAGCCGCTGGTCCGCTCTAGTTGTGGGTCGGATCAAAGGGTCCGAGATCCGCGGGGGCAAAGCGCACGGCGCGCACCGTGGTGGTGCCGGTGTGCTGCCCGCTCGCGTAGTTCTCCTCCACGAAGGGGACCAGCACCCCGTCCACCGTCCGAAAGTCCTTGTACTGGGTGGCGAAGTTCGTCGTGAGGGGGCCGGTCCGGATCCCCCCCTCGACCCAGGTGACCCGGTGGTCCTTGGGGTCGATCCAGAAGGTCAGGTCGAGCTCTTTGGACCAGGGCAGGGCCAGCACCCGGTACTCGGCGCCCTCGCGGCTCTGCGCGCCCCGATCCACGAGGAGTGCGCGGTGCCGGGTCAGCGACTCGGGCACCGTGGACCGCAGCATCTGATAGACCATGGCGAGCCGGGGTGCGCCGTCCACGCGGCCGAGGCGCGTGGCGTCGCCCCTCCAGCCCTTGTCGCCGTCCAACACCCGGACCTCCGTT
Source organism: Deltaproteobacteria bacterium (assembly GCA_016214985.1). GTDB lineage: Bacteria > Desulfobacterota > Deferrisomatia > Deferrisomatales > JACRMM01 > JACRMM01. The sequence goes on along the minus strand of JACRMM010000004.1, from coordinate 37,282 downwards.
GCGCCCGAGTAGGCGATCTCGACCCTCAGGCGGTCCGGGGCCTGAAAGTCCCGCCGGGCTCGCCCGAGGCCCTGCATCATGGACTGCACGTCGGCCTCGACCCGAAACGTTTCCAGCTTTTGCACCGCCGCGGGTCCGCCGTAGGCATTGACCACGGCGGCGAGCAGAGTGTCGATCCCGGAGGCTCCGGCCTCCCCCCCTGCGAGCAGCAGGCCCAGCACCAGCAGCACACCTCTCACACCCTCTCCTCTCTCTCGGGGTGCGCGGCACCGCGGCGCGCACACCCCAGCAGTTCGTTCAGGTTCTCTCCGAAGAGGCGGCGCTTCTCGTCCTCCGAAAGCCCGGCCTGCTCTGCATCGCGGCGGTACCGCGGGAGGCCCAGGAGCGGGTAGTCGCTGCCGAAGACCAACCGCTTCGGCCCCGCAATGTCGAAGAAGCGGCGATAGGCCTCCGGTTTGTACAGGAAAGGGCCGGCCGCGGTATCGAACCAGCAGTTGCGGAGGACCTCGTCGGCCTCCTTCCGGAGCAGATAGTACACGAACAAACCGCCGCCCCAGTGGGCCAGGACCCAGCAGGTCTCGGGGTGCTCGGCCACGAGGTCATACACCTGAGAGAGCTCCATCGCGCTCTTGCCCGGGTAGGAGTGGCCGACCGCCTCGTTGGTGTGGAGCAGCAGGGGCACCCCGGCCTCGCGGCACAGCGCCGCGAGGGGCGACAGGGCGGCCCGGACTTTGGGACCCAGGCCGTCCCCGTAGGTCGCGATCTCTCCCACACCCCGCGCGCCCGCGGCGAGGCAGCGCTCCGCCTCCCGCAGCGCCGCCGCGCCCAGCAGCGGGTTGACGCACGCAAAGGGCAGGATCCGACCCGGGAAATCCTTCGCGGACGCGAGGCAATAGTCGTTGCACAGCCGGGCCGTGTCGGGATGCCGCCAGGGGAACGCGAAGGAGCAGGCGCCGTCGATGCCGTTCTCGTCCAGGTACGCGACGAGCTCCGCCGCGCCCACGAGCCGCGCCCTCGGATCCTCATAGAGCAGCCGAAAGTCCGCCTCGCCCTGGAAGAACGCCTCGCGGCGACCGCTCACCTCGGGCGGGAACAGATGGGTGTGCGCGTCAAGGATCATCGGGCCCCCGCGGTAAACGCGCGCCGTCGCGCCCCAGGCGTTTCGCATCATAACCGGGCGATTCGGGCGTGTCCATCGCCGCGGGCACGCAACCGCGGCCCTCGGTCGGCGCTGGGGAGCCTCCCTCGGCTCAAGGTTCAGCGGATCCTTGCCGAACAGAGACAGAGTCTCGGCTCCCTTCGCGCCCACGACCCAAGGGGGAACCATGCTCCAATGGCTGCTGTCCCTGCTGGGGATTCAACCTCGCCCGACCCCGGCTACTCCGCCGGCGCGGAAAGCTCCGGAGCCGACCCGCGCATTCCGCCCCCCACCCGAGGAGAAGCCGGCCGAGGCTCCCGCCGAGCCCGCTTCCTCGCCGGCCAGGACCTTCCTCGTGTCCCTGTGTGCCGAGGGTGAGGCTCCGGATCTGCAGGACATGGCCGCCGACGACCGGGTCTTCCTGGCTGGCGTCCTCAAACGGGTCCGGGAGAACCAGCTGGTGATCCCCCTTCTTCCCCAGGCCGCGATGGAGATCTCGCGGCTCCTGGCCAACCCCAACAGCCACATGGACGAGTTCGTCCGGGTGCTCGAGGCCGACCCGTCACTGAGCGTTGAGGTGCTGCGAATCGCCAACTCCGCGTTCTACGGCTTCTCTGGCCCCACCCAGAGCGTCCACAATGCCGTGCGCCGGATCGGCCTCAATCAGATTCGGGGGCTCATCATCGTGGCCCACCTGCACGGCAAGGTTCTCCAGGGCGGCGGGTTCCAGGTCGAGGCCAGCGTCCTGGTCGACCTTTCCCTGGCGCTGGCCCAGCTGGGCCAGGAGCTCGCGTCGTGGCTCGGCGTGGAGCCCGACGCCGCGTACACGCGGGGCGTGCTCTCCCACGTCGAGCACTTCGTCATCATGGGTGCGGTCTCCGACGTGTCGCGGGACCACCAGCGCCGCATCGCGCCCACCCAGGCGGGCTTGCTCGAGGCCTTTCGTCGCTGTGGCCCCAGCGTGAGGGAGCTCACCGCCAAGGCCTGGGGCCTCGACGCCGTGATGCTCGACGCGCCCGGCGGGCCACCGGTGCGGACCGCCCTCGGACAGCTCGAGCGGGCCGTCGTCTCCCGCTGGACCGGAGAAGCCGTGGGTTTCGACGTCGGGACGCTTCCGGCCGAGAGGCTCGCCGCCGGCCTCCGGCGGGTGCAGTCCTCCGCGATGGGCGCCGGCCAAGGCGGTCCGTGACCCCGAGCCCCGGGGGGCAGGGCAACCGACCACCGGATAGCCGGCCTCCACGGGACCTGCGCCGCTGCGATGTCTCCCGTTCGGAGGTTTCGGACGGAGACGCTCCGCCGATACCGCGCCGTGTCCGGTGGCACGAATCGCCCCGAGAGATTGCCGCCGCCCTCCGGGCAGCCGGCACCGCCCGCGTGCGGTGCGTCCACGTCTTCCAACTGCCCCCGGGTGTGCTCGGCGGCCTCTACGCCGCCTCGTTCTATGACGAAGAGGGGATCCTCCACCGCTGCATGACGCCCTACTCGGACCCCGCCCTTCTGGAGTGGACCCTGCGGCCGCTGCGGGATGCCCTCACCACCGTTGCCGCGCCAGTGGTCGAGGGCCGCGTCGAGCTCGGCCGACACACGGGCGGCGTCCTCCACTACTTTCTCCCCAGCGCCGAGCCCGGGGACCGCAGCACGGAGGCCCGAGAGAAGAGGGCCGCCGCTCAGCAGGCGTGGCAGCGGGCCACGCAGGGGGCGCCGCTCGGGCCGGCCGTGCTGAGGCGGGTCGAGGCCGACGGCTCCGGTGTCGTACTATGCGCCAGCGCCGGGGAGCACCACTTCCTGATCCGTCTCACCGGCGACGGAAGGGATCCGCTGGGGGACTTCCTCTCCCGGGCAGGGGAAGGGGGACCCGCGATCGGCACTCTGCGCGCCGACGAGCCCCTGTGCCGCGACGTCATGGGCGAGTGGCTCGACGGGTAGGGGCGGGGCCGCGAAGATCCAGTCGATCGAGCACCTCGTCGACCTGCGCCTCGACCGTCGCGCCCTGAAGCCGCAGGACGCGGGGCAGGCTCGGATCCTCCGCCGTGGGGCCGTCGGTCGTGAGAAGAATCCGCCCCTCCTCGACCGCGACGCGGGCGGCGCGCTCTTCCTCGCCCGCCTTCGCGACGCGACTGTCGAAGCCCCTCACTTCCAAGGCGCGAGCCAGGTCCCGGCACGACGCCGCCACCAGGAATTGGGGACGGCGCAGCGGTCGCCCGGGAATACGCGCCAACGCCGAGACGTCCAGGGACTCGAAGACCGGGTAGATGCTGACGCGAACGCCCGGCAGAACCGGGTGGGAGAGATCGACCGACTGCCCGTCGACGAGCACGAGATCCACGGCATCGAGCGGAACACCCAGCGCTCCGATCGCGTCCGAAACCGACGCACCGCCGTCCACCGTCACGACAACGTCGACCTTCCGGCGCCCGGCCGGGAGGAAATCGTTGAGTTCCTCGTAGAACCGGAACACGGCCTCGGGAGCCACGGCACCGTCTCTCAGCGCAGAGCGGGAGTAGCGGCCGCGGCGCCGGGTCTCTCCGGCAGGCGCTCCCCCGCGCCTTTCTCGCGTAGGGCTCCGCTCGGGACAGGACTCGGGGCCAGCGGAGGACTCTGTCCGAAGAGCCGCCGGACCCGGCGCTGGAAACCGTCGAGGTAGGTGTAGAAGACCGGAGTCACGTACAAAGTGATGAACTGGGAGAAGGCGAGGCCCCCGACCACGGCGAGCCCGAGCGGCCGACGGCTCTCGGCGCCGGCTCCGAAGCCGAGCGCGATGGGGAGCGTGCCCATGAGAGCCGCCATGGTCGTCATCATGATGGGCCGAAAGCGGACGCTACACGCCTCGAGGATCGCCTCCAGGGGCTGTTTACCCCCTTTCCGTTCCGCCTCCAAGGCAAAGTCGATCATCATGATGGCGTTCTTCTTCACCACGCCGATCAGCATGATCAGCCCGACGTAGCTGTACACCGAGAGCTCTGCCCGGAAGAGGAGCAGTGTGAGCAGCGCCCCGAAACCGGCGAAGGGCAGCCCCGAGAGGATGGTCAGTGGGTGTATGAAGCTCTCGTAGAGGATCCCAAGCACGATGTAGATCACCAGGATCGCCAGGACGAGGAGCCCGAGGAGCCCGGCCTGGGAGTCCTTAAACGCCTGCGCCGTGCCGGCGAAGCTCCCCGAAACGGTCGGAGGCAGCACAGCCTTCGCCGCCTTCTCTACCGCGGACACGGCGTCGCCCAGGGAGACGCCGGGCGCCGTGTTGAAGGCCAGCGTCACGGCGGGAAGCTGACCGGCGTGGTTGACCGTGAGCGGCCCCACGCTCTGCCGGAGCGTCGCCACCGACGAGAGGGGCACGAGGCTCCCGGTCGCCGAGCGCAGGTAGAGCAGGCTCAACGCCGTCGGGTCCCGCTGGTACTCGGGCAGCAACTGCAGGATCACCTGGTACTGGTTGGTGGGCGTGTAGATCGTCGACACCTGGCGGGCGCCGTAGGCATAGTAGAGGGAGTTTTCGATCTGGTCCGCGGAGAGCCCCAGCGCCGACGCCCGATCGCGGTCGATATCCACGTTGACCTGGGGGTTCTTGAGCAGGAGGTCGCTCGTCACATCCTGGAGGCCGGGGAGGTCCCGGAGGCTCGCCTCCAGAGCCGGCGCCACCTGGTAGAGCTCGCCGAGATCCTGCCCCTGGAGGGTGTACTGGTAGAGGCTCTTGCTCTGGGCGCCGGGGAGCCGGATCGTCGGCGGAACCTGAGGAAATGCGCGGATTCCCGGCACCTGGGCGAGCCGCGGGCGAAGCGCATCGACCACCGCCGGGCCCGTGTGCTGCCGCTCTGTGCGCGGCTTGAGCTTGATGAACATACGACCCTGGTTGGCGGAGGACGAGGCTCCGCCCGCCCCAGCCGACGACATGAAGGAGTCCACATCCGGGTCCCGCGCCACGATGGCAGCCAGCACCCGCTGGTGCCGGACCATGGCGTCGAAGGAGACCCCTTCCGCCGCCTCGGTCGTCACCGAAACCCGTCCCGTGTCCTCGACCGGGAACAGGCCCTTGGGCACGAGACTGAAGAGGTACGCGGTGCCGGCAAGGATCCCGGCCGAGAAGAGGAGGGCCGTCTTGCGGTGGCGGACGAACCACGCGAGGCTCACTTCGTAGAGCTGCAGGGTCGCGGCGAACCACTGCTCGGAGAGGGTGAACAGCCGCCCGTGCCGGACCTCGCCGTGCCCCTTCAGGAACCGGCTGCACATCATGGGGGTCAGGGTCAGGGACACGATCCCCGAGAGCAGGATCGCGCCGACGATGGTGACCGAGAACTCGCGGAACAGCCGCCCGATGATGCCCCCCATGAACATCAGGGGGAGGAAGACCGCGGCCAGGGAGATGGTCATGGAGAGGATCGTGAACCCGATCTCCCGGGCGCCGTCGACCGCGGCGTCCATGGGCTTCTTGCCCATCTCGATATGGCGGACGATGTTTTCGAGCATGACGATGGCGTCGTCCACCACGAACCCGAGCGACAGCGTGAGCGCCATCAGCGAGAGGTTGTCCAGGTTGTACCCGAGCACGTACATCACCGAGAACGTCCCCACGACGCTCATGGGCAGGGCAATCGACGGGATCACGGTCGCGGAGACGTTTCGCAGGAAGAAGAAGATCACCAGCACGACCAGCACGAACGTGAGGAGCAGCGTGAACTGAACGTCGGCGACCGACTCCTGGATCGACTCAGAGCGGTCGTAGAGGACGTCGACCTTGACCGACGCCGGAAGCTGCTGTTCGAGCGTGCCGAGGATGTCTCGGACCGCCTTCACCACGGCCACGGTGTTCGTGCCGGGCTGGCGCTGGATGGCCAGGATAATGCCGCGGCTGTCGACCCCCTTGTTGAAGAACCAAGCCGCGGTCTTGTCGTTCTCGACGCTGTCGACGACCTCGCCCAGCTCGCCGAGCCGCACGGGCGCGGCGCCCCGGTAGGCGACCACGAGCGAGCGGAAGGCCCCTGCGTCCTGGAGCTGGCCGGAGGTCCGAAGGGTGAGCGCCTTCTCGGAGCCCCAGAGGGTCCCGGTGGGCAGGTTTACGTTGCCCAGCCGCACCGCGCTCGCCACCTCGTCGATCCCGATCCGGCGCGAGGCGAGGCGATTCGGGTCGAGCTGGACGCGCACCGCGTAGGTCTGGGACCCGTAGACCTGCACCTGGGCGACGCCCTGGACCATGGAGATCCGCTGGGCGATCAGGGTCTCCCCGTACTCGCTCAGCTGCGACAGGGGCAGCGTCTGGGACGTGAGGGCGAGGTAGAGCACCGCGTCGTTGGCGGGGTTCACTTTCTGGTAGGAGGGGGTGATGATGTCCTTGGGCAGGTCGCGCAAGGTTTGGGCAATGGCCGACTGCACGTCCTGGGCGGCCGCGTCGATGTCGCGGTCGAGGTTGAACGTCAGCACGACGGTCGTGGATCCCTGGTTCGAGCTCGAGGTCATCGAGTCGATGCCGGCGATCGTCGAGAATCGCTTCTCCAGGGGGGTCGCCACGGCCGAGGCCATGGTCTCGGGATCGGCGCCGGGCAGCGACGCCCTCACCTGGATCGTGGGGTAGTCGACGTTGGGCAGGTCGCTTACCGGCAAGCGGCGGTAGCCCATCACGCCGAAGAGCAGGATCGCCGCCATGACCAGAGTGGTCGCGACGGGCCGGCGGATGAAGAGGCCGGCGATGCTCACGGGGCCTTGGCCGCGGCCGGCGTCGGGGAAACAGGCTTCTCGCCGGCCGCCGCCGGTCCTCCAAGCGCGACCCCGGCCCTCGGGCCTGCGCCGCCGAGACCCTCCTTCACCAGCACCCTGGCCCCGGGCGTGAGCCGGAGCTGGCCGTCGGTGACCACGGTCTCACCGGCCGTGAGCCCCTTCTCGACGACCGTGCGGTCGCCAGCCGTGATCCCGGGCTCCACAGGACGCACCACCGCAGTGCTGTCCGCCACGACGTAGACGTAGGGCCCCTGCTGGCCGGTCTGGATCGCCTGGGAGGGGACGACCAGTGCGCCCTCGCGGGTGTAGAGCACGAGGTCCACGTCCAGGAACTGCCCCGGCCAGAGGGCGCGGTCGCGGTTCGGGAACTCGGCCTTGAGCGCGATCGTCGCGGTGGTCGGGTCCACGGCGTTGTCCACGAAGACCACCCGGCCCTCCCTCGGAGCGGCGGCGCCCGGAGGGGTCACCTTCACCCGCAGGGTGCCCTGTTTCCGATACCGCTGCACGTCGGGCAGGCTGCCCTCCGGAACGGCAAACCGGACGAGGATGGGCTGGAGCTGGTTGACGATCACCAGCTGGGTGTCATTGGCCTTCACGAGATCCCCCATCTTGGCCAGGAGGCTTCCCGTCTGACCCGACACGGGGGATCGGATCGTCGTGTAGCCGAGCTGGAGCTTCGCGTTCTCGATCGAGGCCCGGATCGACTGTGTCCCGTCTCTCGCGGCCTGGGCACCCGCCTTGGACGCATCCAGGGCCGCGCGGCTCGCATCGAGCGCCGCCCGGGCCGCATCGGCATCCGTTCGCCGCTGATCGTACTGCTCTTTGGTCACGAAGTCCTTCTGGACGAGCTCCTCGTAGCGCTTCACCTGGGTCTCGGCGTTTCGCACCTGCGCCTCGGCGTTTCGCACCTGCGCCTCGGCGCTGCGCACCTGCGCCTCGGCCAGTCGAGCCTGCGCCTCTTGCCGCGACAGGTCCGCCTGCAACTGCCTCACCGTCGCCTCGTAGGGCCGCGGGTCGATCTGGAAGAGGACCTCGCCGGCCTGCACGGCATCGCCTTCCCGGAATCGGACCCCGGTCAAGGTGCCGCCGATCTGCGCCCGCACCGGCGTCGACTGCGTCGCCTCCACCGTCCCCAACGCGTGCCGATCCACGGGCACGGTCGCGAGGGCGGCGCTGGCGACGAGCACGGGGACCGGGGGCTTCTTCGCGCCCGGACCCGTGCCGGGCGCGTCTTTCGAACAGGCCGAGCCCCCCAGGAGCGCGACCACGGCGACGATCGTCGGCCAGGAGCGTCTCAGCCAACCCCGTCCCGGTCTCTGGAAGTGCATCATCTCTCCTGAGCGTCTCGCGGGAGACGTGGGGCCAGGGGCGTCTCTCCCCGGAGCCCGAGCAGACCGGTGTCGTGCGCGAGCTGCGCGAGGCCGCGGTACCACTCCCAGCGCGCCTGGACGCGCTGGGCCCGCGCCTCGGCTAGAGCCGCCTGGGTCGTGAGCAGGTCGAGGATCGTGCCCACGCCCTCCTTGTAGCGGCCGAGCGCCACCTGTTCCGACTGCTCGGCGCTCGCCAGGAGTTCCTCCGTCGTCCGGGCCTTCTGCGTCGCGGTCTGCAGGGCGTAGTACCCGCGGAAGACCTGGTAGACCACCTGCTGCTCCACGCCGCGAGCCCGCTCCCGCGCGGACTCGGCCTGCGCCTTGGTCTTGGTCACGGTGTAGGTCTGGGAGTAGCCGGTGAAGAGGGGGACGGAGAGGACGAGCCCCCCACCGTAGTTCGCCTCGTGGCCACCGGTGGGACCCGAGCTCGCCCCGTTCACGTCGAGCCAGGTCCACGCCGCGTGGGCGGTTCCGGTGAGCAGCGGCAGGCCCTGCCCCTCGACCCGGCGCACCGCGGCGTCGCTCGCGAGCACCTGGGCCCGGGCCGCGGCCAACTCGGGTCGACGGGCCAGCGCCTGGGCGATGAGGTCGTCCGCCTGACGCGCGACCGCCTCCAGCGGAACATCGCCGGGAAGGTCCTCGAGGTCGAAGGACAGGTTGGCGGGGAGTCCCATGGAGACGGCCAGGGCGCCGCGGGTCGTGTGGATGAGCCCCTCGGTCGTGTCCAGCGCCAGCTGGGCCTGCGACCGTGCCGTCCTGGCCTGGAGCACGTCGGCGATGGTCGCGACGCCCGCCGCGTGGCGGCCCTCGGCAGCGGCCAGCTGCGCTCCCGCATCCTCGAGACTCTTCCTCCGGGCCTCGGCGACCGCTCTGGCCGCCATGTAGTCGTAGTAGGCCTGCTCGATCGAGACGACGGTATCCTGGAGGACCTGGTTCTGGCTCCAGTTGGCGGCGAACAGCGTCTGCCGGGCACCCTCCAGAGCCCCGGACCGGGTCCCGAAGTCCAGGAGGAGCCAAGAGAGACTGACGCCCGGACCGAAGGTCGCCTGGCGGTTCGAGTTTCCGGTGTCGCTGACGTAGGTGTGTTCGACGTCGACGCCCACGTGCGCGCCCACCGAGGGAAGGTAGGCGGCCCTCTCGACCCCGTAGCTCGCCGCGGCGGCTCGGGCCTCGGCCCAGGCGGCGCGCGTCGCCGGGTTGTTTCGAAGGCCCACGTCGAGCACGTCCGCGAGGCTCCAGCGCTTCCCGTGGGGCGCCTCCCGGAGGTCCGGGAGGGACCGAAGCGCAGGATCGGGCCGAGGCCGCTCGGCCTCCGGGGGCTGCCAGAAGACATGAGCGGAGGGCGCGGTGTCCGGGGTGTAGTGCACCGTGCCCGGCCGCGGCAGGCATCCGGCCAGCGCGACCACCACGACCCCGCCCAGCGCGGCACGGCGAAGGCTCAGTCCCATGTCAGCCCGCACGATTCACCCCCGGGTTTCGCTGCGGCGGTGCGCAAGCAAGGGAGACAGCAGCTCGGGCGCCCTACATGCAGCGCGGCCGAAGCACTAGGCTACCCGCGGCGGAGGACGGAGTCCTTTCGAGCCCGTAAGGAATCGTAACCAAATGTAACTGCGGCCGTCGTCGGCCCGCCTCACTTCAGGCCGAGCTTGGAGGTCTCTTCGGCGTTGTCGCCTCGGAAGACGAAGTAGGTGCGGCTGGTGACCATGTCTTTCTGGTCGCGCACGAAGACCACGAGCCGGTTCGACCCGGCCTCGAGGGGCACGTCGAAACGGACCGGGAACACGCCACCGGCAGCGCGATTGCGTGCGTAGTAGATCTTCTTGTCGCCCAGGTACGCGTAGACGTCTTTCACGCCCTCATCGTCGCTCGCCTTCAGATCGACCGAGATCCGCGCCGCCGCGGTGCGCAGCGGCGGCGCCTTGACCGCCTCCAACTCCGGCGGGGAGCGGGTCTCCTTGGCGGGATAGCGCTTGCCCACGGGAAACTTGAGGGTGTCGGCGAAGAAGATCCCGAACTCTCGATTCGAGATGCTGACGACCACGTCGGCCCGTTTCTCGTCCGTGGCCTTCACGAGGCGAAAGACCATGGGCGCCTCTTTCTTCTCCCCGGCCCCGAGGGACTCGATCCTCTTGCGGGCGGTCTCGAGGTACAGCTGCTCCTTGTCGCCCCCGCGGATGTTCACATCCACCGGGGGGCTCGCCGCGGTCCCGCGGTTTCGCACGGTGAGCATCAGGTTTGCCCGCTCGCCCTCGTCGAGCACGCCGTCGCCAGAGCGCGCCTTGTCGCTCGGGTTCTCGTCGCGCAGTTCGTAGGAGTAAGAATACCGGGGCGCAGGGATCGAGGCCGACGAGGCGCTGCCCCCTCCGCTGCCCGCCTCTTTCGAGACGCCCGTCTTGAGATCCAGGGTGAGGGTGTCCCACCGGTCCGGCGCCGACTTGGGCGCCTCGACCTTGGCCGTCCAGGTGCGCTCCTTCCCGGGCTCGATGCGCCCGAAGGCGAAGTCGATGTTCTTGAGGAGGGGGTTCGGGGAGTCCGTGCGCCCCCAGATCCGGTACACGGCCCGGCTGCCATCGTTTCGCACCGTAATCGGGACCTCGGCGGTGGCACCGGCCTCGAGGCGCAGATCCTTGGAAAACCGCACCGTGAGCTTGGGCTTGAAGTCCATGCGGCCGTCCGACCAGTCGACCCCCTGCTCTTCAAGCACCTTCCCGAGCTTGGCGTCTTCCTCCCGTCGCAGGTCCTCGAGCACCGGGCCGGCTACCTTGAAGAGCCGGTCCCGGGAGCGGCTGGGATCCACGGCCCCGGCCCGCCCGAGGATCCGCCGCGCGAGCCGGACCTCGAACTCGGCTTTGAGCTTGGCGAGCTTCTCCCCCTTGGGCAGCTCGGCAAACGTCTTCTTCTCCTCGTCGTCCGGCTCGGGCGCCAGGAACTGGATCTCCCGCCACGGCTTCTCCGACGCGTTGCCCCACGTCTTGAAGGCGTTCTCCAGATCGGCCTCTTCCATGTGCGTAGGCGCCGGCCCGAGGCGCACCTTGCCCTTGGCGACCTGGGCGGGGTATGCGGCGATGTCCGGCTCCACGCCGATCGACTGGATGGAGATTTCCCCCGGTGTCAGGTACTGGGCCACGGTAAGTTTTAGCGCCCCTCCGTCGCTCAAGGGGTAAATCTTCTGCACCGACCCTTTGCCGAAGGTCTTCTGACCGATCAGGAGCGCTCGCGAGGACTTCAGCGCGCCGGCCACGATCTCCGAAGCCGAGGCGCTGCCCTGGTTGACCAGGAGCACGAGGGGCTTCTTCGTGATCGGCGGCTCGTCCTGGGCGACAGACCGGGAGTTGTTCTCTTCCTCCGGGCCCCGGGTCGAGACGATCGTGCCCCGGTCCATGAACCCGTCGGCCACCGAGATCGCCTGGTCGAGCAGCCCGCCGGGGTCGTTGCGCAGGTCGAGGATCAGGCCCGCGAGGTCGGGGTGCCGTCCTTCCGCCTCCTTGACCACCTTGCGCAGCTCGTCGGTCGTGTCCTTTTGGAAGTTCTTGACCTTCGCGTACAGGACGGGCGCCCCATCGTCGCCCGAGAGCACGAAGGACTCCACGCTCTCGACGTGGATCACCTCGCGCGTGAACGTGATCGCGTGGGGCTCGGGCCACGCTTCCCGGCCGATCGTCAGCGTAACCTGCGTTCCGGGCTCGCCGCGCATCTTGTCCGCGGCCATATCCACCGGCATGTTGATCGTCGGCTCGCCGTCGATGTACAGGATCCGGTCACCCGTGCGAAGCCCGGCACGGTCCGCGGGCGTTCCGTCGATCGGCGTGATGATCGTCATGTCGCCGTCGCGGATCCCGAAGACGAAGCCGATGCCTCCGAAGCTCCCCCTCGTGCCGATCATGAACTCCTTGAAGCTCTTGGGGCTGAACGCGTTGGAGTGGGGGTCCAGCTCGGACAGCGCGCCGTTGAGCGCCACGTAGTAAACATCCTGCTTCTCGGTGTCGTCCGGAAGCCGGGGGATCACGAAGGCGATGACCGCATTGAGCACGTCCGCGGCGCCGGAGAATCGCGTGGTCGCCCCGAGGCTGAAGCGCTTCTCCGCCTCGTCGACCCGCACCGTGGCCTCGCCCTTCCCCTCCTCCACGTTGATCAGCACCTGGGGGTACTGGGTCTCTAGGGCCTTGAAGCCGCCCTTGAGCAGCGTCTTCGCCGAGGCCCGGCCCGGCTCGACGTAGCGCTTCTCCACGTAGGTGAAGACCTGTTGCGTAACGCGCGAGTACGTATCGGCGCCGCGCCCCCCCTCGGATCCGGGGAAGGGTACAGCGACGCCTGAGACCCCCAGGACGAGGGCCACAAGGAGGGCGGCGATTCGACGGGACAAGGAGCAACCTCCGGCGAGGGATTCTAGGGCGTTCAAGGCACTTGAACGCTAACACAGGTGAGGAGTGGGGAAAAGCTGAAACCAAGGGTCACGATTGCCGAAGCGGGCAGCGGGGAAGCGCTCGGACCCGCTCACCCTTCGGCGCCGCAGCACCCAACCCGATCCACGGCTTCTTCACCAGGCTCCGTGCACCTCGCCCGATCAGGAGACCGAAGCGACGACCTCTCCGGAGAGTCCCTGAAGGTATCGGGCGAGCTCGGGGGACAGGCGGGTGAACTCGATGCCGATGCCGCCGCGCGTGTAGGGAAGAAGGCCCTGCGGGACCCGCTTGCCCCACCGGACCACCCCCTCGGCCCAGGCAGGTCCGAAGGGGGTGAGCAGGGCAAGGGAGACGGGCGTACCCGGCGCCAAGACCCGGGCCGACCGCAGGAACAGGCCGGTGGCGCTCACGTCGGCCGTGGACGAGGCCACCATTCCCGGCTCCACGCGCACACCGATGCGCACCCGATGACGCCGCGATCGTCGCTTCTCCATGGGCCCTCCGTGGCCAGGGGGAGCTCGCCCCCTACTCCTCCGCCTGTAGCTTCTCCAAGTACTCGTCCCACTCGATCGGCAGGAGATACTTCTTCTTCGCGTTGCACTCGCCACACGCCGGGACAACGTTGCTCTTCACCGACCGGCCACCCCGGATCAGCGGGACGAGGTGGTCCATCGTGAGCTCGCGCGCGGGGAACCGACGGCCGCAGTAGTGGCAGACGCCGGAGGACCGCCGTCGCTTCCACCACTGGGACCGGCGGAGCTCGCGGGCCTTGGCCTTCTCGCGGGCGATCTGCTCGTCGCTCGCCTCCGGAAGGAAGAAGACGTCATCTATCAATCGACCCAAAGCCTCCGGTCCATGAGGTGGCGCGGCTGCACGTTGCTGAGGCTGCGCAGCAGAGAGCGCTTGATGCGCCGGTCCTCCCGCTCGAGCGCCGCCACGAGGGCCTTCACCCGGACCCTCTTCCCGTCGGGCCGCGCCGTCGCAGGGCACGAGCACGCCACGAGCGGGAAGCCGTTTCGGCGGGCAAAGGAGGCGGTCTGCTTCTCGTCGACATACACGAGCGGCCGGATCACCGTGTTTCGGCGGTCGTCGGAGAGGAGCTTCGGCGCCATGGCCCCCAGGGTGCCCCCGTAGAACTGGTTCAGGAGAAGCGTCTCCAGCACGTCGTCCAGGTGGTGGCCCAACGCGATCTTGGTGCAGCCGAGTCGCTCCGCGAGGTTGTAGAGCGCGCCGCGCCGCAGCCGCGCGCACAGGGCACAGGGGTTCTTCCGAGGGTCGGCCTTCACGCGCAGGATCTCGCTCATCTCGGTGCGCTCGCACACGAAGGCAAAGCCAGCCTCGGTGCAGTGCGCCGCGATCGCATCGGCGTCGAACCCGGGGAAGCCTGGGTCGATCGTCGCGGCCACGAGCTCGTAGCGCACCGGCGCCCGCCGGCGCAGCGCGTCAAGCACGTGCAGGAGCGTCCACGAGTCCTTGCCGCCCGAGAGCGCCACCAGGACCCGGTCGCCCTCCTCCAGGAGCTGAAACTCTTGGATCGCCCGGCCCACCCGGTTCCGCAGGACCCGGAAGAGCCCGTTCTCGATCACCGCCGCCATGGGAAGCCATTGTCGGGGAGGGAGAGGGGAGAGGTCAAGGAACCGCCCGCACGAGCTCCCCGCCCCACCCTAGTGCCGGGACGCGAGCAGTGCGACGCCGTCCCAGAGCAGGCGGCCCGAAAACAGGAGCAGCAGCGCGCCGAGGCCCCGGAGGATGCCCCGGTAGAGGCGCCCCGTCAGGAAGCGCCGAGTCTGCCCGACCAGGAGCGCCACGGCGACCTTGGAGCCAACCAGACAGACGTAGAATCCGGCCAGGAAGGCCGCGGCGCCCGGGCGGTCCTCCGACCACGCCCGGACCAGGAGGGGGCCGCCGACGGCGGCCCAGAAGAGGTAGGGGTGGGGGCTGAGGGCATTGACCGCGGCCCCCCGGCTCACGGAGCGGGCCTCCCCGGCCTCGACGCCCGTCGGCAGCGGCGGCGCGCGGAAGCTCTCCCACGCCAGAAACGCCACGAAGGCGGCCCCCGCCACGGTGACGGTCCCGAGGATGCCCCGGGCGTCCGCCACCCGGGAGAGGAGGAAGGTCACCCCCAGGATGATGGGGAGGTCGGTGACCAGGGGGGCCAGTGCGGCCTTGACGCCCTCCGCCGCGCCGTGTCGGACCGTCTGGGACACCACGAGGGCCAGAAGCGGCCCGGGCGCCGCGCCGGCCGAGAGGCCCAGGAGCACCCCCTGGGAGAGAAGCGCCAGGGTCGTCACGCCCGTCGTCACTCGAAGGGATTGGCCACGTTGACGCCCCGGACCACCTGACCAGGGTTCAAATTCTCGGTCCACCGCTCCGAACCCCGGGCGCTCTCGGCCGCGACCATGACCAGCGCGTCCCAGAACGAGAGCTGGTGAACCGCGCTGCAGTCCGCGGCCTGTTCGATCAGGTCGGCGGCCACCGTCACCGTCTCGAAATGCCGGAGGGAGTGGAGCACCGATTTGGCCAGGGGGGGTGCAACACCCAACTTCCGCGTGGCGACGACGTAGAACTCCTGGAGCACCTGGATCGACACGACCCCGGTTCGTGCCACGTCGCGAAGAAGCCGCCGCGCGATCATCTACTTCTCCCCCGCGTCCCCGTCCAGGGCGTAGACGAGCACGTTGGTGTCCAGGAACACTTTAGACATCGTACAAGTCTTCTCGGTTCCAGGGCTTGCCGCCGGAGTGGGCCTGGGCTCGATCCATCATCGCGAAGCACTCGTCGAGCCAACGGCTGTCGCCGTTCGAGACCGTCTGCGCGAGGAGCTTCCTCACCAGGCCGTTGAGGGTCTCGTCGTGGGCCTGAGCGTACTGCCTTCCGGCGCGGAGCAGCTCGTCGTCGATCGACAGGGTGATGTTGGGCATGGAGCGCCTCCCCTCGCCGGTGGGATCTACGACCGCAGGCGTACGCGAACCCCACCGATCTCCAGCGTCGTCTTCGAGTAGGTGAGCTTGCGGACAATCTTTCCGCCCTCAAAGTGGAGCACGTCCACGCCGCAGCGCACCTCGGGCTGCCCCTCGCGGCCGGGCTCGCGGCTCGGCCACCGCAGGGTCCAGCGATACAAGGCCTTCTGGGCCGCTTCGTCGACGAAGGTGTCCTCTTCGTCGAAGCGGAACTCCCCGTGGTCGGCGAACCACCCGCCCCAGGCCGCACGCAGGGCGACCTTCCCTTCGGCCTTGCCGCCGGTCCAGTTCTCGAACACCACTTGGTCGTGGAAGAGCGCCATCACGGCTTCGAAGTCGTGCGCGTTCCAGGCGTCGTACCACCGGGAGAGGGCCTCCAGAATCTCCGTCCGGTTGAGCATCCGTTCCTCCTCCCGTAGAGGTCTCCACCCGCGCGAGCAACTTGGAGAAGTGGGTCTTCGCGTCGTGAACGGTTACCACGGTGTCCACGATCGTCCTCCTGCCCCGGTCACCTTGTTGAACCGACAGTAAACCAGGCCCAGGACTCGGTCAACCAAAGGGTCTCCGTCGTGAAGGGTGAGGACTGCCCCGTGGAGGAGGCGTCACAAGGAATTTCTCGGATTCACTTACGTCCCGTCGGCAGTCCCCTTACGTCCCGTCGGCAGTCCCCGGACGAATTGGACTCCCTCTCCCGCTCCGCGACTCGAGGGCTTGCACAAGAGGTCTTGGATCAGACACGAGAGGTGCTCGAGTGGCTCGAATCCCTGACTTGATGATGACCCGTATTCGACGAGCAGTTGCCGTGGTGGGTGCGTTTGCCTTGGTCGAGGCGACCTACGTCTTCGGATCGCAGGTCTGGGGGGAGCCGGAGGAGCACAGCGACGTCGACGTGGCGGCCTTCGTCGTAGGTGCGGAGAATTGGGACCTCCGCAAGAGAGCCCAGATCGTCGCCGAGGTCCAGGGCGCTGCGGGCGACGACATTGAGCTTCACCTGTTTCCCGCCTCACTCCTTCCGACCCCACCGCGGGCGAGCCTTGCGCGGCTCATCGTCAGCAAAGGCATCCCCGTTCAATGACCTCGACGACCCACGCCGCTCGGCGCGCGCCTTCGTGCGGGCACGCCCCGCATCCGCCGAGTTCCGTCGCCGGGTGCCGCTCGGCACCTGTTCCCTGCGCTTCCCAGCCGATGACCATAACCGGCGTGCGTTCTCTTCAATCCACTTGCATGCCCCCGGTACGGCGAGGAGATGAAGTTCGGAGGGTAGGCTCTTCCCACCAGGGCGGGCCGGTGGGGCCGCGGCGGTGGGCATAGCCCGCGCGATGACTCTGGGCCCCGGGTGCGCGGGCAGAGTGCGATCCAAAGGAGAAGGGCGAGTCGAACCCCCGCAAGTTCACCTCGAACGGCAGGACAACGCTTACCCTGGCGGTGGTGAGGGAGCGCGAGGCGCACCCTTGCACCCCTGACGGCTACGCCACCCTCGCCCTCGCAGGAAACGATCCGGCTGGGTTTGTTCGGAACCTGCGCGGTCCCGCCATCCTTGACGAAATCCAGCGGGCCCCTGAGCTGATTCCGGCGCCCGAGCTTGCCGTGGATGGGTGGAACCGGGAGGCTTTGACCTGTTTCTCGGGATTGCGGCCGGGGAGGTCGGGCTCTCCCATCACGTGGTCATTGCCCCCCTGATCGTCTCGCCCCCCGGGGTGGAGGAGACGCCCTGCAGGCGTCGCGCTCCTCGTGCACTCACTCAGCGAATCAGCCCCACCGCCAACGGCAGCCCCAATTCAGCCCAGATCTTGTCGGCGCCCAGGACGGGCTGCCCAAGGAGTAGTCCCGTAGCGAGACACGCCCGGTCGCCCAGCGACAAGCCGAAGCGACGGGTGCGCGGGCGCAGGGCAGCGGTCTGCCAGGCCAGCGGGGCGTCGAAGGGGATGACGGTGAGGCTCAGGGCATCGACCGCCTGTCGAGCCTCCTCCTCCGGCATGCCCACATCCATCAACTTGCCGACCACTTCGCTCAGGTTGACGGCGCAGATCACCGCCCCGAGCAGCCGGGCCTCGACCTCGCCGGCACCGGGTTCGTTCTGAAGAAGGGCCAGTATCGCCGAGGCATCGAAAACCCAGGTGGTTGCAGCATCGCTGGCCTCAGTCATGGGCGGCCTCTTCGCGGCGTTCGTCGAGCAGCTCTGCTACGAGATCGCGGCCCCGGGCATACTTGTGCACAGCTTCCCGGGCCCGCTGCAGGGCCAAGGCCGCCGGTTCGAGCTCGAGGCAGCCTTCCCGGAGTCGAAGGACGACCTCGCCGCCCCCCTCAAGCCCCAGGGCTCTGCGATACGCGGCAGGGATCACGAACCGGCCGTTCTTGGGAATTTGGATCCGTTCCGGGGACAGCATCGCACACCCTCGCGTGGCACAGATGGTCAAAATGGCGCATCTGTAGACTGGTGACAGACTACACCGATGTGGCACCAAGAGCAACGTGAGGCATTCGGGAGAATCCGGCAAGGCCTTCGCGCCTTCAGCCGCCTCGTGCGGACACGGTCGGTACGCTGGTAGTCTCGTATTTTCTTGGGGGCACGGCGGGTTGTTGCAACAGGGGCAGACGCCGACCTGGCGGCCTTCGTCGCGTGTGCCAAGAACTTGGACCTCCGCGGGAGAGCCCAGATCGTCGCCGAGGTCCAGGGCGCTGCGGGCGACGACATTGAGCTTCACCTGTTTCCCGCCTCACTCCTTCCAACCCCACCGCGGGCGAGCCTTGCGCGGCTCATCGTCAGCAAAGGCATCCCCGTTCACTAACCTCGACGACCCACGCCGCTCGGCGCTCTCCTTCGTGCGGGCAGGCCCCGCATCCGCGGAGTTCCATCCCCTGGTATCGGTCGGCACCTGCAATGGGGAGAGATACGGTGGCGACAAGAAATGCGGCTCACCGTCCGTAAATCGCGAATGTCGCCAACGTCCCCTCCCCTCCTCTGAGAGCGGGTCCCCTATGCCCGTCCAGGGCCGTTTGCGATTCCGCTGGGGCCCTTCGCTCTTGCGCACGAGCGTCCCCTATGCCTCTATGCCTGCCCCGGAGGCGTTCGCTTCCGCAATCCGTTTGCGGCGACGCAGGGGTGTGGGCAGGTCTGAACCGTAAGGCCGAATGGCGTCGGGAAATGGTGAGGGGGGCTCCAAGGGGTGGGGAACGAGGCGGGGAGAGGCAACGCTCTTGCGCACGAGCGTCCCCGATGGTGCGACAATTCGCAGGCTGGGAGGACTCGGCGCCCTTTCGGGTGCGAACCTCGATCGGCCGCGTGCCGGCCGCGGTACGTCCCGGGCAGGTTCTTCGAGCGCGAGCTTCCCCGTCTGCTCCACGCTCTCGCGCTTGTACTGTAGAAGATGGGTCTGGGCTCCAGGTTCTACTTCTTGCAGACTACCGCTCAGAAACACGCGTAGTTTTCTTCATTGCCTGACATCCTAAGACCCTCTCCATTGAATAATTCAATAGAATCCTGACCGATGCGCCACACAGCCTTTCTTAGCAGGACCGCAGGCACAGGAACTTGACTAGCATCGACTAGACCGACGAAACACTTCTTGTCATCATTAATTATTCCACACCCTTTGACGGGCTCAGATGACAATTCCATGGTAAATTCAAGCACACCCTTGTTGTTTAGAACGTCCAAACGTATCGCAGCAGCTTGCTCAAGTCGAAATCTATAGGGATTTCCATCCAAGTGGCCAACCGCAATCCCAGGTCGGACGCCATTGCAGTCACGGGCCATAGAGACAAAAAAGCTGTTGCCGTCGCGCACGCCGGAGTCGGGCACTTCTTTCGACATATCCATTCGGACGACGATGGCAGGCTGCAAATAGCTCATATACGCACCGCCGCAGTGTAGCTTAGACCCTGGAATTCGGAAGCTATCACTCTTGATGACTATGGTTGCAACTCCTGTCTCTGGTTCATACGCAACACTGACAACAGGGACGCTTATGTTGTACATGCGCGCCTTGTCCTTATAGTAATCCAACAGTGCCGGCACGAGCAATTCTTGTTCTGCCTCAACACGCCCCAAGAACTGCTGCTGTGTTTCATATTGCCCCTTCTTCATGTCCCACAACTTAGCATAAATACTCTTTACGCCATCGACATATTTGGCAATCAGTGTGGTAAAGTCCATCTTCTCTAATTTGGTGGTGCGGCCTGCCCCATCCGGGCTTTCTTTCGTAGTTGCCCTGCTCGTCCCCGCTGCGTTTTTCTGCTTGGTTTGACGCGGTCCCGCCGCTAGCGATATGGGGGGCAGGGCCATCTGGACCAATAGGGCCGCGAGGCACAGGGCACTTCTAACAATAAGATTGCGATTCATGTCGAACCTCCTCTCGCCCGGGTCCTTGTGTGTCGGCATGGAAGGGATGTTCGCTCCCACAAAACCACCCGTCACCAAACAGGCATTGACCATAGCCCTTGCCTAGCCCGAATGACCTTCCTTTCTCATGGGCGCAACCGGCGGGTGTCAAGGTAGTTGTCGCCTCGGGTCACATCATGCAGCGTCTCGAAGAGGGGTCTGCTCCCCCCTCATCGTTGGGTTGAGGTAGACGGTCTCGACGGGCTGCCAGTTTCGCGTGTTCTGACCCCAGCGCTCGGGGGTCGTCTTCCGGGCCTTCTCGTAGATCTGCTGCCGCTGGGCCAAGATCGCGGCCTCGCGGCCGAAGGGAGCCCGAAGGGAACGTTGCTTTCCCATTGAGTATCCTGCTGCCCCTCTCCTCCGAGCAAGAGCCGCAAAGGCGTATCCCGACCCAGCGGGAGGCAACCCGCGCTTCGGATCGGGTCGCAGGGCACCGCACGGTCCATCCACGGTCTCCGGTCAGAGCAGGTTCTTCCTTCACGTAGACCGGTTGGCCTGCCGCTGGAGCTCCGCCAGGGCCGCCCTGGCGAGGAAGCCGGAGCGGCTCTCGTGGTGGGCTCGCGCGTAGCTGTCGACGAGGGCGAGCACGCGGCGGGGCAGGGTGATGTTCACCCTTTCGGCCTTGCTGTCGAGCCGGGCCAGGTCGACGTCGACGACGGCCCACAGAGCGCCCTCGAAGTCGGGGTTGCCGCGGTGCTCGTCCAACGTGCGCGGCTCGGGAAGCGAATCGCCGTCCAGAAGCAGTCCCTCGATGTGACACTCAATGGCCTCCCGGGCCATGTCGAGGGCCTCGTCCAGGGTGCTGCCGGCACTGAAGCATCCTGGCAGGTCTGGCACGGTGACGCCATAATCCGAGCCGGGGTCTTTGTGAACGGCTACTGGGTAGCGCATGGGATCACCTCCACTCCCAGCCAGCCTGACGGAAGATGCTTCTCGAGGTGCCGAGCGGGATCTCTCGTTCGGGATGTTGCACCCTTACCTTGCCGGGCCGCTCGGGGTGCCTGAACTGTTGATGGCTTCCCCGGACGTGTTGAAGCTCCCAACCCTCGCTCTTCAGCCGTCGAATGATCTCGGCGCCGGTTATGGTGTGGAGCATACACAGCAGGGGCGCCGCACGGCAAGCACGGGGGCCCAAGAGGGCCGCCAGCGATCGGAACCTTGCCGTCGGCGCCTTGAGGCAGTCGGCCGCCGGCCGGTTCTCGTCCCGCACCTCCGGGCCGCTTCCCCCTTGCATCCCAGTATCCATTCGGATACATTTCCCGCATGCTGACGTTCCGCCGAACCGAAGTCTTCGACGCATGGCTCCGTGGGCTCAGAGACGCGAAGGGCCGAGCGCGAGTCGCGCAGCGCATCGTGTCGGCGCAACTCGGGAACTTTGGAGACTGCAAACCTGTAGGGGAAGGTGTCTCCGAGATGCGGGTGCACGTTGGCCCGGGATACCGCGTGTATTACACCCGGCTCCCCGGCGTGGTGTACTGGCTGCTCGTCGGAGGAGACAAGACGAGCCAGAAACGAAACATCCAGCGGGCGCTTGCGATGGCCCGCGAGTTGCGCAAGGAGTAAACCCATGCCCATCAAGAGCGCACCCTTTGACGCCGCAGACTACCTGAACGACGAAGAGACCATCGCCGAATACCTGACCGCGGCCCTGGAGGACCCGAACCCCGAAGCCTTCCTCGTGGCCGTGAAGGACGTGGCGAGAGCTCGTGGCATGGCGCAGTTGGCCAAGGACACGGGGCTCGGGCGGGAGAGCCTCTACAAGGCGCTTTCTCCTGGGGCAAAGCCTCGCTACGACACCGTTCTCAAGGTCGTTCGCGCCCTGGGAATCACCCTGCACGCCGAGGTACACACAGAATAGGGGCCCCGAGGGGACGTTCTCCGAGCGGGGGACCTTCTGACCCGGCGGGAGCACCGCGTTTCGGGTCGCGGCTGTCCGCCGTAGAGATTGAGGTATCAAGCGGCGAGGCCGGCGTCTTTTGGGGGCGCCGGCCGGAGGGGGGTGTTGCCCGGTTCAGGTCTTCGTCGGCGCCCAGTCGATCAGGGGCCGGGTGCCCTCGACGTCGGAGAAGACAGCGTACTGGATGCGCTCCGCCGCCCGGTCACCGGCCTTTCCCCAAATGTTCACCTTGATGGCATCGAGGTTCGGTCCCTCCTTCTCCATGGCACGCGCACCTCGAGGGTGGGGGCGGGTGCCCTTGGTGGGCCATCGCCGTCTCGCCGGGGAGCACGCTCAGGAACGCCGCCCGGACCGTCGCAAGGAGGTTCTGCGCGGTTCGGGTGTCCACCAGACCCATGACGAGCGTGAGGTCGTCGAACATGTGGGGCGAGCCGAACACCGCCACGTTGGGGTTTCCCTCCCGGTTGGCCATGGAGAGCACACCCACGCTTTTCGGGCCGTGATGTCGAGCCTCACCTTTGCCCGAGATGCCTGAACTCAGTTCGTGTGAACCTCTCACGGCCGCAAGCTCACGCAGCGAACCGGACGCGTCCGTCCACGGTCTCCGGTCCCCGACACTCTGCCCCCGACACGGCGAGAGGCCCTCCACAGGGAGGGCCTCTCGCTTCACACCGTTCTTGGAAGAATCCGCCGCTACTCCTCGTAGCCCTCGAAGTCCGTGGAAACCTCGACAACATCGGTCTCCACGGCCTCGATCCCGCCGTAGGCGCCCAGCTCCTCCTCGACCTCTTCCTCAGAGAGCCGGGAGACGCGCGGCTTGACGAGCGGCTCCCACTGGACCCCGTCGTCGTGGACCTCGATCTGGACCTTGCGATACCGGCCCAGGCCGGTGCCGGCCGGGATGAGCCGGCCCATGATCACGTTCTCCTTCAGCCCCCTCAGGTGGTCGACCTTGCCCTCGATTCCGGCCTGGGTGAGGACCTTCGTGGTCTCCTGGAAGCTCGCGGCCGAGATGAAGCTCTCGGTCGAGAGGCTCGCCTTCGTGATCCCGAGCAGCATCGGGTTGCCCACCGAGGGCATCCCGCCCTTGGCGAGGGTCTTCTGGTTCTCGTTGTCGAAGACCTTTCGTTCCACCTGCTCCTTGAGCAGGAAGTCTGTGTCGCCCACGTCGGCGATCTCGACCCGGCGCAGCATCTGCCGGACGATGACCTCGATGTGCTTGTCGTTGATGTCGACGCCCTGGAGGCGGTAGACCTCCTGGATCTCGTCGACCAGGTACTTCATGAGCTCCTTCTCGCCCAGGACCTTCAGGACCTCGTGGGGGTTCGTGGCGCCGTCCATGAGCGCCTCGCCAGCGCGCACGTGGTCGCCCTCGTGCACCGCGATGTGCTTGCCCTTGGGGATCAGGTAGATCTTGGGCTCCCCGACCTCGGGGGTAACCACCACCTTGCGCTTGCCCCGCGTATCCTTGCCGAAGTTCACGGTGCCGTCGATCTCGGAGATGATCGCGAAGTCCTTGGGCTTTCGGGCCTCGAAGAGCTCGTCGACCCGCGGCAGGCCGCCGGTGATGTCCTTGGTCTTCGTGGTCTCGCGCGGAATCTTCGCGATGATGTCGCCGGCCGAGACCTCCTGGTTCTCGAGCGAGGCGATGTTGGCGCCCACCGGCAGGAGGTAGCGCGCCAGCGTCTGGTCCGTGCCCTTCTTCTTGATCGAGACGCGCGGGCGGTAGTCGCTGCCCCGGCTCTCGATGATCACCTTGCTCGACAGGCCCGTCACCTCGTCGAGCTGCTCGCGCATGGTGACGCCGTCGACGATGTCGCCGAACTTCACCACGCCCGTGGCCTCGGTGAGGATCGGGTTGGTGTAGGGGTCCCACTCCGCGACCATCTGCCCCCCCTCCACGGCCTGCCCGTCCGCGACCTTGAGGATGGCGCCGTAGATGACCGGGTACTTCTCCCGCTCGCGGCCCTCCGCGTCGACGATCGCGACCTCGCCGTTTCGGTTCATGACGATGTACCAGGTGACCTTCTGACCACCTTCCTCGCGCTCGACCTCGACAGCGTTGACGTTGAGGTACTTGACCACGCCGGCGTGGCGTGCCTCCAGGGTCGACTGCTCGACCCGCTTGAAGGACCGAAGGGGACCGAAGGGGACGTTGCTTTCCCATTGAGTATTCTGCTGCCCCTCTCCTCCGAGCAAAGGGCCCGAAGGGGGTATTCTGACCCAGCGGGAGGCACCGCTCGCTTCGGGTCGGGGTCGCAGCGGACCTCACGCGGCCGTTGACAGTCTCCGGTCCCCGCCCCCCATACGCGTCAGAGCTCCGGGTCTTCCTTCACGTAGACCGGTTGGACTGCCGCCGGAGCTCCGCCAGGGCCGCCCTGGCCAGGAAGCCGGACCGGCTCTCGTGGTGGGCTCGCGCGTAGCGGTCGACGAGGGCGAGCACGCGGCGAGGCAGGGTGATGTTGACCCTTTCAGCCTTGCTGTCGAGCCGGGCCAGGTCGACGTCGACGACAGCCCACAGAACGCCCTCGAAGTCGGGATTGGTGCGGTGCTCGTCCAACGCGCGCGGCTCGGGCACTGGATCACCGTCCAGAAGCAGTCCCTCGATGTGACATTCAATGGCCTCCCGGGCCGTCTCGAGGACCTCGTCCAGGGTGCTGCCGGCGCTAAAGCATCCTGGCAAGTCTGGCACGGTGACGCCGTAATCCGAGCCGGGGTCTTTGTGAACGGCTACTGCGTAGCGCATGGGATCACCTCCACTCCCAACCGGCCTGACGGAAGATGCTTCTCAAGGTGCCGAGCGGGATCTCTCGTTCGAGATGTGGCACCGTGACCTTGCCGGGCCGCTCGGGGTGTTTGAACTGCTGGTGGCTTCCCCGCACGTGGTGAAGCTCCCAGCCCTCGTTCTTCAACCGCCGAATGATCTCGGTGCTGGTCATGGTGTGGAGCATACACACCGGGGGCCCCAAACGGCAAGCGCCGGTGATCCGAGAGAGGAGCGTTGCGGACAGTGCCCTGGCGCGCCGGTCCCCGCCCCCGATACGGCGAGAGGCCCTCCACAGGGAGGGCCTCTCGCTTCACACCGTTCTTGGAAGAATCCGCCGCTACTCCTCGTAGCCCTCGAAGTCCGTGGAGACCTCGACGACATCGGTCTCCACGGTCTCGATCCCGCCGTAGGCGCCCAACTCCTCCTCGACCTCCTCTTCGGAGAGTCGGGAGACCCGAGGCTTGACGAGCGGCTCCCACGTGACTCCGTCGTCATGGACCTCGATCTGTACCTTGCGGTACCGGCCGAGGCCGGTGCCGGCCGGGATGAGGCGGCCCATGATCACGTTCTCCTTCAGGCCCCTCAGGTGGTCCACCTTGCCCTCGATCCCGGCCTGGGTGAGGACCTTCGTGGTCTCCTGGAAGCTCGCGGCCGAGATGAAGCTCTCGGTCGAGAGGCTGGCCTTCGTAATGCCGAGCAGCATGGGGTTGCCTACCGAGGGCATCCCACCCTTGGCGAGGGTCTTCTGGTTCTCGTTGTCGAAGACCTTCCGCTCCACCTGCTCCTTGAGCAGGAAGTCGGTGTCGCCCACGTCGGCGATCTCGACCCGGCGCAGCATCTGCCGCACGATGACCTCGATGTGCTTGTCGTTGATGTCGACGCCCTGGAGGCGGTAGACCTCCTGGATCTCATCGACCAGGTACTTCATGAGCTCCTTCTCGCCGAGGACCTTCAAGACCTCGTGGGGGTTCGTGGCGCCGTCCATGAGCGCCTCGCCCGCTCGCACGTGGTCGCCCTCGTGCACCGCGATGTGCTTGCCCTTGGGGATCAAGTAGATCTTGGGCTCCCCGACCTCGGGGGTGACGACCACCTTGCGCTTGCCCCGCGTATCCTTGCCGAAGTTCACGGTGCCGTCGATCTCGGAGATGATCGCGAAGTCCTTGGGCTTGCGCGCCTCGAAGAGCTCGTCGACCCGCGGCAGGCCGCCGGTGATGTCCTTGGTCTTCGTAGTCTCGCGCGGGATCTTGGCGATGATGTCGCCGGCCGAGACCTCCTGGTTTTCGACCGAGGCGATGTTGGCGCCCACGGGCAGGAGATATCGGGCCAGCGTCTGGTCCGTTCCCTTCTTCTTGATCGAGACGCGGGGGCGGTAATCGCTGCCGCGGCTCTCGATGATCACCTTGCGCGACAGCCCCGTCACCTCGTCGAGTTGCTCGCGCATGGTGACGCCGTCGACGATATCGCCGAACTTGATGACGCCTGTGGCTTCGGTCAGGATCGGGTTGGTGTAAGGGTCCCACTCGGCGATCATCTGGCCGCCCTCGACGGCCCCTCCGTCCTCCACCTTGAGGATCGCGCCGTAGATGACCGGGTACTTCTCGCGCTCGCGCCCCTCGGCGTCGACGATGGCCACCTCGCCGTTTCGATTCATCACGACGATGCGGCCGTCCTCGGTGGCCACGGTGTGGAGGTTCAGGTACTTCATCACGCCGGCGTGGCGCGCGTCGAGGGTCGACTGCTCGACCCGCTTGGAGGCGGTTCCGCCGATGTGGAACGTGCGCATGGTGAGCTGAGTACCCGGCTCACCGATGGACTGGGCCGCGATGATGCCCACCGCCTCGCCGATGTTGATCTTCCTGCCCCGCGCGAGGTCTCTGCCGTAGCACTCGATGCACAGGCCCTTCTTGGCCTGGCACGAGAGCACGCTTCGGATCAGCACCCGGTCGACGCCGGCGTCCTCGATCTTCTCCGACAGCTCCTCGTCGATCTCCTGGTTGGCCGCGGCGAGGACTTCTCCGGTGTACGGATCGCGCACGTCCACCAGCGCCGTGCGGCCGAGGATGCGGTCGCGCAGTCGCTCCACCACCTCGCCGCCCTCCACCAGGGCCTGGACGTAGATGCCGTCCATGGTGCCGCAGTCCTGCTCGGTGATGACGACGTCCTGGGAGACGTCAACGAGCCGGCGGGTGAGGTAGCCGGAGTTGGCCGTCTTGAGCGCGGTGTCCGCAAGGCCCTTGCGGGCGCCGTGGGTGGAGATGAAGTACTGGAGCACCGTGAGCCCCTCGCGGAAGTTCGCGGTGATCGGCGTCTCGATGATCTCGCCCGAGGGCTTCGCCATCAGGCCGCGCATGCCGGCGAGCTGGCGCATCTGCTGGGTGGAGCCGCGCGCCCCGGAGTCGGCCATGATGAAGATGGAGTTGAGCTCGTCGCTCTCCTCCTTGAATTCGAGCCCCTTCATCATCTTGCTGGCGATGTCGTCGGCCGCGTTGGCCCAGATGTCGACGACCTTGTTGTAGCGCTCGCCGTCGGTGATGACGCCCTCCTGGTACTGCCGCTGGATCTCGGCGACCTCGGCGAAGGAGCTGTCCACGATCTCGGTCTTCTCGGCCGGGATCACCATGTCCTTGATGGAGATGGAGATGCCAGCGCGCGTGGCCGCGGCGTAGCCGAGGTCCTTCAGGCGGTCGGCAAAGATCACGGTGGCCTTGCCCCCCGCGTGCCGGAAAGCGAGGTCGATGAGCTTCGCGAGAGCGCTCTTCTTCATGACCTTGTTCACCTCGGAGAAGGGGATCTCCGTGGGAACGATGTCGTAAAGCATCACCCGGCCCGGCGTGGTGTCGACGATCGCGCCGTCCATCCGGACCTTGACCCGGGCGTGGAGGTCCACCTCGCCCTGATCGTAAGCGATTCTCGTCTCCTTGGGGCCCGAGAACACCATGCCCTCCCCCTTGCGCCGGCCCCGGGCCAGCGTGAGGTAGTAGCCGCCCAGCACGATGTCCTGGGAGGGGACGATCACCGGCCGGCCGTTCGCCGGCGAGAGAATGTTGTTGGTGCTCATCATGAGCACGCGGGCCTCGATCTGCGCCTCCACGGTCAGGGGTACGTGGACCGCCATCTGGTCGCCGTCGAAGTCGGCGTTGTACGCCGTACACACGAGCGGGTGGAGCTGGATCGCCTTGCCCTCGATCAGGATCGGCTCGAAGGCCTGGATGCCGAGGCGGTGGAGCGTCGGCGCCCGGTTGAGCATGATCGGGTGCTCCTTGGTCACCTCGTCCAAGATGTCCCAGACCACCTCCTCCTCGCGCTCCACCATCTTCTTCGCGCTCTTGATGGTCGTGGCGAGCCCCTTCTCTTCGAGCTTGTTGAAGATGAACGGCTTGAAGAGCTCCAGGGCCATGATCTTCGGCAGGCCGCACTGGTGGAGCTTGAGCTCCGGCCCCACGACGATGACGGTACGGCCGGAGTAGTCCACGCGCTTGCCGAGGAGGTTCTGGCGGAACCGCCCCTGCTTGCCCTTGAGCATGTCCGAGAGGCTCTTCAGGGGCCGGCGGTTCGGGCCCGTGATCGTGCGTCCCCGGCGCCCGTTGTCGAACAGGGCGTCGACGGCCTCCTGGAGCATCCGCTTCTCGTTCTTGATGATGATATCCGGCGCCTTGAGGTCGAGGAGCCGCTTCAAGCGGTTGTTGCGATTGATGACCCGGCGATAGAGGTCGTTCAGGTCGCTCGTGGCGAACCGCCCGCCCTCGAGGGGCACCAGGGGCCGCAGGTCCGGGGGAAGCACCGGTACGACCTCCAGGATCATGTCCTGGGGCCGGTTGCCGGAGTTCTTGAAGGCGTTCACCACCTTCAGGCGTTTGGAGTACTTTTTCCTCCGCGCCTTGCTCGTGGCGGAGAGCATCTCCTCGCGAAGCTCCTCGGACATCCGGGGGATGTCGAGCGCCGCCAGGAGATCCCGCACGGCTTCAGCGCCCATGCCAGCCTTGAACTCGGCGCCGTAGAGCTGCACGGCCTCCCGGTACTTCTCCTCGGTCAGGACCTCCCCGAGCTCCATCCCGGTGTTGCCCGGGTCGGAGACCACGTAGGACTCGTAGTACAGCACCCGCTCCAGATCCTTGAGCTTGAAGCCCAGCAGGCTTCCGATCCGCGAGGGGAGGCTCCGGAGGAACCACACGTGGGCCACCGGGGTCGCGAGCTCAATGTGGCCCATCCGCTCGCGCCGGACCGAGGACCGGATCACCTCGACCCCGCACTTCTCGCAGACCACGCCCCGGTGCTTCATGCGCTTGTACTTGCCGCAGTTGCACTCGTAGTCCTTCACCGGTCCGAAGATCTTGGCGCAGAAGAGCCCGTCGGACTCCGGCTTGAAGGTCCGGTAGTTGATGGTCTCGGGCTTCTTGACCTCACCGAAGGACCACTCCCGGATCTTGTCCGGCCCGGCGATCGAGACCTTGACCGAGTTGAAGCTCAGCGGGTCTTTAGGCTTGTCGAAGTACTTATGGATGCTCTGCAAGGGTGAATCCTCCTCTGAGGGAGTGCCCGTGTCTTGTTCGGCGCTTCTCGCTCGGCCGGGCTCGCCCCGCCAACGTTGGAGAACGACGGGGCGTGCCCCGCCCTACCCCTGGTCCTCGTCCTCCAGCAGCTCCACATTGAGCGCCAACGCCTGCATCTCTTTGATGAGGACGTTGAACGACTCGGGAAGGCCGGGCTCGAGCACGTTCTTCCCCTTGACGATGGACTCGTAGATCCGAGTCCGGCCCGCCACGTCGTCGGACTTGACCGTGAGCATCTCCTGCAGGGTGTGGGCGGCACCGTAGGCCTCCAGCGCCCACACCTCCATCTCGCCGAGGCGTTGGCCACCGAACTGCGCCTTCCCGCCCAGGGGCTGCTGCGTCACCAGGCTGTAGGGCCCGATGGAGCGCGCGTGGATCTTGTCATCCACCAGGTGGTGGAGCTTCAGCATGTACATGACCCCCACCGTGACCTTCTGATCGAAGGGCATGCCGGTCTTCCCGTCGTGGAGCAAGGCCTGGCCGGTGCGGGGGCAGCCGGCGGTCTCCAGGAGCTGGTGGATCTCGGTCTCGGCGGCGCCGTCGAAGATGGGGCTCTCCATGTACACGCCCTCTCGGGACGCCTGCCGGGTCATGTCCAGGACCGCGTCGTCCGAGGCCTTGTCGATGAGCTCGCGGCTCTCGGCGTCGAGGTAGAGCTCTTTCAGCTTCTTCCGAAGCGCCTTGGGGGAGAACTCCTTCTTCAGGACCTCCTCGATCTGGCGGCCCAGGCCGTGGGCGGCCCACCCCAGGTGAGTCTCCAGCACCTGTCCGACGTTCATGCGCGAGGGGACGCCGAGGGGGTTCAGGATGATGTCCACCGGGGTGCCGTCGAGCAGGTAGGGCATGTCCTCCACGGGAACGATCTTCGAGATGACGCCCTTGTTGCCGTGGCGGCCGGCCATCTTGTCACCGACCGACAGGCGCCGCTTGATGGCCACGTACACCTTGACCATCTTGATGACGCCGGGGGGCAGGTCGTCGCCCTCCTGCAGGCGCTCGATTCGCTCCTCGGCGCGCCGGCGCACGTGGGCGACCCGCTCGTCGAGGTTCTCCAGCAGACGGAAGATCGCGTCCTCCTTGGCGGAAGCGTCGACGAGCGGGATCTCGCCCCACGCCTCCCGAGGCACGCGACCGAGGGCCGCTGCCGTGATCTCGCCACCCTCCGGGATCACGACCTGGCCGTCGAGGTCCACGACCTCCATGGCCGCCTTCTCGCCCGACAGCACCTGTCGGATGGAGCTGTAGCAGGCGCTGCGGAGGATCGCGACCTCATCGTCCATGGACTTGCGCAGGCGCGCCGACTCACGCTCCTCCACGACCTCCCCGGACTCCTCGGGCCCGATCCCCTTGCGGCTGAACACCGTGGCGTCGACCACGATACCCTCGACGCCGGGGGGCACCCGGAGGCTCGTGTCCTTTACGTCGCCGGCCTTCTCCCCGAAGATCGCCCGCAGAAGCTTCTCCTCGGGAGAGAGCTGGGTCTCACCCTTGGGGGTCACCTTGCCGACCAGGATGTCGCCCGGCCGCACCTCGGCGCCGATGCGTACGATGCCGGTCTCGTCGAGGTCCTTGAGCTTGCGATCCCCCACGTTGGGGATATCGCGCGTGATCTCTTCCTTGCCCAGCTTGGTATCGCGGGCCACGCACTCGAACTCCTCGATGTGGATCGAGGTGAACGTGTCCTGCTCCAGGATCCGCTCGGAGATGATGATCGAGTCCTCGAAGTTGTACCCACCCCAGCTCATGAACGCGACCATGACGTTCTTGCCCAGCGCCAGCTCCGCGCCGCTGGTGGCCGGGCCGTCGGCGATCACCTGGCCGGCCTTGACCCGGTCGCCCGCCTTCACCAGCGGACGCTGGTTCAGGCATGTGTTCTGGTTGGAGCGCTGGAACTTGATGAGGTTGTGGATGTCGACCCCCGTGAAGACCTTGTCGTTTCGCTTCTCCGGGTACCGGATCACGATGCGCGAGGCGTCGACGCTCTCGATGATGCCCTCGCGGCGCGCCACGACCGTGACGCCGGAGTCGCGCGCCACGACGTGCTCGATTCCGGTTCCCACGAGCGGCGCCTGGGTCTTGAGCAGAGGCACGGCCTGGCGCTGCATGTTGGAGCCCATGAGCGCCCGGTTCGCGTCGTCGTGCTCCAGGAACGGGATCAGGGCCGCCGCTACGCTCACCAGCTGCTTGGGCGACACGTCCATCATGTCCAGTTCCGCGCGGTCGACCAGGATCGTCTCCCCGTTTCGGCGCGCGCTCACCAGCGGGTTCACGAAGCGCCCCTCGGGGTCCAGGATCGCGTTGGCCTGGGCGATCGTGTGCTCCTCCTCGTCGAGCGCGGTCAGGTAGACGATCTCCTCCGAGGCGCGGCTGTCCGACACCTTGCGGTACGGCGTCTCGATGAACCCGAACTCATTGACCCTCGCGTAGATCGAGAGGCTCACGATGAGGCCAATGTTCGGTCCCTCCGGCGTTTCGATAGGGCAGATGCGGCCGTAGTGGGTCGGGTGGACGTCGCGCACTTCGAACCCGGCCCGTTCGCGAGTCAGGCCGCCGGGGCCGAGAGCTGACAGGCGCCGCTTGTGGGTCGTCTCGGACAGCGGGTTGGTCTGATCCATGAACTGCGAGAGCTGGCCCGACCCAAAGAACTCCTTCACCACGGCCGTCACGGGCTTCGAGTTGATGAGATCGTGGGGCATCAGCGCCTCGATCTCTTGGAGGCTCATCCGCTCCTTGACCGCGCGCTCCATCCGCACCAGGCCGACCCGGTAGCGGTTCTCCAGGAGCTCGCCGACACTGCGCACCCGGCGGTTGCCGAGGTGGTCGATGTCGTCGATCGTGCCCTGGCCATTCTTCAGGTTCACCAGGTAGCGCACGACCGCCAGGATGTCGTCCCGGGTGAGGATCTGCTGGTCCAGGGGTCCGTGGAGCTTCAGCTTGTGGTTGAGCTTGAGTCGTCCCACCTCCGAGATGTCGTAGCGCTCGGGGTTGAAGAACAGGTTCTGGAAGAACTTGGTCGCCGTGTCGAGCGTCGGCGGGTCGCCGGGGCGCATGCGGCGGTAGATTTCGATGATCCCTTCGTCCTGGGTCCGCACCTTGTCGTCCAGGAGCGTGTCCCGCATGTACGTGCCCACCTTCAGGTTGTCGATGAAGAGCACCGAGAACTCCCCGAGGCCCTTCTCCTTGAACCGCTCCAGCAAGCTCTTGGTCAGCTCCTGCCCCCCCTCGGCCAGCACCTCGCCGGTCTCGCCGTCCACCACGTCCGCCGCCATGAAATGTCCGGGAAGGTCGTCCAGCGGGATCGGCACGGCCGTGACGCCGCTCTCTTGGAGGCGGCGGATCGCGCGCTGGTTCACCTTGCGCTGCTTCTTGACGAGCACCTGTCCGCTCTCGGGGTGGACGATGTCCTCGGTGGCCCGGCTCTCCTCCAAGAGGTCCAGCCGAACCTGCTTGGTCACCGTCTCTGCCTCCCAGTCGATCCGAATCGCGAGCGACTGGTAGAACTCGTCGAGGACATCCTGGTGGCTGTAACCCAGGGCCTTGAGGAGCACCGTGGCCGGCAGCTTGCGCCGCCGGTCGATTCGCACGAACACGAGGTCCTTGTGGTTGAACTCGAAGTCGAGCCAGGAGCCCCGGTAGGGGATCACCCGCGCCGAGTACAGGAACTTGCCGCTCGAGTGCTTCTTGCCCTCGTCGTGGCTGAAGAAGACACCGGGAGACCGGTGGAGCTGGTTGACGATGACCCGCTCGGTACCGTTCACGATGAACGTTCCGTTGGCCGTCATCACGGGGATCTCCCCGAAGTAGACCTCCTGCTCCTTCACGTCGCGGATGCTCCGCGTCCCCGCCTCTTCGTCCACGTCCCACACCACCAGTCGGACCGTCACCTTGACGGGCCGGGCGTAGGTCATCCCCCGCTGGAGACACTCATCCACGTCATACTTCGGGTCGCCGAATTCGTACTTCACGAATTCGAGCGACGCAGTCTCACCGAAGTCCTTGATCGGAAAGACACTGTGAAAGACCTTCTGCAGACCGAGGTTCTCCCTCTCGTCGGGAGCCACGTTGGTCTGGAGGAACCGATCGTAGGAGGCCTTCTGGACTTCGATCAGGTTCGGGATCTCGACCACCGTCGCGATCTTGTTGAACTTGCGGCGAAGCCTCCGCTTGTCGGCCACTGTCTGTGCCATGAAGTCCTGTCTCCTTCGGGGTGTGGATTCTTTCTTTCGGCCGGCACGCTCCCCGGGTCCTGTGGACGAAGCGCCGGCGGCAGAGCATACGGTCTCAGGGAGGGCAAAACGGGAAATGGGGTGCAGGGAGAGAGGCCTCTCCCCGCACCCCGCGACACTTCAACCGAGTGGGGCGCAGAGATCTCAGGAGATCTCGACCTTGCCGCCGGCCTCCTCGATCTTCTTCTTGACGTCCTCTGACTCATCCTTGCTGACGGCTTCCTTCACCATGCTGGGCGCGCCATCAACCAGATCCTTGGCCTCCTTGAGGCCGAGACCGGTCAACGCTCGGACGACCTTGATGACCTGGATCTTGTTCGCGCCCGAGTCGAGGAGCTTCACGTTGAACTCGGTCTTCTCCTCGACGACCGGCGTTGCGGCCGCCGCCGCCCCAGGCATGGCAGCGAAAGCCATGGGAGCCGCCGCCGTGACGCCGAACTTCTCCTCGAGCTCCTTGACGAGCTGGGAGAGCTCCAGGACCGTCATGTTCTCGATGAACTGGACAACCTCTTCTTTCGTGATCGACATCGATGCCTCCGTTCTGAGGGATGGGAATGGGACGAATGCGTTGCGTCTGCGGCCTTGGCTGTCAGGCGGCCTTCTTCTGCTCGATCGCGTTGAGCACCTGCACGAGGCTCCTCGGAACGCCAGAGAGCACCCCAACCAGATTTCGCAGCGGCCCTTGCAGGACGCCCACGAACTGCCCGAGGAGCTGGTCGCGCGTCGGGAGCTTGGAGAGCGCCTCCACGTCGGCCGCGCCCAGGAGCTTCCCGCCCAGGGCCCCGCAGCGGACGACGAAGAGAGGGTTCTCCTTGGCGAAGGCGTCCACGACCTTGGCGGTAGCCGCCGGATCCTGGTACGCCAGCACCACCGAGACCGGCCCCCGGAACTCCTCCTTGAGCACCGCGAACGCAGTCTCCTCCACCGCGATTCGAGCCAGGGTGTTCTTGACCACCCGGTAGGCGGCGCCCTCCTTCTCCAGGGCTCGCCGGAGCTTGTCCGAGCGGGCTACCGTCAGCCCACGGTACTCGGCAAGGATCGCCGCCTTGGCACCTTGGAACTTCTGTCGAAGTTCCTCGACTTCCGCTTCCTTCTGCGCTCTGTCCACGGTCGCTACGACCCCTTTCCATGGAAACGGTTTCGGTTTCGGGCTTCCGACCTTCTTCCGGCCGTTCGAGGAACGGGGTCCTTCCCCATCCCTCCCCGCCGACTCGGCAGGACATTAAGCCCCCCTCGGGGACACCTGCGGTCTATGTGCGGCACGGAAGGAAACAAACCGGCTGTCAGCGATCAGCGGTCAGCATTCAGCTAGGACCTAGTGGCCTTGGCTGAAAGCTGAGAGCTGAGCGCCGAGAGCCCCTATACCTTGAAATCCGTCGTATCGATCTTGATGCCGGGGCTCATGGTCGTAGCGATGGCCACGGCCTTCACGTAGTGCCCCTTGGCCGAGGCAGGCTTCGCCTTGATTAGGCTGTCCATCACGGCGTCGATGTTCTCCCGGACCTGCTCCGCCGTGAACGACTTGCGCCCCACGGGGATGTGCACGATCCCAGCCTTCTCGACCCGGTACTCCACCCGGCCGGCCTTGAGCTCCTTGACCGCGGTAGCGACGTCCATCGTCACGGTGTTCGTCTTCGGGTTGGGCATCAGGCCCCGCGGCCCGAGCACGCGACCGAGGCGCCCCACGAGACCCATCATATCCGGCGTGGCCACGGCCTTGTCGAAGTCGAGCCAGCCCTCCTGGATCTTCTGCACCAGGTCTTCGGCGCCCACGTAGTCGGCGCCGGCGTCCCGCGCCTCCTTCTCTTTCTCTCCCTTCGCGAAGACGAGCACGCGCACCCCGCGGCCCGTGCCGTGAGGGAGAACGACCGTGCCCCGAACCATCTGGTCCGCGTGGGCCGGGTTGACTCCGAGGTTGACCGCCAGTTCGACCCCCTCGTCGAACTTGCCGTAGGACACCTCGCCGAGCAGTTTGATCCCCTCGTCGAGGGTATACTTCCTGAGGCGGTCCACCTTCTCTCGCATCGCGAGATACTTCTTTCCCCGCTTGGCCATGACTCGTCTCCCTGCTGCGGTTCCAGCGGGCCGCTCGGGCAACCTGCCCCGTCGACCCTCCCGCTGTCAGTGGTAAGGTGGGACCTCGCCCCACCGATTCTCGGCCGCTTTCAGTCGACGACTTCCAGCCCCATGCTCCGAGCCGCCCCCTCGATCGTGCGCATGGCCGCCTCGACGCTCGTGGTGTTGAGGTCAGGAAGCTTCTGCTCCGCGATCTGACGCACGACGGCGCGGGTGACCTTGCCCACCTTCTTCTTGTTGGGCTCTCCGGAGCCACTCTGGATCCCGACGGCCATCTTGAGCAGCACGGCAGCCGGCGGCGTCTTGGTCACGAAGGTGAAGGACCGGTCCGAGTAGATCGTGATCTCCACCGGGGTGATCACGCCGCCGCCATCCTTCGTCCGGGCGTTGAACGCCTTGCAGAACTCCATGATGTTGACGCCGTGCTGGCCCAGAGCCGGGCCGACCGGCGGGGACGGGTTCGCAGCACCTGCAGGAATCTGCAGCTTCACCATCCCGGTTATCTTCTTGGCCATCGAAGTACTCCTTGAAAGGCGCTTTCAGCGGTCAGCTCTCAGCGATCAGCCAACTCGAAATCGGTCCAAGCGGATCGCTGACAGCGGTCGGCTGACAGCCGATTTATGTCTTTTCTACCTGGAAGAACTCCAACTCCACAGGCGTCGATCGTCCGAAGATGCTCACGAGTACGCGCAGCTTGCCCTTGTCCGGGTTGACGTCCTCCACCATCCCGGTGAAGTTGGAGAAGGGGCCGTCGATGACTTTGACGCGTTCACCCTTCGAGAACTCGAACTTGGGCTTCGGGTGGACGAGACCCTCTTCCATCTGCCCGACGATCTTGGTCACCTCGTCGTCCGAGATCGGCGTCGGGTTCGTGGTTCCGCCCACGAAACCGGTCACCTTCGGCGTGTTCTTGACCAGGTACCAGGTCTCGTCGGTGAGCTCCATCTGAACCAGGATGTACCCGGGAAAGAACTTTCGAGACGACGTCCGCTTCTCACCCTTGATGACCTCAACCACCTTCTCCGAGGGGACCAGCACCTCTCCGAAGAACTCCTCCTTGCCCATCTCCTTGATCCGCTGCTCGAGACCGAGCTTTGCGCGGTTCTCGTAGCCGGAGTAGGTGTGGACGACGTACCACTGTTTCGCCATTGCGGTTCACCTATGAAGTTCGGAGGAGGCGGACTTCCGTGCGTGCGCGGGGGCGCGAGGCGGGGCCTAGCTCAGGACCACCCTGGCGATCTCGTTGACGATGAGATCCACCACTCCCAGATAGCTGGCGACGACCACGACGACCACCAACACGACGATCGTGGACGCGGTCGTCGTCTTACGGTCGGGCCACGTGACCTTCTTGACCTCGACCTTGGCCTCGCGCAGGAAATCCTTCATCTTCTCGATCATCGAGCCCTCGGGCGGATTGGCAGGCCAGGAGGGATTCGAACCCCCATCCCCCGGATTTGGAGTCCGGTGCTCTACCGTTAGAGCTACTGGCCTGCGCTGTTCTTCGTCAGGCTACTTCGTTTCCTTGTGGGGCGTATGCTTCCCACAGAACCGGCAGAACTTCTTGAACTCCAGCTTGCCGGGCGTCTTCTTCTTGTTCTTCGTGGTCGGGTAGTTCCGGCGCTTGCACTCGGTGCAAGCCAACGTGACGATGTCTCGCATGGGATCCTCTTACTCGATGATCTCGGTGACGACCCCGGCGCCCACCGTCCGGCCACCCTCCCGAATCGCGAACCGAAGTCCCTCTTCCATCGCGATCGGTGTGATCAGCTCCGTCTCCAGCCGGATGTTGTCGCCCGGCATCACCATCT
>JACRMM010000020.1 GCA_016214985.1 Deltaproteobacteria bacterium | reverse complement strand
CTCGGCCGAAGATGTAGCTGCCGCCTACAAGCTCCGATGGACGATCGAGATCTTCTTTGGATGGTGGAAGCGTCATCTGAAGGTTTACCACCTGATCTCCAGGAGCCGGCATGGATTGATGGTGCAGATCCTGGCCGGCCTAATCACGTACCTGCTGCTCGCGATCTACTGCCACGAAGAGTACGGCGAGAAGGTCAGTATCAAGCGCGTTCGCGAACTTCGCAACAAGATCGAGAACGAGGCCGCCCAGATGGAGCCCGATGTGCCCGCTCCAGACTCACGACAATTAGACCCGGGTTTGCCCGTGGCCACCGCAATAACCTAACCGGACAACGCTGGGAACATTTGAGAAGAATCGGCGTGAAGAAGATAAACACCTTGGTGGCCTGGAGTGACTCTAAACTGATGAATTTCTTTCGCTCGAACCAGTTTTCCCCGTCCAAGACCATTAATCTGGAACGAAATCTATGATCTCGGCGAAGGCTTGGTAACGACGTTCCTAGTGTGCTGAAAAACCCCTCCATGGGGTTTTTCAGCAACGGGTCCTCGGGGACGGCCCCTTCGAACCCTCTCGAATCGCTATGCTTTTCAAGCTCCGCGCTTCGGCGACCCCTCCCTGGGGCTCACGCAGGCTGCTTTTTCAGCAGCCTGCTGCTAAAGGGGCGCGACGCACTCCTCGCTCCGATTGAGCGGGCGTGGGGCCCAAGGCTTCAGCGCTTCTCCACCGGGAAGGTGAGCGAGGCGCCCAACCAGCCGAGGACCGACACCAGGGGGACGAGAGTGAGGACGAGGAGAAGGTGCCCCGCGCCGGCGCCGAGCGGCCTCTCCGAGATCTCGGGCACCGCGAGCCGCCAGGCGAAGGCCGCGGCGAAGACGGCAAGGAGCAGGACCGACAGCACCATCTTCCGGGAGATGACGGCCATGGGGCGGCCCAGGTAGTTAATCTTCCACGCGGCGTACCCCGTCAGCACGGCGCCGGGCGTCGTGAGGAACCCGGCGCCCAGGCAGTGGAACGCGGTAGTACCGAACGTCTCCCGGCCGGTCAGGGCGGCGAGGAGGGAGAAGCCCGCGGCGGCCATCGCAAAGACGATGGGAAAGTGCACGGTCATGGGATGGGGGTGCCGCCGAAGCATCGGAAAGCGCTTCACAAGCCGCTCCAGGCCTGAGGGCGGCGCCGCCGGGCCGGCGGGCTTCGGCTCCGCCAGCGTCCCCACCTGGGGAAAGCGCTCGAGCATCTCGGGGCCGTGGGGCGCGGCGGCAAGGTCGGCGGTGAGGTCGGCGCCCGCTTGGTGGCGGCGCAAGTGCAGCCCCCCGGGCCAGCGCTTGCTCCCGGTCACGTCTACGACCCGGCCCTGGTAGGCCACGAGCGCGGGTCGGCCCTCCTTGCCATCCCCTTGCGCCAGGGCTTGCTGGTCGAGCTCCTTCACCGGTCACCCTCTTTCTGCAACGCCCCGCGCACGTCAGCCCCAGCTTCTTGCTGCCGCGGACGCCCGATCCGCGCGTCGAGACGACGGTACTCCGAGGATCCTCGGGCGCAACCCGCGGCCGTGGCAGTCCGTCCGCTGACCCGTGACATCGGAGCGTTCGGTGTTACGGTCTCTGTGGTCTCCAGGAATGCTTGACCGCTCTTGCGTCGGGGCATGCGCGCTTCGACGCCTCGGTGAAGCAGAAAGGATCCGCCATGAAGACCCTGCCGCTGCTGGCTGTGGGAATACCCCTCGGGCTGGCGCTCTCAGGCTGCGCGAGCGTCATCTCCCAGGAGCTTCGCGCCCAGGCCGTTCCCCTGCGCGGGCTGTTCGAAGTTCAGACCCATCCCGACGCCTTCCTGGGCAAGACCGTGATCCTGGGCGGCGAGATCATCGAGACCCGAAACCGCCCCGACGGCACGACCCTCCTGGTCCTCGACAAGCCCTTGGGCGTGCGAGACGCGCCGGAGACGGGCGACCAGAGCGACGGCCGGTTCATGGTCGAGGTGACCCGGTACCTCGACCCCGTCCTCTTCGCCGAGGGTCGGGCGGTCACGGTCGCCGGGATGGTCGCCGGGACGAAGACCGAACCCGTGGGGCAGGCACCCTACGCCTATGTCGTCCTGCACGGCCAGGAGGTGTACCTGTGGCGGAGGGTTGTTTCCGCGACCTATCCTCCCTACCCGTACTACGGCTCCCCGTTCTGGTACGACCCCTTCTGGTACGACCCCTTCTGGGGCCCGGGGCCCGGGTGGTGGAGGCCCCGGTTCGACGGCCTGGACCGCCACCGTAAGGAGAGCGAGGCCGCGGGCGCCCCGGCACCGTCGGCCACCAG
Source organism: Deltaproteobacteria bacterium (assembly GCA_016214985.1). Taxonomy (GTDB): domain Bacteria; phylum Desulfobacterota; class Deferrisomatia; order Deferrisomatales; family JACRMM01; genus JACRMM01. The sequence continues at coordinate 45,579 of JACRMM010000020.1, read as the reverse complement.
CGGGCCCGCATCGGTCGGGGCCGAGCACCGCTGAGCAACCCGGACGCGGCCGCGGATCCATCACTTCATCCCTTGACGTGGCCCGGCCAGGCAAGGCATCCATCGACCACGGCACGCTCCAGGGTTTTCACGCCGCCTTTCCCGTCGACGGCGGTGCCTCACCCTTCATGGGCTTCAGGTCATGGGCGATGGTCTCGGGCGCGAAGTCCTGCTCGTGGGGCCAAGCGATCGTGCCCAGCGAGAGACAAGCCCTTCGGAAGTAGCTCGGCTCCTTGAGCTCATGGAAGACTCCCTTGTCCAGATAGGGCGTCGTGTCGAAGATGCCCTTTCTTCCATCCGAAAGCTCGACGTAGATCTCGTAATCAGGCAGGAGCTCAAAAGAGGTGACTTCTTCGAGCATGACGCACCCTCCTATTGCAGCGGTTCGAGGGAGCAAGGCGGTTCGCGGCGGCTCCGCCGCAGGCTACCCCACCACCGCCGCCGTCGCCTCCACCTCATGCAGGATCTCCACCAGCCGGTCCACTTCCGACGACGAGAAGAGCGCGTCGGGGCCTTGGGGCGCCACGTCGGTGAAGGGCGACTCGTAGAGCCGCGACGCCGGAATGGTACCGTGCTCGGTCAGGTGCTCGACGATGAGGTTTACGAACTCGATCTGGCTGGCGCCTTTGACGCCCACGAAGCTGCCGAGGGCCTTCTTCGCCGCCTCCCGGTCCAGGCCGACGAGCGATCGCACGAAGAGCCCGAGCCCCTTGGCCTCAGCCTTGGCGCGCTCGATGTCCTCGGCGCTCCCCGCGCCGCTCTCGGCCAGCATGCGCTCTAGCTCGGCCAAGTCGGTGGGCGTCAGTGGGACGTTCATCCGCAGCCGGTGCACGGCGATGTGGTCCGCATGGGCCCGCAGAAACGCCCTCGCCTTGGCTCGGAACTTCCCGTAGCTCGCCGCGCCATCGAAGCCGGGGAGGGCCACGATGCTCTCCCCGCCCATCTCGTCCTCGAAGTCGGTGTAGACGACCTTCCGCTTCTTCTTGTCGATGAGCTTGACCAGGTCCCGGAGCCTCTTGCGCATCACCTCCAGCATGGGGACCGTCACGTCCTGCCACCACTCGTCGGTCTGCACGTCCTCGATCAGCGGGAGCTGCTCCCGCACCATGGGGATCGTCGACTTCTCCTCCAGGAGCGCGGCGATGGCCTTCGCCTGGTCGCGCAGCCTCTCGAAGGCCGGCTCCTTGCGCAGCACCGCCAGCTGGGTGCCCAGGACGAGGAGGTCGAACCGCTTGGCCTCCTCGTTCTCCGGCTCCGTCTCCGAGGGCAGCCCCGCCACGTCGCGCGCGAGCTCCCGGTGCTTCTCGGCGCCCAGTGCGGCCCAAGCCTCCGGGTTGGCGTACGTCTCCACCAGGCGGCGCTTCGGCCGCACTACGAAGTTGTCGGGGTTCATGGCGGCCACGATGGCGCGCAGGGTCTCGGCGGTCTCGCCCCGGACCGCGGCATCCTCGGCGCCGGCCGCGGCGGACCCCTCCCCCTTGGCCGCCCTCTCGTCCAGCGCGCCGATGAGCTCCAGCCTCGCCTTGAAGATCCTCTTCCCCAGCGACTCGCCGAGCGACCCGTCGGTGGTCTCCGGGTTCTGGCTGAAGAACTCGAGATTTTGGCAGTAGTCGAAGACGTAGAAGACGTCCTTGTCCTCGCCCTGGCCGAAGTGGTCGGGGCAAAGCCGCGTGCCGCGCCCAAGCATCTGCCAGAACTTGGTCTTGGAGCGCACGAGCTTGAAGAAGACGAGGTTCGCCACCTCGGGCACGTCGATGCCCGTGTCGAGCATGTCCACCGACAGGGCGATATGCGGCGCCTTGTCCTTCTGGGAGAAGTCGTCGATCAGGCTCTGCGCGTACTCGGTCTTGAACGTGATGATCCGCGCGAAGTGGCCCTTGAGCTTGGGGTAGTTGACGTCGAACCGCTCCTGGATGAACTCGGCGTGGGCTTGGTTCTTGGCGAAGACGATCGTCTTGCCCAGCCGGTCTCCGCCGGCCACCTTGAGCCCGCGGGTCATCACGTGCGCCAGCACCTTGTCGACGGTGTCCTGGTTGAAGAGCCACTTGTTGACCGCGTCCGCCTCCACGCGGTCGGGCGTCCCACCCTCCTCGTCCCACTCCAGCGCGTCCCACTGGTCCTTCTCGTCCTCGGAGAGCTCGGCGTACTTGATCCCCTCCCGCTGGAACTTGAGCGGCACCGACACGGCCTTCGGCGGCACCAGGAACCCGTCGCGCACCGCGTCCTCCAGCGGGTAGGCATCGGTCGGCACGCCCGTCTCCAGGTCGAAGAGGTCGTAGGTGTTGCGGTCCACCTCGTCCTTGGGGGTGGCGGTGAGGCCCACGAGGAGCGAGTCGAAGTAGTCGAAGATGACACGGTATTTCTGGAACACCGAGCGGTGGGCCTCGTCGATGATGACGAGGTCGAAGTGGCCCACGCCGAAACGGCGCTGCCCGTCCCGGCTCTCCCCGCTCTCATTGATGAGCCCCATCATCGTGGGGTACGTGGAGACGAAGACGCGCCCCTCGGCGTCCTTCTCGGTCACGAGGTTGACAGGGGAGGCGTCGGGCAAGTGCCTTTTGAAGGCGTTGACGGCCTGATTGACGAGCGCCACGCGATCGGCGAGAAAGAGGACTCGCTTGGCCCAATTGCACCGCATGAGGAGGTCTGCGAGCGCGATCACCGTGCGGGTCTTGCCCGCGCCGGTGGCCATCACCACCAGGGCCTTGCGGTCGTTGTCCTTCTCGAAAGCCTCGCCGATGCGGCGGATGGAGCGGGTCTGGTAGTAGCGTCCGACGATGGCCTCGTCGACCTTGGCGGCGGCGAGCGATTTGCGCGTCGTTCTCCGCTGGTGGAGGAGCTCCAGCTCGGCCTTCTTGTAGAAGCCCTGCACCGCCCGTGGCGGGTGGGAGGCGTCGTCCCACAGCCAGTGGTCGTACCCGTTGGTGAGGAAGATCACCGGTCGCCGGCCGAACCGCGCCTCCAGGCAGTCGGCGTAGAGCTTCGCCTGCTGCTCGCCTTCCTTGGGGCTGCGCTTGGTGCGTTTGGCCTCGACCAGGGCCAGGGGCCTGCCGTCGTCGCCCCAGAGCACGTAGTCCACGAAACCCACGCCCCCGGCATTGGGCATGCCCGCGACCTCGAACTCCCGGTCCCTCTCCCCTCCCGAATTATCCAGCGCCCAGCCGGCCTCCCGAAGGAGCAGGTCGATGAAGAGATCGCGGGTCGCGGCCTCGGAGTAGTCGTGGGGGTCGGGCGCGGCGGCGTTCGCCTTCTTCGCCTCGGCGACCTCCGCGCGCAGCCTGGCGAGCTCCTCGTCCAGCGCCGTCTTGTCGGCGAGGAGGACGGAGAGCTTCTCGTCCTTGGCCTGGAGGTCCTCTTGGAGCTTCCGCAGCTGGTCGGCCGTCTGCTTGAGCACCTGGCCGTCCCTGGGCAGCGCCTCCTGGTCGAAGGCGAGGCCGGCGGCCGGCTTCTCGCCCCGTGCGTAGGTGTGGGCCAGCCAGTAGCCCACGTGGAAGAGCTCTCGCACCGCCGCCAGGGAGTCGAGCTGGTAGATAGGCTTGGCGCTGTGGACCGCTTGGTTGCCGAGCCGCGTAAGGACCTTGGCCTTGTTGAAGATCGCCTCGCCCACGGCGGCCTTGAAGGTCGGCTCGTGGATGAGGGCGCTCAGGTTGTCCTGGTAGGGGAGCTTGAGGGAGGCGTCGTGCTTGTAGAGCCACGCCACGGCGAGCTCCAGGGCCCTGCGGGCGTGGAAGCACGACGTGCGGGGGTCCGAGAAGGCCGACGCCTCGGCCTTGGTCGCCGCCTCGTGGACGGCGGGCCACTCGGCCTGGAGGAAGATGAAGTGACTCGTCATTTACACCCCCTAAAACCCGAGCTAAAAACCAAGCTAAACCAAAAAACTACACAACTGCATGAAAGTGCTGGCATTTATGAAGTCACGTTTTTAGACGACGGGTCTTAGTGCCCGTTTCCGTTCTTAGCCACAGCGATCCAGCGTGCCCAGCGACGTTGGCCACGCAGCTCGACTCGGCCTTCCTCTCTCATCTCTTGGAGGAGGGACTGAATGGCTCGCCTCGGCTGGGCCGGCAGCACCTGTTGTAGGTCGGTCAGTGGGGCGCCGGCATCCCCCTGGGTCCGCAAATGCTTCTCCAGCAGCGCCTTGTTGGTCTCATGATCCAATCCCCGCTTGCGGGTATAGACCCCTTTGCTCCCCAAGGCGGCATACAGCCGTTGTGACAACAGGTGGCGGGTTCCCTTGCCGCGCCCCACCGACTCCACGGCCCCCGCAGCGATCAAGCCGGGGAGGCGGGCTTTCAGATACTCCGGCAGAGGTTGCTCCCGGTGCAGGTAGTCGAGAACGAGGAAATCATGAGTGGAAAACGACCTCAAGGTTTCCTCTCCGAGCCGTTCCATGAACCGCACGAACGCCGCGCTTCTGACCGCACCCTCTAAAGTCAGCCGCACTTCGTGCGCCGATGTGCCCGCAAAGCTGGGGAGCTGTTTGCCTTGCCGGATGGCACTCTCGAACATCAGGTTCATCCCCTGTCCGGAGCGTTCGATCAGGCCGCACTTGGCCAGGGCCTCGGCCAGGCGACGGTTGCGCGGGTTCTGTTGGTCGAGGATATTCTCGGCGGTGATTCCAGGGGGCAGTCCGCCGGGGCTCACAATCTCCAGACGGTGGGCGAACTGGCGGACGAAGATCGAGCCGCCCAGCCGGTAATCGCGGTGGGCCAAGGCGTTCAGCAGCGCCTCTCGCACCGAAATCTCGTCAAAGGTGGGTATGTCGTAGCGAAACAGACCGTCCTGGTAGCTCTGGCGGTCATTTCGCAGGTTGACCTTCTGCCAGAGGGCATCCTGCCAGAGGAAGAAACCTTCGCGGTACTCCTCCCGGTCGGCGGCGGGCCCGGAAGCCTCCGAGGAGCGATACTCGAACACCAGCTCCGCTTGCGCCAACCGACGCCCCAACGCGGCATGGGTACCAAAGAGGATCAGGGCGGCGTAGGTGATCTGCCCATCGAAAAGCAGCTCGGCGTTGGTCAGCATCTCGCCGTCGGCCCAGGTAAGCTTGCGCTCATCGCGAGATTTCTTCGCCCAGCGCTGACGGAAGCGATCGATCGCCTCAGGGGCTAGGTCGGCCACCGTCGCGCCGGGGCATATCTCGGCGGAGAAATCCGGCCCGGTCTCGGCAAAGATGGCCTGTAGTTCGGCATCGCCGAGGGATGCCAGGTCGTCCCCTGCACGTTTCAGATAGCGACCGTTGACATTCCATGCGGTACCCGGCAGCCGCGCCGGTACGTGCACCACCAGAACCCGCCCCTCGGCGGTCTGAAGCTCTTCGACCGGGATGCGGTGCGACAGCCGATCGTGCAGCCCCGCCTCTGTGCGTCCAGGTTCGGCAAAGGCGGCGGAGCCGACAATCCGTCGCGGCCGACGATCCGTTACCCCGAGAATGATCTTTCCGCCGCCCTCGTTGGCCAAGGCCACGCAGTACTCCACCAGCTTGTCGAAGTGGTAATTCTGCTTGGCTTCCTTGAACTCAAAGTGGGTCCCCTCGGGTTCGGCAAGCCATTGCTGGAGTTGCTCGCGGGTCGTCGGCATGTGGCTACAGCTCCCCACGGAACGCCCGGTGCTGGAGGGCGGCGAAGAGCGCGTCCAGTTCGGCGAGTTTGGCAATCGCCTCGGCCTTCGCCGTCGCCTCGTGGACGGTAGGCCACTCCGCCTGGAGGAAAGAGCAGTGGGTCATTGTCATGCCCCGCCATAGACTGCTTCGGGATCGAGCTTGTCTGTCAGGTAGGCTGAGAATCCTGTCAATAGAACGGTCAATGCCACCATGTCACGCATCTCGATTGGTCTGATGGCGTTGGCTGGTGTGCCTCCGTGCCTGATCCCTGGATAGTCCGAGGCGAAGCTATATAGGTCCTTCATGGCGCTTCTGACTTTGTTGTGCGGCCAGGTACCAAGTTGGTCGCAGATGGAGTTAAGGGTGTTGGCGCGAACGCCTGGATGGCATCCTCCCATGGCTTCCATGAGGTTCATCTGCTTCTGCAGGCATGTCTTGATTCTGGCCTGGGTTGTTCCGTTCTTCAGATCCCTGATGGCATCATCGAACTCTTCCATGAGAGGGGCCAGGTGTGCGTTCAAGCTCGTGGCGCTTCTAAGATCCCGCACGAGGGAGGCGAACACACCCGGAAGGGTAGGACTGATCGTGCAAGGCGGTTGAAGATCATAGCGCAGGCTGAACTTCTCGATGAACGACTTGAGGTGCTGGAAGTATCTCTCTGCCAAGGGCCTCCCCCCGACGTCCTCTATGATGCCCAATGCATCTTCAAGAAACTTCACTATGGATTTTTCATCCTTGAGTTCGTGTGCCTTCGTCTTCTTGAAGATCGATCTGGCTCTTTTCGGGCTATCCACGATATGCGCTATCGCCTAGATGTCTGGAGGGGTCTTGAGAGCCGGCAGTAGCTCCCGGTAGAGCTCACAGAACATGTCTTCAGGTGCACCGGGACTCTTGGCAAGTTTCGACCAGATCTCTCTCCAAGTCACTGGCCACACGGCCAGGAACTCACCACGCACGGCCTACAACTCCCCCTTGAAGGCTCGGCTTTGGGAGGAGCCTTGCCTCGCCTTCATGGGAGCTCCCCCCTGAAGGCACGGTCCTGGAGCGAGGAGAAGAGGGCGTCCAGCATCCCAAGAGAATCTTGGTGCGACAAGAGGAGTTTCTTGACGGCCCTCGCGCGACCGTTGAACTCACGTTGCTCGGGAAGTGACGGCACCAGAATGTCGACAGGATACACTCTCGAACCTGAGATGAGCGGCTGCCCTGACTGACTCGCGTACTGATTCAAGTTCGCGTATGTCAAAGCGAAAGCGAGGTAGCCGAAGTCCACAGAGTCGTCTCGGTCGCTGATGTACAGGGCGTTGTCAGTTACCCAGCTCATCGGCGGAGAGACATGCACGCAGCCACAGTAGGCCCCTACGCGACCGATGACGATCTGAGGTTCCTCGAACATGAACTGATCGTGGTACCCGTTGACGCCGTTGCCTCCAAGAACAGGGTAGCCCCCCCGCTCGGCCATCTCTGAGGCTGGCAGGAAGTTCCCGCTCTTAAGTTTGATGAGCTCGCCAAGTGGTGCCTTTCTCCATCCCTTCGGATTCGTCGCCGGGTCCCCGAACATCTCCAGGAAGATCGACTGTACAAGGGTGTCGAGCTCGGCCAGGGCGGCGCGGCGCTTGGCCCGCAGTTCGTCCGCCTTGTCCAGGATCGCCGCGATCCTCTTCTGCTCGGGGAGGGGGGGAAGGGGAAACTCGTACCTGGCGAGATCCTGGCCCGTGAGGTGTTTGATGGTTGCCCCTGTGTAGTAGTCAGCGAGACTCCCGTTGTGGTAGTCGACCATCAGCCGGTGGACGAGGTATCGGTTGCAAAGTTCAGGGCCGGGTCGCACCCGGTGGATGGCCTTCTGGAACTTCACGCCGGGGAGCCGTCCGTCCCAGATCGCTGCCCGACCAGCCTCACCACCTTCGCAGATCACGACGTCGCCCTCACGCAGCCCGAAACGGTCGAGTTCATGATCCTCGAAAGGCATCACCTGAAGATCCGTCGTGTCTACCTCGAACCATCGGACGTTTGGGTTTCTGAGATATGGGAACGGCCGTCCTTTGTTCTTCTGCGCGTCGAGCATCTTCCCGAGGCACCGATCGGCAACGTCTCCGAGCCGAACCAAACGCCAACCCGCGGGGAGGGCTTTCGATCCTCCCGCGCTCATCCCAGCATCCTCTCCAACTCCCGCATCCCCGAGTCGATCTCGGCCTCGATCTTGCGCAGGCTGGCGAGGATCTCCTTGGGCGGGCGGTGCTGGACCTCCTCGTGGACGACCTCCTTGTAGCGGTTGAGGCTGAGGTCGTAGCCCTGGGCGGCAATGTCGGCCTTGGGCACGCAGAAGCTCTGTGCGGTGCGCGGGAGGGTGCGCTCGTCGCCCGCCCTCCTGCCCCACCTTGCCAGCGCGTCGGGGAGGTTGTTCTTGGCGTGCTCCTCCGCCGAGAGCGCGGTCTTCAGCGCCGGGCCCAGCTTCTCCTCGGGTAGGAGCGGGTTCCTCTTGTCGTCCAAGCTCCAGCCGTCGGCCGCCACGTCGTAAAACCAAACGTGGTCGGTGCCGCCGGAGTTGGTCTTCGTGAAGAGAAGGATCGCCGTGGACACGCCGGCGTAGGGCCGAAAGGCGCCGCCCGGCAGCGACACCACGCCGTCGAGCTTCTGGTCCTCCACCAGCATGCGCCGGAGCTCTTTGTGGGCCTTGGACGACCCGAAAAGCACGCCGTCGGGCACGATGACCGCCGCACGGCCGCCAGGTTTCAGAAGCCGCAAGAAGAGCGCCAGGAAGAGGAGCTCGGTCTTCTTGGTCTTGACGATCTGCTGGAGGTCCTTGGCGCAGTTCTCATGGTCGAGCGAGCCCGCGAAGGGCGGGTTGGCGAGCACCAGGGTGTAGCTCTCGGCGTCGCCGGCGTGGTCCTGGGCCAGGGAGTCCTGGTAGCGGACGTCGGGGTTCTCCACTCCATGCAACAGCATGTTCATGCTGCCGATCCGCAGCATCGTGTTGTCGAAGTCGAAGCCGTGGAACATCCGGTGGTGGAAGTGCTCCCGCAGCGCCGGGTCGCGCAGGATCTCGGGGTGCTTCTCCCGCAGGTACTCGCCTGCCGCCACCAGGAAGCCGCAGGTGCCGCTGGCCGGGTCGCAGATGACCTCCTTGGGACCGGGCGCGGTCATCTCGACCATGAGCTTGATGATGTGCCGAGGGGTGCGGAACTGCCCGTTCTGCCCGGCCGTGGCGATCTTGCCGAGCATGTACTCGTAGAGGTCGCCCTTGGTGTCGCGGTCCTCCATGGGCACCTGGTCGATCATGTCGACCACCTTGGCCAGGAGCGCGGGTGTGGGGATCGTGAACCGGGCGTCCTTCATGTGGTGGGCGTAGGTGGAGTCGTCGCCCCCCAGGGTACGCAGGAACGGGAAGACGTGCTCGCCCAGGACGACGAACAGGTCGGACGGCGCGAAGTGGCTGAACCTCGACCAGCGGAGATCCGCGCAGGGCCGGCCCCTCGGGTCCTTCCCCTCGGGGAAGATGCGCCTCTCCATGGGCTTCCCCAGCCTGGCGGACTTGTTCTCCTCCAGGGTGTGGAGATCGTCCAGCCGGCGGAGGAAGAGCAGGTAGGTGATCTGCTCCATCACCTCCAGCGGGTTCGAGATGCCGCCCGACCAGAAGGCATCCCAGATGCGGTCGACTTGGTTGCGGATGTCTCCGGTGAGCATGTTGCTAAGCCCTCCCCTTCTCGCGGCAGAACCGGCGCGATCTTACGCCGCCGGTCGCGGGATCGTCCAATAGGTCCTATGGGTCCCATAGGACCTATTACGAAACGAGGGAGCCTTCCGGCTCCCTCGCGAGACGCTCAGCGGCGAACTGCCGCCCTTCAGTACTCCTTCGTCAGCTGGTCGAGCTCGGCGAGCGAGAACACCGGCCCGTCTTTGCACACGTACTTCGGACCCACGTTGCAGCGGCCGCACTTGCCGATGCCGCACTTCATCCGCATCTCGAGCGAGGTCAGAATGTTCTCCTTCGTGAACCCGAGTTCGAAGAAGACCGGCAGGGTAAAGCGGATCATGATCGGCGGACCGCAGATGACGGCGACCGCGTTGTCCGCGCTGGGGGCAACCTCCTTGCAGACGGCAGGGACGAACCCCTCCTTGCCCTTCCACGTCTCGTCCCCCTTGTCCACCGTGACGTTGAGGTCGATGTCGCCCCGCTCGGCCCAGGCGCCGAGCTCGTCCTTGTAGAGGAGCAGGCCCGGGTTTCGCGCGCCGTAGACAACCGTGATCTTGCCGAAGCGGGCGCGGTGATCCGGGTGGATCATGTAGTTCAGGAGCGAGCGAAGGGTCGTGAAGGCGAAACCGCCGCCCACGATCACGATGTTCTTCCCCTCCAGGAACTCCAGCGGCCAGCAGTTGCCCATGGGGCCCCGCACGCCCATCCGCTCGCCCTCCTCCATCTCGTGGAGGGCGGTCGTGACCACACCGGCTTTCTGCACCGTGAACTCGAGGTACCCCGGCTGGGTCGGCGACGACGCGATGCCGATGGGCGACTCGCCCTTTCCGTAGATCGAGAGCTCGGCGAACTGCCCCGGCTGGTACCGGAACCGCTGCTCGTCCTCCGGGTTCACGAAGGTGAACCGGAAGGTCTTGATGTCCTTGGTGTCCACCTCCGTGATGATCTTCGCGATCTCCACGGGCAGCGGGATGTAGGGGTTCTCCATGCCGTTCTCCACGAGTAGGGTGGGGCGTGCCCCACCAGGGCGTCGCGGTCGGCGGGGCACGCCCCGCCTTACAGCTTCGCGATGTCCGACACGACCTTGCGGATGTCGAGGTTCACCGGGCAGTTCAAGACGCAGCGGCCGCACCCGACGCAGGCGATGGCGTCGAAGTTGTCCACGTAGTACCGGAACTTGTGCATCACCCGCTGGCGCCACCGCTCCTTCTGGCTCGACCGCGGGTTGTGGCCCGAGGTCTCCTTGGTGAAGAGCGGGAACATGCAGGAGTCCCAACTGCGCAGCCGCACCCCGTCGTCGCCCTTCTGCTCGTCGGAGATGTCGAAGCAGTGGCAGGTGGGGCAGAGGTACGTACACGTGCCGCAGGCGAGGCAGCTCTGGTGCAGCGTGTTCCAGAAGGGGTGCTCGAAGTTCGCGTCGAGGATCGGCTTCACCTCGCGGGCCGGGATCGTGGACCGGATCGCCCCGCGGGCCGCCTGCCGAACCTCTTCCCGCCGGGTGTCCGCCGCCTCGTCCGCCGGCCGGGCGCCCTCGAAGGCCGGGAGCAGGGCCTCGCCCTTGGGGGTCAGGAACTCGGCCAGCACCTCGGCGCCCAGGTCGGTCAGGAGCACGTCGGCCCCCTCGGCGCCGACCGGCTCTCCGCCCACCGACGTGCAGAAGCACGCGGCATAGGGCGGCTTCGCACAGGCGAGGCTCACGACCGTGGACCGCTCCCGATGGGCAACCCAGTAGGGGTCCCGGTACTTCTCCTGATCGAAGAGCTTGTCCAGGAGGACGAAGCTTCGGGCGTCGCAGGGCCGCACGAAGAGCACGGCGCTCTCGGGCTCGTCGGCGTCGGCCGCGAACTCCATCCCCCTGGGCGTGCGCAGGAACCGGACGAGGGTCTCGGTGTGGGGAAACAGGGCGTTCTTCGGGGCGTTTCGCGTGTTGCCGAAGGCGAGCTCGGGGTCTCGCCCCTCGAGGGGCTCGAAGAGGACGTTGTCCCCGTCCCGCACCGGGCCCAGGACGCTACGGCCCTCGGCCATCCGCTTCACGACGCCCGCCAGCGCGTCCTTCCGGATCAATCGCTTTTCCATGTCGTCCCTTGCTTCGTCGGGGCCTGCGCCTTCGGACCCCTGGCCGTAGGGTTCCTCGCCCGCTACCAGAGGTAGAGCCGATGCTCCTGGAAGAGCGGCCTCGGGTCCGTGTGGTGGAGCCGGGCCCACTTGTCGGGACCGCGAAGCCCCATCGCCACCGCCATGAGCTCCGAGAAGTAGAACACCGGAAGGCCCTGCGTGGCCCGCATGTCGAGGTTCGCCATACACACCGGGCACGCCGTCACGACGCAGTTCGCGCCGGCCTCCCGGGCCATGCTCATCAAGCGGTCGACCAGGCGCGAGACCTGATCGGTGCGGCTGATGGTCAGGCTTCCCCCGCAGCAGTCGGTCTTGAAGGACCACGGCCGCGGCTCGGCACCCAGCGCCTCCATGAGCCGGTCGAGGAGCACCGGATCCTCGGCGTCGTCGAACTGGCACACCTCGGGGGGGCGCACGAGCAGGCACCCGTAGTAGGAGACCGGCCGAAGGCCCGCGAGCGGCGTCTTCACCTTCTCCCGCACGGCCTCGACGCCCACGTCGTTCAGGATCACGTCGATCGGGGTGCGGATCGAGACGGTGCCCTCGACCGTGCCGCCGATCGTGGCCTCGACCTTGGCCTTCAGCGCGGCGTCGTGGGCGAGGTGGTGCTGGGCCGCCTTGAAGCGGTTGAAGCAGGCGGCGCACGGGACCATGACGTCGAGGCCCTTCTTCTCCGCGGCGGCGAGGCTGCGGGCCGGCAGAGCCACCGACAGCTCGAAGTTCGTGGCGTGGGCCGAGCTCGCGCCGCAGCAGCACCAGTCGTCGACCTCCTCGAGGTCGAGCCCCAGCGCGCGGCTCACGGCCTCGACCGACTGGCCGTACTCCTTGCCCGTGCCGTGGAGCGAGCAGCCCGGATAGTACGAGACGTTCAACCGACTCCTCCTTCGGGTGCCTTCAGCGGCCCGCGGGTTTGGTCTGCTCGAAGATCCGACGGACAGCCGCCAGGTTCTTGGTCTTGGGCGCGAACGGCGAGAGCTTGCCCTTGGCGAACATCCCCAGGCCCATGACCATGTCGGAGAAGTAGTCCTTCGACTGGAGCTTGTAGCTCACCATCATGGCCGTCTCGTTGATCCGCCCGCTCTTGCGGATGCTCCCGAGGAACGCCGAGTGGAACGCCTGGATGTTCTTCTCCCGCGCCGCCCCGCCGGCCGCCAGGGCCATCTGCCGCAGCGCGTCCATCATCCGGGCGATGTCCACCTGGTTGGGGCAGCGGGTCGTGCACGTCTCGCAGGAGGCGCACAGCCAGATGGCCGCGCTGCCGAGCACCTCACGGCGCTGGCCCCGCTGGATCCGCTTGATGAGCTCGTTGGGCTTCAGATCCATGGCCGAGGCCAGGGGGCAGCCCGCCGTGCACTTGCGGCAGTGGAAGCACCGCTGCAGCGGCACGCCGTCGATCTGCTGATTGACCTCTTCGAGAAAGCTATCCATTGGGGCTCCTGCACGTTGCTCTCTTGTAAGTCCCATAGGTCCTATAGGTCCCATAGGTCCTATCGTCGCTTCCCTCACGGATTGAAGATGAACTCCTCCGGGTCATCCTCCCGGGCGGTGCTGAGCGGCGCCGGCTCGTCGGCCGAGGCGCCGGCGCGGTGCCCGAACATCGTGAACGCATCTTTGTCCAGCTTCTTCAGAAACTTGTGCAGGTCCACGCCCATGGGGCACACCGCCGAGCAGGAGCCGCAGTCCACACACCGGCCGGCCATGTGGTACATCCGCATGAGCTGGAAGTTCTGGACGTCCGACCGGTCCTCGCCGATCCCGATCCACTGGGGCTGGCTCTGCTCCAGGAAGCACTGGCGGCAGTAGCACGAGGGGCAGGCGTTGCGGCAGGCGTAGCACCGCATGCACTTGGCCATCTCCTTCTCGAAGAAGGCCCAGCGCTCCTCGGCCGGCAGCGTCTCGAAGGCGTCCACCTCGTCGTACTCCCGCTCGGCCTGACGGGCCGGGGCCTCGGGCCCGAGCATCACGTCGACGAGCACGGGGTTGTTCATCCGGCAGGTGACGCAGCTCGCCGCCAGGACGTCCTGGAGCAGGACCTCCCGGGCGCCGGCGGCCGTGGCCACCCGCACCGAGTCCCCGTTGAGGCTCCCTTCCAGGAGCTCTTCCCCGCCGGCCGCGGCGAGAAGCTTCCGGCGATCGATCACCCCCTCGCAGGGCACGCCCAGGACGACGACCTCGTCTCGGGCGTACTGCTTCTCGTTCAGATGGATCGCGACAGAGCGCGTCGCGCACCCGGGGGCGACGACCCCGACGACCTTCTTCCGGCGGTCCTCGGGCTTGACGCGCTTCTGGCTCTCGCGGTGCGCCGCGAGGAGGTCGTGGACGTACTTGGCCAGGTTCTGGCCGCAGGCGGCGTTCCACACGAGCCGTCCGGCCTCCTCCGGCGTCGTGGCGAAGGACGGCGCGACGGTCAGGGGCAGCGTGCCGGCCTCGTACCCGACGACGACGTCGGCCTTGCCCTCGGTCAGGAGGCGGGCCGCTTCTTCTCGGAGCTTCGTCTCGATGCTATCCACGCGTGGACCTCTCCCGGGCTCTCGGCGCGAGCGGGCTCGCGGAACCCTCGAAATCAGACGATCGCAGCGACCGGCTCACCGACCTTCTTCACCAGCTTCGTGGCCGGGCCGAGCTTCTTCACCTTCTCCGTGGCGCCCCGGATCACCTGCGCGAAGCGGTCGCCCTCCGACGCCGAGACCCAGGTAAACAGGGTCCGGTCGCCCTCCAGTCCCACGTACGTGAGGAAGCTCTTGAGCATGGCAAACTTGCGCCGTGCCGCGAGATTCCCTGTGAGGTAGTGGCACTCGCCCGGGTGGCACCCCGACACCAGCACCCCGTCCGCTCCGTCCTGCAGGGCCTTGAGGAGGTAGAAGGGGTTGATCCGGCCCGTGCACGGGACGCGGACGATCCGCACGTTGGGCGGATACTGGATGCGGCTGATGCCCGCGAGGTCCGCGCCCGCGTACGTGCACCAGGTGCAGACGATGGCGAGGATCTTGGGTTCCCAGGTCGCAGTGGTCTGTGCATCTGTCATGGCTTCTCCGAAGCGCCTCTCCGCTGTCAGCTGTCAGCTTTCAGCTGGACCGGTCTTGGATCTTGATTTGGCTGACCGCTGATCGCTGACAGCTCACATCGCGCCGATCTGCGCCAGCACTTCCTCGTTGTTGAAGCCGTTCAGGTCCGCGGCGTTCATGCGGCAGGAGGCCGTGCACACGCCGCAGCCCTTGCACAGGACCGCGTTCACGACCGCCGCGCCCTCGGCCGCGTCCACGGCGATGGCGCCGAAGGGGCAGTTGGCCTCGCACAGCCCGCAGGCCATGCAGCGCTCCTTGATCACGTAGGCGGTCTTGCCCTCGGCCTCGATGAAGGGCTGCGTGAGCACCGTGCAGGCGCGGCTGACCGCGGCAAACGCCTGGGAGATCGTCTCGTCGCTCATCTTGGGCGAGTGCGCCAGGCCGCACATAAACACGCCGTCGGTGGCGAAGTCCACGGGCCGAAGCTTCACGTGGGCTTCCAGGAAGAAGCCGTCCTGGTTGGTCGGCACCTTGAGCATCTTCCCGACGGTCTCGTTGCCCGGGTTCGGGGCCGCACCGACGCTCAAGGCCACGAGATCCGCCTCGAGCTCCACCGGCTCGTTCAGGACCGGGTCGAAAACCTTCACCCCGAGCCGGCCGCCCCTCTCCCGCACCTCGGGCTTGCGGTCCTCGTCGTAGCGGACGAACTCCACGCCGAGCTCGCGGGCCCTGCGGTAGTAGTCCTCCTTGAGGCCATACGTGCGTACGTCCCGATAGAGGACCGTGACCTGCCGGTTCGGGTCGGCTTCCTTGAGCTTCAGGGCGTTCTTGATCGCCTCGCTGCAGCAGTACCGACTGCAGTACGGGTGCTCGGGGCTTCGCGACCCCACGCACTGGATCATGACCACGCTGCGGGCGTCGGCGAGTCGGCCGTCGCCGGCCGCGAGCGCCTCCTCGAGCTCCCGCTGGGTGACGACCCGCTCCGAGCGGCCCCGCAGGTACTCCTCGGTCTCCATCTCGTAGCCGCCGGTCGCGACGATCACGACGCCGTGCTCGAACGTGCGCTCCTCCCCGGCCGGAGCCAGGGTGAGCGTCGTCTTGTAGTTTCCGATGAAGCCCTTGATCTCCTGGACGGTCGCGCCCGCGTACACCGTGATCCGGTCGCTCGCGTTCACCTTCGCGAGGAGCCTCCCCAGGTGGGCCTGGGTGTCGAGCCCCTCGAGCGTGGAGTGGATCCGGCGGTAGTTGCCTCCGAGGACCGCCTCCTTCTCCACGATGCAGGAGGAGAAGCCCTGGTCGGCCAGGGACAGGGCGGCGGTGATCCCGGCCAGCCCACCGCCGAGGATCAGGGCTGCGGGCGTCACCCCGAGCTGGCCCGGCTTCAGCGGCTTCAGATAGGCGGACTTGGCCACGGCCATGCGCACCAGGTCCTTGGCCTTCTCGGTCGCCTTCTCGGGCTCGTGCATGTGGACCCAGGAGTCCTGATCCCGGATGTTCGCCATCTCGAAGAGGTACGGGTTCAGGCCGGCCTTCTCCATGTTCTCCTGGAAGAGGCCCTCGTGGGTCCGGGGCGAGCAGGAGGCCACGACCACGCGCGTCAAGTTCTCGTCGTGGATGACCTCGGCCATGCGCACCGCGGTGTCCTGGGAGCAGGTGAAGAGGTTGTCGGTGGCGAAGACCACGTGGGGCAGGTGGCGGGCGTACTCGGTCACCGCGGGCACGTTCACCACGCCGCCGATGTTGATGCCGCAATGGCAGACGAAGACGCCCACCCGGGCACCGAGGCCGCGCAGGTCCTTCTCGGCCGGCAGCTCCTCCTCGGTCACCAGCGTGCCGCGCCGCGAGGCGAGGAGGCCCTGGGCACAGGCCGCGGCGCCGCTCGCCTCCATGACCGTCTCGGGGATGTCCTTGGGCCCGCCGAAGGCGCCGCACACGAACACGCCCTCCCGGGAGGTCTGCACCGGGTTTTCGAGCGAGGTCTGGCAGAAGCCGTGCTCCTCGAGCTCGATCCCGAGCGCGGCGGCGAGCTTACCGGCCTCCTTCGGGGGCGTCAGCCCCACCGAGAGCACGACCATGTCGAACGGCTCCTCCACCTGCGTGCCGTCTTCGCGCACGTAGGTCAGAAGGAGGCTCTTCGACTGCTGAAGCTCCTTCACGGTCGACGGGATCGAGCGCAGATACCGGATCCCGTACTCCTTCTTGGCCCGCTCCACGAAGCGGTCGAAGTCCTTGCCGTGGGCCCGGATGTCCATGAAGAAGATCGTGGGCTCCAGGTTCTTCGCGTGCTCCTTGGCGATGATCGCCTCCTTGGTGGCGTACATGCAGCACACCGAGGAGCACCACGTGTTGCCGCAGCGCGTGTCGCGGGAGCCCACGCACTGGATGAAGGCGACCTTCTTCGGCTCCACCCCGTCCGAGATCCGCTGGACATGACCGAAGTACGGGCCCGAGGCCGACAGGATCCGCTCGAACTGGAGGCTCGTCACCACGTTCGGGTACCGGCCGTAGCCGAACTCGCCGAGGAGCGCGGCGTCGAAGACCTCGAAGCCCGGCGCGGCGATCACCGCCCCGATCTCGATCTCCTCCTCCAGGGCCGCCTCGTCGTGCACCACCGCCTTGGCGATACAGGCCTCCACGCACTGGTAGCACTCGGAGCAGATGCCGCAGGAGAGGCACCGGGAAGCCTCTGCCTTGGCCTGCGCCTCGCTCATGGGCTGGATCACCTCGCCGAAGTGGCCGCGGCGCTCCACGGCCGGCAGGTGCGGCATCGAGAGTCGGGGGGCCTTTGCGGTGCCGCTCGTGTCGCCGGGGTCGGCGAGCCCCTTCTCCCAGTCCTTCGCGCGGCCGGCCGCCACGTCCTCACCCTTCAGGAACCGGTCGATTGAGACTGCGGCCTCCTTGCCGGCGTTCACGGCCTTCACGACCGTGGCCGGACCGGTGACCGCGTCGCCACCGGCGAAGACTCCCGGGAGCCCCGTGGCAAAGGTGACACCGTCGGCCTCGAGCGTGTTCCACTGGCTCACGATCGCGCCGCTGCCGTTCGAGAGGAAGGAGAGGTCGCTCTGCTGGCCGATGGCCGGGACGACCGCGTCCACCGCCAGGACGAACTCCGACCCCGCCACGGGCACGGGGCGCCGACGGCCCGAGGCATCGGGCTCCCCGAGCTCCATGCGCACGCACTCGATGCCGGTGACCTTCCCGCTCTCGCCCCCCGTTCCGAGGACCCGCACCGGCGCCACCAGGAACTCGAACGCCACGCCCTCCTCCAGGGCTTCCTCGATCTCCTCGGGCGCGGCCGGCATCTCGGCGCGGCCGCGGCGGTAGAGGCAGAAGACCTCCTTCGAGCCGGTGCGAAGCGCGGTGCGCACCGCGTCCATGGCCACGTTGCCGCCGCCCACGACCGCCACCCGATCCCCCAGGCCGACCTTCTCGCCCAGGTTCACGCGCTTCAGGTAGTCCACGCCGTGGACGACGCCCTCGAGGTCCTCGCCCGGGATGTCGAGCTTCGCGCTCCGCTGGGAGCCGACGCCCAGGAACACGGCGTCGTAGTCCCTCCGGAGGTCGGCGAAGGAGACGTCTACGCCCACCGCGGTGTTCAGGCGGATCTCCACGCCGAGGTCCCGGATCACCTGGATCTCGGCGTTCAGGACGTCCTTCGGGAGCCGGTACTCCGGGATGCCGACGCTGAGCCAGCCTCCGGCGACCGGCAGGGCCTCGAACACGGTCACATCGTAGCCCTCGGCCGCCAGGTAGTAGGCGCAGGAGAGCCCGGCCGGGCCGGCGCCGACGACGGCGACCTTCTTGCCCACCTTCTCCTTCACCTCGGGCACGTAGCGGGTCTCGGCCTGAAGGTCGAGGTCGGCCACGAAGCGCTTCAGGTGCATGATGTCGATGGCCTCGTCCACCTCGCCGCGCTTGCAGGCCCCTTCACAAGGATGGTTGCAGACCCGGCCGCACACCGAGGGGAACGGGTTGTCCTTCTTGATGAGCTTCAGGGCCTCGGCGTACTTCCCCTCGGCGATGAGCGCCACGTATCCCTGGACGCTGATGTGGGTCGGGCACGCGGCCTTGCACGGGGAGGTGCCGCGCTTGTCGATCGCGAAGGCGGCGGGGATGGCCTGGGGGAAGTGGCGGTACGCGGCGCGGCGCTCGGAGAGGCCGCCGTTGAAGTCCGAGGGCAGCACGACCGGGCACACCTTGGCGCAGTCGCCGCAACCCGTGCACTTGTCCAGGTCGATGAACCGCGGCGCCTTGAAGATCTTCGCCTTGAACCGGCCCGGCTCGCCCGCCACGGCCTGCACCTCGGCGCGGGTGAGGATCTCCACGTTCGGGTGCCGGCCGACCTCCACGAGCTTCGGCGACAGGATGCACGCCGAGCAGTCGTTGGTGGGGAAGGTCTTGTCCAGTTGGGCCATCACCCCGCCGATCGAGATCTCCTTCTCCACCAGGTAGACCTTGATCCCGGAGTTCGCGAGGTCGAGGGAGGCCTGGATTCCGGCAATACCGGACCCCACGACCATGACGGCGCCGACTCGTTCCTTGTCGCTCAACACGGGCACCTCGAAGACGGAGCAGGACGGGACGCGGTGACGGTTCCGTTCCGGGTTTGGTGGGCCCCCCAAGAGATTGCTCTAACTATCACAGGCTCGCCGACGGGGTCAACAGGGTTTGCCGGGTGCCGCGAAGCCGGCCCCCGCCGCGAGGACGCAGAACGCCGTCTCACGGACGGTCACCGAGGGACAAGCTCCCCGGGGCGGGACACCGGGTGCGCCGCCGCGGGGCCCCGCCCGGAGAACCACCGTCTGAGCCGCCCCACCTCCCCCCCTCTGGCGAGGTGACGGGGGGGCCCGTCTCAGCGCGTCCGCCGCCGCGCCGGGCCCATCCCGAGACGTCGCCGGTCCGGGCGGCTCACGACGGCGCACAGTTCCCGCACTCCCTCCCGACCTTCAGGAAGTGCTGCACCCGGTCCAGGGTGGAGTTGTACGGAATTTCGCAGCCGGAGGAGAGGATGAACGCGCTGTCGCGGGCACACACGCCGACCACGTCTCGAACCGCGGCGTCGATCTGCTCGTAGGAGCCGCGAGCATAGAGACTCGTGTCGACGTTTCCGATCGCCACGATCCGGGTCCCCGCCAGCTCGCGAAGAAGCCTCATGGACGTCAGGCTGTCGACGCTCAGGGCGTTGATCGGCAGGCTCACGATGTCTTCCAGAATGGGATCGAGGTACCCGCAGATGTGCAGGCTCACGTTGAGCTTCTCGGCCTTGTAGAAGTCGAAGAGCTCCCGATGGTAGGGCTGGATGAACTCCCGGTAGATGGTCGGGGAGATGAGGCTGCACGAGGCCGCCGCCTCGGTCATCGTGGCACCGGTCCCGGTCTCCTTGAGCGCGACCGAGTAGGCCTTCGTAGTGTCCGTGGCGAGTCTCATCAGGTCGTGGACGAAACCGGGCTCGTCGAACGTGTCGTCGAGGATCGCTTCGACGCCCCGGAGCGTGACGGCGATGTTCCACGGCCCGTTGATCACGGACGCCACGGGCACGTCTCTGCCGAAGTGCGCGGCCAAGTCCCGGCACGCCTCGAGGTACATGGGCCCCCGGCCGTCTCTGCGCGGATCGGGGACGCTCAGGCGAGAGAGGGCGCCGCGTTCCTCGGCGAGCACCTTCTTGCGGGCCATCGGATTGCCGTCGTCCTGAAACTCCAGCACGTTCCCCATGGCCTCGGTCTCGAGGTTGAGGTCGATGTGGCAGACCATGGTGTCGGGTTGGAGGACGTCATACGCCTGGATCGAGGCCTCCACCAGGCGGCGCGGATCGGTGAAGAACTGCTTGAGCGGCACCTTGGCCAGGTTGGCGGCAAAGCTGCCCAGGGAGACCGTGACGGGGATCCGCTCCGCGAAGGTCCGTTTGAACGCGGCTCGAACGTAGTCCATCCCTTTCAGAGCGCTCATGGGGCGACTCCTTCCTCGGTTCGGGTGCTGAGAAACGACGCAGCGGCCCTCAACCCACCCAGGTGACGAACTGCTCGGTCGGCACTCGCTGGCGCTCGAACTGATTGATGGGCGCACTGCGATCCGGGTGGCCGAGGGCTACGCCCATCACCGCCCGCTTGCCGGCCGGCAGGGGAAGAACGGAACGCAGCAGGTCGGGGTACTTGATGACGGTGGACACGATCAGGGTCCCGAGCCCCTTGCTCTGGGCCACGAGGCAGACGCTTTGCATGTAGATGCCCACGTCCATCATGCCGTAGGGAACGTTCAGGGCCTCGTCGAGCAGGAACACGATCATCACCGGCGCACCGAAGAGCGTGAACATCTCCTCGTAGTAACGGTTGCGCGCATCCCGGTCCTCCCGGGCGATCCCCTTGGCGTCGAGGCAGCTCTTGCCCACCTGCATCACGCGCTCCTGCCAGCGGGGCTCGAACTTCTCCGGCGTGGGCACGTCGGGCTGCCCGGCGGCGTGCGCCGCCACCTTGGCCACCTGGCCCTGGCGGAACCGCTCCAGGGGCTCGCCCTGGACCACCATCACCTCCCAGGGCTGAGTGTTCGCCCACGAAGGGCACCACCGCGCCTCCGAGAGGACCTGCTCGATCACCTGCCTCGGTACGGGGTCCCGGGTGTAGTTGCGGATGCTGCGCCGGCCCTGGAACACTTCGTCGAACGTCATGGTCGCTCCTTCTCATCGGGTGGTCGGTTGGGAGTGGGCATACCCGGCCAAGCTCGCTTCGGCCGCCCCCGGGGTTCTCGGAGTGCGCCGCAGGCGTGATGGGAACCGTCTCTTCGGGCGGACGAGTCGGCCGCACTGGCCGACGCGCGTCTCCCGGGGTGTCTCTTCCGTGGAATTGGCAGCGGTCGGCGGCAGGAACGTACACCCGAGACCCGCCGTGCTCAAGGCACGCGGCCCTGCGCCCGGGCCGCAGCGACCGGTCACCCGCCCCCCTCCCCTCCGAAGATGAGCCAGCGCAGGCCCAAGCCCACGACCACGGCCCAGGCCAGGCTCAGTAGCGTTCCGACCAGCACGTACTCAGCGACCTTCTGGTCCTTGGCGTCCTTGATCTCCGCGAACCGGACGACCCCCTTCGCGCCGAGCACGAACCCCAGCGCTCCGTAGCTCCCGGCCAGAACGAAGGTAACGAAGAGAAATCGCTCGAGCCACCCGATGACCCGGCCGCCGCCCCGCAGGCCCCGGCGGCGAAACGCCTCGACGTCCTCCCGATCCTCGGGACCCTGCAGCCGGTCGAGAGCCGCATCGACGAAGGCACCGCCGGCCAGGACCGCAACGGCGTAGCCGGCCAACAGGGCGAGCGCCTTCAGCACGATCACGGCGCCTCTTCTCCCTTCGACGCTCCCGACGCGCACAGGCGCACGAACTCCAGGAGCCGCTCGAAGCCCTCAACGAACTCCTTGCCTCGCGCCCCGTCGAGGCTCTGGTGCAGCGTGGGTTGGGAGACGCCCAGCGCTGCGGCCGCCGCCTGTTCGGTGCCGAGCTCCCGGTAGGCGAGGGTCGAGCGGAGCTGCTTCTCGGTCCAGCCCGCCGCCAGGGCGGCCAGCAGCCCGCAGACCGCGTTGGCTCCGGCGTCGAGAAGCGGTTCCCCGGTCAGGAGCACCGCGCCGGGGATCCGGCGACGCCCGGCGGCCTCGAGCGCCTGGCGCGAACGGTGAAAGCACTCGCCGTCCATCCGGGCGGTCGTCTCCCGCAGCGGGGTCGAGACCCGCCCCGCGCCGACCCCCGCGCGCACCTCCACCGGGTAGAGGCGGGTGCGGAGCAGCAGGTCGGCCTCCAGGGCGACATCCGGGGTGTGGAAGAGCCCCTGCCACTCGTCCCCCAACGTCACGGACAGGCGCACCGCGAGGTCTGCGCCGAAACTCGCGTTCGCTTCGGAGAGGGCCTCCTCCAGGCGCAGCTGCACGGCCTCGCGGTCCTCGGAGAGGCGCGACGCCACCAGATCGCCCGTGAGGCACGCGTAGACGTCAGAGGCAGGCATGGTCTCAATATAGGTGAATCAATCTATATTTCAAGAAAATAGGTAAATAAACCTATTGCCTCGGCCGCAAAGCTCGCGGTACCGGCCTCGGCTCAGCCGGCGGTTCGGGACGGCGCGAGCAGGAGCCCCGGCAGGTCCACGACCGAGGCAACGAGGAGGTGCGGGGGCCGGGGCACCGCTCCCACGAGGACCGTGGCCATGCCGAGGGCCGACGCCGTGTCCAGGTTCTCGGGCAGGTCGTCGACCATCCAGCACCGTTCGGCCGCGGAGCCCAGGGCGTCGAGCATCTTGTGGTATCCGTGCGGCTGCGGCTTGGGCGTGTAGTCCATGAAGGAGAGGTCGAACACCCGCTCCACCCGGTGCGCGACCCCCAGGTGGCCGAGCACGGCGCGGGCGTGGGCCCCCGAGCCGTTCGTGAAGACGACGCGCCGTCCGTCCAGGCGTCCAAGGGCGGCGTCCAGCTCCGGGTCGGGAGCCAGGAAGGCGCCGAGCGGCACGTCGTGGACGAACGTCTGGTATTCGTCGGGGTCGACCCCGTGGTGCGCCATCAGCCCGCACAGGGTGAGGCCGTACCGGGCGCGGTACCGGTCCCGCAACGCGGGCACCTCCGACGCGGGGATTCCCAGGCCGCGCATGAACGCCTGGATGTTCGCGTCGATGAGGCGAAAGAGCCCGGAGGCGGCCGGGTAGAGGGTGTTGTCGAGGTCCAGGATCCAGGTGAGGCTCACGGCCGCGGCTCCACGGCCAGATCCGCCCACGTAAGCCCGGCGAGCTCGCGATCCACGGCGCGCTCCAGGCGGGCGCGAAGCTCCGGAGCCGCGGCGCCCCCCCCCGCCACGGCGGCGAGAAGCTCCACGGCCGGCGTACGGCCCGGTGCGCGGCCGGGCACGAGCCGCGGCGCCTCGTCGCAGGTCGCCACGAGGAGGTCTCCTTCCAGAAGCCGGTCCACCAGCTCGCGCCCCTCCGCCGGAGAGAGACCGAGGGCGGCGGCGAGCTCCCTCTCGGTCGGCGCCGGCGTCCCCAGCTCGTAGCGGCGGGCCACCTCGAGCAGCGCCTCCAACGCCACGGAGGGTTGGGGGACCCACAGCGACGCCCGGCGCCCCAGACGCCGGCGCTGGCCCGGGAGCTCATGGACACAGGCGAGCTCTGCACCGAGCAGCACGACGCACCAGCTGGCGTAGAGCCACACGAGGAGCACCGGGAGCTGCGCCAGCGCGCCGTAGATCGCGTTGTACCGGGCCATGCCGAACTGGAAGCGGATGTAGCTCCACTCGGCCACCTGCCACAGAACGCCGGCGCAGGCCCCTCCGAGCAGCGCCGACGCGAACGGCACGCGCCGGTTCGGCAGGATGAGATAGGCACCGGTGAACGCGACCGTGGTGGCGAGGTAGGGCAACGCGCGCAGCGCGAGCCGCAGCAGCGGGCCGAGCACCGCCACCCGGTCGATAACCCCCGGGGAGTTCAGTGTGGTGGTGAGGCTCAGACTGGCGAGCAGGAGCACCGGCCCCACCACGAGCAGCGCGACGTAGTCCGTGATCTTGCGGATGAGGTTTCGGCCCTGCTCGATCTGCCAGATGTCGTTGAAGGACAGCTCGATGTTGCCGAGCACGCTCACCGCCGTGGCGATGAGGCCCACGAGCCCCAGGGCCCCCAGCGACGCCACCTGGGTGCGGTCCACGTACTCCAGGATCCGGGTCATGATCTCTTCGTTGCCCGCAGCCAGGCGCTCGAGCAGCAGGGGCTCGAGGCGCCGCTGGACGCCGAGCCCCTTGAGCACGGAGAACGTCAGGGCCATCAGCGGCACCAGGCTCAGCAGCGTCGCGTAGGTCAGCGCCGACGCCCGAAGGAAGCCCCGGTCCTCCTGGAACTTCCAGAGCGCGACTCCCCAAAACGTGAGGGTCCGCCCCGCGCGCCCCTCCTGATGCCTCTCCCACAGGTCCTCGGCCCGGCCGCGCACCCGGCGCGTCAGGGAGGCCCCGGCCCGGTTCCCGCTCCTGTCTCCCACCGCCTCTCCTTCTAGGACCCCGCCGCCGACACGAGGTCCCGGAACTGCTGCTCGGTGAGCATCGCGACGCCCAGGCCGCGCGCCCGCTCCGCCTTGGAGCCCGGGTCTTCGCCCACGACCACGTAGTCGGTCGACCCAGACACCGAGGAGGAGGCTCGGCCACCCAGCGCCTCCACCCGGGCCTTCGCCTCGTCCCGAGTCATCGTCGCGAGGCTCCCCGTAAAGACGAAGGTCTTGCCGACGAGCACCGGCGCGGCGGCGGCCTTGGCCGGCGCCGAAATCTCAACCCCCGCCTCGAGCATCCGCTCGATCGACGCTCGGTTCCGTTCCTCGCGAAAGAAGGCGAGCAGGCGTGCGGCCACCTCGGGCCCCACGTCGGGCACGGCGAGGAGGTCTTCCTCCGAGGCCTCCATGACGGCGGCGAGACTTCGGAAGTGGGCCGCCAGCGCCCGGGCCGTGGCCTCGCCCACGTGGCGGACCCCGAGGGCGTTGAGGAACCGGCCGAGGTCGGCCGCCCGGGCCCTTCGGAGCGCGGCCCCCAGGTTCGCGGCGCTCTTCTCCGCCATCCGCTCGAGCCCGGCCAGCGTGGTCTCGTCCAGGCGAAAGAGGTCGGCCACGTCCCGGACGAGACCTCGATCCACCAGCTGGTCGATCAGCTTTGCCCCGAGTCCATCGACGTCGAGGGCCCGGCGCGAGGCGAAGTGGCGAAGGCGCCCTTTGAGCTGGGCCGGGCAGTTGAGGCCCGTGCACCGGGGCACCACCTCGTCGGCCGGCGTCTCGATCGACGCCCCGCACACGGGGCAGCGGTCCGGCATGGCGAAGGGCCGTTCGTCCCCGGTGCGTCTCTCGACCAGCGGACCAACGACCTCCGGGATGACGTCCCCGGCCCGCTGGATCGTCACCCAGTCGCCGATGAGGACGCCCTTGCGGGTCACCTCCGCGGGGTTGTGCAAAGTTGCCCGACTCACGGTCACCCCGCCGACCCCCACGGGCTCCAGCACGGCAACCGGCGTGACGGCGCCCGTGCGGCCGACGCTCGCGACGATCTCTAGGATACGCGTCACGGCCTGGCGCGGCGGAAACTTGTAGGCCACGGCCCACCGCGGCGCCCGGGCCGTGGCGGCGAGCCGCTCCTGGAGGTCGAGCCGGTCCACCTTGATCACACACCCGTCGATCTCGTAAGGGAACGACTCCCGGCGCTCCTCCATCTCCCGGCAGTACGCGGCCACCTCCTCGGTTCCGAGGGCGCGGCGGCGGTGCTCGCTCACCCGGAAGCCCCACTCGGCGAGGCGCTCCATCGTCTGGGTGTGGCTGTGGACCGGAGCGCCCTCCAGGCGACCGACCCCGTAAGCAAAAAACGAGAGCTTTCGGCGAGCGGTCACGGCGCTGTCGAGTTGGCGCACCGAACCCGCGGCCGCGTTGCGGGGATTGGCGAAGGGAGCTTCCCCGCGCTCCTCCTGCTCCCGGTTGAGGCGTCGGAAGTCCGGGAGGAGCATCACCACCTCGCCCCGCACATCCACGAGGCGGGGGGTGTCCGGGCCCAGCAGGGCCAGCGGGATCGAGCGCACGGTGCGGAGGTTCGCGGTGACATCCTCCCCCACCGAGCCGTCGCCCCGCGTCGCGGCCCGGACGAGTGTGCCCCCCTCGTACACGAGCTCCACCGCGAGGCCGTCCATCTTCGGCTCACAGGCGTAGTCGACGGGCGCCTCGCTGCCCAGAAACCGGTGCACCCGCGCGTCGAACTCCACGAGCTCGGCACGGTCCATGGCGTTGTCGAGGCTGAGCATGGGCACGGCGTGGGGGGCGCTGCGAAACGCATCGAGGGGCGGGGCCCCGACGCGGCGGGTCGGCGAATCGGAGGTGACCAGCTCCGGGAACCCCGCCTCCAGGTCCTGGAGCTCGCGCAGGAGGGCGTCGTACTCGGCGTCGGGGATGACCGGCCGGTCGAGCACGTAGTACCGATGATTGTGAGCGTGGACCTCGCGGCGGAGCTCTTCCGCCCGCCGCCGCGCCTGTTCCGGAACCATGCTTGCCCTCGGGTCGACGGAGGGGTCCCCGCCGGGCGGGGTTCCGGTCGAGATTCTATACCGACGCCTCGTCGGCGCCAACGGGCGGGAAGAGGCTCTCGATCACCTCGCGGTCGGGCGCGGGAAGCTCCAGGAACTCGACGCCGACGTGGACCTCCCGGGGTCCCTGCGGAACCTCGTAGACCACGCGCCCCACGGCCTTGGCCACGGTGCCGCGCACGGAGATCAGGATCTCCAGGGGAGTGCCCACCCCGAGATGCTCGTCGCTGACGAACATGCAGCCGCCCAACCCCACAACGCGTGTCTTCGCGAAGCCCTCGACCCGGTCGGCCGCGAGCTTCTTGACCAAGAGCGCGTTCTGGGACGGGATCCTGGGGAATTTTCGTTTGCTCCCGTACTCGTCCGGCATCCGTCCTCCCTCCTGGGTGGATCCCCGCCCGCCTTCCCCGGGGCCGCAGCGCCATCCGTTCGCGCCCCCGGCGGCATGGGCTGCAGTGTACCAGACAACAGGGGGCGCGCGCGAAGGCGACGCGCAACAGATCGGCCGGCCGCACCCGTGCCTTGAGCCGTGGTCTCGACCGCGTAGCTCGTGGTACCCTCGCGCCCCTCGGCTCAAGGCTCTTCCCCGGCGCGAGGAGACCATGGCGCGACACCTCCACCTTTCGCCGCAACCGGACCTCTCCCCCGGCCTCTTTCTCGGGGCGCTCGTGGACCTCGGCGCCCCGGCCGCGGCGCTCCACGCCGAGCTCGACCGCGTCGGCTGGCCGGGCGCGGCCCGGCCGCGCCTGACCTTCCGGCGCGCGGAGACCGACGCCGGCGAGGGCACCGAGTGCGGCGGCGAGGCGGGGGACCTCCCGCTGGCCCAGGCCCGCTCCTGGGCCCAGGGGTCGGCCCTGCCGGCCGGCGCCCGGCGGCGCTTCGACGCGGCCCTGGACCTCCTGGCGCGGCCCGGCGCCGGGCACGAGGGCGAGCCCCTGGGCCTCCTGGCCGCCGCGATCCTCGCCCTCGACCTGCTCGACGTGACCTCGGTCACCTCGGACCCGTTGCCCGTCTCCGGCGCGTGGACCCGCCCGGCGACCCTCGCGGTTCTCCGAGGCGCGGCGGTTCACGGGGTAACGGCCGACCGGGAGCCGGTGACGCCGCTCGGCGCCGTCCTGGCGGCCTGCCTGGCCGACGCCTTCGGCCCCCTGCCGGCACTGACGCTCGAGGCCTCGGGGCTCGGGGTCGCGCCCCCGTCCGGGAGCTCGGGGGAGCGGCGCCTTCGGCTCTACCTGGGCCACCCGCTCCAGGCGGGTCCGACCCGGGAGTCTTTGCTCGTCCTCGAGGCCAACCTCGACGACCTGAGCCCAGAGCTCCTCGCGACGCTCCCGGACACCTGCCTCGAGGCCGGGGCCCTGGACGCCTGGCTCACGCCGGCGCTCATGAAGAAGGGGCGGCCGGCGCACTGCCTCTCGGCCCTGTGCACCGAGGATGCCGCGGCCGCGGTCGAGGAGGCGATCTTCCGGCACTCCTCGACCCTGGGCGTGCGCAGGCTCCGCGTGGAGCGTGACGCGCTGGCCCGGGTCTGGGAAGAGGTCGAGACGCCCTGGGGGAGTGTTCGGGTCAAGATCGGCCTCCTGGAGGGCGCGCCCGTCAACCGGGCGCCCGAGTTCGAGGACTGCCGGGCCCGCGCTCGCGAGGCGGGCGTGCCCCTCAAGCAGGTGTATGCGGCGGCCATGGCGGCGGCCCGGCGTTGACAGGCGCCCACGCGAGGATAGCCTGAACCGCCCACACCCCTCGTGCCCCGAGCCGGGCGAGGAGGAGCGGCCATGGCCCAGGCGACCGGCGGGATCAAGTCCTGGCCCGAAGAGGAGAGACCCCGGGAGAAGCTGATCGGCAGGGGGCCGGCAGCGCTCGGGCCCGCCGAGCTGCTCGCCATCCTCGTACGCACGGGCAGCGGGCGGCGGGGCGAGTCGGCGCTGGACGTGACCCGCGCGCTCTGGGCCGACTATCATGAGTGCTGGGACGAGGTCGCCCAGGCGACACCCGCCGAGCTCTCGGCCCGGCCCGGGCTGGGCCCGGCCAAGGCCGCCACCCTGGCGGCGGCCTTCGAGATCGCGAAGCGGATCGTGCAGCGGCCCCTGGCCACGGAGACCGCCTTCCGCGAGAGCCGGCAGGTGTTCGAGCACTTCGCGACCCGGTTCTCGGGGCTCAAGAAGGAGGTCTTCTACTGCCTGCTGCTCGACACCCGCAATCGGTACGTCCGCGAGGAGCGGATCAGCGAGGGCTGCCTCACCTCGAGCCTCGTGCATCCGAGGGAGGCCTTCCGGGCCGCCGTGCGCGAGGCCGCCTCGGCCGTGATCTTCGCCCACAACCATCCGAGCGGAGACCCGACGCCCAGCCGGGAGGACGGAGACCTGACCCGACGGCTGTGGGAGGCCGGGAAGATCCTGGGGATCCGAGTGCTCGACCACGTGATCGTGGGGCGCTCCCATCACTACAGCTTCGCGGACGAGGGTGAGTTTCCCCCGACCTGAACCGGCCTTCGACACCGCGCGAGCACCCACCGCACCGCCAGGAAGAAAGGACCGATCGTGCCCAAGTCGCTGTGCCACCTCCTCCTGCTCGTGGCTCTGACAGCCGTGGCCTCGGTGGTCCGGGCCGCCGACCCGGCCCCGTCGCCGACGGTCGCCGTTCTCCCGTTCCAGGTCTTCAACGCGCCCGACCTCGCCGCTTCGGCCCCGGGGCTGCAAGCCGCGCTGGCCAGTCGGCTCACCCTTCCGGGGTACCGGATCCTCACCCCGGCGGCCGGGGAGTCCGCGGTGGCGGACTGGTCGGTGCGCACGACGCTCACGCGCCTCGGCAGCCGCATGACGCTGGACGCCTCCCTGGAGCCCGCAAGCGCAGGGAAAGCCTCCGGCCGAGCCTTTCAGACCGCCGACTCGGCCGACGGCCTCCTGCCGGCGCTCGAGGCCCTGGCCTCGAGCCTGCGCGACGCCCTCGCGGTTCCCCCTCCGGCGCCCACTGCCGCGGTGCCGAGTGCCGCCGCGACCGCGCCGGCGCCGCCGCCCATCCCCCCACCGGCGGCTGCGCCGCCGGCACCACCGCCGGCACCACCGCCGGCCCCTGCCGCCCTGACGGCCCCGGCTCCCCCCGCACCGCCACCGCCCGCCGCCCCGTCCGCACCGCCACCGCAGGCCGGCGTCCCGGCGGCCGAGAACTTCTCCCGCTACCGCCTCGGCCCGCCGCTGCCCGGCGAGGCCCGCAGCGTCGTTGTCGCCGACGTCGACCGGGACGGGAAACCGGAGATCCTCCTCCTGATCGACGGCCGCCTCGTGGCGCTGCACGACGACGGCGCGGAGCCGAAGGTCCTCTGGGAGCTCCCTCTGACCGCGCTGCCCTCCGCCTCGCTCCTGTCCGCCGGCGACGTCGACCGCGACGGCGCGCCCGAGGTGTTTGTCGCGGGGCTTCGCGACGGGGCGTTGGTCACGCAGGCCTACCTGTGGACGGGGAGTGGCCTCACCCCCCACGGCGCGGAGGTACCCGCGTTCCTGCGCGCCGTGGCCCACCCGGACCGCGGCGTCTTGCTCCTGGGCATGCTTCCCGGGCTCAGCAAGGACCTCTTCGGGCCAACGCCGCGCTCCTTTGCCTGGAGAGACGGCGCCTACCGTCCGGACCAGACCTTCTCCGTGCCGGAGGGCGTCTCCGTGATCGACATGGACTGGTGCCGCGTTGCCCCGGCCGGCGATCCACTGCTCGTCGCGACGACCCAGGCCGGGGACCTGCGGCTCTACGACCGTGAAGGAAAGAAACTCTTTCAGAGCCCCGACCCTCTCAAAGGCTCCCGAAATGTGCTCGTCGGGCCCGAGCGCGCGACCGACAGCCAGGACGTGGACCTCGTTCGGATCGAGGGCAAGACCGTGGCGTGGACCGCCGGCGACGGGACGACTCACCTGATCGTCCACAAGAACCACGGGTTCCTCGCCCGCTACTTCCAGCGCTCGGCGTCGTTCACCCACGGCCAGCTCCTGGCCTACCGCTGGGACGGCCTGACGCTCATCCCCACGGCCGAAGGGCCCAAGATCCCCGGCTACTTCGCCGATCTCGACGCGGGCCCCACCCCCGGTGCGCCGGCGCGCCGCACCCTGTACGCCACGCTGGTCCAGAGCGAAGGGATCTTCTCCATCACCTACACCACCCGGCTGCTCGCGGTGGACCTCTGAGCACTCCTCGGCCCGAGGATCCGGGAGACAGCGGACACCCCTGCCGGACAAGAGAACACGAGCGGAGATTGCCCGACGCCGGTTCCGGTGATTCTTGACACCAGGGGGCGCGTCCGTATAATGGCGCCCTCTTCGGCGGTGTAGCTCAGCTGGTCAGAGCATGCGGCTCATATCCGCAGTGTCCGGGGTTCAAGTCCCTGCACCGCCACCACGAACTCCACGGCCCGCCCGGCATCGACCGGGCGGGCCGTTTCGCTGACAGAGGGGATGCGAGGAGGATGGTGTACACGATCCAGCGGACCCCCCACGCCCCCGCCCTGGAGGCGCCGTGGGACGCCCCGGTCTGGGCCGACGCGAAACCCCTGCGCCTCGCGCACTTCCGTCCCGAGGGAAGCGACCACCGGCCCGCCGTCGAGGCTCGGCTCCTCTGGGGTGACGGCTCGCTCTTCGGGGTGTTTCGCGTCAACGACCGCTTCGTGCGCAGCGTGCAGGTTCGCTACGGAGACCCCGTGTGCCGGGACAGCTGCGTGGAGCTCTTCGTCGAGCCGGCCGGGGGGCAAGGGTACGTGAACTTCGAGTGGAACGCGGGCGGCACCTTGCTGGCGAGCCACGTGACCGACCCGACCCGCACGCCGACCGGGCTGGCCGCCGCCACGCCCCTCCCTGTGGAACAGTCGGCCCGCGTGCGAGCCCGGTCCTCCCTTCCGCGGGTGGTGGACCCGGAGGTCCGAGCGCCCCTTACGTGGACCCTCGCCTTCGAGATCCCGTTCCCCGTTCTGCAGGCCGTGACCGGCGCGCCCTCGCCCGCGCCGGGGGACCTGTGGCGCGCGAACCTCTACAAGTGCGCGGACGAGACCTCCCACCCCCACTGGGCCTCTTGGGCCCCGGTCGACGACCGCAATTTCCACCTGCCCCGGTGCTTCGGCGCCCTGCGGTTCGCGTGAGGAGCCGCGGCCCCCCCAGGGAGGGGCGCTGTCGCGCCAAGGAAGCGACCGGAGGCGGAGAACGAGCAAGGAACGGGGAGTAGGGAGGAGAGGCCGGGGAACCCGTCGTGGGTCCCCGGCCGGCAGGGCGGCGGGTCAGCGGTCGTAGTGGATCGCCTCTACGGGGCACGCCTCGGCCGCCTCGACGATGGAGTCGTCGAGGGACAGGTCCGCGCCTTCCTTCACCGAGGCGATCTCGCCCTCGAGCTCGAACACCTCGGGGCACATGTCCACGCAGGTACCGCAGGCGATGCATTCGTCGTCTACCCACACCTTCTTCATCGGACTTCCTCCTCGAAACGTGGTGGGACCTTCGCGGAGCCGGGCCCCCTCGGAAGAGGGGCCCGGTCATTGAAACACATCCAGCGGGGGACGCAAGCCCTCCGCGTCCCCCGCCTCACGGCCGGAAGAGCTCTTCGACGTCGTCCACGGTCAGCTCGCCGCCCCACTGCGACTCAGTCCGAAGGACGTCGTCGGTGAGCCC
Organism: Deltaproteobacteria bacterium; assembly: GCA_016214985.1. GTDB lineage: Bacteria > Desulfobacterota > Deferrisomatia > Deferrisomatales > JACRMM01 > JACRMM01. Next base: position 13,450 of record JACRMM010000020.1, on the reverse strand, counting down.
CCGCTTGCGGTCCTGCAGCGCGAGGATCTTCTCCTCCACCGTACCCTGGGTGATGAGCTTGTACGCAAAGACCTTGCGGGTCTGGCCGAGACGGTGGGCACGATCGGTGGCCTGAAGCTCCACCGCCGGATTCCACCAGGGGTCGTAGAGAACGACGTAGTCTGCGCCCGTGAGGTTGAGGCCCGTACCCCCGGCCTTCAGGCTGACCAGGAAGGCGGCCACCGACTCGTCCTCCTGGAAGCGGCGCACCCGTTCCTCCCGGTCCCGGGTGCGGCCGTCCAGGTAGAGGTGGGAGATGCCCGCCTGCTCGAACCATCGGCGCAGGACCTCGAGCACGCGGACGAACTGGCTAAAGACCAGCACCCGGTGCCCCTCCTCGACGACCTCCGAGACGAAGTCGCAGAAGAGGTCGAACTTGGCCGAGGGAATATCGCGACCGAGGTCGCCCGGAAGGACCGCCGGGTGGCAGCACGCTTGGCGCAAGCGCAGGAGGGCGTCGAGGATGCACAGGCGCGACCGCGCCAGCCCCCGGGTCTCCACCTCCCGGAACACTCGCTCCCGGCTCGCGGCGAGAAGGCTCTGGTACAAGCGCTCCTGCTCCGGCCCCATCTGGCAGAACAGGACGCTCTCGACCTTCTCCGGAAGCTCGGAGGCCACCTCGCCCTTCAGGCGTCGGAGCACGAAGGGGCGGATCCGGTGGCGAAGCCGCGCCCGGGCCCCGTCGTCCCCCTGGGCTGCCGGCCGGGCGTACCGCTCGGCGAAGCGGCGCTCGGAGCCCAGCAGACCGGGCATCAGGAACTGGAACTGGCTCCAGAGCTCGCCGAGATGGTTCTCGAGCGGAGTGCCGGTGAGGGTGAGCCGCCGGCGTGCTCTCAGGCGCCGGGCGGCTCGGGCGGTCTGTGTGGCCGCGTTTTTGATCGCCTGGGCCTCATCCAGGATCGCGTAGTTCCAGTCCACGGCCCCGAGCTCCCGCAGGTCTCGCCGCAGGACCGCGTAGCTCGTCAGGACGAGGTGGCTCTCGCCGATCCCGGCGAGCAGCTCCTTCCGCTCCAACCCGTGATAGCGAAGCACCCGCAGGCCTGGCGCGAATCGGCGGGCCTCCGCCGCCCAGTTGGGAACCACCGAGGTGGGTGCTACGACCAGGCTCGGCCCCTCGCGGCCCCCTTCCACCTCCGAGAGGAGCAGTGTGAGGGTCTGGATGGTCTTTCCCAGGCCCATGTCGTCCGCCAGGATGCCCCCGAGGCCGACTTCACCGAGGAACCGCAGCCAGTGGTATCCCCTCTCCTGGTAGGGCCGAAGGACGCCGACCAACCCCGAGGGCAGGGCCAGCACCGGCACCGAGCCCTGCTCGCGCAACCCTTCGGTCAGGCGCGCCCACGCTTCCTGCCCCGAGATCTCGACCCGCTCGACGCCCCCCAGAAACTCCTCCACGAGCGGCGCCAGGGACGGAGCCAGCTGCGACCGGCCGCGCTCGACGCCGAGCTCGTCCAGACCGGACGCGACGCGCTCGAGCCACTCCCGGGCGACCCGCGCGTGCGTACCCCCCTCGAGCCTCACGTACCGAGAGCCCCGGCGGAACGCCCGCAGCACCTCTTCCAGCGGGACCCCTTCGTCTCCGACCCGGGCCTCCAGCTGCAGGTCCAGCCAGTCGATGCCGGCGGAGAGGCGCGCGCTCAGCGCCGCCGAGCTGGCCGTTACCCGGTGCCGGCGCAAGCGGTCCCTTCCGAACACTTCCCACTCCCGGGAGAGGGGCTCAAGGCTCTCCAGGAGAAAGTCGAAGGCCGCGTCTCCGTCCGCCTCGAACCGCCCCGGCTCGGCCATCCGGAACCCGAGGTCACGGAGCCTCGAGGCAGCCTGGAACTCCGCCTCCATGTCCCGGCGCAGGAGGGTTCGCACCTCGCCAGGCCCCAGGGTCAGGACCGGAGCGGGGTTCTCCGCCGCCACCTCGTAGTCTCCGTACGCGAACCGCAGATCGGCCACCAGGAGCCGCCCTTCCTCCGTGAGGTAGAGACGGGGGCGTGCGGTCTCTTCCACGAGGAGACGGCGCCCCTCGAGCCCCCCGATCTCCACGGCGATGCCTCGCTCCTCGAGGGCGGGCAGCGCGGTACCGAGGAACGCCGGAAGATCCGCCTCGGGGATCGAGACGGGACCTTCGCCCAGGGCCGCCAGGGCCCCGCCGTCGTCGACGCCGTCCACGGGCCGCAGCTGTCCGCCGACCTCCACCCAGGGGGGCGCGGACCCAATCACCCGAAGGGGTCCGGCCGCAAGCGCGGGCTCACTCCATTGGAGCGACACCCGCAGCTCACGACCGAGATCCGCCGCGCTCAGGCTGGGCACTGCGGGCCGCAGATCGCAGATAGCCGGTGCCCGGGTCCCGACCCAGCGGACCCAAGGGGCACGGCTCAAGGCCCGCAACACGGGATCCACACGACCCGGCGCCACCTCGACGCTGCCCGGCCGGCCCGCCACCGGCTGCGCTCCGGCGCCGAGGGCGAGCGCCAGCACCCGCTCATCCGCTTCGACCGCACAGGGCGGCAGCTCGTGCCCGTCGGGGCGGGTCAGGCTCAGCAGACGACCGCCGCCGATGCCTCGGCCGCCGACCCGATGAACCCGCCACGAGACGACGAGGGCCCAGGGGCCGGGCCAGCGCCGAAGCAGGTCAATCCAGTGGACGAGGACGTCTCGGCCCGGGGCGGGCCCGGCGGCGGGCGCCAGGGCCTCGAGTACCCAGCGCCAGGGCGTCTCAGCCCCCGTCCGTCCGCTCCGGTGCGACGCGGCCCAGGCCCGAGCCAGGGCCACGACGTGGGGGCACGGTTGGCGCGGGCCTTCGCAGTCGCAACGCCCGTCGGCGCCCTCGGCCCGAACCGTCAGAGACACGGCGTAGGGCCGGTGCCGCTCGCCCTGCACCGCGCCCCGGACGCGGCTGAGCCCCGTCGTCGCCTCTTCGGTGACCGAGCGGACCCGCCCGAGCCGGTGCAGGGCCTGACCTTCGGCCGAGGCCTCCGGGGCCGCGGCAGACTCCAGGGCAGCGAGAAGCTCATCGACGTGGAGGGGCAAGGAGATCATCCGGAGTGGGTGGCTGGGGATGAATTCGGGATGGGGCACGGGATCCGGCGGCGGGGGGACGCCGCCGGGGGCCGGGCACCTCGCCCGGCCCGGCGAGCGGTCAGTGTCCCTCGGCGAGGAACGCGTGAATGGCGTCGGCGGCTGCCCGATCGAGGTTCAGGAAGTAGATCGCGAGCCGGTACTCCTTCACGCCCGGCAGCTCGGTCTCCGGCTCGACGCGGACCACAACCCCCTCGCACTCCATCTTGCCGGCGTCCCGGCCGACGAAGGGAAGGTCGAGCGCCACGTTGAGCTTCGAGAAGGGATGGACGTACCGAGGCACCTTGCAGTAGAGCCCCCGGCTCGAGATGTTGATCGACTCGGCACGAAGTCCCTCCGTGCTGTCGCCGGCAACCTGGACCGAGAACCTCCGGTCGAAGCGGTGATCTCGCCGGCGGTCCTTGTCGCTCTGCGCTCGGTCGCCCATGCCCTCCTCTCCTCCTCTCCCTCGGGGCCCCCGCGCCGGTGGCGCGGCGGGCCTCCCCATCGCCCGCGACGAGCCGTCGCGGAGGCTCGGTGTTCGGGCCAGTGTACCGTTTCACAACTCCCGAACCAACCGGTAAGTTGTGGTGCGCTGGGCCGGGCGGAAGCCCGCATCTCGGATGAGCTCCACCAGGCGCTCCTGTTCGATCCGAAACCGCACCCCAGCGGCGGCCACCACGTTCTCCTCGAGCATCGTAGACCCCAGGTCGTTCGCCCCGAAGCGAAGCGCCACCTGCGCCACCTTCTCCCCCTGGGTCACCCAGGACGCCTGAAGGTTCGGGACGTTGTCGAGCACGAGGCGCGCGACCGCAAGCACCCGCAGGTAGCGCACCGCACCCGCCGTCCGAAGGCCCGTGGCGCGGCCGAGCTCGGTGTGCATCGGCTGGAAGGTCCAGGGGATGAAGGCGGTGAAGCCACCGCTGCGGTCCTGGAGGTCCCGAACCCTCATCAGGTGCTCGATCACGTCCTCGTCGGTCTCGGTGGACCCGAACATCAAGGTGGCGGTCGTGGGCATGCCCCGGCAGTGCGCCGCCTCCATCACGGCGGCCCACTCCTGCCACCCGATCTTGTTGGGGCTGATCTCCCGGCGCACCCGGTCCACGAGCACCTCGGCCCCTCCCCCGGGAATGGAGTCGAGCCCTGCGGCGTGCAGCCGGTCGAGCGTGGCGTCGAGGCCCAGGCCCGACACCCGCCCCAGGTGGACCACCTCGGCGGGCGACAGGCTGTGGTTCTGCACGCCCGGGAAGCGCCGCTTCATCTCCCGGAAGAGCTCCTCGAACCACTCGATCCGAAGATCCGGGTGGAGACCGCCCTGCATCAGGACCTGGGTGCCCCCCCGGTCGACGAGCTCCTGGATCTTCGCAAGGACCTCCTCGTGCGTGAGGACGTACCCCTCCGGGTCACCGGGCTTGCGGTAGAAGGCGCAGAAGCGGCACTGGCAGGTGCAGACATTGGTGTAGTTGACGTTTCGGTCCACGACGAAGGTGGCCCAACCCTCGGGGTGGAGCCGCTCGCGCACGGCGTCGGCCCGCCGCCCCAGGGAGAGGAACGCCTCCTCGCGAAGCAGGCGAAGGGCGTCGCCCCGGTCAAGCCGTTCCGCCTTCCACGTTCCACGTTCCACGCAGTGGCCGCGGGTTGGTTCCCGCCCCGGCACGCGGCACGCGGCACGCGACACTGGGTTGTAGAGCGTGTCGCGCTCCACCGGCACCTTCCCGGCCGCCTCGATGAGGGCCACGAGCTCGTCGCGCCCCAGTGCCTCGGCCGACGTGGCGCCGGCGTCGTGGGCGATCTTCTCCTCGACCACCGTGCCGTCCAGGTCGTCCACGCCGAAGTGCAGGCTCACCTGGGCGATCTTCTCTCCCAGCATGACCCAGTACGCCTTCACGTGGTCGAAGGAGTCGAGGAAGAGCCGACCCACGGCCAGGGTCTTGAGGTCGTCGTAGCCCGTCGTGGACGCGCCCTTGGCCAGATCCGAGTTCTTGGGCTGGAAGGCCAGCGGGATGAACGCCTGGAAGCCGCCGGTGCGGTCCTGGAGCGCCCGAAGGCGCGAGAGGTGCTGCACGCGGTCCTCGGCCGTCTCCAGGTGCCCGTAGAGCATCGTTGCGTTGGACCGCAGCCCCAGGCCGTGGGCGATCTCCATGATCTCCAGCCACCGGGCGCCCGAGATCTTCTCCGGGCAGATCCGCCGGCGCGTCTCCTCGGCCAGGATCTCCGCGCCGCCCCCCGGCAGGCTGCCGAGCCCTGCGTCCTTCAGACGCCCGAGCACCGTTTCGACCGAGGCGGCGGAGATCCGCGCGAAGTGATCGATCTCCACGGCCGTGAAGCCCTTCACGTGGAGGCCGGGGTGGCGACGCCGGATCTCCGCGATGACGTCCACGTACCACGCGAGCGGCAGTTCCGGGTGGAGCCCCCCCACCACGTGGAGCTCGGTGGCGCCGGACGCCTCGGCCTGGGCCGCGCGGTCGAGCACCTCGTCGGCGGTGAGGGTGTAGGCGCCGGCCTCGTCGGCGCTCCGGCTGAAGGCGCAGAACCGGCAGCGGTTGACGCAGACGTTCGTGGGGTTCACGTGCCGGTTGACGTTGAAGAAGACCCGGTCGCCGTTCTTGCGGCGGTTGGCGAGGCTCGCCATCTCGCCGAGCGCGAGCAGGTCGTGGGACTGCAGGAGAGCCAGCGCGTCCGCCTCGTCCAGCCGCTCCCCGGCCTCGATCCGGTGGCGGATCTCGGAGAGAGCGCGGCTCACAGGAGGACGTCCAGGAATGTCGCCGAGAACATCACCACGCTGATCACCCCGTTCATGGTGAAGAAGGCGGCGTCGAGGCGGGAGAGGTCCGAGGGCGTCACGAGCGCGTGCTCGTAGAGCAGGAGCGCGGCCGCCGCCAGAAGGCCCAGCCCGTACCACGCGCCCAGACCGAAGAGCGGGATCTGCAGGGCCAGCAGCACCACGAGCGCGACGTGGAGCCGAGCCGCAAGCCGCAGCGCGCGCCCGGTGCCGAGCCGCTGGGGGATGCTGTGGAGCCCCGAGGCCCGGTCGAACTCCACGTCCTGAAGGGCGTAGAGCACATCGAAGCCGGCGGTCCACAGGAGGACCGCCAGACCCAGGGGAACGATCTTCCAGCTCCACGAGCCCGTGACGGCGATCCACGCCCCCAGGGGCGCTGCCGCCAGGGCGAGGCCGAGCAGGAAGTGGCAGAGCACCGTGAAGCGCTTGGCAAAGGGGTACGCGAACACGACCGCCAGGGCCAGGGGAGCGAGCTTCAGGCACAGCGGATTGAGCGCCCAGGCTGCCAGGACGAGCAGAATCGCACCCCCGAGCGTCAGGGCCCACGCCTCGGCGGGACGCACCAGCCCGGCCGGCAGGTGGCGACCCGCGGTACGGGGGTTTCGGCCGTCGATCTCGGCGTCGGCGATCCGGTTCCAGGCCATGGCCGCGGTGCGGGCGCCGACCATGGCGGCCAGGATCCCCAGCACGGTGCCCGGCCCCGGCAGCCCCCGGGCCGCGAGCAGCATGCCCATGAGCGCGAACGGCAGCGCAAAGACCGTGTGGGCGAACTTGATCATGTCGAGGAGGGCTCCCACCCTCCCCCAGACGGCATCGGACATCGCTACCCGTGACCCGAAAAATCGAATGGAATGGAGGAGAAAAAGACGGTGTAGTATAGCGCACGGCGCGGGGGCAACGATACCAAAGACGTTGCGCTCTCTCCCATTTCCGGGAACACTTCGATCCCAAACCGGCCACCCCAGCCCGAGAGGGACGCCATGTCCAGACAGTACCCCCCGGTCACCCCCGAGGACGTCGACGCCCTCAAGCACGCCATCGGCGAGAGCCACGTCTCGACCGGCTCCTCCAACCTGGACCTCCACTCCAAGGACGAGTCCTACCACGAGCCCCACCGGCCCGACGTCGTGGTCTGGCCCCAGACGACCGAGGACGTCGTGGCGTGCGTCAAGCTCGCGGCCGAGAAGGGGTACGCCGTCACCCCGTGGTGCGCGGGCACGAGCCTCGAGGGCAACCCGATCCCGATCAAGGGCGGTCTCGTCCTCGACTTCACGGAGATGAACCGGATCCTGGAGATCCGGGAGAAGGACCTCCAGGTGGACGTGGAGGTCGGCATCCAGTACCGGGAGCTCAACAACCAGCTGCGCCACTACGGCCTGTTCTTCCCGCCCGATCCGGGCGCCTGGGCCGCGATCGGCGGGATGATCGGCAATAACGCCTCGGGCGTGCGCACGGTCGCCTACGGCGCCACGCGCGACTGCGTCCTCGGCCTGGAGGTCGTAACCGCGGACGGCGACGTGCTCCACCTGGGGAGCCGCGCCATCAAGAGCTCGTCCGGATACGACCTCGTGCGCCTGATGATCGGGAGCGAGGGCACGCTCGGCATCGTCACCCGGGCAACCCTTCGCCTGCGGGGCCTGCCGCCGGAGTACCTCACCGTGGTCGCAACGTTCCCGGCCATCCACGACGCGTGCGAGGCCGTGAGCGACACGATCCGCTACGGTCTGAACCCGGCCGCCCTGGAGCTCATGGATGCGGCCGTGGTGGCCGAGATCAACCGGGACCAGAAGATGACCCTGGCGGAGCGGCCGATGCTCTTCCTGGAGTTCCACAACGTCAACGAGTCAGCCCTGGAGAGCCAGTTCGAGATGGTCCAGGGGGTGCTCCAGGAGCACGGCGCGCTCACCGTGGAGCGGGGGATCGGGGCCGACGAGCGGGTGAGGCTCTGGGAGGTGCGCCACGGCGCGCTCGAGTCCATCAAGCGAAACCACCCCGGCGCCTCGGTGCTGCTCGTCGACACCTGCGTGCCGATCAGCCGCTACGCCGAGATGGTGGACCGGGCCAAGGAGACGGTGGAGCGAGAGGGCGCGGTGGGCTTCTTCTGGGGCCACGCCGGCGACGGCAATCTCCACCTGGGTCTGCTCTACGATCCGGCCGATGCCGCCGCCAAGGACGCCGTTGCCCGCGTCAACCGAACGGTCGTGGAGCACGGGATCGCCGCGGGCGGCAGCTGCACCGGCGAGCACGGCGTCGGCATCGGGAAGCTCCCCTTCGTCGAGGCCGAGCACGGGAAGGCCCTCGACTACATGCGCCGGATCAAGGCGGCACTGGACCCCAAGGGGATCCTGAACCCGGGGAAGATGCTGCCGGAGTAACCCGACGCCCCACGCGGCGGCACGTTGAACAACAGGCAGCGCGGGTCCGTTCGCCCGTTAGGTCAGGAGGTTACGGGCGATCACTAACCGCTGGATCTCGCTCGTGCCCTCGTACAGAGTCAGGGCGACGGAGTCCCGGAGGAACCGTTCGGCGGGGTACTCGCGCACGTATCCGTACCCCCCGTGGATCTGAAGCGCTTCGCGACATACGCGCTGGCACGCCTCCGTGGCGAAGAGCTTCGCCATACTGGCTTCCTGAGTGTAGGGGCGCCCGAGTTCTTTCCGATGGGCCGCGCGAAGGGTGAGCAGCGTCGCCGCGTCGAGCTGGGTCGCCATGTCCGCAAGCTTCCACTGGATCGCCTGGAACTCGCAGATCGGCCTTCCGAACTGGCGGCGATCCTTGGAGTAGCTCCGGGCCGACTCGAAGGCAGCCCGAGCCAGGCCGCAGGAGCTGGAGGCGATCCCGACCCTGCCGCCGTCCAAGTTCGCCAACATGATCTTGAACCCGTCGCCCTCGTTGCCAAGCAGGTTCGCGGCCGGCACGTGGCACTCTTCGAAGAGGATTTCCACGGTGTCCGAGCCCCGCTGCCCCAGCTTCTCCTCCTTGCGGCCGACCCGCAGCCCGGGCGTGCCCGCCTCTACCAAGAAGACGCTGATGCCCCGCTTCCCCGCCTCCCTGTCCGTCTTGGCCGCCACCATGAACACGCCGGCGTGGGACCCGGAGGTGATGAAGACCTTGGTTCCGTTGAGCACGTACTCCTCCCCTTCGCGCTCTGCAGTGGCCCGCAGGCTGCCCGCGTCCGAACCTGCCCCAGGCTCCGTGAGGGCAAACGCTCCGGCCAGGCACTCTCCCGAGGTGATCCTCGGGATGTAGATCTGCCGCTGCGCCGGGGTGCCGAACCGGTAGATCCCTTCGCAGACCATGTTGGTCACCGAGGTCGCGGTCGCATGGCTCATGCAGGCCTTCCCGATCTCCATCAGCGCCAGAGAATAGGCCACCGCACCCATGCCGGTCCCCCCGGCTTCGGACGGCACGAGCATGCTCATGAGACCGAGTCCCGCCATGTCCTTGAGTGTCTTCTCCGGAAAACGCTCGGTTCGGTCGATCTCGTCCGCAAGGTGGGCGATCTCCTTCTCGGAGAATCGCCGTACCATCTCCTGAACCAGCTTCTGGTCTTCGCTGAGCTCAAAATCCATTCGTGATTCCATCCCTCTCGGACTCTATCCACGTTTGCGGGTGCCTCATTCCCGGTAGGCCTTTTCCAGGAACTGCGTCTTCTTCACTGCCCTCTCCAAGGAATTTGGCTTGAGCCACGTGATCGTAGGCCGGATCTTCACCATTTGGTGCATTCTGTCTCCCATCTCCTTCTCCAGCCCCGGCAGGTCCGAGTCCCGCACGTTCTCCCCGTGCTCGATCGAGAGCTTGAGGGGCGGGATCACCAGGGGCGGCTTCTCCGTGAGGAGGATGCGAAACGCCCCCGTGACCCGGGGAACGAAGCCGTTGATGACACCCTGGATGGCCGCAGGATAGACCGGGACTCCTTTGACCTTCAGCATGTCGTCGGTGCGGCCGACGATCTTGTAGCGGAACCCGGAGAGCCCGCAGGGACACGGCTCGGTGAAGACCTGGTGGATGTCGCCCAGGGTGAAGCGCAGGTGGTGGAAGAAGATGCCCGATTGCGGCTCGAGCGGAGTGAAGCAGGCGAGCCCCGTCGCGCCGTGCGTCATCGCGAGCGGCTCGAAGGTCTCCGGCTCCACGAGCTCGTAGAGGCAGTGGTCGGCGGCGATCCAGTGCATACCCTGGTACTCGGGATGATCGCAGGAGACGCCGTAGCCGGCGCCGATGTCGAAGACCTTGGCGCCGTACTCCTTCTCCAGCCGGCTTCGGATCTCGGGAATGCCGGCGCCGGGCTCGGCGCCGCACAAGAGCGCCTTGAGGCCGAGGCTCCCGACCGGCGCTCCCAGCACCTCGGGCGCGCGTTCGATGAGGTGGGTCGCCAGGGAGGGAGTCCCGGTGAACATGTTGACCTTGAAAAGCTTCAGGAAGGTCAGCATGCGCTCGGTCCCCACTTCGGCCCCGATCGGGACGAGCGTGACGCCGCGCGTGTTCTTGTACCAGAAGAGATTGGGGGTCCCCGCGGCGTGCATGCTGAGGCCAAAGCAGATGGCGAGCCGGGTTCCCGGCCGCATGCCCGCGCGCCATCCGATGCGGCCGAAGAGCTCGCCCATGACCACCGTGGTCTTGTGGAACACAGGGTAGGGCGTCGGCACTCCCGTGGTTCCCGAGGTGGTGGTCAGCAGGTACAGGTCGTCCATGCGGTCCTGGCCGTACAGGTGCAGCCAGATCTTCTCCATGTTCAGCTCGAGCCGCTCGTAGACCTGCCGGAACTCCGCCTGGCCAGCGGGCCGGATCGCGCGGGCAAAGTCGTCGAAGGAGCAGATGTCGCCCGGGGCGACCCCCGCCGCATCCATCCGCTCCCGGTCGAAGGGTGTGTTCTGGTAGCTGTAGCGGAGCGCCTCCTTCAACTTCCCCCACTGGAGCTCCCGCATTTGCGGAGTGTTCAGCAAGGGCTCGACGTCGGGATTGAAGTACCTGGGCTCGCTCATCCGCGACTCTCCTCTCGATTGGATCGACCCGCCCTCCATGGACGTTGACCTACGCGTTCCGCGCTGCGGCCGGGGGGCCCCTCGGAGAGCGGCGCAGGCGGCTGTGGCGACGCTGCCGGGGAATCAACGCGACCTCCGAATCCCTCGACCGGCGCTCGCCGTATGCGACTCCTTCAGGGTTCCTGCGGCGCCGGAGGGGGAGGTCCCCGGCCCTCCTGCGTCGACGCCGCCGGCGTACACCTTCCGCGCTGCGGGCCGGGGGGCCCCTCGGAGAGCGGCGCAGGCGGCTTTGGCGACGCTGCCGAGGGGATCAGCACGATGTCCGAGCCCCTCGACCGGCGCTCGCCGTAGGCGACCCCTTCAGGGATCCTGCGGCGTCGGAGAGGGGGTCCCCGGCCCTCCTGCGCAAACACCGCCGGCCCGACCCGGTCGGGTCACCCGCCGGACGTTGTCTCGGCGAGGCCTCGCAGAGCCTGCACCTTGGGGCGCAGCTCACCGACACTCTCCATCAGCGCGCCGAGGACCTGCTGCTGGTACGTCCCGTACTCCTCGTCCGGACCGATGCCCAAGACATACTCCGGCTTCTCCTCCCACCAGGGGCCGTCCTTCTTCACCCGCGGCCTCAGCTTGGTGCTGAACATCTGGAAGTGGTTCGCGTAGTTCTTGTGGAGCATCCCCTGCAGCATCTGAGGATCCAGCCACTTGGCGAGCGAGGGCCGGCTGTACCACCAGGTCTCGACCTGGGGTCCCAGGGCCAGAGCCCAAGTGGCACTGACTCCGTCCAGGTACCCGAGCAGCATCGTCACGAGCCCGATCGTGCTCAGAATGCGGTTCTCCACGTTCAGCTCGTGGGCGGCGGCGCAGGCATAGTCGACCGCGATGCCGTGGTCCAATGCCTTCCACGCGCAGGAGGGCCCGGCGCACAGGGCGCCCATTCCCTTGTTCTCGCCGGAGTACTTGAGGTAGTCGCGGCTGGTCGAAAACCCGCACGCGCCGCAGTCCCAGCCCAGGTCCGCCTTGGTGTAGTCCGCCCCCAGGGCGACGACTACGGGGGAGTACCCCTCGTCACGAGCCACCTTCAGGCACATGTGGTCCACATACAGAGGAAAGAAGAGGTCCTTGGCCGCGCCGTCAAGCTTCTTGTCCATTCGGTCCACGAATTCGATCACGGGGTCGAGGTGTTCCCCGGTGATGACCACGGCCTTGTGCTCGACCTTGCCGGTGACCAGAGGGGCCTTGTAGTACGCATGGAGGACGTGGCCTGCGGCGTCCACCAACCGTTCGTCGGCAAATGCTTTTCCATCCATCAGGGCCATGGCTCATCCCTCCTCATTCTTGGACCGGGATCCCGGGACGTTCCCGCTCGGGTAATGCCGGTAGTCCAACCCGAACTGCCGGGTGATGACGTAGTGCCTTCGCGCAGAGTCGACCACGCGTCGGACGTTCATGGTCGGGTACTTCGCGTGGGTATCCACGAACGGGTTCTTGGCTCCCGCCGCCACGAGGACTCCGACCACGAACGCGGAGCTCTTGCAGTAGCCGAGTCTGGACGCAGCGAGCCCCACGGTCATGAAGGGCCGGGCGTCCACCATCAGCGTTCGGGCCGTCCACAGGGCGGAGCCGACCGCGTAGCCCAGGTCGTGGACGTGGAGCTGGCACAGGGGTCCGTCGATGGGCGTCTTGGCCAGACTCTTGTCCGTGTGGTCGATCTGGCCCATCCCCGTCCGGCGGCGGGCGTAGAGGAAGCTGCAGCCCTTCGGGCCCCCGCAGAGCCCACAGTCCGCGTCGAAGGGGGTGTTGCGGGCCCTGAAATCGCCGAGGAGGAGCAGGCAGTCGGCCTCCCGGGCCATGACCGCCTCGGTCTGGTAGCGCTCCCGAGCCCGTTCGTTGCCCGGGGCGTGGGAGAGCTCATCCATCTTCTCGCCGAGTGCTTGCTGCTCTTCGTCCCCCCACACGAGCTCGCACTCGACGTGGTCGACCCCCCCTGCGCAGGGTGCCGTGTGGGCGGCGTTCATCATGAGACGCGCGGCCTGGACGGCGCCCTCCCGCCGGTTCTGATCCGAAGGGGCGTGCCAGGGAAACTCGTTGGTGTGCAGCCTGGGCATCGTGTCACCTCCTGGGATTCAAACCTGGCAGCCCGCAGCCGCCAGAAGGTTGTTGCGGACCCACCCCTCGTCCTGCGGGGTCCTGAAGAAGAGCTTCACCTTGATCTCCCCGAACTACCCTTTTCCGTCTCGTCCTCTGTGCTCCTCGCCGCATGGTCGTTCCTCCTCTCGGGCTGGACCGGTGGCACCGGTTTCGACGTCTCTAGCTGGGTGCTGAAAGACCCCTCCATGGGGTCTTTCGGCGACGGGTTCTCGGGGACGGCCCCTTCGAACCCTCACGAATCGCTACGCTTTTTGAGCTCCGCGATTCGACGCCCCCTCCCTGGGGCGCTAGCAGGCTGCTTCTTCGGCAGCCCGCTGATATGGCTGACACTGTCAATAGAGGAAAAGCGCCCCTTCCCCAGATTTTCTTGGTTTTGGTGTTGCTTCTCCTCCAGGGCATGAGTAGGAGCGGGGCCGATTGTGCGACGGTAGATCATGCTGATATTCGCGGATTG
>JACRMM010000019.1 GCA_016214985.1 Deltaproteobacteria bacterium | reverse complement strand
GTGCTGTTCGACGCGTTCCCAGCCGGTCCACATGGGTTTGAAGTGGGCCAGGGGGGTGTGGCCGAGGGTGGCGAGGTAGGCGTGGGTGAAGACGAAGGCGCAGAAGGCGCAGGCGATGAGGTAGTGGGCGCCGGCGAGGAGCTTGATGCCGCCCACGGCCATGATCCAGCCGCGCAGCGGCGCGAAGTTCAAGAGGCCGAGGCCGCTGACGATGATCAGGGGCACGAGCACGATCATGATGACCGCGTAGGCGGTCTTCTGCAGGGGGTTGAACTTGTTCAGGGGCGTGGTCGTGTGGGGATTGGGTGTCCCGCCGAAGAAGTAGGCCCAGAAGTAGAACTTCGCCTGCCGCACGAGCCCGCGGGTGAGGTCGTCGAGGGTGGGCAGGTAGATCTTCAAGACCGTGCGGGCGAAGACCACGTAGTAGAGCACCCACAAGAGAAACGACAGGGAGGTGACGACGCCGGCGGTGTTGTGGAGCCGGATGGCGGCCTTGTAGGTGCCGAAGAGGTTCACGTACTCGGGGAACCGGATCTGGGCACCGGTGGCGCACAGGGTGACGATGGCGAGCGCGTTGACCCAGTGCCAGATGCGGATGGGGGTAGCGGTGAGGTAGATCGACTCGGAGGAGTCCATGCTCAGTGCTCCCTTCGGTTGGCGCGGGTGAGGAAGCGCAGCGTGCCGTGGCCCAGCGGCATGACGAGCCCGCCGGCGATGATCAAGAGGCCCACCAGGCTCAGGGTGTCGTTGCGGCTCTTGCCCATCATGTAGAAGTCGGGGGTGCCGTAGAGCAGGTCGAGGATGGCGCCGGGCTCCACGGCCACCCGGGCGTAGGCGCCGGAGGGCTGGGGGAAGGCGACGTAGCTCTTCTGGGCGGCGCCGGGGCCGGAGGTGTGGCAGAAGGTGCAGTCCCAGCGGTTCTCGAGGATCTCGAAGGAGTGGGTCATGGCCTCGGGCATCATCATGCCCCACAGCCGAAGGTCCTGGCCCTGGGCGCTCGAGTGGAAGGTGCGCAGCTCGGCGAGGCTGATGAAGTGGTCGGCGTTGCGGTCGATCAGGGCGGAGAGGTCGTCGGTGCCTGCCGCGGCCCGGAGGTCCTGGTAGGTGGCCAGGCGAAAGGCCTGCTCGCGCCGGCCCGGGTCGCGCCGCTCGATGTAGAGGGTGATGACCGTGTTCTTCGACGCGGTGTGGCAGGTGATGCAGGGCATGGCGTTGAGGTGCAGGCGGGCCTGGGGCAGCCACGTGGCGTGCGTGGTGGTGTTGAGCGCCTCGTCGTGGCAGGTGGCGCACTGGCGGTTGACGTCCAGGCCGCTGACGGCGTCGGGACCCCGCACGGCGTGGACGTTGTGGCAGTCGGCGCACTCGGCGTTGCCGGCGTGGGCGCTCTGGGCGTACTCCTGCTTGACCTCGTCGTGGCAGTCGGCGCACGCGGGTCGGGAGGGCTTCACGCCGTCGTCGGGGTGGCTGTCGGTGACCGAGGCGTGGCACGAGGGGCACCCCTCGTTGGCGTGGGGCGTGCCCGCGTACTGGATGGGGTTGATGTAGAGATTGGGGCCGCTGTCGGCGATGGACGCCTCGCCGTGGCAGCCCAGGCAGTCCTCCGCCTCCATGGCGGGCGCCGCGGCGGCGAGCGCCAGGGCTCCCAGGAGGGTAGAGAGAATCACGGGCCAGGGTCGGATGGTCAACATGGCAGCGGTCTCCTCCTCGCACAAGGAAGGTCGGCCCGGGGCCCGGGGGCCGCGGGGCACGGTTCGGGGGCTCGGCACCGGCGGGTCACGGGGAGGGGGCCTTGCTCGTGCGCCGGCTCTCCACCAGGCCCTTGATCATGCCGACCACGAGCAGGGCGGCCGGGGCGAGCTGGGCGACGACGATCAGGGCGCACAGGCCCAAGAACGCCCAGACCAGGAAGCCGCTGTGGTCCTCACGCAGGCCGGTGGCCGCCAGGGCCGCGGCAGGGGGGCTGGCCAGCCACAGGGCGATCGCCGCCAGGGGGGTTCTCAGGCTCTTCATGGCTCTCTCTCCTCTCTTCGGGTGAACCCGTCGGAACACGGGGGGCCTCTCTCTCGGTCAGTGCCGGTGGCGCTTGCCGTGGAGCTTCTCGAAGGCGCAGTGGACGGCCTGGCGGATCTCCTCGCGGTCCTCGGCGTCCAGGGGCTTCAGCGCGTGGTAGAAGATCCCCTCGCGGCGCAGCTTGCGGATGAAGGCGGGCGACTTCTCCGCCGACACGAGGATCACCGTCAGGTCGGGGTTGCACTTCTTCAAGAGCGGCACGAAGTCTGCCGCCGTGAGCTCGTCGAAGTCCCCGCCCACCAGCACCACCTGCGCCGTCTTCTTCAGGATGCCGTGGAGCGCGTTGGCCGCCGAGCTCGTCACCATCACGTTGTATCCGTCCTCGATGAAGAGGTCCGCCATCTGCCGGCGCGCCTCCACGTCTTCGTCGGCGATCAGGAGTCCGAGCATCGCATCCGCCTCCCTCTCCAGGGTGGGCAGGGTGAACCGCCGCACGGCGGGCCGTGCCGGTAAACAGGCTCCGCACCATCGAGACGAACAGCACCAGCGCCGGCACGCACTGGCCGACGACGATCAGCGCGCCGAAGCCCAGGAAGAGCCAGGTCAGAAGGCCTACGCCCTCGGCCCGGGGCCCGGCGGCAGCCCAGGCGGCGGTGGTGGCGGTGGTGGCGATCACGGTCGTGCACAGGGTGGAGATCGCGCTCTTCATGGCAGGCTCCCTTCCGGCTCAGGTCCCGAACGCCCCTCTTGCCCTACCCCCGTGCAGTGATTGTGCCAAACGCCACATCCCGTTCTCTATTGGTTTGGTATTTATGAACACACGGATATCAAAGGGGATTTCAAAGCATCCGCCTCCTCCACCCGCGCTCGTTCTTGAAGCCGCTGTATGGGCGCCTTGTACAGCGGCACCGGCCCGAGCGCCGGCTTCGGAGCGTCGCAGCCCCCGAGAGCCTACGTCGCGCAGGCTCTTCCGGACGCCACGGGAGTGTATGGCGCACGCAGGCACGTGTATCGGATGGAACGCTCTCGGGGAGGGAAGCCCCTTCCTTGGCCGTCTCCGGGGAACGTCTTTGTACGGAGGGAAATCACAGTGCAGCAGCGTCCCAGGGTTGTCCAGGGACCGTCGGTGCGGACTCGGCCAGCGCAGAAAGGTCACCCGTAGGACACGAGTGATGGGCAGGGGACTCCGGCGTCACACCTTGGAGTTCTTGTCGCCGAGATCAGGCGGGGAACCGGATCGCCGGGGGCAACGTCCGGGGCCGATCCAGCGTGCAGCAGCGGGGTCGGAGCCTCTGCAGCCGGTCTACCCTCGCTCAGACCCTTCTCTTCGGAGGGTTCGGCACGGTGCGGGCCGGCGCCGCCGCGGGGAGAAGGGCCCTGGTCGCCTTGGCCAGCCGCTTGCGTTCCAACTCGGCCACCAGCGTGGCCCGAAACGGCGGATTGGCACTCGGCCGGGGAAGAGGGTCGTTGTACGCCGCCATGGAGTAGACGTTTCGGGCGTTCCACACGCAGAACCCGAAGGCGCCCGCGTCGCGAAGCGCCCGGATCTGCGCGAGCACCATCTTCTCGTCGTACACGGCGCCCAGGTCGAAGTCCTGGATCCAGGGGCGGAGCTTCGCCCGCTGCCCCCGGATGCGTTCGAGCCCCCGCACGCAGCTGTCATAGATCACCCGGTAGGGCTGCTCCGCGGGCTTCTTGAAGCCCAGGTAGCCCGGCGGAAAGTGGGACGGATACACCATGGGGCAGAGATAGTCCACGTAGGGCGCGAGATCCTCGATCCGCTGGCCGATGTTGAGGTCGTCCTCGGCCAGGACGGTCAGGCCGAAGATGTCCGCCGACACCAGCACGTCCACGGGCTTCAGCTCCCGGTCCAGGTACTGGAAGAAGGCCTTGATCACTTCGTGCTTGGGCGCGTCGCTCTTCCAGAGCGGGTAGACCAGGTTCGACAGCTTCCCGTCCGTAGGAAAGCGCACGTAGTCGAACTGCACCTCGTCGAACCCCCGGGACGCCGCCTCCTTCGCGAGGCCGACGTTGTACTCCCACACCGTGCGCGACGAAGGGTCCACCCACGACAGACCCTTCCGGTCCGTCCAGATCGCGCCTCCCGGCGCCCTGATCGCCAGATCCGGCCGGGCCCGGGCGAGGACCGGGTCCTGGAACACGGCGATCCGCGCGATGGTGTGGATCTTCCGCTCCTGACAGTAGCGGAGCACCCCGTCCAGGTCTCGGATGCGCCGCTCATGGGCGCCGATCGCCGCGACGAACGGCAGGGCCGAGTCGTAGCCGACCCTTCCCGTGCAGTCCTTGACGTCGATGACCAGGGCGTTCAGGGCGGAGCCGGCAACGCCGTCGGCGATCTCGCGGAAGCGGTTCATGCCGGCGATCCACGAGGTCACGTACAGACCCCTGACCTCCGTGTTCAAGGAGGCCCGTTTGTTCCGCGCCGGGGGCGCCACGGCGGCCGGGGCCTCCGACGCGGCGTGGGTCGGGGCCGGCGGCGGCGGGGTGCGCCACTGCGCCCGCAGGGTCAGCACAGCCAGGAGCGCCGCGGAGAGGGGCGCGACGGACCAGAGAACGGCCTTCTTCACCGAGGCCTCCGAGGAGGAGTGGGGGTACCCGAGCCGGGAGGGAAAGGTGGCTCGAACTCGGGCTTATACACTGATCGGCCAACCGACAACAAGACGTGAGCCGGCCGCCGAACCTCCGGTGCCGCGCCTCAAGTATCCAGCCGTTTTGGCCGTTACGTAATCCAGGGCCGGCACGGAGGCCGCCCGGGGAGGCGCAGGGTGAGGATCCAGAACGGTCCGGTAGCGTTCACCACCGCCCATCGGCAGGTCGAGAGCCTCCGCACGAAGACATCGGTCAGGGCCTGGATCGGCGCTGCGCCTGCGGCGGCCGTCCGAACCTCTCCCTCCTCGTTCCCTCCTGCACCCACGTATCGCCCGCCTCCAGCTAGGGACTCGGGCTCCTCGCCGGCGCCCCCGCAGGAGGTCAACGAAGACACGAGAACCCTGCTGACCCGGCTCCTGATCGAGGCGCTCACCGGGAAGAAGATCCGCCTCCTCGACCCCCACGACCTTACTTCCGAGAAGCCCGCCGAGGCCTCCGCCTCGCAGGAACGGGCCCCCGACGGGCCGCCGGCCGCCCGGGGCTGGGGCGTGGATCTCCGCACCACCGAGGTTCGGCAGGAGGCCGAGGAGACGACCGTGGCCGCAGCGGGCGCCGTGACGACTGCCGATGGCCGGGAGCTGGCCGTATCGGTCGAGCTGCGGATGGCCCGGGAGTACCGGGCGGAAACCCAGACCCAGGTGCAGCTCGGCGACGCGGCCCGCGCCCAGGACCCGCTCGTCGTAAACTTCGGGGCCGGCGGGGCGAGCCTCGAACCGCTGCGCTTCACGTTCGACCTCGACGCCGACGGAGAGAGCGAGCAGGTCCCGTTGCTCGCGCCGGGCAGCGGCCTCCTCGCCCTGGACCGCAACGGCAACGGGACGATCGACGACGGCATCGAGCTCTTCGGGCCCCGCTCGGGCGACGGCTACGCCGACCTGGCGGCGCTGGACGGGGACCGCAACGGCTGGATCGACGAGGGCGACGCGGTCTTCGGGGAGCTTCGGGTCTGGATCCACGAGCCGGACGGGCGCGAGAGCCTGCTCTCCCTCGGCGAGCTGAGCATCGGCGCCCTGTCCCTGGCGCACGCGGAGAGCCCCTTCGCCCTCAAAAGCACGGGCAATGATCTCCAGGGTCAGGTCCGGGCCACCGGGATCTACCTTCGCGAGGACGGCTCCGCGGGGACGACGCAGCAGGTGGACCTGGTGGTCTGAGGCCCCGCAGGGGGAGCTTCCGCCGGTTCCTGGGCGGCGGGACGTCAGCGAAGATTTTCGGAGCTGAAGAGCACGGCCTTTTCTCCGATGAAATTCACGGTCACCGAGCGCTTGTCATCCCCCCACACGCAGCTCTTC
The DNA here is from genome assembly GCA_016214985.1 of Deltaproteobacteria bacterium. Taxonomy (GTDB): domain Bacteria; phylum Desulfobacterota; class Deferrisomatia; order Deferrisomatales; family JACRMM01; genus JACRMM01. The sequence continues at coordinate 45,434 of JACRMM010000019.1, read as the reverse complement.
ACCCCGGGCAGGTCGGTGCACCGGGCCGGAGCGCCGAGGATGCCCTTCACCTCGTCGTAGGCCATCCCCACCTTGAGCTTGTCGTAGTTCTCCGCGGTAAGGCGGCCGCAGGCCGCGGCCGCGATCCGGAAGTTCATCGTGTGCGCCTTCTGGCGAGAGGGTGGGCCCTCGTGTGACGGACCGAGAGAGGGGAGAGTGTACACCCGCGTCCCCGGACGAAACTCCTCAATTCCCGACGGTCGCCTCGGCGCCGGCCCACAGGCCCCTCTTCGGTTGCCGAGAAGGTCCCCTGGTGCAAGGAGCGCCGGTCATTCCCGTGGTGGGCAGCAAATCAAGAAGCCAAGGGACTACGACCAAACTGCCAAAATGGGCCGGCTTGACGGCTCTTGCGTCCAAGGGCTAGAGTCCCCCCATCGACGGGCCACACCGCGCGCCGACGGAGAGCTCGATGGCCGTTCAACCAAAGCCTTTCCTGACCCCCGCGCAGTATCTTGCCGCCGAGCGTCAAGCCGAGCACAAGAGCGAGTACCTCAGTGGAGAGGTCTTCGCGATGTCAGGAGCCAGCGCACGCCACGTCCTCATCGTCAGCAATGTCGTCAGGGAGCTCGGGACCCAGTTCAAGAACCGGGACTGCCGGGTCTTCTCCACCGACCTCCGGGTCAAGGTGCCCACCACCGGCCTCTACACCTACCCCGACGTGGTGGCCGTCTGCGGTCCGCTCTCGTTCGACGACGAGCAGAACGACACCCTCCTGAACCCCACACTCCTCGTCGAGGTGCTCTCCGAGTCAACAAAGGACTACGACCGGGGCGGCAAGTTCGAGCAATACCGCACGCTGGAGTCCCTGAAAGAGTATGTCCTCATCGCCCAGGACCGACCGCACGTTGAGCACCACGTGCGCCAACCCGACGACCGCTGGCTCCTCGAAGAGACCAACCGCCCGGAAGACGTCGTGGCACTGCCCTCGATCGGCTGCACGCTGGCTCTGATAGAAATCTACGACAAAACCGAACTGCCGGAGTAGGAGCGGAGCCGTCCCATTTCCCCCCGGCCGCGCCTGTTCCGCGCCGGTGCCCGGTGGCCGGTCAAATAGGGCAAGAAGGAAAAGGCGTCCCTTCGATCCCAACGGACCGTCAACTGAATAAGACACCAAAAGCACGGACGTCCCCCCGTTCCCCAAAGGTCCGTAACCTCCTGGCCCTGGGGAGCAAGAAGCAGGCGATCTTCACGGCGATCAGTAGAAAGAGCTACTGGCACCTCTCGAAGACGCTCGCAACGCAGTCCGGCACCTGTGGATGAAAGCCCACGGCTACGCGTGAAAGGGAACTCAAGAGGGACCGTCTATCCTGCGATGGGGAACCGCCGAGTGCGGACCCGCATGCTCGGTGGTGTGGGGGGCGGGAGTTCAAAGCTCCCGCCTACCCGATTAAACGCCCTTCAACGCGTCTATGATTGGTCTCCAATTATTCAGTCTGCCACGGTCATCGTCTGTGAAATAGCTAACATCGTGCCACCTAAAGCCAACATCCTTGCGCCTTGTACCGTCTCTTTTTGGCGTGGCCAAATAGTTCAAATAGTTCGTCTCGACCCGTTCAGCCAATATGTCGAATTCATATATATAGAAATCCGGAAGACCCTGCTCCTGCAGATTCACTAGCACTACAAATAGATTTGGATTACTTCTCTTCATGGTGACGTCCTTGCCCAGCTTCCAACCCTGCTCATTCTGAATTGATCGTGTCTTCACTTGGATAGAAATGGAACGAATCCCCTCAGGGTCGGAAGCCACTATATCAAAGAGAGGGTTATTCTTAGGGGTTATAAGCGCAAGATATCCACGACGGCATATTTCACCGCATACGTAGTACTCGCCCGCGGTTCCGACCAAATTATTCGATGTCTTCATGGTTGTTCCTTCTGGCGCCTAGCGTCAGACCTCATGTGTACCGAAAGAACAGACCAAAGTGCCTACCTTTTGGAATCGGATGGAGGTCTTCGTTGAGGCATCCAGATCATTGGAGGTTCTTCTCGATCGTGGTCCAGTGGTCTTTATAAGGTTGCAGGGTCTTCTCCTCGATAGCGCAGTGCAGGGAGTTCCATTTCTTTGGTCGACGGCCGTCGTGCTTAGCCAGGAACGTTTTGTGATGACCGACTAACAAGTCGCGCAGCCGCTCCCAAGGCAGGATGTAAAAACGGTCATTCCCGTCGTTCGCGATCTTGACGAAGGCCACGATGAGACGAAGTACAGGACAGGGTTTTACGTCGCCTACAACCTGCCGCTGACCGTCAAACGTGATGTCGCAGTACTGCGTGATGTTGCCAAACTGCCACGAAGAGCCGCGACTTGCTTTCACCTGGACAGAGACGTGCCGACCGGTCTCGTCGGATGCGATGATGTCATAGTGTGGGACGTTTCCGGTGAACGTGGTCGCGATCAGTCCACGGCGGGAGAGTTCCGCTGCGATGAGGTACTCTCCAGTCTGCCCGACCAGTTTGTTGCTTCGTCCTGTTGCCATTTCCCCTCGTACGAATCACGGGCTGGATCCCATTGAAGCAATGGGTACCGAACCGCACAAACAATACTTTCCGCCGCCGTGGCGTTTGTTAAACGCCAGCTTTTTTGTTGAATTTCGGCCACCGGTTGTATCCGACGGCCGGGTCGTTGGCCCTATGCTTGTTGATAAACTCTACTTCAATTTCTGCCACCTCGGCATCAGTTGCCGACTCGGACTCCCATAGAATTTCTCTTCTGATTGTGAAGTCGCGCCGCTGCTCGCGGGAGAAATCCTGGGCGATCAAACGGCTGTCCGCGCTACCGAAGTAGTTGATGCTATCGGTTAGATCCTTTCCTACATAAATCTTGCCGTTCGGGTACGTAATTTTATAGATGACCTTCATCGTTGGACCTGCCCGCGTATGCCGATGGTTTCTTTCGTTCTTCTTGCGTTTAACGGGGAGCACAACCGGCGCTGCCAAGCGTCCGGTTCCGGGTAGGACCGGCGGTTGCCCGCCGGCCCCCCCACAGATCCGGACGTGAAGGTTTCCCTCATCCGGTTCCTCGGTTCCAACCCTTTGACCGGGCTGGAAACCAGACAGGCGACACCCCGTCTGGCGCATGACTTTGCTGCCCTGCAGGTTGCTTCAGATGGCGTGGATGATCCTGGGCTTTGGCAGCGGAAACAACTCGCGAATCCGCTCGAATCGGTCCCAGGTCACGTCGCGGTTGCTCCGGCGCCCCAGCCAGTACCGCCGGGTGCATTCCCCATTCGTCCCAGCCAAGTGAGCGGCGGATGATCGCGTAGACAGACTGGGGCACGTGTTTGGGACGCCAATGGGACGTAAGTGAAATCAAGAAATTCCCCCACCGCTCCCTCGCCCGGCCGGAAGTAACTCCGGCCGGCGCTCGATCCATCCGGTGGGGCCCAACAGGCCCCTTCCACGCGCTTGCATGTCAGTGCTTCGGCCCCTTCCGTTTCGCCTTCTTCAGGATCTGCTCCCCGACGTGCTCCGTGAGGGCATCGATCAACGCCGCGGGGGCCCCGAGGCTCTTCTGCACGTCCTTCCCGAGCTCGGTGCGCGCCTGGGGCGTCTCGTCCTCGTCAACCCTCTCCAGGCGCCGCTCGCGCTCGTGGTCGACCGCGGCGCGGATCCGCTTCGGAATGGGCCGGACGTTCGGCTCCCAGCCCTTGGCGAACTCTTTGGACAGCGCGGCCTCCAACCGGGGGTAGGCCACCTCGTAGATCTCCCGGCGCGTGAGCTCACCCCACTGTTCGACCCGAAGCGAGCCCTCGTCGTCCAGGGTGAAGTTGACCAGCAGGTCGACGAGGTGATGGAACTCGGCCTCGTCGGCGTTACCGAATTCGTCGAGCAGGATCGCCGCTTCGTCCGTGTCGCCCGCCTCCACGAGCGACACGTCGCCGTTGGGCCACCGGCACAGGTAGACGGGCATCGGACTCCTCCTTCTCGCGGCGCCCTTCGGGGCCCAGACGGGCACCCGCACGCGGTGCCCGCCTTCGGTCAGGCGCTCACCAACGCAACGTGGCCGCCCCGACGCTTTCGCGCCGAAGGCGGCCACACGGTCTTGCAGGCAGGAAACGGCTGCCCATCTCTCCCCCCTTCCCCAGGGTTTTGGGCCCTTCTACTCCATGGCTCCCCGCGGGTCAACCGCCTTCACCGCCGTCAGGACCGCCGATGGCCTGTCCTGCACGCGTCCGGGGCGCCTCCGGAAGGAGTCAGGCACTGGCCGGGAGATCCTCGTTTCTTGGGGCGACCCAAGGGTAGTTGATTCATTGCGTTATCAGAGGGTACCTTTCGGACACGCGCAGAGGAATCGGGGGCGCGGCGGCTCCCTCGCCCCCTCAAGCGGCCTCTGCGTGCAACTTCACCCCCAAGGCACGCAGCACCTTCAAGATGGTTCCGAAGCTCGGGCTTCGCTCTCCAGAGAGCGCTTTGTACAGGCTCTCGCGCGACAAACCGGCGTCGCGGGCCACCTGCGTCATTCCCTTGGCGCGCGCAATGTCCCCAAGCGCCTTGGTGAGGAACGCCTCGTCGTCACCGGCCTCCGCCAGACAGGCGTCCAAATAGGCTGACATCTCCTGAGGTGTACGAAGGTGTTCCGCCACGTCGTAGCGAGTCGTCATTGTCTTGTTCATCGTCCTTCCTCACAGGTTGCGCGCGAGGCGCAGGGCCGTCTTGATGTCTGAAGTCTGCGTGCGCTTGCCGCCGCCGACCAACAAGATCACAACCTCTTGCCCGCGCTGCGTGAAGTACACCCGGTAGCCGGGGCCGTAGTCGATCCGCAACTCCGATACGCCCTCGCCGACGGGTTTCGCATCCCCGGGATTGCCGGCGGCGAGACGCTCGATTCGAACTTGAACCCGAGCCCGAGTAGAGAGGTCGCTCAACCCATCCAACCACCGCGCAAAGACGTCGGTCTTCCGGATCTCGATCATGAACAAACTGTATCCAGGAGGCTACAGATCGTCAAGAAGGATTGAGAAGGGCTGCGCGGCACCCATATGCCGCGACCGTTCCGCAAGAACGGGCCGGCCGGCCCCAGAATGGGCCACCCGGCGCCATGTCAACATCTCACCGCACCGCAGCCGGGCCGGCTCGCAGCACGCCCTTCGCAGCCTCGACCAGGTCGGCAACCCTCACCTCGGCGGTGCAACGCGGCCCTGGGCAAGCGATGGGACCGCCGTCGGTGCAAGGCGAGCAGGCGGCCCCGGCCGTGACGGCCCGGACCCGCGGGCCCAGGGGTCGCCAGAGCGCCGGCGCCGACGGGCCAAAGACGGCCACGGTGGGTATCCCCAGGATCGCCGCCAGGTGGCTCGCCCCGGAGTCGTTCCCTAGGAACAGCGCCGACCGGCCCAAGACCCCCAAGAGCTCGCCGATCGTCGTACAAACGCTCACCGCGTCGCTGACGCCCGCCAGCTCTCCCCACCCTCCCCTTTCCTGCTCTGCCGGCCCCAGCACCAGGCGCACGGGCAGATCGAGCTCCCGGCGGAGAACCCTCAGGGTCTCGACCCAGGTCGACGCGGGCAGGTTCTTTTTGGGGTCGCCGCTACCCGGATGCAGGACGATCTCGGAGGGCGAAGGGTCCGGGAGCACGTGCCGGCGCCAGGCCGGGAGCCACGGCGCCCGGGGCCGCGGAACGCCGAGGCCGTCGAGCTGCTGCGCGTGGTGCCGGGGGACCCAGGGGCCTCCGGCCGGAGGGAAGCTCGCCACAGCCAAGGCGGCGTCCCCCGCGAGGCCGGCCCAGGCCGGCGGCCGGCGGCCGCCAAAGGCCACGACGGCCCGGCACTCCCGCAGGAAGTGGAGGGCCTGCGGGGCGGGTTCGTCTCCCCAGAGTGTGTGACCGGACCGGGTGAGCTCCGTCGGCGCCGGCGCGAAGCCGGGCAGGAGGGCCAAGCGCTCGGGCGGCCCCCAGAGGTGCCACCCCTCGGCGCCGAAGTGCTGCACGGCGCGTATGATCGCGGGAAGGGACAGGACGAAGTCGCCGAGGCCGCCCGCGTGGTAGACGAGCGCGGGCCCGCTCACGGGGGATGGATCACGAGCCGCCGGCCGGGCTCCCGGCCGACGCTCTCCGCCGCCAGGCGGTGCCGGCTCGCCACCAGGTGCTGGAGCTTTCGAAGGGGCGAGCGCCGGGGTGTGAGCTCCACGGCGACTCCCTCGCGCACCGCGCGCTCCGCGGCCTCCTCGGCCTCCTCCACCGCGTCGGCCGCCTCGTCGTCCTCCACCCCGCCGATGACGTGGAATACGGTCTGGAGCGCCCGGCGCATGGGCGCGGTGCTGTTTCGCTTGATCCAGTGGACTTCTGCGCCGGTCTCGGCCGCCAGCCGCTCCAGCCGGGCGTCGCGGCCCCGGGACTTGAGCGCCAGGATCACGTCCGCCTGCTCCGGCCTCGCCACGGCCCGCGCATCGACCCCGAGATCCCGGATCACGCGCTCCAGGGAGTCTCGGGAGAGCGCGTAGGGGTAGATGCGCGCCGGCCCCCGGCGCTCCCGGTCCGGCGTCCGGTTTGTGGGCCGGGGCCGCGGGGCCGTGGGTGCCGCCTCGGCCCGAACCTCCCCACCGTCTCCGCGCACCCGGCGCTCGCCCGCCGGGTCGTCCCCCCGCAGCAGCGCGTCCACGGCCGCGGCCGTGTCGGGGTGAACGATCACCTCGCCGTAGCTCACGAGCTCGACCACCACGCCGAAGGTCGGGGGCCCTTTGCGCTCGCTCACGGTCTTCTGAGTCCCGCGAAGCCGCGCCTCCTCGTCGCCGAGCGTGACCGTCTGCACGCCGCCCACGAGATCCGAGAGCGTGGGGTTCACGATCAGGTTCTCCAGGCTGTTGCCGTGGGCCGTGCCGATGAGCTGCACGCCCCGCTCCCCGATGGTCCGGGCCGCGGCGGCCTCGGCCTGGGTGCCGATCTCGTCGACCACCACGACCTCCGGCATGTGGTTCTCCACCGCCTCGATCATCACGTCGTGCTGGCGGTCCGGGTGGGGCACTTGCATGCGCCGGGCGCTGCCGATGCCGGGGTGGGGGATGTCGCCGTCTCCGGCGATCTCGTTGGAGGTGTCCACCACCATCACCCGCTTGCCCAGGTCGTCGGCGAGCACGCGCGCCGCCTCCCGCAGCATGGTCGTCTTGCCGACGCCGGGCCGGCCCACGAGCAGGATGCTCGCCCCCCGCTCCACGAGGTCGCGGATGAGGTCGATCGTACCGAAGACGGCACGGCCGACGCGGAGCGTGAGGCCCACGATCTGACCCTTGCGGTTTCGCAGCGCGGAGATGCGGTGGAGGGTGCGCTCGATGCCGGCGCGGTTGTCGCCCCCGAACTCGCCGACTAGGGCGACGACCTGGTCGAGGTCGTCACGCTGGACAGGATGGGGCGAGAGCCGCTCGGTTCGACCGAGGTAGCGGGCCTCCGGCGGCCGCCCCAGGTCCAGCACCACCTCCAGCAGATCGACGTGGGGCTGACTGTCGAGGGCCGCCCGAAGCGGGCCGGGCAGGATGTCGATCAGGAGCGCGAGGTCGTCCAGGTTCCCCGGGTCCGGGGCGGGCTCGATGTGCATGGGCGGGAGTGTATCACAGGGGCCGCGGGGGCCGCCTAGCGGCCCCGCGTCGGCGCTACACCCGGGCGACCCAGGTCACGATCGAGGTCGACACGGAGACGATGACCGCGGCGGCCACGGTCCGCAGGAACCCGACCGTGTGGAAGCCCGGCACCACCCACTCGACCAGGTAGAAGAAGGCCGCGTTGACGACGAAGGAGAAGAGCCCGAAGGTCACGATCGTGAGCGGCAACGCGAGGAGCTTCACGATCGGCTTCAGCACTGCGTTGACGACCGCGAAGACGACCGCGGCGTAAAGGGCGGCGGTCAACGAGTCCACCCGGAGCAACGCGTCGTGTGACAGGTACGCCACGCCGAAGAGCACCAGGGCGGAGAGGAGCATTCGAATCAGGAACTTCATGGCGGTGGTCCTCCCTCGCCGGCGCGGGTCACGGCGGGCGGCGGTTACAGTCGTTCGATCTCCAGCGCCTCGTCGCCGAGCTCCTCGTTTGCACGGCTTAGCGCCTCTTCCGCAGCCACCACGGCCACGGCGCTCCGCTCCCGGCGAGCCGCGAGGTAGGTCTCGGCAAGGGAGACGAGCCGATCCCGGTCCGCCGCGAGCACGCCTTCCCGGAACCGCTGACGCATCTCGGCCGTGAGTCCCTGGACGAGGCTCGCGAACTCCCTCTCCCCCTTGCCCGACGGCGAGAGGGGGCGGTCCAGGTCGCTGAACACGCCGAGCACGGACTCCTTGATCTCCTCGCCGCCGAACTCCCCGGCCGAGGCCCAGTCCACCGCCTCGTCGTAGACCCGGAGCGTGCGGGCCAGGTGGGGGTCGCGGTAGGAGAGGAGCGAGAACAGCCCCCCCTCGGCGTCGTAGGCGGCGAGGCCGCCGTAGGCACCGCCCTTCTCGCGGATCTCGCGGTGAAGGTAGTTGCTCTTCAGGAGCTTGGCCAGGAGCAGGAGGCCCGGGGCGTCTGGGTGGGTGTAGGCCACGCAGGGGTACACCCGGGCCACGTAGCACACCGGCACCGAGGTGGCCAGCCCGCGGCGGCAGGGGGCGGTCGCCGGAACCACCCCCGCCTCGGCGGCGAACGGAGCCACACCGTCGCCGAGGCGCGAGAGAAACGCCTTGAGCGGCCCGTGAATCTCGGGGAACGTCCGGGCCTCGCCCGTGACACCGCAGCGAAGGCGCGCCCGGCCGAAGAGGTGCGCCGCCAGTTGCCCCAGCCGCTCGGAGAAGTCGCCCAGGTCGGCCTCGGCCAGGGCCGCCACGCGGCGTACGAGGCGGATGTGCTCCACCCCGGACCAGCGCTCGCGAAGCGCGGCCGCCGGGCTCAGGCTCGCCGCCGCGACCCGAGCCGCGTACCGGTGGCCGACGTTCGGGACCGAGTTGTCGAGGTTCGTCCGGATCTGTCCCACGACGGTGGCGAGGCGTTTCAGGTCTCCGAACTCCGGCGCGGTGAAGAGGTCCGCGAGGATCTCGAACATCCTGCCCTGGTTGCGCAGGAGCGCCTTTCCCTGGACGGCCACCATCGGGCGGAAGGCCCCCAGGACCCCGGGATCGTCGAGCACCGCCGGTGCAGCGCCGACCCCGCCGGTCGACGCCTCGATCCGCTCGGCCATCTCGGTGTAGGAGAACCCCGCGGCGCCCACCTGGGCCAGCAGGCCGCAGAAGAGGGGGAGATAGGGCTGCAGCTCCGGTTCCAGGTCGGCGGCTTCGAGGTAGGACGTGCAGTAGGCGATGCCGTTCGTGGGCTGGTCGAACCACCGGATCGGCACCGGCGCCAGCACCTCGCGTTGCGACGGCACGGGCCGCTCCTCGGGCGGGATGTCGGAGAGCTCCAGCGTGGGCAGGCACGAGAGGTCGTCTTCGGCCTCCTGCGCCCGCCGGAGCTCCTCCGCCTGGTCGACGAGCCGGCGGCACCCCTCCTCGCCGAGGTCACGACGCACCGCCTCGAGCCGCTCCCGGACGAGCCGGTCCTCCCGCTCGGAGAAGGCCGGATCCGGCGCCAGGGTGACGGTCACCCGGTGGGGATTGTTCAGGAGCTCCCGGCGGATCAGGTCCTGGAAGAACGGACCCTCGGCCGCGGCCTTCCGGATGGCGTCGAGGTCCCGGGAGAGGGACAGCGCCGACACGGGGTCCCCTCCGTGGATCCACGGCCCCATGACCCGCGACAGGAGCGACAGCCCGTAGGGATAGTGGTCGCCCCTCACCTCGCGGTGGGCGAACTCCAGGCGGTGAATGGCCGCCTCGATCCGGTCGCGGGGGAACCCCTCGTCCGCGAGCCTGACCAGGGTGGCCAGGATAAGCTCTTCGATCGCACCGGTGCGGTCGGGCTCGGTCCCCTGGAGCCCGACCTCGAAGCAGGTCTGGCGGTTCTCGTCGTTATAACCCGTTCCCGGAGCCAGATTGGCGCCGAGCTTCGAGTCGAGAAGCACCTTGTACAGCGGGGCGGCGGGCGTTCCCAGGAGCAGCGCCGAGAGGAGGTTCATCGAGACCCGGTGGGTGGAGTCCGCGGCCGGGCCATTGAGCCACGCCACTTGGACCATGGCCTTGCCGTCGCTCGGCTCGCCCGGCTCGACAGGGCAGCCGACCCGCACCCGCCGGGGCTCCGCGAACCGAGCCTCGTCGGCCACGGCGGTGTCCACCTCCCGGCGTCGGAACGGTGCCAGGACCACCGCCACCGCCTCCAGGTGGCGCTCCAGCGGGAGGTCGCCGCAGGTAAAGAAGTAGGCGTTCGACGGGTGGTAGCAGGTCTCGTGGAAGGCCCGGAGGCCCTGCCACGTGAGGTCGGGGATGTGCGAGGGCTCGCCGCCGGAGTTGAAGCCGTAGGTCGTCGTCGGGTAGAGCGCCTCGGCGACCCGCTGGCTCAGGAGCGAGTGGGGGTCGGCCATGGCGCCCTTCATCTCGTTGTACACGACCCCTTTGTACTCGAGGGCCGAGGTCGGGTCCGACGGGTCGGCGAGCTCCAGCCGCCAGCCCTCTTGGCGGAAGTCCCGCTCCCGGAGCAGCGGGAAGAACACCGCGTCGAGGTAAACGTCCAGGAGGTTGTAGAGGTCCTTCGCGTTCTGGCTGGAGAAGGGGTAGAGGGTCCAGTCCGCCGCGGTCATGGCGTTCATGAAGGTGTTCAGGCTGCGCCGGATCATGGAGAAGAACGGGTCCCGGACCGGGTAGCGTCGCGAGCCGCACAGGGTCGTGTGCTCCAGGATGTGCGGAGCGCCCGTGGCGTCGCGGGGCGGAGTGCGGAAGCCCACGGCGAAGAGGTTGTTGTCGTCGGCCGTGGCGAGGTGCAGGTACCGGGCCCCGGTGACCCGATGCTCCAAGCGGTACAGCGTGGCGTTGAGCTCGGGCAGGGGCGCGATCTGGGCCAGGGCGAAACCGTGGCTCTCCTGACCCTCGAGCCATGGGGTCTGCGGCATGGACGTCTCCGTCACAGCGAGAAAGAGAAGGGGAGAAGAAGAACCACCGTCACTCCGGGTGCCGCGCGAGCAGGGCCACCCAGCCCTCCTCGCGCCGTCGGTCGAGGACCGCGGCGCCGCGGAGCACCGCGTCCCGCACCCGGCCCTCGGCGTCCTCGTCGAACCCCGACAGGAGCAGCAGGCCTCCCGGCTCCGCGCGCTCGCGAAGCCCGGGACCGAGGGTCTCCAGCTGGCCGACCACGAGGTTGGCCATTACCAGGGGATACGTGTCGTCCAGCAGGTCCAGCGACCGAAGCAGCGGCCGCACCCGGCCCTCGAGCCCGTTCAGCCGCGCGTTTCGCCGGCAGGCGGCGTAGCCGAAGGGGTCGATGTCCAGCGCATCGACCTCGGACGCACCCATCGACGCCACGGCCAGGGCCAGGACCCCGGTGCCTGTCCCGACGTCCAGGGCCCGCTCGGGGAGTCCGCCCCGGTTGGCCAGGTCGTCGAGGACGCCGAGGCACAGGCGCGTCGTCGGATGGTCCCCGGCGCCGAAGGCCATGCCGGGATCGAAGCGCAACACGAAGGCGACCGGCGGAACCCCCTCCTCCCAGGCCGGCACCAGCGCCACGCGAGGCGTGACGACCGCCGTCGAGAGGCTCTGACGCCAATAGGGGGTCCAGTTCTCTTCGGCCAGGTCCTCCCCCTCGGGCACGGCCCCGTCCCCGTCCACCTCCCAGTAGAGGCGCAGGTGCCGGCGGCCGCCAATCCCGGCGCCCCAGGACGTCACGGCTCCCGTCGCGCCGGCGTCGGCGGCCGCCGCCCAGCGTGCCCGGGCCGCCGCAGGCTCGCACGGCTCCTCCACGACCCTCCACCGCGTGCGCGTCAGCATGGCCCCAGAGTATAGGGGCACGGGTCCCGGGCGGGAAGAGCAACCCTCCGCGAGGTCAGGGGCCGGGGGGTAGGGCGGCGAGGGCAGCGCCGATGGCGCTCAGCCAGGCCGAGGGCGCGAGCCCGAGCCCGAGGAGGAGGACGACGACCACACCGGAGGCTAGGACTTCGCTCGGGTGAGCCCGCGGGGCGGAGATGGGCGCCCCCGTGACCGCGTCGGCCGGCCGATACACCGCGACAGCGAGGCGCAGGTAGAGGAAGGCCGCGGGCACGGTCGCCAGCAGCGCGAGGAGCCCCAGGACCGGGAACCCGGCCCGGAAGACCGCGAGGAAGACCGCGACCTTGCCGACGAAGCCCCCGGTGGGTGGCAACCCGGCCAGCGATACGAGGCACACGACGAGCGCTGCCGCTGGCCAGGGCCGGGCGTGGCCGAGACCTCGAAGCTCGTCGAGAGCGCCGAGATCTTCAGCCCGCTCCGCGGGCGACAGCGCCCCGACGACCCCGAAGGCCCCCAGGTCCATCAGGGCGTAAACGCTGCCGTAGAAGACCGCGGCCGCGGCCCCGCCCGCGCGAACCCCCAGGAGCGCCAGCAGCAGGTAACCCATCTGGGCGATCGAGGAGTAGGCGAGCAGCCTCTTGGCGTTCGGCTGCGTGAGCGCCCCCACGTTCCCGACCACCACGGTGAGCAGGGCGATGACCCCCAGCGCCGGAGCCGCGGCGGCTCGTACCTCGGCACCGCTCACGACCGCGAGCCGGAGCAGGGCGGCGAACACGGCGAGCTTGGAGCCCGAGGCGAGGAACGCGGTCACGGGCGCGGGCGCACCTTCGTACACGTCCGCGGCCCACAGATGGAACGGCACGAACGAGAGTTTGAAGGCGAGCCCCACGACCACGCACGACAGGCCGAGGAGCACCCAGGGTCGCGCGAAGGCCACGGTGCCGGCCATGTCGAGGGTTCCTTCCGAGGCATAGAGGAGAGCGATGCCGAACACGAGGAAGGCGCTCGTGACGGCGCCAGGGAAGAAGTACTTCAGCGCTGCCTCGCCCGAGAGCGCGCCCGCCCGCCGCAGGGCGATGAGCACGTAGAGGCACAGGGAGAGGAGCTCGTAGCCGAGGAAGAGCGCCAGCCAGTGGGTGGCGGACGCGGTCAGGACCATCCCGAGGCAGCCCCAGAGGACCAGCCCGTAAAGCTCGTCTCCGGCGAAGTCGCGGCGTTCGGCGTACGCTTTCGCAAAGAGGAGCGTCAGGGCGGTCACCCCACAGAGGAGCGCGGTGAAGAACCGACCGTAGGGCCCCGAGTCGAGGAAGCTCCAAGTTCCCGCGCTCCCCGGAACGGGGAAGACCGCCGCAACCCCCGCCCCCACCGCCGCGCCGAGCGCAACCGCGAAGAGGAGCTGCGAGGACGGGCCCGGCCGGCGCCCTCGGAGTGCGCCGAGGACGAAGACGACGAGCCCGCCGGCCGCGAGCACCCAGGGCGGCACGAGGCTGCCGGTCATCGGCCCGCCGCGGGCGTCCTTGAGGCGCGACGCGATCTTCGGGGCCCGGGGCGCTCCTTCCGGCGACGCGGGACCCCTCGACAGCGTGCCACCTCCTCAGGCCTCACGTCAGCCCCGCAGCGCAGTGTACCGGTCGGAGTCCACCGACCCGGTGCGGCGGTGGCCGTACACGAGCAGGGCGAGCCCCACCGCCACCTCGGCCGCGGCCACGGCGAGGAGGAAGAGCACGAAGGCCTGGCCGTCCGGTTGCCGCCAGCGAAGAGCCGCGACCACGAAGGCGAGACCCGCGGCGTTGAGCATCACCTCCACCCCGACGAGCACCAGGAAGAGGTTGCGGCGAAGCGCGGCGCTGACCGCGCCGAGCAGGAAGAGCGACACCGCGAGCAGCAGCACGTGGCCGTAGGGAGCGTTCACGGCGTCTCCTCCCTGGGTTGTCGGGGTTCCCTCCCCAGGAAGAGGGCGCCCACGAGTGGAACGAAGAGCAGGATCGACGCGACCTCGACCGCCACCGCATACCGGCCGAAGACCAGAGAGCCGAGGTCGCGCGGGGTGACCGAGCTGGCTACGAGCCCCGCGCGGCCGGCCGGGTCCGCGAGCACGAGGAGGCCGACCCCGAGCACGGCTGCCCCGAAGAAGAGAAGGGGAAGAAGCCGGCGGAGCCTTCCGCCGGTCCGCGCCTCTCGCGGCTCGGGCCGGATCGTCATGACCACAAAGAGGAAAAGCACCAGGATCCCTCCCGCGTACAGGATCACCTGCAGCGCCGCGAGCACCGGCGCCCCGAGGAGCGCGAAGACGAGCGCCGTGCCGAGGAAGGACGCGATCAGCCACACCACCGCATGGACCGGGTCCCGTCGGGTGACGGCCAACGCGGTCGAGACGAAGACGAGGAGGCCGGCGAGGTAGAGCGGCAGACCGAGGGGCGTCACGGCAGGTTGCTCCGAAGCTCCACCGGCGGGGCCTCGCCGAGGTGCGTTCCCTTTCCGCCGACCATCGCGACGCCCGCGTGGCGGTAGTAGTTGTACTCCGGGTGCTTGCCCCCGTGATCAACCAGGAGGTCCTCCTTCTCCGCCACAAGCGACAGCACGGTGCGCTGGCAGGTCTCGAAATGGGGCGTCAGTTGGATCGCCAGGGTCGGGCACGCCTCCTCGCACAGACCGCAGTAGATGCACCGGCCGAAGTGGATCCGGAACCAGCGGGCATAGCGGCGGCCGTCCTCCCGCTCGGCCGACTGCATCGAGATGCAGCTCACCGGGCACGCGCCCGAGCACAGGTAGCACGCCACGCACCGCTCGTCTCCGTCCGGGTCGCGGGTCAGCACGATCCGCGCCCGGGACCGCTCGGGAAGAGAGCGCTTGAACTCGGGGTACTCCTCGGTCACGGGGCGACGGAAGAGGTGCCGGAACGTCGTGGCGAACCCCAGTGCCATCGCCCGGGTGCCCGAGAGCCACGTCGCGAACCTCACCCCCTACCCCTTTCCCGCCAGCAGGACGGCGCCGGTGGCGACCACGTTGACGAGGCCGACCGGCACGAGCACCTTCCAGCCGAGGTGCATGAGCTGGTCGTAGCGGAGCCGGGGGAGCGTCCCCCTCGTCCAGATCATAGCGAACACCACCGCCAGCACCTTGACGGCGAACCACACGAACGGCGGCAGGAGCGGCCCCCGCCATCCCCCCAGGAAGAAGACGGCCAGGAGCGCGCCGAGGACCACGAGGTTCACATACTCCCCCAGGAAGAAGAGCCCAAAGCGCATGCCGCTGTACTCGGTGTGGTAGCCGGCGCCGAGCTCGTTCTCCGCCTCGGGCAGGTCGAAGGGGATCCGCTTGGTCTCCGCCACGGCCGACACGAGGAACAGGCCGAAGGACACGGGCTGGAGGACCAGGAACGGGACGCGCGCCTGAGCGTCCACGATGTCCACGAGGCTGAGGCTCCGCGCCATCATGACCACGGGGATGAGGGACAACCCCAGCGAGATCTCGTAGCTGATCATCTGCGCCGCTCCCCGGATGCCGCCGAGCAGGCTGTACTTCGAGGCCGACGCCCAGCCCCCCAGCGCGACCCCGTACACGCCGAGCGAGGAGAGCGCGAGCACGTACAGGACCCCCACGTTCACATCGGCGATCACGAGCGGAACGCGCACCCCTGCCACCACCAGGTCGCGGCCGATGGGCACCACCGCGAACACCAGGAGCGCCGTCGCGGCCACGACCGCCGGGGCGGCGAGGAAGATCGCCCGGTCGGCCTCCGCCGGCACCGTGTCTTCCTTGCAGAGCATCTTCACCGTGTCGGCGAGCGGCTGGAGCAGCCCGAAAGGCCCGGCGCGGTTGGGACCCCGCCGCACCTGGAACCGGGCAAGGAGCCGTCGCTCGACCCACACGAGGTAGGCAGCCGTCAGGAGCAGGCCGACGAGGACGAGCAGGAGCTTACCGACCAGCAGGCCGATCGCGACGAGCAGAGGCAGCGCTGGAGTCCTTTCCGGAACAAGGGGCAGCCGAAGCCCCGTGGGGCGGGCACCATTGTAAAGAGACCGCCGCGGTGCGCAACGCCGGAGTCACGGTCCATGCGTCCTCGGCACGGCCACAAACCCCTCAGGACGAAGGCGCCGCCAGACCGACGACCAGTGCATGGCTCGCTCGCGCCCCGGGCCCCTCCGCAGCGCTGCCGAACGCTCGGGGCGGGTGGCCACCGGAGCCGGTCTGCACGATCGGCGTCCCGCCCCGATGGGCGGCCTCGGCGCGTTGGGCGCGGCCTTCCTGGTTCACCCAGGTACCCCCGGACTCGAAGACGGTCGCCGTGGGGAGAAAGACCTGGGCCTGCTCCGCGGTCGGGGTGAGGCGAAAGCCCAGGGTCACGAGAAGGTCCAGGCGCGCGGACACCGGCGCGGGCCAGACAGGATCCGCTTCCACGGCCAGCACCGCGCGGAGCGCGCCGGCCCGGAGAGGCTCGAGGAGCGCCTCCCAGGAACCCTCTCGTCCCACCATCGAAGCGGCGGCGAAGGAGTTGGCCGCGGGAAGCAGGAAGAACAGTCCGGCGCGGCCGCGCGCGGTCTCCAACTCCCGTGCGGCCGCTGCCGCTGCCGCAGGCGTCGACGCTTCGACGCCCGCCGTACCGCACACGATCACCGGGTTTCGGCTCGCAGCCAGGGCCTCGGCGATCGGCACGAGCTCCGGTTCGGCCGCCCCTCGCCCCGTAACCGCGTCGAGGACAGAAGCCAAGGCCGCGTCGAGGCCCCGGGGCTCGACGGGCACCCCCGTCCACTCGAAGGGCAGCCGAAGCGGTCGGCGGTCCAGCACCGCGACCCCGGCCCCCTTTCGCCACGCCTGCCGCAGGGCCAGGGCGAGCATGGGCGCCTCCTCCAAGGGGTCGGCACCGACCACGAGGGCGAAGTCCGCGCACTCGACCTCCGTGAGGGATCTGCGCAGGATCGGGGTGAGTCCGGCCACTGCGTCGCACACCGCACGCTGCTCGGCGCGGGTGGGGAACAGGGCCGGGCCGCGCCAGCCCTTGTCGCGGCAGAGCGCGCAGAGGGCCTCCAGCGTCTCCCGACTCGAGCAGCAGGAACCCACGACCGCGACCGCCTCGGGAGGAAACTGTGCGAGGCGGCGGGCGGCGTGGTCGAGGGCCTCGTCGACGGAAACCTCCTGGCCGCCGATCCTCGCCCGCCGGGGCCGGTCGGGCGCGTTTGCATACTCGAACCCGAACCGTCCCCGATCGCAGAGAAAGTGGCCGTTCACGTCCGGGTTGGGTCGCGCTTCCGCCCGGACCACCTCTCCGTACCGGGCGCTCACGGTGGTGTTGCAGCCCAGGGAGCACTCGAGGCAGATCGAGCGGGCCCGCTCGAAGTCCCAGCGGCGGCCCTTGAACCGCGCCGGCTTGTCGGTGAACACCCCGGTCGGGCAGAGATCGATCAGGTTCCCGGAGAAGGGGCTCTCCAGGGGCCCGTCCGAGAAACGGCCGAAGTAGGTCCGGCTGGCCAGCTGCAGGGCACCCAGGTCCCGGCCGCCGGCGAACTCCTGGTAGAAGCGCCGGCACCGGTAGCAGTGGATGCACCGGTTCATCTCGTGCTGGACGAGCGGACCCAGGTCCTGGTCCCGGTACGTCCGCTTGCGGCCCAGATAGCGCCGGCGGCTGTGGCCCCCGGAGACGGTCATCTCCTGGAGCAGGCAGTGGCCGCCCTCGTCGCACACCGGGCAGTCGTGCGGGTGGTTCATCATCAGCCACTCGATCACGTGCCGGCGAAAGTCGAGCGCCTCGGGGTGCGTGGTGGACACGGCCATGCCCTCCTGGGCGTCCACCATGCAGCTCATCTGGAGCCCCTTCACCGGGCCGTCGACGAACCAGACGGCGCACACCCGGCACGCGCCCACCGAGCCCAGGGCCGGGTGGTAGCAGAACCGGGGGATGAAGATCCCCGCGGCCTCGGCCGCCGCGATCACCTTCGTGCCGGCAGGGACCTCGACGGCGCGCCCGTCGATCGTCAGTGTGGGCATGCGTCTCCTCGGGACACCACGGGAAGAGGGAGCCGGGAGCCTCCTTGACGCTCCCAACAGGACCTGTTACTTAGACTCCCGACGCCACCTCGGCGGGACGTCATTGTGCCGTACCGCCGCCGCGTTGCAACTGTCCACCGACTCCCGTCCCCCGGGAAGGAGAATGCATGGCATCGATCGACAAGTCCCTCAGCACCTACCGCCTCAAGCTGTCGGAGGCTCTGGACGACGTGGTCAACATGGTGGCCCTGACCTATGACGGGTTCATGAAACACAAGAAGGCGACCCTCCAGCAGGCCGAGGCCCTGGGCCGAACGATCCACCAGTTCGAAAAGACGTTCGACGAAGCCGTGATCAAGGAAGGGGACAAGGAGGGCGTCCGCCTGCTCCTCGCCCTGGCGGGCCACGTCGAGCGGATCGGAGACTGCCTCGAGGCGGTGATCCGCACCGTCCACACCAAGGTCGTCGAGGGGACCCTGTTCTCCGACAAGGCCGTCGCCGAGCTCTCCTCCATCTACACCGCGGTCCGGGACATGGCCCGGGACGTCAAGGACGTCGTGCTCACGGGCAACCCGGTCCTGGTCGAGCACACGGTAGCGGCCAGCGAGAAGACGAGCCAGGCCGCCCGCGACTTCGCCACGCACCACCAGGAGCGCCTCATCTCCGGGGTGTGCCAGCCCAAGCACTCCTCCCTGTACCTGGACATGGTCGACAACCTTCGCATGGTCAGCGGGCACCTCCGGGAGATGGTCGAGAACATCCGGGACTGACGGGCGGCGGGGCGGCGGGGCGGTTCGCCCGAAAGGGGCAGCCCTTGCCGCTCACGTGCGCCCGCACCTCCTCCTCGAAGTAGGTGAGCAGGCTCTCGACCGGCGCCGCGGCGCCGGGGGCAAAGGCGCAGTAGGCGCGGTTCAGGTGGTCGCACTGACGCCGAAGCGTCGGAATGAACTCGTCCCTCCCCTCTCCCTCCTCGATCCGCCGCAGCAGGTCTCTCACGTAGGGGAGCCCCTCGCGGCACGGCGTGCACCACCCGCAGGACTCCCGCGCGAAGAACTCGATCAGGTTCAGGGTCGCCGCCACGAGGCACGTCCCCTGGTCGAAGACGATGATCGCGCCGGTGCCCAGGCGGTGCCCGGCCGCCTTCAGCGAGTCGTAGTCCATGGCGATGTCGTAGAGCGGCCGCGGCAGAAACCGCGTCGAGGCGCCGCCCGGCAAGCACGCCTTGAACGCACCGCCCGCCGGCAGCCCTCCCGCGTGCTCCTCCACGATCTCGCGAAGGGGCGTGCCCAGGGGGAGCTCGAAGCAGCCCGGTCGAACCACCCGCCCGCTCACACAGTAGAGCTTGGTGCCGGCGCCCGCGGGCGTCGCGGCCAGGCTGCGGAACCACTCGGCCCCGTTTCGCAGGATGTGGGGCACGCACGCCAGCGTCTCCACGTTGTGGGAAACCGTGGGCTTGCCCCACAGTCCCTTCTCCGTGGGATAGGGCGGCGGTGACCGGGGGTTCGGCCGCTTGCCCTCGATGGCGTTGAGCTGGGCGGTGGCCTCGCCGCAGATGTATCGCCCGCCGCTTCGGTGCACCGAGACCTCGAAAGAAAAGGAGCTGCCCAGGATGTTCGGACCCAGGAGGCCGGCCCGCTGCGCACGGGCGATCTCCCGGTCCAGGATGCGGGCGACCCCTTCGTACTCCTTCCGGATGAAGAGTATTCCCCGCTCCGCGCCCACGCTGTAGGCGGCCAGGGCCATGCCCTCCAGCACCAGATGGGGATCGGCGTGGAGCAGCACCCGGTCCTTGAAGGTCCCGGGCTCCATCTCGTCGGCGTTGCACACCAGGTAGCGCGGCCGCGGCGCATCCGCCGCCACGGTGAGCCACTTCCGGGCAGCCGGGAACCCCGCCCCGCCCCGCCCCAGGAGCGCGGCGTCCAAAACCCGGTGCTCGACCTCGGCCGGGGACAGCGTCGTCAGGGCCTCGGCGAGCGCCAGGTACCCACCGCCGGCCCGGTACTCCTCCAGGCTGGCGATGCGGTCCGGCCTTCGGTTGGCGAAGAGGATCTGGGGGTACGCTCTCACGCCGTGGCCCCCTCTCGGAGGCCGCCCAGGATCTGGTCGATCCGCTCGGCCGTGAGCTCGCCGTGGACGGTCTGGTCCACCAGCATCGCCGGCGCCCGGTCGCAGTACCCGATGCAGCACACCGGCAGCAGGGTGAAGAGGCCATCGGGCGTCGTCTCTCCCGGCCCGATCCCGAGGCGCCGGGAGAGGTGCTCCTGCACCGAGAGCCCTCCCTGCATCCAGCACACGACGCTGTCGCAGACGTGGATCACGTGGCGTCCCACCGGCATTCGGTAGAGGAAGTTGTAGAAGGTGGCGAGCTCGTCCACCTCGAGCGGTGTCATGCCGAGAAGCTCGGCCGCGACCGCGACGGCGTCGTCCGAAAGCCACCCGCCGTGCTCCTGGAGCGCGTAGAGCACGTCCACGGCGAGCTCCCGGGAGTGCTCGGCCGCTGCCACCTGGCCGCGGAGCCGCGCCAACAACTCCTCAGGGTACACCGCTTCCACGCCTCTCAACCTCCTCGCTTCCGAGCCTTCAGCATCCCAGCATCCCAGCATCCCAGCGTCCTATCGGTCGATGTCCGGCAGGATGTAGTCGATGGACCCGCACGTGGCGATCAGGTCCGAGAGCGAGCCGCCCAGGGCCAGGAGCGGGAGGGCCTGGACGTTGGCGAACCCCGGGGTGCGGATCCGCATCCGGTAGGCGGCTCCCACGCCGTCGCTCACCACGAAGTAGCCCTGCTCGCCCCGAGGCGCCTCGGTGGCGGCGTAAGCCTCTCCCCGGGGAATCTTGGGCCCGCTCGTGACGTTGACGAAGTGGTGGATCAGGCTCTCGATGTCCTGGAGCATGTCCTCGCGCCGGGGCACCGCGTACCGGTAGTCGTCGCACGCGTGCCGCCCCTCGGGCATGAGCCGTGCCGCCTGCTCCACGAGCCGCAGGCTCTGGCGCATCTCCTCGACGCGGACCCGGTAACGGGCGTAGCAGTCCCCCTCGGTCGCGGTGGGGACGTCGAACTCGAACCCCTCGTACCCCGAGTAGGGGAACGCCTTGCGCAGGTCCCACCGCAGCCCGCAGGCTCTCAGGTTGGGGCCCGTGACCCCCCAGTCGATGGCGTCGTCGAGGGAGAGGCGGCCCACGCCCCGGGTGCGCGCCTGGAAGATCGGGTTGTCGCGGACGAGCGCCTCGTACTCCCGAAGCCGCGCCGGGAAGGTCTTCACGAAGGCGTCGACCGGCTCCCGCCAGCCCTGGGGCAGGTCCTCGCGCACGCCGCCGATCCGGAACCACGCCGGGTGGAGCCGCCCGCCCGTGATGCGCTCGACGATGTCGAGGATCGCCTCCCGCTCCCGGAAGGCGTAGAAGTTGGGGGTCATGGCGCCCACGTCGTGGGCGAAGGTGGCGAACCAGACCAGGTGGTTGGAGAGGCGGAAGAGCTCCGAGAGCAGCACCCGGATCACCTGCGCCCGCTCCGGGACACGAATCCCCGCGAGGGTTTCCACCGCGTGGATGTACGAGAGGTTGTTGGCGACCCCCGAGAGGTAGTCCACCCGATCGGTGTAGGGAATGAACTGGTGCCAGGTCTGGCGCTCCCCGATCTTCTCCACGCCCCGGTGGTGGTAGCCGATCTCCAGGTTCATGCCGGCAATCGCCTCGCCCTCGAGGCGGACGACGATTCGAAGGAGCCCGTGCGTACCCAGGTGGTGCGGCCCCACGTTGAGCACGAGCTCGTCGCCTTCGCCGGCCGCGACGAGCCCCCCGTCCAGGGGCTGGAGCGCGACGGCGGCGGCCCGCGTGTAGGAGGGATGCTTCGTGGCCCGGCCGGGGTAGCTCTTGCGCAGGGGATGACCGACCCAGTCGGCGGGCATGAGGAGCCGCCCCAGGTTCGGATGCCCCTGGAAGCCGATGCCGAAGAGGTCGTACACCTCCCGCTCGTACCACGCCGCCGACGGCCAGAGGTCGGTCACGGTGGGCGCCGCCGGCTCCTCGCCGTGGAGTCCGACCTTGAGGCGCACCCGTCGAGGCGGGTCCAGGGAGGTCAGGTGATAGACGAGCGTGAAGTCAGGGTAGGAGGAACGCTCCCGGCGCGCCGACTCGTCGACCGCGGTCAGGTCCTCCAGGCGCCGGAATCGCGGATCGGCCTCGGTCTTCAGGTACCCGAGCACCTCGCGGACCCGGTCGCCCTGCACCCGGAAGCTCGCCATGTCGGCGGTCTCGGCCTCCTGGCTCACCGCGTCGCCGAAGCGGCGCGTGAGCGCCTCCGCGAGCGACCGATCCGCCTCGCTGAGCTCCACGCGGGCTGCGGGCGGCGCCCAGGTCACGTCGGCGCGGCTCTCCGGGAAGCAGGGCGGCGTGGTCGACGTCCCGCGGATCGCCGCCCGGCCGTACCCCGGCCCCCGAGGGTCGCGCGCCTTGGTCACCCCGTCCACGAGGATCGGCCCCTGGGATCCCTGGGTCCCGCCCCGGAGGCCGAGCACGGGCCGCGCGGGCTTCTCCTCGGCGATCTTCCCCTGGAGCTGGAGGAGGCCGTGGAGCACGGCCTCGGGCCGGGGGGGGCAGCCGGGGATGTAGACATCGACCGGCAGGAGCTGATCCACGCCCTGGACCACGCTGTAGACGTCGTACATCCCCCCGGTGTTCGAGCACGAGCCCATGGAGACCACCCAGCGCGGCTCCGCCATCTGCTCGTAGAGCCGCAGCACGACCGGCGCGATCTTTTTGAACACCGTTCCGGAGATGATCAGGAGATCCGACTGGCGCGGAGACGCTCGGATCACCTCGGCGCCGAACCGGGCGATGTCGTAGCGGGACGTGAAGGCGGTCGCCTCCTCCACGAAGCAGCACGATAGACCGAAGAACATCGGCCAGAGGCTTCGCTGGCGTGCCCAGTTGATGAGCTCGTCGAGCCGGGCCAGGAGAAACCCGCCGGGAGAGGGGCTCACGGCGGGCTCTTCCCGGGCCGGCGGGCGGCCCAGTCGAGCCCACCCTTGCGCCACAGATACCCGAGCCCGACGAGCAGCACGCCGACGAAGACCGTGATGTGGGCCAGGCCGGCCCACCCGAGCCGGTCGTACGCCACGGCCCAGAGCACCAGGAAGGCCGTCTCCACGTCGAAGACGAGAAAGAACATGGCCACCAGGAAGAACGGCACGGGGCGGTGAAGCCGCGCCGGCCCAGTGGGGATGACGCCGCTCTCGTAGGCGCGGGCCTTCTCCGGGTCCGGCCGACGGCCACCGAGCCGGCTGGAGAGCAGGAGCAGGACCCCGGTGAGGCCCAGGACGAGCAGCCAGTAGGTCGCCAGGCTCACGGCACCGGGCTCCCAGGGCGAGAAGCCGGGCGCGGGGCTCAAGAAGGCCCCGGGGCCCCGAAGGTCAGGTGGAGGACGACGATGACCAGGACCGCGAGCGGGTAGTAGCTGGCCCGATTGAACAGCGCCGAGGCGTGGTCACGAGTACCCGCGCGGTAGAGGCGCCAGGCCGGCGAAACCGCGAGGACCAGCCCGGCCGCCAGGGCGGCCGCCTGCGCCGCAAGGCCCAGGCTAGCCGGGGCCAGGCCGAAGAGCAGGACTCCGATCGCGAGGGACAGGAGAAGACAGGTCAGGATCACCGCGCGGGCGCCGGCCGGGCCGAGGCACACGGGCACGGTCCGGGCGCCGAGCCGGCAGTCCTCGTCCAGGTCGGCCCAGTCGTTGGGAACGTTCTGGCCGCCGATCTCCCACAGAAACAGCCACGCAAAGAGACCCAGCAGGAGGGCGGGAGACGGCGCCGGATCCACCGCGAAGACCGCGGCGATCGCCCCGGAGCTCTTCACGACCCCGCTTACGAGCGTCCGCAGCGGGTGGACGCGTAGGAGGAGACAGTAGGCCGCCTCAAGGGCGGCCGCGGCCAGGAAGACGACCGCGCAGAGGGGGTTGAGGCGATAGGCGCCGATGAGCGCCAGAAGCGCCCAGGCCGCCACCCAGAAGAGCCCTTCCCGGAGGCTCAGGAGGCCTTGGGCCAGGGGATGGCGAACGTAGACGCTGTCGAGGTCCCCCGGGCCGGCCGCGGCGCCCGCCGCGAGCCGTTCCCGGTCCACTCGGTGATCGATGACGTCGTTCAGCGCATAGACCGCCGTGTAGCCGGCGAAGGCGGTCGCGAGGCCCAGGCCCGCGACTCCGAGCGGGGGAAACCGGCCGGCCGCGAGCAGGGCACCCAGGGCGGGAGCCGCGAGGTCCAGCACGCCGTGGGGCGTGCGCGACAGGGCGAGAAAGAGCTTCAGCCGGGACAGCTCGGGGCGGCCCTGCACGGTCACGGTCTCCGACACCCGATCCTCGCTCCCGCACGTGAGGGTTCCGCCATCCCGGGCGGGACAGCGTCCCTAGGGTACCGTCTTGAGGCCCCGTGTCAACGAGTTGCGTCGGCCGGGCAGCGCGGGGGTTCCACGCACGCCGCGTCGCCGTCCGTGCCGCCGCAGGACTCCTTTCGTGCGAGGGACCTGCGCGTCCACTCTGCCGGCGCTGGACGGCGCCGCCGCCGCCCCGTATTCTGTGCCTCCCCTGGGTCCCGATCGTACCGCGGAGGTGTCGCATGAACCTGGCGGAGCTCACCATGGCGGAGTTCGAGGCGGGCCTTGCCCGTACGCGAACCGCCATCGTACCCTTCGGCAGCGTCGAAGAGCACGGGCTTCACCTGCCCCTCGGCACCGACACCTTCCAGATCGTGGAGGTGGCGCGGCGGGCCGCCCTCGAGGTGCCGGTGTTCGTGGCGCCACCGCTTCACTACGGATACTGCCGAAGCACCCGCGACCATCCCGGTACCCTGTCGCTCTCGCCCGAGACCGTGCGCCGCGTGGCGTTCGACGTGGGGGAGAGCCTGTATCGGCACGGCGTGCGCGGCCTCATCCTGGCATCCGGGCACGCGGGCGGGCTCCACATGTCCGCCCTGGAGGAGGCCGGTGAACGTCTGGTCGAGGCGTTCGCGGAGTCGGAGGTTGCAGTCGTCTGCGAGTACCGTTGGGCCCAGGAGGAAGGCCTCGCCGGGGTCGTTGAGACCGGCGACGACGGCCACGCCGGCGAGATCGAGACGAGCCGGATCCTCGCCCTGGACCGCGCCCTCGTCAAAGGCACGAGCCCGGAGGAGTACCCCCGCCTCCCGCGACCCTTCGTGGCCCGGCACAAGCGGCCCTGCTGGCCCGGCGGGGTGTGGGGCGACCCGGGCAAGGCCACGCCCGAGAAGGGGGAAGTGCTCTTCACCCGGTGCGTGGCGCGAATGGTCGCCCTGGTCCGTGAGATGGAGGCGCGGATCGCTCCGGCCTGACCGTCAACCGCCCAGCGCGACCTCGACAGCTCGCGAGAGGTCGGTGAGGCGAAAGGGCTTCTGAAGGAAGGCGGTTCCCGGACCGTCGGCGCCCCGCTCCACGAGGACATCCCCGGTGTAGCCGGAGATGAAGATGACCGGGAGGTCCGGCTTGTGCCGGCGGAGCGCCAGCGCCAGATCCGGTCCGCTCATTCCCGCCATCACCACGTCCGTGACCAGCACGTCAAGGCCCCGGCCCCCATCGGCCGCGGCGACGGCCGCCTCGCCGCTTTCCACTGCGCAGACGGCGTACCCCATCTCGGTGAGGAAGCTCGACGCGAGGCTGCGCACCGACTCCTCGTCTTCGGCCAGGAGGACCTGCCTCCCTCCGCCGGGCAGGGCGGCGACGACCTCGGCGACGACCTCGGGGACGCCGGCCGCTGCGTCGCAGCCGGGCCACAACACCCGAAAACAACTCCCCCGGCCCGGTGCGGAAGAGACCGAGATCTGGCCACCGGCCTGGGTCACCACACCATACACCGTGGCGAGACCGAGGCCGGTTCCCTTCCCGGCCTCTTTGGTCGTGAAGAAGGGCTCGAAGATGTGCTCGACGACGTCGGCCGGAATTCCCGTGCCCGTATCCGAGACCTCCAGCACCACAGAGCGGCACGCGGTCCGGTGCCCTCGCTGCGCGTCCTGCGCCGCGCCTGCCGGCTCGACCGCCGTGCGCACCGTGAGGCGGCCGCCCTCGGGCATGGCATCGCGGGCGTTGACGCACAGGTTCAGGATCACCTGCTCGACCTGAGCCGAGTCCGCCCGCACGGCACCCACGTCGGGCCCGAGATCGACGCTCAGCTCCACGTCCTCCCCCAGCAACCGCCCCAGCATCCCCAGCGTGCCCGTCACGGCCTCGTTGAAGTCGAGGACCTTGGGGTCGACCGTCTGCCTCCGGCTGAAGGAAAGCAGCTGGCGCGTGAGCTCGGCGGCACGGTCGGCCGCCCTCCCGATCTCCTCGACGGCCCGGTGCGAGCGGTCCCCCTCCGGGAGGCGCCTGTGGAGGATCTCGGTGTACCCGGAGATCGCGGTGAGCAGGTTGTTGAAATCGTGTGCCACGCCCCCCGCCAGCCGCCCCAGAGCCTCCATCCGCTGGCTGTGGGTGAGCTGGGCCTCGAGGGTGCGCCGCTCGGTGTAGTCCAGCAGCACCCCTTCCAGGACCAGGCCGCCCCCGGTCGTCGTCACCGGTCGCCCCACGTCGAAGACCCAGCGGACCGTGCCGGCGCGGTCGTGGATCCGATACTCCAGCTCGTAGGGATGCCCCCCTTCCACGGCCGCGTCGACCTCCCGCGCCACGCGGGCGCGGTCCTCGGCGAGGACGAGGTCGGTCAGCGAGAGCCCGGCGGCGGCGAACGCCTCGGCCGGGTAGCCGGTGATCGCCTCGCAGCCGGGGCTGACCTGCTCGACGGCGCGATCGGGGCCGCACCTGCTGCGGTAGACAGCGCCGGGCAGGTTTTGGACGACCGTGTCCAGGGCGCGCCGGGCCTCGGTCAGCCGTCCTTCGGTGCGAACCCGCTCCACCTCGCCGGCCACGCGCCGCGCGTAGAGGCCGCACAGATCCTCCTCCGCCGCGGTCAGGGCGAGGGGCGCATCGTGGTAGGCACACAGGACGCCGACGACCCCGCCCGCGCTGTCGAGGAGCGGAGCGGCGGCGTAGAACTCCACCCGCTGCCTTCGGAGGTCCTCGTCGGCGGGGAAGAGTCGCCACACCTCCTGCCCGTGCCACCGAAAGCGCGCCCCCTCCACCACCTCGCCGCCGGGGGTTCCGGCGAGAACGAATGGGGCCTGGAGCCGCTCGCGGCCGTCCTCGAAGGCGACCAGGGGCCGTCCCCACCCGCCGGGCAAGAGCTCGATCACGTCCACCCAGCGGACCCGGATCTCGTCGCCCAACGCTCGAGCGGTCGCGCAGAACAGGTGCCGGCCCGTGAGCCCGGCCGTGGACTCGTGCAGCCGGCGCAGCCGCTGCTCGGCCCGCCGGCGTTCCGTGGCCTCCTCGGCCAGGGCCACCTGGGCCTGAGCCCGACTGAGCGCCACCCCCATCATATGGCCGAGCGCTTCGAGGACGCCCCTCTCCTCGCTGTCGAAGACGCGGCGCGTGCGGTACGCGGCGGCCAACACACCGAGGCGCCGGCCGTCGGCCTGGAGCGGGACGCACGCCGCAGAGGCGAGCTCCCCGCCGCCCGAGTCCTCCGACAGGGCGTCCGGGTCAGAGGCGTAGTCCTCCACGAACCACGGCTGCCCGGTCCGAAACACGCGGCCGCTGACGCCGCGGGGCTCCCTCTCGCTTGCCACCGCCTCGAACACCTCGCGAAAGCTCCGGTGGGCGACCAGAGAGAGCCCCCGGTCGCCGGGCGTACACAGGAATACCCCCAATCCGTCGAGCCCGAGAGCGTCGACCACGGTGTCGAGGGCCTGCTCGAGCACGTGGCCCGGATCCCGGGCGAGCGCGAACGTCTCGGAGAGCCGGTACAGCGCAGCCAGGCTCTGGACCCGGCGGGCCGTGGCCTGCTCGCCGCGTTTTCGGTCCGTGATG
Organism: Deltaproteobacteria bacterium; assembly: GCA_016214985.1. Lineage (GTDB taxonomy): Bacteria > Desulfobacterota > Deferrisomatia > Deferrisomatales > JACRMM01 > JACRMM01. Next base: position 17,717 of record JACRMM010000019.1, on the reverse strand, counting down.
TCCCGCAGCACCCCTGCCACGCCCTGGACCTCTCCGACGGAGTCGCGGATGGGGATCCTCGCCGACAGGAACGTGCGGGACTCGCCCTGGATCGGAATCTCCTCTTCCCCCTGAAAGGGCTTTCCCGTCTTCAGGACCTGGTCGTCGTGGGCCGAGAGAGGCCCCGCCACGCCGGGATCCAGAAACTCCTCCACCGAACGGCCGACCGCCTCGGTCTCCGTGACGCCCAACAGGCGCGCCGTGGCGGGATTGACCAGAAGGTAGCGCCCCGCTCGATCCTTGACGAAGACCAGGTCATCGGTCCCGAAGGCCAGGGCGCGCAGGCGCGCCTCCCGATCCTTCAGTCCCTCCAGGAGCGTGCGGTACCGTCGGGCCGACCCCGCCCGCCAGAGAGCCACCCCGACCAGGGCGAGGCACAGGACACCCAGTCCGCCGATCGCTGCCTCGTTTCGCGCCTCCCGGCGCCACGCCGCCAGGGCGACGTCTTCGTCGATCGAGGCCACGGCGCTCCACCCGGCCGCAGGGATCCGTCGCGCCGCGGCCAGGACACGGTGGCCCCGGAAGTCCCTGAACGCTCCCGCGATGCCCGGACCCAGCGCCGCGACCTCCACCGAGTCCTGGCCCCTCTGCGGACCGAGGGTCTCCCATCCGGGGGTACCGCGCGGTGGCGAGAGGATGCGGGCACCGGCCCCCTGCCGACCGACGAGGTACAGATCAACCTCCGGCTCGCCGGTCGCGCCCCCGACCAGGAGGGGGAAGAGCCTTTCCTCCGGATTCACGTACAGGCCCACCACGCCGAGCACCCGAGCCCCGGCACGGGGGACCTCTCCCCCCCGCCGGAACACGGGCGCCAGGAATCCCATCATGAGCTGGCCGCTCTTCCGGGATCGGTGAAGGTCGTGAAGGACGAAGCGGCCCGTGCGGGCGACCTCGCGGATCTTGTGGGGGATCTCGGAGCACGCCAGAATCCCGTTCTCGGCCTCGAGTAGCTCGTCACCGGAAGGGGAGTACAGGTACGCGCCGAGGAGGCCTCCGAACCGCACGAGGTGATCCAGATGGGACTGGGCCCGGGAGAGATCCAGCCCCTTGGGGCACGTCGGCTCGATGCACAGGTTGACGAGATCGTCGTCCCAGGCGAGAACCTCCGCGTCCGCCCGCCGCTCGTCGAGCCAGACCTCGATCGCGGCCTTTCGCGCTTCGGCCGCGGCCGAAAGCCTCGCCTCCCACACCGCCACGGTGCTCTCGCGCTCGTCCGCGCGCAGGCGGAGAAACGCCCAAAGAGCACCGCTCCCGAGCACGGCCAGGGCGAGGAGCACGGCCACGGCAAGGCGACCGGGGGACCCTGATCCGAAAGGGGCCTCCCGAAGAGTCTTCGTCAAACGGCCTCCGCGTCGAGGAAGAGACAGGCAGACTTGACGTATCGGCACCCAACGGGTGTGGCTTGAGGGGGGGACGGGAGAAGAGGCGGCTAGCCCGCCGCCCGGGCGCCCAGGGGGACGGTCAGTTCGAACACGCTGCCCTGTTCGCGGCCCTTTCGATGCGAGATCTCGCCGCCGTGGGCTCGGGCGATCGCGGCGGCGAGCGGCAGGCCGACACCGAGCCCTCCCCCCTGGAACTCGTGGCCCGAGGTGCGGTGGTGGCGCGTATCGGCGACTTCGTAGAAGAGGTCGAAGATCTTCTGCGCCTCGGTCTCGGGCACCCCGACTCCGGTGTCCTCGACCTCGAAGCGCAGACCCGGCCCGTTCCGGAGTAGCCGAACCCAGACGTAGCCCCCGTCAGGGGTGAACTTCACGGCGTTCTGGATCAGCGCCTCGAGGGCCCGCACGAGCTTGCGGCGGTCCGCCTCGATCACGAGGTCCTCGGGCACCGCGCACTGGACCTCCAGGGACACCTTGCGCAAGGTTTCGTACGACGCGCAGGCGGCGTTCAGGTCGCCCAGGTACGCGGCCACGGGCTCGGCGCTGAGGCGCAGCGTGAGACCGCCCGACTGCGTGAGCGCCAGGTCGCCCAAGTCCTCCACCACCTCCCGCATGCGCCGCAGGGCACCGTCGACGCGGTGGACCAGGTCGCGGATCTCCGGGGCCAGGAGATCCCCGCGGGAGGCCAGGAGCGAAGCGAGCCCCGCGGCGACGGTGGTCGGCGTGCGAAGCTCGTGGTTCGCGAGAGCGATGAACTTCTCCTTGCGCTCGTTGAGCTCCTGCAGGCGCTCCACCACGCCCCGGAGCTCGCGGTTGTCGCGCGCGAAGCGGATCCGCTCGTCGCAGCGCCGCACGACGGCTTCGAGGTGGGCGAGGCGCACCGGCTTGAGCAGGAAGTCGTAGGCGCCGCGCCGCAAGGCCTCCACCGCATCCTCGACGGCCGCGTACCCGGTGATCAGGACCACCTCCGAGCCGGGCCACGACTCCCGCACCCTCTGGAGGACCTCGAGCCCCGAGATGCCGGGCATCTTCACATCCGTGAGCACCAGGTCGGCCGGCCGGTCGTCGAGCGCCCAGAGGCCGTCCTCACCGGTGAACGCCGTGCGCACGTCGTGCCCGATGTCGGTCAGGAACGACGCCAGGGTTTCCCGGATGCTTCTCTCGTCATCGATGAGGAGGATGTCCATCTCGATCCTTCTCCCACACGGCCCGGCTCAAGGCGTCGGGCAAGGCCGCTTCGGTCGTGTCACCGCGGCGCTACCCGGCACTTCTCCACGAGGAACGCCGGATGGTAGGCTTCCTTCGCCTGCCGAAGGCCGGGGTCTCCGAGATCCTGCTCCCGGTTGACATACCGGTATCCCTGGAGCCCGCGCAGGCAGAAATCACGGTTGATCAACTGCGCCAGGCCCTCTCTGCCCAGCTCTGCCTTCTCGAAGTGGACGACGAACGTCTCCGGGTTCAGCTCCTCCCCCAGGCAGAACGCCCTCGCCCTGCCGCCGAGCAGCACGACCCCCCCCCGCAGCCCGAGCCGGTCCCGACAGGTCAGTGCCTCTCGGGTCGCTGCGGTCTCGAGAAACGTGGAGGGCCGTTCGATCGAGCATCGGAGCTCGCACCACCCCTCGGCCAGGGCGAGGCAGTCCTCCACGTGGTCCTCCCCCAGAGCCCCATACGCGTATCCCTCGGCCTCCTCCCTCAGGAGCTTGGCCAGCCGGTTCTTCCTCTTGTGGTAGGCCTTCCCGGGGAGCTCGGCGAGATCGTCGCGGCGATACACGTAGTCGGCCTGGTCCCGATCCGGCGTGACGACCCAGCGGGGCCCCCCGAACACCGATCGAGCCAGGGCCGACGGCACCGGCGAGAGGAGCGGGGCGGCGCCCTGGCCGACGAGGTGTTCACAGAGGCGCAGCGCCGCCTCCTCGACGTCGCCCGACCCCAGAGGGGGAAACGCGTAGGGCGTTCCGTCGTAACCCCGGGCGGTAACCAGGAGGAGCCCCGCCCGGCGGCTCACGCGATAGGCGTGGGCCGCGCGGAAGAGATACAGGTTCGTGAACGTGAACTCCGACACTTCCGGGGACAGGGAGCGCAGAAAGGGGGCCAGGGCCGGCGCCAGATCCAGCGTCACCTCGCAGAAGGACGGGAACTCGGGGATCCCTTCGAGCACGGGCGGCCCTCTCCGGGAGCGCTTCCGCTCCCACGTCTTCCCCCCCCCCGGCACTCCGCCCGCAGAGCGTACCAGAGAGGCGCTCCCAGCGCCACGGTCACGGCCGGCGCCCCCCCCGGCAGGCGGTCGCTCCGGATCGCGCGCAGGGTCTCACACAGGGGCATGACGCGCGGCCGAGGGTTCTGGTATCATCCGCGCCGGTGGAGGGGAACATCGAGCATCGAGAAAGGAGCACGTATGAAGGTTCGCTGGTTGATCGTCCTGGGGATCTGTTGCGTCGCCGCCCCGGCGGTCGCCGAGGATGCCCCGGCACTCACGACGCAGAAGGACAAGGTAAGCTACGGGCTCGGCATGGATCTGGGAACGAACCTCGGCCGGCAGCAGGTGGAGGTGGACCCCGACCTCCTGGCCCGGGGTCTCAAGGACGCCCTGGCCGGCGGCAAGACCTTGATGACGCCCGACGAGGTGAGGACCACCCTCACGGCCCTCCAAACCGAGCTGCGCGCCAAGCAGCAGGAGGCGATGAAGAAGCTGGCCGAGAAGAACAAGCAGGAGGGCGATGCATTTCTCGAGGCCAACAAGTCGAAGGAAGGGGTCGTCGTCCTCGCGAGCGGGCTCCAGTACAAGATCCTGAAGGCGGGCGAGGGCAAGAAGCCCACGCCCGACGACACGGTCGAGTGCAACTACCGGGGCACGCTGATCGACGGCACCGAGTTCGATAGCTCCTACCGCCGCAAGCAGCCCGCGACGTTCAAGGTGAAGGGGGTCATTCCGGGCTGGACCGAAGCGCTGCAGCTCATGCCGACAGGGTCCAAGTGGCAGCTCTTCATCCCCTCGAACCTCGCGTACGGGGAGCGGGGCGCCGGACGAGACATCGGACCCAACTCGACCCTGATCTTCGAGGTGGAGCTGCTCGAGATCAAGGAGCCGGCCCCGCCGAAGCCTTCGAGCGAGGAATCCAAGGCCCCTGCCAAACCCGCCAACCACCCGTGAGCTGAACCCCGAATGAACCGACGGCTGCGGCCCCGACGTCTGGCGTCGGGGCCGCACTCGTCTTCGGCCCGGGCACCGCACCGACGACATCGAGACGAGGCCGATGCAGACACCCAGCGATTGCGGGACCCGGCGACCGGATCGACGGCCGCACGCAGGCTTCGGGGGTGGTGTCCTGAGGGATCGGCCCCGCAGGCTCTGCGCACGGGCGCGCCGCCCGCTCCTGCTGCTTCTCCCCGCGCTGATCTTCCTGGGGGCCGGCGCCCGCGCCGTCTCCTCCCCGGCCACCGCCCCGCGCTGGGTCCGCATCTCCTACGCCGACCTCCTCGACCCGGACACCACCGTCCGCACCGGAGAGCGGCTCGTCGACGCCGTGCGCCGGCCGGATCGCCGGGCCGCGGTGCAGCCCTTCGTCGACCGGTACTCGTTCCTGCTCCCCCACGCCCTCTCCCTCCTCTACGGCCCCGATGCGTCGCCCCAGGCGAGCGTCACCGACCCCTACCCCGCCGGCGCCGCCCAGCCGGCGTGGGTCGCGATTCTTCGAGCCGGGCGACTGCTCGTAACGTCGGACGGGAAGGGTCGAGCCCGGGTCTTCGTCCCCGGCAGCGATCCTCGGAGAGCGTACCGGGAGCACTACTCCGTGCTTCGCCACCCGCTCGCCCGGCTGCTCCCGACCGCGGGGGGCTCCCTGACCGTGGACGTGTTCGCCTACCGAAACGAGTACTCGGCCTCGGAGCTTCTCCTCGACCCGAAGCCCTACCGGCTTCGCTCCAGCCGGTTTCCTGCCGAAGGGGTTCCCGTGAACCTGGCGGCTCTGGAGCAGTTCTTCCGGCAGGGAAGACCCCTGGAGGGCGCCGAGGTGGACCCGACGGAAGGGCTCGTGCTCTACGCGAGTCGCGGCGCCCCTCAGACGCTGGGCGGGCAGCCGCAGACCCTGGCTGACTTCGTCGCGGCCTACCGGGCCGCGTTCCACGCGGGCGACAACGAGGCGTTTGTGAGCCTCGATCCCGAGCGGCACCCCGCGTCGTCCGCGGTGAACTTCGGCGGTCTCCTGGAGGACACGCGCGTCGGTGCAGTCGCCCTGGCCGCGGACAAGCGCTTCAAGACCGTGTGCAGCGGGCTCGACCCGGACCGGGGCACTGACGTGCGGGCGGCCACGAGGAAGGTCATCCCCTCGTTCCTGACCAACTCGGAGCGGACGTTTCTGGGCGCCCGGCTTTCGGCGCCTGAGGTGTGGATCAGCACCCGGTACTGGTTCTACCCCGGCTCCTGCGGCGTGGAGGCGGACGCGAGCCGCCGGCTGGCCGTCGTGACCCGCCCGCGGTTCACGGCCGACGCGGAGCGGCTCGGGGAGGGCTATCCGAGCGGAAGAGGCGGCGCGAAGGCGGCGCTGCCTGCGGAGGTCCGAGACAACCTTCGAGACATCAACCGCAACTACGGGCTCTACGCCGAGGCCTTCCCCGAGATCCGAGAGCTCGCGGTGGTGGCGAGGCTCATGGCCGTCTGCTCGTGGCTTCGCACTGCGGACCGGGCATGGCTCGATCTCGACGGCCTGCTCGCCGTCGAGCTGCCGGCCGTGGCCACGCCGCGGCACCTCCCCCGGCTCCTCAGCGCCGAGTCTCTCGTCGTGCCGGCGTCCGGGGCCGTCGACGCCGACACCGTCCGGCGCGACACGCGGGTGCGCTTCTTGAGCCCCGAGCTGGACGAAACCGTGGAACAGGTGTTCGAAGACGCGGCCGGGCTCGCGGCGTTCCTCGAGCGCGGGGGCGGGGCCGGCCCGCTGGACCCGCGGCATCGCGAGGAGCGTGCCCGGGAGCTCTTCGAGAGGGATCGGGGTGCGAAGGTGAGGGACCTGCTGCGCACCGAGGCAGACCTGCGCGCCTTCCTGCGCTTCACGGTCTCCCGGCCGGACCAGGGTGCGACCGCGGACCGGGAGGCCGAGACGGATGCCGCGCGGGCGCGGCGCCTTCAGGAAGAGCTCTCGGCGCTGGCCGGCCGGAGAGCCCGAGCGGAGAGGGAGGGCGACGACCCCGGCCCCGAGGAGCGGCGCCTGAGGCGAGAGCTCCAGGGGATCATGGAGAAGTATCACGCCCGGTCGAGGGGCGGGGCCGGTTCGCGAACCTACACCGTCACCCAACACACCGGCGGCGTCAGCCTGGATCCGCGGCTCTTTTCGGTCCGGAAGAACTCCGCCGGCCCCGCGCTCGAACGCCTCCGTCGCGCCCGCGCCGGCCGCGGGGAATGGCTCCGCAGCAGTCCACCTCGGCCGGCCCGGCCGGGCGCCCGAGAACCGGCCCCGTCGGCCCTGCCGACCACCGCCCCGAGGACGTCTTCCTCAAGACGGCCGTCGCGGCAGCCCCCTCGGGTCACGCAACCCGCCGCCCGGGCCCTGCCGACTTCGCAACCGCGATTCTCCGCAGAAGAACTGCCCCCCCCGGTTCTCGCGCCCGTCGTCGCAGAGCGCAACGTCGAGGTCCGTTCCCCGGTCGCCGGAGGCACCCTCCTGGGCCGGCTCGCGCCCGACGGGAGGATCGTCTTTCGCCGGGCCGGCCCCTGAGAGGCCCTCCCGGGCCCTACCACTGGGATTCGATGTCCAGGATCTTCCAGGCCGGCCCGTCTTTGACGAGCCGATAGAACTGGTGGCTCGTGGGACGGCGACGGTGATCGGTCGTCACCTCGACGGAGCCGTCCGCGCGGCCCTTGACCGAGGCCACGGTCCAGGCCCCCCTCTGCTTCTCGAACTTCTCCTGCCACCACCGGATCCACACCGGAGACTCCCTCATCCTCGCCTGGTCCTCCGCCGGGAAGGAGGTCAGGAACTGCTCGTAGGTCGCGCTGCGCACGGCCCGCTCCACGGCGGCTCGGGCCAGGAGCCGGTCCTCCTCGGAAAGCTGGCTCCCGCACCCCAGGCCAAGCCCGCTCAGGCCGAGCACGAGAAGGACCATGGCTCCCCGGCGAATCGCCGCCCGCGACCAACCGCCCATCACCACCTCTCCGTGCCGTTGGCACCACGTCCCCGGAGGACCCGCCCTGCGCGGGCTCCTACTCTTCTTTTCGGCTCGCTGTGCGACACGCATGACCCCCCGCGACGCCAGACGGCCGCGTCCGACGCTCCGCCTGCCGCGCATCGCCGGTTCTCCCCGCTCACGGCATGCCGCCCCGTGCAACAGTGGTTAGGTTTGGGACACTACGGCGGGTCTACGTCCGGATTGGGCACCAGACCGGAAGGGAGCGGAACCATGACGAACCGGAGGATGCAAGATTGGGAGGCCGGAGACTTCAGCCAGCACTTTCGAAAACTCGCGGCGGCCTCGAAAGAAAAGCAGTTTCAGGAGCGGTTCGCGGCGCTCGCAGGCGCCCTGGAGCCCCTGGACCGTGAGTTCTTCCGGGAGACGGCGAGGTGCGGACGCGACCTGACGGCCGTGGTGGAGAACCTCCAGCGGATCGCGGGCCGGGAAGGGTACTGCGACCGACCCCGCGGCTTCGACACCGACTGCGAGGTCCTCTACCGCGATGTCGACCACGTGATCGCCCGGGTCGGGTCGTTGCGCGAGGGCTGCTTCGTCTGAGATCGGCACTCCCCCCGGGGTGAAGGCCCCGGGGGAGGTCCGGCCTCTACCCCCCGCAGCTGCACCCGCAACTGGAACACCCATCGGAGGAACACTCGTCGCCCCCACAGGACGAAGGCTGCATCAGGGACGCCAGTTCCTCCGCGCGCGGTTCGCGCACCTCGGCGACCGTGACCTCGAAGTGGAGCGTCTGCCCGGCCAGCGGGTGGTTGAAGTCGGCCAGGACGACCTCCGCGTCCGACGACTTAACGCGAAACGCGACAGGACCGTGGGGCCCGCGCGCCGTGAAGCTCATGCCGGGCTCAAGGTTCAGATCGGCGGGAAAGTTCTCCCGGGGGATCTCGCGAAGCATGTTGGGCTGAGGCTCACCGTAGCCCTCCCCCGGCTCCACGGTGATCTTGGCCGTCTGCCCCGCCTCCATGCCCAGCAGACCCTTCTCCAACCCCCGGATGATCTGCCCGGCCCCAAAGACGAACCCCAGCGGATCGCCCGCCTCCGACCGGTCCACGACCTCTCCGGAGTCCAGGGTCAACTTATAGTCGATCGACACAAACTGCCGGTCTTCAATCTTCATGGCGCCGCTCTCCTCAAACATAGAGGCGCCCGATTCCGCACCGCGCGAGCCCGAGCGCCGTGGTTGGCGAGTGCCGTACTCTAGGGCGCCCCCCGTCGAAAGTCAACGCCGGCCCGGGACCTTCCGCCGCCGAAGCGGCTCCGCGTCCCTGGAAGGAGCAGGCCCAGGCGTGGTACCCTTCAAGGCGGTTGAGAATCAAAGCACCCTCTTGCCCCGGAGTTCCGCTCATGGCGACCGACCCGACGCTCTCCCGTCCCACGGCTCCCTTCCTCTCCATCGCCCGGGAGCTGGACGAGGTTCTCTCCCTGCGCGGGGAGGAGCGGGTGGACAGGCTCCTCGAGAGCGGCAACCTGGAGGCCCTCGTGGCCCGTATGCCTCCGGAGGAGCTCTACTTCACGCTCAAGGAGACCAACGAGGAGAACGTGCCGGCCCTGCTCGCCGGGGCACGCTCCGAGCAGCTCCAGTTCCTCCTCGACCTCGAGCTGTGGCGCCGGGATCGCCTTCGAACCGATCGCGTCGCCGCCTGGCTCCGGCGGACCACGGAGTGCGGCGACGAGGCGCTCACACGCTGGATCCGACATCTGGACGTCACGACCTGGAGCCTTCTCCTCGGCTCCCAGGTCAAGGTTCAGGTCCAAGACGAGGAGACGGACCCCTTTCAGGACACTCCGGGGCGGGCACCCCTGACCGTGGACGGCGTGTACTACGTCCGGACCTCCGAGGAGCTCGAGACGGTCGTGCAGGCGCTCCTTCTGTCCCTGCGGTCGGCCGAGCCGGCGCGCTACCACCAGCTCATGGAGTCGCTTCACCACGAGGTCGACTCGGAGTTCGAGGAGCAGTGTCACGAGGACAAGGAGCGGCGGCTCGCCGGCCGGGGCTTCCCCTCCTGGGAGGAGGCGTACCACGTGTACGCCCGTCTCACGGACGAGGGTCTGCAGGCCGCGCCGCGCCGCAACGCGTTGACTTCGCCCGACCCCGTCCCGGGCGAGGAGCCGATGGCCGCGCCCCACTACCCCATCACGGCGGCCGGAGTGGCGCCGGACCTCCTGACCCGGGCCCTGCGCCGTCGGGGAGATGCTGCCGCGAGCGATGCCTTCCGCGGGGAGCTCGCCTGCCTCACCAACAAGGTGCTGGTGGCCGACGGCCTCGACGTCGGCCAGCTCGCCTCCTTTCAGCGGGCCCTGGCCAAGGTCGCGGGGTACGTCTCGATCGGGCTCGAGACCCTGTGCGGGCTCGACGACGAAGCCGCGGCCCACGCCCTCTCGGAGCACTGGCTCGAGCACCTCTTCCGGGCCGGTTGGACACGGGTGCGCGAGGCTCAGCACCACGCCCGGCGCTTCCTCGACAAGGGGTGGCCTCAGGGAAAGATGGAACGTCTGCTCTTCCTGGACTCGCCGCTGCCGGAGCTCGTCGACGCCCTCCTGCACCGCCATCCCCTCTGGTACGCAGGCGAGCAGGAGGGGCCATCGACGCGCGACTTTCGCACCTTGTCCGAGGTACGGAAGGCCGACCAGTCGGTGGAGAAGGCCGACTTCCTGGGCCGATTCCTGCTTTCCGTCATCGACTTCCGGCTCGCCGACCTCCAGGAGGCTGCCGTACGCCTCGACGCAGACAGCCTCAAGGGCCGCACCGTCTTCCTGACCGCCCTGCTCAACGCGGCCCTGGACCGGGAGTTCCGTTTCGCGCCGGTCGAGCGCCACGCCGCGCGCCAGGGGCTCGCCAAGATCTGGAGGGCGGACACTCCGCCCCGGCGGGCCCGGCCCGAGTTGGCCGAGGCCGCGGTGGACTGGTCCAAGCAGGTTGCCCCGGTGTCGAGCCGCGACGAGACGTACCTGCGCGAGTTCGTCGTCGAGGCCCTGGCCCTGCTGGAAGAGGAGTTCGGTCACCTGGCTCCGGACGAGGCGCCGGACCCCCGCTTCACCAAGGGGCTCTGGATCGTCTGAGCCCGGCGTACCAACGCGATCTCCGGAACGAACCGCGCATCGCGGGTTGACCGTCGTGCCCGCCAGACGAAGGGAGGGGTCGGTACCGTGCAGGAGCTCGCCCTCTACGGCCTCGTCCTGGTCGCGGCCCTGGGCGAGTCCACGGCTTTCGTCGGCCTGCTCGTCCCGGGAGTCGGGGTCCTGCTGGGAGCATCGGTGCTGGCGGCCCGCGGCCAGGGCAGCCTTGCCTGGATCGGGGCGGGCGCGAGCCTCGGGGCCGTCGTCGGGTTCGGGCTGAGCTACCACGTCGGGCGTCTCGGGGGACGCCGCGCAGCCCGCTGGGGAGCACGGTCGCGAGGTGCCCTGGACCGTGCCCGCCACCTGCTGGAGCGCTACGGGGCCTGGGGCATCTTCTGGGGTCACTTCTTCGGACCGGTCCGCGCCTTCGTCGCGTTCGCCGCCGGCGCGGGCGGGCTGCCGCCCCGTCCCTTCTGGATCGCCTCGGTCCTCGGCGGCGTCGCCTGGGGATACGGGCTCACGGCCGCCGGGGCGCTGCTCTCCGGGGGTTGGTCGGTGGTCGAGATGCGCCTGGGCCGCGGCAGCGTCTTCGTCGCCCTCGTCGTCGCCCTGCTGTACCTGGCGCTTCGCGTCGCCGTGGGCACTCTGGAGCTGGGGCTCCGGCTGCTCCCCTCGGCCACGCGGCCCGCCCTTGCCTTCCTCGAGTCGAGCCAAGCGCGCCGTGCCGCCCTCGGCTCCGACGCCCCGCCCCTCGCCCCCTGGGTGCGCCGCCGCCTCTCACCGGATCACGCCACCGGCCTGCTGCTGTCCGTCGGCGCACTGGCGTGCACGGGCTTCGCGTGGCTCTTCTTCGGCGTGGTCGAGGACCTGCTGTTCCGCGACCCGCTGGTCCAGGTGGACCAGCGGGTCTTCCACCTCTTCCAGGCACTGCGAAGCCCGGCGGGCGATCGCTTGTTCCTCGGGCTGACCTACCTCGCGAGCGGCCCCGTCCTCGCCTCCGCCGCGGCGGTCGCCGCCGGCGCGCTGGCCGCCGTGGGTCGGCGGTTCGAGTCACTGCTCCTCGCCGTGGGCTTCGGCACCGGAGAAGCTCTGGTCTGGGTCCTCAAGCAGAGCCTCGGGAGGCCCCGCCCGGCACCCTTGCTGCCGCTGGTCGCCGAAGTCGGCGGCGCGTTCCCCAGCAACCACTCCTTCTCTTCGCTCGCTCTGTACGGCATGCTCGCCTACCTGGCGGGCCGCGACGTCGCCTCCGCCCCGGCGCGGGGACGGCTCTACGCCGCGAGCGGCGTCCTCGTGCTGGCCGTGGGGCTGAGCCGGATCTACCTGGGGGCACACTGGCTGAGCGACGTGCTGGGCGGCTACGCGCTGGGGGGGATCTGGCTGACAGCCCTCGTGACCGCGGCCGAGGCCCACCGCCGTTTCGCGTCCGGCGCCCTCGCCCCGGCCCGCCGCCGGCAATGGCTCGCGGTGGTGGCGGTCGCCGGCGCGCTCCTGACCGCCTGGAGCGTCGTCGCCACCCGCCGGCTGCCGGTCGACCTCTCCCGCGCCCCGGAGACCAGCCCGGGACGGCTGCTCCCGCTGGAGGCTGTGAGCGGGGAGGTCCTGGCCCTGGCCAAGCACCCCATCGAGACGCTGCTCGGCGAGCCGAAGGGCACCCCGCACCTCGCGCTCGCGGGTTCCGAAGGAGCCGTGCTCGCCGCCGCGGAAGCCGGCGCGTGGCGCGAGCCGGAGCCCCTGCGTGCCGGGGGGGCCATCCTCCTGCGCCTGCTCCGCGCCTTCCGGGGGGAGCCGGACCCCCTCGCTCCGCCCTACCCCTTCTTCTGGAACTCCCATCCCCAGGAGCTCGCCCTAGTCCACTCAGCGGGCGCCGGTCGGTGGGTCGCCCGGCTGTGGCGGTCCGGCGCCGAAGTCCAGGGAGTCGGTGACCTGTGGATCGCGTGGGTCCGCTTCGAACCGCCCATGCAGCGGTTCCTGGGGATTCCCCTGCCTTCGGTCGGCCCGGGGATCGAGATTCCCGACGCGCCCCTTCAGACGGCCCTCGAAGCGAGCGGACGCTTTCGGCCGCTGGAGGGTCAGACGGGGCCGGCCGTGCTCGTCGCGAAACCACGGACCGCGCAGGGGATCCCGTGAGGGAACTGCGGCACCTATTGTGCGGGCCGGACCGTGATATCGATGCCCTCGACCACCCGTCCCACGTCGACGGTCACCGGTTGGCGGTCACCGTACATCCCCTGCCACTCCCCCGGCCGCGGGGGGCCCCCGTAGCCGCTGCGGGCACCGACGTAGTAGGTTCCGCCTGCGGGCAGATCGATGAAGTAGGCCCCGTCGGCCCCCGAGCGCTGGGACCGGAAGGGGGGCATCCGCCCGATCACGTTCGGGTCGGTCGTGGCAAAGGCGAAGACCCCGGAAACCGGCTTCCCCTCGGGGTCCCTCAGGACGCCGCGAATGCCCGCCGCCCCGCTCGACCCGCTCCGGCCCGCATCGTTCTCCCGCAGCTTCTCCACGAGTTGGAGCGTCACGGCGACACGCTGCCCCGGGGCCACCGCGACCGGATTCCCGTCGAAGTACGCGTACCGGTCCCCGGCGAGCAGCGGTCCCATGCGGCCCCCGTCCTGGCGCCTGGTTGCCAGGACGTAATAGGTCCCCAGCGGCACCTCCACCGAAAACGTCCCGTCCGCGCCGGTGCCGCCTGGCACCGATCCGTCCGCTCCCGAGAGGGCCGGCCCGTGAAAATCGGTCGCGGCGTCGGCGTAGAGGGAGAGCCAGACATCCGGCTGTGGGCCGTCGGGCCCCACCGCCACGCCCTCCAGCACCGCCGATCGACCGTTCCCGGCGAGAACCTTGGGGGGAATGCGGCGCACGAGCTGGACGTAGGCGCCGGTGAGCGTCGCCGGCGACACGGTCACCGGGTTCCCCCCGAAGAAGCCGAAGAGCTCTCCGGCGCCCGGTTCTTCCCCAGGGAAGGGCGCCCCGGAGCGCTTTCCCACGAGAAAGTAGCGGCCCGGTGGAAGCCGAAGGGAGAAGACCCCGTCGGCCCCGGTGGGCGACGAGTAGGCGACCCCCTCGCCCATGAAGTTCGCACGGGCGTCCCCGTACGCGTGCACGCGAGCGCCGGCCACCGGCTTCCCGTCCAGGAACACTTTCCCTTTCACCCCGGAGGAAGCCTCGTTCCGGCGTCCGGCCGGTGGAGGCGGCGTCTCCTGCCACGGAGCGAAGACCACCGTGTACCCCGCCTCGGGCTTGTCGCGGGCATCCTCGATCACCCGGACGTTTCCCTCCGGACCCACCGCCTTCATCTGGGCCACGACCTCGGCACCCCACCAGTTTCCCCGAGCGTCGATCCGGCCCGGACCGAGTCCCGCGCCAGGTCCGGACGGCGGCTGACCCTGCTCCGGAGACCCCGGGAGCGCCCCGATCCCGGTGGACGGAGGGTCGCCGGCCACCAGTCCGAACGTTTCGTTGCCGGAGAGGTCGTTGCCGAGGATCTGCGGGTACGCGGCGCCGGCGCAGTAGATTCCGACCCGGTTGCCCGAGACCGCGTTGCCGTCGACCGTGGGAGCGGCGAGCCCCTCGGCCCAGATGCCGGTTGCGTTGCCGCGGATCGTGTTGCGCACCAGCGTCGGGCGAGAGGCCCCCTCCGCGTACACTCCCCGCTCGTGGCCGGAGATCTCACTGTACTCGATCCTGGGAGACGAGCCCTGCACGCAGGCGACGCCGTCCTTCCCGTTGCCCGCGATGAGGCAGTCGGCGATCCGCGGCGAGCTGCGGTTCGTGCAGGAGATCCCGGCCCGCGCGTTTCCCTCGATCCGGCACCCCTCCACCGTGACCCCGGCACTCTGGTCGAACACCAGGCCGACGTCGTTGTCCCGGACCTCGCACGTGATCACCTCCCCGGTCATCCCCTGCACGCTGGCAAACCCGATGCCGCTCCGCGTCAGCGAGCACTCCTCGAGGGCTACCGCCGCTTCCCGACCGGTCACGGCGGTCGACGCGTACTCCACCTGACAATGACTCAGGCGGCTGACCCGGCCATCGGAGCCGTCGAAGGAGACTCCACCCCAGTCACCCGCGTGCGGGGCCGCGGACGAAGAGGTGAACAGGATCGGCTCCTCCGCGGTGCCCTGGGCCACCAGCGCACCGTGGACGACGAGGCGAGCCCCGAGAGCACCGTCGGCTCCGGCCCCGGCGAAGCGAATCTTCGCGCCCGGGAGCACGAGCAGCGTCGCGCCGGCCGCCACGACGGTCTCCCCCGACACCTCGACCGCCCCTCTCCAGACGGTATTTCCCGAGAGGATCGTGGGCGCGCCGGCGAACGACGGAGGGGAAAGCAGGAGCAGGGGGAGAAGGGCGGCGAGGAGCGTTTTCAAAGGAATGTCCGTGCCTTCCGGCTCGTGGAGGGGGACCGGTCGCACGGGCGACGCGCCGGCGCAACCGACACCTCGCTATAACGAAACTCCCGTGCTCCAAGAGCGGCCGGACGCCCCGACGCTGCACGGGACGATCCCTGGGCGTCTGGGGCATCTCTCGGCCGAACGAAGGGGCCATCGCCGCTGCGCCGTCGCAAGCAACCTGCCAAGACCGTGCCCCGTTCCGCCCTGGGGCATCCGACCGCTCCCGTTTCATTCGTCGGGGTGACCGAAGGCCATGGGCAACTTATAACAGGCCGGCGACCGGCGTTTCAATGGGGGGGGCGGTCCGGACGTCGGATCGGGGACCGCCTCGCGGCACCCCCCCCGGCGCTACTTCGCGAAGTCGGTCTTCCAGGCCTCCGGGTCGATCTCGACGCGGCCGAGCACCTCGCCGAGTTCCACCCGATCGCGCTCTGCCCGGGCGCGTCGCTGGAGAACCCCTCGGGCGGGCGCCGCGATTTTGAAGGTTCCGCGCGGTGTCTCCAGGGCCACGAGCGCCTGCCCTTTCTCCACCGTTGCCCCGGGCTCGGCGAGCCACTGCGAGATCCGCACCCGGTCCCTCTCCTGGCGCTCGTAGAGTCGCGGCACGAAGAAGGTGCCCAGGGCGCTCTGGACCTCCCCCGGTCCGGGGGGCGTTGCGACCTCGGACGCCGGGACCGCGGCCCGGGAAAGGGACGGTGCCCGGCGGCTCACCCGCGCCGCCCGCGCCGCCGCTTCCGCGCGCTCGCCGGTCGCCACCCAGCCGATCCCCACGTCGCCGGTCGTCAGGTCCTTGGCCAGGACCAGGAAGTCACCCGGGACCCGACCCGCCGTGAACCGGCCGACCGCATCGCCGAAGGCATCGGTCACTCCGCCCCACCGCATGGACAGCTCGCCCTGCTCGGGTCTCCCGACCGATTCCCGGTCGGAGCTCGCAAGCTCGCCCCGAGGCGCCAGGGACAGCTCGATCTCGTGGCCCGAGACCTCGTCGCCGTTGGCATTGGCGGCGTGGGCCACGACGCGGGTCTCGGACCGCCCGTCGGCTGGGAGGGTAGGCTCGCGGGCGCTCACCGTCAGGCGCACCCGTGTGTCGAGCGCCACGGGGCGCCCGGCCTGGACCACGGTTTCGTTTCCACTGTCGTCGGAGAGGCGCACCAGGACGCGGGCCTCGCGGCCGCCGTCGCCCCAGCGGACCGTGTAGGACCCCGCGAAGGTCCCGGGCCGGGGCTCCTGCATCGGGAGAGGACCGGTGACGCCCACGACCTCGAAGCGCGCGGTGGCCCGCGGCTCCCCTTCGGCCGTCACCGTCAGCACGTCTCCGGCGACCAGTCTCCCGCTGAAGCCGGCGACCTTCCAGGCGTCGTGGCTCGCCCGGGCGACCACCGGGGGAGTCCCGTCGCGCGTCTCGCTCCGCGCCAGGGTCCGGAGCTCCGGACCTCCGAGCTCCGAAGAGCCGTTGGCGTCGCTCAGGCGCGCGACCAGTCGGTGAGAGAGGGACCGGGCACCCAGGTCTTTCGCGCGGACCGAGTACACGCCGACGTAGCGTCCGGTTCGTCCCGTCTCCTTCAAGGGCAGTCCGACGACCAGGCTGCCCAGGTCGGCGGTGGCCCGGCATCCGCTCGCTCCCGTGATCGTGATCGTAACCCGGTCGCCGGGCCGAAGAGCTCGCTCGGAGGGTTCCGCCGACACGGCCGTGATCCGGGGGCCCACCGGGGACGCCACCCGAGCGCTCGTCACAACAGTGGCCGGCGCCCTCGCTCCACTTCGCTCCACCGGAATCACCGCGTAGCGATACTCGATTCCGGGCAGGACCTTCGTGTCGACGAAGCGCACGCCCTTGACCATCTCGAACGGCTCGCCCCCGAGGTCCGGGTCGCGGCCGTCCCCTCGGTACACGAGGAAGTGGAGCACGTCCCGCGCCGCGGGGCGGTTCCACGTCACGACGACCTCGCCCGTGCCGGCCGTGGCCGTCAGCCGGTCACCGGCCGACGACCGAACCTCGCCCCGGCCCACGCCGGCCACACACATCCCCAGCATCAGCACGGCACCGAGCAGGCAGAGCTTCCCCGCCCGCCGCCCCCGATGTCCTCGTCTCACCATCGCTGCCCGCTCCCTCGCCGACGCACTGCGCACGATCCCAGTACGGGCGGCCGGCCCCGCGGTTACGCTCCGTTTCCGAGAACCCGGCCGCCGTACCAAGACGAAGGGCCGGCTTTCGCCGGCCCTCTCAATGGTCGCGGTCGCCCTCCCCTCAGCAGGGGTGAACGCTCGACGTCCCGACGACCTTGGGTTTCAGGTACGGGCCCTTCTTCATGGTGTCACCTCTTTTCAGGTTCCAGGTTCTAGGTTCCACGTGCCGGGTTTCACGTAGCACTCGGAACGCTCTTCACTTCCCGTACTGCGCCTTCCAGACCTCCGGGTCGATCTCCACGTAGCCGATCGTCTCCCCGAGCTCCGCCCGGTCACCCTCGTGCTTGACCTCCCGCACGAAGACCCCCTTCGCCGGCGCCGTCACGGTCCACTCGCTTTGCCGCGTGGCCACCACTGCGAGCGTCTGCCCCTTCGTCACCGCCTCCCCCGGCTTCACCAGCCACTCGCTCACCGTCAGCCGGTCGCGCTCCTGGCGCTCGAACCACCGCGGCACGAAGAGCGTCCCGACCACCCGCCGCAGCTCCCCCTC
>JACRMM010000018.1 GCA_016214985.1 Deltaproteobacteria bacterium | reverse complement strand
CCACCGCTCCCTCGCCCGGCCGGAAGTAACTCCGGCCGGCGCTCGATCCATCCGGTGGGGCCCAACAGGCCCCTTCCACGCGCTTGCATGTCAGTGCTTCGGCCCCTTCCGTTTCGCCTTCTTCAGGATCTGCTCCCCGACATGCTCCGTGAGGGCATCGATCAACGCCGCGGGGGCCCCGAGGCTCTTCTGCACGTCCTTCCCGAGCTCGGTGCGCGCCTGCGGCGTCTCGTCCTCGTCGAACCCCTCGAGCCCGCGCTCTCTCTCGTGGTCCACCGCGGCGCGGATCCGCTTCGGAATCGGCCGGACGTTCGGCTCCCACCCCTTGGAGAACTCCTTGGACAGTGCGGCCTCGAGGCGGGGGTAGGCCACCTCGTAAATCTCCCGGCGCGTGAGCTCACCCCACTGTTCGACCCGAAGCGAGCCCTCGTCGTCCAGGGTGAAATTGACGAGCAGGTCGACGAGGTGGTGAAACTCGGCCTCGTCGGCGTTGCCGAACTCGTCGAGCAGGATCGCCGCTTCGTCCGTATCGCCCGCCTCCACGAGCGACACGTCGCCGTTGGGCCACCGGCACAGGTAGACGGGCATCGGGCTCCTCCTTCTCGCAGCGCCCTTCCGGGCGGAGACGGGCTCACCAACGAAACGTGGCCGCCCCAGCGCTTTCGCGCCGGAGGCGGCCACACGGTCTTGCAGGCAGGAAACGGTTGCCCATCTCTCCCCCCTTCCCCAGGGTTTTGGGCTCTTCTACTCCAGGACTCCCCGCGGGTCAACCGCCTTCACCGCCGTCAGGACCGCCGATGGCCTGTCCTGCACGCGCCCGGGGCGCCTCCGGAAGGAGTCGGGCACTGACCGGGAGATCCTTGCTTCTTGCACCTTTTCGCTGCTCCCTGGGGTATCCATCGGGGCGTCGATTTGCCGAAGCGGCCTGACGCCGGACACAAGAAGGCCGCTTCGCCGATCCCTCCGCCAAAGGGTCTGCCTTCCGTCGCGTGTCGAGACGGAAGGTGCGTCGGGCCGCCCCCGGTCGATGCCACGCTTCTGCCGAACGCCCCGGGGTCAGGTCAGGGCGGCAGGCTCGCGCGCGTTGCCGCGCAGCATTGCGTCCCACGGCATCGCCCAGTCCGTCTCCGAGAGGGGGATCAGCGCCTCGCACGGCGCGATCACCAGGCCCCTGGCGATGCGGCGATCCGGGTAGGTCTTGCGCAGCGCCGTGATCCCCGACGTATCTCTGCGGCTCGGGCGGCTCACAGCCTTGACCTCGAGGGGGTAGAGGATGCCGTCCCTCTCGAGCAAGAGGTCCACCTCGGCGCCGCCGACCGAGCGCCAGTGGTAGACCGCGGGCCGCGGCGAGAGAATCGAGAGGGCCTTTCGGATCTCGGCGAAGACGGCCGTCTCGAACAGGGCACCCCACGCGGGGTGGCTCGCCAGGGCGTTGGGTGTCGACAGGGCGAGGGCCCAGCACGCGAGCCCCGTGTCGGCCACGTACCCCTTGGGCCGCCCGCTCACTCGCTTGACCGTGTTCCCGGAGTACGCCGACACCTCGAACCACTGGAAGGTGGCCGTGAGCACTGCGAGCCACCGGCGGGCGGTTTGGGGCGACACGCCGATCTCGCGACCGATCTGCGAGTGGTTCATCTCCTGGGCGGTGAGCGCCGCGGCGAGCCGCATGAAGCGCCCGAACTGCTGCCAGTCGCCCACGTCGGCCAGGAGCCTCGCATCCCGTTCCACGTACGTGCGCTGGTAGGCCATGTGGAAGTCGGGAATCACCTCCAGCGGCAGGAACTGGGCCTCCGGCAGCCCTCCTCGCCAGAGGGCCTCAAAGAGCGGGTACCGGACCGGTGCGCGAGCCACTCCTCCCTCCAGCACCGTCTCGGGCGAGTCGAGCCAGGCGTGAAGCCACGGCTTCTCCGTCCCGCGCCCGGAGGCCTCCAAGAGGGAAAACCCTTCGAGGTCGAGGAAGCCGACCCGCCCGGCCAGGCTCTCGGCTACGGAGCGGAGCACGCCCCACTGCTGCGATCCGGTGAGGACGTACCGGCCCGGAGTCCGGTCGCGGTCGATGCGCCGCTTGAGCGGGGCCAGGAGCTCGGGGGCGTACTGGATTTCATCCAGCACGAGGGGGGGCTTGTGATTTTCGAGGAAGAGCTCCGGGTCGCGGCGAGCGTTCTCCACGTCCACCACGGGATCGAACACGACGAAGTCCGCCTGCCCTTCCAGGTGGTGGGCGAGAAGCGTGCTCTTGCCCACCTGTCGCGCGCCGGTGACCACGACGGATGGGAAGGCGGCAAGAAGGGTGGATAGCCGGGGGCTTGCGGCGCGCTCAAGGTACATATCGAGAAATTTGGCCCTTGCATCATCAAATTGCAAGGTGTTTTGCGAGAGAGGATTGGCGGAGGCACCAGCGGCGGCCCGTCGGGCCAGGTGGCGGCCGCCGCCCCGCTCTCCGCCGGACGTGCTCTCGCATGTCGGGGTGTGAGCGTCGATCGTGGATCGCTCTCGGCGGTCACGGTCGCCGCGGTGCGTGACCTCCTCGCACCCGTCAGGCCCCGGGCGGGCACCGCCGGCGGGCGGGGACGATGTCGGTGGTCTGCCCGTGGGCTTCGCGCAGGAGTTCGGGCCGAGTTGGCGGGTCTGCCCCGCCCGAAATCCCTGGATCGGTGGATCGACCGTCCTCGACGGCGCCCACGCCGCCCGTCCGGGACGAAAGCGCACGGCTCACGGCCGCCGAAACCGCTCGCGCCACACCCCCCACTTCTCCTCGTCCATCTCCCACTCGCAGTAGATCGCGAGCCCCTGGTAGCTCTCCGGCACGGACCGAAGGCGGGACAGACCCGCGTGCACGGCCGGCAGCGCCTCGGCGAGGTTCTCCACGGCCGGGTCGTGGCGCCCGGGGGCGCCCTGGTCGAAGCCGGGCACGCCGAGGAGGACCTGGGTACGGCCGGCCCAGGCGAGCACCTGACCCGTCCACGCGGCCACGAGGCGCCGGTAGAGCCAGGGATGCCGGACCCCGGTGTCGTAAAGCATGACGGCCACCTGGTCGGAGCCCTGCATCACGCGCCTCCAGTACCCGGGCGACCAGTGGCCCGCGCGAAACACGGGCCAGGCCGGGGGCGGCGGGCCGGCCACCGACAGGATCTTGCCGGGCGGGAGTGCGGCGCGCAGATCGGCCAGCAGGGCGAGCAGACCCTCGTCGCCGGAGGGGCAGGGCTCCACGTCCAGGTGAATGCCGGCGAGCCGCGGGTGGCGCGTGAGGAGCGCGGCGACCGACTGCGCAAACGCAATCCGCCACGAGGGGTCGTCCGGGAAGGCCTGGCGGCCCTTCACTCCGCCCACCCAGGGCAGGACCCGGAAGCCCGCGAAGGCGTCGAGGAACCGCTCGGTCTGGAGCCGGTCCTCGGCCGCGATGGGACCGGCCGGGTCGGAAGGGCACAGGTGGGGGAAGACGTCGGTGATACGGTTCTCCCGAAGCGCGGCGGCCAGCGCCGACGCCCGGCCGGGGCCTCGGAAGAGGTCGCGCGCCCGGCCGTTTCGGGCGAACCCCGCGTCGTCGCCGAGCCAGCCGTGCTGGAGCCAGAGGGCGTTTCGTCCCCGGTCGTGGCGGCCGTCGCGCACGTCGTCGGCCGACCGCCAGAGCGCGCAGCCGGCGGCCAGAAGCGGAAGGAGGAGGGCGGCGCACGGGAGAATCTTCACGGTTGGGGCCTCTCCCGCGCAACGGGAGCAGAGCAGCTGCCCTCCGCCACCCCGTCCCGATGGGGAACCTCGCGTCCCCGGGACGATCCCTCGGGGTCCGGGGCGGGGTCACTCGCCGGCCGGGTCGTGCTCCCCTCGTCCGGCGCTCCCCTCCGGCCCGGCACGCGCGAGGATGGCGTAGGTACCCGCCAGAACCGAGAGGGCCACGAGGACCAGGGCGTCCAAGAGCGAGACGGCGAAGGGGATCCCCGAGCGGGACTTCACGATGGTTTCGGCGATCAGCAGGCCGGCGGCACCGGCGGCGAACCACGACCGTCGGCGACGCTGGGGGCGGGACCCGGGTGGGGCGGGATCCGGGGGCATGCGTTCCGGTTCATGCGCCATGTCATGCTCCTCCGCCGAGCACCTTGTAGAGGGTGACGAGGTTCGACAGCCGGGAGAGTCGCACGGTGATGAGGTTCTGCTGGGCGGCGTACAGAGCCCGCTGGGAGTCGAGGACGGCAAGATAGCTGTCGACGCCGTTTCGGTAGCGTGCGTCGGAGAGCTTGTACGTAACAGAGGCGGCCTCGACGAGCGCCTCCTGCGCCGCGAGTTGATCGCCCACCGTTCCCTGAACGGCCAGCGCGTCGGCCACCTCGCGGAAGGCGCCCTGAATGGCCTTCTCGTACTGCGCGAGCAGGATCTCCCGGTCCACCTCTGCCACCTTGAGGTTCGCCCGATTCGTGCCCCAGTCGAAGATGGGGACCGTGATCTGCGGCAGGAAGCTCCACATCCCGGCGCCGCCGTCGAAGAGCCCGGAGAGCTCGCTGCTGCCGAGCCCGAGCGAGGTCGTGAGCGTAATGCGGGGGAAGAAGGCGGCGCGGGCGGCCCCGATGTTGGCGCTCGCACCCCTGAGCTGACGCTCGGCCGCCTGGATGTCGGGGCGGCGCTGGAGCAGCTCGGAGGGCAGGCCCGGTGAGAAGTCCTTCACTGCGGCCACGGCCCCGAGCTCCGTGGGCAGGAGCTCGGAGGGAAGCCGGGCGCCGACCAGGAGCTCGAGCGCATTCTTGTCCTGGGCGACCTGGCCGGTGTAGCGGGCGATGTCGCTCCGCGCCGTCTCCACGGTCGTCTGCGCCTGCCGGAGGTCGAGCTCGGACGAGACGCCGAGCTCAAACCGCCTCTTGTTCAGACCGTAGGACGTTTCCTGCGCGGTCAGCGTCTCGTGGGCGAGCTTCAGGCGCTCCAGGTCTGTGCCGAGCGTCAGGTACCGGGTTGCGATCTCGGAGAGAAGGCTGATCTGGACGCTGCGCCTCGCCTGCTCCGTGGCGAGGAACCGCTCGAGCGCCCGATCCTTCAGGCTCCGGACCCGGCCAAAGAGGTCGAGCTCGTAGGCGCTGAGGCCGGCGCCGACGGTGTACTGGTGAGAGACCACGGCATCGCCCGTGGGCGAGAGGTCCGCCGACACCCGCTGGGCCGAGGCGCCGCCGGTGGCGTTCACCTTCGGGAGGAGCTCGGCCCGCTGGATCTGGTACTGGGCGCGGGACCGCTCGATGGTGAGCGCAGCGATCCCCAGATCTCGATTGTTCTCCAGGGCGAGGGCGAGGAGCTTCCGGAGTCTTTCGTCGACGAAGAACTCCTTCCACGGGAGGTCGACGGCGGCAGGGGCGCCGGCCTCCGGATTCTGGTAGGCGGGCCCGCTCGGCCAGGAGGCTGGAACGGGTGCCACCGGACGGACATAGACGGGGGCCATGGTGCAGCCGGTCAGGCAAGCCAGGGCCGCCACGGAGAGGCGCAGAACGGCGGTCGTCCACTTCTTCATGTTGGGCGCACCTCCGGGACGGTGACCGCAGCGGGCAGCGGTGCGGCCGGCTCCTTCACGGCAAAGAGCCGGGAGACCAGGACGAAGAAGAAGGGAATGAAGATCAGATCGATGAAGGTGGCCGAGAGCAGCCCGCCGGTTACGGCGGTGCCGACGGCATTCTGCGCTCCGGCACCGGCCCCTCGGGCGAGAGCCAGGGGCAGGGTGCCGAAGAAGAAGGCGAGCGAGGTCATGAGGACGGGGCGCAACCGGATCTTCACGGCCGCGAGGGTGGCCTCGACCAGCCCGACTCCGTGGTGCAGCTGATCCTTGATGAACTGAATGATCAGGATGGCGTTCTTGGTGGAGAGCCCCATGGTGGTCAGCAGCCCGATGTGGAGATACACATCGTTGGGGAGCGTGCGCAACGTGACCGCCGTGACCGCCCCCACCACCCCGAGCGGCAGCATCAGCAAGTTCACGAAGGGGATCGTCCAGCTTTCATACAACGCCGCCACGCAGAGAAACACCACGAGGAGCGAAATGGCGTAGAGAGCCGGTGCCTGGGCGCCGGCCTTCTTTTCCTCGTACGAGAGGCCCGTCCACTCGTAGCCGATGCCGGCCGGCAGCTTCGCCGCCATCTCCTCCATCGCCTTCATCGCCTCGCCGGAGCTCCTGCCGGGTGCCGCCTGGCCCATGATCTCCGCCGACGGCATGCCGTTGTATCGCTCCAGGCGCGGTGAGCCGAACGTCCAGTGCGCCGTGGAGAAGGCGGAGAAGGGGACCATCTCGCCGCTCCGGTTCGGGACGTACCACCGGCCGATGTCCTCCGGCAGCATTCGGTAGGGCGCGTCGGCCTGGATGTAGACCCTCTTGACCCTGCCGTTCTGGATGAAGTCGTTGACGTAGGAGCTCCCCCAGGCCGTGGCGAGGACGCTGTTGACGTCCGTCACGGAGACCCCCAGGGCGCCGGCCCGCACGTCGTCGATGTCGAGCTTGAACTGCGGCGTATCGTCCTGGCCATTGGGGCGCACGGCGATCAGGGTCGGGTTCTTCGAGGCCATGCCGAGGAGCTGGTTGCGGGCGGCCATCAGCTGGTCGTGTCCCAGACCCCCCCGGTCTTGCAATTGGAAGTCGAAGCCGTTGGCCTGGCCCAGCTCCATCACGGCCGGCGGCGCGAAGGCAAAGGCCAGACCGTCCCGGATGCGGGAGAAGGCGGCCATGGCCCGGCCGGCGACCGCGGGCGCCTTGAGCTCCGGCGACTTGCGCAGATCCCAGTTCTTGAGCTTTATGAAGGCGAGCCCCATGTTCTGGCCCCGGCCGGCGAAGCTGAACCCGGCGACGGCCAGGACGGCCTCGACGGCCTTCGCTTCTCGGCCTAGAAAGTGCTGCTCCAGCTGCTCGATCACCTGGACGGTCCGGTCCCCGGTGGCACCGGCGGGCAGTTGGATCTGGCAGACGATGAAGCCCTGGTCCTCGTCCGGGAGGAAGGCGGTGGGCAGCCGAAGGAAGAGCACGGCCATGGCCGCGACGATGCCGCCGTAGAGGATCAGGTAGCGCCCGGTCTTGCCAAAGGAGCGGCCGACGAGGGACTGATACCCCTTGGTCCCCCGGTCGAACCACCGGTTGAACCAGCGGAAGAACCCGCAGTACCAGCCGCTCTCGCACGCCAGGTGTCCCTGCGCCACCGGCTTCAGGAGGGTGGCGCACAGCGCCGGGGTGAGGATCAGGGCGACGAACACCGAGAGGATCATGGACGAGACGATGGTGATCGCGAACTGGCGGTAGATGACGCCGGTGGAGCCCCCGAAGAACGCCATGGGGACGAAGACGGCCGACAGGACGAGCGCGATGCCCACCAGCGCCCCGGTGATCTGCCCCATGGACTTGACGGTCGCCTCGCGCGGGGGCAAGCCCTCGTCGGACATGATCCGCTCCACGTTCTCGATGACCACGATCGCGTCGTCCACCAGTAGACCGATGGCGAGCACCATGGCGAACATGGTGAGCGTGTTGATGGAGAAGCCCGCGGCCGACAACACCCCGAACGTTCCGAGCAGGACGACCGGAACGGCGATGGTGGGGATCAGGGTGGCGCGGATGTTCTGCAGGAAGAGGAACATCACGAGGAAGACCAGGAGGATCGCCTCGGCGAGCGTCTTCACGACCTCTTCGATGGAGATCTTGACGAAGGGGGTGGTGTCGTAGGGGTAGATGACCTTCATGCCCTGGGGAAAGAACCTCGAGAGTTCCGCCATCTTGGCCTTGACCCGATCGGCGGTGGCCAGCGCGTTGGCACCCGCTGCGAGCTTGATCGCGAGGCCGGCCACGGGCTTGCCGTTGTAGCGGGCCAGCACGTCGTAGTTCTCGGTGCCGATCCTGCAGTCCGCCACGTCCTTCAGGAGAACCGCAGAACCGTCGGGGTTGGTGCGCAGGAGGACGGCCCCGAACTGCTCCGGGGTCTGGAGCAGGGTCCGCGCCGTGATGGTGGCGTTCAGCTGCTGGCCGGGCGCCGAGGGGTTGGCGCCGAACTGGCCCGCCGAGACCTGGGCGTTCTGCGTTTGGAGCGCGAGGATCACGTCGTTGGGGGTCAGCCGGTAGTTCTGCAGCTTGTCGGGGTTCAGCCAGATCCGCATGGCGTTTTGGGAACCGAACATCTGCACTTCGCCGACCCCTTCGACCCGGCTGACGAGGTCCTGGATGTTGGCCACCGCGTAGTCGGTCAGGTCGTACCGGCTCATGGAGCCGTCCTCCGAAACGAGTCCGACGATCACCAGGAAGTTGCGCGTCGACTTGACGACCGAGATCCCGGCCCGTTGGACGGGCTGGGGCAGGAGCGGCGTTGCCAGCTGGAGCTTGTTCTGCACCTGAACCTGGGCCACGTTCGGGTCGGTCCCGGCCTTGAAGGTCAGGTTGACGGCGACCGCTCCGGCTGAATCGCTCGACGACGACATGTAGAGCAGGTTGTCGATCCCGTTCATCTTCTGTTCGATGACCTGGGTGACCGTGTCCTGCACGGTCTGGGCCGACGCCCCGGGGTACATGGCGTTGATGGTGATCTGCGGCGGCGCGATCGGCGGGTACTGGGAGACCGGCAGCGTCTTGATCGCCAGGAGGCCCGCCAGCATGATGATGATGGCGATCACCCAGGCGAAGATCGGGCGGTTGATGAAGAATCGGGCCATTACTTGCTCCTCCCTCTGGTCGTCGCGCGGTCAGCCATCAGCCACCCGCTGTCGGCAAGGGCTGTGTACTGACTGCTGACGGCTGAAAGCGGACCGCGCGCACGGGCGTGCCCGGCTTCGCCTTCTGGATCCCTTCCAGAATGACCCGATCTCCCGCCTTCAGCCCGTCGGTCACGAGCCAGCTGTCGCCGACCGTCCTCTCCGCGCGGATGACCCGCGGCTCCACCTTCTCGCCGGCTCCGACCAGCATGACCTGAGCGTTTCCGGCCGGGTTGCGCGTCACTCCCCGCTGCGGCACGAGAATGGCCTGGTCGTTCACGCCTTCCTCCAGTATTGCCCGCACGTACATGCCCGGCAACAGGACCTGCTTCGGGTTCGGGAAGACCGTGCGCAGGGTCACTGAGCCGGTGCTCGGGTCCACCGTCACGTCGGAGAACTTGAGCGTCCCCTCCAGCGGATAGGGGCTCCCGTCCTCCAGGAGGAGCTTCACCTTCGCCTGGCTCGGGCCGCCGCTGGTGAGCTCGCCCCGCGCCAGGCTCTGCTTGAGCCGGAGCAGATGGGCCGTGGATTGGGTCACATCCACGTACACGGTGTCGAGCCGCTGGATGGTCGCGAGAGGCGCCGCCTGGTTGGCCGTCACCAGCGCGCCGATCGTGACCGACGACTTCCCGATGCGGCCCGAGATCGGCGCCGTGACCCGCGTGTGGGCGAGATTGATCCGCACGGCCTCCAGGGCCGCGTCCGCGCCCTCGATCTCCGCCTCGGCGCCCTTGACCGCGGCCTCGGCCCCCTCGATGCCCGCCAGGGTGCCCTTGACCGCCGCTTCGGCGCCCTCGATCGCGGCCTCGGCGCTCTCAATCTCCGCCGCGGAGCCCTTGAGCGCCGCTTCGGCGCTCTGGATCGCGGCCTCGGCCCCCTCGATCTCTGCCTTGGAGCCGCTGACCGTGGCCTCGGCCCCCTGGATGGCCGCCTCGGCCTGCCGCACCGCGGCGGAAGCGTCGTCGTAGTCCTGCCGGCTGACGGCGTTCATGGCCACGAGCTCCTTGAAACGCTCCGCCTTCAGGCGAAGCGGGACCGCGTTGGCTTCGGCACGGGAGAGCGCTGCGACCACGGTGGCCTGGGCCGTCTTCGCCCGGTCGCGGGCCGCTACTGCGCCGGAGTATGCCGCCTTCGCTCGGGCCTGGCCCGCCACCGCGTTGGAGAGAGCCGCCTTCGCGCTGGACAGGGCTGCCTTCGCCTTGGCGTGGGCCGCGTTCGCGTTAGCCTGACCCGCCACCGCGTTGGAGTAGCCCGCCTTCGCTCGGGCTTGGGCCGCCTTGGCGTTGGCGTAGGCCGCCTGGTAGCTGCTCGGGTCGATCTCGTAGAGGACCTGGCCGGCCGTCACGTTTGAACCCTCGGTGAAGAGTCGCTTCTGAACGATGCCCCCCACCTGGGGTCGCACCTCGGCGACGAGGAAGGCGGACGTTCGGCCGGGCAGCTCGGTCGTGAGCTCGACGCGCTGCGGGGCAACGGTGACCACTGCCACCTCTGGCGGACCGGGTGGCTGTTTGGGGAGGGCGGTGCGGGCGTCCTTGCCGCAGCCGGAGGAGAGGAGCGCGAGGCTGAGGGCCGCCGCAAGAACCAGAGTCGACCTGTGCTCGATGCACATGAAATACCCTTTCGAAGCGAGATGTTGTCTTTAGGAGCGCGGACAGGTTCCATGGGGCTGATAGGACCTATGAAACCTAGGGAAGACACCGGACCTACGCGTCGAATCCATCGAGTGGAGGAAACATGGAGTGAATATTCATTCCCAGTGAACCCCTGCGGCGCCTATCGCTTCAACGCGTCCCAGCACGCCTCCACCGTCTGCTCGACGAGCCGGTCGTCGAGCTCCAGGAAGCCCACGGCGTGGTCGCGGCAGATGTGTACGAGGGGTCCGAAGGACAGGGCAAAGAGGACGGGGAGGGGAAGATCCTTGAGGATCTGCTGCGTCCGCCCCTCCTCGAAAAGTTCCCGGACGAGGTCCTTGTCCCCCTGGCCGAACATCTTCTCCCGGCGGACGTCGGCGCCGTAGGGAGAGTCGTGGAACTGCTGCAGGAACCGAAGGTCGCGGGGCGCCTCCCGGAAATGACGGGCCACAACCGTTGCGACGTGCAGGAAACGCTCCCTCACCGGTCTGCCCTCCGGGTAGCGTTCCCGGATCGCTGCGTGACACCGCTCCTCGATGCTTTGATAGCAGGAGGCGATGACGGCGTCCTTGTCTTCGAAGTACCGGTAGATGGTGCCCGCTCCCACGTTCGCCCGCTCGGCCACCAGCGACATGGGCGCCCCGTGGAAGCCGTATTCGGCCACCACCTCCAGCATCGCGTCGACGACCGCTTCCCGCTTATCCCCTCGCTCCACAGTACCGCTCCTCTGCGGACGGAATATTCATTCCGGGCAAGATAACGGGATGATGTCGAACGCGTCAAAGGAAATGTTGCCCCCCGTTGCGTCCTGCCATCTCCTCGGTAGCGACGCTTGGTTTCGGGCGAAGCATCGAGAGGAAGCCCGCTGGCCGGCCGAGCTCCGGTTCCTGGAGGCGCGTCGCGATCACTCCTCCCGGAGCTGCATCGTGGGGTAGTTGCGCCACACGCGCCAGATGGGGTAGGCCGCGGCCCCGACGCTCGCCAGCAGCGCCGTGGCGCCGGCTGTGGCGTAGGGGACCCAGTGGGGATGGAAGAAGATGGTCCAGTGGAAGCTCTGGAGGTTGATGGCGCGGATGAGCACGAGCGACAGGGCGGTGCCCACGGCCGCGGACAGGAGGAAGCTCACGAGCCCCATCCCGAGCCCCTCCATGAGCGTCATGGCCGCGACCTGGCCGGTCGAGAAGCCCAGCGCCCGGTAGATGCCAAAGTCCCGCTGCCGCTCCAGGTACAGGGTCAGGAGCGCCCCGGTGATGCCGAAGAACGCGACGACGACGGCCAGGAGGCGCATGGCGCGGGTCGCGGCGAAGGTGGCGTCGAAGACCGCGAGGATGTTCCCGTGGAGCTCGGCCCGGCTCGACACCGGCAGGCCTCGGGCCGCGGCGAGACGCCGCACCGACGCGAGGATCTCGTCGCGCCGTGCGGCGGGAGTGGCCGGATCGACGAACACCGCCACGCTGTCGAGGGTGGGATCGTCGAAGATCCGAAGGTAGGTCTCCCGCGCCATCATCACCAGGCCGTGCTCGGTCGTGTAGTCGTAGAAGACCGCCGCGATGCGCAGTGTCGCCGGGCCGTGCGCGCCCTGGAGCGCGATGGAGTCGCCGGGACCCAGCCCGAACCGGCGCTGGAAGCTCTCGGAGACGAGGACCTGGCCTCGCTTGACCGGTTCCCAGTTCTCGTCGCCTCCCCGGAGCCACCCGAACCGGGCATAGCGCTGGAGGGCGGAGGGGTTCACCGCGGAGACGCGGATGGGGTGACCGCGAAAGAGCACTTGAACGTTTCGGTAGGGATCCACGGCGCCGACGCCGGGCACGGTCCGGAGCTCTCGGTAGAACGCCTCGGGCACCTCCACGTCGCTCGAGGCGGCCACGTAGAGCTCTCCGGTGAGCTGGCTCTGCATCCACCACGTCAGGGTCTGCCGGAAGCTCCCAATCATGAGCCCCAGGCCGAGCGTCATGGAGAGCGCCACGAGGAACGCGGCCACGGCCACGGCGGAGCGCCCCAGGTTCTGCACGAGGTTGCCGGCCGCGAGCTGACCGGGCAGGCCGCCCAGGGCGCGAAAGGCGCGGGAGAGGGCAGGGCCCAGGGCGATGAGCGCGACTCCGGCGAGAAGGCTCGAGCCCAGAAGCAGCCCGAACGCCCCGGCGAACCCGCCGTACACGTGGTGGACGGTCGCCAGCACTGCCGCCGAGAGGGCGAGGACCGCAACGCCGGCGGCCGCGGTGATCCGAGCCCGGCGCGCCGAGTGTCGGTGGGCCACCCGCCCGGCCAGGGCGTCGACCGCGTGGCTCTTCACCAGCTCGGCCAGCGGGAAGGCGGCGCCCAGGAGGCTTGCGCCCAGGCCCAGGACGACGCCGGCCGCCACGGTCGCCGCGTCCCAGGGCGGAGGCGTCGGCGTGAGGAAGAAGTAGAGGCTCGAGACGGTCCGACCCACGAGCGCGGTCAGAAACCGGCTGAGCACGAACCCCAGCGCCCCTCCGGCCGCGCCGCCGAGGCCGCCGAGGAGGAGGATCTCCAGGAGGAAGGCGGCCGCGATCTCCCAGCGCCGCGCGCCCAGGCTTCGCAGGATCCCGGCGTCGCGCCGGCGGCTGACCACGGCGAACATGGCCGTGTTGTAGACGAGGAAGACCCCCACGAAGAGGCCCAGGAGCGAGAGCGCCTCGAGGTTCAGGCGGAAGGCGCGCAGGAGGTCGGCATAGGTGGACTGGCTCTGGCCGCTGGAGAGGATCCGGTAGCCCTGGCCCCAGCGGAGAAGGAACCCCGCGGGATCGGAGAGAATCAGGTCCACCCGGTCCACCCGGCCCCGGAGCCCGTAGAGCTCCTGCGCGTGGCCGATGTCCATCAGCACGAGAGGCTCGCCGGTGGGGTTGGGGAACATCCCCACGACACGAAGGTCCCCTCGGGTCGTGGGGAGGACGCCGCCGACCCGAAGGCCGAGGCGGTTGGCCAGGCCCTGGGACAGCAGCGCGGCTCGGGGGTCGAGGAGGAAGTCGAGAGAACGGCTGGACGCCGGGTCCCGCGGGGACAGCTGAGGCCGAAGAGCGCGGTCGAGCAGCGGGTCCACGCCGAGCAGCCGGACCGCCTCGCCGGTGCCGAGGGTCAGGCGCCGGTCGACGGCCGGAGAGAAGGCCGCGACCGCCGGGTCGAGCAGAAGGCGGCGGAGCAGCCGCTCGTCCAGGGGCCCGGCCGGGCGTTCCAGCGAGTGGGTGGCACGGCCCCGCAGGAACCCCACCGCCTCGGAGAAGCTCGAGAGGGCCGCGCGGGCGGAGAGCGCCATGCCCACGGCTGCGGCCACGCCGATCGCGATCCCCGAGAGTTGAACCGCGGCGAGCCCCCGGCGGCGGACAAGGTAGCGCAGGAACGCGACCGCGACGGTCTTCACCGTCGGCCGCTCCTAGTAGTACAACGAGGGATCGGTGTCTTCTCTCGGGGCCGGGCCGAACCCCCCCCTCCGGCGGTGCTTGTCGCTCCTGCCCCATCGCGGGGCTCGCGACATTTGTCCGTCCGTGGACGTCGGATCCCTTGGCCTTCGAGGCCTCCCGCGGTCCGAGCGAGGGGTCTCGAGGCCTTTTCGGCCCGCCGGAGCGTCGTGCCAAGGCCGCCTGCCCGCTCTCCGGGGAGGCCCCGGCCCGGCCCGACAGGAACTTTCATTGTCGTGCTAGCCCGTGCCACCCGGTCCTACGCTGAGCGCCGCCTCGACCTTCCGAAAGAGCTCGGCGAACCGAAACGGCTTCTGGACGAACCCCACGGCTCCCTTCTCGAAGAGGTCGTTGAAGTACTCCTCCTCGTCGTAGCCGCTGCACAGCAGGATCCTGGCCTCCGGGTCCACGGCGCGGATTTCCGAGAACGCTGTGGCGCCGTTCATCTCCGGCATGACCATGTCCAGGATGACCAGGTCGATCGTGCCCGCGGCGTCGCAGTAGAGCCGGACCCCCTCTGTGCCGTTCTCCGCGCACAGGACGCGGTACGAGCGGGTTTCCAACGCTTTCTTCGTCAGGTTGCGGACGACCTCTTCGTCGTCGATCAGGAGCACCGTCGCGGCGCTGGGCGCCCCGGCGTCCGCGGCCGCAACCGGCTCCTCTGCGGCCACCGGGCTGCGCACGATCGGAAGGACGAGGCGGATCACCGTGCCCCTGCCCACCTCCGAATCCAGGGTGATGTACCCACCGTGGTTCTTGGCGATGCCGTAGGCCATGGACATCCCGAGCCCCGTCCCCTTTCCCACGCCCTTGGTCGTGTAGAAGGGCTCGAACACGCGCCGTCGCACCTCGGGCGTCATCCCCGTGCCCGTGTCGGCGACCGTGATCTCGGCATACTCCCCGGCGGGGATGGTGAAGAGGTCGTGGGCCACCGGTGCGTCGAGCCGGCACAGCGCGGTGCGGACCGACAAGGCCCCGCCCCCCGGCATGGCGTCGCGGGCGTTGATGCACAGGTTGAGCAGGGCCTGGTACACCTGGGTTCCGTCTCCCAGGACCGGCGGGAGGTCGTGGTCCTCGTCGAGGGATACGGCGATGGCCCGATCGAAGGTCTCGCGCACGAACAGTACCAGCTCCGAGGCGATGTGATTGACATCCAGAGGCTCGATCTTGAGCTTCCCCTTGCGCGCGAACCCGAGGAGTTGCTGTGTGAGCCCCGCTGCTCTCAGCGCCGACTTCTCGATGATGGTCGCCTGCCGGACGACCGCTTCCCCGTCTCGGAAATCCTCCTGGAGCATCTGGGAGTACCCCAGAATGCC
Organism: Deltaproteobacteria bacterium; assembly: GCA_016214985.1. Classification (GTDB taxonomy): domain Bacteria; phylum Desulfobacterota; class Deferrisomatia; order Deferrisomatales; family JACRMM01; genus JACRMM01. The sequence continues at coordinate 173,254 of JACRMM010000018.1, read as the reverse complement.
CGTGAGGATGTTGTTGAAGTCGTGCGCGATGCCGCCGGCGAGGAGGCCGAGCGACTCCAGTTTCTGCGTCTGGGCCAGGGCCTCCTCGAGCTTCTTCTTCTCCGTGACGTCCACCAGGTAGCCGTCGAGGCCGCGGACGACGCCGTCTTCGTCCCGATCGGGGTAGACGGAGATCATCACCGTGTGGTCGGCGCTGTCCCGGCCCCGGATCGTCTCTTCGGTGTCCCGGAGCTCACCCCGCAAGGCGCGGGCGAGTCGGTCTCCCGGCCCGTGGGGGAAGAGGCTCTCGAAGGTGGCCGGGCACGGAAAGAGCTCCTCGAATCGACGGTTCCCCTCGAGGATGGCGCCGGCCGGATCGAGCCGGAAGATCGCGTGCTCGACGCGGTCGAAGAGTGCGCGGAGTCGGTTCTCGGAGGCCCGGATCCGCGCCTCCCGGTCCCGGATCGCGGCGCTCATCCGCCGGAACTCCTCCGACAGCTGTCCGAACTCGTCCCGGGAAGGGGCGGCGGCGAGCTCCACGTGCTCGCCCTCGCGAAGTCCCTTCACCGCGGCGATGAGGGAGTGAAGGGGCCGCGTGGCGAGCGTGATGACGGCGAACACGAGCCCCACCCCCGCCGCGCACGACAGAAGGCCGAGCAGGGCTCCCTTGCGCAGCAGGGCCGCCGCGGCGCGCCGGTGCACCTCCTGGGAGACGCCCACGCGGGCCCAGCCGATGTGGCGGGCGAGCGACCGGGCGTCGGGCGCGTTGTCGAAGAGGTCGAACTCTGCTCCGGGCGTCACCGTGAACACCGGGACGGTGAACTCCAGGGTGCGCGGCGACTCGCGAACTGTCATGGGCCCGGCGCTCGAGGGGCCGCCCGGCGGGCCGGGCCCTTCGTCGTCGCCGTTGCGGAACAGCGCGCCGCCGCGCGCGTCGTAGAATCCCACGAACGAGACGTCGCGGATGCCCTGGAGCGGTGCGGCGGCACGCTTGAGAAGCTCGGGGTTCCCGGAGAGGATCGCAAGCTCGGCGTTTCGCGCCGCGATGGCGGCAATGGTCTCGCCCCGTTTGAGGAGCTCGGCCCGTAGGATGCTCCGCTCGGTCCGGATCGCCTCGAAGGTGTGAACCGTCGAGATCACGGCGACCACGGGAATGAGGAAGAGGATCGCCTTGGCTCGAAGCCCGAGGGTCGGCTTCATGTCATTCCTTGGGGGGGCGTCGAGCCGGCTCGGAGCCCGGGGCTGCGCCCGGTGCTCCGGGAGACGCGCCCTCGAGCGGCGTCAGGGGTACACCGTCCTCGCCCGCTTCAGGAGCTCGTCCGGCAGCGTCACGCCCAGGGCGCGGGCGGTGGCGGTGTTGAGGAAGAGGTCGAAGTGCCGCGCCGGAGAAGGGGGGATTCGGGCCAGGTCCGCCCCGGCGAGCGCCGCGGTCGCGAGCTCTCCGATCTGCCGGCCCACACGGGTCGGGTCGAACACCAGGGCCAGGAGCGCACCCTGCTTCACGTGCTTCTCCGCGATTCCCAGGAGCGGAACCTTCCGGCGGAACGAGAAGAGGTAGAGCTCCTCGAGGGCGGTCGGCGTCAGCGTCGCCGTGTCGGGGAGCAGGAGCAGGGCGTCGGTGCCGTTGAGCGAGCGCAGGCGGGTCACCAGGTCGAAGGAGTCGGCTGCAGGATAGGCGGAGAGCTGGGGAAAACGGTCGGCCCCGAGGGCGGCGAGGAGCTCGGGACTGCCGATCGCGGCCACCCGCCGAAGCGTCGGCAGGTACTTGCGGAGGAGGTCCAGGTACTCCGAGACCGGCGTCGCCATGTACGACCCGGTCGTGTTGCGGCGCGCGCGCCCCGGCGGCACGATGGTGAGGTCGTAGATCACAGGGATGGAGGGAGGAAGTCGCAGGGCCGCGTCGATCGCCTCCCGTCCCAGCGCGACCACGACTCGGGTGCCCTCCCGGCGTACTACGTCGTCCAGGCTCCCCCCGAGCTCGCCGAGAGCACACACCCGAGCCGGTGCCGTCAGTGTCTGGCGGATTCCCGCGATAACGTCCGCGACCGGCTTGAGCCGCGCGTCGCCCAGGATCAGTACATCCTCCGCCCGGCCTGCCGCCGCCGTGCACAGAACGGCCAGCGCTGCCGCCACAAGGATGGCGGCGAACCTCCTGACCCGGAACGGACGCGGTGTCCCCTCGTTCATCCGACCCCCACCGTTACGACGAACGGATCCCCAAGAACGCCAGCAAGAGCTCCGATGCAATTCCCCTCAAAAGTGGAACCGGATGCCCCCCTCGACCCATCGGCCAGGGTTCGGGAAGAGGTCCGAGGCGTACGCCGACGCGTTGAACACGTTGTGCGCCGCGAAGAAGATGTCGGCGGAGGTCTCTCCCGCCGCGAAAACCCGCTTGTCGAGCGTGAAGTCCCAGACCACGCCGTTGGACCGGGCGGTCGAGTCCGGCTCGACGAGCCAGCGCTTGTACACCCCGGACCACTGGGCCCGCCAGGAGACGCGGTCGTCGTAGGTCAGGGCGAGCGCATAGGAGTACTTCCCGGTTGTGACCGCCTCGGGCGCGGGATCCAGCCGCACGACCGTTGCGCCCGCCCGCAGCGACACGTCGTAGCGAGGCACGGTCTCGAGCGCTACCTCCACACCCTGGGTGTCGAGTCTCGCCACGTTCCGCATCTGATCCTGCCCGGGGCCCAGGGCGTCCCACACCCGCTCGATCGCATCGGTCTGGCGGTGGTAGAAGGCGTCGGCCCGGACCCGCGCGATGCTTCCCAGGGCGGTCTCGGCGCCGGCCTGGTAGGACCAGACCTTCTCCGGCTCGAGGTCGGGGTTCGGCTGCAGGAACCTCCCGTCGCCGACCGACGTGTAGGCCAGGGGCGGGTAGGTGAACCCCCTCGCCACGAACGCTCGGAGCAGGGTGCTCCCTGTGACCTGCCAGGTCGCTCCGAGGCTCGGGCTCGTGAAGCCGCCGGAGATGCTGTTGCGGTCGTAGCGAAGTCCCGGGGTGACGGTCACGTCGCCCAGGCTCAGGGTGTCGTTGGCGAACACCGCCCAGCGGTCTACCGAGGGGTTCGACGGCCGGTCCACGACGTTCTGCTCCTGCTCGCCGTGGCTGAGGTCGGTGCCGACCACGAGCGTGTGGCGTCCGGTCGACCACACGACCTTTCCCGTGCCCCCGAGAGAACGGTCCACGAAGGTCTGGTCCAGAAGGACCTCTCCTGTGGCGGAGTCCTCCCCTTTGCTGACGATCTTCTGCCGCAGGGCGTACGCCGAGAGGGTCAGGCGCAGATCCGGAGCGAGGCCCGCGTTGAGCGACAGCGTCCCGAACGAGGGGCGGGCCTGGGCCTTTTGGGTGACGTGAAACTCCGGGAGATCGAGGACCCGCAGGGACGCGTCGCCGTGGCTGGCGGTGAGGCCGAGGACGACGTCCTGCCCGAGGGGTAGCCGGAGCTTGCCGTAGAGGTCGTTCGCGCGCGACGAGCGGTCCGCCCGCAGGCCTTCGGACTCTCGGTGCCCGCCGTGCAGATAGTAGCCCAGGGGGCCGGCGGCGCCCGAGAGCTCGGCGCCGTAGTCCTGGGTGTTCCTCTCCCCGTAAGAGGCGCTCACCGTCCCGTGGGGAACCGGCGACGACCCGGGCGCCTTGGTGAGGATGTTGACCACGCCGCCGAGCGCCGAGCCCCAGGCCGAGGAGGCGGGCCCCTTGACGATCTCGATTCGTTCGATGATCGCGACCGGGAGGGTGAGGGTCTCCGCGTGGTTGTCGCCGAGCTGATTCCACGGCACGCCGTCGACCAGCACGAGGGTGTGGCGCTCGCTCGCGCCTTGAAGGAGAAGGTTCGAGGGGCTGCTGAAGTCCCGGCCCTGGAAGAGCACGAAGATCCCGGGCACGGTGTTGAGCACCTCTGCGACCGAGTGGGCGTGGAGGGCCTCGATCTCCCGGGCGGTGATCACGGTCACGTTCTCGGCCACCTGGGAGCGGGGGAGCTCGCAGCGGGTCGCGGACTCGACGTAGAGGTCCTTCTCGTCCCAGTAGAGGAGGAGCTCGTCGAGCGCCGCGCGCTGGCCTCCGCCGCCGGCTGCCCAGCCAACGGAGCCGGCCGGCGCGAGAAGCGCCAGGAGCACGAGCGCCAGAAGCAGGAGCGCGCGGAACGTGGTCTTCACCCCCATGAACCCTCCGCAGCGGGTGGATCTTGGCCCCGGTGGCGCCGGGGCGCCCGGGAGGCTTACGCCCCCGGGCTGCCGGTCGCTACCCTCGGTACCAGGCAAACCCCTGGATGCAGCACAGGCCCAGGACGGAGATCTCCGCGGGCTCGATCCCCTCTTCCAGCACAACGAGCTCCAGTATCTCCATGGCGGTGCCTCCTTCTCCCCCGCGTGGGGGGCGAGAGAACCGGGACCCGGGTGATCCCGGTGCAGGGCAGAGTCCGAACGATCCGTGCCGAAGGACACTGGCTACCAGCAGTGGGCCGGCCGGGTCAAGCAGCTTCTTCACGTCGATCGTGCCGGGGGGGTCGTTGACAGGGCTCTGCCGCCCGTGATACCGGAGGTTGCTCCGTGCCCGCAGTCGCGCGGGTTCGCGACGACGCCCGATGCCACGCGGGGGAACCATGCCGATCTCGCCCTACTGCAAGGCCTACCCCGCGCCCGGGCGGCCCGGTCACACGCTCCTCTTCTCCACGCGAAAGGCGTCCCTGAGCGTCCTGCCTGCCGGGGCGGTAACGCGCCTCGAGCGGGGAGACGTGCCCGACGGCGCGGCCGGGCCCCTGGAACGCCTCGGAGTCCTGGCGCCCGACCCCGAGGCGGAGCGCCGCGAGGTCCTCGGTCTCCTCGATGAGGTGAACCGGGTCGACCCGGGCGTCACTGCGGCCGTGATCCTCGGGATGTCGTGCAATTTCGCCTGTCCTTACTGCTACGAGGGAACCCTCAAGGGCACGGGGGCGATGAGCGCAAGCACGGCAGAGGCGCTCGTCGCATTCGCAGCACGGCGGCTGGGCCCGGGGAAGACGAGGCTCACCCTGGACTTCTACGGAGGCGAGCCCCTGCTGTACCTCGAGCGGCTCCGGCAGATCGCTTCGGCCCTCCGGCCCGTGGCCGAAGAGCGGGGCGCCGCCTTCTCCTTCACCCTCGTGACGAACGGCTCGCTCCTTACCCCCGACGTGGTGACCGGGCTGCTGCCGTTGGGTCTTGCCGCGGCCCGGGTCACGCTGGACGGCCCGGCCGAGACCCACGACCGCTCGCGTCCGCTTCGGACGGGAGGGGGGAGCTTCGAGGCCGTACTGGCGAACGTGCAGGCGTGTTGCGACCTCGCGCCGCTTGCCGTGGGGGGCAACTACACGCGAGAGAACTGGCGGGAGTTCCCGCGCCTTCTCGACCGGCTCGAGGCGTCGGGCCTTGGACCAGGCCGCCTGGCTCAGGTGCGCTTCGAGCCCGTGGTCCAGGTTCGCAGCCGCTTCGCCCCTCCCGAGTTTGCGGCCGGTTGCTTGAGCGCGGACGAGCCCTGGGTGGTGGAGGCGTCGCTGGCGCTGCGGGAGGAGGTTCTCCGGAGGGGGTTCAAGACAGCGCGAATCCAGCCGACCCCCTGCATGGCCGATCTCGACGACGCCTTCACCGTCCACTGGGACGGGGGGCTCTATAAGTGCCTGGCCCTGGTCGGCCACCCCGAGTTCGCGGCGGGGGATCTGTGGTCCGGGCCGAGAGATCATCGCGCCGCGTACGGGGGGGAACGCTGGAGGACCGAGGCGCGGTGCTGCGCCTGCGAGTATCTACCCCTGTGCTTCGGAGGGTGCCGGTACCTTCGCTACCAGCGCGAGGGCAGGATGGACGGTGTGGAGTGCCGCAAAGCCTACCTCGACGCCGCGCTGGAGGCCCTGGTGCAACAGGACGCCTTGCACCGGCACGGCGTGCGGTAGTCCCGCGAGCCGGGCGACCCGATGCGTTCCGCCGACGGTGACGCGGTTCCGGATCCCCGGCCGCTGCTGAATCGGGACTTCCTGCTCCTCTGGCAGGGGCAGCTGGTGAGCCTGGTGGGCAGCCAGGCGTTCTCCCTCGCGCTCCTGTACTGGGCCATGGAGGCCACGGGGTCCGCGAGCGTCCTGGGCGTGGTCTCCGCCGCGGCCGTGTTGCCGGGGCTGCTCCTCACGCCCCTGGGCGGCGCAGTCGCGGACCGGTGCTCCCGCCGCCGGATCCTCGTCTCGTGCGACGCGGCGAGCGGACTCTCCTCGCTGGCGCTGGCCGGCTCGTTCCTCTTGCTGGCGCCCGGATCGCCCGTGCTTACCGCTGCGGTGGTCGGGGCCGCGCTTCTCGACCGCGCTCTGCTGGCCTTTTTCATTCCGGCCCTGGGAGCCGCTCTTCCCGAGCTCGTACCGCCTCGTCGGCTCGCAGCGGCCAACTCCCTCACCCAGTTGTCGCACCAGGCCGCGTCCGTGGCCGGGCGCGCGGTGGCCGGCGCGCTCTACGCGTGGGTCGGCGCGCCGGCCCTGTTTCTCCTGGACGGCCTGACCTTCCTCTACGCCGCGGGCTCGGAGGCTCTGGTCCGCTTTCCCTCAGGCGCGCCGGCTCCGTCCGCGGCGCCGCTCGGGTCCTCCCGCAGCGTTGCGTCGGACCTGTCGGCCGCCGCCGCGTTCCTTCGGTCCCGGCCGGCCCTGTTCGATCTGCTCCTGGTCGTGGCGCTCACCGGCGCGTTGGCGCAGCCCGTGTTCGTGCTGCTTCCCTTCTACGTCACACAGTGCCTCGGGCAGGGTCCTCGGTGGTACGGCTTTCTCCTCGCTGCGCACGCCGCGGGAGCGGTGGCCGGGCTCTCAGCGGCCGCGCTGCCCGGGGCCGCGGTGCGAGGGGGTCGCAGCGCGACCGTCGCGCTGGCGCTCGGGTCGGGCTGCGTCGGGGCACTCGCGCTGGTGCGTCACCCCTGGTCGGCCCTTGTCCTCGTCGCCGGCGTGGGCGGGACGTCGGCCGCCTTCAACGTGGCGCTGCAGTCCCTTTTCCAGCTCGAGACGCCGAGCGAGCTCCGCGGCCGGGTGATGGCGCTCCTTCAGACGGCCGCGATGGGCGCAGCGGCGGTGGGCGCGGTGCTCGGGGGAATCGGTGGGGATCTGACCGGCAAGAACGTGCCCCTGGTCTACGCCGTGTGTGGGGGACTCTCCACCCTGGCCGCGGTGTGGCTCTGGGGCCGGCCAGCAGGACGGCAGGTCCCGGGGTTTCGCCGCGAAGCCGTGACGGACCCGGGTGGCGCCGCACCCGAGGGCCCGGACGGCGAGAGGTTATCCGGACGCTGAAGGATCCCCGGCGCGGAGCCCTCGTGCCGAGCTTCCCTCTGTCGTTGCCTCCTGGGTGTCGGCGCAGCGGGCTCCCTCCTCCAGCACCCCGTCCACCATGCATAGGATGCGGTCGGCCACGCGCGAAACCCGGGCGCTGTGGGTCGCCATGAGCAGCGTGGCGCCGACCTCGCGGCACCGGCCCGCCAGGAGGTCGAGCACGTCGTCCCCGGTTCGCGTGTCGAGGTTGCCCGTGGGCTCGTCGGCGAGGATGAGCGCCGGCTTCTTCACGAGGGCCCTCGCGATGGCCACGCGCTGCTGCTCCCCGCCGGAGAGCTCGTGGGGATAGCGGCGCTCCTTGCCGGCGAGGCCGAGCGACGCCAGGGCCTCCCGGGCGGCGCTGCGGTTGGGTGTTCCGGCGAGCTCGAGCGAGAGGTACACGTTCTCGAACGCGGTGAGCGTCGGCAGGAGGTTGAAGAACTGAAAGACGAACCCCAGTCGGCGGCGCCGCAGGAGAGTGCGCCCCTTCTCCCCGAGCGCCTCGAGATCTTGACCCCCCACCTCGACCCGCCCCCGGGTCGGGCGGTCCAGACCCGCCAGGAGGTTCAGGAGCGTGGTCTTGCCCGAGCCGCTCGTGCCGTAGAGGGCCACGACGGAACGTGCCTCCACCTCCAGGTGGACGCCGCGCAGGGCCGCACCGCTCTCACCATATTCCCGCCAGAGGTCCTGGACCCGAAGGATCGCGTGGCTGTGCTCCATGGACCTCTCCTCCGTTTCTCGGCGCGACGAGGGCCTCCAATATACCGCCGGGGCCCGGGACGTCACCCGCGGTCAGCGGCTGGCCCTGCGTTTGTCCGGAGGCCTGACGCGAGGTTCGGGGCCCGATCGTCATGGACCGTTGCGCCGGGTGCGGGTACACTCTCGCGGCCCCGGAGGGCCGAGCCGGCGTCCGGGCGAACCACAGACCGCTTTCCTGGCAAGGAGCACGAGCATGGTACAGGCGTCGGACCTCAAACGCGGCATGGTAATGCAGCTCGACGGCGCCCCGTGCCGCCTCATGGACGTGACGCTCCAAAGCCCCTCGGCCCGCGGGGCGAACCTCATGGTCAAGGTCCGGTACCGCAACCTCCTGACCGATCAGGTGCTGGACAAGACGCTGCGCGGCGGAGACAAGGTCTACGAGGCGGACTTCGAGCGCCGCAAGGGGCAGTTCCTGTACGCCGCCGGCGACAACGGGGTGTTCATGGATCTCGAGACCTACGAGCAGTTCGAGGTGGGCGCGGAGCTCTTCGAGCCGGTCCAGGGCTACCTGCTCCACGGCACGGAGGTGCAGCTCGGCCTGTATCAGGGGCGGGTGGTGAGCGTCGACCCCCCCATGGTCGTCGAGCTCTCGGTGGTGGACACGCCGCCCACGATCAAGGGCGCCACGGCCCAGGCCCAGTTGAAGGAGGCGGTGCTGGAGACGGGCTTGAAGATCCTGGTGCCCCCCTACCTGGCTCCGGGCGAGAGGATTCGCGTGGATACCCGGGACGGCCACTTCGTGTCGAGGGCGTGACGTGGGACGGTGCCGAGCGTGGGGGGCCGTCGCCCGCGTCGTGGTGGTCGCTGTGCTCGCCGCGGGCTCGTGGGGCTGCTCGCCCAAACGCCTGGCCGTCGATGCCCTCGGAGACGCGCTGGCCGGCGGCGGAGCGGCCTACGCCCGGGACAACGACCCCGAGCTCATCCGGGATGCCCTGCCTTTCGCCCTGAAGACGATGGAGGGGCTGCTCGAGGAGTCGCCCTCCCACCTGGGCCTCCTGCTCGCCGGGGCGAGCGGCTTCACGCAGTACGCCTACGCCTTCCTCGATCAGGAGGCCGACTACCGGGAGGACAGCGACCTGGAGGGGGCCACCGCGCTCCGACGCCGCGCCCTCGGCCTCTACCGGCGCGCGACGGAGTATGGTCTGCGGGGGCTGGAGGCGGCAGCGCCCGGTTTTCGCACGGGTCTGCGCTCCGATGCGCCGGCGGCGCTCGGCCGCCTCGTTCCGGCCCAGGTTCCGCTCCTCTACTGGACCGCGGCCTCGTGGGGGGCGGCGATCTCGCTGGCCAAGCACGACCCCGAGCTCTCCGCCGACCTCTCGCTGACCGCAGCGCTGATGGAGCGGGCTCTGGCGCTCGACGAGGGGTTCGGCCTCGGCGCCGCCCACGACTTCTTCATCGCTTACGACGGCGGGAGGCCCGCCGCGGCCGGCGGGTCGGCGGAGAGGGCGCGCCGGCACCTGGAGCGCGCGCTCGTGCTCGCGAAGGGTCAGCGCGCCGCGCCCCTGGTGACCTTCGCCGAGACGGTCTCGGTCGGCACCCAGAACCGTCTGGAGTTCACGCGACTCCTGGGCGAAGCCCTGGCGGTCGACGTCGACGCCGCCCCCGACCAGCGGCTCGCGAACCTGCTCTCCCAGCGCCGGGCCCGGTGGCTCCTGGGACGGGCCGACCAGCTCTTTCTCGAGTGAACGCCGAAGGAGGCTGTGCCGTGAAGACCGTGAGAGCTCGGACAAGATCGCTGTGGACCGTCGCCGTGATCCTCGGGATCGCGGTGCTGTGGGGCTCGGCGGCTCGCGCCGAGCCGCTCCTCGTGAAGATGGCGACCCTGGCCCCGGAGGGGTCGGCGTGGCACCTGATCCTGAAGGAGATGGGGGAGAAGTGGAAGGCGGCCTCGGGCGGCCGCGTCACGCTGCGCCTGTACCCGGGGGGCGTGGCGGGGGACGACGACGACGTGGTCCGGAAGATCCGACTGGGCACGCTCAACGGCGCGTCGCTCGGCAGCTCGGGGCTCGCGGACATCGACCGCTCGGTGCTGGCCCTCCAGGTCGCGATGATGTACCAGTCCTTCCCTGAGTTCGACTACGTCCTGGAGCAGATGAGCCCACGGATCGAGAAGGCGTTTCTGGCCAAGGGGTATGTGCTCCTGCACTGGGCCGACGCCGGGTGGGTCCACTTCTTCACCAAGACGCCGGTGCGCACACCCGACGACCTGAGGCCCCTGAAGCTCTTCGTCTGGAGCGGCACGGACGAGACGGCCGAGATCTGGAAGGCCTCGGGCTTCAACCCCGTGCCCCTGCCGTCGACCGAGATCTCCACCGCGCTCCAGACCGGTCTGGTCGGCGCGCTGCCCACCACGCCCCAGGCCGCGGTGCTCCTCCAGTGGTACACCTACGCGAAGAACATGACGGACGTGCGCTGGGGGGTCTTGCTGGGCGGCACGGTGATCTCCAAGGCCACCTGGGACAGGATCCCCGCCGACGTTCGGCCCGCGCTCCTTGAGGCGGCCCGGGAGGCGGGCCGGAAGATCCGCCAGGAGATCCGCGCGTCGATCCCGCGTGACGTGGAAGCCATGCGAAAGCGCGGCCTGAACGTGGTCCACGTGGACGCGGCGGCCGAGGTCCTGTGGGTGAAGGCCGCCGAGGCCGCGTACCCGCTCGTGCGCGGCTCCTACGCGCCGGCCGACGCCTTCGACGAGGCACTTCGGCTGCGAAACGACTACCGCAAGCGCCAGGCCGCCGCGGGTCAACGGTGATCCTTCCGGCCCTGAAAGGGGGCGTTGCCCGGGCCGAGTCGGCGGGGCTGGTGACCGCCTTCCTGCTGGCCGCCGCGGTACCGCTCGTGGGCTTCCTGGGGCGGCCCCTCGGAGGGATCCACCTTCCCGGCGCCGACCTGTACCTGAAGCAGCTGATGCTCTGGCTCACGTTTCTCGGCGGGCTCGTCGCCACCCGGGAGCGGGCGCACCTGACGCTCTCCACGGCCGAGCTCCTGGGCGCCGCCGGCTTCCGGGGCGCCACGCGCTTCGTCTCGTCGACCGCCGGCGCGACCGTATGCGCCGCCCTGACCTGGTCCAGCGCCCAGGTTGTGCTCGCCGACCGGATCGGCGGCGAGGTGTTGCCCATCGGCCTGCCCGTGTGGGCGGGGGAGTGTGTGATGCCGGCGGCCCTGGCTGTCATGGCGGTCCGCTTCCTGACCCAGGCGTCGACGGGCTGGCCCGGCCGGCTGACGTCGGCGGCCCTCGCGGCCGGCGTGCTGGGCCTCGGGATGGTGCCCCAGACGGTCCCGGCGGGTCCGGGGCTCTGGCTCCTGATCGGCCTGCTCCTCGCGGCGACCGCGGTCGGGGCCCCGGTCTTCGCGGCCATGGGGGGAGCGGCGCTCCTGCTCTTCCTCGGCGACGGAACGCCGGTCGCCGCCGTCTCGGCCGAGATCTTCCGGCTCGTCGAGTCGCCGACCCTTCCCGCGATCCCTCTCCTCACGGCCTGTGGCTATGTGCTGGCCGAGACCAACGCCTCCCATCGGCTCGTGCGCTTCTTCCGGTCGCTCTTTGGCTGGATGCCCGGGGGCGTGGCCGTGCTCGTCACCGCGGTGTGCGCGCTCTTCACGACGTTTACCGGCGGCTCGGGCGTGACGATCATCGCGCTGGGGGGGCTCGTGTACCCGGTGCTCCGGGAGGAGGGGTACTCCGAAGGCTTCTCCCTCGGCCTCGTGACGGCCGCCGGAAGCCTTGGCCTCCTCTTCCCGCCGAGCCTCCCCGTCATCCTCTACAGCGTGGTGGCGAAGGTTCCCGCGGACAGCCTCTACCTCGCGGCACTCGTGCCCGGTGCGCTCCTCGTGCTCCTGGTCGCGCTCTACGGGGTGCTCGTCGGCGTGCGGACTCGGGTGCCGCGGCAAGCGTTCGCGTGGCGGGAGTTCGTCGCCGCAGGATGGGACGCCAAGTGGGAGCTCTCGGTGCCGGTGGTGGTCGTCGCGCTCTTCGCCTCGGGGCTGGCCTCCATGGTGGAGACCGCGGCCGCGGCATTCGCGTACGCGCTCGTGATCGAATGCATTCTCACGCGGGATTTGCGGATCCGTGCCGACGTGCCGCGCGTGCTCGTGAAGGGCGGCACGCTGGTGGGCGCCGTGCTGATCCTGCTCGCGAGCGCCCTGGGGTTGACCAGCTACCTCGTCGACGCCCAGGTTCCCCAACGCCTGCTCGTCCTCATCCAGTCCCGCATCGTCTCGCCGCTGGTGTTCCTGCTCGCGCTCAACGTCTTCCTGCTGGTGCTCGGCAGTGTCCTGGAGATCTACGCGGCCATCGTCGTGCTCGCGCCCCTGGTGGCTCCGGCCGGCGCGGCCTTCGGTGTGGACCCGGTGCACCTGGGCGTGATCTTCCTCGCGAACCTCGAGCTCGGTTTCCTCTTCCCGCCCGCCGGTCTGAACCTCCTCCTCTCCTCGTCGCGCTTCGGCGTCCCCATGGTTCGGGTGGCCCGCTGCACCCTGCCCTTGCTCGCCATCCTCGCCGGGGGAGTCATCGTCATCACCTACGTGCCCGGGCTCTCGCTCGGGATCCTGCGCCTGTTCGGGAGGGGATGAGCCGGGCCCCGGGTCTGCGGACCGAGACAAGGAGAGAGGCGGTCACGCCGGTTCGGGACCTCGTCTCCGGCGGGCAGGATCCTTTGGCTGTCGTGGCTTCGACCCCGATCGGGGCGTCCGAAGCCTCTTCACCCCGCCGGAACGTCCTTCCAAGGCGCCTGCCCGCGCTCCGGCGAGGCCCCGAACCGGCCCCCGTATCCATCCCCGGCTCAGGCGTCGGAGATCACGCGGACGGCGGAGGCACCGAGGGCGCCGCGGGTTCTGCGCCGCGCGCCTCGCGGGCGAAGCGGGCCAGTTCCTCTCCCTCCAGGACCTCGCGCTCCAGCAGCAGCCGGGCCAGCCTTCCCAGGAGCTCCCTGCGCTGCCCCAGGATCGCCCGGACCCTCGTGTGCGCCTCCTCGAGGAGGCGGGCCACCTCTTCGTCGATCTCCTGCGCCGTCTTCTCGCTGAAGTCGCGGTTCGGCGACCCTCCTTGCCCTTCCAGGTAGGCCGGCCGGGGGTCGCGGGGGTAGGTGCGAAGTCCGATGCGCTCGCTCATCCCATACTCGGTGACCATGTTGCCCACGATGTCGCTCGCGCGCTGCAGGTCGTTCTGGGCGCCGGTGGAGACGTCGCCGAACACCAGCTCCTCCGCGACGCGCCCGCCCAGGAGCACGGCCACCCGGTCCACGAGCTCGGTCCGAGTCATCAGGTACCGGTCCTCGGTCGGCAGTTGCTTGGTGTATCCCAGCGCGCCGAACCCGCGCGGGATGATCGAGATCTTGTTGACCGGATCGACATGCTCCAAGGTCATGGCCACGAGCGCGTGCCCGGCCTCGTGGTGCGACACGATCTCCTTCTCCCGCGGATTGATCGCGCGGTTTCGCTTTTCGAGGCCTCCCGTGATCCGATCCACGGCCTCTCGAAACTCCGACATCGTCACGCGCTCCAGGTCGCGCCGCGCTGCGAGAAGCGCTGCCTCGTTCACCAGATTGGCGAGGTCGGCGCCCGCGAAGCCCGGGGTCATGCCTGCGACCTCCTTGAGGTCCACGTCCGGGGCGAGCTCCACGGTCCTCGAGTGGATCTTGAGGATCGCCTCCCGACCCCGGATGTCGGGCCGGTCGATGGCCACGTGGCGGTCAAAGCGGCCGGGGCGCAGCAGCGCCGGGTCGAGGATCTCCGGCCGGTTGGTCGCGGCCATGATCATGACCCCGGCGGTCGTGTCGAAGCCGTCCATCTCGACGAGCAGCTGGTTCAGTGTCTGCTCGCGCTCGTCGTGGCCGCCCATGACGCCGACGCCCCGGGCCTTGCCCAGGGCGTCGAGCTCGTCGACGAAGATGATGCACGGCGCGTTCTGCTTGGCCTGGGCGAAGAGGTCTCGGACACGGGCGGCGCCAACGCCGACGAACATCTCGACGAAGTCCGACCCGCTCAGGCTGTAGAAGGGCACCCCCGCCTCGCCGGCCACCGCCCGGGCGAGCAGGGTCTTGCCCGTGCCGGGCGCGCCCACGAGCAGGACGCCCTTGGGGATGCGCCCGCCGAGGCGCTGGAACTTCCCGGGCGTCTTCAGAAACTCGACGATCTCCTCGAGCTCGGCCTTGGCCTCGTCGATGCCGGCCACGTCCGCGAACGTCACGCCGACCTCCTTTTCGGCGTAGATCCGGGCCTTCGACTTCCCGATCGAGAGCACGCCCTGGGGTCCCGACCCCATCTTCCGCATCATGAAGCTCCAGAAGAGGACCAGGAGACCGACGGGCAGGAGCCACGAGAGCAGGGCAGGCAGCCACTTGTTCTCGACGCTTCCGGAGTAGGGGATCTTGTGCTCGTCGAGGAGCTTCACCAGGTCGGGGTCGGCGACCCGAACGGTGACGAAGCGGCGTTCCGGTCCCTTGGCTTCCTTGTGGGAGCCCTGGATCCGATCCGGCGCCAGGACGAGGTTCTCCACCTTGCCCTGCGCCACCAGCTCCTTGAACGTCGAGTAGGGGATCGTCTCCACCTGGGAGGCGAGGTAGGCGTCGTGGAGCAGCGTGATCAGGAAGAGAGTGAGGAAGAAGAAGAAGATCGAAAACCGGACCTGCCGCTGCTTGGGGTCCACCCCTTGCCCCGGCGTGCTCTTTCCGTTGAAGAGCTGCCGGAGCCGCGGAAAGCTCCCGCCTGGTTGGGGCGTACTGGACTCCATGCGCGGTCTCCTCTCTCTGCCGTCGCGGCGGTACGCGCGGCCCGCGGCGCTCCCGCGGCCCTGTGCCGTCCGGGCGCAGAGGGTACTCGTGGCTTCCGTCGGCGCAAGGGCGGCAGAGCACCGGACGCGGGCGGACAGCGATTGGGAAAAGGTGCGGCGGGTCTCTTGTGGGCCGCACGGAAACCGGTATACGTTGGGGCCGTTTGCGACTCCGTTTACCGTCAGGAGGGTTGGCTCCCATGCCCCGCGCGGTGTTTCTCTACTCCGAGGTCCTCGCCGGATTCGACTACGGCGACGATCACCCGTTCAAGCCGCTCCGCGCGCGAAACGCCCGAGAGCTCTGCCGTCGCTGCGGGCTGTTCGACTCCCCGGAAGCCTCCCAGATGGAGCCCGGTCCGGCCGACGACGAGGCCCTCGGTCTGTTCCACGAGCCGGAGTACCTGGACGTGCTCCGCAGGGTCAGCGGCGGGGAGGGGCCGAGCCTCGAGGCCCTGGCCCGGGGTCTGGGCACCGAGGAGTGCCCGCTCCTGCCGGGGATCTACGACTTCTGCCTACGGGCTGCGGGGGCGACGCTTCGGGCCGTGGACCTCGTGGCGGACGGTGCGGTCGATCGAACCTTCCAGCCGGTCGGGGGGTTCCACCACGCGGGCCGCGGCCACGCCGAAGGTTTCTGCTACGTCAACGACATGGGCGTTGCGCTGGAGCACCTGCGGGCCCGGGGGCTGCGGGTGGCCTGCGTGGACCTCGACGCCCATCACGGAAACGGCGTCCAGGAGGCATTCTACGACGACGACCGCGTGCTCACCGTCTCGTTGCACGAGTCGGGCGAGACTCTGTACCCCTGGAGCGGCGCCGAGACCGAGATCGGCGAGGGCCGGGGCGAGGGCTTCAACGTCAACGTGCCGTTGCTCGAGCGCACGGACGACGAGGTGTACGTCAGCGTCTTCCGGCGGGTCGTCCCGCCCCTGCTGGATGCGTTTCAGCCTGATCTGGTGCTCGCCCAGCTCGGCGCCGACACCACCGTCTCCGACCCTCTCACCCACCTTCGGCTGACCAACAACGGATACCACGCGGCCGTGACCGCGCTGTGCGAGAACGCCCCCCGCCTCGCCGCCCTGGGGGGCGGCGGCTACGACATCTACCGGACGGCCCGCTGCTGGACCCTCGCGTGGTCGGCCCTCTCAGGGCTCGCGCCCGAGGAGGACTACGCCGCGCTGCTGGGAGGCGCCATGCACGGCCGCGACATGGAGCCCCTGTTCGACCCGCCGGTCCCCACCCGGGGAGAGCCCAAGGAGAGGGCGTGGGAGCAGGCCGACCGAGTGGTTTCGTACCTCCAGCGAACTGTGTTTCCCCGGCTCGGGGCGAAGCTGCCGTGATCGGGCTCCGAGACCTCCCCCTGCGCCGAAAGCTCGGGCTGATCCTGTGGGCGGTGGTGCTGCCCCTGCTCGCGGCGGAGCTCCTCGCCGTCGGGTTCTTCCGCCGGAGCCTCCAGAGCGCCGCGGCGTTGGAGCTGACGAACGTCGTCAATCACCTCTACCGGGTGTGCGACTTCGAACGAAGGGTCCGCCCCTGCGAGGAGGCCGCGGCCGCGCCTCGGCCCACGCCCTCCGACATCCGGTTCCTCGAGGCGGTGTTTCACACGGTGAAGGTGGGCTCGACGGGGTACGCCTACGCGATGAACAGCCGGGGGACGCTCCTGATCCACCCGTCGAAGCAGGGGCAGAACATCTTCGACAGCCGAGACTCCAAGGGCTTCCCCTTCATCCGCGCGATCTGCGACGAGGCCGTGCGGCTCGGGCCCGAGGCGGTGGGGACGATCCGGTACCCCTGGACGAACGAGGAGGCGGGCGACACCACACCCCGGATGAAGATCCTGAAGTTCCGGTACTTCCGGCGTTGGGACTGGATCGTGGCCGCGGGCAGCTACGAGGAGGAGGTGTTCGGCGCTGTGGGGCGGCTCGGTCTCTACACCGCTCCCCTGGTGCTCGGCAGTGTCCTGCTGGTCTTCGCCCTGACGTGGGGCACGGGGCGGGTGCTGACCCGTCCCCTCCTCCTCCTCGCCGAGGCCGCGCGCCGGATGGCCGCCGGAGACCTCGATGCCCGCGTCGAGCTCCGTCCCGGCGGCGACGAGCTCTCCGCCCTGGGGCGGTCGTTCAACGCGATGGCGGAGCAGGTGCGCGAGAAGACCCAGGAGATGGAGCGCCTCATCCACGAGCGGACCCAAGCCCTGGCCGACTCGCGGGAGCGATACCGGAGCCTCGTGCAGAGCACCGTGGACGGGATCGTGACGACCGATCTCCACGGGGAGATCACCTGGGTCAACCGGGGGCTCGAGGTGATGCTGGGCTATGGCCG
This sequence comes from Deltaproteobacteria bacterium, assembly GCA_016214985.1. Lineage (GTDB taxonomy): Bacteria > Desulfobacterota > Deferrisomatia > Deferrisomatales > JACRMM01 > JACRMM01. Next base: position 156,151 of record JACRMM010000018.1, on the reverse strand, counting down.
TGACGACATGGTGGGCCGGGAGATCTGGGGCTACTACCCCGCGGGCAAGGAGCAGGCCCGACGGATCATGCGCCTGCTGCGCGAGCAGGGGAACCTCACGAACTTCGAGATGGAGATGATCGGCCGCGACCGCGTCGTCCCAATCCGCACCTCGGCCTCGATCCTTCGCGACAGCACCGGGCGGGAGCAGGGCACCCTGGGGATCTTCTCCGACACCAGCGCGGAACGAAAGCTCAAGGCCGACCTGCGCCAGACCCAGGCCCGACTGATCCAGACCATGAAGCTTCGAGCCCTGGGAGACCTGGTCTCCGGGGTTGCCCACGAGATCAACAACCCTCTCATGGCCTCCACGACGACGCTCTACCTGATGGAGCAGGCGGAGTGCCCGGCCGGGTGCCCCAACCGGAGCCGCCTCGGGATCCTTCAGCGCTGCAACGAGCGGGTGTCGAAGATCGTCGACCACCTCAAAGAGTTCTCTCGGGAGACGAGTCTCGAGCTCCGGGAGCTCGACCCCCTCCTGCCCCTGGAGAACGCGCTCCTCCTCTCGGGGCAGCAGCTCCTCAACCGGGGCATCGAGGTCGAGAAGGATCTGGCGCCTGACCTCCCGAGGATCCTCGGCGACGCGAACGCCCTCGAGCAGGTCTTCCTGAACCTGATCGCCAACGCGAGGGACGCGCTGGAGGGCGTGGAGGGGCCGCGCCGGGTGACGTTTGCGGCGTCGGCGTCCGAGCTCGGAGGCCGGCCAGCGGTAGCCCTCGACGTGACCGACACCGGGCCGGGTGTTCCGCCGGGCCTCCGGGGGAAGATCTTCGAGCCCTTCTTCACCACCAAGGAGGCGGGCCAGGGCACGGGCCTCGGCCTCTCGATCAGTTACGGGATCGTGGAGCAGCACGGGGGCCGCATCGAGGTCTCGAACGGGCCCGAGGGGGGAGCCTGCTTTCGGGTGCTCCTCCCGGTCCGGCCGTCCTCGAACGCGACCGTCTGACCCAGCGCCGCTTCCGCGGCCTCTCAGGAGGCAGAGCCATGGCCGGAACGCTTCTCCTCGTGGACGACGATGAACTGATCCTCCTCTCGCTGGGCGACCTGTTCTCGCGGGAGGGCTACGAGGTGCGCACCGCGGCAAACGGCCGCGAAGCCCTGGCCCTGGCCGCCGAGACCGGGTTCGACGTGGTCGTGCTCGACGTGGTCATGCCCGGGATGTCGGGCCTCGACGTCTGCCGGGCGCTTCGTGCGGCCGAGGGCTATGCCGCGGTGCCGATCGTCCTGCTGACCGCCAAGAGCACGCCGGCCGACGAGGCCAAGGGGCTGGCGGCCGGAGCCACCCGCTTCCTGCCCAAGCCCTTCGATCCAAAGCGGCTGGTCGAGATCGTGCGCGAGCTGTAAAAGGGGAAAGGCCGCGAAGGTCGAAGGCCCGCGGGCGGGTCGCGGTTACCGGGCCAGGGCGGTCGCCGCGAGCTCGGCGTCGATGGCGTCGTCCAGGGCGCGCTCGGCCGGGCCCGCGACGAGGCGCCCGACGTGCTTCCAGAGCACGGTGCCGTTTCGGCCCACGAGATAGAACACTGGCGTCCCGAACACACCATAGGCCTGGGCCATGGCCTCGTCTCCCTGGAGGAGCCGCTCCGATGTCGGGAGCTCGGGGTCCGAGGACGCCGGGCCGTACCCCAGCAACACCGAGACGATCGAGAGCCCGCAGGCGGGACCGTAGGCCCGGGCGACCCGATCGAGGACCGGGCGGCTCTCCCGGCAGGGCGTGCACTTGGGGCTCACGAACGCCAGCAGGACCGGGCCCGTTTCCAGCTCCGCCCGAAGGTCGTAGACCCCACCCTCCGCGGCCCGCAGTGACAGGGACGGAACCGAGTCCCCGACTCCCATCCCGGCTGCAGACGCCGTGAGGGGCGCCGCCGCGAGCCACAGGACGGTCACCAGAAACAGGGCGGCGGCCCCCGCCCGTTTTCGTTTTCGAACGCCCATCTTCCGGGTGCGGTCTTCCATGACATCCCCCGATCCTGTCCGTCGGTGGGGCGCAGCGAGCCGCGCGCCTCCCGGTCGTATCGGCCGCTTGGGCCCGCGCCATAAGGGAAATCGCGCAAGATCCGGCGCCGGGGCCGGTCGCGGGAGGGCGCGAAAAGACCGGGTGGTCGGGTGGCGCCCGGCAGAAATCGGGGTATCGTTGCTCCCTCACGGTCTGCTGACCCTCTCCGAGGACCCCAACGGGCATCCCCTCGGAGGAGGTTCCCGCACCCTTCTTGGGAGGAAGCGAACGCCATGGATCCCTCGATCCTGGATCGGAGGTGTATCGACACGCTCCGGTTCCTCGCCGCCGATGCGGTCGAGCGCGCCGGGTCGGGTCACCCCGGAACCCCCATGGGAGCCGCGGCCGCGGCGTACGCCCTCTGGGACCGGTTCCTGAAGCACAACCCCGCGAACCCTGCGTGGCCCGATCGGGACCGCTTCGTTCTGTCGGCTGGACACGCCTGCCTGCTCCTCTACGGTCTGCTCCACCTGACCGGGTACAACCTTTCCCTCGACGAGCTGCGCCGCTTTCGGCAGTGGGAGAGCCGCACGCCGGGTCACCCGGAGCACGGCCTGACCCCCGGCGTGGAGGCGACGACCGGGCCCCTGGGCCAGGGGTTCTCCATGGCGGTGGGGATGGCGCTCACCGAGCGGTGGCTCGCGGCCCGGTTCAACCGATCCGGACACGAGGTGATCGACCATTGGACGTACGTCCTGGCGTCCGACGGCGACCTCCAGGAAGGGGTCTCGAGCGAGGCGGCCAGTCTCGCCGGAACGTGGGGACTGGGGAAGCTCGTCTGCCTGTATGACGCGAATCGGATCCAGATCGAGGGGAGCACCGACCTCGCCTTCCGGGAGGACGTAGGCGGTCGCTTCCGGGCCTATGGGTGGCAGGTACTGGGCCCGGTCGACGGCCTCGACCCGGACGCCGTCGCCGCCGCCCTGGGCGTGGCGCGGGGTGATCGGGAGCGGCCGTCTTTGATCGTCTCCCGCACGATCATCGGGTACGGCAGCCCCGAGCAGGGGACTGCCAAGGTCCACGGCGAGCCCCTGGGCCGGAAGAACCTCCTTGCCGCCAAGGAGGCGCTCGGGTGGCCGGCCGAGCCGACGTTCCGGGTGCCGGACGAGGTGCGGGCCCACATGGCTGGTGCCGTAAGCCGCGGCGCGGCGGCCGAGGCCGAGTGGCAGGCGCGGTGGGCTTCGTATACCCGGGCCCATCCAGAGCTCGCCGCCGAGCTCCGGGGGCGCCTGGCTGGAGAGCTTCCGGAGGCGTGGGAGGAACCTTTGCGGCGCCTCTCCTGGCCGGCCGACGCTCCTCTGGCCACCCGTGACGCCTCCGGGGCCGTCCTCCAGGCCCTCGCCGCGGCGGTGCCGGGCCTGGTGGGAGGAGCCGCGGACCTGGCCCCGAGCACGAAGACGATGCTCGCCGGCCTCGGGGACGTGAGCCGCGAGCACCCCGACGGACGCAACGTCCACTTCGGGGTCCGGGAGCACGCGTTGGCCGCGATCGTCAACGGGATGGCGCTTCACGGCGGCTGCATCCCGTACGGGGCCACCTTCCTCACCTTCTCCGACTACCTGCGCCCCGCGCTGCGGCTCGCCGCGCTCATGGGGCTGCGCGTGGTCTACGTGTTTACCCACGACAGCATCGGCATGGGGGAGGACGGTCCGACCCACCAGCCCGTGGAGCACCTGCTGAGCCTGCGCGCCGTGCCCAACCTCACCGTCATCCGGCCCGCGGACGGTGCGGAGACGGCGGAGGCGTGGCGGGCGGCCCTGCTCAACACCGGCGGTCCGACCGCCCTGGTGCTGAGCCGGCAGAAGCTTCCCGTGCTCGACCGCCGCGTCCTCGCGCCGGCAGACGGGCTCCGGCGTGGCGGCTACTGTCTCTGGGAGTCGGGGGCCGGCCCGCCGGAGGTGATCGTGATCGGCACGGGCTCCGAGGTGCACCTGGCGCTCGCGGCGGGCCGCCAGCTCGCGGCCCGGGGTCTGTCCGTGCGAGTGGTGTCCCTGCCGAGCTGGGAGCTCTTCGATCGCGAGCCCCGGAAGTATCGGGAGTCGATTCTCCCGCCGGAGGTGCGCGTCCGCGTCGCGGTCGAGGCAGGCACCCGCCTGGGCTGGGAGCACTACGTGGGGCTCGACGGTGCGGTGGTGGGCCTCGACCGGTTTGGCGCCTCCGCCCCCGCGGAGGTGCTGGCCGAGAAACTGGGGATCACGGCCGTCGCCGTCGTGGAGACGGCCGAGGAGCTCCTCGGCCGGAGGGGAGCCGGACCCGCCGCGGGCCCGGAACCGAAGACAGGAGAGCGATGATGACCCGATTGAACGAGCTCGCCGGGGTCGGCCAGTCGATCTGGGTGGACTACATCCGCCGTTCCTTCCTCACCTCGGGCGAGCTCCAGGAGCTGGTGGACCAGGGCGTGCGGGGCGTGACGTCGAACCCGACGATCTTCGACCGGGCCATCGCCGGAAGCGACGACTACGATGCCGAGCTGCGTTCACTCGTCGAGGCGGGGCGGACCGTGGAGGAGATCTACGACCTCCTGACGCTCGCGGACATCGGGCGGGCGGCCGACCTCCTCCTGCCCCTGTACGAGGAGCTCGGGGGCGCCGACGGCTTCGTGAGCGTGGAGGTGAACCCGGCCCTGGCCCACGACACCGAGGCGACGGTGGGCGAGGCGCGCCGACTCTTCGGCCGGCTCGGCCGGCCGAACGTCATGGTGAAGGTTCCGGGCACCGCGCAGGGCGTCCCGGCCATCGAGACGCTGATCGGGGAGGGGGTCAACGTCAACGTCACGCTTCTGTTCTCCCTGGAGCAGTACGAGGCAGTGGCGGAAGCCTACCTCGCCGGGTTGGAGCGGCTCACCGCGTCCGGAGGAGACCCGGGCCGGGTGGCGTCGGTCGCCTCGTTCTTCGTGAGCCGCGTGGACACCGCGGTCGATGCAGCCCTCGATCGAGCGGGGAACGAGGAGCTCCGGGGCACGACGGCCGTGGACAACGCCCGTCTCGCCTACGCCCGATTCCAGGAGATCTTCACGGGAGCCCGGTGGGAACGGCTCGCCCGGGCCGGCGCCCGGGTGCAGCGACCGCTGTGGGCGAGCACGGGCACGAAAGACGCGCGGTACTCCGACACCCTCTACGTCGACCGGCTGATCGGGCCCGATACAGTAAACACCGTTCCGCTCCGCACTCTCCGGGCCGTCCTGGACCACGGCACGACGGCCGTTTCGGTTACCGACGACGTGGATGGGGCCCGGAGCCGACACGCTGCCCTGGCCGGCCTCGGGATCGATCTCGACGCGGTCACGCGCGGGCTCCAGGCCGAGGGCGTCGCGGCCTTCGCCGCCTCCCACGCGTCGCTCTTCGGGACCATCGCGGCCAAACGAGCCCGACTGCTCGCCGACTGTTGCCCGCTGGCGGAGAGCCTGGGCGCTCTCGCCGAGCGGGTCGACGCCGCGGGGGACGCCTTGGACCGCGACAACGTGGTGACGCGCGTCTGGGTCCGGGACCACACGGTCTGGCGGCCGAAGCCCCGGGAGATCGTGGACCGCCTCGCCTGGCTCGACGCCCCGGAGCGGATGTCCGGTGAGGTCGATCGGCTGCGGGCGTTCGCGGCCGGGGTCCGGGCCGACGGGTACACCCACGCCGTGGTGCTGGGCATGGGCGGCTCGAGCCTCGCCCCGGAGGTCTTCGGGAAGGTCTTCGGTGCGCCGCCCGCACACAAGGGGCTCTGGACGCGCGGGGGTCTCGCTGTGACGGCCCTCGACACCACAGACCCGGGGGCGGTCCTTATCTGCGCCGGCACGCACGCGCCGGCCTCGACCCTCTACGTCGTCTCCACGAAGTCGGGCACGACCGTGGAGACCCTGTCGCTCTTCAAGTTCTTTTACAACCGGGCGACCGAGATCCTGGGGGCCGGGCGGGTGGGCCGGCACTTCGTCGCGATCACCGATCCGGGCAGCCGCCTTGCCGAGCTCGCCCAGGCGCACCGGTTTCGCGAGACGTTCCTCGCCGACCCGAACGTCGGAGGCCGGTACTCCGCGCTCACGCACTTCGGCCTCGTGCCGGCGGCGCTGGTGGGAGTGGACCTGAACCTGCTCTTGGGCCGCGCTCTGGAGGCGACGAGGAACGGACGGGGCGCGGGGCGGCCGGGGCCGGACCGCAACCGGGCGGCGTGTCTCGGGGTGACACTGGCCGAGCTCGCCCGGTCCGGCCGCGACAAGGTGACGTTCCTGACCTCGCCGGCCCTTGCCTCCTTCGCCGACTGGGCGGAGCAGCTCCTCGCCGAGAGCACCGGAAAGGACGGCACCGGGCTCGTGCCCGTGGTAGGCGAGCCGGTGGGCCACCCGGCGGTGTACGGCACGGACCGCGTGTTCGTATACCTGCGCCTCGGTGCCGACCAGACCCACGACGCCGAGGCCGACGCCCTGGAGGCGGCCGGCCACCCCGTGATCCGCCTTCATCTGGGAGACCTCTACGACGTAGGGGCGCAGTTCTTCCTCTGGGAGTTCGCGACCGCCGTGGCCGGGTGGAGGCTGGGAGTCCAGCCCTTCGATCAGCCCGATGTGGAGGCGGCCAAGGTCCTGGCCCGGTCGATGGTGGACGCCTACCGCCGGGACGGGCGGCTCCCCGAGCCCGCACCGACACTGCGCCAGGGGGACCTCCAACTCTACGGAGACGCGCCCGGACGCTCCGTCGGGGAGGCCCTCCGGTCGTTCGTCGCCGGTGGCCGACCGGGCGCCTACGTGGCCCTTCAGGCCTACCTGAAGCCCTGCCCGGGCCACGACGAGGGCCTGCGGGCCCTCCAGACCAGGATTCGCGACGCGACCCACCTCCCGACGACCGTTGGGTACGGCCCGCGGTTCCTGCACTCGACCGGACAGATGCACAAGGGCGACGCGGGCCGGGGGCTCTTCGTCCAGCTCACCTGCGACGACGCGCAGGACGCGCCCATCCCCGACGAGGTCGGGTCCCCGGTGTCGTCCATGACCTTCGGGGTCCTCAAACGCGCCCAGGCCCTCGGAGACGGGCAGGCCCTCGCCGAGAGGGGGCGATCGGTCCTGCGCATCCACCTGGGCTCGGCGGTGACCGCCGGGCTTCGCCGACTCGCCGAGGCGTTTGCGTGAGGGACGGCTTCGGCCCGCTCAAGGACCAGGCCGCGGCGCGGGCCGTGGCCCTCGTGGAGTCGGGGATGGTCGTCGGCCTCGGCCACGGCACGACCGCGGCCCACGCCCTGCGGCGACTCGCCGAGAGGCTTCGGGTCGGAGAGGTGCGCGACGTGATGGGCGTACCCTGCTCGCGGTTCGTGGAGGCCGAGGCCGCCCGGCTCGGCGTCCCGCTCACGACCTTCGAGGCCCACCCGGTGCTCGACCTGACGATCGACGGGGCCGACGAGGTCAGCCCGGAGCTCGACCTCCTCAAGGGGCGCGGAGGAGCGCTGCTGCGGGAGAAGATCGTCGCCCAGGCGAGCCGGCGCGTGGCGATCGTCGTGGACGAGAGCAAGCTCTCGCCCTGCCTGGGCACGCGCCGGCCGGTCCCGGTCGAAGTCCTCCCCTTCGGTTGCTGCTCCCAGGTGCGCTACCTCGAGTCGCTCGGGGCCCGCGTCGTTCCCCGAAAGGCCGACGGGCGCACCCTCTTCGTGACCGATCAGGGTAACCTGATCCTGGACTGCGACTTCGGTCCCCTCTCGGAGCCTCGGCGCCTGGCCGATCAACTGGGCGCGAGGGCCGGCATCGTCGAACACGGCCTGTTCCTGGGTCTCGCCACCGAGGTGATCGTCGCCGGCCCGGGGGGGATCCGGCACCTGCGGCGCGGCGGGCCGGGTGCCCCTTCCTGAGGGTTTCCCCAGCCACCACAGGCGCGCCCCGGAAGAGAGCCGTCGGGTCGTCGCCTCCGCCGCTTGACCGCCTCCGCTCCGTGGCGTAGAAGAACTCGGATCTTGGAGGCCGGGGGCGGCGGGATGACGGGAGCACGAGTCCGTAGGTTTGTAACATCCAGGCCATCGGAGCGGCTCGATCCGCTCGGGTGGCCGTTTCTGTTCCTGGCCCGTGGTGAGGGCCCGGCGAGACCTGTTGTTTCAGGAGGACGCGATTGAACATCTCGGAGTGGATCAGGGGAGGCCGCAAGGCGCGGGGCTGGAGTCAGACGACCCTGGGAGACAAGGCGGGCGTGAGTCAGGTGCAGGTGTCGCACTGGGAGACCGGAAAGGCCTCGCCCAGTCCGGAGCAAGCAGCCGGATTGAAGGCCATTCTCGGGGGTGAAGCGGCCGTGGACGCAAGGCCAGCTCCGCCGACCTCCCCCAGGGGCTCCTCCCCCGCCGCCAAGCCCAAGGGTCCGGCCGCAACCGCCCCCGAGCCGCCCCCCGCTGCCCAGGCCGCCTCGGCCCAGGGCCAACTCAGCTGGATCGCCAACTTCATCTGGGGCATCGCCGACGACGTGCTGCGCGACCTCTACGTCCGCGGCAAGTACCGGGACGTGATCCTGCCCATGACGGTGCTCCGTCGCCTCGACGCGGTGCTGGAGCCCACCAAGCAGGCCGTCTTGGACATGAAGGCCTCGCTCGACACGGCGGGGATCACCAACCAGGACTTCGCGCTGCGGCAGGCGGCGGCGCAGGACTTCTACAACACCTCTCGGTTCACCCTGCGGGATCTTCGCTCCCGGGCGAGCCAGCAGCAGCTTAAGGCCGACTTCGAGGCCTACCTCGACGGCTTCTCCCCGAACGTCCAAGAGATCCTCGACAACTTCGAGTTCCGAAACCAGATCCCGCGGCTCTCCAAGGCCGATGCCCTCGGCACGCTCATCGAGAAGCTCCTCGACCCCACCGTCAACCTGAGCCCCAACCCGGTGCTCCACCCGGATGGCTCGGTACGGCACCCCGCGCTCGACAACCACAACATGGGCATGATCTTCGAGGAGCTGGTCCGGCGCTTCAACGAGGAGAACAACGAGGAGGCCGGGGAACACTGGACACCTCGCGACGCCGTGACGCTCATGGCGTGGCTGATCTTCCTGCCCATCGCCCATCGGATCGAGTCGGGCACGTACCTCCTATACGACGACGCATGCGGCACCGGCGGCATGCTCACTGTGGGGGAAGAGACGCTCCAGCAGCTCGCGAAGGAGCATGGCAGGGAGGTCGCCACGCACCTCTACGGCCAGGAGATCAACGCCGAGACCTACGCCATCTGCAAGGCCGACCTGCTGCTCAAGGGCGAAGGCGAGGCAGCGGACAACATCGTCGGTGGGCCCGAACACTCGACCATCGCCAACGATGCCTTCCCCTCCCGCGAGTTCGACTTCATGCTCTCGAATCCGCCCTACGGAAAGAGCTGGAAGAGCGACCTGGAGCGCATGGGCGGCAAGGACGGCGTGAAGGATCCTCGCTTCGTCATCGAGCATGCAGGTGACCCGGAGTACTCGCTCCTCACCCGGTCCAGCGACGGCCAGCTCCTCTTCCTGGCGAACAAACTCTCCAAGATGAAACAGGACACCCCTCTCGGCAGCCGCATCGCGGAGGTCCATAACGGCTCCAGCCTCTTCACCGGCGACGCGGGTCAGGGCGAGAGCAACATCCGCCGCTGGATCCTCGAGAACGATTGGCTCGAAGCCATCGTCGCCCTGCCCCTGAACATGTTCTACAACACCGGCATCGCCACCTACATCTGGGTGCTCACGAACCGGAAGCCCGACCACCGCAAGGGCAAGGTTCAGCTCATCGACGCCACCCAGTGGTTCAAGCCGCTCCGGAAGAACCTGGGGAAGAAGAACTGCGAGCTATCCGAGGAGGACATCCGCCGCATCTGCGACACCTTCCTCGCGTTCGAGGAGACCGAGCAGTCGAAGATCTTTCCCAACGCCGCCTTCGGGTACTGGAAGGTGACCGTCGAGCGCCCCCTGCGGTTCGCGGGGATCGACCCGGAGCGGGTCTACACGCCGAAGGAGATCAAGGCGCTCAAGGAGAGCCAGGAGCGGGACGAGGCGGCGCCCCCGGTGATCAAGAAGATCCACAAGAAGGGCATCGAGCCCGACCCGCTCCACGGCCTCTTCGAGGCAATGGTGGACGGGAAGCGCGTCGTCGTGGAGTACGAGCCCGACAGCGACCTGCGAGACACCGAGCAGTTGCCGCTCTTGGAGGAGGGCGGCATCGACGCGTTCCTGCGCCGCGAGGTTCTGCCCCATGCCTCAGACGCTTGGTACGACCCCGAGAGCGTGAAGGTTGGGTACGAGATCAGCTTCACCCGCTACTTCTACAAGCCCCAGAAGCTCCGGCCACTGGAGGAGATCCGCGCCGACATCCTGGCGTTGGAGAAAGAAACTGACGGGCTGCTCGCGGAGATCATCGGGACCTCGTTCGAAGGGAGTTGAACGTCGGCAAGCGAGGACCTCGCGGTTTTGGTGTATCGCGTGTAGAGTCGACAAACAAGCGAATGGGAAGAACCGATTCCGAGATCGTCTTGGGGAAGGACCCAATGGTCGGAGCGCGAGAGGTGTTGCGATGACGACGAGTGAATTCCTGCGGCCCCGCTTGTGCGGGGCACGTTTCGAAGGTCACGCAATCCCACTCGAAGTGCTCAAGGACTTGGCGGTTCTTGAGGAGATGGTAACTGAAATTGCCAAGTGGAAGTTTCTGCAAGAACACCCAGGTCGGGCGCGTTCTCCGCGAGGGTTTACCGAGGGCATAGAACTGAAATTGACGAGCGTGGAACCTGGCAGCGCTGTGCCTGTGATTAGTTTGGTCTTGGCAACCCTCCACCTACCAGGAATGCCCCCGTCGAATCAGATCTATTTCGAACAGGCCAGAGATGCTATGGTCTGTGCCATCGCGGCGGCAGAGCAAAATCAACCAATAATCGAACACCTACCCGAGAAGGCGCTGAGTTATTTCGATCGGATGGGGCGAAGTCTGCGAGATGGCGAGGCCATCGAGTTCGTGACAGCGTCTCACCCTACTCCTGCGCGGCTCAATAGAGAAACACGGCGGAAATTGGTATTGGCGTCACCGCGGGTGAGGGAGTTAACCGAAGAAGCAACGATCCGTGGGGCTGTCCCGGAAGCCGATCAAGATGATATGACCTTCGAGGTTCAATTGATCGACGGGCATAAGGTGAAGGCTCCAATGCCAGATCAGTTCCTTGATGTCATCATCGATGCCTTTAACGGATACAAGAACGGTGCACGGATAGTATTGCAGGGCATCGGCAAATACAGCCGGCAAAATCGACTACTCGGCTTTGAGTCCATCGAGCACATCAGTCTCCTCGATCCACTGGATGTCCCCGCGCGACTGGATGAAATGAGGCAACTGAGGAATGGGTGGCTCGAAGGGAAGGGCATGGCGCCAGATCACAAGGGGCTCGACTGGCTGGCGCGGTGTTTCGATCTGCATTTCCCGGAGGACATCCCCCTACCGCACATGTACCCGACGACCGAGGGTGGCGTTCAGTCAGAGTGGTCGCTCGGAACGAATGAAGTCAGTCTTGATGTCGATCTCGGAACACATCGGGGCGAGTGGCATCGTCTGAACCTGTCAACCGATGCTGAGGATTCGCGTAGCCTGAATCTAGAATTGGAGGCGGATTGGACCTGGCTCGGGGAGCAGATCCGCCGGTTAGCAGGGGGAGAGGCATGACCAGCGGCACGTTGCTACTGCGCCAAGTACATCCGTCATGGGTCCAGCAGGGTCGCGCCACCTCCCAGGTCTTTAAGCCGACCCCAAAAGATGAGAAACGGCTATCGGTCTACGACGGCGATCAGGTCTCGGCGGAAAGAGCGTGGCATCACTACACAGACCTGTTGGGGCACGCATCTATGGGCGTCATGGCCGTCACGGTGGGAGAGTGCCAGCGGCAGGGTCTGCCGGTCGCAGCCGACCCCACTCCATTTCCGGAGCACGTGCTGATTGACTTTACCGGACTCGCGGAGAATCCGATCAACCGCAAAGCCAAGCAATTGAAAGCGATGGCGGAAGCACGCGGCTGGCAATTCCTCGCAGAGGGGTCGCCCTAGTATTGCGTTTCATTAAAACGTTGTCAAATAGGTCGCCGGGTGGTTCAATGGACGGGTCTCGTTCACCGCGAACAGGAGGCCCAGCATGGCACGCACCAGCCAGCGCCCGAGGATCCAGTTGACCGACGAGCAGAAGAGCGAATTGGAAAAGACTTCACGCTCAAGGACGGCGCCCGCCCGCGAAAAGGAGCGCGCAAGCATCATTCTTCGGCAGGCGGCGGGCGAGAGCATCTCAGCAATCAAGAATGCACTCCACGTGAGCAAACCTACGATCTACAAGTGCATCGATAAGGCGCTGGCCACAGGTCCAGAGCGTGGACTGAAAGACCTGCCCCATTCGCCGAAGCAACCAGTGATCACAGAAGAGGCGAAGGTCTGGGTAGTTGACTTGGCGTGCACCAAACCAAAGGATCACGGCTACGCCGCTGAGTTGTGGTCTCAGAGCCAACTTGCCATGCACACGCGAAAACATGCGCCCGATGCCGGCCATGGTTGTTTGGGACAGGCTTCGAAGGCCACCATTAACCGAATCCTGAAAGCCCAGCCCCTGCAGCCGCACAAGGTCAAATACTATCTGGAGCGCAGGGATCCGGAATTCGAGCGGAAGATGCAAGATATCCTCGTGGTCTACCAAGAGGTCAACTTCCAGAACGACACCGGCACCTCATGCCCGATGGCGCCGAACGTCGTGACTGTGTCGGTGGACGAAAAGCCAGGTGTCCAAGCCATCAAGAACATCGCAAAGGACCTTCCGCCTGTCGCTGGTGAGTATCCAGCCAACGCGCGAGACTACGAGTACAAGCGTCTCGGAACCGTTTCAATACTGGCAGCGCTTGACCTCAACACGGGGCACGTTACCGCTCAGGTTCATGATCGCCACCGTAGTCGCGAGTTCATATCTCTACTCAAGGAACTTGACGCATATTACGCGTCGGACTGTATCATCCGAGTGGTTCTGGACAACCACTCCGCTCATATCTCCAAAGAGACCATGGCTTTCTTGGCAACAAAACCCAACCGGTTTGTCTATGTGCACACGCCGAAGCACGGGTCGTGGCTAAATCTGGTGGAGACGCTGTTCGGCAAGATGGCGCGCACCTTCCTCCGACACGTCCGCGTCGAATCGAAAGCGGAGTTGAAGGAGCGCATCCTGCGAGGAGTCGCCGAGATCAACGCTGCACCGGTGGTCCATCGCTGGAACAAGTTCGACATAGCCGCGTAGCCCCTTATCGACAATATTTTTATGAAACGAAATACTAGTGGCCGTGGATGGGCTTCTCGCTCGAATCAATGAGGGCTGGCTCGCGACCGAAGTAGAGCAATTGGCATCGCGATGACCTGCGACCTCAGACCCTACCCGGCCTACAAGGACTCCGGCGTGCCCTGGCTGGGAGAGGTGCCGGAGCACTGGGAGGTGAAGCGCAACAAGCTCTTCCTGCACGAGGTGAACGATCCGTCCGTCGACGGCGTTGAAGAACTTCTGACCGTGTCGCAATACACCGGGGTCACGCGGCGACGTGAGCGACTGTCCGACGAAGGCCAACTGCTGACGAATGCGGCCAGTCTGGCCGGCTACAAGCGGGTCCAGCCTGGGGACCTTGTCATGAACATCATGCTCGCCTGGAACGGCAGTCTCGGCGTGTCAGCGATCGAGGGCATTGCAAGCCCCGCGTACTGCGTGTTCCGAGTCAAGTCCGGAGTTGAGCCGCAATTCCTGCATTACCTGCTTCGCACGCCACTGTTCACAGGCGCGTTCAAGACGGTGTCGACGGGAGTGGTCGATAGCCGACTGCGCCTCTACCCGGACGTGTTCTTTCGCCTTCCTTCCCTGCTGCCCTCCGTCCCCGAGCAGTCTGCCATCGTCCGCTTCCTCGATCACGCCGACCGGCGCATCCGGCGCTACATCCGCGCCAAGCAGAAGCTGATCAAGCTGCTGGAGGAGCAGAAGCAGGCCATCATCCACCGCGCCGTCACCCGCGGCCTCGACCCCAACGTCCGCCTCAAGCCCTCGGGCGTGGAGTGGCTGGGGGAGGTGCCGGAGCATTGGGAGGTGATGCGCGTGAGTCGCTTCGCTCGAGTAGGCAACGGGTCCACCCCGTCTCGCGGGAAGCCAGCTTACTGGCATGGCGGCGCCTATCCGTGGCTCAACAGCTCTAACGTCAACCGAGGGTTCATCGATAGCGCTGACCAGTTCGTTACACAGACTGCCCTGCAAGAGTGCCATCTACCGCGAGTGGCTGCGGGAAGTGTCCTGGTGGCGATCACCGGCCAGGGCAAGACGCGGGGAGCATCGGCGGTGCTCGGGGTCGAAGCCACGATCAACCAGCACATAGCATACATCACACCCCGCAATGCCGCTGTCTCCTCTGGGTTCTTGCATCTTGCGCTTGTGGCGGCGTATCAGACGCTGCGAGCGTTGAGCGAAGATTCTGGCAGCACCAAGGGGGCTCTCACCTGCGAGGACTTGAAGCGTTTCAAGATCCCGATTCCCCCCGCACTGGAACAGACAGCCCTGGTCGAGCGCATTCTCACAGAGACAGGTGCGTTGGTCACTGCGATCGCCCACGCTCAAGGCCAAATCGACCTCCTCCGCGAGTACCGCACCCGCCTGATCGCCGACGTGGTCACGGGCAAGCTCGACGTGCGCGAGGCAGCGGAGAGGCTGCCGGACGAGGAGGAGTCCGAGGGACTCGAAGAGGGCGAAGGGCTGGTGGAGGGAGATGAAAGCATCGGCGATGGCGACGTAGACGCCGCGCCCGAGGAGGCTGAGGCGTGAGCGACGCCCTTGCGGCAGTTCCCAAAATGGGTGTATTCGTTCCCGTTATGGGAACGAATACTGCCTCTTCAGGGCTCGCCGGTGCGCTCTTCTCCCCCGTGCAACAGCGCGTGCTGGGGCTCTTGTTCGGCCAGCCCGACCGCCGCTTTCAGAGCGCCGAGCTGATCCGTCTGGCTGACAGCGGCACGGGAGCCGTGCACCGCTTGCTCACCCGACTGGCCGATGCCGGTCTGGTCACAGTTGCCCGCATTGGGAACCAGAAGCACTACCAAGCCAACCCAGACTGCCCGATCTTTGCCGAGTTGCAGGGGCTGATCCTCAAGACGGTTGGGGTGGCAGAGCCCCTCCGGCAGGCGCTGGCACCGATGGCTGGGGAGATCCGTGCCGCCTTCGTGTATGGCTCACTGGCCAAGGGCTCCGACAGCGCCGGGAGTGACATCGACCTGCTGGTCATCAGCGATGTGCTCGGATACCCCGACCTGTTCGAAGCGCTGCAAGGGGCTGAGACCAAGCTGGCCCGTCGGGTGAACCCCAACGTGATGAACCTTGCGGAGTGGAGGGCGAAGCGGTCGCAGCCGGATTCCTTCGCCGCCCGGCTCGCCGCGGGTCCGCGACTTTTCGTGCTTGGTTCGGACGATGACCTCGCCTGAGTTGGAGAATCTGGCCCGCATCGGCAAGCTCAAGTGAGAGCCGTGCTCGCCACGCGAGTTCGAGGGGCTGGTCCGGTCTGGTGCCGCTCGGCTCGGCGATGCCGCCAACGTCGCGCTTTCGCGGGAGAGTCGCTTCGATCTCGCCTACAACGCGGCGCACGCCCTCTCGTTGGCTGCTCTGCGGCGCCTCGGCTACCGGTCGGACAACCGCTATCTGGTGTTCCAGGCCTTGCCTCACACGCTGGGCATGCAGGCTGCGACGTGGCGGGTGCTCGCCAAGTGCCACGAGCGGAGGAACCTCGCAGAGTACGAAGGGGCGCTCGATGTGGACGAGCGGCTGGTGGCGGATCTCTTGGACGCGGCTCGGAGCGTATTGGGGGCGGTGAGGGCTCTCGACCCGCCAGAGGCGCAGGGGTGAACCGACGGGGACCGAAGGGCGGACCACGCCCCCGGTGGCTATTGCGGGAAACACGGGACGATTGAACAAAGAAACCAGCCCGAAAGACAAACCGGCGACGGCGCATCATTGCCGCAACTCGCCTCCTGGCAAGGCTTTTTCCTTTGTTAGATTTCCGTAGATTCCGACCGCGTAGCAAAGGATTTAGCAAAGGCGGGTGTCCAGTCCCCGGTCCGCAGGGAGGAATTTGTGCACTCTGACACCACCGAGAAGGGCCTCGAGAGCCTGATCGTCAAGGCCATGACCGGCCGCTCGTCGCCCGCTTTGATGCCCGAGGGTGACTCGCGTGAGGTCCCCGACGGCTACGGTGGCACCGGCTGGATCCTCGGCGACGCCAAGGACTACGACCGGGAGTTCGCCGTCGACCGGGTCCAGCTCCGGGCCTTCCTGCAGGAGACGCAGCCTGTGGCGGCCGAGGCGCTCGACATGGACCACGCGGGCCCGACCCGCCAGAAGTTCCTGGCCCGGCTGCAGGGCGAGATCACGAGGCGCGGGGTGATCGACGTGCTCCGCCACGGCCTCAAGCACGGCGCCCACACCCTCGACCTCTTCTTCGGTACCCCCTCTCCCGGCAACAAGAAGGCCGCCGAACGCTTCGCCGCCAACCGGTTCAGCGTGACCCGGCAGCTCCGGTACAGCCGGGACGAGACGCAGCTCGCCCTCGACCTGTGCCTCTTCATCAACGGCCTGCCCATTGCCACCTTCGAGCTGAAGAACAGCCTGACGAAGCAGACGGTGGACGACGCGATCCGACAGTACAAGCGCGACCGCGACCCCAAAGAGCTGCTCTTTCAGTTCAGCCGCTGCATCGTTCACCTCGCCTTGGACGAGCACGAGGTGCGGATGTGTACGCGCCTCTCGGGCAAGGCGTCCTGGTTCCTCCCCTTCAACCAGGGCTGGAACGACGGCGCGGGCAACCCTCCCAACCCGGAGGGCATCAAGACCGACTATTTGTGGAAGCGCATCCTCACGCGGCAGGGGCTCACCGACATCCTCGAGAACTACGCTCAGGTCGTGGAGAAGAAGGACGAGAAGACCGGGAAGAAGAAGCGCGATCAGGTCTTCCCCCGCTACCACCAACTCGACGTGGTGCGCCGCCTCCTGGCCGACGCGGCTGATCGCGGCGCAGGTGGCCGGTACCTGATCCAGCACTCGGCGGGCAGTGGCAAGTCGAACTCCATCGCGTGGCTCGCCCACCAGCTCATCGGGCTGCGCAAGGGTGATGTGCCCGTCTTCGACTCGATCCTCGTCGTGACAGACCGGCTCCTCCTCGACCAGCAGATCCGCGACACCATCAGGCAGTACGCCCAGGTGGGCGCCACCGTGGGCCATGCGAAGGACTCGGGCGACCTCCGGACGTTCATCCAGGGCGGCAAGAAGATCATCATCTCCACCGTGCAGAAGTTCCCGTTCATCCTGGACGAGATCGGGAAGGAGCACCGTGGCCGGAGCTTCGCGATCATCATTGACGAGGCGCACTCGAGCCAGGGGGGTCGCACCTCGGCGGCCATGGCCATCGCCCTCTCCGAAGCAGGCGCCGAGGAGGAGGACGAGACCACCGAGGACACGATCAACCGGATTATGGAGGCGCGGAAGATGCTGCCGAACGCGAGCTACTTCGCGTTCACGGCGACGCCCAAGAACAAGACCCTGGAGATCTTCGGCGAGGCGCACGAAGAAGGGGGGCAGGTGAAGCACCGCCCCTTCCACAGCTACACGATGAAGCAGGCCATCCAAGAGGGCTTCATCCTCGACGTGCTCAAGAGCTGCACCCCCGTCGAGAGTTACTACAAGCTGGTGAAGAAGATCGAGGGCGACCCGGAGTTCGACACCAAGAAGGCGAAGAAGAAACTCCGCAGCTACGTGGAGTCGCACGACCACGCCATCCGCCTCAAGGCCGAGATCATGGTGGACCACTTCCACGAGCAGGTGATCGGCCTCGGCAAGATCGGCGGGCAGGCGCGGGCCATGGTGGTGACGAGCGGGATCGAGCGGGCCATCCAGTACTACCACGCCATTCGGGACTACCTGCAGGAGCGCAAGAGCCCCCACCAAGCCCTCGTGGCCTTCTCGGGCGAGCACGAGTACGGGGGCGCGAAGGTGACGGAGGCGTCGTTGAACGGCTTCCCCAGCAGCCTCATCGCCGACCGCATTCAGCAGGACCCGTACCGGTTCCTCATCTGCGCCGACAAGTTCCAGACCGGCTACGACGAGCCCCTGCTCCACACGATGTACGTGGACAAGACCCTCTCAGGGATCAAGGCGGTGCAGACCCTCTCGCGGCTGAACCGCGCCCACCCCCAGAAGCACGACGTGTTCGTCCTCGACTTCATGAACGACTCGAAGACCATCGAGGAGTCCTTCGCCGACTACTACCGGACCACGATCCTCTCCGACGAGACCGACCCGAACAAGCTCCACGACCTGAAGGCCAGCCTCGACGGCTACCAAGTGTACGCCGAGCCCCAGATCGACGAGTTGGTGGACCTCTACCTCGGCGGGGCCGACCGGGACCGCCTGGACCCGATCCTCGACGCTTGCGTGGCCGCCTACAAGGCCGACCTGGACGAGGACGGGCAGGTGGACTTCAAGGGCAAGGCCAAGGCCTTCCTGCGAGCCTACGGGTTCCTGGCGTCGATCCTGCCCTACAGCAACGCCGCCTGGGAGAAGCTCTCCATCTTCCTGAACTTCCTCGTGCCGCGGCTGCCCGCCCCGAAGGAGGAGGACCTCTCGAAGGGCATCTTGGAAGCTATCGACATGGACAGCTACCGGGTCGAAAAGCAGGCGGCCATGAAGATCGCCCTACCCGACGCGGACGCCGAGATCGAGCCGGTGCCCATGACCGGAGGCGGAGGGAAGCCCGAGCCGGAACTCGACCATCTCAGCAACATCCTGGCGAGCTTCAACGACCAGTTCGGGAATATCCCGTGGACGGACACGGATCGAGTCCATCGGTTAATCACTGAGGAGATCCCCGCCAAGGTGGCGATCGACAGCGCCTTCCAGAACGCGAAGAAGAACTCCGACCACCAGAACGCCCGCATCGAGCACGACAAGGCCCTGGCGCGGGTCATGACCGCAGTGATGAAGGACGACACCGAGTTGTTCAAGCAGTTCTGCGACAACGACTCGTTCCGGCGGTGGATGACGGACACGGTGTTCTCGTTGACGTACCGAGAGGACCGAATACCCTGAGGGCAATCCAGGCGTCCTGAACTCGGCCGCGGCCCACGCAGCGGGTGGACGGCCGCCTCGTCGCCGGCAGAGGAGTCGTCGCCATGGACATCGGGATGGTCGGTCTGGGCCGCATGGGGGCGAACATGGCCGCGCGCCTGCTGCGCGCGGGTCACCGGGTCGTGGCCCACGACCGCAGCGAAGAGGCCGTGGCCGCCGTCGAGGCCGACGGGGCGGCCGGCGCCCGAACCCTGGACGAGCTGGTCGATTCCCTCGCGGCCCCGCGCGCCGTGTGGGTCATGGTGCCCGCGGGCGCGCCGACCGAGGAGACGATCGGCGCCCTGGCCGAGCGCCTCTCTCCCGGCGACGTGGTCGCGGACGGCGGCAACAGCTACTACAAGGACTCCCTTCGCCGCGCGGCGGCGCTGGCCGCGAAAGGCCTCCTCTTCGTGGACGCCGGCACGAGCGGCGGGGTGTGGGGCCTGGCCGAGGGCTACAGCCTGATGGTGGGCGGGACGAAGGAGGCGGTGGAGCGGCTCCGGCCCGCCCTGGAGACCCTGGCGCCGGCGCCCGATCGGGGCTGGGGCCACGTGGGGCCGAGCGGAGCCGGCCACTTCGTGAAGATGGTCCACAACGGCATCGAGTACGGCCTGATGCAGGCCTACGCCGAGGGGTTCGAGCTCCTCGGCCGAAAAGAGGAGTTCGGCCTCGACCTTCACCAGATCGCGGAGCTGTGGCGGGAGGGGAGCGTCGTGCGCTCCTGGCTGCTGGACCTGACGGCCCGAGCGCTCGCCGAGAACCCGACGCTCGACGGCGTCGCGGCGTTCGTCTCCGACTCCGGCGAGGGGCGCTGGACCGTGGCCGAAGGCGTGGACCTCGGTGTGCCGCTTCCGGTCATCACTCTCGCTCTCCAGAGCCGCTTCCGGTCGCGGGAGCCGGCTCCCTTCGCCGACAAGCTGCTGGCCGCCCTGCGCGGGCAGTTCGGCGGCCACCCCGTCAAGCGGGAGCCGTGAGCCCGTGGACGCGCTGAGCGCTCGGGTCTCCGTGAGGGAGAACTTCTGCGTCGAGGCGCAGCCCGACTCCTGCGGGGTCGTGATCTTCGGGGCCTCCGGGGACCTCACCCACCGAAAGCTCCTGCCCTCGCTCTTCCACCTCTTTCGCCGGGGGCTCCTACCGCCGGAGTTCTTCGTCCTCGGGTGCCTCTCCTACGGCGACAGCCCGTCGACCGACGACGCGTTCCGGCAGGCCGTGCGGGGCTCGCTCGCGGCCAACGGATCCGCCCCGGCCGAGGCCCTGGACGCCTTCGTCGGGCGCTGCTCGTTCGTGCCGGGCGACTATCGGGACCCTGCGGTGTACGAGGCCCTCGGCCACCGCGGGGCCGAGCAGGACGCGGCTCGGGGGACCGACGGCCGGCGCGTGTTCTACCTCGCCGTGCCGCCGACGCTCCACGAGCCCATCGTGGCCCACCTCGGGGCAGCGTCCCTCGTCCGAGAGCCGGCGGACGGCTCGGGCTGGACCCGCGTCGTCGTGGAGAAGCCCTTCGGCCGGGACCTGGCGTCGGCCCAGGCGCTCAGCCGGGGCCTCCAGGCGGTGCTCTCCGAGCGCCAGATCTACCGGATCGACCACTATCTGGGCAAGGAGACGGTGCAGAACATCTTGATGTTTCGCTTCGCCAACGCCCTCTTCGAGCCGATCTGGAGCCGCGACCACGTAGACCACGTGCAGATCACCGCCGCGGAGTCGGTCGGGGTCGAGCACCGCGCCGGGTACTACGACCAGGCCGGCTGCCTGCGGGACATGTTCCAGAACCACATGCTCCAGATGCTCTCGCTGGTCGCCATGGAGCCGCCCGCGGCGTTCGAGGACGAACGGTACCGAGACGAGAAGGAGAAGCTCCTGGCCGCGATCCGGCCGTTTCCCTCCGACCCGACTGCCCTGGACCAGTGGCTCGTCCGGGGACAGTACGGCGCCGGGCGCTCGGACGGGAGCCCGGTGCCGGGCTACCGCGACGAGCCCGGCGTCGCCCCGGGGTCCCACACCGAGACCTACGTGGCCCTGAAACTCCTGATCGACAACTGGCGGTGGGCCGGCGTGCCCTTCTACCTGCGCTCGGGCAAGCGCCTGGCGCGCAAGGCGAGCGAGATCGCCGTGACGTTCCGGCGCGTCCCGCACTCGATCTTCGCGCCCCTCGGGGTCGACCGGCTGGAGCCGAACGTGCTCGTGCTCGACGTCCAGCCCCGGGAGGGAATCTCGCTCACGATCGAGGCGAAGAAGCCTGGCCCCAAGCTCTGCATGGGGTCCCTGACGCTTCGGTTTGACTACCGGTCGGTGTTCGGCGAGGAGCCCCCCGAGGCCTACGAGCGGCTGCTGCTCGACGTCATGCTCGGAGACCATACCCTCTTCGTCCGAAGCGACGCCATCGACGCGGCCTGGGCGCTCCTCACGGGCCTGCTCGGGACCTGGGAGGAGGGCGACCGGTGCGGCGTCGGGTGCCGCCTCTACCCTTACGCGGCCGGTTCCTGGGGTCCGACCGAAGCCGATGCGCTGCTGGCCCGGGACGGACGGGCCTGGAGGGAGCCATGAGCCGCCTCGTCCTGGCCGGAGACCTCGGAGGCACCAAAGCCAACCTGGCGCTCTTCGAGCCTGTCGGCGGGCGCCTCGAGCCGGTTCGGGAGGCGACCCTCCCCAGCGCCGCCTACGCGTCCGCACCGGCGCTCGTGCGCGAGTTCCTGGGGGACGATGCTCCGGGGGTCGTGGCAGCCTGCCTCGGGATCGCGGGGCCGGTGCGCGCGGGGCGCGTGGTGACGCCGAACCTCCCCTGGACGGTCGACGCCCGAGAGACCGAGCTCCTGCTCGGCCTTCCCCGAGTGACGCTGATTAACGACCTCGTGGCCACGGCCCGGGGGATCGCCGAGCTTCCGGCCGAGAGCTTCGCCGTACTGCAGGAGGGGCGGCCGGATCCCGACGGAAACGCCGCACTGCTCGCCGCCGGCACCGGCCTGGGCGAGGCGCTTCTCCTCCGACAGGGAGGAGACCTCGTGGCGTCGCCCTCGGAGGGGGGGCACGCGAGCTTCGCGCCCACCACCGAGCTCGAGATCGAGTTGCTGCGGTTTCTGTGGGCCGAGCACGGGAGCGCGAGCGCGGAGCGGGTGGCCTCGGGCCCGGGGCTGCTCACCGTGTACCGTTTTCTCACGCGCACCGCCCGCGCCCCGGAGACCCCGGAGGTGCGCGCCCGGATGGAGCGGGAGGACGCCTCCGCGGTGGTCGCCGGAGAGGCTCTGGCCGGCACGGACGCCGCGTGTGTCGCGGCGCTCGACCTCTGGACGGCCGCCTTCGGCGCCGAGGCCGGGAACCTCGCGCTCAAGGCCCTGGCCACGGCAGGGGTGTACGTCGGGGGCGGAATCGCCCCCAAGATCCTGCCCAAGCTCCGGGAGGGCGGCTTCCTCGCCGCGTTCCGAAACAAGGGCCGGTTCTCCGGGCTCCTGGCCGACGTCCCGGTCCGGGTGATCCTCGACCCCAAGGCGGCCCTGTACGGGGCGGCGCGGTGCGCGGCCGAAGAGGCGGCCCGGTCGTGATGCGGGTCCGGTGGTTCGCGGCCGAAAGCGCACTGGCCGACGCCGCGGCGGAGTTCGTCGGGGACTGCGCCGAGGCGAGCGCGCGGGCGCGGGGACGGTTCCTGCTCGTCCTCTCCGGCGGGCGTACCCCGGCGGGCCTCTACCGGCGTCTGGCCGAACGGTCCTCCTTTCCCTGGCCGAGAACCCACGTGTTCTGGGGTGACGAGCGGCTGGTGCCCCCCGGCGACCCCCGGAGCAACGCGACGCTGGCCGAGGTGCTGCTGCTGTCGAAGGTGGATCTTCGGCCGCAACAGGTCCACCGGGTGCCGGTCGCCTCCGGCTCGGCCGAGCGCGCAGCGGGGCAGTGGGAAGCGGAACTGCGGGCGTTCTTCGGAGCCGAGACGCCATACCCGGTGTTCGACCTCGTGCTCCTGGGCGTGGGGACCGACGGCCACACAGCCTCGCTCTTCCCCGGCGACCCGGCGCTGGAGGAGCGGCAGCGGTGGGTCGTAGCCGTGGGCGCGCCGGCCGCCGACCCTCCCGTGCCCCGGGTGACCCTGACCCTGCCGGTCCTCAGCGGCGGCCGCGAGGTCCTCTTCCTCGCCGGGCGCGAGAAGGCGGCCGTGGTCCGGGCGATCGAAGAGGATCCCGCGGCCGCGGCGGCCCGGTTTCCGGCGGCCCGAGTGCGGCCGGCGGGCGGCGCCGCCTGGTACGTCAGCGACGACTCGGGGTAGAATCTCTCAGGAAGCACAGTCCGGCACCTTGCTACATAAGCGAAGATTGTTGGGAGCGAATACCCGCTCGTCCCCGGTGGTCATCGAAGACACAGCCACGCTATCGCGCCTGCACCCTCCCAAGCAATGAGGTCCCTGCCGACAGACCATCGCTGGTGGCGCGTCGTCGCACCCCACCTCGCCGCAGCAGGGCCCCTGGCCCCTGAAGACGCGGGAGCACCGGGCACCCCTCGGGCCGCGCGAGGCCTTTCGCAGTCCCATCGGATCCATCGGATGGGGAATTTGCTTCCCATAAGTGGTATCCAGGCGACAGGCAAGGCCCGGCAGGATGAACAGCCTCGCCCGCCCCTCTTCTTCTGAAACGCTCTACGGAGCGGCGATAGGCGATGCCCACCAAACTTTCTTCTGCGACTGGGCCAGATTTTGCAGCGACCGCGCATCACTTCCAGCACTTCCGCGTCAAGACACCTCCCGAGGGGGGAGATGGCGACGAGTCCTGTTGCCTGATTGACCGGAACGAAAGCCGGCGTCCGGGACCAACCCGGACTGAACGGTTTCTCACATTTGCCCGGTAGGGACCTGCCTGGGTCGGCTACACCGTCGTCGGTCCGGTGCACGGGGCAAACTCGGTTTTGCGGGGATAGACCGTCTTTGGGGAAGGGCGGGTCCGACTGTGCGGCAATTCATCGCACAAGTGGGCCTGCCGTCCAACGCCGAAAGGGAGGGAAGGACGATGAGGAAGATCGAGAGAGCCACTCGGCTCACCTTGGGGCGCGCGTTGAGAGCCGTGGTCCCACTCCTCGCACTCACGGCGTTGGCGCTCATCTTGCCGGCAGGCGCGGACTCCAGTGTCTACGTCACTGATGGAGCTGACATCGTCAAGTACGACGCGGACGGGAATCATGTTTGGACTGCAAACTTCGATGGCGCTATTTGCGC
The DNA here is from genome assembly GCA_016214985.1 of Deltaproteobacteria bacterium. Taxonomy (GTDB): domain Bacteria; phylum Desulfobacterota; class Deferrisomatia; order Deferrisomatales; family JACRMM01; genus JACRMM01. The sequence continues at coordinate 131,849 of JACRMM010000018.1, read as the reverse complement.
ACTCTCGGTGGACGCATTAGGGACGGTTTATCCCACGGGCATTGATGCCGCCGGCGCTTGTGTCACGGCGACCTATCGCGTCCCGGGTCCTCAGGTTGTCAGCGTACACCCCCTCCCGGAGGCCGTGGCCCCAGTTACGACGACGGTGGAGGCGAAGTTCAGCGAGCCGATGGACCCGGAAACCGTCACGACCGGCAGTCTTTTCGTCTCTCGTTTTGTTGGGCTCAAGTCGATCGCAGCAGGCTACGGATTTGCGGTGGCACTGAAGGGCGACGGCACGGTTGCCGCCTGGAGGAGCGGTTCGGCGGGCGAGATCTCTGAATATGGACAGACTGACGTACCCGTAGGACTTTCCGACGTCGTCGCGATTTCTCCTGGCACATTGCACACCCTGGCGCTGAAGAACGACGGCAGCGTTGTGGCGTGGGGCCTGAACGACGCCGGGCAGACGGATGTTCCGCCCGGACTTTCCGGGGTGACCGCGATCGCTGCGGCCACAGATCATAGCGTGGCGCTGAAGAACGACGGCACCGTGGTCGTCTGGGGGCATTACGGCGGCGCTTCGGATGCGCCGGAAGGGCTTTCCGGGGTGACAGCGGTTGCCACAGGCTTTGACCATAACGTTGCATTGAAGAGCGATGGGACTGTGGTGGCTTGGGGGGACAACCTCTACGGTGAATCGAATGTGCCGGAAGGACTCTGGGGGGTGACCGCAATCACCGCGGGCACCTATCACACCGTGGCGCTGAAGAGTGACGGAACCGTGGCGGCCTGGGGTGACAATTCGTGCGGTCAGACAAACGTGCCGGCGGGACTCTCCGACGTTGCGGCAATTGCAGCGGCTCAAAATCATACCGTGGCGCTCAAGAGTAACGGGACCGTAGTCGTTTGGGGATGCGGCCAGGCGCCTGAAGGCCTTTCCGACGTCGCTGAGATCCTGGGAGCGGGCCCCAACCCCACCGTGGTGCTGAAGAGCGACGGAAGCTACGCTTCGTGGGGCGGAGACGCCGCCAATTGGCACGCCATGTCGGAGGGACTCTCCGGGGTCACTGCGATCGCAGCGAGCTCTTTTGGCACCCTGTGTTTGCGAAACGACGGCACGGTCGTCGCCTGGGGGCCGTTGGACGTACCCGAGGGGCTCTCGGGAGTGATGGCGATTGCTGCTGGCTATTCTCACGGTGTGGGGCTAAGGAACGACGGGACCCTGGTCGCCTGGGGAGACAATGGCTATGGCCAGGCGACCGTGCCCGCAGGGCTGTCCGGGGTAACGGCGATCGCGGCGGGTGGGTGGGGGGACACGGTGGCATTGAAAAGCGACGGCACTGTCGTTGCCTGGGGGTGGAACGAGTACGGCCAAACGAGCGTGCCCGAAGGACTCTCCGAAGTCACCGCAATTTCCGCCGGTCTCTACCACACAGCAGCTCTCAAGGCGGACGGTACGGTGGTCCTCTGGGGAGACGACAGCTATGGTCAGACAGAAGTGCCCGAGGGACTCTCCGGCGTGAGGGCGATCGCCGCGGGTGCAATCCACACGGTGGCGCTGAAGGATGACGGCACTGTCGTTGCCTGGGGGTCGAACATGTTTGGGCAAACGGACGTGCCGGAGGGGCTTTCTGAGGTAACGGCGATTGCGGCCGGGGGGTGGGGCCACACTGTGGCGCTGAAGAGCGACGGCACTGTCGTTGCCTGGGGGTGGAACGAGTACGGCCAAACGAGCGTGCCCGAAGGACTCTCTGGCGTGATCGCGGTCGCGGCTGGCGAGGTCCATACCGTGGCACTGAAGGCCGACGGCACATTGGTTGCCTGGGGCGACCCTGCATACGTGCCACCCCTTGGGACCGTTTACGACAGCCGGATCCCAGGATCGGTTTCCTACGACCCAGCAATTGCGAAGGCAACTTTCACCCCGTCGTCACCCTTGGCGGAAGGCACAACCTACCAGGTCACTGTTGCCGGCGTGCGAAGCGAGGCCGGGGTTCCCCTTTCCCCGTCGATACACTGGAGCTTCACGACACCACGAGGCCCGAACCGGCCGCCCGTGTTTAATACGATCGGGAACAAGATGGTAAGCGAGGGCAGCACCCTCTCGTTCCTCGTCACGGCGACGGACCCGGACGGGGATGCGCTGGTGTACTCGGCAGGCAACCTGCCGCCCGGGGCAGCCTTCAATCCGGCGACACGCGTGTTCACCTGGACGCCCGGCATCGGCCAAGCGGGAGCGTACGAGAACATCGTCTTCACCGTCACCGATAACGGATCTCCGCCAGCCAACGCTTCGGAGACCATCACGATTACCCTGACCGCTGACCTGTGCCCGAGCGATCCGATGAAGACGGCGCCAGGCGTCTGTGGGTGTGGCTTGCCTGACACGGATACCGACGGCGACGGCGTCGCAGATTGCCTCGACGCGTGCCCTTCGGACCCGCTCAAGACCACCTCGGCAGGTGCTTGCGGCTGCGGCGTTCCTGACACCGACAGCGACGGCGACGGAGTACCCAATTGCCTCGACGTTTGCCCCTCGGACCCGCTCAAGACCACTTCGGCAGGTGCTTGCGGCTGCGGCGTTCCTGACACCGACACCGACGGCGACGGTGTGGCCGATTGCCTCGACGTTTGCCCCTCGGACCCGCTCAAGACCACCTCGGCAGGTGCTTGCGGCTGCGGAGTGGTCGACACGGACACCGACGGGGACGGAGTAGCCGATTGCCTGGACGCTTGCCCTTCGGATCCGCTCAAGTTCATCTCGGCAGGCATATGCGGCTGCAGCGTGTCTGATTTGGACCGAGATGGGGACCACGTACCAGACTGCCGAGATGCCTGCCCAAACGATCCATTGAAGTACCAAGATGGCGACCGTTGCGGTCGTCCGGCTCCTTTCACCCGCACGAATCCGATGACTTCAATGAGAAATGCCCATACTGCGACCCTGCTTCCAGACGGAAAGGTACTGATCGCCGGGGGATACTACTGGGATGAGGTAAGTCGCAAGTTCATGTACCTCAACACCGCTGAGCTATACGATCCGGCAACGAGGACTTTTAGGGCTATCACCGCGCATATGACTGCAGCAAGAAACGGTCATAGGGCAGTTCTACTCATGAATGGCAAGGTCCTCCTTGTCGGTGGGTGGAGCAGTAGCACTACTGCTAGCGCCGAAGTTTATGATCCTGCGAGCGAGACGTTCACAGCCACAAAGAGGAGTATGAATTATCGGCGAGGCGGGCACACCGCAACTCTGCTACCGGATGGTAGAGTTCTGGTTGCCGGTGGATGGGGTTATAGCACCATCACGAATACTGCTGAAATCTACGACTCTGAAACGGATACCTTCACAATTACAGGCCGGATGACTGCATCTAGAGGCAGTCACGACGCGAGCCTCCTTCATACTGGCAAGGTGCTACTGGTGGGTGGACAGAATTTGAACAGCGCTGAAGTGTATGACCCAGTAACAGGAGTTTTCACAAGTACATCTGGGAATATGACAATTCAAAGATATGATGCGAACATCTCGAGCGTGCTGCCGAATGGAACTGTTCTGGTCGCAGGAGGGAACAATTCCAGCGACTACTCAAGTACGGCGGAGATATTTGATCCAAGTACAGGCACTTTTACCTCGACGGGAAATATGACGACATCAAGAAGCGTATTTACTTCCACCCCGCTAACTAACGGCAAAGTGTTGATTGTTGGAGGCTCCACCTACACAGCAGAAGTATATGATTCGACAACTGGGACCTTCACAGCCGTCGCCGCGCATACGACCGCACTCCGTACAGGTCATACTGCGACGTTGCTTCTAGACGGTACGGTGCTGATTTCAGGAGGTATAGATTCTGACGCTCGAGCCACCGCTGAAATTTACGAGGAACCTCCACCGAACCAACCTCCAGGCGCTGCGGCCGGCGCTGACCAGACGGTGCACTCCGGCGTTTCAGTCCGACTCGACGGAAGCGGGAGCTACGACCCCGACGGGGACTACCCGCTGGGCTATGCCTGGGTGCTTGCGGCCAAGCCCGCCGGGAGCACGACCGAGCTGAGCGGCGCGGACGGGCTCTCCGCCACGCTGGTGCCCGACAAGGCGGGCGAGTATCAGATCCGCTTGTTCGTGACCGACTCCTACGGCTTGAAAAGTTCTCCCTCGGAGGTGGTGATTCGCGTGACGAACGAGGTTCCTGTGGCGGAGGCGGGACCGGACCAGGAGGTGGATGAAGGGGCACACGTGATCTTGGACGGTACGGGGAGCCACGACTCCGACGGCGACGCCCTGACCTTCCAGTGGGCGCAGACGGCAGGGCCGGCGGTGACGATGGATCTCACAGACCCCGCGCGGCCGCGCTTCCTCGCTCCCGCCGTGCCCCGCGGGGGGGCGACCCTGATCTTCCAGCTCAACGTCACGGACGGGCTGGAGACCTTCGGGGACGCAGTGAGCATCCATGTGGGCAATCTGGATCTTCCGCCTGCGGCCAACGCCGGCGCGGACCAGGTGGTGGACGAGAAGACACGGGTGACGCTCGACGGATCGGGAAGCTCCGAACCCGATGGCGAACCGGTGAGCTACCACTGGGAGCAGACCGGTGGGCCGCAGGTGGTCCTCGAGGGTGCCGACACGGCGCGTCCGACGTTTGTTGCGCCTGACGTGTCTCGAGAGGACGCCAAACTCGCTTTCGAACTCACCGTCTCCGACGGCCAACTGAGCGGCGGAGACGTGGTGGAAATCACCGTGCGCAATGTGAACGAACCTCCTGCTGCGGAGGCGGGGCCTGATCAGAGCGTCGATGAGGGGACTGCGGTCTTCCTGGATGGTTCAGCGACCGTGGACCCGGACGGAGATCCCCTCGCACTCACCTGGGTTCAGGTCGCCGGGACGCCGGTCATCCTGGATGCCGCTGATGCCCTGCACCCGACCTTCGTAGCGCCTCCCGTGCCCGCCGGAGGCGAGACGCTGACCTTCCAGCTGACGGCAGACGACGGGCTCGCCTCTAGCGCCGACACCGTCAACGTGACGGTCAGGAACGTGAACCACCCGCCGGTCGCGGACGCGGGAGACCCGCTGAGCGTCAAGGAGGGGGCGCCGGTCACGCTGACCGGCGTGCACAGCTACGACCCCGACGGCGAGCCCCTCACTTATGCCTGGAACCAGACAGCGGGCACGCCGGTCGTGCTGGCGGACCCCACCGCGGTGGACGCGACCTTCGCCGCGCCGGCCGTGGGACGGGCGGGGGAGACGCTGGTCTTCTCCCTCACGGTGAACGACGGAATCGACAACTCGCCACCCTCGGAGGTGAGAATACGGGTGGAGGACGTCAACCACGCGCCGATCGCGAGGGCGGGCGCAGACCAGACCAAGAACGAGGGCGGCGTCGTCAATCTGGACGGCTCCGGAACGACGGAACCCGACGGGGACGCCGTGGCCTTCTCGTGGGCCCAGGTATCGGGGCCGACGGTGGTCTTGTCGGAGCCCTCGGGCCCGCGGCCATACTTTACAGCGCCGCTGGTCGGGGAGGGCGGTGCCACGCTCGTGTTCCGCCTGACCGCCGACGACGACCTGGGAGCGACCGCATCAGACGAGGTCACGATCAACGTGCTGAACATCAACGACCCGCCTCGCTGCGGCCTCGCCCAGCCTGGCACCGCGTCCCTCTGGCCGGCGAACCACAAGCTGGTACCGCTTCAGGTCGTGGGGATCACCGACCCCGACAACAGCGACTTCGCGATCGAGGTCACGGGCGTGACGCAGGATGAGCCCATCGACGGCCTCGGAGATGGCGACACCAGCCCGGACGCCGTCATCCAGAGCTCCGGACTCCTCCTGCGCGCCGAACGCTCCGGCACGGGCAATGGCAGGGTCTACCGGGTGAGCTTCCGGGCCATGGACGCCTTCGGGGAAAGCTGTGTGGGCGCGGTGACCGTCTGCGTACCTCACCACCGAAAGGACTCGTGCGTCGATGGGGGCCAAAGCTACCAGTCGACGCAACCATAGAGAGAAGCGATAGAGGTTCCCAGGGCGGGGCGACTGCCTCGCCCTGGGAACGGAATCTCCAGTCGTTCCCCGGGGCTCGAAAACTGCGCACGAGCAGAGGGCGTCCGTGGGAAAGCCGCGGCCTCGCTCTCCCGATTGCCTCCGTTTCCCCTTCCGAGCTGCGACACTCTGGATCGAAAGTCTTCCTTCAGAATGGGGGGCTCCCACCCCTCGATAACTGCAACCTTCGTCCCCCGTGAGGGCCTTCGCTGGCGGGGCTTCCGAAACCTGATAGGCTCCGTTCGGCGCTTGGCTCGGCCAGCGTGTTGGCAGAGGGGGCTGCCTGGCGGAGTTCTTCTCCGTTGTCCCGCGGCACCCCTAGCTGGTCAGTTCCTTCCGCCAAACCCTGATGGGGACAGTCCGGCGCGCCTCCCGGATGGGTGGGGGGCTTGAGGTGGACCTCGACGGTTCGCGAACGGAGGCGTGCCCATGCCCCGTGACCTCCCGGTCGGAAACGGCCGTCTCCTGGTGTGCTTCGACGCGGACTACACGGTCCGCGACCTCTACTTCCCCCACGTGGGCCAGGAGAACCACGTGGGAGGCCAGGTGTGGCGCTTCGGCGTGTGGATCGACGGCCGCTTCGCCTGGGTTGGACCCGGCTGGACGCGAGAGCTGCGCTACGAGGCCGAGACCCTCGTCACCGAGGTGAGCCTCTACCGGGAGGACCTTCGGCTCCTCCTCACGTGCCGCGACGCCGTGGATTTCCACGAAGACGTCTACCTGCGGGAGGTGGCGGTCGAGAACCTCGCCCCCGAGCGGCGCGAGGTGCGCCTCTTCTTCTGCCAGAACTTTAGCATCTCCGGCAACGGGGTCGGCGACACCGCAGCGTTCGACCCGTCGACCGGGGGGCTCGTGCACTACAAGGGGCCCCGGTACTTCCTTGCCAACGGACGGGGTCAGGACGGGCGGGGGCCGAGCCGCTGGGCCGTGGGGCAGAAGGAGGTCGAGGGCCGCGAGGGGACGTGGCGCGACGCGGAGGACGGCGAGCTCTCCGGAAACCCCATCGCCCAGGGCTCGGTGGACTCCGTCCTCGGCCTCACCCTCGAGCTCGACGGCCTCTCCCGAGGGTCGGCCCACTACTGGCTCTCGGCCGGCCAGACCTGGGCCGAGGTCCGGGAGCTCGACGCCCTGGTGCGCGGCAAGGGCCCCGAGGCGCTCCTCCGGCGCACCTCTGACTACTGGCGTCTGTGGGTGCGCAAGGAGAACCCGCCCCTCGAGGGCCTGCCGGCGCCGGTGGTGGAGCTCTACGGCCGAAGCCTTCTCGTTCTGGTCAGCCAGATTGACGGGCAGGGGGGCATCCTCGCCGCCAACGACTCCGACGTGGTCCAGTTCAACCGCGACACGTACTCCTACGTCTGGCCGCGGGACGGAGCGCTCGCGGCCAACGCCCTCGATCTGGCGGGCTACCCCCTCGTCGCCCAGCGGTTCTACGACTTCGCCGCGCGGGCCATCGGCGCCGAGGGGTATCTCCTGCACAAGTACAACCCCGACGGGACCCTGGCGTCCTCGTGGCACCCGTGGTTCGAGGAGGGCCGCACCCAGCTCCCGATCCAAGAGGACGAGACCGCTTTGGTGCTGTGGGCGCTGTGGCACCACTTCGTCCTGTATCGGGACATCGAGTTCGTCAAGCCGCTCTACAAGCCGCTGGTGAAGAACGCGGCCGACTTCCTGTGCCGCTACCGGGACGCGGAGACCGGGCTCCCGTCGGCCTCCTACGACCTCTGGGAGGAGCGCAAGGGAACCTTCAGCTTCACGGTGGGAGCGGTCTTCGGAGGACTGGCGGCCGCCTCGCTCTTCTGCACCGTGTTCGGGGAGACCGAGCGGGCGGAGCGCTACCGGGCCTGCGCGGCCGAGGTCCGGGACGCGGCCTCCCGCCACCTGTGGCGGGAGGACCTGGGGCGGTTCTGCCGGGGGATCCGGGCACGGGAGGGGGGAGAGCTCGAGGTGGACCCGGCCCCGGACGCGAGCCTCTGGGGCCTCTTCGCCTTCGGCCTCTACGGGGCCGGGGATCCCCGGATCCGGGCCACCGTCGACGCGCTGCGGGAACGACTGTGGGTGCGGACCGACGTGGGCGGCCTCGCCCGCTACGAGGGCGACGGCTACCACCGGGTGAGCCCGGAGCTGCCGGGCAACCCCTGGATCCTGTGCACCTTGTGGCTCGCCGACTACCTGACCGAACGGGCGTCCACCGAGGAGGACCTGTCCGAGGCCCTCGACGTCCTCGAGTGGGCTCCCCGCCACGCGCTCGCGTCCGGGGTCCTTGCGGAGCAGGTGGACCCCTTCACCGGCCGCCCCCTCTCGGTCTCGCCGCTTACCTGGAGCCACGCCACCTTCGTGGCGTCGACCCAGCGCCTCGCGAGGCGGCGGACGAAGATCCGCAGCTGCCCGACCTGCGGCCTGCCGCTCACGGAGCAGGCCCGCCGCGACGACTGGCTCGCCCGCCTCTTCGCCGAGGAGTGCGATGCCATCCACGGCCTTTGCCGCGTCCGGTAGAGGGTGTGACCCAGCCCCGAAGGAGGAAACAATGGCTGCATCGCCGGTGATCCTGTACGCCGCCCCCTGGTGCTCCAAGTGCCGCCGCGTGCGGCTGTGCCTCGAAGAGACCGGCGTGGCCTTCCGCGAGGTGAACCCGGAGGAAGACTCCGCCGCCGCCGCCGCGCTTGCCGCGCGTACGGGCGGGAGTCTCGACGTGCCGGCCGTGCAGGCGGGCGAGCGCTTCGTGGTGGACCCGGACGATGCGGCGCTGACCGAGCTCCTGGGCGTGGCGGTCGCCCAGCCCGCCGACGTCTACGACGTGGCGTTCGTGGGCGCGGGCCCGGCGGGCCTGACCGGGGCGATCTACACGGCCCGGGAGGGGCTTCGCACCGTGGTGCTGGAGAAGGGCCTCCCCGGCGGGCAGGCTGCCGCGACCGACCGGATCGACAACTACCCGGGGTTCCCCGAGCCGGTGGGCGGACCCGAGCTCATGGACCGGGTGCGGCGGCAGGCCGAGCGGTTCGGCGCCGAGATCCTCACGGGCCGCGAGGTGGAGGCGATCGACGTGTCGGGCGCGTTCTTCTCGCTTCGGACCGGTGCCGGGACGGTGCGCGGCCGGGGCGTGGTCGTGACCACGGGGTCGGTGTACCGGCGGCTCGGGGTCCCGGGGGAAGAACCGCTCCTGGGGCGCGGAATCAGCTTCTGCGCGACCTGCGACGCCCCCTTCTACCGGAACCGGCCGCTGGTGGTGGCGGGGGGCGGCAACTCGGCGCTCCAGGAGACCGTCCACCTCGCCGGCTTCGCCTCGCGGATCACCCTCGTGCAGCTCCTGGACCGCCTGACCGGATCGAAGGTGCTGCAGGACCGGGTGCGGTCCCTACCCAACGTCGAGATCCTCCTTTCCCATCGGGTGACGCGGGTCGCCGGCGAGACCGCCGTCGAGGGGGTCGAGGTGGAGGATCTCGTTCAGGGAGGGAGCCGGACCCTCGCGGCCGACGGGCTCTTCGTCTTCGTCGGCCTCGCTCCCAACACGGCGTTCCTCCAAGGCCTCGTGGATCTGGACGAGCAGGGGTTCGTCGTGACCGACCCCCGGACCCTGGCCACGAGCGTCCCCGGCGTCTTCGCCGCGGGCGATGCGCGCGCGGGCAGCTCGAAGCAGATCACGACAGCGGTCGGCGAGGGGACGGTGGCCGCCTTCTTGGTCCAGAAATGGCTCGCCGACCGAAATCGGTGCGTGCTGGGCGACCGCCCGAAGGAACGCCCGTGATCTTGGCGGTCCCGCGCACGCAGGCTCGGCGCTTCGGCGTCCGCCGCGAGTTGCGGTACACTGGGTCCCCCGGACACCCTCACCCGACGACACAAAGGGCGCCATGGACACGTACTACAACCCCAAGGACCTGGCGAAGTTCGGAGAGATCGGACGGGAGGCCCCCGAGCTCGCGAAAAAGTTTTTCGATTACTACGCCGCGGTCTTCGCGGAGGGCGAGCTCACGGAGCGCGAAAAGGCGCTCATCGCCCTGGCCGTGGCCCACGCCGTGCAGTGCCCCTACTGTATCGACGCCTATACCCGGGCCTGCCTGGAGAAGGGCTCGAACCTCGGCGAGATGACGGAAGCGGTGCACGTGGCCAACGCAATCCGAGGAGGGGCGTCCCTTGTGCATGGGGTCCAGATGCGAAACGTCGCCCAGAAGATCTCCCTCTAACGCGCCCAAGGTCGACCTGTGCACGGTCCGATCAGCACCGTAGCGTCGGTGAGCGGGGAGAGCCGCGACGGGAACCGTCCCGCGGGCCTGCCGGCGTTCACGGAGACCCTCGCCCGCCACGGCCTGCACCTCGAGAGGGGAGAGACGCACACCCTCCAGGTCAACGTCGGCCTCCTTTGCAACCAGGTGTGCCGCCACTGTCACCTCGACGCGGGACCCTCCCGGCCCGAGGTCCTGTCCGCGGAGACGATGGAGGAGGTCGTGGCCTACGCGCGCCGCGCCCGCTTCTCGACGATCGACGTCACCGGGGGTGCTCCTGAGCTGGTTCCCTGCCTCCCCCGGCTGCTCGAGAGCATGGCGCCTCTCGCGCCGCGGCTCCTGCTCCGCTCCAACCTCACGGCCCTCGCCGAGGAGGGCCGACGCGACCTTGTGGCCCTGTGCAGGGCCCACCGGGTCGTCCTCGTGGCGTCCCTGCCGTCGACCAACCCTGGCCAGACCGACGCCCAACGGGGACCCGGTGTGTGGGACCGGAGCCTTGCGGCGCTTCGGTGGCTCAACGAGGAGGGCTACGGGCGACCCGGCACGGGGCTCGAGCTCGACCTCGTGGCCAACCCGGCCGGGGCGTTCCTGGCCGCGCCCCAGGAGCAGACGGAGACGAAGTTTCGCCGGGATCTGGCCCGACGGTGGGGCGTCGAGTTCAACCGCCTGTTCTCCTTCTCGAACGTGCCGCTGGGCCGGTTTCGCGCGTGGCTCGAGGCGTCGGGAAACCTCGACTCCTACCTGACGACGCTCACCGACCGCTTCAACCCCTGCACGCTCGAGGGGTTGATGTGCCGGTCGCTCGTGTCGGTCTCCTGGGACGGCTCCCTCTTCGACTGCGACTTCAACCTGGCCCAGGGGCTGTACCTGGGGGGGCGCCGCCGGCGCGTGTCGGAGCTCGATGGTCCCCCGGCCCCCGGCGGCGCCGTGGTCACCGGCGACCACTGCTACGCCTGCACCGCCGGTGCAGGGTTCACGTGAGGGGGAACCATCGCAGCCTAGGTGGGGCTGTCGACCTCTGAGGATCCACCCTCTGCCGCGCGAACGCTTGTGCCGGAGGCGCGCCACGGTACACTCCCGGGCCACGGTGGGGTCGGAACCGTCATCGAGTGGTCGAGACGAAGGGAGATGCGGTGAGCGCGGAGCTGGGGCGGAGGGAGTTCCTGAAGATCGTCGGCGCGGCGGCCGCTGCTGCGCCGCTGGGGTGCTCCTCGGAGTCGGCTCGCCGCCTGATCCCGTACGTCTATCCCCCGGAGGACCTCGTGCCCGGCACCGCGACCTGGTACGCGACGACCTGCCGGGAGTGCCCGGCGGGCTGCGGCGTGCTCGCGAAGAATCGGGACGGCCGGGTCATCAAGGTCGAGGGGAACCCCCTGCACCCGGTCAACAAGGGCAAGCTCTGCGCCCGGGGCCAGGCGTCGCTCCACGACCTCTACAACCCCGACCGGTTTCGTGGGCCCCGGCGCCGCGCCGCATCCGGGAGGCTGGAGCCACTGCCCTGGACGGAGGCCGAAGCGGTCCTGGCCACCCGGTTCCGGGAGCTCGTCGCGCGGGGCAGGGGCGACCGCGTCGCCTTCGTCACGGACCTGACGACCGGTTCGCAACGAGACTTCGTCTCCCTCTGGCTCCGGGAGCTGGGGCAGCCCGCCGGGCCGCTCCTCTACGAGCCGTTCGCCTACGAGTCTCTGCGCCTCGCGAACCGGCAGGTCTTCGGCCACGACGGCGTGCCGGCGTACCGGATCGATCGCGCCGACTTCCTCCTCTCCCTCGGGGCAGGTTTCTTGGAGACCTGGCTCTCCAACGTGGAGTTTGCGCGGCACTTCGCGTCGTTTCGGGAGCTCGGAGGGGAGGGGCGAAACCCCTTCGTCCACGTCGGACCGCGCCTGTCGCTGACGGCCAACAACGCGGACCTCTGGGTTCCGGTGGCGCCGGGCGACGAGGTTCTGGTCGCCCTGGGCGTGGTCCGCGTGCTCCTCGACGAGGGCCTCTGCCCCGACCTGCCGGCGACCCGCAGGCAGGCCCTGGAGGAGGCCGTGGGCTCGTGGACCGCGGCCGGGCTTGCCGCACGGTCCGGAGTGGACGAGGGGGTGCTTCGCAGCGTGGCCCGGAGCTTCGCCCAGGCCTCCCGCCCGCTCGTCCTGGCCGACGGACTTCCGTACGGGGGGCCCCGCGCCGCCGAGGCGGCCCGGGCCGCGAACCTCCTGTGCACGCTGAAGCCCGGGACCCGAGAGACCGTCCGGTGGTCAGGCGCGTCCGCCCACCGGGATCTGGCCCGGGCCGAAGACCTGCGCCAGCTCATCGCCCGGATGCGGCGCGGCGACGTGGAGCTGCTCCTGATCCACCGGGTGAACCCAGCCTTCTCCCTGCCGCCGTCCTGGGGGTTCTCCGAGGCCGCGGCGCAGGTGCCGCTCGTCGTGAGCTTCGCGGGCGCGCCCGACGAGACGGCGGTCCTGGCCCACTGGATCCTTCCGACGCACACGCCGCTCGAGTGCTGGGGCGACTATTCACCGCGCCGGGGGGTGACGGGGCTCCTGCAGCCCGTGATGGGGCCGGTGGTCGGGACGAAGCAGCTCGAAGACATCCTGCTCGCCCTCGGCCGAAGTGCTCGGGGGCCCCACGCCTTCCCCTGGGCGGACGCCCGCGAGCTCCTGCGGGAGTCGTGGCGCCGCCGGATGCCCCGAGAGGCGGCGCCCGACGCCTTCGAGCGGTTCTGGGAGACGTCGCTGGAGCGGGGAGGGGTCTGGACCGAGGAGGGGCCCGAGGCGGCCCCGGTTCCGCCGAAGCGCCTGTCCTTCCCCGGGCCCGCCGAGGTCGGCCCTCGCCCGCCCGCCGGGACGCTTCTCCTGACCGTCTACCCGACGATCCAGTTCTTCGACGGCCGCCAGGCCAACCGGCTCTGGCTCCAGGAGTTGCCCGACCCCTTGACGCTGGTCACCTGGGACGGCTGGGCGGAGCTCCACCCCGAGACGGCGCGGGGTCTGGGGGTGACGTCAGGGGACCGGATCCGCGTGACGTCTGCCTGGGGCGACCTGACGGTGGCGGCGCTCCTCTTGCCGACCATCCCGCCGGGTGTCGTCGCGCTGCCGCTCGGCCAGGGACACACCGACTTCGGCCGCTACGCGAGCGGCCGGCCGGCCAATCCCCTGCGTCTCTTCCCGCCCCACGCGGACCCCGCGACGGGGGGGCTCGGCCGTCCGGCGATCCCGGTCTCGGTGGTCAAGCTCGGGGAGAGGGCGCCGCTCGCCCACACCGACGGGAGTCTCTACCAGTACGACCGCGAGATCGCCCAGGCCGTCTCGCACCGCGACCTCCAACAGTCGCCGTCCGGCCGCCCCAACGAGGTCGTTCTTCCGCTCCCCGAAGGCTTCGACGTCGGCCGGGACTTCTATCCGCCCCACGCCCACGACGGGTTTCGGTGGTGTATGGCGGTCGACCTGGACCGCTGCATCGGCTGCGGCGCCTGCGTGGTGGCCTGCTACGCGGAGAACAACGTGGCGCTCGTGGGCAAGGAGCTCGTCCGCCAGGGGCGCGAAATGGCGTGGCTGAGGATCCAGCGGTACTTCGAGCCCGGGCGGGCTGCCGCCCGCTGGCTCCCGATGTTGTGCCAGCACTGCGAAGAGGCCCCTTGCGAGTCGGTGTGCCCGGTCTTCGCACCGCACCACAGCCGGGAAGGCCTCAACAACCAGGTCTACAACCGCTGCATCGGCACCCGGTTCTGCCTCCAGAACGACCCCTACAAGGTGCGGCGGTTCAACTGGTTCACGTTCACGCGGCCCAAGCCCCTGGACCTGCAGCTCAACCCGGACGTGACCGTGCGGCAGAAGGGCGTGATGGAGAAGTGCTCCTTCTGCATCCAGAGGATCGTCGACGCCAAGACGCGGGCGCGAAACGAAGGCCGGGCGCTGCGCGACGGCGAGTTCACCACCGCCTGCGCCCAGACCTGCCCCGTGGACGCCCTTACCTTCGGAAACCTGCTGGATCCCGGCAGCCGGGTCGCCCGGCTCGTGAAGGACCCGCGGGCCTACCAGGTCTTTGCGCACCTCAACACCAAGCCGGCGGTCATCTACCTGAAGAAGGTGATCGACACCTGGGAGGCGTGATGGCGCGGCCCCTGAGCTATGCCGAGATCGATGCGCAGGTGCTGCGCGGCCTGGCCCCGGCCGGAAGGGGGTACTGGCTCGCGGTGGGGCTGTGCTTCTTCGGCATCCTCGTAGGGGCCGGCTGCTGGGCCTTCCAGATCGCCACCGGCCTGGGCGCGGCGGGGATCAACGTGCCGGTGGCCTGGAGCACCTACCTCGTGAACTTCGTGTTCTGGGTGGGGATCGCCCACTCGGGGACGCTGATCTCCGCGATCCTCTTTCTCTTCCGGGCCCGCTGGCGCACCGCGATCGCCCGAAGCGCCGAGGCCATGACCGTCTTCGCGGTGATGGTGGCGGGGCTCTTCCCCTTCATCCACCTCGGGCGGGTGTGGATCTTCTACTGGATCCTCCCCTACCCGAATCAGCGGACCCTCTGGCCCAACCTCCAGTCTCCGCTCCTGTTCGACCTGGTGGCCATCTCCACCTACCTCACGGTCAGCGCGCTGTTCTGGTACGCGGGCATGGTCCCGGATCTGGCGACGCTCCGGGACCGGACCGAGGGGCTTCGCCGTCGGCTCTACGGCCTGTTCTCCCTGAACTGGACGGGCTCCCACCGGCAGTGGCACCACTACGGGTGGGCGTACGTGTTCCTCGCGGCCCTGGCCACTCCCCTGGTCATCTCGGTCCACAGCGTCGTGTCCTGGGACTTTGCGCTCTCGATCCTTCCCGGGTGGCACAGCACGATCTTCGCGCCGTACTTCGTCGCCGGGGCGATCCACTCGGGCCTGGCCATGGTGCTCGTGCTCCTCATCCCCCTGCGCCGGATCTACGGCCTGGAGGAGATCATCGACGCGGAGACCCTGGAGAAGATCGCGAAGACCCTGATCCTCACCTGTCTGATCGTGGGGTACTCCTACGGCGTCGAGTTCTTCCTGGCGTGGTACTCCGGCGAGGCGGCGGAGCTGGGCACGTTCGTGGCGCGCGCCCGGGGCCACTACTCGCCGGAGTTCTGGCTCATGCTCATCTGCAATTCCGTCGTGCCGCTCGCCTGCTTCCTGCGCCGGGTTCGCCGGAGCCCTCGGGCGCTCTTCGCGGTCGGCGTGGCCGTGACGATCGGCATGTGGTTCGAGCGCTACGTGATCATCATCGGGGCGCCCACCCATGCTCACGACCCGTACACCTGGCGGCTCTTCCAGGGGCCCACCTGGGTCGAGTACGGGATCCTCGTGGGCTCCTTCAGCCTGTTCTTCTTCCTGTTCCTCCTCTTCACCAAGTTCCTGCCCTGCATCTCCCTGGCCGAGGTGAAGGAGGAGAGGGTGGCGACCGCCGGGGAGGCGCCATGAGCCGCCGCTCCTCCGGCCTCTCGCCGGCCCTGCTTGCAATCTTCGCCCGGCCGCAGGAGCTGGAAGCGGCGCTCGGGGCCGTCCAGGGCCGGGGCCTCCCCTTCACGGTCCACTCCCCCGTGCACGGCGCCGACCTCCTGGGCCGCTTGAACCTCCCGCCGAGCCCGATCCGCTTCGTCACCCTGGCGGGCTTCTTCGCGGGCACGGCGTCCGGGTTGGGCCTGTGCGCGTTCACGGCGCTCCGCTGGGGCCTCATCGTGAGCGGGAAGCCGGTGCTCTCCTGGGTCCCGTTCACCGTGGTCGCCTTCGAGCTCTCGATCCTCCTGGGCGTGCTCTCGACGCTGGGGGCGCTCCTCGTGCTCGGGCGGCTTCCCCGGTTCCGCCTTCCCGGCTACTACGACCCCCGCTTCTCGAGCGACCGCTTCGGACTCCTCGTCTTGGCCGGGGCCGGGTCCGAGGCCGAAAGCCTGAGGGCCGCGCTGCACGAGGCCGGTGCCGAGGAGGTGCGCGATGTCGATGCGTGACGACCGCGCGACGTCCCCTCCGGTCGGGCCGGTCTCGCGCCGGTGGGCCGCGCTCTTCCTGGGGATGGTGGCCGTCGGTGGGGCCGCCTTCGCCACGGCCCTGTCGGGCCCGGACCCGGCGAGGGCCTGGCAGGCGTACCTCGTGAACGTCCTCTTCTGGACCGGGCTCGCCTCCGGGGCCGTGCTGCTGTCGGCCGTCCTGACGCTGTCGGAGGGCCGCTGGGGCGACGCGGTGAAGCCCCTCGCCGAGGCGTTCGGCGCCTTTCTGCCGGTCTGTGTCGCGCTGTTCGGCGGCCTGTGGTTCGGCCGCGCTCTCGTCTTCCCGGATCTCGCGGAGGCGCTTCCCGCCCGCAGGCTCTGGCTGAGCCCCGGGTTCCTGTTCCTGCGCGACGGGGCGGCGCTCCTGGCGCTCGCCGCTGCGGGCCTCGCCCTCGTGCGGGGATCGGCGCGCGAGCGCGGACACCCGGTCCGGGGACAGGGCGTCGCGACGCTCTTCGCGGTGCTCTACGCCGTGGTCCTGACGCTGGTGGCCTTCGACTGGATCATGTCTCTCGACCCCCACTGGAACAGCACCCTCTTCGGGGCCTATTACTTCATCGGGAGCTTCTACACGGGGCTCGCCGCGGTGGCCGTGGTTCGAGGGATGGTCGGGGCAGGAACGGGAACGGACGTGGGCAGCGCCGCGTCCCAGGACCTCGGGACACTTCTTCTCGGCTTCGGGTTCGCCACCGGCTATCTCTTCTACGTCCAGTTCCTGGTGATCTGGTACGGGAACCTCCCGGCGGAGACCCGGTTCCTGATCCTTCGGCTGAGGGCGGCCCCCTGGGCCCACCTCACCTGGGTGGTCCTGGCCGCGGGGTTCGCGGTCCCGACCACGGTCCTCCTGTTCCGCCGGGCCAAGGCCCGCCCCGCGGTCGTGGGGGCCGTCGGGGGGCTCATCCTGGCGGCCCTGTGGCTCGAGCGGTTCGTGCTCGTGGCGCCTTCGCTCTCCCGGGGCGGGGCACTGCCGCTGGGCCTCTCCGAGGCCCTCATCACGGCAGGCTTCGCGGGCCTGGCGGCACTCTCGGTCGCCGGATCTTTGCGGCGCCTCCCACCCCCGTCGCCCACTGCGCCCGCGGCCTCGCCCGGCCGCCTGCAGCCCGCCCCGGGCCAGGTCTCCCATGGCCGCCGCTGATTGGCCGGGAGGTCGGCGGGCCTGGGCCGCGCTGGGGGGCGCCACTGCAGTGCTTTTGGGCGGCCTGTTCTACGTCTACGCCGTCTACCCCGGCGCGGGAATCGGCCCCCGGCAGCCGATCTCGTTCAGCCACCGCGTCCACGCCGGGGTGAAGCGGATCCCCTGCCGATTCTGCCACCCCTACGTCGAGCGCTCCGCGCATGCCGGTCTCCCCACGGTAAAGAAGTGCTTCTACTGCCACGCCCACGTGATCCCGAGCCACCCGGAGATCCTCCGGGAGAAGGGCTACCTGGAGGCGCGCGTGCCCGTGCCCTGGGTGCGCCTGTTCGTTGTTCCCGACCACGTGAAGTTCCGCCACCAGCCGCACGTCGCCTGGGCCAAGATCGACTGCAGCGCGTGTCACGGAGCCGTGGCGACGATGGACCGGCTGCGCCCGGTGAAGTTCCAGATGGGTTTCTGCATCGGCTGCCACCGGGCGCGGGGGGCCCAGCTCGACTGCTGGCTCGCGTGCCACCATTGACCCCCTGCGCCGCAGGGAGAGGAGGTCCGGCGTGCCGTTTCTGACCGAGGAGCCTCACGGCACGGCCAAGGCGTTGTTCCTGGGCTCGGCCTTCTGGTTCCTGGTGGGGACCCTGGAGGGGCTCACCGGGGCGGTGCACCTGGCGGCGCCGGACCTTCTGGGCAATATCTCCTGGCTCGTGTTCGGCCGCATCCGCCCCGTGCACACCAGCACCATGATCTTCGGGTTCGTGGGCTCCGCCCTCCTGGGGGCCGCGTTCTGCCTGGTGCCGATGCTGTCGCGGGTGCCCCTGTGGAGCGAGCGGCTGGGCAAGGTCACGGTGTGGCTCTGGAATCTGGCGATCGTGGCCGGTACCGCGACCCTGGCCCTGGGTCACTCCCAGTCCCGTGAGTACGCCGAGTGGATCTGGCCGGTGGACGTGGTCGTGCTCTTCGGGCTGGCGCTCGTCTTCCTGAACCTCCTGTGCACCGTGGCGGCCCGTCGGGAGAACACCCTCTACATCAGCGCCTGGTACATCCTCGCCGCGCTCGTGACGACCTTCTTCATCTACTTCTTCGGCAACGCGGTCTGGAACCCCAGGACCGGCGCCATCTCCGGGATGCCCGACGCGATCCTGGCTTGGTTCTATGGCCACGGGGTCGTGGGGCTCTTTCTCACTCCGTTGGCCGTGGCGGTGGCCTACTACGTCGTGCCCAACGTCGCCCGAAGCCCGCTCTACAGCCACACCCTGTCGCTCGTGGGGTTCTGGAGCCTCCTCATGATCTACACCCACATCGGGGCCCATCACCTGCTTCAGACGCCGATCCCGACCTGGCTGAAGGTGCTCGCCGTGTCGGGGAGCATCGCCATGGTGATCCCGGTGGCCACGGTCCTCGTGAACCTCTGGCTCACAATGAGAGGCCGGCTCGGTCTCTTCCACGAAGACCCGGGCGGCAAGTTCGTGATGGCGGGCCTCGTGTGGTACCTCCTCGTGTGCCTCCAGGGTCCGCTCCAGTCGCTCCCGGTCGTGCAGCGCGTCACCCACCTCAACAACTGGGTCGTGGCCCACGCCCATATGGGCGTGCTGGGATTCGCGGGCACCATCGGCCTGGGAGGCATGTACTTCCTGCTGCCGCGCGTGACGGGCCGGCCCCTCCACAGCCGGGTGCTGGCGGACCTGCAGTACTGGCTCGTGCTCCTCGGGATGGCCGGCTTCTTCGTGGTCCTCACGGCGGCGGGCCTTGTTCAGGGCAACAGCTGGCTCAACGGGGAGACGGTGTATCGGACCCTGCCGATGCTCCACCCTTACATGGTCGTGCGCGTCGGGGTGGGAGTGCTCCTATTCGGTGCGGCGGCCGTGGGCCTCTACAACGTCGTCCGGAGCCTCCGGGAGCCCGAGGGGGGTGCCGGATGAAGATGACGACGCCGATCGTGGTGTGCGGGAGCACCCTGCTCTTCACCTCGGTGCTCGTGGTCGCCGTGATCCTGCCGTGGGCCACCCTGGGGGAGCGGCCGTCGGCGATCGTCCGGCCGAGGACCGCCCTGGAGGAGGAGGGCCGCGCCCTGTACGTGAACAACGGCTGCGCCTTCTGCCACACCCAGTTCGTCCGGAGCATCGACTGGGGCCTGGGAGCCGAGCGCGTGGCCCAGGCGGGAGACTACGTCGCGGATCAGCCCAACCTGGTGGGGACCGAGCGCACCGGCCCGGATCTCTCCCAGGAGGGCGGCGAGCACCCGGACGACTGGCACCGGGCCCACTTCGCCAACCCCCGCTTCACGCGGCCCGAGTCGGTGATGCCCTCGTGGGAGTTCCTGGGACCGGTCCGGCTGCGTGCTCTCACGGCCTACGTGCAGAGCCTGGGCTTTCGTCTGGCCGACGATCGGGACGGTCGGCAGCAGACCTGGAAGCGAAGGGCCCAGGCTGCCTTCGACGCGGGCCCGGAGGCCAACGTGGCGTGGCTCCACTCCATGGTGCCCGAACCGTGGCGCTGGCTCCCGAACCCCTACCCGACGTCTCCGGCGGGCCTGGAGCGGGGGCACCGGATCTACGAGAGCTTCTGCATCGGGTGCCATGGTCCCGTGGGGGACGGGATGGGCCCGGCGCAGCCGTACCTGCAGCCTCCTCCGCTCAACTTCACGATCCTGCGCGGGCGGGGCGTCTCGGGTGGGATCCTGTACTACCAGATCATGAACGGCATCACCGGCACGGCCATGCCCTATTTCAAGCGGGAGCTCGAGTCCGAGAAGATCTGGGACGTCGGAAACTACGTGGCGGTGACCTTCATCGGGCAGTCCGACGCGGGGGCGGCGCCCCGGGGGATCGAGGCTTCTTACGAACCTTCGGCCGAGGGGAGGTAGCGGTGTACTACCTGGGATGGATCGTACTGGTCGGGGTGAGCCTCGCGCTCAGCCTCGCGTCGTTTGCCTGGGCGCTCCGGTCCGGACAGTTCGCCGACCAGGGCCGGGCGCGCTACCTCCCGCTGCGCGACGAGCCCTCGGCGCCGCCGGGGGCGGCGGCGTCGCGCCGGCCGGCCGAGGTCTACGCCCTCGCGGCCGTGAGCGCTCTGGTCGCTGCGGGGCTCGCGACGCCCCTGGTCCTGTGGTGGCTGGGGCGCTGACCCCGGCGGAGGAGATCCCATGCGCTACTTCTCGCTTCTGGACCTTCAGCACACGGTACTGGCGCTTGTTTTGGGGTTCGTGGGCCTCGTTTTTGCCGCAGCAGCCTGGGGCGGGTACCGTCGCCGGGAGGGCAGTGGTGTGCCCCCGGCAACCGTTCCTGACGAGATCCCGGGCGCCGAGCACAACCCCGTGGCGCCGTTCCTCGTCTTCGTGTACGTGGGCACCGTGGCCGGCGCCGTGGGGTACGCGATCGTGGTCGGGCTCCTCGGCGGCCCCGTGGGGTATTGAGATGAGCGACTTCGCAGGGACGCAGCGGGGAGAGGGGGGGGCGCGAGGAGGGGGTGATGGCACCCTCCGGTCCTGGCTCGTCGTGGTGGGTCTCGGGCTGGCCATCCTCCTCTGGGGGTTCTTCCTCTTCATCGGTATCGGAGACAAGGGGCCGGCGCCCTGGGACTTCGGCGCCTTCGACGACCTCCCGGGGAGCTCTCCCTATGCCACCCACGGTCCCCAGCAGTTCCCGACCCTGGGCCCGCCCGTCGGTAGTCAGGAGCCCGTGGTGCAGCACGTCGGCGGGGAGAAGGCTCCGTGAACGGCCCCGGGGTGCGCGTCGCGGCTCTTCTGGTCGCCGCCCTGGCGGCGGGCTGCGATTACGCGCGAATGACGAACGACGAGGCCGTCCAGACCTACGAGGCGCCCCTGCCGACCATGCCGGCCGGCACCGTCCCGATCGGGGGGGGCATCGAGGCGGCGAAGAGGCTCCCGCCCACCGCGCTCCGCAGCCCCCTGCCGGCGTCGGCGGCCACGGTGGAGCGGGGACGGGCTGCGTACGGAAATTACTGCGTTCCTTGCCACGGCCCCCGTGCCGACGGCAACGGCACCGTGGGGCAGAGCTTCGCGCCCCTGCCCACCGATCTGCGCTCTGCGCCGGTGCAGGGGCAGTCCGACGGGGCGCTCTTCGCCACGATCAGCCTCGGTTTTCGCCGCCACCCGCCGCTCGCGGACACCGTGTCCGAAACCGATCGCTGGGCCGTGGTCGCCTACCTCCGGGCGCTGCCGCTGCGCCCTTCGAGGTAGGCGCGTGGCCGGTCGGTCGGGCCCCCTGCCGGGGCGGTGCTCCACGTCGCCGATCTCTCTCCCCTCCGCGAAGGACGTCGGCCTTGGGTGACGCCGCCGGGCCGTGCGCCCTGTGCGGGCTCCCGGCTCCCACCGCCGCCGGGTCCGATCTCTCCTTCTGCTGCTCGGGCTGCCGCAACGTCTTCGAGATGCTCTCGCGTGGCCCTGGCGGGCCTCCGGCCGACTTCCGCGACACCGACGCCTACCGCTGGGGTGTCGCCGCGGGGCTGATCCCCGGCGGGCCGGTGTCGGCCCCCACCGCGGCGACGGTGCCCGCGGAGCCGGGCCTGACCCAGGAGCTGGTGTTTCGGGCCGAGGGGATGTGGTGCCCGGCCTGCTCCTGGTGGATCGAGGAGGTCCTTCGGCGCACGGAAGGGGTCGTCGACGCGCGGGTCTCCTTCGCCTCGGACCGGGTAACCGTTCGACACCTTCCGCACCGTGTCAGCGCCGAGGCGGTGCTCGACCGCGTGTCGGGGCTCGGGTACGGCGCCTCCCGACTGGAAGACGCCGGCGCTGCTCGGGAGGGACGGCAGCGGCTGCTGCGTCTCGGCGTCTCGGCGATCCTCACCGCCAACCTGATGATGATCTCCATGGCCCTCTATGGCGGCTTCTTCGCCGACCTGGGGCCCGACGGGGTTCGCTACCTGTCGCTCCCCCAGTGGGCGCTCGCGACGCCCGTGGTGTTCTACGGCGGGCTCCCGATCCTGCGGAGGGCGTGGGGGGGATTTCGGGCCGGCGGCACCTCCATGGACACCCTCCTCGCCGTCGGCATCCTCTCGGCGTACCTCTTCAGCGTGGCGGGAGTCGTGGGCGGGAGCCTGCACCTCTACTTCGATACCTCCGCGACCCTCGTGACGCTCGCACTCGCGGGCCGCTTCATCGAGGGGAGGGCTCGGGAGCGGGTGGCCCGGCAGACGGCGGACCTCTATGAGTGGGCCGGCCGGAAGGCGCGGCTGTGGACCGAGGGGAAGGAGCAGTGGGTAGCGTCTGCCGCTGTGAGCCCTGGCAACGAGGTCGTGGTCCGGACGGGAGAGCGCGTGCCGGTTGACGGCTCGATCGTCCGGGGCCGGGCCACGCTCGACGGGTCGAGTCTGACCGGCGAGGCGCGTCCTGTCCAGGCGGCCTCGGGCGACGAGGTGTCGGGCGGCGCACTGGTTCGAGAAGGTGAGATCCGGATACGAGCCCGCCGCACGGCGTCCGAGAGCGCCGCAGGCCGGATGATTGCCCTGATGGAAGAAGCCCTCGTCCGCCGGGCCCCGGCGGAGCTTCTGGCCGATCGCCTGACGCGCTGGCTCGTGCCCGCGGTGCTGTGTCTGGCCGTGGCGGCCGCCGTGGCGGTCTCGGTGGGCCGGGGCTCGGCCGAAGAGGCCTTGCGGCGCGCCCTCTCCGTGCTCGTGGTCACGTGCCCCTGCGCGCTGGGCCTCGCGACCCCGCTGGCCAAGGTGGCGGCCCTCGGTGCCGGCCGCTCGCGGGGGATTCTGGTGCGGGACCCGGGTGCCCTCGAGCGGATTCCTGAGCTGGACGTGGTCGTCCTGGACAAGACGGGCACGGTCACGGACGGGGACTACGCCCTGCGGGAGGTGGTTGCCGAGGGGGTAGACGGGGAGGAGGCCCTGCGCCGGGCCGCTTCGGTGGCGCAGCGGTCCGAGCACACGGTCGCGCGAGCGCTGGTACGAGAGGCACGAGAGCGGGGCCTCTCCCTTGAGGATCCGGGCGAGGTCGAGGAGGGCCCCGGACGGGGGGTGACCGGCACGGCGCAGGGAGCGCGGACCGCGGTGGGAAGCCGGCGGCTGATGATGGCCGAGGGGTTCGCCATCCCGGCTTCCCTCGCTCGTCGCCAGGAGGAGCTCGAGGCGCGAGGCCTCACCACGGCTTGGGCCGGGTGGGCGGGAGGCGCGAACGCCGTCTTCTCCTTCGGCGATGCCCTCAAGCCAGAGGCCGTCTGCTCCGTCGAGCATCTTCGCGCGCGAGGCCTGGCGTTGTGGCTGGTCTCCGGTGATTCGCCCGGTGCGACCGGCGCCGTGGCCCGCAGCCTCGGCATCGACCGGTTCCTGGGCAACGCCCGACCCGAGGACAAGGTCGCGCTCCTCGCAGACCTCCGAAACCAGGGGTCCCGCGTCGCCATGGTGGGTGACGGGATCAATGACGCCCCGGCCCTCGCCGAGGCGGATGTGGGGATCGCCCTGGGGGCGGGGGCCGATTTCCTGTGCCAGGCGGCCGACGTGGTGATCCTCTCCGACGATCCTGGGCAGCTCGCGTCGGTCTTTGCGCTCGCCGGCCGGGCGACGCGCGTGGTCCGGCAGAACCTCTTCTTCGCGTTCTTCTACAACCTGCTCGCCCTCCCCCTGGCGGTCTCGGGGCTCCTGAACCCGCTTGTGGCCGCCCTGGCCATGCTGTCGAGCAGCCTCACGGTGGTCGGCAACACCCTGAGGGTCGCTCGTCGCTGATACCCGTTGCGTCGGACCGCATCGGGTCGGGCCCCCGAAACACCGAGAGGGCCCCTCAAGGCCCTCTCTCTTTCGCCGCGTCCGTCGGCGGGCGCCTCAGTGCTCCGTCACCTCGATGCGCCGGGTCGCCGTTACGGCGGTCTTTGGCAGATGAAGGGTCAGCACCCCGTCCTTCAGTGACGCTGTCGCGCCGTCCACCTGAATCTCTCCCGGTACCCGGACGATCCGCTCGAATCGCTCGGCACTGCGCTCGCGGCACACGAAACCGCTCTGGTCCTCCTCCCGGTCCTCCTCGTAGTGGCCGCGCAGGGTCACGTACTCGGCCGCGACGTCGATTTCGAGGTCCTCGCGCCGCAGACCCGGCACATCCGCCCGGAGCACATACTCGGAGTCGCGTTCCCTCAGGTCTACCGTGGGGTATACGCCCTCTCCCTCTCCGAACCCCAGCCGGCGCGCGAGCGGTCGGGAGAAGTCCTCGAAGAACCGGTCGACCCACCTCGCCGGCTCGTATCTGCTGTCTAGTAGCCCGGCTCCTGCTTCTCTTGGCATCCATCGCGCGATCATCATGTCCAACGCTCCTTCCCCCCGTCTCGTTGCGAGCCCTCCGTGGTTCCTTAGTCCCAATCGAAGAGTAATGTAGTCATCATTTACGGGCGCGCAACGGAAGCGCTCAGTACCCCGTGAACCGCTCGGGGCGGATCCGGGAGGGGTCGATGCCCAGCTCCTGGAGCACCGCCTCCAGGGTTTCTACCATGGCGGGCGGGCCGGCCAGGTAGAAAGCGCTTTCCGGCCACTCGGGGCAGTGCTCTCGGATCGTAGCGGCGGTCAGCCGGCCGGTGAGCCCGTCCCACGGCTCGGAAGACTCCCCCATGCGGGTCATGGTCGCCAGGACCCGGAGGGTGTCATGGCCGCGGGCGATCTCGAGGAGGTCCTCCAGGAAGAGCGTCTCCTCGGGCCGGCGGTTCGAGTAGAAGAGCGTCACCCGGTGGCTCGTGTCGCTGTCGGCGGCGTAGCGCAGGAGGGAGCGAAACGGGGTGATCCCGATGCCGCCCGCCAGGAACACGAGTGGACGCGAGGGGTCCTCGGGGAGCGCAAGGGAGCCCCTCGGCTCCTCGATCGTGATCGGGGAGCCGAGGGGGAGGGCAGCGAGGGTCTGCTTGAAGGCGCTCTGGCTCTTGCGCGTCCCGAAGAGGAGGTCCGTCTCCGTGGGGGACGAGGCGAGGCTCAGGTGCCGGCGGAGCCCCCGGTCGCCTTGAAACCCGAGGTCCGGGAGCTCGAGGAAGCAGAACTGGCCCGCCCGAAACTCGTACCCGGCCGGGCGCTC
The DNA here is from genome assembly GCA_016214985.1 of Deltaproteobacteria bacterium. Lineage (GTDB taxonomy): Bacteria > Desulfobacterota > Deferrisomatia > Deferrisomatales > JACRMM01 > JACRMM01. The sequence continues at coordinate 106,488 of JACRMM010000018.1, read as the reverse complement.
CAGGCGGAAGGTCATCAACTCTCCGGCGATCTCCCGGCGGTCCAGCAGCCTCGACGTGCTCGGCATGTCGCTCTCTCCTTCTCCCGGGGTTTCGACCGGGGCTGGGGTTTTCGTCGGACGAAGAGTAACCGAAGTGGCGGAACCGGCCAGGACCCACTCGCCGTGGTGCCCGGGGTCCGGTATGTTGGACGAAAGGAGGCACTGCCATGAGCCACTCGCACCATCGCCAGCACCCGCCGCCCGCGCCTCGTCCGGCCCGGGTCGACACCGCGCCGGACGAGGGTCCGCCTCGCGCTCTGGAGGTGGTCGCCAAGGCTGACACCCGCGGGACCCTTGACGCGGTCGGCGCCGCTGTGGCTCGGGTGTCGGTGCCGGGGGTCAGGGTTGCCGTGATCGAGGCGTCGGTCGGCGATGTGTCCCAATCGGACCTCCTGATGGCCACGACCGGCAGCCGGCTCGTGCTCGGGTTCGGAGTGGGTGCGACGCTGAGGGTGGAGGAGGCTGCTCGGCAGCATGGCGTCGAGGTGCGCCTCTACGAGCTGCTCGACCGCCTCGCGGGCGACCTGCAGGAGATCGCCGGCCGCCTGGTGCCGGTCCCTCCGGGGGAGCGCATCCTGGGTCAGGCCCGAGTGGTCGCCCTTTTCAAGGGGACCCGCAAAGGCGTCATCCTGGGGTGCGAGGTCCTCCAGGGCCGGATCGCGGTCGGGATGGCGTTTCGCCTGATCTCGGCTCCGGGACCGGTCTACACCGGCGTCGTGGAGTCGCTGCACATCGAGGCCGACGCGATCACCCAGGCCCGACAGGGCCAGCGAGTGGGCGTGCGCGTTCGCGACTTCAACCGTGCTCGGGTGGGGGACCTCATGGAGTGTTTTGCGTCCGAGCCGTCGAGGCAGAAGGCCTGGGCGCCGACGCCTGGGATCGTGCGCGTCCGGGCGTGATCGCCAGCGCCACGCCGGGGCGTCCTCCCGCTCCCTCGCGGAGTGATCCGATCGTGAATTTCGTGGCGGCTGCCGGTTGGCTTGTCCCCCCGGGCAAGGTATAAGAGATCCCTTACACCCTGTCCGCCCGGAGGCACCCGGTGAAAGCGACCAACGACCTCAACGTCCGCTCCTTCGAACCCATCATCGCGCCCGCCGAGCTCAAGCAGGTCTTCCCCTTGAGTGAAGAGGCGGCGGAGTTCGTCACCCAGGCGCGCTACCAGATTCGCGCCATCCTCCGGCACCTCGATACCCGGGTCATGGTCGTGGTGGGGCCCTGCTCGATCCACGACCCGGAGGCGGCCGTGGACTATGCTCGGCGGCTCAGTGTCCTGAGCCGCGAGGTGCAGGACCGGCTGCTCCTGGTCATGCGGGTCTACTTCGAGAAGCCTCGGACGACCATCGGTTGGAAGGGTCTCATCAACGACCCGGATCTGAACGGCACCCACCAGATCTCCAAGGGCCTCGGCGTGGCCCGCCGCCTGCTGTGCCAGATCACCGAGCTCGGGCTTCCGGTCGCGACCGAGATGCTCGACCCGATCACGCCCCAGTACCTGGCCGACCTCGTGAGCTGGGGCGCCATCGGGGCGCGGACCACCGAGTCGCAGCCCCACCGGGAGATGGCGAGCGGCCTGTCGTTCCCCGTAGGGTTCAAGAACGGTACGGACGGCGGCCTCCAGATCGCCCTGGACGCGATGTCCGCGGCGCTCCATCCCCACAGTTTTCTTGGGATCAATCACGAGGGGCGGATCTCGGTGGTGCGCACCGCGGGCAACCCGGACGTGCACATCGTCCTGCGGGGGGGCCGAGCGACACCCAACTACTCGGCGGCCGACGTCGTCCGCACCGAGGAGATGGTGCGAAAGGCCGGGCTGAACCCCGCCATCATGGTCGACTGCAGCCACGCCAACTCGGCCAAGGATCACGCCCGCCAGGAGGGGGTGATGGCGGACGTGGTCGAGCAGATCGCCCAGGGCGCGTGGTCGCTGTGCGGCCTCATGGTGGAGAGCAACCTGGAGGCTGGCAACCAGCCCCTGCCGCGACTGCCGGCGGAGTTGCGCTACGGGGTCTCCATCACGGACAAGTGCGTCGACTGGCCCACGACGGAGCGGATGCTCCGCCACGCTCATCGGCGGCTCGCGGAGTGCGGGGGGAGGAGGCTTCCGTGATGGCGCCGCGGAGGAAGCCGATCGGTCGCCTGCATGTGCTCACGGACGTGGAGCTCCAGACGCGCTTCTCCCACGTAGAACTGACCCGGCTCGCGATCGACGGAGGGGCAGACACGGTCCAGTTCCGCCAGAAGACTGGCAGCACGCGGGCGCTCATCGAGACCGCCCGGGAGATGGGGCAGCTCTGCGCTCGCGCCGGCGTGACGTTTCTCGTCAACGACCGGGTCGACGTGGCCATTGCGGCCGACGCCGACGGCGTGCACCTGGGCCAGAGCGACTTCCCGATTCCGCTCGCTCGCCGGCTGCTCGGCCCGGGCCGGATCGTTGGCGGATCGGCGTCCACCGTGGACGAGGCGAAGCAATGCGAGGCCGAGGGCGCCGACTACGTGGGGTTCGGCCCCGTGTACCCGACCACATCCAAGGCCGATGCCGCGCCGGCCGGCGGGCTCGACCTGCTGCTGCGGGTCGTCGAAGCGGTGGCGTGCCCCGTGGTTGCCATCGGGGGGATCGGCGAGGGAAATGCCGCCGCGGTGCTTCGCGCTGGGGCCCTCGGGATCGCCGTGATCTCGGCCGTGTGCTGCCGGGACGACCCCGCGCAGGCTGCGCGTGGGCTGGCCCGGGTCCTGGCCGGAGCAGGAGGGAGCCGTGGGTGAGACCATCTCCGACGTCGGCGAGTTCGGGCTGATCCACCGGCTCGACGCGATCTTGCGCGCTCAGGGCGCGGCGTCTTCCGACGTGTCGATCGGGATCGGAGACGACACGGCGGCCTTCCGGCCTCGCCCCGGCCGGGAAGTGCTGGTGACCTGTGACAGCATGGTCGAAGGCCGCCACTACCTCCCGGACCGTATCTCCCCGTTCGACCTCGGCCGACGGGCCATGGCCATCAACATTAGCGACGTCGGCGCCATGGGGGGCGAGCCCCGGTACGCGCTCGTGTCCCTGGGGCTTCGCGCCTCCACGCCGGTCGCGGATGTCGAGGGCCTCTACTTGGGGTTTCTGGCCGAGCTCAACCCGCTCGGCGCGTCGATCATCGGCGGAAACCTCACGAAGACCGACGGTGCGCCGTTCATCGACGTGACCCTGATCGGCGAAGCGGAGTCGGGCCGGATCCTCCGGCGGGCCACGGCGCGGCCGGGCGACGCGATCCTCGTCACCGGCTTTCCCGGCCAGGCCGCGGCCGGGCTGCGGCTCCTTCTCGGCGACGGAGGTGGGCCGGAGCCCGGGGACGAGCCGCTCGTGCGCGCCTACACCTGTCCGGCGCACCGCGCGCGGGAGGGCCGAGGGATCGCCCAGGCCGGCTGCGCGACCGCGATGATCGACACCAGCGACGGGTTCCTGGGGGACCTGGGACACATCTGTGAGGAGAGCGGCGTGGGGGCCGAGCTCGTCCAGGAGAGGCTGCCGGTGAGCGAGGTGCTCCGGCGGGCCGCGGCTCGGCTCGGTGCGGACCCCTATGCGCTGGTCCTGGGCGAGAGCGATGACTATGAGCTCATCATTACCAGCGCCCCGGACAGGGTCGCGGACGTGCGCTCGGCCGTCGAGGCCGTGAGCCCCCTACCGGTCACGGTCGCGGGGAGGATCACGGAGACGGCGGGCGAGATCTCGCTCGTCGGGCCCGACGGACGCCGGAGCCGCCTGCCCCTGAGGGGGTGGGACCACTTTGCACGCTGAGGAGAACGCCGTGACTGACCGAGCACTGGCCGAGCGAGTGGCCGAGCACCTCAAGGGCTTGCGGGCCCGGAAGCCCCTGGTCCACAACATCACGAACTTCGTGGTCATGAACTACACGGCCAACGCGCTGCTCGCCTGCGGGGCGTCGCCGGTCATGGCCCACGCGCCGGAGGAGGTGGAGGAGATGGTGGGGCTCGCCGGCGCGCTGGTCCTGAACATCGGTACCTTGAGCCCCAGCTGGGTGGATGCCATGGCCCTGGCGGGAAAGGAGGCCAACCGGCGCGGAGTTCCCGTCATCCTCGACCCGGTGGGCGCAGGCGCCACCCGCCTGCGCACCGAATCGGCCCGGCGGCTGATCGAGGACATCGAGATCCGCGTGATCCGCGGCAACGCCTCGGAGGTCCTCTCCCTCGCCGAGGCGTCGGGCTCCGGGGCGACGCGGGGCGTCGACTCGGTCCACGGGGTCGACGAGGCGGCGGCGGCTGCCGCCGACCTCGCGCGGGAGCTGGGAACGACCCTCGCGATCACGGGCCCGGTCGACCTGATCACGGACGGCCGACGCCTGTGCCGGGTGGCGAACGGACACGCTCTGATGGGCTGCGTTACGGGAACCGGCTGCACGGCGACGGCGCTGATCGGCGCGTTCCTGGCCGTGGTGGCGGATCCCCTGGAGGCCGCGGCCGCAGCGCTGGCCTATTTCGGTCTGGCGGGCGAGGTGGCCGCCCGGACCGCCAAGGGCCCGGGGAGCTTCCAGATGGCCCTGCTCGACGCGCTCTACATGCTCCGTGAAGACGAGCTTGCGGAGGGCGCACGCCTGGAGACCGCGTGAGGCGAACGCAACGAAGGGGCCGGAGACCGTGTCTCCGGCCCCTCTCTCAGGGAGCTCGAGCCCTGGGATCTTCGGGTGCGGTGGGAACTGCCCGCCGCGTCAGTCGACCTTCTTGAGGTCCATCCCGCAGCTACACTTGCCGGGCTTGTCGGAGACCGTGTTGCACGTGCAGCTGCCGCCGCAGTTGCAGAAGTAGATGCCCGTCCCCTTCAGGCTCACGCGCTTCAAGGCCTTCCCACAGCCGCACTTCGTCGGGTCCTTGGGGTCGATGGAGCACTTGCACCCCTCGTCACACATGCACAGCAGGGCGTCATTGCCTTCGATCTTGACGACGTGGCTCCACTTCAGGGCCGAGCCGCAGGCGCACTTGCCCGGCTGGGTGCTGACGGAGTTGCACTTGCACTCCGGGCCGCAGTTGCAGACGTAGAGGACGTCCCTCCGGGCGTCGGCTCCCTGAGGCGCATCGGCCGCCACGCCGGCCCAGGCGAAGAGGAGCACGAGGGCAACCGCGATGCCGGTGTGTCGGACCAGAGCGTTCTTGTGGTACATGTCGCACACTCCTTCTTGTTGTGAGGTTCCGGCGGACGCCGCCGCCTCGGCCAGAAATCTTTGAGAGCAAGAGATCCTGAATCGTGAGTCCAGTTCGAACCCGGGAAGGGTACACGAAGACCGTCTCTCGCAAAGGCGCAGCGGCCGCAAAGAAGCCCTCGAAGAATTCCTTCTCAGCGCATTCCGCGGCTCGGCGAGAAGAGGGTCCTCGTCGAGGTCGTGTCTCGGCCGTCTGAGGCGAAGCCTCGCTGGGCGTTGCCGGTCGTCGCGGCGGCCCGATCCGCGCTCAGGATGGCCTTCAACAGGTAGGGGCTGACGGCCTGCAGGTAGTCGGGAAGGTAGAGCTCCGCCAGGAAGTCCCGGTAGGACAGGCGATGTACCGCAGCCAGGAGGTCGCCTTCCGGTGCTCCGGCGTCCGCCATCTCCTGGATCGTTCGCGCGAACTCTCGGGTCCGTTCCCGAAGGCGCCGGAGGGCGTGGGACACCGCAGCCTTGCCGCGGACCAGGAGGTCCAGGGAGTGGCCGTACCCGAGGGTTGCGACCCCCAGAGCCTCCAGCCGGGAAATGGAGGCGAGGGTCAGCCCCACGCTCTGGAAGAACATGGGGAGGAAGTCGTCGCTCTCCGGAAGGTAGAACCCGACGGCATCGGATGCGAGCACCGTATCTTCTGTTGGCAGATGGAGGGAAACACTGCAGGCGCTGTGGCCCGGAGTCGCCAGGACCTCGACCGGAATCCCTCCGAGAGACAGCGTCTCGTTGTCCCGGATGATCCGGTCGACTGCGATCGACGGGTAGGAGAGGAAGTCGGGCAACTCCCCGAAAACACCGGTGTCCCGCAAGCGAGAGCACCAGCGCTCGTCGTTCTGCCGGAACTGGTCCACGATCTTGGTCTTGCCCAGAACCTCCCGCGCCTTCTCGGAGCCCAGGACCGTCGCCCGGGGAAAGGCCTCGCGGAGGTAAGGGAGGGCGCCCACGTGATCCCAGTGGGCATGCTGGATGACGAGATTCTCGATCGCCCCATCGTCGATCGCGAGATGCCTGAGCTGCTTTCGGATCAAGGGAACCGTGCCGCTGGCCGCCAGGTCGATGAGGGCGCACGTCTCTCCGCGGAGCAGGTAGGTCAGGAAGAGGTTGTCTCCGAGCACGAAGAGTCGGTCCGACAGCTGATACGGGAACGTGCGGGGCATGGGGACCTTTCGACGCGAGCCGGACAATGGCGCGTATTTCGACGATGTGTGGGGGAAAGACTCCACTCCGATCCTCGCTCAAGGTCCCGTGGAGCGAGCCGGTCGGGACGCGACGAGCGGGCAGACACCGTACCGCAAAATGTCCCGAGCGGCAATTCTCCATGGCGGGCTGCAATCCTCGGTTGACCGGTTCGGGGCCGGTAGTAGGCTCGTTACCGAGGACTGAAACCACGCTCCCCTGAGGAGAAAGGAGGCCCCATGAACCTCTCCCTGTCCGACGCCGAAGTGAAGCTCCTGCAGCAGCTGCTCCATGGGGATCTTTCCCGGCTGCTCCTCGAGATCGCCCACACCGACTCTCGGTCGATGCGGGAAGGCTTACAGGCGCGAGAGGGTGTCCTCCACGGGATCATCGAGAAGCTCGGAGGCAAGGGCTGAGCTGACGGCGGTTCCCGAAGGATCTGGACACGCGGACGCGGGCCCGGCCAGGGAAGGGTCGGGCCCGCGTCCGCCCGCACGGCCGGACAGCCGGGATCAGGGCCCTCTCCGTAGGAGGCCCCGCCTCCGTGAAACAAGAGGGGCCCCTCGAAAGGGGCCCCTCTTGTCTATCTGTGCGGTGCTCTGGGCTTGATCAGGTCTCCACCGCCGGGATCCGCATTCCGTAGAAGGACCGGTACACGAAGATCGTGGAGACGAGGAAGAACACCAGGGCCAGCGAGTGGCTGACGGTCGGGTTCAGGGTGATCGCCAGCTCGACGGCCAGGAGCCCGAAGAGCGTGGTGAACTTGATGATCGGGTTCATGGCCACCGAGGAGGTGTCCTTGAAGGGATCGCCGACGGTGTCGCCGATGACGCAGGCATCGTGGAGCTCGGTGCCCTTCATGTTGAGCTCGGTCTCGATGAGCTTCTTCGCGTTGTCCCAGGCACCGCCGGCGTTGGCCATGAAGATCGCCTGGTAGAGGCCGAAGATCGCGATCGAGATCAGGTACCCGATGAAGAAGTAGTGGTTGAGGCAGGCGAAGGCCAGCGTGGAGAAGAACACGCCCAGGAAGATGTTGAACATGCCCTTCTGCGCATACTGGGTGCAGATCTCGACGACCTTCTTCGAGTCTTCCACCGACGCCTTTCCCGCGCCCTCGTCCAGCCTGATGTTGCGCTTGATGAACTCTACCGCCCGGTAGGCGCCGGTAGAGACCGCCTGGATGGAGGCGCCGGAGAACCAGTAGATGATCGCGCCGCCCGTGATCAGCCCGAGGAAGAAGAGCGGGTTCAGGATGGACAGACCCACCGAGACGTCCGCCGCCCCGAACTTCGCCGTCAGGAGCTGGATGATGGAGAAGATCAGCGTTGTAGAACCGACGACGGCCGTGCCGATGAGCACCGGCTTCGCCGTGGCCTTGAAGGTGTTGCCGGCCCCGTCATTCTCCTCGAGGTACATCTTGGCTTCCTCGAAGTTCGGCTCGAAGCCGAAGTCCCGCTGGATCTCCTGCTTGATGTTCGGGATCTCTTCGATCTGGGAGAGCTCGTACACCGACTGGGCGTTGTCGGTCACCGGGCCGTAGGAGTCGACCGCGATCGTGACCGGCCCCATGCCGAGGAAGCCGAAGGCCACCAGGCCGAAGGCGAAGATCGCCGGGGCGACCATGATGTCGCCGAGGCCCTGGGTGCTCACCGCCCAGGCCCCGCCCATCAGGGCAATGATGGCCATCCCCAGCCAGTAGGCGCTGAAGTTGCCGGCCACCAGGCCGGACAGGATGTTCAGGGACGCGCCGCCCTCGCGGGAGGCGGTGACGACCTCGCGCACGTGGCCCGAGTTGGTCGACGTGAAGATCTTGACGAACTCCGGAATGACGGCGCCGGCGAGCGTGCCGCAGGTGATGATCGTCGCGAGCTTCCACCACAGCGTCCCACCGCCCAGGCTCGGGATGAGCGCGAAGGACAGGACGTAGGTCATGAGGATGGAGATCGCTGAGGTGAGCCAGACGAGCGAGGTCAGGGGGTGCTCGAAGTTGAACTTCTTGGATTCCCCATACTTGGCCTTGTTCGCGATCCCGTTGATCCAGTAAGAGGCGGCCGAGGTGACGATCATGCCGATGCGCATCACGAAGATCCAGACCAGCAGCTTCACCTGGTGCTCGATCTTCAGGGCCGGGTCTAGCTTGGTGCCGACGGCCAGGAGGATGAAGGTGATGAGCGCGACGCCGGTGACGCCGTAGGTCTCGAAGCCGTCCGCCGTCGGGCCGACCGAGTCGCCCGCGTTGTCGCCCGTGCAGTCGGCGATGACGCCGGGGTTGCGGACGTCGTCTTCCTTGATCTTGAAGACGATCTTCATCAGGTCGGAGCCGATGTCAGCGATCTTGGTGAAGATGCCGCCGGCGATTCGCAGCGCCGCGGCACCCAGCGACTCGCCGATGGCGAAGCCGATGAAGCACGGTCCGGCCAGCTTGCCCGGCACGAAGAGAAGGATGATCAACATGAGCACCAGCTCCACGCTGATCAGGAGCATGCCGATGCTCATCCCGGCCTTGAGCGGGATCGCCATGGTCGGGTAGGGCTTGCCGCCGAGGCCAGCGAAGGCGGTGCGGGAGTTGGCGAAGGTGTTGATCCGGATGCCGAACCACGCCACGCCGTAGCTACCCAGGATTCCGATGATCGAGAAGAAGACGATGATCGCGACCCTTCCCATATCCATCGAGCGACTGAAGTACCACACCATGATCACGGCGATGAAGGCCCACAGGATCGCGATGAACTTGCCCTGGGTGATCAGGTAGGTCTTGCAGGTCTCGAAGATGAGCTCCGAGATCTCGAGCATGGCCCGGTGGACCGGGAGGTTCTTGATCTGCATGTACTGGACGAGGCCGAAGCCGATCCCGGCCAGGCAGACGATGAGCCCGAAGAGGAGCAGGCCGTGGCCGGACACGCCGAAGAACGACACGGAGGCGAGATCCGGGATCTCGAGCTCGGCCTCGCTGGCGTGGGCCGCCGAGGCGAAGAGGCCCGCCGCGAGCGTCAGGACCCACAGGGTGAGCCGGGGCGCCGCGGTACTGAAGCGGTGCAGGGGACCGGATGGGGGGCTGGTCGGTACCGTGGTCATGGGGCCTCCTCCTTGGAGCGCGTGTGAGGGGAAGTGGACGACATCATGGTAGAAAACATACGGTGTCTCGCGTTCGGTCCACGAGCGCCGCCGCGGGCCGCAAATGTTAACTGTGACGACACCCCGGGTCAAGGGAAACGACAGGGCGACGAACGTGCCGCCGCGCGTATGTCCCGAACGGGCGTTCGGGACAGGCAAACACCTTTCCCTCGACCGATCGGCCGATTGCGCTCCGGTTCCAAGACCGTATGCTGGGACCTGCCGTCGCGTCGTCCATCGCCCGAGCCTTGGAGGTGAACCGTGAGCACACCGCTGACCCGCCGCGACTTCCTCGCCCTCGCGGCCACCGTTCCGCTAGTAGGCGCCGCAGCGCCGATCGCGGCGGCGGCGGTTCCCACCTTCCGATCCCTGGGCCGCACCGGCCTCCGGGTGTCCGAGGTGGGGATGGGCGTCATGCTCACCTCCGATCCGGCCCACGTGCGCGCCGCGTTCGACGCCGGCGTGAACTATTTCGACACGGCCCGGGCCTACATGGGGGGGCGCAACGAGGAGACTCTGGCCGAGGGGCTCAAGGGCCGGCGACAGGACGCGGTCGTCGCGACGAAGTGTCACGTCCTCGGCCGCAAAGCGCTGGTGGTCGCAACGGCCGAGCAGAGCCTCAAGGCCCTGCGAACCGACGTGATCGACGTGTTTCAGCTCCACGGGCTCTCGAGCCGGGATCAGGTCCTCCTGCCGGATCACCTGGAGGCGGTGGAGGAGCTGCGCAAGGCGGGCAAGATCCGGTTTGCCGGCGTCACGACCCACTCCAACATGCCCCAGGTGTTGAGTGCTGCGGTGGAGGCCAAGGTGTACGACACCGTTCTCACTACCTTCAACTTCCAGGTAGGAGAGGACATGGTCGAGGCCGCGAGGACAGCCGCTGCCGCCGGGGTCGGGGTGATTGCCATGAAGGTCATGACGGGCGGGTACTCCATGCGCCCCGCTCCGGGGCTCAATCCCTACCAGTCCGCGCTGCGCTGGGTGCTCCAGCACTCCTTCGTCGGTACCGCCATCCCGAGCATGACCACGTACGAACAGGTCCGGGAGAACACGGGCGTGATGGGGACCCAGCACACCTGGCGGGACAAGGCGGCGCTTCGCCTTTATGCCCTGGCGGTGGGCGACCGCTACTGCCGCGGCTGCGGGGCCTGCGCCGGGCAGTGCGCCGACGGGGCCGACGTCCCGACCGCCCTGCGAGCTCTCATGTATGCCGAGGGGTACGGGCGGCTCGACCTGGCGAGGGAGACCTTGGTGGGGGTTTCCCTTCCCTGCGGTTCCTGCGCCGGGTGCTCCGTCACCTGCCGCAAGGGTGTGGAGGTATCCGAACGGATGAGACGGGCGGCGCAGTTGAGGGAGGTCGGCGTTGGCTGACCGGCCACTGATCCTGCTCGCGATCGCGGCGCTTCCCAGCCTCGCGTTGGCAGAGGCTTGGTTCCCCGGTGCAGACGACCTGGCCCCGTTCCACCGGTCCGGGACCATCGAGCGCTACTCGCCGGAGACCCTCTGGGAGCGGATCGACGGGGAAGCGGAGCTCTACCGGCGTTTTGGCCTGATCGATGCGGCCGCCGCCTACTTCGAGGCGCCGGACGACGCGAGCCGGGTTGTCGAGGCTGGCCGTGCCTCGGACGGTTCGCTTCCAACCCGATCATCTCCTCGGCCGCGAGGCGCTTCCGCCAGGTCTGGAGGGAGCGTCCCGGCGCGGACCGCGCGTCGCCGTGGCGACGGTCACCGAGGGCGCGGACCGTGCGTTGGACGCCTACGAAAGGGTCTTGCAGGGCGCAGTCCGGTCGACGCAGGCGGGGATCGAACGGCTTGTGGGAAACGATCCCGCCCAGGGCCCCGTCACCGTGGGAGTGAGAGGGGGAAGGCTCGCTGCCGTACTTGCCGGATCCGGCGCTCCGGAAACGGAGGCGTTGCTGAGGGATCTCCTGGGGGGCCGACCGTGATCGGACCTCGATCCTCCGTGCGCGCGGCGCCGAGCCGTCGGCTCCCGGACGCCCGGTAGTACCCCGGGTCGCCCGGGGGAAAGGCGCGGGGCCCCGTCTGGCGGTCAGGGGTGGATTCGGGTGCCGGCACGGCCCTCGAGAGCGGCCTCGAGGAGCTCCGGCTGCGTGATCAGGACCTCCCGCCCGCCTCCCTCCAGAAAGTCGATGGCGCCCGCGATCTTGGGGCCCATGCTCCCCGGGGGGAAGTGACCCGCGGCGGCGTACCCTCGGAGCTCGGGGACGCGCACGTCGTGAATGCCCCTCTGGGCCGGCGTGCCGTAGTCCAGGTACACGCGGTCGATCTCCGTGAGGTTGATGATCCGGTCGGCGCCGAGCTCCCTCGCCAGCACGCCCGTGGTCAGGTCCTTGTCGATCACGGCCTCGGCGCCGGAGAGGTTGCCGTCAGGACCCTCGAAGACCGGGACGCCCCCTCCTCCGGCGGCGATGACCACCACCCCCTCCCCAGCAAGCCTCCGGATCACGTCCACCTCCACGACCCGCAGGGGTTTGGGCGAGGCGACCACCCGGCGGTAGCCCCGGCCGCTGTCCGCCGCGACGTGCCACGACCGGGCCCGGCGCAGCTCCTCCGCCTCGGCCTCGCTGTAGTAGGGCCCGATGGGCTTCGTGGGGTGCTCGAAGGCCGGGTCGTCTCGTGCGACCACGACCTGGGTGATGACGGTCGCCACGTCGCGCACGCGGTGCAGCCGGTGGAGCTGGTTGTAGAGGGTTTGCTGGATCATGAACCCGATACCGCCCTCGGAGTCGGCGTCGCAGATGTAGAGCGGCATGGGGGGAACGGTGTTTCGCGCCGCCTCGTTGCGCAGGACGATGTTGCCGACGATCGGGCCGTTGCCGTGGGTGATGACCACCCCCAGGCCCTCCTCGAAGAGGCGTGCGACGTGCGCCGCGCAGGAGCTCGCCCGGGCGAACTGCTCCTCCACCGTGCCGCGGTCGCCGCGTCTCAGGATCGCGTTGCCGCCCAGGGAGATGACGCAGAGCCGGCCGGGCCGCCGCGTCACGGCGTTGCGCCTCCGGACGTCTCGCGGGCACATGCCGCGAGACGCGCCCGAAGTGGCGCGCCCGGCCCCTCTTCGACCTCGTAGCGCACGCGAAGCGTGGGCCGTCGAAGGCCGAGAAGCGCTCCCAGGTCGACCGGTGTTCCGACGAGCACGAGGTCGCAGGGCGCGGCCTCGATGGCTTCCCGGAGCTCCCGGAGCTGGTGCGGAGAGTAGCCCAGGGCGGGGAGGACGTGGCCCAGGTGGGGAAAGTCCCGGAAGGCGGCGGCGATGGACCCCACGGCGTGGGGCCGGGGGTCGACGAGCTCCGCGGCCCCGAACCGGCGAGCCGCCAGGGTGGCTGCTCCGTAAGCCATGCCGCCGTGTGTCAGGGTCGGTCCGTCCTCCACGGCCAGGACCCGCTGGCCACGGATCGCCTCAGACCCTTCGACCGAGATCGCCGACGCCAGTCGGATCACGGCGGCGCGAGGGTTGAGACGCCGGGCGCTCTCCTCCACGGCACGGATGTTCTCGGGAGAGGCCGAGTCGACCTTGTTGACGACGATCAGGTCGGCGCGGCGCAGATTGGCCTCGCCCGGGTGGAACGACGTCTCGTGGCCCGGCCGATGGGGGTCCACCACGACGATCTCGAGGCCCGCGTCCAGAAACGGCAGGTCATTGTTCCCGCCGTCCCACAGGAGCACCTCCCCGGCCTGCTCCGCCTGCGCCAGGACCGCGGCGGTATCGACTCCGGAGAAAACCGGGGTGCCGCCTCGAAGCAGGGGCTCGTACTCTTCCCGCTCCTCCACGGTGCAGTGCTGGCGGTCCAGGTCCGCCAGCGTCTCGAAGCGTTGGCAGCGCTGGGCCGAGAGGTCGCCGTAGGGCATGGGGTGCCGGATCACGGCGGCGCGGACCCCTTGCTCCCGCAGGACTCGGGCCGCGTACCGGACGATCCCCGACTTCCCGCAGCCCGTGCGCACCGCGCACACGGAGATCACCGGCTGCCGCGAACGGAGCATGGTGCGGTCCGGCCCCAGGAGCGTGAAGTCCGCGCCCGCAGCCAGCGAGCGGGAGGCGAGGTGCATCACGTGCTCGTGGGTGACGTCGCTGTATGCAAAAACGACCTCGTCAGCCGCCAGATCCCGGATCAGGACCTCGAGATCGTCTTCCGGGTGAATCGCGATCCCCGCAGGGTAGAGCGGTCCCGCGAGGTCTGCCGGGTAGGTCCGGTGCTCGATGAAGGGGATCTGGGTGGCCGTGAAGGCGACGACCTCTATCGCCGGGTCGTCCCGGAAGACGACGTTGAAGTCGTGAAAGTCGCGCCCCGCGGCGCCGAGGATGACGACGCGCCGGCGTCTCACGGGGGCTCCTCCGGGTCGGCTCGGTCTCGTGCGGGCCCCTTCTTGGCCCCTTCGCTGTGAAGCACGAAGTAGATCCCGGCGAGCACCGCGAGCCCGACGAGAACGATGATACCGATGGTCATGGGAGCCCCCGTGTCTCTCCTGGCCGTGCCTTGCCGTGGGCGGTCCCGCTCACCGCGCGGCTCCGCCGCCCTCGCCCAGCACGCCCATGACCCACTCGAGGTTGACGCGGTTCACGAGGAAGTCGCGGCGGGCGCTCGCGAGGCTCGCCTGGGCCTGGCTCAGGTTGAGTTGCGCATCGTCGACGTCGAGCTTGGTCTTCACGCCATACTCGAAGCCCTTGTTCGCCATGAAGAGGAGCCGCTGCGCCTGGGCGACCGTTCCCTCCAGGGCCGTCAGGATCTCGCCGGCCACCCGAAGGGCGTTCTCGGCGTCGCGGACGTCGAGGCTGATGGCGTCGAGGAGCTTGCGTTCGTCGATCTTCAGGCTCGCCACGTCGCTCTTTGCCTGGACGACCCGGCCTTCGGTCCGAAACCCGTCGAAGAGCGGCCACGTCGCGTACACGCCTGCGGTCCACTCCGCCCCCGAGTCGCTGTCGGTGCCCACGTCCAGATATCTCCACCCGTAGTTGGCCCGGAAGTCGACGCGAGGTTTGTCGTCCGCCTGGGCGATCTTCACCAGCTCGTCGTTGATGGCGATGGTGTGGCGAAGCTGGGAGAGCTCCGGCCGGTTGGCCCGGGCGGTCCGGAGGGCCTCTTCGTACGTGGGGTAGGGGGCCGGGGACACCTCCAGGCTGCCCTTGACGTCAACCTCCCGGTCGTCGATCGCGAGCAGGAACCGGAGCCGGTCTCGGCTGAGCCGGATCAGGGTGTCGGTCCGGATGACCTCCGGCTGGGCGTTCTTGACGGCGACGTCTGCGGCGAGGACGTCGTAGTCCGTCGCCACGCCGACCGCGAAGCGCTTGCGGGCCTCGTCGAGGTGTTGGAGCTTCTGCTGAAGGGCTTCTCGAGCGACGAAGTTGAGCTCCCTGGCGAGGAGAACGTTGTAGAAGGCCGCGGTCACGTCCCGTGCTGCGGCCTGCCGGGCGAGTCGAAGCTCGTCGTCGGCGGTGAGCATTCCGACCTTCGCCGCCCGAATGGCGGCTCCGACCTTGCCCCAGGTGAAGAGCGCCTGGGACAAGGCCGCGTCGAGGGTCGCCACGCTGCTCGGTCGCGGCGTAACTCCCAGCGCCGCCTTCTGGCTCTGATCCTGCGATCGGAGGCCGTTTGCCGTTACCGTCACCTGAGGCACCGCGGCGGCGCGCTCCTCGATGTACCGTCCCTGCACCTTGTTTCGGAACTCGCGAGCCCTCTGGATGTCGCGATTCTGTTCGGCGGCGAGCCGCAGGCAGTCGTCCAGCGTGAGGGAATCGGCCACGGTGGTCGGGGCTTCTTCGGCCCTGGCACGCGCCGCGCCGAACGCGCCCACCACGGCGACCAGCCCGGCCGCGGCCCAGCAGAAGAGCCTCATCTTCCATCCGCGGAGGGCGACGACGCGGTTGGCCCCTTCTTCGGCGCCGACCTCCCGCGCCTCCCCCGCCCACTTCCGGTGCACCCAGCTGCCGAAGTCCTCCAGCACCGTGTAGACGACCGGGACCACCAGGAGCGTCAGGAGGGTGGAGGTGATGAGGCCCCCGATCACGGCCCGGGCCATGGGTGCCCGCATCTCGGCGCCGGCGCCGAGTGCGAGGGCCAGGGGCAACATCCCGAAGATCATGGCCGCGGTCGTCATGAGGATCGGACGAAGCCGCGTGCGGCCGGCCGTGATGACCGCCTCGCGGCGGTCCACGCCCGACCGGCGCAGGACCTTTGCGTAGTCCACGAGGAGGATCGCGTTCTTCGTCACGAGTCCCATGAGCATGATCAACCCGATGAGCGACATGATGCTGATCGTGTCCCCCGTGAGGCGCAGCATACCCGCCATGCCCACGAGCGAAAGGGGCAGCGAGAGCATGATCGCCAACGGGTCGATGAACGACTCGAACTGGGCCGCCAGGATCAGGTACACGAAGACGATGGCGAGAAGGAGCGCCTCCCCCATGTAGCCGAAGGACTCCGCCATGTCCTCGGCCTCGCCGGAGAAGACCACCTGGTAGCCGGGTGCCATGGGGATCCGGGCCGCCGCCGCCTTCACCTTCTTCACAGCCGTACCAATGGGGAGATTCTGGAGGTTTGCCGAAAGGACCACCTCGCGGATCAGGTCTCGCCGGCCGATCTCCGAAGGGGTCGCCTTCACGTCGTAGGAGACGATCTGCCCGAGGGGCACGAGCGCCGACGCCTGGCCGGGCTTCGTCACGGAGAGCCGCAGATTCTCCACCTGGCTCGGGTCTTGGCGCAGCTCTTCGGGCAGCCGGACGCGGACGTCCACCGCGTCGCCGTCCGCATCCTCATAGGTGGACGCGGCCTGCCCGCCCACCAGCGCGCCCACGGTCCCGACGATGTCGGCCGTGCGCACCCCCGCGTCCATGGCCCGCTGGCGGTCCACCGTGAGGCGGTACTCGGGGATGTCGTGCTCGAGGGTCGCCTCGAGGTCCACGACGCCCGGGATCTTGTACATCTCTTTCTTGAGTGCGGCCGAGTACTCTTTCAGGAGCTCGATGCCCTCGCCGCGAACGCTCACCTGGAGCGGCTTGGCGGCGTCGAGGCTGCCGGGATCCTGGAGCGAGGGCACGATGCCGGCGACGGCCTCGAGCCTCTTTCGGACGTCTTCCTGGATCGCGAACTGGTCTCGCGTCCTCTCCGCGCGGTCCACGAGCTTCACATACACGCCCGCGTCGCGCACGGTGCCGGTGTCGCCGGCGCCGATCGTGGCATAGGTGTGGTCGATCTCGGGAAAGTCCTTGAGCACCTGCAGGACCGCTTCCACGCGATTCTCCGTCTCGGCGATGGAGGCATCGGGCGAGGTCTTGAAGTTCACCTGGA
Organism: Deltaproteobacteria bacterium; assembly: GCA_016214985.1. Lineage (GTDB taxonomy): Bacteria > Desulfobacterota > Deferrisomatia > Deferrisomatales > JACRMM01 > JACRMM01. The sequence continues at coordinate 89,672 of JACRMM010000018.1, read as the reverse complement.
ACTCGCCCCGGTCGTACTCGGGGATGAAGGAGGACTCGAGGGTGCCGAAGGCGACGATGCCTCCCACGAAGGCGCCCAGGGCACCGAGGACCACGGTCTTACGGTGGTCCAGCGCCCATCCGATCATGCCCCGGTACCGGTCGGCGGTGCGGTCGAACCAGTCGTTGAACCGGTCGAGGATCCGGGCCACCAGGTGTCGCTTGCCGGTGCGCTCGATGTCCGGGTCCTCCCAGCGAGACGAGAGCATGGGGTCAAGCGTGAAGGAGACGAACAGGCTGACGAGCACTGCGAAGGCCACGGTCAGGCCGAAGTGGTAGAAGAACTGCCCGATGATGCCCTTCATGAACGCCACGGGCACGAAGACGGCGACGATGGTGAGGCTCGTCGCGAGCACCGCGAGGCCGATCTCGGCCGTGCCCTCCCGGGCCGCAGTGAAGTGGTCCGCCCCGGCCTCCAGGTGTCGGACGATGTTCTCCCGCACCACGATCGCGTCGTCGATTAGGAGCCCGATCGCGAGCGACAGGGCCATGAGGGTCATCACGTTCAGGGTCATGCCCATGAAGTTCATGATGATGAAGGACGACATCACCGAGATGGGCAGGGTCAGACCCGTGATCACCGTGGAGCGCCAGGAGTTCAGGAAGCAGAAGACGATGAAGACCGTCAGAAGGCCGCCGAGGACGAGTGTGACCTTCACGTCCTCCACCGAGTCGCGGATCATCACCGAGGCGTCGCGCACCACGTCGATCTTCGTCCCGGGAGGCAGCTCGGCTCGGACCTTTTCGACGGTCTTCAGGACCGCGTCCACCACCCCCACGGTGTTGGCGCCCGACTGCTTGAGGATGTTCAGAGCCACGGCCGGCGTGCCGTTCACGAGGGCAAGTGAGCGGCGCTCCTCGATGCCGTCGGTGACCGTGGCCACGTCTTCGAGGGTCACCGGCGTTCCGGAGCGCTCCGCGATTACCATCCGCCCGAAGTCCTCCACCGCCTCGGGCTTGCCCGACACGCGCAGCGGGTATTCGGCGCCGCCTCGCTTCAGGCGGCCGAGCGGGGTGTTCACGTTCTCGGACCGAAGGCCCCCGATCACCTCGTTGATCCCCATTCCCAGCGCCTCGAGCCGGCGCGGGTCCACGGTGACGCTCACCTCGCGCTTGGACTCTCCGACGATGTCGGCCTTGCCCACGCCCGAGAGGCTCTCGAAGCGCCGCTTGATCTTCTTGTCCACCAGCTGGGTCAGATCTCGAGGGGACAGGGTGCTGGAGCTCACGGCCAGGGAGATGACGGGCATGCCGCCGAAGTCGAGCTTCTGGATGATGGGCTCGTCGATGGCCTGGGGCAGGTCGCCGCGGATGGCGCCGATCTTGGAGCGGGCTTCCTGGGCCGCGTCGTTCACCGTCACCCCCAGGTTGAACTGTACCACCACGGTGGAGACGCCCTCGCGCGAGCTGCTCATGACGTGCTTGACGCCCGAGATCGGGTTGACGGCCTCCTCGATGCGCTTGGTGACCTCCCGCTCTACGGTCTCGGGGGAGGCGCCGGGGTAGGTGGTCACAACGGACACCACGGGGATCTCCACGTCCGGGAACATGTCGACCGGAAGGCGCCGGTAGGAGAAGAATCCCAGGGTCACGAGCGCGAGCATCATGACCGCGGCGAAGACGGGCCGCTTGATGGAGAGGTCGGAAAGGAACATGGCTCACTTCCCTCCCGCGGCGGCGTCCTGCGGCCCCGTCGCCTCGACGCGGACCGGGTCGCCGTCCTTCAGGTTGAACGCCCCCCGCACAATCACGGGCTCACTGGCCACGAGCCCGGCGGTCACCTCCACGCGATCGCCGGAGGCGGCGCCGGTCTGCACCGACTTCTTCCGGGCCGCGGCCCCCTGCACGACGAAGAGGTCCCCTCGGCCGGCCACCACGTCCCAGGTGAGAAGCGCCTGTCGGGGCACCTGCAAGACGCCCTCGCGCTGGCCGGTCACGATGCGCCCCTTGACGAAGAGACCACCCTTCAGGCGCTCCGGGACGTTTCGCACCTCGGCCACGACCTTGACGGAGCGGTCCGCGGGGTCCACGGAGGGATTCACGAACATCACGCGGCCGGTGAACGTCTCCCCCGGCAGGGCGTCCGTGGCGAAGGTCACCGGCTGACCGACCCGCACCGACGCCATGTCCCGGGACGGCACTGTGACCGTCAGGTTCAGTAGGCTGTTGTCCACGATGCGAAACATCGGCTTGTCACCCGGCAGGTCGCCCACGTTGACGTCCCGTTCCGAGACGATGCCGTCCATGGGCGAGCGCACGACGGCCTTGGTGAGCCGCGTTTCGATTTGGCGCACCTCTTCGCGCGCGGCGGTCACCTGGGCGGCCGCTGCGCCGATCTGACCCTGGGCTGCCGCGATTCGCGCCTGGGCAGCCTCCCGGGCAGAGCGCTGGTCGTCGAGGCTCTGCTGGGTCGCAAGGCCCGCCTCCTTGAGCCTCTTGAGGCGCTCCCACTCGCGGTCGGCGCGGTCGGCGGCGACCTTTGCCTCCAGGAGCCCCGCCTTTGCCGACTCCTCCGAGGCCTTGGCCGACTCCACGGAGGCCCGCGCCCGGGCGAGCGTAGATTCCATCTCGCGAGTGTCGATGCGGGCCAGTACCTGCCCCTTCTTGACGCGCACCCACTGGGTCACAGCCACCTCGGTCAGGAGCCCCGGCAACTCGGACTTCACCACGGCCTCGAACTTGGGAGCCAGGGCGCCGACGACCTCCACTCCCTGTTCCAGGTCCTGCGTCCGGGCCGGCACGACCTCGACGGCAACCGGTGGCTTGGCCTGGGCGCCGAGAGGAGGAGACGTGGGAGCCGCCTTCTCGTTTCCCTTCGCGGAACACCCCCCTACCGCCACCACTGCGGCGACCAGCAGGGCCTGGGCAAAGGACCTCCCCATCATAACGCCTCCTCCTCTGGCCCCACTCGGGGGGCTTCTATGCCTCGAAAAATCAAATGCAAGACCCGTAGAAGCCCCTCCGGGCCCAGTGAAAGCTCGGGGTGGCAGAGCTCGATCTCCATGGCGATGTTGATCGCGCCGATGATCGCCCACGCCATGTCGCCGACCTGTCCGGGCCGGAACTCCCCCCCCGAAACTCCCTCCTGCACGAGCCCGAGGATGGCCTGGCGAAATTTCGTGTGACAGGAGTCGAAGTCGAAGGCGGGAGCGCCCTGAGGGGGGCCGTAGTAGATGGAGTTCATGACTCGGGCCACGCCGACGTGGGCCCGGAAGAGGTCGACGACCTGGCTCGCGAGCCGAAGGAGCCGGTCCCGCGCGCTCCCCGTTTCCCCGAGGGCGGCGTCAACGGTCGACTCGAAGTCCCCCCACGCCTCCCTCATGAGTTCTAGGAAGAGCCCCTCCTTGTTCCCAAAATGGTAGTAGAGAACGGGCGGCGAGACTCCCGCCGCTGCCACGATCTCCCTCACGGCTGTGGCCGCGTACCCCTTGCGCGCAAAGAGGTCGGTGGCCGCAGCGAGCAGCCGCCCGCGCGCTTCGCTGTCCGGGTCTTTGTCTCGGGGTAGCCGTTCTTCCATCGCTGTTCCTTCACCCTGGAGTGTGGTTGTCGAAACTATCGAACGCTAAATAGCCCCCCGGGAGACTCCGGGTCAAGCCAAAAGTTAACGAGCGATAGCTAGGCTGGAGAGGGCGGCAGGCGCGCAGACCAAGGTGCGCATCGACGCACCTTGCGCGAGGGGCCCGCAGTGGTTGACTGGCCGGGCGCCTGCAGAGAGCTGCGAAGGAGGGAGTGTAGCGATGGGAATGCGTGGGATCGTCTTGGCTACCGTGCTCGCTGGCCTCGTCCTCGGCTGCGCGGCGGCGCCGACGAGGGCGCCCCCAACGGCTCCGCGTCCCGCGAGATCGGGATACCCGCTGGCGATTCAGTTCACCTCTGCCGTTCCGGACGACTACGAGGTGCTCTCGGGCCCCACCGAGACGTACCGTCGGCTCCGGATCAACGACCGCCTGCGCCGTCTGCTCGACGCCTACGGACGGGAGAAGTCGGACGCGTCGAGCCCGAAGCGCGCCGAGCTCCTGGTCCATCTGGACCGCGTGACCACGGGCTATCGGCAGATCGGCTTTCGGAGGTCTCCGCCGGCTCCCGTGGGCCGGGTCGTTCCGGCCTCCTTCGACGACGACGTCTTTCGGGACGACGATCGTCGGCCGGAGGAGATCACGAAGACCGCCTCGGTCGCTCTGACGGTGGAGGTGCGTTCCGAGGGGCGGACACTGCTCCGAGAGCCCATCCAGGTCGACGTGACAGAGACTACGAAACGGGAGGACATCGACCTCTGGACCTACGACTACTCGGGTCTCATCGATCAGGCGTTGGGAAAGGCGTTGGAGCGGCTCGACGCGCTGGTCGACCAAGCTTTGGGGAAGGGGTGAGGAGCTTCGATCCGGTCGGCGATCCTCGTCAGGCCTCTTCGGGAGCCAGGATCTCGACGATCTCGGCGGGCAGGCGTCCGGGCCGCCCTGTTGGGCCCAGCGCCGCATGCTCGGTGTGCCCGTCGGCCAGCAGATCGCCCGCCTCGTTTCGGAGGGCATAGGAGAAGACCACCCGGGCCCCCTTGACTCGGGTGACGCGGGTCTCCACGGCCAGGAGGTCGTCGTAGCGGGCGGGTTTGAGGTAGCGGCAGCGGGCCTCGGTGACGGGAAGCGCGAAGCCGCGGGCTTCCACCTCTCGGTAGGGGAGCCCGCGGGCCCTCATGTATTCGTTTCGCCCCACCTCGAAGAACCGCAGGTAGTTGGCGTAGTAGACGACGCCCATGGTGTCGGTGTCGCCGTAGATTACCCGGCAAGGGACCCGGATCACCACAGCCGGCACTTGCCGACGATGTGCTCCATCAGTCGATGGGCTTCCGCTACGTGAACACCGGTCGTGAGTGCTTCGAACTCGGTGAACGCCCGGCCCCGGTACCGCTGCCCCCGCTCGCGGGAGAGGTACAGGGCGAAGGGCACCGCATCGCGCGTGTGGGTGCGTAGACCGATCGGAGTCGGGTGGTCCGGCATCACGAGGAGCGCGTGCTCTTCGCCCGAGGCCTGGAGCCAGGTTCGTACAGGTCCCACGACGCGGGCGTCGAAGTCCGCGATGGCTTGAAGCTTGTGGTCGAGCCGGCCGGCATGGCCTGCTTCGTCGGGGGCCTCGACGTGCAGGAAGACGAAGTCCGAGCGCTCGAGCGCTTGGACGGCGGCGTCCACCTTGCCGGCGTAGTCGGTGTCGATGTACCCCGTCGCACCCGGCACGCTCGGTGTCTCCAGACCGGCCACGCGGCCGATCCCTTTCAGCAGGTCCACGGCGGCCACGACCGCTCCCTCCAGGCCGAAACGGTCGCGGAAGCGCTCCATGGCCGGCCGACGCCCCTGACCCCAGAGCCAGATGGAGTTGGCCTCTTTCTTTCCCTGCTCCCGCCGGGCGACGTTCACCGGGTGATCCTTCAGCAGGATCTGGGACCCGGTGATGAGGTGGAGAAGGTTGTCGGCTCCTTCTCCGTCCGGAAGGTGTTCGTGGATGGCCCGGCCCTGGATGTCGTGGGGTGGTGTCGTGCGGGCCCGGTCCTCGCCGTTTCGCCAGAGGAGCACGTGCCGGTAGGAGACGCCGGGGTAGAACTCGAAACCCTCCTCCGCGAGGCGGGTCGCGAGAAACCGGATCAGCTCGTGGGCTTCCGCGGTGGAGATGTGGTCCGCGGAGAAGTCGTCCATGTAGACCTCCCCGTGGCCCACCAGCAGGCTCACGAGGTTGAGACGATAGGCCACGTCGGCGGCGCTGAGCTCGATGCCCATGGCCGCGGCCTCCAGCGGTGCCCGGCCGGTATAACAAGATCGGGGGTCGTAGCCGAAGACCGAGAGGTTCGCGACATCACTGCCCGGCGGCAGGGACTCCGGAATGGTGACGGCGAGCCCGAGGGTCCCCTCTCGCGCCAGCGCGTCCATGTGTGGCGTGGAGGCCGCCTCGAGCGGGGTCTTCCCGTCGAGCTCGGCGAGAGGAACGTCGGCCATGCCGTCGCCGAGGAGGACCGCGACCTTCACGGCTATCCCTCGATCCGGATGAGCGCCGGGGGTCCGAGCGTGACCCCGAGGGTATCGATCTCCCCGAGGGCCTGCCGGATATCGGCCTCCCGCGCCTCGTGGGTCATGATGATCAGGGGGACCGCCTGGCCGGCGTCCCGCCCCTTCTGCACGACGCTCTCGATGGAGATGCCGTGCTCGCCCAGAATTCCGGAGATCCGAGAGAGGACGCCGGGCCGGTCGAGGGCCATGGCCCGGACGTAGTATTGGCAGCTGATCTCGTCGATGGGTTTGACCACGGCCGGCTCCAGCATGTCCTCCTGGAACCCCCGGGGCGGGACGCGCCACGAGACGCCGAGCAGGACGTTTCGGGCGAGCTCGACCAGGTCCCCCACCACCGCGCTCGCCGTAGCGCGCCGGCCCGCTCCCTGGCCGTAGTAGAGGGTGGGCCCGAGAAAGTCCGCGTCGATGTAGGCGGCGTTGTAGACGCCGCGGACGCCCGCCAGAAGGTGGTTCGAGGGGATCATGGTCGGGTGGACGCGCGCCTCCACGCGCTTCCCGTCGAATTTGGCGACGGCGAGCAGCTTGACGGCATAGCCGAAGTCCGCGGCGTACTGGATGTCCTGGGGCGTCACGCGGCTGATGCCTTCCGTAAACACGGAGGAGAACGGCACCTTGCGGCCGAAGGCCAGCGTCGAGAGAATCGTCAGCTTGTGGGCGGCGTCGATCCCCTCCACGTCAAAGGTGGGGTCGGCTTCGGCGTAGCCGAGCTTTTGTGCCTCGCGGAGCACGCGCTCGAACGACTCCCCCTTCTCCTTCATCTCCGTGAGGATGTAGTTGGTGGTCCCGTTGAGGATCCCGAAGATCGTATGGATGCGGTTGGCGGCCATGCCTTCCCGGACGGCGCGCAGCAGCGGAATGCCGCCGCCGACGCTCGCTTCGAACCCGAGATCGACCCCGCGTTCACGGGCGGCCGCGATGATCTCGTCGCCGTGGACCGCCAGGAGAGCCTTGTTCGCGGTGACGACGTGCTTGCCGGCCCGGATGGCCCGCAGGAGGAACGTCTTCGCCGGTTCGTATCCTCCGACGAGCTCGACGACGATCTGGATCTCCGGGTTCTCGACGACCTCCGCTACGTCGGTCGTGAGAACCGAGCGGTCCATCCGCACCCCGCGGTCTGTCTCGATGTCCTTGTCCGCCACCTTGACCAACCGCAGGTGTGCTCCCAGGCGGCGCTCGATCTCGTCGGCGTTCTCCTGAAGGACTTGCACAACTCCGGCTCCCACCGTGCCGATGCCGATGATGCCGACGCCGATCTCGCGCATGGTCACGACCTCCCGTTGTCGGCCGGGCTCTGGCTCAGCCACGAAGGCTGCGCCGGAGGCCGGCGGCCTCGCCGTCTAGCCGCCGGCACAGCCGGCGGCCCTCATCATCTCCCGGATCCCGGTTACGGCCTGCTGGATCCGGTGCTCGTTCTCGACGAGGGCGAAGCGCACGTGGTCGTCCCCGTACAGTCCGAAGCCCACGCCCGGGCTCACCGCGACCTTCGCCTCCCTCAGGACGAGCTTGGAGAACTCCAGGCTTCCCATGGCCTTGAAAGGCTCAGGGATGGGCGCCCAGAGGAACATGGTGGCCCTGGGCTTCTCCACCGGCCACCCGGCGCGGTTGAGACCCTCCACCAACTTGTCGCGCCGTGCCTGGTAGACGTCCACGATCTCCTGGACGACCTCCGGCGGGCTCTCGAGAGCGATGATCGAGGCGATCTGGATCGGCTGGAAGACTCCGTAGTCCAGGTAGGACTTGATTCGCGTCAACGCGTTGACCATCTTCGCGTTGCCGACGCAAAACCCCATGCGCCAGCCCGCCATGTTGTAGCTCTTCGACAGGCTGTAGAACTCGACGCCGATCTCCTTGGCGCCCGGCACCTGCAGGAGGCTCGGCGCCTGGTAGCCGTCGAAGCAGATGTCTGCGTACGCCAGGTCGTGCACCAGCATCATCTGGTTCTCTCGGCAGAAGTCGACGATCTTCTCGAAGAACGACAGCTCGGCTACCTGCGTCGTCGGATTCTGCGGAAAGTTGAGCACCAGCATGCGCGGCTTGGGCCAGACGGTCTTCGTCGCCTGCTCGAGCCGGTCGATGAAGTCCTGTCCGCCTTCGCCCAAGTGGATGGCGCGCAGGTCGCCGTCCGAGAGAACTACCGAGTACGAGTGGATCGGATAGCACGGGTTGGGGACGAAGACCACGTCGCCGGGGCCCAGGGTGGCCATCACCAGGTGCGCGAGTCCCTCCTTGGCCCCCATGGTGGCGCAAACTTCGGTCTCCGGATCCAGGTGGACGCCGTAGCGGCGCTCGTACCACTTGGCCACGCCGACCCTGAGCTTCTGGATCCCTCGCGACACGCTGTAGCGGTGATTCCTCGGCTTCTGCACCGCCTCGATGAGCTTGTCGACGATGTGTTGAGGGGTCGGAAGGTCAGGGTTCCCCATGCCGAGGTCGATGATGTCTTCGCCCTGGCGTCGTGCCCGCATCTTGAGCTCGTCCACCGCCTTGAAGACATATGGGGGAAGTCGCTGGATGCGGTAGAAGTCGCGGTCCTCGATGCGCATGCTCCCTGTCTCCTGGGCGGGGTCTCCCCCAAAAAGAAACAGCAATGCTACTCGATGGCCTCGAAGGGGGTCAACGCCTTTCCCGGACCTGTGGCGGGCCCTGCGACGGAACGATCGCGCAAGATCTGGTCAATGCCGCAAGATTGTTGCCGTGAAGCACGACCTTCCCTTATGTCGGTTCGGGGGCGGTCGATAAGGGGAGGCAGCAAGGCACCACCGCCTTCTCTGCCCCCGGGGGAGTTCCATGAGCGCACTCGGTGATTTCGCGGCCAAGAGCTTTGTCGAGAGGATGTTGATCCTGGACGGGATCGAGACGGCAAGGCAGACCGAGCGGATTCCCGAGTTGACCTCTCTTCTTTGCGATCCGGCGCTCGACAGCACGGCTCGGCACGCGGTGGGCGACACCCTCCGCGCGCTCCTCGCCGAGAGCGAGGCCGAGGTCCTCCAGGGGCTCGCCTCCGGGAATCGGACCGTTCAGGCGTTGTGCGTGCAGGTGGCCGAGGCCAACCCGACCCTCGCCGCCGGCCCCGCGCTTCGGGCGCTCGCGGCCACGGAGACCGACCCGACCGTTCTGCTCCAGGTCTTGTCGGCCCTGGGGCCGCATCGGAGCTCGGAGGCTCTCGAGGTCTACCGCGCCTATGCCCGCCATCCGGATCCCTTCGTCTCGGGTCTCTGTCTCTCGATGCTGGGCGTCTACCGGGATGGGGCCGCGTTGCCCCTGCTGTCGGGAGTGGTGGACGCCGCGGAGGGAGACGAAGAGTTCGGGATGTGCTCGGTGACGACCGAGAAAGCGATCGAGGCCCTCGGGAGCCTCGAAACCGACGAGGCACTGACCTACCTGGTGGCGAAGATCCACCACCGCAATCCGACCGCGCGGCGGTTTGTCCATCAGAAGATCGTGGCCATGGGTGCCCGCGCGGTGCCGATGCTGGCTCCGGCGTTCGACGGCGGGACTGTCGACGAAAAGGTGCTGGCGGCCAATCTGCTTGGGACCATCGGGGGCCAGGACGCGGGAAATGTCCTCGTTTCTGGCTTCGATCGGGGTACGGTCGGCCACCCGAATGTTCGGTTCGCGGCCTACGAGGCTCTCGGGCAGATCCCCTCCCTGAAGGGAGTGGTGTGTCTTTCCGACGGTCTCGGGGAAGACGATGAGACCATCTTGCTCGCGGTCGTCTCCGGGCTCGACCGGCAGTTCAATCCGCGCGTGGCGGCGAGGGTCCAGGCTGTCTTGAAGGATGGCGGGGAGAGCGGACAGAAGGTCGCCCGGGCCATCGCGCTGTGTCGGGCGTTGAACCTCTTTGGCGCTGCGTATGCGGATCTCGAAGCCGCCGACGCCGTGCTGGCTGCGGTTGTGGCGGTGGGTGATGATGAGGTCGGTGCGGTGTTCCGGGACTGGCTCGACGCGGTGGGAACGGCGCGCGCCGGCTCGGATCGCCGCCGCCTTCAGGTGACCGCAGCGCCGCGCGCCGGGGGACGAGTCCTCGCTGTGGACGACTCCAAGTCGATGCTGCTGTTCTACAAGAGTGTCGCCGCGGAGATCGATCTCGACGTCGTGTCCGCGACGAACGGCAAGGAGGCCCTCGATCTCTTGGATCAGGGAGAGGTCTTCGGCCTGATCATCACGGACCTGAACATGCCGGTCATGGACGGCATCGAGTTCACCCGTAGGGTGCGTTCCCACCTCTTGTGCGAGAGCACACCGGTCCTCATGGCCACCACTGAATCCGAGGGGTCCCAGCGGGAGCTCGCCAAGAAGGCCGGTGTCAACGGCTTCCTGAACAAACCCCTCCGTCCCGACGCGCTCCAGGCGGCCATCCGCGATCACCTCTAATTCGGTTCGGCCCGAGAAGGAGCTTGACAGCCCCCCGGGCCGGCCACTACAAGAACGGCGCTCCCTGTGCGGGAGGGCGACGCCCCGAGCGAAACCGTCCCGTCCGGCCCGAACTCCGCCGAGGTGCCGCCGTGACCCATCGCCCTCTCCTCGTCCTCCTCCTGGTCGGTGCCGCCGCTCTTGGCCCGGGCGTCTGCGCGGCACTGACGCCCACGCTGATCTTGGCGAAAGCGAAACGGGGAGAGGTCGTGTTCACTCACGGCCGCCACGTCGAGCAGTACGGCGTGGCGTGCGAGAAGTGCCACCACAACCTCGCGGCTGGGCCCCAGGAACCGACGACGTGCAAGGGATGCCACGTGCGCTCCGATCACCGGGGGTTGTGTCACGAGTGCCACTTCTCGGACCGGGACGACGGGTACCAGGAGCGGCTTGAGTCGGCGCGGCGTCGCCTCAAGAAAGACGAGCTTCCGACCTTGTACCGGGCATTTCATTCCCTGTGCCGGAACTGTCATGTGGCCGAGAACAGCGTCCACAAGACCAGGGCGCCGGTGGAGTGCGGCGGGTGCCACCGCGCCGGCTGAGCCCAGAGGGCCAGTTGTCCTTCTGTGCAACCGCCGGTTCCCCGGGCCTCAGGATTCACCGCTACGTTCTTGAAGGCGGGTGGATCGTCCTCGCGGGCTGCACAGACGAGGACAACGATCGGCTCAGCCTGGCTCTCGCACACCCGGACGACTGGTGGTTTCACGTGAGAGGCATGCCCGGGAGCCACGTCGTGCTGCGCTCGCGTTCCGGCGAGGATCCGCCCCGGGAGGCTCTGCGGCAGGCGGCGGCGGTCGCGGCGTACCACAGCAAAGCCCGGTCCGGCGGCGTGGTCGCAGTCTCCGTCACCAGGGCGCGATTTGTTTCGAAACCTCGCGGCGCGAAGCCTGGGACCGTGGAGGTTCGGCGGGAGGAAGTGCTCAAGGTCCGGCCCGCATTGCCCGAAGAGGAGGGAGCGGTGTCTCGGGAGCCAAATGTGGTCAGCGACGGCGATACGCCGAGGGTCCGACGGGGAGGAAGGGGTGGGGCAGACCGCTGAGGGTCTCGGAAGCGCCGATCAGGAGGTGTCCGCCGGGTACCAGGCAACTGTGGAAGGTCCGGAGCAGGCGGACCTTCGTCGGCTCATCGAAGTAGATCATGACGTTTCGGCAGAAGACTGCGTCGAAGACACCGCGGAAGGAAGAAACCTCATCGAGGATGTTAAGGCGGCGAAACGCCACGGCCGCCCGCAGGTCGCTGCACATGCGATAGTGGGCCGGGGGCGTATGGGCGTCCTTGGTCAGATACTTGCTCCGGTACTCCTGAGGGACGTTCGTCACGCGCGACTGGGGATACACGCCCTGGGCCCCGACCGTCAGGACCCTGCGGTTGATGTCGGTGGCCAGCACGCGGAAGTCATGGGTCCGCGTATCCGGGATCGCTTCGGCGAGGGTCATCGCGATGGAGTAGGGCTCCTCCCCAGAGGAGCAGCCGGCACTCCAGACCCTTACCCGGCGACGGTTGCCGGAGCTGGATGGGCCAAGGAGCTCGGGCAGGGCCTGGGCGGTGAGAAACTGAAAGCTCTGGGGTTCCCGGAAGAAAAATGTGTAGTTTATGGTCACGGCGTCGAGCAGTGCCTGTATCTCGATCGGGCCGTCGGGGCCGCGGAGAAGGCGCAGGTACTCGACGGCCGAGCCCAGGCGGAGCGCCCGCAGGCGCCGGGCCACGCGCGCCTTGAGCACCCCGTCGTCCTTGCGGGTCAGGCGGATGCCCGAGTGCTCGAAGATCAGTGCCCGGAGGACCTCGAAGGGGTCGATGCAGGATGGCGTCATGATGCTCCCGTCTGTTGATGAATGAAGCATCGGACGAAGGGAACGAGAGGTTGAGGCGATTCCTTGCGGTCTGGGTGTCGGGCGAGGTGGGCGGCGTTTCCTGAATTGACAGGAGCAGCGCTCAACAACTATTTTCTTCGCGGTCCGGTCCCCTCCGGCGGCCACTTCCAAGGCTGTCGGTGTACCCCCCCCGCGGGCGGAGGAGAGTCGTGCGCCGTACGTTCCTGGCCGTATCCCTGTTGTGTGGGCTGCTCGTTGGCCTGACGTGCTCGACGGACGCTGCCGGGCCGGGTGAGGTCGCCCCGACGTTTGCCGCGCCCACGCTCGACGGAGGCCAATTCGACCTGGCGGGCCAGGTGGGGAAGAAGGTCGTCGTCCTGGACTGGTGGTCCATCAACTGCACCTCCTGTGTCCAGGAGATTCCGGCTCTGATCGACATCGCGGAGCGGTATCCGAAGGACGTCCAGGTGGTCGGGATGAACGTCGACAGCTTCATCCTCAAACGGGTGCAGCGGTTCCTCCAGACCCAGTCGTTCAAGATCACCTACCCGATCGTCATCGATGCCGGGCTCCAAATCATGAAGAAGTATGGCTCGTCGATCCTCCCGACGACCGTAGTCATCGACAAGAAGGGAAAGATCGCCTTCACCCACATTGGGTACAAGCCCGGGGATGAGGTGACGATCGACGCTGTGATCAAGAAGGCGATTGCGGGAAAGTAGCGCGACTCGCCGACGGCTGCATCTTCTTGAGAGGGTGGGGTGGCGCCGCCGGAGACGTCGGTGCGCGCTCCCGCGGCCCGGCCTTTGGGAGATCGCCCTCTCTCCCGATTCCGTCCTTCGCGCCGCGCTCTGCGGCGCTGATTCCCTCTCGCAGGGGCGCTGACTCTCTCTCTTGTCGGGGCTCGACCTCTGCGCCTTCCACCGTGCCCGTGGGGACCCCTCACTCTCGTCTGGTCGCCAGCCGGGCAGGCCTTGTCAGGTGGGGGCCTTCTTCGAGAAGAAATCGTAGACCGCGCCCAAGTCGCGGGTGACCGGCAGGGGAGGCAGGCTGTCCTGGAGATAGCCACCGTAGGAACTCTCCAGGTAGCGGCGATCGAGGATGACGACGATGCCGCGGTCCTCGATCCGGCGCAGGAGCCGGCCCACACCCTGGCGAAGCGCCATGGCCGCGGCCGGCAACTGGTAGGAGCGGAAAGGCTGCTCGCCGCGGCTGCGGAGAGTCTCCACGCGCGCTTCGACGAGAGGATCGGCGGGGCTGGCGAAGGGAATGCGGTCAATGACGACTGCGGAGAGCGCCTGACCGGGTACGTCTACGCCCTCCCAGAACGCTTGGGCGCCGAGGAGCACCGAGTGGATGTCTTCCTGAAACTGGCGCAGGAGTGACTCCCGGGGGCCTTCGCCCTGGATGAGAAGACGGTAGGTTACGCAGGTGCGGAGCACCGCGGCTACCGCCTGGAGAACCCGATGGGAGGTGAAGAGGCAGAAGGCTCGGCCGCGACTGGCTTCCAGGATGGAGCGAATTTCGCCGGCCGCGGCGGCTGCGAAACCGGAGTCGTTGGGCTCCGGCAGTCCCCGTGGGACGTAGAGCAGCCCCTGCTGACCGTAGTCGAAGGGGCTGTCTACCGCGATTTCTCGCCGAGGGCCTCGAATGCCGAGGCGCCCGGCAACGTAATCGAAGGTCCCGCCCACTCTCAGGGTCGCCGAGGTGAGGATGACCGGCAGGTGGCCCCCGAAGAGACCCTGCTCCAGCGTCGGGCCCACCTCCACTGGCGCCGCGTGCAGGAAGACTCCTCTCCCTCGGGTCTCGAGCCAGCGCACCTCCCCCGGCTCGGGAGCGGTGGAGAAGACGGCGAGGTCGCGGCCGAGTTCCCGAACGCGACGGGCCAGGTTCTCGACGTCTTGGCTCTCGGCCTCGTGGGGCGCCAAGCAGTCTCCCCAGCGATCCAGTGCCTCGCGGAGCTCCCCCAGGCGGGGGACCAGGTCACCGGGCGGCGAGCCCTTCAGCCGCGTCGGCGTTCCCACGCGGGGGAAGACCTTCCAGAGCGCCTCGCTTCGCTGCGCGACCGCGGCGACTCGATTGCCCCACCGGTTGGCGAGGTCCCTCGATGGTGCGGCGAGGCGGTCCGCGTCCTGCAAGAGGTCGGTGATTCGGTGCGAGCTCACTCGGGTGCCGAAGTACTGAGTCGCCACCGACTCGACGTGGTGGGCCTCGTCGAAGACGACTGCGGCGTAGCGCGGGAGGACCTCGGCGCCCGAACTCGCGCGCACGGCCAGGTCGGCGAAGAAGAGGTGGTGGTTGACAACGACGACCTGCGCCTTCTGGGCGGCCCGTCGGTGCCGGAGATAGTGGCACATCTCCTCCCGAGGGCACCGACCGCCCCAGCACGTCTCCGCGGTCGAGCACACGTCGCGCCAGGGGGCGAACCCCTCGGGAACGCCGAGCAGCTCTGCGCGGTCGCCGGTGGGCGTGGCGCCGGCCCAGGCGGCGAAGACCGCGTAATGGGCGGCATCTGCAGTGAAACGAAACAGGGGCTGGCTCCGGAATTGTTCGAAGCGCCGCAGGCACAGGTAGTTCTCCCTGCCCTTCAGCAGGGTTGCCGACACGGGGCTCCCGAGAGCCCGCGAAAGCAGGGGAACATCCTTGTCCAGGATCTGGGCCTGGAGCGTCTTCGTCGCGGTGCTTACGACGGTCTTCTTGCCGGCGAGCACGGTGGGTACCAGGTATGCGAGGGTCTTGCCGGTGCCCGTCCCCGCCTCGGCGAGGAGCACCCCGCCGCGGCCGAGGGTCTCAGCGACGGCGCGCGCGAATTGGATCTGGGCGGGTCTCGGCGCGTACCCGTTCAGGGCGCCCGACAGTGCTCCCCCCTCACCGAAGAACCGTTCGAGGTCCATCGCCACGCCCCTTCGTTTCGTCCACGGGCACGCCCGCGAGCGGGGCACTCGGCCCTTGTTGGCGTCCCGACGCTCACCTAGAATGCGCCCATGCGCGTCCAGGCAGACCTTCACGTCCATACGGTTGCGAGCGGCCATGCCTTCTCGACCGTGTCCGAGATCGCCCGAGAAGCGGCCCGCCGCGGCCTGCGCGCGGTGGGTATCGCCGATCACGGGCCTGCTCTTCCCGGGGCGCCGCACCCCTTCTACTTCGGCGCACTGCGATTTCTACCGAGGACCATGGAGGGCGTGCGGATCCTGCGAGGGGTCGAGGCGAACATCGTCCACGCCCGAGGGAGACTCGATCTTCCCCGTGAGCTTCTCTCTCGCCTCGATTACATCCTCGTCGGGTACCACGAGGGCTGCGGGCTGAAGGTCCGGAGTCCGGCCAAGAATACGGCGACGATGATCGCAGCCATGGAGCAGCCGGGCGTTCGGGTCGTCACCCACCCGGGAAACCCGGCGTTTCCCGTCGAGGTGCCTGTGCTGGCACGCGCGGCGCTGCAACTCGGCGTGGCCCTGGAGATCAACAACGCCTCGTTCAGCCAGGCACGGCGGGGCAGCCGGGAGGTGTGCTCGGTGCTCGCCCGCCACGTTGCCCTGGAAGGCGGCCTCGTCTGCCTGAGCTCCGACGCTCACATCGCTTGCCAGGTGGGACAGGTCGCCGATGCGTGGCAGGTAGCGTCGGAGTGCGGCATTGCTGCCGAGCAGGTGGTCAATCGAACCTACGAGGGCCTGGCTCGGTTCCTGCGACTCGACGAACCATGAGCTACCGGCGCAGCGCCGACGGCGCCGACAGCCCGCGGCCCGCGCCCTCCGGAAGCTCGTCAATTCGTTGGACCCGCTCCCACGGAATCTCCCGAAACCCGGAGGCCGCCTTGAGGAGCAGGTTCGCCGGTCCGAGCTCCACGACCGTGCCGCGGTAGGTGATGCCGGCCGCTTGGACGATGACGCTCTTGCCCCGGAGGTGTCTCCAGTCCTTCACTTTGCCCCCCCTTCCTGTGACGCGTCGGCGCCGGCGACCGCGGCTGGCGCCTCTTCGAGGCCCTCGACCCATCCTTCGACCCACTCGACGAGCCCAAACTTTCCTTGTGGCACGCCGGCGGCGTCCACCTTGCGCTCGAACACCGCCCGGGCCCTTCGGGTGCCGCCTCGCACCGATGCTTCGAGCGTGGCCTGGAACCGCGCGCTCTTCGTGGTAAGGCTGTTGGCGAACTCCGGGCGAACCGTGCCGATCTGGCTGGGGATGGCGGCGTCGTCGGAGACGGGATCTTCGCGCAGGTCGTCTGCCTTCTGGCGTGCTTCCTCGACCGAGATGCCCTGGTGCATCGTGAGGATGAGCGGGATGCAGCGCCCGTTGACGTCGAATTTCCACGCCGGCCGCGTGTCCAGGAACGGGGAGAGAGCGCGAAGAAGGGCCGGTGTCATCCCCTCCGCTTGGGCGAGATCCGCGAGCCGGCGGAGTGACCCGGGTGACCCCGCCGCCTCGACGCGCGCGATGACGGCGTCGGCCAGCGAATCGGTGTCGGTGCTCGAGAGAGCGTTGTCGTCGGTGCTTCCCAGGAACTCCTTGACCGCGCCGAGGTAGTCCCGGAAGACGGCTCGGCGTGGTTCGGGCTGTTCTCCCACGAGGGCCCCGAGCGGAAACCTCCCGTAGAGGTCTTCGAGTCGGCCCCGAAGGCCCGTTTCCACGGTCAGGACGGCCGAGGGCACCGGGATGGCCACGGTCTCTCCGAGGAACAGGAACTGCCAGAGCAGTTCCCCTCCCTGAACCTGCCGACGCGCGGACGCAAGATCCGCCACGCGGTTCTTTTCGTAGATGGCGAGGATCTGTTCGGTGAGGTCGGATCCCGATCGGAGCAGCGCGTGGCTCTGGAGGTCGTCGGCGAGGTTCTCCGCCGCCCGGATCTCCACCCGTGTCTCTCTCTGGAACTCGGTCACCAGCACGGCCAGCAGCGCGACCAGGAGGATCACCAGCAGGAGGGCCGCCCCCCGATCTCGCTGGCCGGTCATGGGGAAACCCCGTAGAGGGAAACAGCGGTGCGAAGGAGCCGCTCCTGGGGCTTGTCCTTGGTGCCCACCTGCCACCCGATCTCGATCGCTGCGATTCGAGGAACCGCCGTGTCCTCCCCGGCCGCCGGGCCGCTCCACGTGTCTTCCCAGGTCTTTCCGTCGGGCGACAGAGTGACCCGAAAACGGGTCACTCTGTCGATCACGACGTCGGGCGCCTCCGTCTCCGCGCCGCCCGACCGAGCGGCGGCGCGGGAGTCGCCGCGCACGAGCTGACGGGTGCCGTCGTCGTTCGCTTGAACGGAGTACTCGATCCGCGCGTACACCTCTGCGTACGTGGGGCTCTTCGACTCATCGTCCGGAGCGAGAGCGGGCAATGTCGTGGTGAAGTCGAGGCGCGATTGCCCGTCCGCATCCTTGCCCAACACGAGTCCAGTGCTCGCCTCGGTGCCCTCGGCAGGTCCCGAGGAGGCGTTTGCGAGTTCGTCGGCCATGCGTTGGAGCAGCAAGGTAGCCGCGTGCGCACCCTCCGTCTGTTCCTGCGCGCGGTTGCGGCTGCGCGTGACACCCGCGTACACGCCTTGCACCACGCTGATCACGAGGGCCAGCAGCGCCAGCCCGAGCAGTACCTCGATGAGGGTGAAGCCCCGCCTCATGGGTCCTTCTTCAGGTAGTAGAACACCACCTGGGTCGAGCGGGTCTTCCCTCCTTCGGGCCAAAGCACTCGGATGACCACCTCTTTCAGATCCACGAACGGCAGCGTCGTCACGTCGCTGACCTCCCGCTCCCAGCGGTAGGGCGCGAGGTCGGGGCCGAAGTCCCCCGAGTCCTTGCCGAAGGTCGGAAGCCCCTCGACTTCGGTGCGGGTCAGGACCTCTCGGGCCAGGGACGTGGCCTCGAACAGGCGCCTCGCGTGGGCAGAGAGCCGGGTGGCCGCCGTGTGCGCGGACAGGAGCACCGTAAATGCCGTGCCGAGCACGGCGAGCGCGACGACGAGCTCGATGAAGGTGAAGCCTTTAGAGCTTCGGCCCCTCCCATCCGCTCTGGAGCGCGGCCTTGCCCAGGAACGGGCGCACCTCGATCGTGTATTCGCGGCCGTCATGGTCCTCGAGATGGATATAGGTGTGTGTCGCGTCGCCTTGCGGGCGAAAGCGCGTTTGTGCCTCGCCTTCGGTTACGAGACCGTCCAGTGACGTCCAGACGGCCCTCAGCCTGAGACCGTCGGGGAGGCGAACCTCGGCGCGCGCCCGCGGAACGTAGTCCCCCGGCGGGTTCTGGTACTCGGCGGGTACGTAGGAGTTGTCACTGATCCGGTACTTGAGCGCTAGGCTTTTTTTTTGACCGCAGCTTCCTCGTGGGACGCCTCTGCGGTCAAGACGAGGCGCCGAAGGGCCGAGGACTGCTCGGTGCCGGTTAGACGGGGGAGGCGCGGGAGGAGGATGGCGATCGTTACCGAGAGAATGAGCAGGACGACGGCGAGCTCCACCAGCGTGAAGCCGGTGGAGGCGTTTCGGTTCACTTCTGGTTCTCGTCAGTGTCCGAGCTGGAGATATCCTTGAACTTTCCCTCGCCGCCCTCGGTGCCATCGGCGCCATAGGAGAGAACCTCGTAGTCCTCGCCGTGGCGGCCAGGGGCGAAGTATACATACGGGCTACCCCACGGATCCTTGGGCACGATGCCCTTCTCCAGGTATCCCCCTTCCCGGTAGTTCTTGGCTGCGTCGGATGGAGGCTTCACGAGGGCCTGAAGGCCTTGATCTGTGGTGGGATAGGCGCCGTTGTCCACCTCGTACTGGCTCAGGGCGTCCTCCAGGACCCGCAGCTGCACTCTCGTGGTCTGAACCTTCGCCTTCTCCCCTTGGCCAAACAGCCGCGGCATCACGATCGCGGCGAGCAGCCCAAGAATGACCAGAACCACCATGAGCTCGATCAGGGTGAACCCTGCGTCGCTCCGCCGCTGCCGCATGTCCGAGGCTGTCACGTCCACCTTCTTCTCTCTACCCAGCGAACTGGCTCATCTCGAAGATGGGCAACAGCACTGCGAGGACGACAAAGCCTACAGCCAAGCCCATCGCGAGGATCATAAGAGGTTCAAGTAGTGAAGTCAAGGTGACCACAGCCGCCTCTACCTGGGCTTCGAAAGCCTCCGCGACCTTCAGGAGCATCTGGTCCAGCGCGCCGCTCTCCTCGCCCACGCCCACCATCTGGACCACTGCAGCCGGGAACTGGCCGCTTGCGCGCAGGGCGTCGCGTAGGCTCCTGCCTTCCCGCACCTCGATCCGCGCGTCAGCGACGGCGTCTTCGAGGACCGCGTTTCCCAGCACGGCTCGAGCAATGTCGAGCGAGGTCAGCAGTGGAACGCCGCTTCCCAGCAACGTCCCCAGAGTCTTCGCGAAACGGCTGACGGCAACCAGCCTTCGGAAGCGCCCGAATGCCGGGAGCTTCAACACCAGGCCGTGGAGGTGGAGGCGGCCTTCCGGCGTCTTGCTGTATCGGTTCAGGGCCAACAGCCCCAGAGCGAGCATTACCAGGGCGATCCATCCATAGCTCCGGAGCGCGGCGCTCGTGGCCAGCAGCACGCGCGTGGGCAACGGAAGCGCGCGCTGCACGTCTTCGAAGATCCGGGTGACCCTCGGGACCACGCTCGCCAGGAGGAACCATAGGATTCCGGTACCCAAGAACCCCATGAGGATCGGGTAGACGAGGGCCGACTGGACCTTCCGGCGGAAGACCATCGAGCCCTCCAGGAAGTCGGCGAGGCGTGCCAACACGAGCGGAAGCGTGCCGCTCGCCTCCCCGGCGCTGACCATGTTTCGGAAGATGTCGGGAAAGGACCGGCCCTGGTCCGCGAGCGCCTCGTGGAACGCCTTGCCCTCGTTGACGCCTTCCCGCACCTGAGAGAGCACGCGCCGCACCCGCTCCGACTCCACCTGTTCCAGGAGCGCACCGAGGGCCGCGACCAGGGGGAGTCCCGCCCCGAGCAGGGTCGCCAGTTGCCGGGTGATCAGCGAGAGCTCGCCCGTGCGAATGCCACGACCGAACCAGGGAACCGCCCCTTCGGGCGAGCCGTTGACGGCCCGGCGCGTCTCTTCCAGTCGAGTCGCGAACACACCCTGGCGTTTGAGCTTGGCACGGGCCGCACGGAGGCCCTCGGCGTCCACGATGCCCCGGGCGGACCTACCCTGGGCGTCGAGCCCCTCGTACTCGAAAACGGCCATCCGCGCTCAACTCTCCAAGAGACTGAGGAACCAACGATTTCGCGCCCCCGCGCTCGGCCCTTCCTGTCCGGTTAGATCAGGTCGTCTTGCGTGGCTCTCAGGACCTCTTCGGCACTGGTGATCCCGAGCGCCATCTTGCGCACGCCGTCCTCCCGAAGAGTCACCATTCCCCGGCGTCGCGCCTCGTCTTTGATCGTAGACGCGTCCACCGCTCGCATGATCAGATTGCGGATCCCCTCGCCCACGCGGAGCAGTTCGTAGATCCCGGTCCGGCCCCGGTACCCTGTGTTCATGCACTTGACACATCCGACCGGTCGGTAGAGGTGACCGAGAGGCAGATCTTCCGCGGTCAGCCCAAGGTTGCGAAGCGCCTCGGCGGACGGGACGTACGCCTCGCGGCACGACCGGCACAAGACCCGGACGAGGCGCTGCGCGGCGACGGCCAGGATCGACGAGGAGACGAGAAACGGCTCGACGCCCATCTCGATCAGTCGGGTGAACGCGCCCGCCGCGTCATTGGTGTGGAGGGTCGAGAACACCAGATGTCCGGTGAGGCTCGCCTGGATGGCGATATCGGCCGTTGGGGCGTCCCGGATTTCGCCGACCATGATCACGTCGGGGTCCTGACGCAGGATCGAGCGAAGACCGGCCGCAAAGGTGAGATCGATCTTGGTATTGACCTGGATCTGGCCGATCCCCAGGAGCTGGTACTCGATCGGGTCCTCCACGGTGATGATGTTGATGTCGCGGGAGTTGATCCGGGAGAGCGCCGCGTAGAGAGTCGTCGTCTTTCCCGAGCCTGTGGGGCCGGTGACGAGCAGGATCCCGTGGGGCCGCCGGATGAGGCGCTTGACGTCCTCCAGACGCTCGCCGTCCAGTCCCAGTTCCTCCAAATCGAGGAGCACGGCACTCTTGTCCAGCAAGCGCAGCACGACGCGCTCGCCGAACGCCGTAGGGAGCACAGAGACGCGGATGTCGATGTCTTTTCCGCCGATCTTGATCCGGATCCGACCATCCTGGGGCAGTCGCTTCTCCGCGATGTCGAGGCCGGCCATGACCTTGACGCGGCTGGTGATCGGGGCCTGGAGCGCCTTGGGAGGAGTGAGGACGGGGTAGAGGACCCCGTCGATCCTGTAGCGCACCTGCACCTCGCGTTCAAAGGGCTCGATGTGTACGTCGCTCGCTCGGTCCTTCAACGCTTGAAAGAGGATCCCGTTGACCAGCCGGATGACCGGGGCCTCGTCAGCCGCGTCGAGCAGATCCTTGGGTTCCTCGAGCTCGTGGGCGAGCGCATCGAGACCCACGTCAGCGAGGCCCTCCATCAGATCGTCGGCCCGGTCAGAGCCCCGCTCGTAGACTTCGTTGATCGCTCTCAGGATCTCGTTGGCGGGAGCCACGCAGGGCTTCACGGGACGGCTCAGAAGCACGCGCAGGTCGTGGAGGGCACCAGCGACCTCGGCCTCGGCGAAGGCGACGACAACGGCCTCACCGTCCTCCCTCAGCGGCAGCACCCGGTAGCGCTTCGCGAACTGGATCGGCACTGGGCGTACGATCGCCTCGGGGATCTCGGCGACCCTGATCTCTCGCTCGAGGGGGAGCTTGCCCACTTCGGCCTCGGCCTCCGCCAGCGACAGATCGTCGACGAGCTCCATCGTGGAGAGCGCCTCCCCAAGACTCGTCGCCCGCTCCGCGGCGAGCGCTTGGGCCCGCACCAGGTCCTCGGCGCCGAGCACCCCGCGCCGCACCAGGAGCTCGCCGACCGACGCCCGCGTACTCACGGCTTGGTGCCCGCCGGTTCCATTTGGCGGTCGAGGTACTTCTGGAGCTTGTCCGCCGCCTCAGTGGGTCCGGTGTCAGGGTTCCGCACGTTGTCCTCGAACTCCCGGCGCTTGCCCCGCGAAACCGCCTCCAAGTCTTCCGTGCTCTTGATGATGTGGGGGGTCAGAAAGATCAGCAGGTTCGTCTTCTGCTTGGTGTCGGTAGTGGTCCTGAACAGGTAGCCGAGTAGCGGGAGATCGCCCAAGCAAGGTATCGAGGAGGTGTTTCGCAAGGTGTTGTCCTTGATGAGCCCGCCGATCACGATCGTCGCCGCGTCTTTGACCACGACCGTGGTCTTGGCGGACCGCTTGCTCGTCGAAGGAGCATTGGAGCTTGTGCCCGTGGTCGCCGAGAGGAGTTGACTGATCTCCTGATAGAGCTTGAGTTTCACATAGTTGTCGTCGTTGATCTGAGGCGTGAGCCGAAGCGTGAGCCCGACGTCTTTGTAGTCGAAGGTGAAGATGGGGTTCCCGTTGTTGTCGAATTTTTGGCTGGTCTGAAACGGAATGTTATCGGAGACGATGATCTCTGCCTCTTCGTTGTCTGTAGTGAGGAGGTGCGGCGTCGACAGGACGTTGATGTCGTCCGTACCTTGGAGCGCGCGGACGAGGGCCCCGATGTTCAGGAAGGTCTGCCCCCCAAACGTGATGGTGCCGTCCACGGCGCCTACGAACAATCCCGCCGGAACCGCGAGTGGGTTTGTCATCAGAGTGGAAATATTTCCGAAGTTGCTCCCCGCAATGACCGTTGTGCCGCTCCCCGTCGGATCGTTCGTGGTGCGCCACTCGACGCCGAGCTCCAGGGATTTCTTGTAGCTCATCTCCAGGATCATCGCCTCCACGAGCACCTGCGGTCGGCGGATGTCGAGCTTGGCGATCACGGTCTTGAGGAGCTCGTAGTCTTGGGGAGTGGCGATGATCACCAGGGAGTTGGTTGCCTTGTCCGCGGTGATCTGCACCGGCTCCTCGAACTCGACCGAGATCTCACCGCCCACTTTGGCGGCCGTTACCGCCGCCGGCACACCCGGTTGCCCGGGCTTCGGCTTGCCCGTGGCCGTCTTGGAGATGGCCGTCAGCACCGCGGAGACGTTCTCGGCATCCGCGTACTTGAGGTAGTACACGTTGATCTTGCCGGTTCCCTTCGGGATCTCGACGTCCAGGGCTCGGATCATGGCCTTGATCTCGTCCATCGACTGGGGATCGGCGATGAGGATCAAGGAGTTGGTGCGGGTGTCGGAGATGATCTTGGCGCCGGGTCCTGCGGCCTGAGCCGCGGCCGCGGCCGGCACGCCGGGCGCCCCCCGTGTCGGCGCCCGCCTGGAACTCCGACTCTGACTCTTTTCCGCAACCGCTTGCGCCAGGCTCTTGGCCAAGGTATCGGCCGAAGCGTACTTGATCTGCACGATCTCCATCACCGTGTCGACGGTTTCCACGTCCAGGGCCTGGAGGATTTCCGCCAGGCGCTCGATGTTCGAGTAGGAGTCCGTGAGGATCAGGGTGTTCGTGGGCGCGTACGGCACCAGGGACCCGGTGCCAGTGGATACCAGAGGCGCGAGGATGCCCGCCACGTTCTCGACCGGCACGTACTTGAGCGGCAGGATTCGCGTGACGAACCGATCGCCTGGTGAGGCCGCCGTGTCCCCCACCGTCTCGATGTTCGACGACTTTGCTTCCCGCGTGGGGACGATCTTAAACACCTTTCCCGCGGGCACGATCGTGAACCCCTTGACCACCAGGATCGCCTGGAACACCTGGTAGGCCTCGTCGACCGTGACCTGGGTGGGGCTGATCACGGTGATCCTGCCCTTGACCTTGTCGTCCAAGATGAAGTTCATCCCCATGAGCTCGGAGATGAACTTCACGACCGCCTCGAGCTCGGCGTCGCGGAAGTTCATGGCGACCTTGCGTGCGGTCGGCGCGGGAGCCTGACGCGCGGGTCGGGCCGACGGCCTGGCCGGTGCGGGAGGTGCCGATGGTCCGAGCGGTTCAGCGATCGGCGGCGTCGCCTCGGGTGCCTCAGCCGGCACCGGCTCCACTGGGGCGGGGCCGATGGCCTCGGGAGGGGGCGGCTCCTCGCTCGCGTCGGCGGGGGGCGCGCCGCCGGGAGCCTCCGGGTCCGCCTGGGCGAGGAGCGCCGAAGCGCCGGGGTGTTCTCCCGCCGCGACGGCAGCCCAAACGGGGATCAGACCTGCGACCAGGCACAACGACCCCACTACAGCAGCGCGAAGGAACCGCACCATCCTCACTCCTCGGTGTCGCAGGGCAGGTCGGTGGAAGGACCGGCGGCGGACCGCGCACGGGCCTTTCCCCTGCTCATTGAATGACGTAGGTCAGGGTCTTGCTCTGGTTCTGGCGGACGACCTCGACGTTGATCGTAGTCTCGTTCTGCAGTTGTTGGTAGGCCGCGAGCGCTTGATCCGGGGCTTGCATGTCGATCCCGTTGATCCGGCGGATCACGTCACCGTTCTGCAGACCGATGCGCGCAAAAAGACTTCCCGGGCGGATCGCGAAGACCTTGAAGCCGTCGGGCTGCCCCCCCTCTCCGAAGTTCGGAACGACCCGCACTTGGGTCATCACGGCGCCCATGTTGCTCCTCAGTTGATCTACCTCGCGAGCGTCCACGACCCATCGGTCGTCCGACACGCGGCGGACGCTCTCGGACGCGGGGGGAGAAGCGGCTTCCGTTGGGACCGCCCGCTGGGCCGGCGCGGTGGGGCGGCCCCGCCCCCGCGACGCCAACGGGGTCGAGCTGAGGGTGCGAGTTTCGTAGAGGGCGAACTCCTCGGTTCGGCCCCGCCAGCTCACCTGGATCCGGTCGGCGCGGACCGCCAGGAGCACGGCTCCGGGAACGATCTCCTCCGTCTCTCGCACGACCCGAAGGTCTGCACCCACCGAGACGACGGCGAACGACTTCCCGCCCGCCACCACGGCGGTTCCCACGAGCTTGAGGTCCAGGGGCGGCTCCGGAGGAGGCGCCGGTGGGGGAGGCGGCGTCGGCGGGAGAATGGGGGGCGGCGGTGGTGCCACGACCACAGGGGGAGGCGGCGGTGGGGGAGGCGGCCTCACGTTGAAGAGGTTTCGGTCGTCGATGATCCGGTAGTCCGACAGGAGCTCGGCGCCCCTTCGCCGCGCCGTGGCAGGAGGCGTTCCTGGGATCGAGGTCTCTACGACCGCAAAATGGCTGGCGATGAGAAGGCTCGTGACCCGGGCCGATAGGTAGGCGGCGCACGCCGCAAAGGCCAAGGTCGCGATCCAGAACAGCCTCAGGATCTGTGCGCGCATGCCGTTTTCCACATCCGAGGTAGCATACTCGCACGCGAAACGGCGGTGCAAGGTGAAAGGCTGAAAGGTCGCCGGGTTACGTCGATGTGACGGTCGCTCTCCCCGCCCCGGATCACCGGTCTTCCCGGCCCCGCTCCTTCTCGAGGGCGTTCACGGGGCACGCGGTTCTCCACTTGCAATACCCCTTCGGGTTGACGCACCGAGGATCATTCATCGATACGTCCCTCAGCGACTTCTCACAGCGAAAGATTCTGGATCCAGGTCTTGCGGCCGAGACGTCCACGGCTCACCTCTTGCGCATCTCGAAGTCAGGGTCCGAGACGCCGGCTTTGCGGAGAATGGCCATCAACGGACACCACTTGCTGAAGGCCGACTGCAGGAGGTTCAGGCCCACGAAGGCGGTGAACAGGTACCAGTGCGGGCTCACCAGGTACCCGAGGGCGAGCGACAAGAGTACGAAGGTCCCCGCTGTCATCCGGAGGGCGTCGTTGACGGTCATTCCATGTCTCCTCTCGGCAAGCTTCACGAGGGCCCAGTGCCCGCCGCGGTCACCACCTGCCACGCACTCTTGGATGCTCGGCGCCGAAACCCGTTACAGCGACGGTGAGCGCACGAAAATCCCGGACGCGGCTACGGTGTGCTTGTGCGACCAGAAATGGGTCTGCTACACTCCCTAATTTACCCCACCCGGGCTTCGGCAGACGCCCCCTTTCCGACGAAGTGACCGGACATGCTCGACGCGATCCTCGGCTTTTTTTCCACCGACCTCGCCATCGACCTCGGCACCGCCAATACCCTGGTGTATGTCAAGGGCAAGGGCATCGTCGCGAGCGAGCCTTCCGTCGTGGCCGTGCGAAAAGACGGGCAGGGCCACGGCCGCATCCTTGCGGTCGGCAAGGATGCCCAGCGCATGCTGGGCCGAACCCCTGGTTCCATCGTCGCGATTCGCCCCATGAAGGACGGGGTGATCGCCGACTTCGACATCTGCGAGGCGATGCTTCGCTATTTTATTCAGAAGGTCCACAATCGGCGCAAACTCGTGCGCCCCCGCGTGATCGTGGGTGTACCGTCGGGCATCACGCAGGTCGAGAAGCGGGCGGTGCGAGAGTCGGCCGAGTCGGCTGGGGCCCGCGAGGTATACCTCATCGAGGAGCCGATGGCGGCAGCGATTGGCGCCGGGCTTCCCGTAACCGAACCGTCGGGCAACATGGTGGTGGACATTGGAGGCGGAACCACCGAGGTGGCGGTCATCAGCCTCGCGGGCATCGTCTACAGTCAGTCGGTGCGGGTGGCGGGCGACAAGATGGATGAGTCGATCGTGCAGTACGTCAAGCGAAAGTACAACCTGCTCATCGGTGAGCGCACGTCCGAGTTGGTGAAGATGAGCATCGGCACCGCCTATCCTGACCCCGGCGGGGAAAATCAGTCCATGGAGGTGAAGGGGCGCGACCTGGTCGCTGGAATCCCCAAGACCATCACGGTGCACGCGGACGAGATTCGAGAGAGTCTTCGCGAGCCGATCAACGCGATCGTTCAGGCCGTGCGGATCGCCCTGGAGAAGACTCCGCCGGAGCTCGCCTCCGACATTGTAGACAAGGGAATCGTGCTTGCCGGCGGAGGGGCGCTCTTGCGAAACCTGGACATCTTGTTACGCGAGGAGACGGGCCTCCCGATCATGGTGGCCGACGACCCGCTCTCTTGCGTCGCCATGGGGGCCGGCATGGCGCTCGACGAGATCGAGCTCTTGCGGGAGGTGTGTTCCTGAAGGCCCGGCGCGCACGCTAGACGATCATGATCGACTTTCTCGCTCGCCACAGGGGGGCCATCGCGGGTTGGAGCCTGTCGCTCCTGACTCTGGGCTTGGTGTTGGCCGGGCGTGACGGAGCGACGGTGCTGGGCCGCTCTTTCGGGCTCGTGGCGTCGCCGGTCCAAGATGGGGCTCAGACCGTCACCGGCGGCTTCGGTTCGCTCGTGGATCGGTACGTGTTCCTCATCGGTGCTCAGCGGGAAGCGTCGCAGCTCCAGCACGAGGTCGCCGACCTGCGGCGCGAGCTCCTGGCCGCCGAAGAGGTGTACCTCGAGAACCACCGTCTGAAGACGCTCCTGCACTTCAAAGAGTCCACGGAGCTGCCGCTGCTCCCCGCCCGGGTCGTGGGGCGCAGCGCCTCCAGTTGGTTCCGTACCCTTACGCTGGACAAGGGCGCGGACGACGGCATTCTCCCCAACAGCCCCGTCGTGACGGCCGACGGCGTGATTGGTCGCGTCTATCAGACCTCGCCGTCCGCCAGCCGGGTCCTGCTGCTTACCGACACGAGCTCCGCCGTGGACGCCTTGGTGCAGCGAAGCCGCGCGCAGGTGATCGTCGAGGGCCGACTCGATCCCCTGTGCCGCATCCTCTACCTCGCGCGTACCGACGATGCGGTGCCCGGGGATCGCGTGGTCACCTCCGGCCTCGGAGACGTCTATCCCAAGGGGCTGCTTATCGGTGAGATCGTCTCGGTGGAACCTGTCAAGGGCGGTGTCTTCCAGCGGGCAGAGCTCAAGCCCAGCGCCGACTTTTCACGCGTTGAGGAGGTCTTCGTCGTCCCGGCGGGCCCCGGGGCCGCTCCTTGAGGGAACACCTGGCCTGGTGGACGACCTTGGCCCTGGGGTTGCTCTGCCAGACGGCTCTCTTCCCATACTTCTCCTCCCCCGCTTGGGCTCCTGATCTCACTCGCCCGCTGGTTCTCTGGGTCGCTGTCACGGGGGTGCCCGCGGGAGGGGCTTTCCTGGCGTTCGGAGCGGGTCTGGCCCTGGACGCCTCTACCGGCGGACCGCCGGGTTTCGGAGCTGCCGTGCGTCTGCTCGTGTACGGTGCGGCACGTCCTCTGCGGGGCGTGTTCTTCGACGATCACCCGATCCTCCTCTTCCCCCTGGCGCTTCTTGGGGTTTCGGCCGACGCTGCCGGGGCCTGGGTGCTGAGCCAGTTTGCCCTGCCCGCGCCCCTCCCCGCCTCCTCGGTGCTCGGGACGCTCTGGCGACAGGCCCTGGGCGACCTGATCGCCGTTCCGCTCCTCTTCCTTCTCCTCGAAGTCGCTTCCGGGCGGCGTTCGAGCCGCCGGCCCGGATCATGATCGCGTCCCCGGTCCCGCCCTCCCGCAATGCTCTGCGAGTGCGCTTCATCACGTGCGTCGTCGTGGTGGCCGCGAGCTTCGGCGCGATCACGACGCGCCTGGTGTGGCTCCAGCTGGTCCGCGGCAGCCAGTACCGCTATCTGAGCGAAAACAACCGCATCCGCCTCGAACGCTTTCCTGCGCCGCGGGGGATGATCTTCGACCGCAACGGGCAGGTCCTCGCCGACGTTCAAGCCCAGTTCGACGCCGTCGCGATCCCCGTCGAGATCCCGCCGGCCCGGCGGTCTGCGGTCTGCGCCGAGCTCTCCCGCACCCTCTTGCTTCCCCTCGAAGAGGTCACCCAGCGTCTCGAAGGTCCGGGGCCCCCCGTATGGAAGTCCCGGCTGCTCAAACGGCAAATTGGCCGAGAGGAGATGGCGCAGCTCGAGGCGCATCGGTTGGAGCTCCCCGGCGTGCTCGTCCTTCCCAGCCCGGTGCGTACCTATCCCTGCGGAACACTGATGGGTCCGGCTCTCGGACACGTGGGCGAGGTGTCGCCCCGGGAGCTCGCGCTCCCCGCGTACGCCGAGTACGAGGCCGGGGACTACCTGGGACGGGGGGGGCTCGAGTGGGCCTGGGAGGGCCGGGTTCGCGGAGAGGCGGGCGGTGAGCAGGTGGAGGTGGATGTTCAGGGGCGCCGCCTGAGGGTGCTCGTCGAACGCCCGCCTCGCCCGGGCTACAGCCTCGTGCTTGCGATCGACTGGCGGCTCCAGGAAGCTGCGGAGCGCGCCCTCGGAAACGAGACGGGGGCTGTCGTCGCCCTGGACGTGCGCACCGGTGACGTGTTGGCCCTGGCCTCGATGCCGGGATTCGATCCCAATCTCTTTGCCGGAAGCGTCACCCCCGAGGCGTGGGCCGCACTCTCCACAGATCCTCGAAAGCCCCTGCAGAATCGCGCCATCCAGGGCCTCTACCCCCCGGGAAGCACCTTCAAGATCGCCATGGCCCTGGCAGGTCTCGAGCAGGGGTTGATCACGGCCCGCAGCCGGGTCACCTGCGCCGGAGAGTTGCGGTTCGGGGGTCGAGCGTACCGCTGCTGGAAGGGGAGCGGTCATGGAAGCGTGGATCTCATGGAAGCCATGGCCCAGTCCTGCGACGTCTACTTCTATCAGCTCGGCATCGCCCTCGGGATCGATGCGATCCAGGCCGGAGCGTCCCAACTCGGGCTCGGAGCTCCGACGGGGATCGATCTGCCCGGGGAGCGCTCCGGGTTGCTGCCGTCCAAGGCCTGGAAGAGGGCCGTCCGCAAGCAGCCGTGGTACCCGGGGGAGACCCTGTCCGCCGCCATCGGTCAGGGGTACGTGCTTGCCACCCCGCTCCAACTGGCCGTCATGGCGGCGGCGGTGGCCAACCCCAATGGGGCCCGCATGCTCCCTCGGCTCGTGACGCGGATCGAGGACGCCGAGGGTCGGGCGTTGGAGGAGATTCCCCCCAAAGAGGTGGGACGTCTTCCCTTCCTCGGGACCCAGCTCGCCTTGGTGCGGCAGGCGTTGCGACAGGTCGTGGCGAGCCCCTGGGGGACCGGGCGCGACGCGGAGATCGTGGGCTACCCCGTCGCAGGCAAGACCGGCACCTCGCAAGTCGTGGGGATGCGCAGCGAGGCCGGGCCGGAGGAGTGGATGCCTTGGGAGAAGAGGGATCATGCTCTCTTCGTCTGCTATGCTCCGGAGAATGATCCGCGTATCGCGGTCGCGGTCGTCGTGGAACATGGTGGGCACGGTGGGACAACGGCCGCACCCGTCGCCCGGGCGGTCATCCAGGCGTATCGAGCGCTGCGCGCCTCGCCTCCCGAGGGGGCCGTCGCGGCGCAAGGGGTTTCGCGGTGAGCCGCAAGTCGCTCCTCTCCCAGGTCGACACCGGGTTCCTGGCCCTGCTCTTGTTGCTCTCGGCCTTGGGGCTCACGGTGTTGTGGAGTGCGAGCCACGGTGCGGGGGGAGGGGTCGACCCCTTCGCCGTGCGCCAGCTGCGTTGGTTCGCTCTGGGGATCGTGGCCCTGACCGTCACGGCCTCGGTCGACTACCGCCATCTCCAGAATCACGCGGTGGGCCTGTACGTGGGGCTCCTGCTCCTGCTCGCTGCCGTGCTCGTCGTCGGGAGGGTGAGCATGGGCGCCCAGCGCTGGCTCGCGATGGGGCCCCTGCGCCTCCAGCCCTCCGAGTTCGTGAAGATCGGCATCGCGGTCCTGACCGCACACCTGCTGTCCCGTGAGGTGGAGCCCGTGCCCTTGGGGTTGCGCCACCTCTGGCTCCCCGCGATCGCAGCCGCGCTCCCTGCGGGCCTCATCCTGTTGCAGCCGGACCTCGGAACCGCCTTGCTGGTTACTGCCGTTGCGGGTTCGATCGTGCTCTTTCACGGCATTCGACGAAACGTCCTCCTGGGACTTGCCGGAGCCGCCGTCATGGCCGCGCCCGCCGCGTGGATGCTGCTCAAGGAGTACCAGAAGCAGAGGATTCTCACGTTCCTCGATCCCGAGAGGGACCCTCTCGGCGCCGGGTACCACATCATTCAGTCCAAGATCGCGGTCGGGTCGGGGCAGTTCCTGGGGAAGGGGTTCTTGATGGGAACTCAGGCCCGGCTTCAGTTTCTGCCGGAACGGCACACTGATTTCATCTTCTCGGTGCTCGCAGAGGAGTGGGGTTTCCTCGGAGCCTTCGGAGTCCTTGCGCTCTATGGCCTTCTGGTCCTTTGGGGGCTCGATATTGCCGCGAAGGCGCGCGACACCTTCGGCCGGCTCCTGGCGGTCGGAGTGACGAGCATCCTGTTTCTCCACGTGGCGATCAACGTGGGCATGGTCACCGGCTGCCTGCCCGTGGTGGGTGTCCCCCTGCCCCTGTTCTCGTACGGAGGGTCTTCGGTGCTGACGACCTACCTGTGTGCGGGGATTCTGATCAACGTCCGGATGCGCCGGTTCTCGAGGGGGCTTTAGTTTTTCGGGAGCGGGGCCGATGAAGAGCCCCATGGTGACACAGGACGCTGAGACCTTTGTTTCGCTCGGCCAGGCCGTGGCTCTCGCTCGCGCGGAAGGAGCGGTGGACCCGGACACCGCCTCCGACCTGACCGCTGCGCTGGTGGCCGGCGTGCTCGCCGGCTGCATGGACATCAGAACGTACGGCCGCGTGCACGAGGCGCTGGCGGCCCTTCTCGAGCAGGCCTTCGCGGGACCTGCCCGGGAGGTCGAGCCGCAGGGTGGCGCGACGGTTTCGGAGGGAGCGGAGCCCCTGGGTGCCTACCTCGAGGTGGTGGGACATGCGTGGGAGAAGGTCTCGGGCGACGACGAAGCCTGCGCGGCACTGGCGTCCTTCGTCGCCCGCGCCTTCGATCTCGGGACGGCTCGCTTCGGGGAAGGATGCTGGTTCCGGGGCCGCCTTCGGCTCGAACTTCCGGCACTGCTCCGGGCGGCCCGCGCCGCGGGGCTCCTGGTGGTCTCGCAGGAGGGGACGTTCACCGGGCCCCCGGTCGACGGCCGCCTCGGCGACCCCGGAACTCCTGCGGGCCCCTTCCGCGTCGTGCTCGGTTGGGGGGAGCGGCGCGCCGCCCTCGACCTGGAGCCGTTGGCCCGTGGGTAGCGGAGAGCCCGGCGGCCTTCGGTCGAATGGTGGAGAAGGGTGGCACCACGGCACGCGGCGGTCCCCGGGAATCCTCCTCGCCGCTGGCCGTTCCTGGCGGCCACTTTTATCGTTGACGGAGCATGGGCGGACGAGTAGCGTATCGTATCCGTCGGGTCGGCCCACGAGATGGACCGTGTCTCACCCCGGCGGCGGCTACCGAGTAGCGAGCTTCGAAGGGAGTGGCTGCAGGTAGAGCCGCTCCCTTTTTGCTGAACGAGCGTAGTTCGAGTCACTTCGATGGGTCAAGAAAGGCAGAAGGAGGGGATCCTCTCCCTCTGGGCGTTTCGAACCATCGCCAGTGCAACACATGGGTCGAGAGTCCCAGAGTCTGAGAGGAAAGGAGGTACACACCATGGCAAAAGGAACGGTCAAGTGGTTCAACGACCAGAAGGGCTTCGGATTCATCACCCAGGATAACGGTGGTCCCGATGTCTTCGTCCACTTCAGCGCCATCCAGGGTCAGGGCTTCAAGAGCCTGAGCGAGGGGCAGGCGGTGGAGTTCGAGGTGGCCCAGGGCCCCAAGGGGCCTCAGGCCAACAACGTCCGCGCGGTCTGAGCGCAGACTCAGAAACTCCCAGTGAAGGCGGGCCCCCCCGGGGCCCGCCTTCACTCATTTCTGCCCTGAGACTCCGCACGCGCGGCGATCGATGGGGCGCCCCCTCATCAGGCCGCCGTGTCTCGGAACTCGACCTTCGGGTTCCTCTCGGCCAACCAGTTCAGCGACCACTCGCTCTTGAACAGGATCACGGGCTGGCCCTCCCGGTCCTCACACCACAGGGTGCTCGTGTCGCGATCGATGGCGGCCGCGTCGAGGCCCCCGCCGCGGACCCAGCGGGCGACCTCGTACGGGAGCTTCTCGAGTTGGACGGGCACACCGTACTCTGCCTCGAGGCGGAACCGGAGGACGTCGAACTGCAGGAGCCCGACGGCCCCCACGATCGGGTCCCGGTCTGCATGGGGCTGGCGAAACACCTGGATCGCCCCCTCCTCGCCGAGTTGCTGCAGTCCCTTGAGCAACTGCTTGGACTTGAGCGCGTTCTTCACGCGCACCCGCGCGAAGTGCTCGGGCGAGAAGTGGGGGATCCCCTCGAAGGTGATCGGCTCCCCCTCGGCCAGGGCGTCGCCGATGTGAAAGGTGCCCCGGTCGTGGAGGCCCACCACGTCTCCCGGGAAGGCTTCCTCTACGAGTACCCGCTCCTGGGCCATGAATTGGAGGGGAAGGGCGAGCGTCACATCCCTCCCCGTGCGCGCGTGCCGAGCCTTCATCCCTTTCTGAAAGTGGCCCGAGCATATGCGCAGGAAGGCGACCCGGTCGCGATGCTGCGGGTTCATGTTCGCCTGGATCTTGAACACGAATCCCGAGAAACGGGGTTCTTCTGGGCTCAAGTCCCCTTCGCTCGTCGCCCGGGGGCCGGGCGGAGGCGCCATCTGCAGGAAGTCGAGCAGGAACGGCTCCACGCCGAAGTTCGTCATGGCGCTCCCGAAGAACACCGGCGTCAAGGTGCCCGCCGACACGCGCTGCGGGTCCAGTTCCTCCCCCGCGCCCTCCAGCAGGTCGATCTCGTCGAGAAAGTGGCGATAGTCGTGCTCCGAGAGCAGTGCCTCCAGCGCCGGGTCCCGGGGCCCTGCCACCGAAGAGGCAATCCGCTTCTGCCCGTGCTCTCCGGCCTGGAAGAGGTGGACCGAGGTGCGGCCCACGTCGTACACGCCTCGAAACGACTTTCCCATCCCCAGCGGCCAGTTCACCGGGCACGCCGCGATGCCGAGGACGTCCTCGATCTCCGTGAGCAGTTCCAGGGGCGGCCGGCCCTCCCGGTCGAGCTTGTTGACGAACGTGAAGATGGGGATGCCGCGCATCCGGCAGACCTTGAAGAGCTTCTTGGTCTGGGTCTCCACGCCCTTGGCGCAATCGATGAGCATCACGGCCGAATCCGCCGCGGACAGGGTGCGATAGGTGTCTTCGGAGAAGTCCTGGTGGCCGGGGGTGTCGAGGATGTTGATCTTGTAGCCCCCGTACTCGAACTGCATGACGCTCGTAGTGATCGAGATTCCCCTCTGTTTCTCGAGCTCCATCCAGTCCGACGTGGCGTGGCGCGCCGCGCGCCGGGCCTTTACCGCGCCGGCCAGATGAATGGCGCCGCCGTAGAGAAGGAGCTTCTCCGTGAGCGTCGTCTTCCCCGCGTCGGGGTGGGAGATGATGGCGAAGGTGCGCCGCCGCGCGATCTCGTCGGCGAGGCGATCGTTCTGGGGTTCCATGGTTCGGAAAGACCTCCGGACGTGGCGGGTAGCCGCAGAAAATACAGGAATTGGTCAGGCGAGACCAGTCGATTTCTGGTCTGGCGAGGTCTTGCGGGCCCGGGTCGTGTCGTGAGCGTGCGGCTTCATCCTTCGGCGAACCTCCGAGCCGAAGGCGTCAAGACGACCGGTTTTTTGGCGCTGCGTTTCTGTTATAACGACTCTCGATTGACTCGGACGCTCCTCCACGGAGCACCCGCTGCCCTCGCCCCGCCGAGGAACCCATGTCCGCACAACCTCCGAGCCTTCCCTCGTCACCGGCCGAAGCCGACCCACCTCCGTCCGCGGAGTCCC
This sequence comes from Deltaproteobacteria bacterium, assembly GCA_016214985.1. Lineage (GTDB taxonomy): Bacteria > Desulfobacterota > Deferrisomatia > Deferrisomatales > JACRMM01 > JACRMM01. The sequence goes on along the minus strand of JACRMM010000018.1, from coordinate 54,749 downwards.
GCACCGTGGCTCTGCGAGTCAGTCTGGCGACCGGTGCTGCGTTCTTCGCCTGCGCCCTGGTCCTGCTCCTCGCGGTCCATCGCTACGAGCGGAGGCAGGCCCTCGAGGAGGCCGATGCGAGGGCCACCCTCGTTCTGTCCCGCAATCTCGCCACGCACGCCTACTTCTCGCAGCAACTGAAGCCGGCGATCTTCCCTCTCTTGGGCGAGAGGGAAAAGCGGGGGTACTTCGACCCCGTGTGGATGTCATCGGCATCGGCACCGTACTGGTCAGCCGAAGACTTCCCGACGGCGACATCGCCTACGCCGGCTTCCTGGTAGACCCCTGGTGCCTGGGCGTCAAAGACGCGCTGCTCAGGGTCTGTTCCGAGGCCCGGTATGAGGACTTCGCGGAGCACCTTTTGATCGAGGAGTCCTTGGAGGAGGTCGAGCCGGCCTATGCCAAGTAGCTGATCTTGGACGCCGTGGACTACGCCCGCGGCCTCGGCTTCCCGCCCCACCCGGACTATCGGGAGGCGGCCCGCAGCCTCGAGGGCATCGACACCGCGACGTGCCGGGAGGTGTTCTCCTTCGGGCACGAGGGGAAGCCCTTCTTCACCTCCGGCCCCAACGAAACGCCGGCGCGGTGCCGCCAGATCCTCGACACGCTCCGCGAACGGGTCGGCCCCGAGGGCTTTCACTTCACCGTCCACGCCCAAAGACCCGCCGAGTTTCGGACGATGGGGTTCGGAGACGAAGTCATCGAGGCCAAGTGGCACGCAGTCCTGCCTGCCTTTGCCCCGATCGACGAGGACGTCGACTGATCCCCCGGGGCCCGAGCTGCCAGGGCGGGGTCTCCCCTCTTCTCTCACACCGAGACCCTGAACCGGGTAGGTCCCGGCCCCGAGAAGGCACCGCTCTTCGAAGCCTAACGGGGCAAGGCGGTGGAAACGGCTCGCCCCCTGTGTCGGCCGGCTGACGCTTGGTGAAACCCGGCCGGGGAGGGGCAGATCTCGGGCTGAACCTACCGGATCGCTCAACTCCGGCCCGTCACGGTCTACCGGTTCGTGACTCGGGGCACGATCAAGCAGAAAAGGCTTTTCGCGTGCCCACCGGGCACCGGTTGCGCTACAGTCGCGCACCGGCGAACCCGCTGCAGGGGCCGCCGGGAATTGCGAGACACGGGAGGGGAACCCCATGCGGCGCCTCAACGAAGCCGAGACCCGGGCAAAGCTCATCGATCCGAAGCTCAAGCGCTCCGGCTGGGGCGAGAGCGAGATCGAGCGGGAGCACTTCTTCACGAAGGGACGTCCGTTCACCGCCGGACGCATCTACTTGGTAGGCGAGGAGTCCCGGCGCCGGGAGCCCCGCCGGGCCGACTACCTCCTGCGCTTCCGCGGTCAGATGGTCGCCGTCCTGGAAGCCAAGGCCGAAGGTTGCTCCCCCGACGCGGGATTGGAGCAGGCAAAGGCCTACGCTCGCCAGTTGGACGTGCCCTTCGCTTACTCCGGCAACGGCCACGGTTTCGTCGAGTTCGACTTCCACGCAAACAAGAGCCGTGAATTGAAGGAGTTCCCTTCGCCGCAAGAGTTATGGCAGCGCTGGATCGGGGCTCGTCGACCGGCCACCGCTGCCGCCAGCGCACTTCTCGCCGCCGAAGCGAAGGAGGGGGTCTTAAAGAGCCCCATCCTATACTCAGCCTGCCCGCCCTCGATCTGCGGAAAGGAACTGCGCTACTTCCAGGAAGTGGCAGCCCGCAGGGTGATCGAGCGAGTCCTGCGGGGACAGAAACGAATCCTAGTGGCCATGGCCACCGGAACGGGCAAGACGTTCACCGCCTTTCAGATCGTCTGGAAGCTCCGAAAGTCCGGGTTCCTCCGAAAGCCGGTCCTCTTCATCGCTGATCGGGTCCCGCTCCGAGACCAGGCCTTCAACGCCTTCAGCCCCTTTCGGGATGGATCCTCAGACCCTCGGGGGATCATCGAGGGAGGGAAGTTCAACGCCAACCGGGATCTGTACTTTGCCCTCTACCAGTCTCTCGATTCGGATGACGGCCGAGAGCGCCTCTTCGAGAAGATTCCGAGGGATTTCTTCGGCCTGATCATTATCGACGAGTGTCACCGGTCGGGCTTCGGGAAATGGAACGACATCCTGAAGCACTTTCCCGACGCGGTGCAGTTCGGTATGACGGCAACCCCCAAGCGGGACGAGAGCATCGACACCTACTCTTACTTCTGTGCCGAAGAACCGGAGGTCCCGGTGGACCCCGACGACCCGTGCAAGGGCAAGTGGCACCCGCCTGCCTACACATACAGCCTTGGTCAGGGGATCGAGGACGGGTTTCTCGCCACCTACAAGGTCCACCGCGTCCGCACCACCGTAGACCGAAACGGCCTGAGCATCCAAGAGGCCAAGGCGCAAGGCGCGGAGTTCTATGTGCCGCCCGGTGCGACCCTCAGAGATGGCTACCTGACGCCCCACTTCGAGCGCGAGATCACGCTTCCCGATCGGACGGCCACCATGGTCGACCATCTGGCCGGCCTGCTCCGCCGATTCGGCCCCATGCAGAAGACGATGGTGTTCTGTGTGGATATGGAGCACGCAAGGATGACCTCACGCCTTCTCCAAGACGCGTTTGGCCATCTTGGCTTCTCCGACTACGCGGTGCCGATCATCTCGGAAGAGAGTGAAGCCCTCACCTGGCTCGAGAGCTTCCAGGACAGCGACAAGAAGACCCCGGTCGTCGCCACTACGGCCGAGCTTCTCTCCACAGGCGTCGACGTTCCCTCGTGCAAGAACATCGTCTTCATGAAGCCGCTCGCGTCGCAGATCCTCTTCAAGCAGATCATCGGCCGGGGTTCGCGGGTGGACGCGGCGACCGGCAAGGAGTGGTTTCGGATCATCGACTACGTGGGCGCTACCCGCCTCTTCGACGGCTGGGACCGGCCGCCAGGGGAAGCCCCGCCCCCCTATGAGGGACCCCGCACGAGCGTTCTGGAAGGCCTCGTCGTGGATGCCGACACCGAAGCCCTCCTCGTCGGAGCCTCGGTGACCGTGCTCACCGGGCCCAACGAGCAGCAGGGCCCCTGCCGAACGGACGACGACGGGCGATTTCGGTTCGAAGAACTCCCCGCTTCGAAACTCCAGGTGACCGCCCAAGGGGCGGGCTACCGACCCAGCTCCCTGACCGTCGAGACCGCACCCGACGCGGTCCAAAGCGTGGTCATCGCGCTGCGGCCCGAGCAGGAACCGGTGCGAAAGATCATCGGCAAGAAGGTCACCGTCACGATCGCCGATGAGACCACCTTCTTTATCGAGGGCAGCGGCGACCATCTCACCGTGGCCGAGTACGTCGATTACACCAAGGCTCGCGTGATCGAGCAGGCACCGGACCCAGCCGCGCTGCGGGAGGTCTGGAGCGATCCGGACAGGAGAGAACGCTTCCTCGACGAGTTGGAGGAGGAGAGCGTCCAGGTGGACATCCTGGCCGAGGTCCTGAATGCACCCGAGGCCGACCAGTTCGACCTCCTCTCTCATCTGGTCTTCGGTGCGCCGGTACACACCCGAACAGAGCGGGCCGACGCCTTTCTGAACCGAGAGGGCGGCTTCCTCCGAGGCTTCAACGCAAAGGCGCGCGAGGTCCTCCTCGCGCTCTTGGACAAGTACCGCCTGGCCGGGGTCAACGAGCTCGCCAGCTCCGAGGTGTTTCGGCTCTCCCCCTTCCGCGAGATGGGTCTCGCCCCGGGCGTGATGAAGCGTTTCGGAGGCCTGACGGGCCTGAAGACCGTAGTGTCTGAACTTCAAAAACGCCTGTATCCCGGGGAGACCGAATGAGCCGCGAAGAACTGGCAAACGACATCTGGCGCGCGTGCGACATCATGCGCCGCGACAACAACTGCGGCGGCGTGATGGAGTACGTCGAGCACCTCTCCTGGGTGCTCTTCCTGAAGTTCTTGGATGAGCAGGAGGAGGTTTTCGAGGCCGAGGCCGGCCTCAAGGGCCGCACGTTCACCCGCATGATCGAGGGCAAGTATCGGTGGTCCGCCTGGGTGCCCAAGGCGCTGGGGAAGAGGCAGAAGAACGGCAAGAGGGGCTCTCCCGAGTGGGACGGGGACAAGCTCATGCAGTTCGTCCGGGGCGACTTGATCCCGCACCTGGCGTCCCTGTCAGGATCGTCGGAACGGGAGCTCATCGCCGGTGTGTTCAGCGACCGCAACGTCATCGTGTGTGCGTCGCCCTTCAACCTCAAAGATGTCCTCGCTATCGTGGACGAGGTCGACTTCCAGAACCCCGACGACATCCACACCGTGGCCCACGTCTACGAGGGCCTGCTCCAGAAGCTCGGCAACGAGAACAAGCTCGCCGGCGAGTTCTACACCCCGCGCCCCGTCATCCGGTTCGTAGTGCAGGTGATCGACCCCCAGATCGGCGAGACGGTGGACGACCCGGCCTGCGGGTCCTGCGGCTTCCTGGCCGAGTCGTTCGAGTACATGCGGGCGAAGGAGCGAACCCGCAAGGACCACGAGACCCTCCAGCGACGCACCTTCTTCGGCAACGAGAAGAAGTCGGTACCCGCGCTCCTGGGGCTCATGAACCTGGTGCTCCACGGCCTCAGGGCGCCGACCATCCGCCGGCGAAACACCCTGGAAGAGGACAGCCGCCACCTCTCCGAGCGCTCGGACGTGGTGGTCACCAACCCGCCCTTCGGGGGCACCGAGAACCAGCAGATCCAGCAGAACTTCCCCGTGAAGTCCAACGCCACCGAGCTCCTTTTCCTCGAATACATCATGAAGAAGCTGAAAGCGCGCGACGGTTCCCGCTGCGGCATGGTCGTGCCCGAGGGGACCCTCTTCCGGGGAGGAGCCTTTGCCGCCGTGAAGCAGAACCTCTTGGAGACCTTCGATCTCTTCCTGGTCGTGAGCCTCCCACCCGGCACCTTCGCGCCCTACTCAGACGTGAAGACCGCGCTCCTCTTCTTCGAGCGGCCCGGCCCCACGAAGGAGGTGCTCTACTACGAGCTGCCGGTCCCCGAAAACCTCAAGAAGTTCAGCAAGGGAGCCCCCATCGCCGACGGTCACTTCGATGAGGCACGGGATCTCTGGGCCCGCTGGAATGCTTACCGAAAGGGCAAGGCCCCGCGCCCGGAGGCGACCGAGCAAAGCTGGTTCGAGACCCTCGAGACCCTCGCCGCCCGAGGCTACGACCTCTCGACCAAGAACCCCAGCCGTCCCGAAGGCGAGAACCTCCCGCCCCCCGCCGAACTTACCGCCATGCTCCTGGAGAGGAGCCGTGAGTTCGGGAGCATCATCGAGCGGCTCCACGAGAGGCTGGGCAACGGGGAGGAAGCCTGATGCCCCGAGGCAAACGCCCCCTTGTGGGAGCGGCGCCCCCGCCGCGACCTCGGCCGGAGGCCGAAATGCGCCCTGCCGCTGACGCGACAAATCGCGCCGAGGCGGCGCTCCCACAACCAGCGAACACGGATGGCGCCGTAGGGCGGGGCTTGCCCCGCCACCCCCACGACGCGGCGGGGCAAGCCCCGCCCTACGAGTTGCCCCCGTCCTCGCGTAGGGTGGGTCAAGCGAAGCGGACCCACCATTCCGACGGCCCGTGGGAGCTGCCCAAGGGGTGGGAGTGGGTCCCGATCGGGAACCTGTGTGACCTCTTGAACGGACGAGCCTTCAAGGCACAGGACTGGGGGACGGCGGGGCTGCCCATCATTCGCATCCAGAACTTGAACAACCACGCCAAGCCCTTCAACTACTTCGCCGGAACCGTCGAGCCGAGACATCTGGTGAAGGATGGCGACGTCCTCATCTCTTGGTCCGGCACCCCGGGAACGTCCTTTGGAGCATTCGTTTGGAATAGAGGTCCCGGGGTACTGAATCAGCACATATTCCGTGTGGATTTCGATGCGTCGCGGGTTGACGCCTCTTATTTCGCTCACGCCGTCAACCTGCGGCTCGACGAGCTGATTCGCCGGGCCCAGGGCGGCGTTGGACTGCGCCACATCACCAGGGGCGAGCTTGACGCGGTCCCTCTGCCGATTCCCTTTCCTCGTGACCCTTCGCGTTCTCTCGAACTCCAGCGCCACATCGTCGCCCGCCTCGAAGACCTCCTCGCCGACGTTCGGGAGGCGCGGCGACTGCTCGGAGAGATGTCGTCTGCCAGCAAGGCGCTTCCGCCATCCATCGCGGATGATCTCTTCAACGACCTCGCGGTGGCTTGCGCACCGGTAGTTCCCCTTGGCTCGGTGCTCAAAGAGAAGCCCCAATACGGCCTCTCCCTCAAGGCGTCGGAGACGCCTCTCGGCCTCCCGATTCTGCGAATGGGAAATATCCAAGACGGCGAGCTCTCTTTCGAGCACCTGAAGTTCTTGGAATTGCAGGAAAAGGAACGCGGGAAGTACCTTCTTCGTGACGGCGACATCCTCGTCAACCGAACCAACAGCGTGGAGCTGGTGGGGAAGTGCGCCGTATTCCGAGAGCCGAGAGACGCGGTGTTCGCTTCATACCTCCTGCGTCTGACCGCCAGACCCTCGAAGTCGCGCCCCGCCTACCTCGCGGCCTATATCAACTCGACCAGAGGACGGATGCACATCCAATCGAAGCTCACCCGTGCCATCGGCCAGGTCAACATCAACGCGACGAACCTCGTTGAAATGCCTGTCCTGCTTCCGTCTCTGGCCCGACAGGATGAGGTCGTTGGTCGATTGGAAGCCGCGGGCGCTGACGTCGGCGAACTTCGCCAGCTCTTGACCCAGAAATTCACCCTCCTCGACCACCTTGAGCAGTCCATCCTGGAGCGTGCGTTTCGAGGGGAGCTTGGGTAGGCTGTCGCTGAAATTGCCAATCATGGGACTGGAGATGTGGACCGATGACGCCAACGACCGCTGAATCTTGGCTTCTCGTCGCGAGGGAACGGGCGGCCGACGCGGAGGCTATGTTTCCGGGGCGGGACCACTCGGCCGGTCCGGTCTACCTTGCGGGATATGCGGTGGAGTGCAGCCTCAAGGCATACCTGCAGTGCCGGGGACTTAAATTCCCGAGCCACGGTTCGGAAGGCCACAATCTCAGGGGCCTTTGGCATGCGGCGGACTTTCGAGTCTTCGATCTTGACGATCGGGCCGGGGAGAAGACGTACTATTTGGGGACTTGGAGCACCGACCTTCGGTACGAAGGAACGGTCGATCCCCCTCTGCCTGTCGCCCTATTACTGAAGGGCGCCAAGGAGTTGACGGGATGGATTCAGAATCAGGTACGCAGAAGCCGGAGGGCTCGATGAACGGCGCAGAGCTTCGATCCAGAGTGGAAAGCAATCTGAGAGACGATGGTCTCGACGGGGCCGACATCCGCGTGCAGCCTGACGCCTTCGTGCCCGCATGGAGGATCGTCGTCGTGGCCCAAGGCTTCGAGGGGAAGACGGCGGCGGAACGTCGAGAGGTGATCCTTCGAGGCATCAACCCCTCGGAGGTGGAGTGGATGGAGGCGCTCACGCCGCGAGAAAGAGAGTGGGCCGGCTCGCTCCCGATCGACTCCGATCTCTCGGATCTCCCTCTTTGGCCGGAAGCCCTTGCGAGGGGAGCCGCACTGACGCAGCCGCAGTCCCCCATCACCTTTCCGTCTGACTTGGACGAAGACATCGACCCCCCGATTGTTGCGACGTTCTACTCCCTTCGAGGTGGAGTCGGGCGCTCGACGGCTCTCGCCTACACGGCGAAGATTCTTGCGTCCAACGGCCGGAAGGTGGTGTGCGTAGACATGGACCTCGAGGCGCCAGGCCTCGCTAGTCTCTTCGGCAAAGAGAAGGACGTCCAACCAGGGCAAGGCCTGGTCTCTCTTCTCGTCAGCCTCGACCGGGGCGAGACACCTGACGTGAGCAAGCACTTGATCCAAATCTCTCAGACCGAAGACCTCTACTGTCTGCCGGCCGGCCGCCCTGACCATGACTACGCAAGGCTCCTTCGGTACATCGATCCGGGCGCGTGGTATCGCGAGGAACGAAATCCCCTTCACGAACTGATGCAGAAGCTTCGTACCGGCCTTCCTTTCGTGCCGGACGTTATTCTATTGGATGCCCGGACGGGCATTACCCCCATCAGCGGCCCCGCGCTCTTCGACCTTGCAGACTTGGCGATCGTCGTCTTCTTTCCTCATCCCCAGGCACACACGGGTACTGGATCACTGGTGAAGGCCCTTGTCGCCGCACACACGAGACGGCGGTCGGGTGAACAGCCGCTGTCTCCTGAGCCTCGGTTTGTCGTCTCACCCATGCCGCCGAGCAAAACTCCGGATGTGGTACGGCGATATGAGCACAGGGCCGTCGATTGGATCTCGGATTGGCTGTCCGCGCTGAAAGGAACGCGCCAGGACTCAGCGCTGGTAGAATCGGAGATCACCCACTTCGTTCCATACAAGGAGACGATCGCAACATCGGATTCCATTCTGTCTGACCAAGACGTCTGGCTCGAGTACCAACCTATCGCGGAGTGGATCGAGCGCTTTCTTCCTGCGGCCAGTGAGAAGACCATCGACAAGGCTCTTCCATCCGCCAAGAAATTGGTGTTGGAGCAGCTTCGCTTCTCGGCGGGCATGGCGGAGCAGCAAGAAGACTTCCTGTCGACCTTCGTCGAGACCGACTTGGTTCGGCGAGCGTTGGACCCCAAGGTACCCTTGGTCCTGGGAAGAAAGGGGACCGGAAAGACCGCGCTCTTTCGTCGATTGGCTGAGGATCCCGCAATTCCTGCCGTCGTAGTGACCGCTCCAGCTCCCTTGCGAAGTGGACGTGGCTGGCTCTTGGGGCCCGACGGCTTCCGAGGTATCGCCGAGGTCCTTGCCTCGGCCCAGGCAGACTGGCGGCAATTTTGGACGCTCTATGTCGGGCTGGCCTGCCACTATTCGTTGCCGTGGGGTGGCGCGCAGCGACCTGCACCGGACGAAGCTTTCCAGAGCTGCCTTTCCGAGGACCCGCGAACGGAGTTAGACGTCGTTCGACTGGTTCAAGGACTCCTTTCTGTCCAGAATTTCGGGCTGATCGCGAGCGACTGGCTGGCGAGATTGGACGAGGGAGCATCGCCGTCGACAGTGCTCCTTCTTGATGGGCTGGACACTGGCTTCGGAAGCAGCGACGACGACCGAAGACGTAGACAAACGGCTCTCGAAGGTTTGGCGGCCCTCCTTCTCGATCGGGTCGACAATCTGACCAACCTTCGGTTCAAGGTGGTCCTGCGCGAGGACATTTGGAGACAGCTCAAGTTCGAGAACAAGAGCCACTTTTTTGGACGTACGGTCGCCTTGCGGTGGGTGGACAAGACGTCATTCTTCAAAGTCGTATTGAAGCAAGCGTTGCGCAGTCAACAATTTCGGGAGCTCCTTGATGTTCGCCAGGGCAGCACCGCTTCGTCCGCCCGAGAGGTGGATGCTTGGGGGGAACTGGAATTGCTCAAGGCATGGAACGTCTTGGTAGGGGAACGGATGCGGGGCAGCGGGACCGCCTTCACTAGGAACTGGATTTGGAATCGCACTGCAGATGCAAACGAAGATCACAGCCCTCGTTATCTGCTGCAACTGATGCACGAAGCCACAAGCTGGGAGCAAAGGGAACACCCGCGCAGCCCCTACGACCGCAGCATCGTTCGCCCACGTGCTCTGATCGGGGTCTTGCCGCAAGTTTCTGAACAGGCCCTTGGTGCCCTCAAGGACGAAGAGTTCCCCGAACTGGGACCGCTCTTGGATAAGCTCACGATCATTGGCCGAACCCCGTTTGGCGCGGATGACCTCGACATCCCCGTAGATCTAATCAATCTCGGGCGAGAAGTCGGGCTGCTGGGGGTGTATGAAGGGAGTGACGAGCACGTGGAGCGTTACAAGGTGCCGGAGCTATTCCGGTATGGACTGAGGATGACGCGCAAGGGACAAGCCTGACGTCATGTGCGAGCAGATTCCGAAACATTTGCTGCCTATGGCTCGATTCGAAGCCACAGCGGGGTGCCGAGTCGTTTAACCCCACATGACTCTTGCTCGAGGCGGGAGCAAACACCGCCGGGAGCAGCCCCGGCCTGGAGACACGTCCACAAAGCGCGCCGGGGCCAACAGCCGCATGGTCCCAAACTCTGAGTCAGTGGCCCCCCAACGACGGAATTGCGCACAAATGACCGAACCGAGGCGAGGCATACGATGAGAACGAAACCTCCCGCGAAGAGAAGGCGCTCTCGTGTTCAGCCCGCGATCACGAGGGTGAGCGTACGTGGCTACAAGTCCATCGAAGATCAGTGCTCCGTGGAGTTGCGCCCCCTCACGATCCTCGCCGGGGCCAATAGCTCCGGCAAATCGAGCCTTATGCAAACCCTGCTCCTGCTCAAACAGACACTGGAGGCGAGCTACGACCCGGGCGCCTTGCTGCTCCACGGCCCGAACGTCCGGTTCACCTCGGCGGATCAACTCCTGTCGCGCAAGAGCGCGAGGGCGAGAGTCGATCGTTTCACGGTCGGGATCGAGACCGGCGGCGAGCGAGATCTCACTCTGAGTTTCGGAAGACGACCCAAGAAGGGGTTCGAAGTCTTGGAGATGATCTACCAGGATCCGCCGGAGACCACGCACCTACGGCCTGCGATGACCCACAACGAAATCGTCGCCCAGATCAAAGACCTGGATGCGTACCGCACGAGTCTTGCCAATGCGGAGAAGGCCACCCTGGAGTGGACCGTACTTCGGACTCGCTGCTTCCTTGCTCTTGCCCTCCAGCCAGAGGGCGAGACGTCGCAGCTTCGGTTTTCCCCCATGTTCAGCCGCGGCGAGGAATTTGCTTCTGAAATCCGAAAGATCATCCACGTTCCCGGCCTGAGGGGCAACCCGGAACGCACCTATCAGACAACCGCCGTGGGCACCGTGTTCCAGGGGACCTTCGAGAACTACGTAGCCAGCATCGTAAGTCACTGGCAATCCACCTCCGACGGCCGTGTCGAGGAACTGGGGAGAGCTCTCCAGACCCTTGGTCTGACGTGGAAGGTGGATGCCAAGCAGGTGGACGACACTCAGGTAGAGCTGCGGGTCGGGCGGCTGGCCCACGCCGCCCGAGGGGGAGCCCAAGACCTCGTCAACATCGCCGACGTGGGCTTCGGGGTCTCCCAAACACTCCCGGTCATTGTTGCGCTCCTCGCGGCAGAGCCGGGCCAACTCGTCTACCTCGAGCAGCCGGAGATCCATCTCCACCCGCGCGCCCAAGTGGCCTTGGCACAGGTGCTCGCCGATGCCGCCAGACGGGGAGTCCGGGTGGTTGCGGAGACTCACAGCGCCTCTCTCCTGCTCGGGGTTCAGACGCTCGTGGCGGAGGGCGGGCTGGATCCGGCTCTGGTAAAGCTCCACTGGTTTACGAGGCGCGAGGACGGAGTGACCCAAGTATCCAGCGCCGACCTCGACGAGGCGGGCGCCTTCGGCGACTGGCCGGAGGACTTCGGGCAGGTGGTCCTCCAGGCCGAGGACCGCTACCTGGACGCGGCTGAGTCGCGCCGGCGGGTGGGCTGACATGGCCAAGGTGCGCTCGCGACGGCTCGTCATCGACGCTTCGGTTGCCCGCTCGGCGGGCGGGCCGACGGCCACCGAACCTCGATCCAAAGCGTGCAGGGAGTTCCTGCTCTCTGTCCTGAGCATCTGCCACCAGGTCGTCATGACTCCGGAGATCGCCGACGAGTGGAAGCGGCACCAGTCCTCGTTTGCTCGAAGCTGGCGGGTTCAGATGGAAGGGCGAAAGAAGGTCTTTCGGCCCGGTGGGACACAGGATGAATCGCTTCTCCAGCATTGCGAGAGAACGTTCCAAGACCCAGGGGACCAAGAAGCCGCGGCGAAGGATCTTCACTTGCTCGACGCTGCTCTGGCAACGGATCGTACCATCGCCTCACTGGACGAAGCAGCCAAAGGGCTGTTCGCAACACTGTCAGAGTTGGCGCGCAACGTCGCCGCCATCAATTGGGTCAACCCCGAGCGACCGGAAGAGCACGTCATCGCGTGGCTTGCGGCCGGTGCTCAACGGGAACAAGGCCGCCAGCTGAAGAAGGACTAGCAGTGCGCGCCAGGGCAGGGGAAAAGCCACTCAAGGCGTCGTTGAGCGACGAGAACCCCCTGTCGCCCATCCTCCGCCTCACCGACGCCTTCTGCGCCGCACGCCTTGGCCCAGAGGCCGCCGAGCTCTGCCATCGGGCGGCAGGTAGGCTGGCCCGCAAACGCCCGTCACCACTCCTCCGAGGAAGCCCCGAGGCCTGGGCCGCCGGCATCCTGCAGGCCGTGGCCGCCGTAAACTGCCTCATCGGTCCGTGGGGCGGGGTGACGCTAACCATCGCCGACATCGCCGATGCGTGCGGTGTCTCACCTGGGACCGTGGCATCCCGAGGCCGGACCGTTCGGACGACGCTTCGCCTGGAACCGGGTGACGCGGCCTGGCTGCTGTCCGGGGCCCAGGAGCGGCTACCCCTGACCGTGAGCATTCGACGGCTCTTCAAGGAGGCGAGACGCCGGACCTGAGCCATGGGCCACAACTGCCACGTCTGCGGGCGGCATCGCCCCAACGAGAAGTTCAGCGGCAGGGGCCACGCACGCCACGTCTGTCAAGACTGCGCTCGCCGGCCCAAGGCGGGGCGGGAGCGCGAGGAGATCGAGGAAGAGCTCTGGGGCTGCTGGTTCCAGTCGAACCTCTCCAAGAAGAACCTCGTTCGGTTGGAAGCCCTCGAGAGCCATCGCGACGCCGAGATCCGTACCTGGGCGAGCCTGTTGCGGGAGGTGGGGCTCGTCCACCCACGCAGGCGAGGTCGGTTGAGCCAGCTCCGCAAGAAGCGGCCCGACCTCTTGGAGAGGCTCGTGGCGCTGGGGTTCGTGGAGGAGCGGGCGCCGGACGAGGAGGCCGAGGAGCCGAAGGGGCGCGACGACGGCCCGTGGGAAGACGACTGGAACCCCTTCGAAGGATGCTACGCCGGTGAGGATCCCGACCCGGACGATGTCCCCTTCTGACGGCTCAACAAGGAGAAGGCCAAGTGGCGAAGCCACAGGACCCCGGCAAAACCCCTGCCTTCACCTTCAAGCAGGGACAGTACCTGGCCTTTCTGGACCGCTACACCCGACAGAAGGGGTACCCTCCGTCGGAGGGAGACGTGCAGGAGTACTTCGGCGTGTCGGCGCCGTCGGTCCACCAGATGATCGTCACCCTCGAGACGAAGGGGCTGATCTCCCGTGTGCCGCGCCAGGCGCGGACGATCCGGGTGCTCGTGCCGCGCGAGCAACTCCCGGCGCTGGAGGCGACTGAGGCGTCCGTGGCGCGGTCCGCGCCGCGGCGGATGTGGGTGCGGGAGACCCTGCCGGACGGGTCACCCCAGCGCCGGCCGTCCACCTCGGCGGCCAGGAGTCTCACCCCTCTGCGCAAGGCCGAGATCCAGCGCCAGGCCGACGAGTTCGTGGCCCGAGAACTGAGCCCCGCGGCCGTGCAGCCTCCTCCGCCCGACCCGAAGTGGAACTACGCGGTCGATCTGTTCACGAAGTGGCACGGCCGGTACTTCTCCTTCGTGACGAAGTACGCCTGCCCGGGCCCGTACGCCACGGTCCCGTTCTTCGACCATGCCTTCGCCAGACTCGAATCCGTGGGCGCGGACCGGTTCAACCTGGCCTACCACCGGCACACGGGGCAGTGGTGGGAGCCTCAGCGGGGGATCACCTTCGAGGAGTGTCTCCAGGCGATTCGGGGGGAGCCGCTGTTGCAGCCCTGAGCGACGGAGGGCAACGCGCGCTCCTACCCCTCGATCGCGAGCGGCTCCAGGGGCGGCACGGAGGGGATGAGCCCGAGGCTGTGTGCCTCCTCGGCAAAGCGTCGGAGGCCCTGAAGGTGCCAGGCGGTGAGGTCGTAGGAAATGGTCTGCCAGTACGCCAGCAGCGCCTCCTCGCCGAGCCACTCGGCCTCGGGGGCGCGGCGCGCGTAGGCCGGGTAGGAGCGGTAGGCCCGCTGGCGCGCCTCCACGAGCCGGCGGTAGAAGGCGCGCAGTCCCTCGGAATCCCGCTGAAAGGCGTCGCGCCGGGCGATCCAGAGCGCGAAGACGAAGGGCGTACCGGTCCACTCGTACCAGAGGGATCCGAGGTCGTAGACGCGCGGCCAGGCGCCCGACCCCGCCTCGGCCAGGGCCTGGTCTCCGATCCACAGGATCGCATCTGCTTCGCCGCTGGGGTCCCCGTAGCGCGGCGAGAGGCCGAGTCTCCTTTCCAGGATCACCCGCAAGAGCATCACCGAGGTGGCGGAGGCCGGTGAGAGCCCGACGGTTCGGCCGCCGAGTGCCTCGAGGGGAACGCGGCTGAAGAGGAGAACCGACGCCACGGGGCCGATGGAGGAGATGCACAGGTCGGGCAGAAAGCCGTACAGACCGGGATGGACGAGGTACTCGGCCGAGGAGGACGGGGAGAGGTCCACCCGTCCCTCCCGAAGCATGCGGTTGAGCTCGGTGGGTATGCCGCTGACGTACTCTACCGGGCCGCCACCGTCCCCCTCCTCGAGGGCGAGAAAGAGAGGGGTGCAGTTGGCGAACCCGATTCGGCCGACCCGGAGCGGTCTCTCGGCGCGTGCGCCTCTCATCGCCCCACGCCTTCCCAAGCCCGAAAGAGGGCTGCCACCGTCTTCGCGTCCCGGATCTCCCCGTCCCTGGCCCAGCCCCACGCGGTGAGCAGGGGGACCCAGTGGACCTCGAGCACCTCGTGCGCCCCCGGACGGGCCGGCACCGCAGTCAGCTCTCGGGCAAGGTAGAGGTGAATCACCTCGTCGCAGAAGCCGGGCGTCGTGAGGATCGATCCGAGGCCGTCCCAGCGGCTCGCGCGCACGCCGGCCTCCTCCTCGAGCTCGCGCCGGGCGGTCTCGGCCGGAGACTCTCCGGGGTCGATCTTGCCGGCGGGCACTTCCCAGAGCCAACCGCCTCCCGCGTGGCGGTACTGACGCAGCAGACAGACGTTTCGGGCGTCGTCGACGGCCACCGCGGCGGCGCCGCCGGGGTGGCGCACCACCTCGAGACGGAGCGGTCGACCGTCCGGGAGGGTCACCTCCTCGACGCCCAGGTCGAGAAACGCACCGTGGTAGACGGGTGTGCGGCAGGTGGACAGCCTCTTTCCTCCCTGGTAAAGTACGGCGTTCCGGAAGCCCCTCATGGAACCTCGGCGTACTGTACTCGCCCGTTTCAGGGCGGGTCAAGCCGAGGGAGAATGCCTTCCATGGCCCCTTTCGCGTCGCTTCGTGACTTCGTTCGAACGCTCGAAACGCACCGGGAGCTCGTCCGTGTCCCCCACCGGTTCTCGCCGCGGCTGGAAGTCGCGGCTCTGGCCGATCTGGCCATGAAGAGCGCCGGCGGCGGCAAGGCACTGCTCTTTGAGAACGTGGAAGGCTCGTCGGTGCCCGTCCTGGTCAACGCCTTCGGGAGTCGCCGCAGGTTGGCGCTCGCGTTGGGCGCCGACGCCGAGGAGATCGGCCGGCGGCTGGACGGCCTGTTGCACCTCTCTCCCCCGTCCGGCCTCGCCGAAGCCCTGCGTCTGGCTCCCCGGCTCTTCGAGCTCCGGGGTGTTCTCCCGCGCCGGCGAAAGGGACGCCCCCCTTGCCAGGAGGTCGTTCTCACCGGCGAGGCCGTGGATCTGACCCGGCTGCCCGTGCTCACCTGCTGGCCGGGCGACGGCGGTCCTTTCGTCACGCTGCCGTGCGTGGTCACGAAGGACCCCGAGACCGGCCGGCAGAACATGGGCATGTACCGGCTGCAGATCTTCGACCGGAACACGACGGGGATGCACTGGCACCTCCACAAGGACGGGAGCCTCTCGCACCGGGCCCATGTGAAGCGCGGCGCGCGCATGGAGGTCGCGGCCGCCATCGGGACGGATCCGGTCGTCACCTACTGTGCCACGGCGCCGCTTCCGCGGGGCGTGGACGAGATGATGTTCGCCGGGTTCGTGCGCAAGGCGCCCGTCGAGCTGGCCCGTTGCGTCACGGTCGACCTGTGGGTGCCGGCCGGCGCGGAGTTCGTGCTCGAAGGCTACGTCCTGCCAGGGGAAGAACGGGTCGAAGGGCCCTTCGGAGACCACACGGGCGTGTACTCCCCGGCCGAGCCCTATCCGGTCTTCCACGTCACGGCCGTCACCCACCGCCGGGAGCCGATCTACTCCGCGACCGTGGTCGGCATCCCTCCGATGGAGGACGCCTGGCTCGGGTGGGCCACGGAACGCCTCTTCCTTCCCTTGCTGAAGACCCAGTGGCCCGAGGTGGTGGAGCTGCACCTGCCGGCCGAGGGGGTGTTCCACAACTTGTGCCTGGCGAGCCTCGACAAGACCTATCCCCTGCAGGCCCGTCGCCTGTTCCAGGGATTCTGGGGCTCGGGGCAGATGAGCTTCACGAAGATCGTGGCCGCCTTCGACGCCGACGTGGACGTTCGGGACGGTCATGCCTCCCTGCGCGCGGCCCTGGATCGCATCGTGATCCCGGAGGATCTGGTCTTCAGCGAGGGCGTGCTCGACGCGCTCGACCATTCGAGCCCGCACGCCCTCTGGGGCGGCAAGCTCGGCGTGGACGCTACCCGCAAGCTCTCCGGAGAGCCGGGCGCCGACGTGCCGCGGGTGGACCGGGCTCCTCGCAGTCTCGCGACGCCGCAGAGTCTCGCGGACGCGCTTTCGGCTCGCTTTCCCGGCCTTCGCGACTGCCGGGTCCCGGCGCCCGAGGCGCGCCTTCTGCTGGCGCTGCTCGTGCTCGACAAGAGCCGCCCGGGCGAGGGCAGCGAGGTCGCCTTAGCCGCCGTGGACCTGGGGGTGGACGTGGCCGTGGCGGTGGAGGGCAGGGCCGCCGATCCCACCGCGCTGCTCGCGTGGCGGGTCCTGTCCAGCGTCGATCCGACGCGCGATGTCCGCGTCGTCGGGCGCCGGGTCGCGGTGGATGCCACGGCCAAGGGCCCGGCCGAGGGACACAGCCGTACCTGGCCCGACGAGCTCGCTCATCCGCCCGAGGTCCGGACCAAGGTCGGGACCGTGGCCCGGGAGCTCAGCCTGACATGAAACGGCCCCGTGGGACCCCGACCTGCCGGGCGACGCCCCCTCTCGAGGAGGACACCATGGTGACACCGGACGGCCAGGCGGCGTGCGACCTGGAACCCGAAGAGAACCTGTGCCACACGACCCTGGATCACGTCCGCCACTACCGCGAGGCCTTGCCCGAGCTCGTGGAAGCCTTGATCCAGAGCTGCCGCAGCGAGCCGGTCATCGCCCACGTGGATGCGGCGTTGATCCCGTCCCAGGACGAGGTTCACCAACTCGTTGAGCGCCTCCTGAACCTGGTCTTCCCCGGCTACTTCGACAATCAGGAAGTGGATTGGGCGAGCCTGCCCTACCACGTGGGTCAGGAGGTGGTCGACGTCTTCGATCGGCTCTCGCTCCAGATCGCCCGGTCGATCCGGCACGAGTGCCGCCGCACCGAGAGCCTGTGCTCCCATTGCCTCGACACGGGCCAGCGCCAGGCCCTCTCGTTCCTCCAGCAGTTCCCGGCGATCCGGTCCCTGGTGGCCGGCGACGTCGTGGCGGCCTATCGAGGCGATCCCGCGGCCAAGAGCTACGATGAGATCGTCTTCTGTTACCCGGGACTCTACGCCGTAGCGGTCTATCGTCTCGCCCACGGGATCCACCGGCTGGGCATCCCGCTTCTTCCGCGCATGATGGCGGAGCAGGCCCACAGCCGCACGGGTATCGACATCCACCCCGGCGCCGTGATCGGCCGGGAGTTCTTCATCGACCACGGTACCGGCGTCGTGATCGGCGAGACGTGCCAGATCGGCGACCGTGTCACGCTCTACCAGGGCGTCACCCTGGGAGCCCTGTCTTTCCCCCGGGACGACTCCGGCGGGCTCGTCCGCGGGACCAAGCGCCACCCAACGATCGAGGACGACGTGGTCATCTACTCGGGCGCGACGATTCTCGGCGGCTCGACCGTCATCGGCCGAAAGAGCGTCGTCGGCGGGAACACGTGGCTCACCGAGAGCGTGCCGCCCGGCACCAAAGTGACGCTGGAGGCGCCGCGGCTTCTCTACCGGCAAACCCTTTCCTAAGGATCCGGGGGCGCGACGCTCGCGCCTTTCGGATCGACACCTCAACGAAGGAGGACATCGTGAAACGAGCACTCTGGATCGTATGCGCCACCTTGCTGTTCGCTCTTCCCGCCGCGGCCAAGGACATGACCGGCCTGTGGGGCGTCGGGTACACGAAGGCCTTTTCTCCAGCCGGCTCCGATCTCTCGGCCTTGTCGGTTCGCTATTGGCTGGACAAGCAGCTCGGCCTCGAGGGGCTCTTCGGTTACCAGCTCATCAACCGAGACAACGGCGCGGACGAGCGCTCCTTCGACCTGGGCGGCCGCTTTCTGATCAAGATGGTCGAAGAAGAGAACCTCCACGTGTACGGAGGGGCCGGCCTGGCGTTCCTCTATCACAAGGTCGAAGGCGACGACAACGGGGGGGGCGGAGTGGGGGCCGAGGCCTTCGCCGGGGCAGAGTACTTCTTCCAGGGTCTTCCCAACCTGGGGTTCTCCAGCGAAGTTGGCCTCCGGCTCGCCGATACCGGCGACACGACGGTCTTCGGCACCGACGGCAACAGCTTCGTGAACTTCGGGATCCGCTACTACTTCTGATGGGGATCCGGGCCGCCTGCGCGCTCGTCGCGGCGCTCGTGCTGGCTCCGTTCGGGCCTGTGGCCCGGGCGGCCTGGGATCCGCCGGGCTGGTGGCGGCCGCCCGGGCCGCCGGAGGAGGAGCCGGTCTCTCCCGCCGCGCTTCCTCTCGCCTGGGCGGTCGATCTCTACCGGGTCTTCGTCAGCCCCGTGGACGGCGACCGCTGTCCCTCGTCTCCCACGTGCTCCGCCTATGCCCGAGAGGCGGTCCGCGAGCGCGGCTTCCTCCTCGGCTTCGCGCTGACCGCGGGCCGACTCGTCTCCGAGGCGGATCAGGCGGCCTTCGGCCCGCGCGTGAGGGTCGGTGGGCAGTGGAAGGTCTACGCCCCGGTGTCGGACGACCTGGCCTTTCTGAAGGGCCGCCTTGAGCCGTAGCGCGCTGGTCCTGGCCGCGGTGCTCTTCCTCTCCGGGCCGGCCCGCGCCGCGGAAGCGCCTCCCCCGCCTCCCGCCACCGAAGAGGGCGTGCTGTCCTTCGCGGACGCGCTCCTCGCGCGGGGAGAGAGCTTTCGCGCGGTGACGGAGTACCAGCGGCTGCTCCACCATTTCCCTGGAGCCGCGTCCACGGCGCGCGCTCTCGCGGGACTCGGCAAGGCATACGCGCACGCCAACCGGTGGGACGAGGCGTGCAGCGCGTTCGGACGACTGGTGGAGGTGGCCCCCTCGGCCGAGACGCGAAGTCTCCTCGGCGCTGCGTTCTACGGGGGGGGGCGGTATGCCGAGGCAGCCCGGGTGTTCCTGGCCTCGGACCCGACGCCCGAACCTGACGCCGTCCTCGGCACGCTCGCGCTGCTCCGGGGCCGGTCCGAGGGGCCGGCGCCAGCCCGCGGCCGCTCAGAGCTTGTGGCCGAGTACGATGCCCTGCGGCGCAAGAGCCCGATTCTGGCCGGAGGGCTCGCGGCGGCTCTGCCCGGCGCCGGCCACCTCTACGTCGGTCGCCCCAGGGATGCGGCCGCCTCGTTCGTTCTCAACGCCGCGTTTCTCTGGGGCACCTGGGAGGCGGTACGCCGGGACGAGTGGGCGCTCGCCGGCATCCTTGGGTTCTTTGAGATCGGCTGGTACTCGGGCAACGTCGTGAGCGCCGTCAACGGCGCCCATCAATGGAATCGGCGTGAGGAGAGGCGCTTCTTCGACCGCCACGAGTCGGGGCTCCTCCCGAGCTGGAGCTTCTTTGCGTCGCCCGATGGCGCAAGCGCGTCGCTTGCTTGGTCCTGGTAACGAGCTTGACCGGCCGCTGGGCGGCTGGCTACCACGCAAATCTTCGACCCAGAGACACAGCGGAGGAACGAGATGGCAAAGGGCGTAAACAAGGCAATCCTCTTGGGTAACGTGGGCAAAGACCCCGAGATCCGATACACCCAGAGTGGCACGGCGGTCGCGACCTTCAGCCTTGCGACGAGCGATCGGAAGAAGGGCCCAGATGGCCAGTGGGCCGATCACACCGAGTGGCACAACATCGTCGCCTGGGAGAAGACCGCGGAAGTCTGCTCTCAGTATGTCAAGAAGGGGAGCCAGATCTACGTGGAAGGAAAGATCCAGACGCGCAAGTGGCAGGACAAGGAAGGCAACAACCGATACACGACGGAGATCGTCGCCAACCAATTGGTCCTCTTGGGCAAGGGGGGCGGTAGCCAGCGCCCCGAGGGCGCAAGCCCGGACTACCGCGCGCCGGGAGCGCCAACCAAGGGGGGCGCGGACGACTTCCCTGGATCACCGATTGACGATGGCGGCTTCGACCCCAACGACGACGTGCCGTTCTAGGCATGGAGATCGTCGTCGCCCGCTCGGCCGGCTACTGCATGGGCGTGCGTCGGGCCATCGAGATGGCGGTCCGGGTGGCGGAGGAGGAAGGGCGCACCGTCTACACGCACGGCCCGCTGATCCACAACCCGCAGGCGCTCGAAGATCTGCGCCGCAAAGGCGTCGTGCCTCTCTCCGAGTCCGAATCGGTGCCCAGGGCGCCGGTGATCATCCGGGCCCACGGGGTGTCTCGCGAGACGGAGCAGCGCCTCGCGCTGGAGGCCGAGCGCCTCGTGGACGCCACCTGTCCCAAGGTCGCCACGATCCAGAAGAAGGTTCAGGACTTCGGAGCCCGGGGCTACGCCGTCGTCATCGCCGGAGACGCGGACCATCCCGAGGTGGTGGGACTTCTCGGGCACGCGGTGGGGCCGGCCTACGTCGTCTCACGCGCAGAGGAGGTGGATGGGTTACCTGCGTTGGGGGCCGTTGTGCTCGTGGCCCAGACGACCCAGGACCAGGCGACCTTCGAGACGATCCGAGCGCGGCTGATCGCCCGTTTCCCTCACGCCGAAGCCCTTGCGACCATCTGCGAGTCCACGCACCGCCGGCAGACCGAGGTGAGGGAACTCGCCTCGCAGGTCGATGCCGTGGTGGTCATCGGCGGCAGGAGCTCGGCCAACACGCGACGGCTCGCCGAGATCGTGCGCTCTCTCGGCGCCGAAGCGTACCACGTGGAGACCGCCGCAGAACTTCCGCTGGACCGGATCCGGGCCAAGGCGAGGGTGGGGATCACGGCCGGCGCTTCGACCCCGACGTGGATCATCGACGAGGTGGTCCGCACGCTTTCTGAGCTCTAGCGCGCGCTTGACACCGTTTGGCCGCCTCTGCTATAAGCGGCATTCCCTCGTGGGGCCGTAGCTCAGCTGGGAGAGCGCTTGAATGGCATTCAAGAGGTCAGGGGTTCGATCCCCCTCGGCTCCACCACGAAAATCAAGGGGTTAGGCTCTAGGGCCTAACCCCTTTCGATTTCTTGCAGTCTCCCTAGCAGTCCCCATCCGCTTCTTTCTGGAATTCTTGAACAAGATGCTCAAGGACACTACCTTTCGTGAGGGGTTGAAGGGCTCGGGGATGTCGATCCTGTTCTCCTCGGCAACCCCGTGCGGCTTCGGCGTCAGGAGATGGCAGCGGGACGGTGAGCATCGATCGGTGGCGGACGCGTCAGGGCGACCCCATGACCGTCTCCGTCCCAAGGCTTGCCTCTGGGCTGCCTGGCCCCTCCCGTCTCCTCTTTCGGGAACCTGATCGATGCCGCCCGGTTTCACATCTTTCCAAGACGGGACCCTGCCAGGGTATTCTCCTCGCGATTCGCAGGAGGGCGGCGAATGGACGAACTGATTGGTAAGGTTGCGGGGATGATTCGGGAGTCGCAGAGGGTGGTGGTGTTCACCGGGGCAGGGGTGAGCACGGAGTCGGGCATCTCAGACTTCCGAAGTCCAGGGGGCATCTGGTCGCGCTACGACCCCGAAGACTTCACGATCCAGAGATTCGTGGCGGACAGGGAGGCGCGGAAGCGGAACTGGCGGCTTCGAAGGGAGCTCGTCACCGCCAACTACCAGCCCAACGCGGCGCATCGGGCCATCGCGGAGCTCGAGAGGATCGGGAAGCTCTCGTGCGTTATCACGCAGAACATCGACGGCCTCCATCATACTGCCGGCAACACGGAGGCAGCCATCGTGGAGCTTCACGGAACGATGAAGGACGCCAAGTGCCTGAGCTGCGACGACCGTCTGTCATTGATACAGGTGCTGGGGCGGATCGACCAGGGGGAGGAGGACCCCCACTGCAGGAAGTGCGGGGGCCTGCTCAAGGCCGCCACGGTCTCCTTCGGCGAAGCCATGCCCGAGCGGGAGATGCGCCGGGCAGAGGAATGCAGCCGGGAATGCGACCTTTTCATCGTCATCGGTTCGTCCCTGGTCGTCTTTCCGGCCGCCAGCATGCCCCTCATCGCCAAGAGGGCCGGCGCGACGCTCGTCATCATCAATTCCACGCCCACGGACATGGACTCCGCGGCCGACGTGGTGATCCACGGCATGGCTGGATCGGTCATGGAAGCGATCATGGAACAGGTGAGAGGCCAACGAAGCGGGCCAGCGTGATCCTGACCAGACGCAGAGGGGGGCATCCTAAAGTCCAACCATCAAGGTCAAGAAGAAGTCTGTGATTTCAGCTTGTTGCATTTAGAAATCGGGCAGGTGTTCGCGCGGCTGGCGTCCCTGACCGGCGTCGAGGGCACCTTCGACGTGGTGATCGAGTCCGATGCGCCGTGGGAGGGGGAGTGTCGCCCGGCGGTTCCCCTGGTCGCGGCCCTCGGGGCGGAGAAGGTGTTCTGCCTGGTGTGTGGGTGGGTGAGGAAGATGCTGAAGCGACACCTCTCGGCGTCGCACGGGCTCACGCCCGGCTGCTATGGAGAGCGCTTCGGCGTCCCGGCCGGCACGCCGCTCGTGGCTGGGACCTGCTCGACGATGCGACCGGCCTGGGCCAGGGAGCGAGACCTCTCCGAGACGTTGGCCGAGGCGAGGAGGGCGAAGAGCAGGCGACCCGGCGCCTGAGCCACGGCGGCGAAATTCACCCTTTTGGGGGGATGCGGAGCACACCCTGTTGTGCTAGAGAAGGGGCACGCCACGACGGCCGTGCTCTCTCGGAGCCCCGTTCCGAGACGGCAGGAGGAGGGACCCGATGATCTGCCGCCCCTGGTGCTCCGTGCTCGTTGGACTCACTGTGGCCCTTCCGCTGGTGGCCGGCGCCGCAAGCGCTTCCGGCGCGTCGGCCCGCCTCCTGACACCGGTCGACGGAGCGGTGGTCCACACCTCGGACGTACTGTTGGTGTTCGCTCATCCGCAGGGGGTGACGGTTTCCGTGCGTCTGGGCAAGAAGACCGTCGCGACTCCCTCGTCCGCGGTCGTCTCGGGCGCCGAGGAGATCCGGCACCTGCGGCTATCGCTCCCGCCGGGGCAGACTCGGGTTCGGATCTCCGACGCCGACACGGAGCGGGAGCTGGCGAGCTTCTCCGTGACCCGCGTGCGCCCGGCGGATGGGAGGGCGTCCGCAGAGGACACCTTTCACACGCGGGAGCGAGAGGCAACCTGCACGGGGTGCCACGACCTGGGACCGACCCCGGGCACGACCGACGGATCGTTGGTGCCGTCGGGGCAGTTCTGCCGCTCGTGCCATCCGGACCGGGACGCCGCCCCGTATGTGCACGGCCCGGCGGCGGTGTACGCGTGTTTCTCCTGCCACGAGGCGGGCTACCGGCCGGCCCGGTTCGGGCAGAAGCTTCGTCAGCCCGCCTCGTGCGCAGGCTGCCACACGGACCTGATGGCGCGCGTGCTCGGAGGCAAGCGGTTCGTCCACGGGCCCGTGGCAGCAGGGGACTGCACCGCGTGCCACGACCCGCACGGCGGCAAGACGACGACGCTGCTCCGGGCCAGCGTGGCCGAGCTGTGCCGCTCGTGCCACGAGAGCACCGAGCGGGGGACCTGGGCGGTAGGCCTCCACGGCCGGTTGCCCTGCACGAGGTGCCACGACCCTCACGGCAGCTCGGCGCCCAGCCTGACGGTCGATGAGGGCAACGCCCTGTGCGTTCGCTGCCACGTCACGTCGTCCCGGGACGTCCTCGGCCACGCTCTCTTCGGCCACCCCCTGGCCGGCGGCCCCGACCCCTCTATGCCCGGACGGACGTTCGGGTGCCTGAGCTGCCACCCGCCCCACGGGCTCCGGGACGTGTCGAAGCGCCACATCGGAGGCGACGTCGACGCCCAACGGACCTTCTGCATGACCTGCCACAGCTGACCCGCTCGGGCCGGAACCAACGGCCGACCAGAAATGACCCCCCGCGCAGAGGAGAACTCCCGGCGGCAGGACTCGTGCGGCCAGACTCTGACCGGACTTGAGACTCAGGGCGGCCCGATTGCGGCGGGCGGCGGGTTTCTGATACCGTGGCACCTCCTCCTCTCGACGCCGAGGTGCCCGTGGATCCCGCCTCTTCTTCGGTTCCCGCTCGACTGCAGATGCTCCTGTCCACGCTGATCGCGGCCCGCGACCTTCTCGGCGAGGCGGCCTCGCCGCTGGAACCGTGGGAGGAGCGCTTGCGCCGCCTCGGTGGCCAGGAGGGAGAACGGCTGCGGGCGGCCGTGGCGGGCACGGTCAAGAGCGGGAAGAGCACGCTGGTGAACGCGCTCATCGGCCGCGACTTCTTGAAGCGCGGGGCGGGGATCGTGACGTCCCTCGTGACCCGGGTGCGGCCCGGCCCGACCCTTAAGGCGACCCTGGCGCTCAAGGGCTGGGCCGACGTGAACCGCGAGGTCACGGACGCCGCGCTCTTCCTGGGCGTGGGCGAACAGGGGCGCAACCTCGACCTGCGGCAGCGACGGGACCGGGAAGGGATCGACCGTGCGCTCCGTGAGCTCGGGGACGAGGCGCTCGGCGAGGGCGGGTTCTTCGACAAGAATGCCGCGCTGCTGCGCGCCTACCTGGACGGTTTCGCGAAGGTTGAGTCGCTGGTGCAGGACGAGGCCCGGACGATCGAGTTCTCGGACGGCGACTTCGAGCGGCACAGGGAGTTTGCGGGCCACGATGCGCTGGCGGCGTTCGTGGACACCCTGATCCTCGAGATCCCGGCGCTGCCCTTCGCCGGACGCTACGAGCTCGGCGACTGCCAGGGGTACGACTCGCCCAACCCGCGGCACATGGAGAAGGTGCAGGACTACCTGATGGGGTGCCATCTGGTGGTGTACGTGCTCTCGAGCCGGGTCGGGCTACGGGAGGCGGACCTGCGGTTTCTCCGCGACATCAAGTCCATGGGCCTCATCGAGAGCACCTGCCTGGTGCTCAACGCCGACCTCGGGGAGCACTCCACCGCGGAGGACCTCATCGCCCTGCGGGGCAGGGTTGTGACGGAGCTCGCCGCCTTCCGCGCCGAGCTTCCCATCTACACCTTCTCCGGGCTGCGGGCCCTGTACCTGGCGCTTCAGCAGGCCGGCGAGGAGCTGTCGAAGAAGGACGAACTGATGCTTGCCGTGTGGGAGGAGTCCGCGGCGGTCAGTGTGGACGAGTATCAGGGCTTTCAGGAGTTCCTCGGCTCGCAGCTCGGTGAGGGCCGCGAGCGCCGCCTCGCGGCCGCCGTGGAGACGACGACCCGGCAGGTGGCGGTGTCCCTGCGGTCGCTCCTCCGGGGGGCCATGACCCTGGCGGGTCGCCAGGCCCAGTCCCTTACCGCAGGCGAGAAAGAGTTTCGGGACGCCCGGGAGCAGGCCCAGAAGTCGCTTCGGAGCTTCGAGGCTGCCCTGAACGGACTGAAGGAGCCCATCAAGAAGGACCTCTTCCGACGGGTGGACGATGTCTTCCACCCCACGCACGGAAAGATCGCGGAGGAGGTCCAAGACTACGTCCGCAAGATCGAGCCGCCCCTGAAGGGTGTGGCCACGACGGATCTGAAGCAGGTGTTCCGGCAATTGGCGCGCATCTATCAGGAGATGCGTGCGGTCCTGCATCGGTACAAGGTCGAGGTGGTCAACGCGCGGGCCGTGGCCGAGATCCGCTCCTTGTGGGGCGAGGCGAGCGAGGCGCTGGCCGACGCCGCGTCGCCCACAGCGTCGCTCCTGGTCAAGGCGGTCGAGACCTACCGGGTGGAAGCCGCGGCCCTGGGAATCGAGCTCCCGCCCCTCGAGGTTCCGGAGCCGGATCTCTCCATCGGCAAGCGCGGCATCCCGCTCTTCTCGGCCGTCACCTACTCGGCGTTCGGCTCCAACGCCGATCGCGTCCTCTCCTTCGCCCAGCAGTGGACCCGCAACGTCACGATGGGGTGGGCCTCGCGGCTCTTCGGAAAGAAGGAGAAGACCGGGTTCCATCAGTCGCTCCTCGCCGACGGTGCCGAGGCGGCCCGGAAGCTTCTGGCAGAGGAGGCGTACGGCAACCTCCTGCACTATAACGAGATAGTGAAGTACCACGTCGTGGGTGCGAGCCTCGACGAGCTTGCACAGGCCTGGTCACGGACGTATCGGGAGAGGGTCGAGGCGCTGATCGTGGACCTGGACACCCTGGCTCGCCGCATCCACCGGGCCGGGTCGGCCCAGGAGGACCTGATCCCCCGGCTGGAGGGGATCCTCCGTGAGCTCGAGCCCCTGGCCGCGTGATGCCAGGACGCAACAAGCGTTCAGCGATCCGCGGTCAGCGGGCAGCAAGACCCTCTCCTTGAGTACAACGGGTAACCCCCCGCCTTTGGCGGGGGACCCCCGAAGTTTGACGGTTCCGGGAGCGCGCCTTGGCTCTCGGGGGTGCCGAAAAAGGCTGACACCCGAGGCCGACATATCGATGACTCGCCCCGAGGCCGATGCCGCCGAAGAATCTTCCAGCCGTCTCGGGCGGCTCCGGGTGTACCACGCCGCCCTGGGCGGCTCCCGGTTATCAAGCCCCCACCTTGGGTGGGGGTCTGTGACTGCCGCCCTCTCGAGCTTGAGGGTCAACACCCCGGGGCGCCGGCCGGTTGCCGAACGCCCGCGGTGCGGTATGTTTGGCAGGATCCGCGCCCGGATGCTCGGCGCGCGGTGCTTTGGGGTCCTGGAGGGCGGGTACAACCACGGCATCCTGGGCGAGTGCGTCCACGCCTTTCTCCACGGTTTCGACGAGGGGTGGACCCACGGCGTCTCCGGGCGCGCGAACCGCGGAGCCCCCCGGCACGAAGGGGGCCCGTGATCCCCGTCGGCCCGGGACGCGCACCCGATCCGGCACCTCAGCCCGGAGGGGCAGCATGACCATCGAACTTCGCTTCTTTGCGGGACTGCGACAGTTTCTTCCCGGCGGAACGAACCCTGCCGTCGGCGAGTTCGCGGAGGGAGCGACCGTCGCCGACGTCCTGCGCACCTACCGGGTGCCCGAGGACAAGCCGAGGATCCTACTGGTCAACGGCCGTCACGCCCTGCTCGATCAGGTCCTGCGCGACGGCGACGTGCTCAGCGCGTTTCCGCCGGTGGCCGGGGGGTAGGTTCGGCGCCCGGGTCTCCGGGGTCGGTGTCTCCCAACGCCAGCGCCAACCGGTGGGCGACGAGCCCCGTCACCACGCCCGTAGCCGCGGCCAGGAGGCCGAGCAGCGGTGCCAGGGACCACACCGCCGCGCTCCGCACCACCACGGTCGCGGCCACGGCCACCTGCGCCAGGGCGTGCGCCTGGGCGCCGACCACGCTGATCCCGACCAACCCCAGCGGCGGTGCCGCGCCCAGGGCGGCGGCCATGGCCAGCGTGGCCGCGAACGTCCCCCCCAGGGAGAGCAGGATCGGCGGCGCGAAGAGCCGTCCTGACAGAAGTCCCCCGACGACCACCTTCCCGGCTCCCACCCAAAGCCCGTCCCGCCAGCCCCACCGGTGAAGCGCCGCGAGAACCAGCGCGTTGGCCAGACCCACCCGAAACCAGGGGATCGGCAGCGGGACCAGGCCTTCGAGCGCCTGGAGCACCCCGGCCAGGGCCATGAGCAGACCCAGCCGGGCCAGCCGCGCCGTGTCCTGGTGCGGTTCAACGGGTGACGGCATCGACGGCCTCCCGGCGGCGGTGAGGGTGGTCGGGGCCGACCAGGCGAAGCGCCACCCGGTTGGGCACGCACGCGACGACCTGGCCCGGGCGGGAGATTCGCCCCGCCCGCAGGCACAGCCGGTTGGGGCAGGGGCTGGCGACTACCCGGGCGCCCGCCGGATCGAGCTCCACGGTGGTGACCCCCAGCGGCCCCGGGACGTCGACCCGACGGCGGGGTCCCAGGGCGAGGACCCGGGTGCCGGCGTCGGAGCTCACCTCCAGGGCGGCGGGCTCCGGAGAAGGCCGGAGGAGGAGAAACAGGTTGACCGCCACCAGCGCCCCTACGACGAGCGCGTCCCAGGCCGTGAAGGCCCCGCGCGCCCTCACGGTGCGTCCTTATCACGGCGCGCCGGCGCGACCCGGCGGAAGCCCGCGGTCTCTCGGACCTGTCCCCGCGCATCGACCACCAGCGCCTCGGTGCCGGGGATCGACGCGAGCAGTGCGAGGCCGGCCTCCGGCCCGAGCAGGAAGACGGCGGCCGAAGGAACCGCGGTCGGCCGCGGTGCCCACACGGTCACCGCCTGACAGCTACGCACCGGCTGGCCGGTGCGGGGGTCGAGCAGGTGGTGGAAGGTCTCCCCCTGCCAGGAGAACGCTCGCTGGTAGTCGCCCGAGGTGAGGAGCACGCCGTCGCGCGGCTCGACCACCCGAAGCAGGGCGTCCGAGTCCCTGGGGTGCTGGATGCCCACGCGCCAGGGCGTTCCGTCCTTCGATCCGGCCACGAGCACGTCGCCCCCCGCGTCGACGAGAAAGTCCCGGACCCCGGCCCGGCGCAGGGCCGCTGCCGCCCGGTCCAGCGCGTACCCCTTGGCAATGCCGCCGAGGTCGAGCGCCGTGCCCCCGAGGTCCACCCTGCGCTCCGCCGGATTCCAGCGGACCCGCTCCCAGCCGACTCGCCCGAGCGCGCCGCGCAGCGCCACCGGGGAGGGAGGAGGGTGGGGGCCGGCCAGGAGGTCCCAGAGGTCGAGGAGCGGCGCCACGGTCGGGTCGAACGCCCCGCGCGTCCTGCGCGCCCACTCGAGGGACGCGCCCAGGACCTCAGCCAGCTCCGGCGAGACGACCCCGCCCCCGGCCTCGTTCAGCCGCCAGAGGGCGGTTCCGGGCCGGCGCGCCATCTCCTGATCCACGGCGGCCACCGCCTCGAAGGCGGCGTCCAGGGCGGGCTTCGCCCGCGGGTCCGAGAGCCCCGAGAGGGTGATGGTGACAACGGTGCCGAGCAGGAAGCGGGTCTCGGTCGTGGTGGCGGCGCGGGCCGGTGCCGAGAGGACGAGCGCCGTCAGGAGGAGGGAAGACCACCGGAGGCTTCGGGGCCGAGGCCTCACCGTTCGGTCACCTCCGCCCGCAGGTCGTAGGTGTCGGCGCCCGTGATCCGGGCGCGAACGAAGGCGCCGATCTCGATTTCGCCCTCATAGCCCGAGAGGCGGGTGAAGCCATCGACCTCCGGGGCCTGACCGTAGGTGCGTCCCACGACCTCCCCCTCCTCGTCGACGCCTTCCACCAGGACGTCCAGGGTCCGGCCCAGAAACTCCCGATTTCGGGTCTCGCTGATCTCGGCCTGCGCCTCCAGGAGTCGATCGAGTCGCTGTCGCCCGACCTTCACGGGGATCCTCGGCCGCAGTCGGGCCGCGGGCGTCCCCTCCTCGGGGGAGTAGAGAAAGGCCCCCAGGTGGTGGAAGCGGACCCGCCGAATCAGCGCGACCAGCGCATCGAACTCCTCCTCGGTCTCCCCGGGGAACCCGACGATGGTCGTGGTGCGAAGCACCAGCCCCGGGACCGTCTCCTGCAGCCCGACCAGCAGGGCCTCCACCTCTTCCGCCGAGGTCCGGCGGCCCATGGCCCGCAGGATCCGGGGATGGATGTGCTGGATCGGGACGTCCAGATACGGCAGCAGCTTGCCGCCCTCGGCGAGAAGCTCGGCGAGGCCCGCGGGCAGGCGGCCGGGGTAGGCGTAGAGGAGCCGGAGCCACGCGAGCCCGTCGATGGCCGCGAGCCGGCGCAGCAGACGGGTCAGCGCGGCCGGATCCTGGGTATCGCCGCCGTAGGACGTCACGTCCTGGGCCACCAGGTTGAGCTCCACGACCCCGAGGCCCGCGAGCTCCTGCGCCTCGGCCACGAGTTGGTCCTCGGCGTGCGAGCGGAAGGGACCGCGGATCGCCGGGATGGTGCAGTAGGTGCAGCGGTTGGAGCACCCCTCGGCGATCTTGAGGTAGGCCGTGTGAGGCGGCTGGGTGAGGATCCGGCCCGGCCCGGGCCCGCACCGGGGCCCCGGCAAGGTCGGCGCGTCGGGGAGGCCCGCGGCGGCGCCCAGCACCTCCGGGATCCGGGGCAGGTCCTCCGGGGTGAAGAAGTGATCGACTTCGGGCATCTCCGGGGCCATCTCCGGGTAGCGCTTGGCCAGGCAACCGGCCACGGCCAGGACCCGGCACGCGCCGTCCTTCTTCAAGAGCGCGGCCTGGAGGATCTCCTCGACGCTCTCCTCGACCGCCTCGCGGATGAAGCCGCAGGTGTTGACGATGACGACCTCCGCCTCGGCGGGGTCCTCGACGAGCTCGAAGCCCCGTCGAGTGAGCCCGGCCAAGAGATGCTCGGCGTCGACGCGGTTCTTGGCGCAGCCGAGGCTGATGAGGCCCAGCTTCCTCATCGACGGTTGCCTTTCCGGGCGTCGGGAGACGAGGCTCCCGGCTTCGGACGTCCCACGCCCGGCACCGCGGTCATCCCCCGCCTCCCGGGGCCTCGAGCACCTCGACGCCCCGGGGCGGCTTGAAGTTGAAGACGTCGTCCTTGACGCCCGTGTTCCAGCGGAGGTCCTTCAAGTCGACGCGGGTGCGGTTGCCCAGGGAGTCCTCGGTGGTGACGCTCCGGACCTCCCTTGCCTTGGGCTCCAGCTGGAGCATCACGCGGGTGAGCTCGGCGCGGCTCTCCCTCGGCCGAAGCTCGAGGCACGCGTCCCCGCAGGCTTTCACGTCGAAGGCGTCGGCGACCCCCTCGAACCCGGAGAGCAGGTCCAGGGCGAGCCGGCTGCTGGCCGGAAGCCCGGCCAGATCCTTGCGCACGGCGTTCCGGTCCCGGACCTGGTAGATCCACAGCGTCTTGCCGTCGCTGACGATCTCCTGGGGGTCGTCGCCCTCGTACGTCCAGCGCATCTTTCCGCCCTTCTTGAACACAACCTTGCCGGTCACCACGCGGTCCATCCCGGCGGCGGCCAGGTGAGAGGTCTGGACGAACCGGCCGGACAGGTCTCGGGTCGAATCGTAGGTCCGGCGAAGCTCCTCCAGGAGCGACTTGGCGCTGGCCGCGAGGCAGCTCGTCGAGACGAGCAGGGCGAGCAAGGCGATCGGCAAGGTCTTGCGGAAGCTCATGCATCCTCGTCGGGCGGGGCGTGCCCGCCGGCATCGTGGGGTGGCCGCCATGGGCGGGGCCCGCCCCGCCCTACAACTTCTGGGCGTACACTTCCCGTGGCTTGGCGCCTCGCGACGGCCCGACGACCCCTTCTCGCTCCATCCGCTCCACCATGCGCGCCGCCCGGTTGTACCCGATTTTCAGGCGCCTCTGCACCATGGAGACCGACGCCTGTCGCGTCTCGGCGACGACCTGGATGGCCTGATCGTAGAGCTCGTCGAACTCGGGGTCATCCTCGAACGTCGATTCTTCGGGCTCCTCCAGGATCGACTCGTCGTACTGGGGCTCGGCCTGCTCCCGCAGGAACCGGCACAGGCGGGAGATCTCCTCCTCCGAGACGAACGAGCCGTGCAGGCGCTCCATCTTGGCGGTGCCGGGCGGCAAGAAGAGCATGTCGCCTCCGCCGAGCAGTGCCTCGGCTCCCATGGAGTCGAGGATCGTGCGCGAGTCGATCCGCGAGGCCACCTGGAAGGCGATCCGCGCCGGGAAGTTCGCTTTGATGAGGCCGGTGATGACGTCCACCGACGGCCGCTGGGTGGCGATGATGAGGTGGATCCCCGAGGCCCGGGCCATCTGGGCCAGCCGGGCGATGGACTCTTCCACGTCCTTGGACGATACCATCATGAGGTCGGCGAGCTCGTCGATGATCACCACGATGAACGGCAGCAGCTCCACGTTCTCGTCGAGGGGTGGTGGCGCAGAGCCCAGGTCCTTCAGTCGTTTCTCGATCTTCTTGTTGTACGTGGCGAGGTTTCGGACCCCCTCATCGGCCATGAGGCGATACCGGCGCTCCATCTCCACGACCGCCCAGCGAAGCGCCACGGCCGCCTTCTTGGCCTCGGTCACGACCGGCAGGAGCAGGTGCGGAATGTCGTTGTACACCGAGAGCTCGAGCATCTTCGGGTCGACGATGAGCAGCCGCACGTCCTTGGGGGTGGCCCGGAAGAGCAGGCTCGCGATCATGGCGTGGACCGCCACGCTCTTGCCCGATCCCGTGGCGCCGGCCACGAGCAAATGGGGAGCTCTCGAAAGGTCGGTCACGAAGGGGTTCCCTGCGATGTCCTTGCCCAGCGCGAGCGCGAGCTTGGACTTGGCTTCCTGATAGGGCGCCGCGGAGAGGATGTCGCGCAGGGTTACCGTCTCGCGCCGGGTGTTCGGCACCTCGATCCCCACCGCATCCTTGCCCGGGATGGGCGCCACGATCCGCACCGAAAGCGCACGCAGGGCCAGGGCCAGGTCGTCGGCCAGGTTCACGATGCGGTTGATCTTGACGCCGGCGGCCGGTTTGAACTCGTACATGGTGATGACCGGGCCGGGCCGCACCGTCTCCACGGTGCCCTGAACGCCGAAGTCGAGGAGCTTCTTCTCCAGCAGGCGCGACGCCGCGAGAAGGCTCTCCTTGTCCGGTCCGCCCTCGCCCGGAGGGACTGGGTCCAGGAGCTCGAGGGGCGGCAGACGGAAGCCGTCGATCTCCAGGGCGAAGGGGAACGCCTCCTGGGCGACCGGCTTCACGGGCTTGTGGGGTGTCTCCGAAGGCCGGCGGTCCGACACGATGTCGGGCTCGGGCCCCACCTTCTCCTTCGGCGCCTTGCGCTTGCGGCTCGTTCGGATCCCGTCGTCGGCCAACTCGAGGTCCGACTTGGCGAACGCTGCCTCGGTGCGGGACGAGATCGCGAGGGCCACCAGGCGAAGCCCCTCCCAGAATGCGAACAGCGAGAAGTTGACTGTGAACATGAGCGCAGAAAGACAGGCCGTCCCCAGGATCAGCACGGCGCCCACGCGATTGAAGTACCGCGCGAGCCCCTGGGACACGACGAGCCCGACCCCCCCTCCGGCCAGGACCTGCCCCGGCCGACCCGGCGCGGTGTCCCCGAAGGCGAAGCTGAGGAGCCCGGTGAGCGTCAGGGTCAGAAAGGCATAGCCCAGTGCGGCCCACCCGGGATACGCGATCGGTTTGAGCATGAGGAACCGCACGGCGTAGAGCCCGATCGCGAGGGGAAGCAGGTACGCCACGTAGCCGAAGAACTGGAGGAGAAACCGGGAAACGTAGGCGCCGACGTAGCCGCCCAGGTTTGCGGGGCTCCCGCCGGCTCCGGTGTCTCCCCACCCCGGGTCTCCGACCGAGTGGGAGACGAGGGCGAGGAGGAGGAACACGCATACGAGGCCCAAGGCGATGCCTTTGAGCTCGGAGCGGACTCGGTCCGTGAGCCGCGCGGCGGCCGGCGCGGTGTCCGTCGTGGCCTTCTCCCTGCTCTTGCCCTTCATCCGACGAGCCTTCCCGTCAGGAGGGCACCACCCGCGCCCAGGGCCAGGAGTATTCGGTACCAGCCGAAGACCGCGAGGCCGTGGCGGCGCAGGTACCCGACCATCCACTTCACGGCGGCGGCAGCGGCCACGGTCGCTGCGGCAAAGCCGACGAGCAGGCTCGGCCAATGGTAGGCGCTCACCATGGCGGCCCCGTGGGTCCAGACGTCATGGGCTGTGGCCGCCGAGAGGGTGACGACGCCCAGAAGGAAGCTGAACTCGACCGCCGGCCCCACGCCGAGCCCAGCGAGGAGCCCTCCCAGGATGGTCACGAGGCTGCGGCTGGTGCCTGGCCACATGGCCACGCACTGGAGGAACCCGATGGTCAGGGCACCGGCGGTGGTGAGCTCCTCCAGGGGCTTCCCGTCGCCCCGGCCCTCCCTCCGAGCCCAGCGGGAAGCGGCAAGGATCGCGAGCCCGCCGACGAGCCATGCGGCGGTGATGGCCGGAAGGTTGAAGAGGTGCGCCTTGATCCGCTTTTCCAGAAGGAGGCCCAGGACCACGGCCGGCGCGAACGCATACAGGAGGTTCACGAGGAGCAGGCGTCCCGCGGCGTCGCGTCCCAGGAGGCCGCGGAGAATCTGGGCGATCCGTCCCCGGTAGAGCCCCAGGACGGCGGCGATGGCGCCGGCCTGGATGCAGATGGCGAAGGCGTCGGCCGCCTCACCGCCTCCGATGCCCAGGAGGCGTTGCACCAGGATGAGGTGGCCTGTGGAGCTGACCGGGAGGTACTCGGTCACCCCCTCTACGACGCCCAATAAGAGAGCCTGAATCCAGTCCATGTCGCCTTCTGCGCCGGACGAGCCCACGGCGGGCACGAATACACTACGAAACAGCTTACTCTAGAGGAGCGGACTCCCCGGAGTCAACGGCGCCCTGAATCGCTCCCCGGTGGTCACGCAACCCTCTTGCCGCCGGAGCGCTTCCGGTCGATGATCGATTCATGCGGCCGGCGCCCCGCGGTCCGCGGCGCCGGTGCGGGGCCCCTGCGGCGCGAGGGGCGCTGCGAGGCGACCGCTGGCGAGAGCACGGAACCGAGCGGCGGAGGGGGTCTGCGCTCCGGAGAGGGAGGCGGCGGCGCGCAGCATCGGATCGGCCGGGGACGTCCTTCGGGGCGCTTGACGTCGCCCGGGAACGAGGTCAGATGGAGGAGGGGGGGAGCGGCGGACGGCCGCAAGGGAGAGAGTTGAATGACACCGAAGCAAGGTGCGCGGCAGCCCACGGGAAAGAAGGCCAGGGGCGGCACGGGGGCGGTGACGATCTACGAGGCGTGGTGCAAACGGTGTGGCATCTGCATCGCCTTTTGCCCGAAAGCGGTGTTCGACGCGGCGCCCGACGGAAGGCCGGTGGTGGCCAGGCCGCAGGACTGCGTGGGGTGCCGGCTGTGCGAGCTTCGGTGCCCCGACTTCGCGATCTCGGTGACCGGAGGGAAGGAGCCGTCATGAGCCAAGCGCCGCGGGAGCTGTTGCTGCAGGGGAACGAGGCGGTGGTGGAGGCGGCAATGGCGGTGGGCTGCTCGTTCTACGCCGGGTACCCGATCACGCCGTCGACCGAGGTGGCGGAGGGCCTGGCCGTCCGCCTGCCGGCGGCCGGCGGCACGTTCATCCAGATGGAGGACGAGATCGCGAGCCTCGGCGCGTGCCTGGGGGCGAGCCTGGCGGGCGCCAAGGCCATGACCGCGACCTCCGGTCCCGGGTTCAGTCTCATGCAGGAGCTCATCGGCTACGGGTGCATCGCCGAGATTCCGGTGGTGATCGTCGACGTGATGCGGGCGGGGCCGTCCACGGGCCTGCCGACGAGCCCCTCCCAGGGCGACGTGATGCAGGCGCGGTGGGGCACCCACGGCGACCACCCGATCATCGTGCTGACGGCCTCGTCGGTGCGCGACGCCTTCGACACGACGGCGCGGGCGTTCAACCTGGCGGAGAAGTACCGAAACCCCGTGATCGTGCTCCTGGACGAGGTGGTCGGGCACATGCGGGAGAAGGTGCGGCTTCCGGCCGCCGAAGCAGTGGAGCGCGTCGAGCGGATCCGGCCCACCATGCCGCCGGAGTGGTACATTCCCTACGAGGACACCAACACCGGGGTGCCGCCCATGGCAGCCTTCGGGGACGGGTACCGCTACCATGTCACCGGCCTTGTGCACGACCGGCGCGGGTTCCCCACCCAGAAGAAGGCGGAGGTGCTCGAGGGCACGGATCGGCTGTTCCGCAAGATCGAGCGGGGGTTTCGCGAGATCTGCCGGACGCGCGCCACCGGGACCGAGGACGCCCAGGTGGCAGTGCTGGCCTACGGTGCCGTGGCGCGAAGCGCCGCGCAGGCGGTCGAGGGGCTGCGGGTGCAGGGCAAGGCCGTGGGACTCCTCGAGCTCCAGACCCTGTGGCCCTTTCCCCGCGCCGCGGTCGAGCGCGTGGTGGACCAGGTCGGGACGATCCTCGTCGCGGAGATGAACCGGGGCCAGGTCTACCGGGAGGTGCTGCGGGTCGCCCGGGGCCGGTGCGACGTGCGAAAGCTCAGCCGGGTGGACGGGGAACTGATCACCCCGGCTGAGATTGCCCGGGCGCTGCGGGAGGTGGTGTGATGGAGGCGCCGAAGCAGGGGACGATCCGCCACTACTTTCGGGCGGCGAAGAAATTCCCCCCTATCTGGTGCGCGGGGTGCGGCAACGGGATCGTGCTGGGCTCGCTCATCCGGGCCATCGATCGGACCGGGTGGACGAAGGACGAGGTGTTGCTCGCGAGCGGCATCGGGTGCTCGAGCCGGGCGCCGGTGTACGCGGACTTCAACACGCTGCACACGGCGCACGGCCGCGCCCTGACCTTCGCCACGGGCGCCAAGCTCGTACGGCCCGGTCTGAAGGCTATCGTGCTCATGGGCGACGGCGACGCCGTAGGCATCGGGGGCAACCACTTCATCCACGCCTGCCGGAGAAACCTCGACATGACGGCCGTGATCGTCAACAACTTCATCTACGGCATGACCGGGGGGCAGCAGAGCCCGACGACCCCGCAGGGGGCGCGGGCGACGACCGCGCCGCTGGGGAGCCTCGACCAGCCCTTCGACATCGCCGCGCTCGCGGCTGCCGCGGGCGCCACGTTCGTGGCGCGCTCGACGAGCTACCACGTCACCGAGCTCGATCAGCTGCTCCAGCGGGCCTTCGTGCACCCGGGGTTTGCGGTCGTCGAGGTGATCGCCGCCTGCCCCACCTGCTACGGTCGGCGCAACCGGCCGGGGACTCCGGTAGAGATGATGAAGTGGCAAAAGCAGGTCGCGCTTCCCGTGCAGAAGGCCGAGGGCCTCAGCCCCGAGGAGCGCGCGGGGCGGATCGTGACGGGGGTGCTCGTGGAGCGGACGGCGCACGAGTACACGCAGGCCTACGAGGCGCTGCGGCAGGCGGCGGCGCAAGCGGCGGTCGGGCGAGGCTAAGGCCCGGGCGAGAGCGGTGGCGACGGCGGGCCTCCGGGACTTCCCCCCTCAGGCTGCGACCCAAGGAGGACGCGATGCGAACCGAGATCCGCCTGGCCGGCTCCGGCGGGCAGGGCCTGATCACGGCAGGGATCATCCTGGCTGAGGCGGCCGGGATCCACGACGGCAGGTACGTCTGTCAGACCCAGTCCTACGGGCCCGAGGCTCGGGGAGGGTCGAGCAAGGCGGAGGTCGTGATCAGCGACGAGCCGATCCACTACCCCAAGGCCCAGAAGCTCGACGTCCTGCTGGCCATGACCCAGGAGTCCTGCGACACGTACTACCACGACCTGAAGGACGACGGTGTGCTCATCGTGGACGCGGATCTCGTGCCCGCTCCCCCCACCTCGGCCGCGTTGGCCGTACCCATCACCCGGCTGGTGAGGGAGGCGCTGGAGCGGGAGCTTTTCGCGAACATCGCGGCCCTGGGGGTCCTGGCCGGGGCCACGGGGGTGGTCACGGCCAGGGCACTGGAGGCCGCGGTGCTGGCCCGCGTGCCTGCGGGGACCGAGGACGCCAACCGAAAGGCCCTGGCCCTCGGATGGGAGGCCGGGACCCAGGTGGCGAAGGACCGGCCGGCGGCGGACCTCGTCGGCGAAGCGTGACCGGAGGGCAGAGCGCGGCGTCCCCATCGGGGCCTCTCGCTTGGCCAGGACGGTGCAGGGCGGGGAGCCGATGACCCCGGCGGGGCCGCCGACAGGCACGGAGCTTTGATCATGGGACCAACCCGCGCGCGAATACCTCCCTGGTTTCGAGTCCGCCTTCCGGAGGGGGAGCGCTGTCGGTCCGTGCGGAGCGCGGTCGCCCGCCAGAACCTGACCACAGTGTGCGAGCACGCCCGGTGCCCGAACCTGGCGGAGTGCTGGGGGGCGGGGACGGCGACGTTCCTGATCCTGGGGGACACGTGTACGCGAGGGTGCGGGTTCTGCGCAGTGACCCGCGGAGACCCTGGGGGCGCGATCGGCGATGAAACGGAGGGTGCGCGGGTGGCCCAGGCCGCTCGGGAACTGGGGCTGGACTACGTGGTCGTGACCTCGGTGACACGCGATGACCTGCCCGACGGGGGCGCCTCCGCGTTCGCGGAGACCGTGCGGTGCCTGAAGGAGCTGACCCCCTCTCCCGCGGTGGAGTTGCTGGTGCCGGACTACTTGGGGGGACCCCTGGAGACGGTCCTGGGGGCCGCGCCGGACGTGCTCGCCCACAACCTCGAAGTCGTCGAGCGGTTGACGCCCGTCTTGCGGCATGGACGGTTCAGGTTCCGGCGATCCCTGGAGGTGCTGTCAAAGGCCAAGGCGCACGTTTGCGATGGGATCACCAAGTCTTCGATCCTGCTCGGGTTCGGTGAGACGGAAGGCGAGGTCGAGGCGGCGATGCGCGACCTGCGCTCCGCCGGCGTCGAGATCCTGGTGTTGGGCCAGTACCTTCAGCCGACGCAGCATCACGCGCCGGTGCGCGAGTACCTGCCGCCGGAAGCGTTTACCCGGCTCGGGGACAAGGCCCGAGAGCTGGGGTTCGGCTTCGTCGCCTCGTCGCCGCTGGCGCGGACGTCCTACCGGGCGGCCGAGGCTCATGTTCGGGGCCGCTTCGCGCGCGTAGCCGGCGAGGAGCGGTGCCGAGGGTAGGCGTGGCCTTCGTTGGCGCGCAGGGCGGGCTCCGCCCGGGGAGGACGATGAAGACGACGAGCTTGAATGCCTGGCATCGGGCCCACGGTGCGAGCATGGCCGAGTTCGGCGGCTACGAGATGCCGCTGTGGTACCCCTCGGGCGCTCGCGACGAGCACCTGGCCGTGCTGACCGCCGTGGGGCTGTTCGATACGAGCCACATGGCGGCCCTGCTCGTGACCGGGCCGGGGGCGTTCGACCTCCTGCAGCGGTGCCACACGCGAGACCTGGGGGCGTGTCTCGAGGCCCCGGCCCTGCCGCTCGACCCGGGCCGATGCCTGTACGGGGTCTTCCTGCACGAGGACGGCGGCGTGCTCGACGACGCCATCGTCTATCCGTTTGCCCCTGAGGTGTACCTCGCGGTCGTCAACGCCGGCATGGGGGCCGCTGTCGCGGAGCACCTCCGCCGCCACCGCGGGGCTCTCGAGGCGGAGGTCGAGGATCTCACGGATCGGCTGGGAAAGATCGACGTTCAGGGGCCGGCGGCCGCGAAGGTCTTGCGCAGTGTGCTGGCCGAGCCCGAGGAGATCTTCTCGGGCATGGAGTACTTCACCTTCAAGGGGAACTTTCGTGTCGGTGCGCCGCGATCCGAGGCGGTTCACCTGACCGACGGAACGCCGGTCCTGCTCTCGAGGACCGGGTACACCGGGGAATTCGGGTTCGAGCTGTACGTCGACGGCCGGCACGCCGTGAGCGTCTGGGAGGCGCTCTTCGCAGCCGGTAAGGATTTTGATCTGAAGAGCTGCGGCCTGGCGGCCCGCGACAGCCTCCGCGCCGGCGCCGTGCTCCCCCTGTCCCACCAGGACATCGGCCCCTGGCCGTTTCTCCATCACCCGTGGTCGTTTGCCTTGCCCTACACATCCGACCGGAGGGGATTCTCGAAGGACTTCGTCGGCAGGACGGCCCTGGAACGGGTGACGAACCCCGAGCACACCTACCCGTTCGTCGGTTTCGACGTACGAAAGGTTTCCGTGCACGACGGCGGGGCCCAGGTGCTGGATTCGAGCGGCGAGGCGATCGGCACCGTGCTCAGCTGCGTCTCCGAGATGGGGATCGGCCGACAGGGAGACCGCATTTGGAGCGTGGCGAGCCCCGACCGCCCCGACGATTTCGTGCCACACGGGCTCGCCTGCGGTTTCGTCCGGGTCCGATGGGTGCTGGGCCCTGGCGAGGTGGTCCGACTCCGGGACCCGAAGCGAGAGATCCCCGCGGAGATCGTTCGCGACATCCGGCCGTCCAGGACCGCGAGGGTTCCGATCCGCGACATGCTTCGGTGACGAGAGTGCCCCGGCGTCGAACGAACAGCCGCGACGGCCGCACCGCTTCCCGCGGACCGTCCAGGGAGGACAGCGATGAAACGCGTCGACGAGTTGGTGGTTGCCGAGGATCGCCGGTATACGGACGCCCACGAGTGGGCGAAGCCCGAGGGAGACCGGGTGACGGTGGGCATCAGCGATTACGCCCAGGACCAGCTCGGAGACGTCGTGTTCGTGGAGCTGCCGAGCGTCGGAGCGACCTTCGCGAAGGGGGCGGCGTTTGGGGCAGTGGAGTCCGTAAAGGCCGTGTCGGAGCTGTACATGCCCGTGGGTGGTGAGGTCGTGGAGATCAACGGGGCTCTGGAGGGGGCGCCGGAGCGGGTAAACGCGAGCCCCTTCGACGAGGGATGGATGATCCGCGTGAAGCCCCGAGACGTGGGAGAGCTCGACACCCTGCTCACGAGCGAGGGCTACCGCACGTTGTTGAGGGAGCAAAGCCGATGAGGTACCTGCCCCACACGCAGGGCGACATCGCGAAGATGCTCGCGGTGGTCGGGGTGGACCGGCTCGACGCGCTCTTCTCCGTTGTCCCGCCCGAGTGCCGGATGGATCGGCCGCTGCGCCTTCCGGAACCCCTCACGGAGTGGGAGCTCTGCCGCGAGGTGGAGGCCCTGGCCGCGGCCAACGCGGCCGGACCGGACGCCACCGTGTTCCTGGGGGCGGGCAGTTACGAGCACTTCATCCCGGCCACGATCCCCTATCTCCTGAGCCGGTCGGAGTTTCTTACGGCCTACACGCCGTACCAGCCCGAGCTCAGCCAGGGCACCCTGCAGGCCCTCTTCGAGTACCAGACCCTGATCGCCCGGCTCACGGGCATGGACGTGGCCAACGCCTCGCTGTACGACGGAGCCACGGCGCTGGTGGAAGCGGTGCTGATGGCGGTGAGGGTGACGCGACGGGAGCGGGTCGCGGTCTCCCGGGCGGTCCACCCTGCCTACCGCAGGGTGCTCCGGACGTACCTCGAGCCGGCGGGATGCGAGCTGGTGGAGCTGCCTTATGCTGCCGACGGCCGCACCGACCTCGCGGCCTTGGACGGGATGGACAGGCTGGCCGCGGTGGCGGTGCAGTCGCCAAACTTCTTCGGCTGCGTCGAGGACCTCGTGGCGGCCGGCGGCCGGGCGCGCGACCGGGGAGCGTTCTTCGTCGCCACGTTTACCGAGGCGCTCGCGTACGGTTTGCTGAAGAACCCCGGGAACGCCGGAGCAGACATCGTCTGCGGCGAAGGCCAGAGCCTCGGGATTCCGCAGTCCTTCGGCGGCCCCTGCCTGGGGGTCTTTGCGGCGCGAACCCAGCATGTCCGGAGCATGCCCGGCCGGTTGATCGGCAAGACGGTGGACCGCCGGGGCCGGACCGGCTACGTCCTCACCCTGGCCACGCGCGAGCAGCACATCCGCCGGGAAAAGGCGACGTCGAACATCTGCTCGAACCAGAGCCTGTGCGCGCTCGCGGCGGCCATGTACCTGGCGACCCTGGGACGGACGGGGATGAGGCAGCTCGCGAAGCTCAATTACGACAAAGCCGAGTACCTCAAGGCGGAGTTGCGGCGGACGGGCCACGCGATCCGGTTTGAAGCCCCGACGTTCAATGAGTTCGTCGTCGAGCTCCGCGGAGACGCCGAGGCGGCCATCCATCGACTCCTGGATCGGCGGATCGTTCCCGGGCTTTCCTTCGGCGAGGACTACCCGGAATTGGCGAACTGCCGGCTGCTCTGTGTCACGGAGACGAAGACGAGGCGTGATCTGGACTCCCTGGTGCGAGGGCTCCAGCCATGATCGAGAATCTGGGAACGACCGGACTGATCTTCAACGAGCCCCTTCTCTGGGAAAGGGGGGCGGAAGGGCGAATCGGGTTCTCCCTTCCGCGCCGCGACGTGGAGGAGTTCCCCATCGACAGCGCGCTCGTGGGGGACGTGCCGGAGCTGCCCGAGCTGAGCGAGGTCGACGTCGTGCGCCACTACACGCGACTCTCCCAATGGAATTTCGGGGTCGACTCTTCCCTGTATCCCCTCG
This sequence comes from Deltaproteobacteria bacterium, assembly GCA_016214985.1. GTDB lineage: Bacteria > Desulfobacterota > Deferrisomatia > Deferrisomatales > JACRMM01 > JACRMM01. The sequence continues at coordinate 12,561 of JACRMM010000018.1, read as the reverse complement.
GCTCCTGCACCATGAAGTACAACCCCAAGGTGCACGAACGGTTGGCAGGCCTCCGGGGGTTTGCCGGCGCCCACCCCCTGCTTCCGCCGGAGCTGTGCCAGGGTGCCCTGGCCCTCCTGCACGACCTCGAGAGCTACCTGGCCGAGATCACCGGGATGGACGCCACGAGCCTCCAGCCCGCGGCCGGCGCCCACGGCGAGCTCACCGGCCTCCTGGTCATCCGGTCGTATCTGAAGGGCCGCGGCGAGGGTCGCTCCAAGATCCTCGTCCCCGACACGGCGCACGGGACCAACCCGGCGAGCGCCGCCCTTTGCGGGCTCGAGCCGATCGTGGTGTCGTCGAACGAGCGCGGGATCCTGTCGCCCTCGGACGTGGCAGCCGTCATGGACGCAGACGTGGCCGGAATCATGGTGACCAACCCCAACACCCTTGGGCTCTTCGAAGAGGACTTGAAGGCGATCGCCGAGCTGGTTCACGCGAAGGGGGGACAGGTGTACTGCGACGGGGCGAACCTGAACGCCGTCATGGGCATCGTGCAGATGGGCACGCTCGGCGTGGACGTCATGCACCTGAACCTGCACAAGACGTTCTCCACCCCCCACGGTGGCGGCGGGCCCGGCTCCGGGCCGATCTGTGTCAAGAGGCACCTCGAGCCGTTCCTCCCCGTCCCGCGCATCGTCAAGGACGAGGCGGGCAACTACGCACTCGCCTTCGACCGCCCCGCGTCCGTAGGCAAGATCCACGCGTTCTGCGGCAACTTCGGGGTAATGGTACGGGCCTACAGCTATATCCGAAGCCTCGGGCCGGAGGACCTGAAGAAGGCGAGCCAGCTGGCGGTCCTCAACGCCAACTACCTTCGGGAGAAGCTGAAGGGGGTGTTCCACCTCGCCTACGACCGCCCCTGCATGCACGAGTGCGTGTTCACGGACGAAGGCCTGGCGGACCACGGCGTCACAACCCTGGACGTGGCCAAGCGGTTGATGGACTACGGCTTCCATCCCCCCACCATCTACTTCCCGCTCGTCGTGCACGGCGCGCTGATGATCGAGCCCACGGAGACCGAGTCGCTCGAGACGATCGACCAGTTCATCGCGGCGTGCCGGGCCATCGCGGAAGAGGCCCGGACCGATCCTCAGCGCCTGAGGGACGCGCCCGCGAAGACGAAACTGGGCCGCCTGGACGAGACGAGTGCGGCCCGGAACCCCTGCCTCAAGGGGTAAGGGGAGGAGGGCAGGGCTCCGGCCCGGCCCTGAAATGGTTGGCCCGAGCCTCGGGTTCTTGATAGGCTGTTGGCGGTGTACCCATTTCGTCGGGGCGCGGTATTGGGGAACAAGGATCTCCGAACAAGAACTCGATCGGTGGAGCTCGACAAAAATGAAGAAGACAGTTTGGGTCGTTGCAGGCGCCCTCCTCGCTCTACCCCTGTGCCGTCTGCCGGCGAGAGCCGTGGACCCTCCCCAGATCGCTCCCCAAGCCGCTCCCCAGACGGCTCCCCAGACGGCTCCCCAGACGGCTCCCCAGACGGCTCCCCAGGCTCCGCCGGCCCAGGTCAAGGAGCCCTTCGACCACTCCCCGTACAAGGACAAGAAGTGTGTCGACTGCCACGAGCGTGACGGGAAATTGAAGAAGTCGTTCCCGTAGCAAGCGGCCGGTACGCGCGGGCGACGGACTGGGCTCCTTCGCCGTCCGGCCGTCTCGTGGGACCTCCAGAGTGGCGTCGATCTCGCTTTCGACGCTGTCGCTCCAGATCGCGATGTTGATCCACGACCAGATCCGGGGACCGTACCTGCCGTCGTCACGGCGGCGCTCCCGTCGTCCGCCGCGTTGTCGGGGACACGGCAGCCCGCGTCCGCCAAGGCGGTCGAAAAGGGCGGCGCTCACAGCGGATTCAACCGTCTGATCCCCTTCGAGGAGGGGCGGTGTTCGCCTTCGTCCCCCGCCGGCCCAGCGCGGCCTCACGGCCTTTGCGCGCAACTCTTCCTTGAACCGGGAAGGAGGATCCTCCCCGGTCTCTGGACTGTCTCGAACCACGCGGACGTCTTCACGCTCTGAGTCACGGCGGTCGTGCTGGTCGAAGACACGTCCCGGGTCGGCCATGGCACCTGCGGTGTGACCGAGGCGTTCGTCGGACCCCATCCGAGGGAGGCTCCCAGCGCCACAGGACCCAGGATAACCAGAAGAAGTCTCGTCCACCGCAGTGAACCCTCCGTTGCCCAGAAGCCCCCAGATTACGTTCGATGGGAGTCCTCCCGACAACGTCCTCGCATGCGGCGATCTCAACCCCGAACGGGCCAGCGTCGTCTGGAGACCCGAGGACTTCGGCCGGTCGTTCGGGGGCTACCTCTGCAGGCCAGCCATCACGACCGTTTCCGGTCTGTGGACCCGGACTTTCGTCGTTCACGACGTCGCCGACGCCTGACGGCTTCGCCTCCACGGCCGCTTCGTCTACGAGATCTGCTCGGTGCCCGGTGCCAAGGACGCGCCGATCTCGGAAGAGGCCATGAAGGCCGAAAAACGCGGTGACTTCGCGGCCCCGGGGTTCGATCGCTTTCGCGGCCGAATGCGCGGGGCGCTACCCCACGTCTCGTCGCCGTGCCTGGGCATTTGGCCTACCGGACCGGTTTTTCCGAGAGGACGGACTTGGACCAAAAATAGTAGGCCTATCATTTGACAATCCCTACCGTGGGGGGCTAGATTGCTCTCACGACAGAACTCTGTTTGATTACGCGCAATGGGATGCGAAGGCGTCGGGTCGTTCCGCGAGAGGACCAGACCGAAAGGCCGTGGATTGCCAGTATCTTTGGTATTCTGGAGAAAAACGGTGTTTTTCGAGCGAGGGTGTAACGCATGGCGAGACGGCTTGTCCTGGTTTCGTTGATGGCGCTGGTACTCGGAGCCCGTCCGGCATCCGCCCTTTTCGGGTGGTTTGGCTCGTCGACCTCTCAGCCGGTGGCCTTCAATCACAAGCTCCACGTGGAGAACAACGGGTTGGCGTGCGTCGAGTGCCACGAGTACGTGATGACGCAGACCTTCGCAGGGCTGCCGAGGATCGAGAAGTGCCTCGAATGCCACACGGACCCCGTCACCTCTTCGCCGGAGGAGGAGAAGATCCGAAAGGCGGCCGCTAGCGGAAAGCCGCTGCTCTGGAGGCGGCTCTACGAGGTTCCCGATCACGTGTACTACTCGCACCGGCGGCACGTGGTCGCCGGCAAGCTGGAGTGCGTGGGGTGCCACGGGCCCATCGCCGCAACGACGAAGCCGCCGCCCCGTCCCCTTCGTGCGCTGACCATGAACTTCTGCATGGATTGCCACCGCAAGCGGGGTGTGACGAACGACTGCATCGCGTGTCATAAGTAGTCAGAAGACAGAAGAGGCCGACATCGACATGAAGATCACGCGTCGGAGTTTCCTCAGGAACGTAGGCGCCGGTGCCGCGGGGGCCTGGCTCTCTCCTCTCCAGCCTTGGAAGGCGTTCGCGCAGGAGCCGATTCGGAAGCCGTTCGACCCGCTCCTCAAGAACCACTTCCTGTCCGTCTGTCGCCAGTGCCCCCAGGGGTGCGGCGTGCTCGCCGAGGTCCTCGGGGGGAAGATCAAGAAGCTCCGCGGCAATCCGCTGCACCCCACCAACCGCGGCACTCTGTGCGCCCGGGGAATATCCGCCCTCCAACTGTACTACAGTCCCGACCGGATCTGGGGTCCGCTGCGGCGCAAGGGAGCACGCGGCTCCGGGCAGTGGGAGCCAGTGAGCTGGGACGAGGCCCTCAAGACGGTGGCGGACAAGTTGGTGCGGCTTCGGAACGCGCGAACGAGCGATGGGTTGGTCATGGTCGTCGACCAGTTCAACGGCCTGGAGGGACTCTTGGCCCGGCGTTTTTGCCAGGCCTTCGGGACCTCGAACTACGTGGACTTGAGTCAGTATCCGGCGAGCGGAGCGTTGAATGCGTCGGCGGTGATGCAGGGGATGGACGTCGCCCCGATCTTCGACATCAAGAACGCGTCGTACCTGCTCTCCCTCAACGTGCCTTTCTTGGAGACCTCGCGCAGTCCCATCGGCACCTGGAAGGCTTTCGCCGATTTCCGGACCGGCAAAGGGCATCCGCGCGGTCGCTTCGTTCACTTCTCTCCCACCCGGGACCTCACGGCATCGAAGGCCGACGACTGGATTCCGATCAAGCCCGGCACGGAGGGTGCCGTGGCGCTCGGAATCGCACACGTGATGTTGCAGGAGGGCCTCTACAAGAACGATTTCGTGGCGTTCAACTGCCAGGGTTTCGAAAGACGACAGGACGGCCAGGAGGAACTGCCCGGCTTCCACGAGCACATCCTTCAGAACTACAAGCCTGCGCAGGTCTCCGAAATCAGCGGTGCCCCGGTGGAGAAGATCGTCGGCGTGGCCCGCGCGTTTGCCCTCTCCCGGGCTCCGCTGGCGCTCTGGCAGGATCAGGTGGGGGTTTCGTCGCAGCCTCTCCAGACGCAGATGGCCATTCACAGCCTCAACGCTCTGGTGGGCAACATCGATGCGTCGGGCGGCGTTCTGGCGGCCCGGACGCTCCCGGACCGCCTTTCTCCCGAAGTCGTTGTCGACGCCCTGGCGCGGGAGGGCCTGGGCCGGGGCCCGCTCGTTTCTCTCAACACGACCCAGTTCCGAGACGGACACCCGGCATCTTCCGCATTGCCGGAGCGCATCCTGGCCGGGTCTCCCCATGCCGTCCAAGCACTCTTTCTCTACCGGGCCAACCCTGTATTCGATCAGGTGAGCGGGGAGAAGTACCGGGAAGTGCTGCGCACGATCGGGTTCTCCGTTTGCGTCGCGGCCCACCACAACGACACAACCGTGTTGTGCGACCTCGTGCTCCCTGAGAGCCACGCCCTCGAGAGTTGGCACGCGGGGGTGAATTTCACGCAAGACGGATTCCCGTTCTTCAACCTCGCCGAACCGGTGCTGCCCCGTCGGTACGACACGCGACACGTGGGGGAGGTGTTTCTCGACCTCGGTCGCCGGTGCGGCGGTTCCGTGGCGCAGAGCCTGCCGTGGCGCCGCTTCCAGGATGTGGCCTTCGGGTACATCGGCCAGATTGAGGCGTTGAAGGCGGGCGACACCTTTGGCCCATCCTATCAGGAGAGCCTGACCCGGCAGCTCGAGCGCATCGGCTGGCGCACGCGCCTGGACGACACGAGCGCCGGTTTCTGGCGCGAGGCCCTAAAGACCGGCGGGTGGTGGGACCCCATCTATTACCAAAGGGAGTGGGGTCGGTCGCTGCGGACCGATTCGGGTCGCTTCGAGTTCTTCCCGAACACGCTGTGGGCGCGGCTTCGGCGGTCTCAGGCCGGCCGTGCGATCACCAAAGAGGAGAAGAGCCGAATCCTGCCCCATTACGTCCCGCCGGAAGCAAAGGGCAAGAACGGGGAATACCCCTTGGCTCTGCTCGTGTACGCCTTGCCCCACCTCGCTCAGGTGGAGAGCCCGAATCAGCCCTGGCTTCAGGAGATTTGCGGTTCGGAGAGGCAATACTGGAGCACGTGGCTCGACATCAACCCGGAGGAGGCGAAACACCATCGCCTGGTCGAGCGCGACGAAGTCTGGCTCGAGTCGGAGAAGGGGAAGGTACGGTTGCGCTGCCGGTTCGACCACGGGATCCAGCCGGGCACTGTCCGGGTTGCCTCTGGGCTCGGGCACGCTGACGGGGGCCGTTGGATGAAGGGGTTCGGTGTCGCGCCGGCTGCGGTCGTCACCGGAACGTACGATGCTCTCGCCGGCATGACGAACTGGCAGACCACCCGCGTGCGAATCCGAAAAGCTTGAGGAGCGTGCAATGCCGAAGTGGGGCATGGTCATCGACCTGGACAAGTGCACGGCGTGCAAGGGGTGTGTCGTCGCGTGCATGCAGGAGAACAACGTCAGCTTCGCGGGCCAGAAGGGGTCGGACATGGGCCGCGTCATCCACTGGATGGACATGTTGACGATTTCGGAGGGGGAGTACCCCCACATCAAGTCTTCCACCATCCCGCGTCCGTGCCTGCATTGCGACCACCCTCCGTGCATCAAGGTGTGTCCGGTGGGCGCCACATACCGCAGCCCCGAGGGGATCGTCGGCCAAATTCACGCCCGGTGTATCGGCTGCCGCTATTGTACGACGGCGTGCCCCTACACGGTGCGCTACTTCAACTGGTACGCGCCCGAGTGGCCCGGTGAGATGGCGGACGCTCTGAACCCCGATGTGTCGGTGCGGCCCAAGGGGGTCGTCGAGAAGTGCTCGTTCTGCCACCACCGGCTGATACGGGCGCGGGAGCAGGCTCGCATGGAGAATCGCGAGATGCAGCCCTCGGAGTACCAGCCGGCGTGTGCCGAGATGTGCCCCACCCGGGCGATTGTCTTCGGCGACCTCGCCGACCCATCGAGCGAAGTCGCGACTCTCTCGAGGAGCTCTCGCGCCTGGCGGCTGCTCGAGGACCTGGGCACCGAGCCGAAGGTCATCTACCTGAGAGAGGGGGACTGACGTGAGTTCGCGACAGGAGAACGACGTGACCTTGAAGACGAGGAACGAGGTGGTCTCACCCGCCTCCGAGGTGGGGCTCGACGAGGTTCTGTTTCGTCCGATACTTCAGACGGGCAAGGGGTTCTACCTGACCGTCGGTGCCCTGCTGTCGGTGGTCGCGCTCGGGGTGTTCGCCTACCTGTATCAGTTCCGCTACGGGTTGGGGGTCACCGGGCTCAACAAGTCGGTCTATTGGGGAGTCTATATCACGAACTTCGTCTTCTTCGTCGGAATCAGCCACGCTGGCACGCTGATCTCGGCCATCCTGAGGATCTCCAAAGCCGAGTGGCGCAGGCCCATCACCCGGTCGGCGGAGGTGATCACGGTGATGGTGCTGTTCTACGGCGTCGGAAGCATCCTCATCGACCTCGGGCGCCCCGACCGATTGCTCAACGTGCTGCGTTTTGCGCATTTCCAGTCGCCCCTGCTTTGGGACGTCACGAGCATCACCATCTACCTCACGGGCAGCGTCGTCTATCTCTATCTGCCCCTCATCCCCGACCTGGCCCTGGTTCGGGACCGCATCAAAGGGCCCTGGCGGCACTTCTACGCTGCGCTCGCCATCGGGTGGCGGGGTACCGAACGACAGTGGCACATCCTGGAGAAACTCATCGCCTTCATGGCGGTGATCATCGTCCCCATCGCCGTGTCGGTGCACACCGTGGTCTCGTTCGTCTTCGCCATGACCGTACAGCCCATGTGGCATAGTGCGATCTTCGGTCCCTATTTCGTGGCGGGCGCCATCTTCTCGGGGATCGCGGCACTGATCGTGGCGATGGCGATCCTCCGCAAGGCGTACCACCTCGAGGACTACCTCAAGCCGATTCACTTCAACAATCTCGGCATCCTGCTCCTGGTGATGACGCTTCTCTGGTTCTACTTCACCTTTTCGGAGTTCGTGACCACCTGGTACGGCGCCGAGCCGACCCACATGGCCGTGTGGTGGGCGAAGGTCGGGGGACGGTACGCGCCGCAGTTCTGGACCATGTTCATCACCTGTTTCGTGATCCCCTTCGCGTTCCTCGCGCCGACGCGGATGCGGACGATCACGGGAACGGTCATTGCGTCGATCTCGGTGAACATTGGTATGTGGCTGGAGCGCTACCTCATCGTGGTGCCCACCCTCGCAAACCCACGGCTTCCCTATGAGCGGGGCACTTACTCCGGCACCTGGGTCGAGTGGTCCATCTTCGCCGGTTGCTTCGCTGGCTTTATCCTGTGCTATGCGTTGTTCACGAAGTTCTTCCCGATCGTCTCCATCTGGGAGGTACGAGAGGGACGGGAGTTTGCCGTTCACGAAGTCGAGGGGCGGATCAGAGAAGCGCTTCCGGGCGAGGGACGCATCCTCCCGGGCGAGGAAGGCGCGACCAGTTGAGCCGAGGAGCCTCGAACATGCGACGAACAATTTTTCTCTGCCTCGGCGTTGCGTCCGTCGCGCTCGGGGCCGTCTCTTCGAGCGACGCGGCGCCGCCCCCTTCGCAGACCGAACAGGTCCGGCAAGGGTGGCAGGTGTTCAACGAGAAGCGCTGTATCTCGTGCCACGCTGTTTGGGGAGAGGGCGAGCGCATCGGGCCCGATCTTGGTCGAACCAAGACCGAGTTCCTCTCGGAAGCGCAACTGGCCGGCGTGTTCTGGAATCACGCCCCCGACATGTGGAGCCGGATGGTCTCCAAGGGGATCCCGGTTCGCCCCATTACCGAAGAGGAGATGGGGTCCCTCTTCTCCTTCCTCTACTTCATCCGTTTCGTGGACGAGCCCGGCGATCCCCTTCAGGGAGAGGCGCTCGCCCACCGAAAGAAGTGCGACGAATGCCACGCGACGGAGCGCGGTGAGACGAGCGTGGGGCCGAACTTCCGGAGCCTGGGAACCGACGTCAACCCAATCCTCTGGGCGCAGAAGATGTGGAACCACGCGCCCCCCATGTACCAGCGGATGCGCGCCCAGGGGTTGCGCTGGCCGACCTTCGACGGAAGCGAGATGGTCGATTTGATCGCTTACGCCAACAGCATCGCCGAGAAGACGGAGCGGTCGCTCCTGCAGCCCGGTGACGCGAAGAGGGGGCAGCGGGCTTTTCAGGAAAGGGGTTGCGGCCGGTGCCACTTGGACCACCCGCGGTCAGGGGCTCCGCCGCTGGACTCCCTGGCGCGCAACCCGAAGACGGTCGGCCAGATGGCCGGACTGATGTGGAATCACGCACCTGCCATGGTCGAGCTGACGAAATCATCGGGGATGAAGTGGACCGCCATCAGCCCCCAGGAGATGGCCGATCTGACGGCCTACCTATTCACGCTCCGCTTCGCGCAGTTGAAGGGGGACGCCGCCAAGGGCGAGACCGTCTTCTCCAAGAAGAGCTGCAGCCTCTGTCACTCCGGGGGGGGGACGGGCCGCGACTTCAAACGCGAGAAGAAGGGCATCTCCCCCATCCAGATGACGCAGTTCATGTGGCAGCACGGCCTCGAGATGCGGAAGACGATGGCGGAGAGGCGTATCGCCTGGCCGAGGTTTGGAGGGAATGAGATGGTCGACCTCCTAGCATACCTGAACGCCGGGTCGGGACGACCGGCGAAGAAGTAGAACGGCACGAATGGAGAGAGCAGGGTCGGGGCGTGAACCGAACGACAGAAACAAGGGAGGCCAAGGATGCGACACCACCAAGTGCTGATCGGACTTGCTCTCTTGGCGGGTATTGCCTCGCCGGCGCGAGGCTTCGGGGCTGAGAAGAAGAACGACTACGCGAAGATCACCCTCGATACCGGAAACTTCAACCTGGCGTCTCGTTGCGGGCAGTGCCACGTCGACATCTATGCGAACTGGAAGGAGTCGATGCACTCCAAGGCGCTGACCAACGCAACCTTTCGGGCGACCTTCATGGATGGAAAGATCCAGGGCAACGACCGGCTGAGAAAACTTTGCATCCAGTGTCATGCGCCGACCTCCCACTACGACCCGAAATTGGCCTTGACATCAGCAGTGGCCGGTGAGGGCGTCACCTGCGACTTCTGCCACTCGATCCAGGGCCTCGACCTTCGAAATGCAGTGAAGCCGTTCGATGTCGTGCGGGGTCAGGTGAAGAGGGGGCCGTTCAAGGACACCAAGTCGCCGGTGCACGAGACCCGTCAGACCCCCATTTTCGAGAGCGCAGAACTCTGCGGTGGTTGTCACGAGATGGCAAACGTCAACGGCGTGCCCCTCATCACGACCTACTCGGAGTGGAGAGATCAGTACTCGAAGAAGGCGTCGCCTTCCACGTGCCAGGGATGCCACATGCCCTTGGCCGCTGGGTTCACGGTTTCGTCCAAGTATCGGAAGATCAAGCGGCGCATCAACCTGCATTCGTTCCCAGGCGGCCGCTCCCGCGCGCAACTGCTCGACGCCCTCGAGATCAAGGTTCTGGAGGCGACGCACGACAGGGGGAAGACGAGGGTTGTACTAGGTTTGACGAATAAGGGCACGGGCCACTCTTTTCCCACAGGCAATCCCCTGCGAAAGGTCATCGTCGACTTCTCCGCGTTCAGCGCAACCAACAAGTTGATCTGCCGGGAGAAGTCAATACTGTCTCGGACGTATGCTGACAAGGACGGAAAGACCCTGACAACGGATCTCGATATCCTGTTGAACGCGGTCCGTGTTTCCCAAGACAGTCGGATCCCCGCGGGGAGCACCAAGCAGATCACTTTCGAGTTCGCCGCACCCAGCGAGAAGGTGCTCGTCGACGTCAAGGTGAGCTATGCGTACCAGAATGAGGCCTTCCCGAAGCTGGACCGGCAAGAGGAGTTGATCAGCTTCACGAAAGTCGTGGGCAAGCCGAGCAAGAACAAGTCGCCGGAGGAGGCAAAGGCGGTCACGGAGGGCACCCCCAAAGGGAGCGCTGAGATCGATCCCTCGAAGATGGTCCTCGACGCCGGAACCTTCAGTTCGGCGTCGAAGTGTGGCCAGTGCCACGTCGACATCTACGGCATGTGGAAAGACTCCTCGCACGCAAAGGCGCTGAGTGACCCCGCGTTCCAGGCAACCTTCAGGGACCGCCAGATTCAAAGTGACAAACGCCTCACGAACCGGTGCCTGCAGTGCCACGCCCCGACCTATTACTACAATCCGAAGTTGAGCCTGAAATCGGGGGTCGTGACGGAAGGCGTGACCTGCGACTTCTGCCATTCGGTGCAGGAGATGGATCCGAAGAGCGCAACCAGGCCGTTCGTGGTGATGCCGGGTGCGGCGAAACGGGGGCCCTTCAAGGATTCCCAATCGCCGGTCCACGACACCCGGCAGTCTCCTCTTTTCGAGAAGGGCGATTTCTGCGGCGGATGCCACGAGATGGCAAACGCCAACGGCCTTCCGGTCATCACGACGTACTCGGAGTGGAAGGACCAGTACGCGAGCACCGCCGGGGCCCTCGCCTGCCAGGGGTGCCACATGCCCCTGGGGGCTGGAGTGACGGTGTCGACACAGTTCCAGAAGACCAAGCGGAACATCAATCTTCACGAGTTCCCCGGAGGGCACTCTCGGGTCCAGTTGCTCGATGCCCTCGAGATCAAGTTCCTCGGCGCAACGAGGACGTACGGGAAGATGAAGGTGAAGCTTGGGCTCACCAACGCGGGGGCCGGACACTCGATCCCCACCGGGAACCCGCTGCGCAAGGTCATCGTCGATTTCTCCGCGTACAGTGCACTGAACCGGCTGGTCCACAAGGAGCAGGTAGTGCTTTCAAAGAAGTTTGCCGACAAGGACGGGAAGGCCCTCTCCACGGATCTGGATGTGCTTCTGAAGGCGGCACGCGTGGTGGAAGACAACCGGATCCCCCCGAGAGCCACGAAGGAGATCGTCTTTGAGTTCATGGCTCCGGATGAGATGCTCCTGATCGACGCAAAGGTGATTTACGTGTACAAGAACGATGCGTTCCCCAAACTGGCTCGCCAGGAGAAGTTGTTGAGTTTTACAACGATTGTCAACCGGCAGCAGACGAGGCGCGTGTTGAAGGATACCAAGCTATTCCCTGACAAGACCGAGGACAAAGAAGAGAAGTGACTCGACCGAAACGCTTGAGGGACATTCGGATGAAATCGAATCGATGCACGTGAATCCAACGACAAGACCAGGAAAGGAAGATACGGCAATGAAGAGAACGTCCATGGTCCTGAGCTTGTGCTTGTCGCTGACCCTGGGCTTCGCCGCTGTCGGTTCGGCGGCGGATGGGAAGGCGCTCTACGAAAAGTGCGCGGGTTGTCACGGTGCCGATGGCGCCAAGAAGGCCTTGGGGATAGGGAAGCCGATCAAGGGCATGAGCGAGGCGGACTTGACCACGGCGCTCAACGGCTACAAGGCGAAGAACTACGGTGGGGAAAAGAAGGCCATGATGGAGCGCCAGGCTGAGAAACTGAGCGCCGAAGACATTTCGGCATTGGCAGGCTTCATTTCAAAACTCTAATCCGTCAAAGCCGTATCCTGGACCCACTGCCACTTCGGGCTCTGCAAGGCCGGTGCTCTCGCCGGGGGGGCTCGAGGTTGCGCCAGGATCGGCCGTCGCCCCCGGATGTGGGCACTACCGCATCCGACTCCCGCCTCAGGTGCGGGTGGCCGAGGAGTCCCTTTTTGGAGCTCGAAGACCGACCAGCGGGGCACGGCGGCGTTTCAGACGAACGCAAGGGGTTCCTTTCCGGTTGACTATTCCTGGCGTGGCCCTCATCCGTTCCTTCCGACAGGACGCGCCCAAAGAGTCGAGAGTCCCAAGGGTGTGCTGGCCCGAAAGTGCCGCGAGGCCGTCCGGTCGGAGAAGATCCGATTGGGCGGCCTCGCGTGTCTTGCTTCCTAAGGAATCCCCAACGGTTCCTCCCCGGTTTCCCCCGTATAGTCCACGCGAAGTGGCCGATCACGCAAGGGCGCGGGCCTAGTGTACTGTGCGGTTAGTTATTACCTTTAAAGCCAAGGTGTGGTACCATGCGGCATGGCACGCACACATGAAGTCTACGAACTCTCTGCCTCCGACAAAGAAGCCCTGGAGACCCTCCGGCGCTCCCCGAAGACACCG